>NZ_MIYK01000001.1 GCF_002907375.1 Fructilactobacillus lindneri DSM 20690 = JCM 11027
AAGCATAGTGTGGTGGCGATAGCCTGAAGGATACACCTGTTCCCATGCCGAACACAGAAGTTAAGCTTCAGCACGCCAAAAGTAGTTGGGGGATCGCCCCCTGCGAGGATAGGACGTTGCCACGCAATTATTCCGACATAGCTCAGTTGGTAGAGCACCTGACTGTTAATCAGGTTGTCGACGGTTCGAGCCCGCCTGTCGGAGTTATATAGTAAAAATGCTAACTAATGGTTGGCATTTTTGTTACATAATATTATTATGCCGACTTAGCTCAGCTGGTAGAGCATCGGCATCGTAAACCGAAGGTCACAGGTTCGACTCCTGCAGTCGGCATAATCTAAGAGATACTAAAATTAATTTTTTAGTATCTCTTTTTTGTATTGATTTATTAATGATTAAACGTAGTAATCAAAAAAAGTTACTCATGTAACAAAACACTACATCATCCGTTGACGATTCTTGAAAATACTTTTATTATTACAGTCATTGAGGAGCTGTTAATATGAGTGAAAAAGAATTAAGAAGATCGTTAGCAGTTTTACCCATGGGACCTGTAATGAAATTAACATCGTTAACTGCTCGACAAATTAGATATTATGATGATCACGGTTTAGTAAATTCTAAACGAACTGATAGTAATCGTAGATTGTACTCGTTAAATGATATTGATCGCATTTTAGAAGTTAAAGACTATCTGAATGAAGGGATGAATATTGAACAAGTAAAACGAGTTTACGAAAAACAGCAGCGTCGATTAGAAAAGAAACAAAATCTATATAAGAAGACTATTAGTGATGGACGGGTTCGTGAGTATTTGCGTGATGATATTCTGAAAGCTGGAGGCTTATATCCTGACGACGACTCTCAATTCAAACAAGGACATTTATAAAAGGAGAACGACATGAACAAAAGAAAACAATATACACCTGATGATATTCGAGAAATGGTAAGTAAAGAGGATGTTCGGTTTCTTCGCTTAATGTTTACAGATTTACTTGGAACAGCAAAAAACGTTGAAGTTCCAATTAGTCAGTTAGATCAATTATTAGCAGGTAAATTAATGTTTGACGGTTCATCAATCGATGGCTTTGTACGTATCGAAGAAAGTGACATGTACTTAAAGCCTGACTTATCAACTTGGATGGTTTTTCCATGGGGGGATGAGCATGGTAAAGTAGCTCGTTTGACTTGTAGTGTGTATACATCTGATGGGGAAAAGTTCGTAGGTGATCCACGAAATAATTTAATCCGAGTATTAAAAGAAATGAAAGACCTTGGATTTAGTGATTTTAATATTGGACCAGAACCTGAATTTTTCCTTTTTGAATTAGATGAAAATGGCAATCCTACTGAAAAATTAAATGATAAAGGAAGTTATTTTGACTTAGCTCCAATGGATTTAGCAGCTAATGTTCGTCGTGATATGGTACTTGAACTTGAAAAAATGGGCTTTAATGTTGAAGCATCACATCATGAAGTTGCGCCTGGTCAACATGAAATTGATTTTGAATATGACAATGCTGTCGTAGCAGCTGATCACATTCAAACATTTAAGATGGTAGTTAAAACAGTTGCTAGAAGATATGGATTATACGCTACTTTCATGCCTAAACCTTTAAATGGAGTAAATGGTTCAGGAATGCACATGAACATGTCACTTTTTGATAAAGATGGTAATAATGCTTTTTATGATGAAAATGGAGAAGGGGGACTTTCTCAAACTGCTTATTATTTTCTTGGCGGAATTTTGAAACACGCTCAAGCATTAACGGCTATTTGTAATCCAACAGTTAACTCATATAAACGATTAGTTCCTGGATTTGAAGCACCGGTATATATTGCTTGGTCTGGTGCCAATCGTTCTCCGATGGTTCGTGTACCAATTGCACGTGGCAAAGGGACCCGTTTAGAGTTGCGTAGTGTCGATCCTTCGGCTAACCCATATTTAGCCATTGCTGCAATTTTGGAAGCAGGGTTAGATGGGATTAGGAATAAAATTGAACCAGATGAACCAATTGACCGTAATATTTATCGAATGGATGGCAAGGAACTCAAATTAGATCATATTAAAAAATTACCTGCAACACTCCATAATGCATTACTTGATTTACAGGAAGATTCTGTAATGGAAGATGCACTTGGTTCACATATTTACCAGAACTTTCTTGATGCTAAAAACATGGAATGGACTGCCTATAGCCAAAATGTATCTCAATGGGAACGTGAACGTTATTTAGATATGCTTTAAAAAAATGATTGTATTAAGAAAATACTAAGAGTATAATTTCTTTTTAATTCGAAAAAAGAAAGAGGTTTATATTTTGGAAAAGAAAAAAAGTATGGATAATGCCTTTTTTGGACAACCAAAAGGTTTGGAATTCTTAGCTGGTACAGAATTCTGGGAAAGATTTAGTTACTATGGTATGCGTGCAATTCTGCTTTATTACATGGTTGCTACGGCAGCTAAAGGTGGATTGGGTCTTTCACAAACAACCGGTTTGTCAGTTATGGCTATCTATGGTTCATTAGTATATCTTGCTTCTGTTACTGGAGGATTTATTAGTGATCGAATTTTAGGGAGTCGTCGAACTGTATTTTTTGGTGGAATTTTGATTATGTTTGGACATATTGCATTATCGATTCCGATTGGATTATGGGGACTGTTTGGGTCTATTGCCTTGATTACCACTGGTACAGGATTATTAAAGCCTAATATTTCTGACATGGTAGGTAAGTTATATTCATCAGAAGATCAAAGACGTGAAAGTGCGTTTACAATCTTTACATTTGCAATTAATTTAGGTGCTTTCATTGCCCCATTAATTTGTGGATGGACAGCTACCAAATTTGATTATCATGTTGGTTTCTCATTAGCAGCATTTGGAATGTTCATTGGTTTATTATTTTATTACTTTGGTGGAAATAAAACTTTAGGCAAAGATGGATTAGTTCCAACTGATCCAATTAAAGCTAATGAAGTTAAGAAAATTACTTTTAATGTTATAGCTGGAATTATTGTTTTTGCAGTTATTATAGTTGGAATGTATTTTGCAAAAATTTTAACCCTTGATAATTTCGTTAGTTTATTAAGTTTAATTGCTGTTATTACTCCAATTGTTTATTTCTTTATTATCATTCGAAGTAAAAAGATTACTAAAATTGAGCGCTCAAGAGTACTAGCTTATATCCCATTATTTATCGGGGCGTTAGTATTTTGGGCAATTGAAGAATCAGGATCTAGTATTTTAGCTAGTTTTGCTTTAACGCAAACTAACAATAATTTAGGATGGTTGCATATTGATCCTAGTTGGTATCAATCATTAAACCCATTGTTTATCATGCTTTATACTCCATTATTCGTGTTATTATGGACAAAGTTAGGCAAGAGACAACCTTCTACTCCAAAGAAATTTGCTTATGGATTGTTCTTTGCTGGTCTCTCATTTCTATTGATGGTTATTCCTTTATCAATGTTTGGAGTTGGAACTAAGATTAGTCCTTTATGGTTAGTAGGAAGTTGGGCAATCATTGAAATTGGTGAAATGTTGATTTCTCCAATTGGGCTGTCAGTTACCACCAAATTAGCTCCAAAAGCATTTGGTGCTCAAATGGTTAGCATGTGGTTCTTAGCTGATGCTGCTGGACAAGCAGTTAATTCACAGATTGCTCGTTTTTACACACCAGGTACTGAAACTGCTTACTTTGGTATCATTGGGTTAGTTGCAATTGTGGCAAGTATCATTCTACTTTTCTTTGTAAAACCTGTTGTTAAATTAATGGATGGTGTTAAATAAATAAAAAAATCCCAAAATTTTTTGGGATTTTTTTTAATTTATGCTTGACGCGGAGTCGGAATTCCTTTAATATAATATATGTTGATTGAGTGATTTAATCTTTTTGGAGGGGTAGCGAAGTCTGGCTAAACGCGGCGGACTGTAAATCCGCTCCTTCGGGTTCGGTGGTTCGAATCCACTCCCCTCCATTTATTTTTGGGCTATAGCCAAGTGGTAAGGCACCAGGTTTTGATCCTGGTATGCGCTGGTTCGATCCCAGCTAGCCCAATATTATGAATCGTCTGACTAAAGTCAGGCGATTTTTTTATTATCAGGAGGTTCATATGACTATACCAGTTTATATTCAAATTCATAATGATATGAAACAAAAGATTGAAAACGAGAAATGGTTAGTTGGAACTAAAATCCCTTCTGAAAGGAAATTAGCTGAGCATTATGATGTGAGTCGGATGACATTACGGCAAGCAGTTCAAGCATTAATTGATGAAGGTCTTTTACGAAGAGAAATTGGTTCTGGAACATTTGTTACTAGTAAAAAGGTACAAGAACATATGTCAGGAATTTCTAGTTTTACGGACACTATGATTTCTCAAGGGAAAACACCATCTAGTAAAACTTTATCGTATAAAATTATTGAACCAACATTTAAAGAAGCAGAAGTATTGGAATTAGCACCAAATGAGCGTGTACTTCGAATGGAACGATTACGTTATGGTAATCAAATTCCGATTTGCTTGGAAACAACCACGGTTAGTGCTAATCTAGTAAAAGAAATGAGTCAAGAAGATGTTACTAGTTCTCTCTATCGTTCTTTAGAGCAACAGATGGGATTGATCCCAGTTGGAGCTAAACAATATATTTCTGCGATTTTAGCTTCTGATCCAACCGCAGAATTACTTAAAATTAAAACTGGTGATCCTATTTTAAAATTGAAGCAGATTTCTTATTTTAAAAATCAAAAACCTTTTGAATTTGTTGAGACCCAATATGTAGCAGAAAGATTTGAATTTTATTTAAATCAATAAAATTATTTTTAGTTAGTTGATGGTTGCATTTTTATATTTGCCTTTAATAATGGTAAAATGAAAATACTTAAAATGTTTACTTCATTATGGAGGAATAAAATGTCTACAATTGATGCTACTGATAATTTAACCATGCATACAGATGATTATGAAATTAATATGATGGCAACTTATTTTGAAAAAAACATGCAAAATCGTCATGCGGTTTTTGAAGTTTATTTTCGCGATATGCCATTTGGAAATGGATATGCTGTTTTTGCTGGTTTAGAACATGTAGTTGATTATATTAATAATATTAAATTTACTGATAGTGATGTTGATTATTTACGAGAACACGGTGATTATTCAGAAAAATTTCTGGAATATTTACGTAATTTTAAATTCAAAGGAACCATTAGATCCGCTCAAGAAGGAGATTTGGTTTTTAATAAAGAACCTATTATGCAAGTTGAAGGAACGATTGCTGAATGCCAATTGGTCGAAACAGCAATTTTAAACATCGTTAATTATCAAACTCTGATTGCCACTAAAGCTGCTAGAATTAGAAGTGTTGCTGGTAAAGATCCATTAATGGAATTCGGAAGTCGTCGTGCTCAGGAAGTTTCTGCAGCTCTTTGGGGGACACGAGCTTGTTACATTGGCGGATTTGATATTACTTCAAACGTTTTAGCTGGAAAAGAATTTAATATTCCTATCTCTGGGACTCATGCGCATTCTTTAGTAGAATCATTTGGAAATGATTATGACGCTTTTAAAGCATATGCAGAGACTCATCGCAACTGTGTTTTTTTGGTGGATACTTTTGATACATTAAAGAGTGGGGTGCCAAATGCAATCAAAGTTGCCAAAGAAATGGGCGACAAGATTAATTTTAATGGAGTCCGCATTGATTCTGGTGATATGGCCTACATTTCTAAACGTGTGCGTGAAATGCTTGATAAAGCTGGTTTTCCAGATGCAAAAATTTATGCATCTAATGACTTGGATGAGTACACAATTAGTAGTTTGAAAATGCAACATGCTAAAATTGACGTTTGGGGAGTCGGCACTAAAGTAATAACTGCTTTTGATCAACCAGCTTTAGGAGCAGTTTACAAGCTAGTATCAGTAGAAGATAAAAATGGCAAAATGGTTGATACAATCAAACTTTCTAATAATGCAGAAAAGGTTTCAACTCCTGGTAAAAAACAAGTTTGGCGAATTACTGAGAAAAAGGATGGTAAATCGGAGGGGGATTACGTTACCTTAGCTGATGAAGATCCTCGTAAAGAAGATTCATTATACATGTTTCATCCACAATACACATATATCAACAAAACAATTCATGATTTTAATGCTGAACCATTGTTAAAAGATATTTATCGTGATGGAAAATTAGTTTATGAGATGCCTAGTCTTGATAAAATTAAAAAACATGCCAACAAGGTTCGTGAAATGTTATGGCCAGAATACAAACGGATGCTAAATCCAGAAGCTTATCCGGTTGATTTATCTCAAGAAGCTTGGGATAACAAGATGAAATTGATAAAAGAAATTCGGAATGGTTCAGAAAAAAGATTACAGTAGGTGAAAAATGTGGATACTAAACAAAAACAAATTCAACGTGAAATAATCTCAGCTTTAAAAGTAAAACCACAAATTGATCCGCAAACAGAAATTCGTAACAGTGTTAATTTTATTAAGGATTACTTTAAAAAAAATCCTTTCATTAAATCAGTTGTATTGGGAATTTCTGGCGGCCAAGATTCAACCCTGACTGGTAAATTGGGTGAAATGGCAATGACCGAATTACGTGAAGAAACTGGAAATAATGATTATCAGTTTATCGCGGTTCGGTTGCCATATGGTGAACAAGCTGATGAATCAGATGCAATGGAAGCAATTAAATTTATTGATGCTGATCAGGTAGAACGGGTTAACATTAAAGCAGCAACTGATAGTATGGTAACTGCAGTTGAAGCTAATGGTGATGTGATTTCTGATTTTAACAAAGGAAATATTAAAGCACGAGAACGAATGATTGCTCAATTTACGATTGCTGGTGCTCATCATGGGATTGTACTTGGGACTGATCATGCTGCCGAGGCAGTGACTGGTTTTTACACTAAATTTGGCGATGGAGCTGCTGATATTACTCCAATTTGGCGTCTTGATAAGCGACAAGGGAAGGCATTATTAGAAGCTCTGAATGCCCCTAAAAATCTTTACGAAAAAACTCCAACGGCTGATTTAGAAGATAATCGTCCAGCACTTCCTGATGAAGTTGCTTTGGGAGTTAGTTACCAAGATATTGATGATTTCTTGGAAGGAAAAGATATTAGTTCCAAGGCCGCTAGTGTTATTGAAAATTGGTATCAAAAAACAGCTCACAAACGTCATTTACCTATTACAATTTATGACACATTTTGGAAATAAGTTTTGGATTAGACTTCGTTATTGTTAACGAAGTTTTTGTATTTTATGGAGGAATTTTTATGGATCAAACAATTATTAGTCAACTTAGTCAGCAATTAGAAGGGATTAATCGAAAACAAATTCAAACTACGTTATCCATGTTGGAAGATGGTAACACAGTACCATTTATTGCCCGTTACCGAAAAGAACGAACTGGAAACCTTGATGAAGTGCAAATTCGTGATATTGAAGATAATTATCATCGATTGGAAAAACTTGCTAAACGTAAGACCGAAATCATGAAGCAGATTGATGAACAAGGAAAACTAACTGATCAGCTTCAAAATGATATTAATACAGCTGATGATTTACAAACGGTTGAAGATCTTTATTTACCTTATAAACAAAAACGTAAAACAAAAGCAATGGTTGCAGATGAAAAAGGTTTAACGCCTCTTGCAAATCAAATTATGCAATTTCCCAATCAATCTCCTGAAATATTAGCTGCTGCCTATGTTAATCCCAAAGTAGATTTATCTAGTGTTACAGATGTTTTAGCTGGAGTAACCGATATTATTAGTCAAAAAGTGGGCGATAATGCTAACTTTCGTGAATGGATAAGAAATTACACAGAAAACAATGGTAAGTTACAAACAAAAGTTAAAACTGATGGTAAAGAATTGGATGAAAATGGGGTTTATGAAAATTATTATGATTTTTCTGAATCCGTTAAGGATATTCCTTCTTACCGAGTATTGGCAATTAATCGTGGAAATAAGAATAAAATTTTGCAAGTTAAGATTGATGTGAATGAAACGGTGATTCTTAGTCATTTAAATTTTCATATGATTGGGAAACATCGAGAGATGACCGTGGATTTCGTTAAAAATGCAATTAAAGAAGGGTATCGGCATTTTATCAAGCCTGCAATTTCCCGCGAGGTAGAAAATAAACTAACTGAAACGGCTGAAAATCACGCGATTGAAGTCTTTGGGAAAAATTTATATCATTTATTAATGCAAACGCCGATGAAAGGGAAAGTTGTTCTCGGATTTGATCCAGCTTATCGAACTGGATGTAAGTTAGCAATAATTGATAAAAATGGTAAATTTTTGGATAAACAAATTATTTTTGCAACTAAACCAGCCAGTGAAACTAAAATTTCCCAAGCAAGAACAGAATTTATTGCTTTGATTAAAAAATATCATGTGGAAATGATTGCGATTGGAAATGGAACTGCTTCACGTGAATCAGAACAATTTGTGGCCGATGCAATCAAAGACATTGATTTCCCAGTTCACTATGTGATTGTGAACGAATCAGGTGCTTCTGTTTATTCGGCCAGTGAAAATGCTAGAAATGAATTTCCTAAATTACATGTTGAGGAACGTTCTGCCATTAGCATTGGGCGTCGTCTGCAAGATCCGTTAGCTGAATTGATTAAAATTGATCCAAAAGCCGTTGGGGTAGGACAATATCAACATGATGTATCAGAAAAAAATTTGGATACCCAGCTTAGCCGAGTAGTTGAAACTGCAGTTAATCAAGTTGGAGTTAACTTAAATACTGCCAGTCCAGAATTATTGGAACACATTTCTGGACTCTCAAAAGCAATTTCAAATAATATTGTTAGTTATCGAGAGGAAAATGGAAGTTTTGTAAATCGCAGTCAGCTGAAAAAAGTT
Organism: Fructilactobacillus lindneri DSM 20690 = JCM 11027; assembly: GCF_002907375.1. Classification (GTDB taxonomy): domain Bacteria; phylum Bacillota; class Bacilli; order Lactobacillales; family Lactobacillaceae; genus Fructilactobacillus; species Fructilactobacillus lindneri. The sequence continues at coordinate 8,899 of NZ_MIYK01000001.1, forward strand.
AAACGACTTGGACCTAAAGCTTTTGAACAATCTGTTGGATTTTTACGTATTATAGGTGGTAGTAATCCTTTAGATAATACTGATATTCATCCCGAAAGTTATGCTACTGCAACTCAGATATTAAAATATTTAGAAATTAATTTAGAAGATCTTGGGAGTCCAAAAGCAACTTCAAAATTACAAAAAAAGGATGTTAAAACGATTGCCAATGAATTACAGATTGATGAAATGCAAGCAGCAGATTTATTGGCTGGTTTGAAAAATTCTGGACGTGATTTGCGAGATAAAATGACAGCACCATTATTAAAATCAGATGTAATGACGATTGATGATTTAACACCAGGTTTAAAGTTACAAGGAACTGTTAGAAACGTGATTGATTTTGGTGCTTTCGTAGATATTGGCGTTAAACAAGATGGCTTAGTGCATATTTCTAAGATGAGTGAGAAGTTTGTTAATGATCCATCTAAATTAGTTTCTGTCGGTGATATCGTTGATGTATGGGTATTATCAGTGGATAAAGATCGGAATCGGATTCAATTATCTATGATTGAACCTGATTAGGAGAAATTATGAACGATCAAGAATTACAAGCTGTTGTTGAAGAGCTATCTTTAAAATATTTTCAAAAAGAATTTAAACATCGGGCTTATTTTAATAGTCGACTTAAAACGACTGGTGGGAGATATCATTTAAAAAGTCATAATATTGATATTAATCCCAAAATGGCGATCGATCAAAATGTGTTAATTGGCATTATTAAACATGAATTGGTTCATTACCATTTGCATTTAGCAGGATATTCAGGTAAGCATAATACCCACGAATTTAAGTATTTATTGCAACAGGTTGGTGGTAGTCGTTATGCTCCTAGATTGGATCGTTCTTTTAAATATTTATATAGATGTTCTCATTGTGGTCAAAAATACTATCGAAAACGTAGAATAAATCTGCAAAGATATGTTTGTAGTAAATGTAGAGGAAAATTAATTCAAACTCGGTAATTTTAAAATGTTCTTGTGTTTCTGCCAAATCCTTGATACAATTGTAATTGTTGATTTGCGGCCATGGCGGAATTGGCAGACGCGCAAGATTAAGGATCTTGTCGGGAGTTTTCTCGGTGGAAGTTCGAATCTTCTTGGCCGCATCTTAAACCAGCTCTTATTTTAAGAGCTGGTTTTTTGTTTTTAAATAATTTTTATATAAAAAAGGAATTCCGATTGGAATTCCTTAATTGTTATTTAGCTAATTCATTGTTTTTAGTAGTTGAATTGCCATTTTTAAAGAGACTATCTTCAGAATTTGCTTCTTTATTAGAGTTGATTTTTCTTTGTTTAGAAGTTAATTGACTCACTGCTGGTAGACCTAACGATTCACGAATATGGTTGGAAACAGTCAATAATTGTTTGTTAGGGGCGACTTGATAACTAACACCATCAACATCAGCATTATCTTCTTGTAAAGCACTCTCGTTAATATTTTGAGTAGCACCACGATATTGAATAGCAGCAGTCATCATATCATCAAAAGTTAAGTTAGTTTTTAAATTACCTTGTAACGATTTTAAAATTTCGCTATAGCGGGAAGCCGATGAAATTTTCATTCCTTTTTGAAGAACTTGTTCTAAGACTTGTCGTTGCCTAATCTGACGTCCGTAATCTCCTAATGGATCTTCATGACGCATTCGGGTGTATTGAAGAGCAGTTTCTCCATTCATATGCACAGTTTTCCCTTTTTTAACACTAATTCCTTCGTATTTAAAAGTTAGATTAGGAGTGATATCAACTCCGCCTACTGCATTTACCATTTGTTTAATGCCCTTCATATTAACCACTGCATAAAAATCAACGGGAACATTAAATAACTTAGAAACGACATCAGTCGCAGAATCGGGACCACCAATTGTGTAAGCCGCATTAATCTTTTCATAAGGTTGCGAGTCTCCAGGCACGACGACTTTAGTATCTCGGGGAATGCTAGTAAAATAAGTAGTTTTCTTTTTGGGATTAACAGTAGCAATAATCATCGAATCAGTTCGACCTTTATCATGCCGACCTAATGCTCCCGTGTCAGTTCCCATTAACAAAATTGAAAATGGCTTACGTTTTTTCAAAATGTTAGATACATTTCGAGAATTTTTCCCAGCCATGTATGTATCTTCGAAGGTTGAAGCTGCTTTGTGGTATTGTACATAAGCAAAGATTAGTAAAATAATGGATAATACTAATAAAACGACCATTATAGACCACGCAACTGGGTGCCATTCCTCTTCAGTATTAGATGAGGGAACCTCACTTTTGGTTGGGATACTAGATTTAGGAGTTGTTTTATCAATAAAATGATTTTTTCCAGAACGACGATGTTTTCTTGATTGTTGATTATTAGAGTTATTTTTATTATCTGACATATGTAAACCTCAATCCTTAGTAAACCAAGTTACATTATAACCCATTAATAATTGACTGTATGGACATTTAAGTAACTTTATAATATTTTAATAAAGTTAAGTGGAACATGCTGATTAATTAAAGTATGTACAGCATATGCTACAATATTCTGTGAGATTGATATTAAGAAACGAATGAGGGATTGCGATGAGTAAACTAGTACTGATGCGTCATGGAGAAAGTACCGCTAATTATGATCACACCTTTACTGGTTGGAGTGATGTTTCTTTAACTGCTAAGGGAAAAGCTGATGCTCATGAAGCTGGGCGTAAATTAAATAAAACTGGAATTCAATTTTCCGATGCCCATACATCTTATTTAAAACGGGCAATTGTGTCTGAAAATATTGTATTAGATGAAATTAATCAATTGTGGATTCCACAACATAAGACTTGGAGATTGAACGAACGTCATTATGGCGCTTTACGTGGTAAAAATAAAGAACAAGTCAAACAAGAAGTTGGTGAACAGCAGTTTATGCGTTGGCGTCGTAGTTTTGCAGCGGTTCCTCCAAGGTTACAAGAAGTTGATCCCAAACGACGTTACCAAACTGCTGGAATTCAAGAACCGCCAGCAGAAAGTTTGAAAATGGCATATCAGCGATTGATACCTTATTGGCAGGATGAAATTGTACCTAAATTAATTGATGGAAAGAATCAATTAGTAGTTGCACATGGAAGTTCTTTACGGGCATTGATTAAATATATTGAAAATATTACTGATACCGGGATTGATGGAGTAGAAGTTCATAATGCTACTCCAATTATCTATACTTTTAATCACGAATTACAGGTGGTTAATAAAGAGTTGATCAAATAAAAGAACTATTCTCGTGATTGAGAATAGTTCTTTTATTTGATATTTAAGCTAAAGTACCCATTGGATCCCAAGGAGCTAAGATTTTTGGAGCTTGTTGCTGCTCTTCTTTTTCTTTTTCACTCAAGAATTTTTTATTAATGACAACTTGATAAACGAATTCGTTGAACCAGTCATCACTCATGACAAAGTAACCTTTAGTTCCGACTTTATCACCCCAACTATTTTCTACTTTCCATTTAGTTGGTTTACCATTCACGATATCGACTCCTGTAATCACCATTGCATGATCCATGACACTTTCACCATAGTCAAGACGTTGGGCTTTGGTTAATGACATATCCGTGTGCATTAATTCATCAACATGGTAAAGCCTGGTATCCATAATCCCTTGTTTTCGGTCGGTATCTTTAACAACATCGCTACCAAACCAAACTGTTTCTCCAGCTTCAAGTTGTTTGATGGTCAATTTTTTTAATTCTTCAATTGGAAGGTTAAAATGCTTAATTGGACGTCCGCCAACGACATTTCCTAACATTTCAACTGTATAAGTTTTGTTATAAGGTTTGTCTTCAGTAGGGGAATTAATAAGTGAAACGTAATCTTCTAAATCAAGATTAATGTATTTTTGAAAGAATGCTTTTGGCGTGATATTTTCATCGATATGATATTCTTTTTCTTGATCGCGATATTCGAAGTTGAATTTTTCAACTGGCTTGCCCAATGAATAAACCAACATTCGATAGATTTCATTTATCATGTCATCGCGTTTAGCATTAATTATTTCTGCTTTTTGGCCATCATTAATCATTTTACGAAGAATAACGGCATCATGACGTAACTGTGTATTAAGGGCTGCATTGAGTTCACTAGAATTTTCACTATTAGCTGTTTCAGGCATAGCGGACTTAGGAACAATGCCATATTTTTCAATTAATGCGCATAACATATCCCATTGACCACCATCTTGTTGCGGGGTAGCCATTAAGAAACTCACTTTTCGTGAATCAAGGGGTTGTTCGGCTGTATTGATGACGTTGTTTAAAAAGTAGTTTGATTTTTCGAATTTATCCCAAAAGAAAATATAAGCTTGAGAAAGCTCGAAATCTTTTGGTACATTGAAATCATTTTCAACTTTAGTTCTCATGGTGTTGAGAGCCGCAAATAACCAGCAGCGTCCGCTCCGTTTTTGGTCAGAAACACGTTGGTCGGAAACATCAATGGAAAAAACTGGGTCCATTTTTGGATTAGCTTCGAAATCAGCAGCGGTTTTCAAAATACCATTATGAGTTACGGCCCGACGTACAACATTTGAGTCGTCATAATCATTTAAATTATTGGCATAACGTTCAATATTTTTTGGTTCAATCGGTTGATCCATTCTTAAAGTCTCCTTATTATAATCTATTCAACTATTTATTAGCGGGCCTCAATGATTTGTGGACCATCAGGATGCTGAACAATGATGGTGTTTACAATATCTAAAAAGAGACCGTGTTCAACAATTCCAACCATAGTATCAAGTTGTTCAGCGAGTTTAGTAGGATTGTTAATATGTGGCAAGTATAAATCAATAATATAGTTATTAGAATCAGTTCGAACAAACTCACCGTTATCTTTGTAACGCAATCGTGGATTTAATCCCATTTTTTTTAATTTTTTTTCTAATTGTTTGCTTCCATAGGGGATTACTTCCAATGGAACTGGATAATTAAGTGTAGGTACCATTTTGGTCTCATCTACAATCCACATGTTTTTAGTGGAGTTAGTGGCTACGATTTTTTCCATTAAATGGGAAGCACCACCGCCTTTAATCCCTTGGTAATTAGCATCAATTTGATCAGCTCCATCAATTGTTAAATCGATGTGATCTACGTCATCAATGTCTTTGATTGGAATGCCAAGCTTTTCGGCATGCTTTTTTGTAAAATTAGAAGTTGGTACTCCGATAATGTTTAATCCAGCTTTAACGCGTTTTCCTAGTTCTTCAACTAAATACCACATTGTTGAGCCGCTTCCAATTCCAATCACCATTCCGTCATGAATATAGTTGACGGCTTCACGTCCTACTTGGGCTTTTTGCTGTTTAACAATTTCACTATCCATTGATTGTCCCCTTAATCGCTCATTTTTTAAGTTATACTTAATTTTCCGTGGTTTTTTTAGTTTTGTCAAGTAATGTTAATGTGCTACAAATACTGTTAGAATGGTAGTATCCAATTAATAAAAGGTCAGGAGTTTTAATAATGCAAAGAGGGTTTAAAGTGATTTCAAAAGCAGTTGATTCAGGAATTGAATTACCCAAACGAGCAACTGAAAATGCTGCAGGCTATGATTTTGCCAGTTCAGTTGATATGGTACTTCCATCTATTTGGAAAATTGGTTTTTTAAAAGCATTAAAAATTATTCAAACCAATCGACATTTAGATGAAGTAGAGTCTGAAACAGCACAAAAAGTTTTAAAACCATATTTAATTCCAACGGGGATTAAAGCTTATATGCAGCCAAACGAAGTGTTAATTATTGCTAATCGTTCTAGTAACCCCCTTAAGAGAGGAATGATTATTCCCAATGGAATTGGAGTAATTGATGCTGATTATTATGACAATGAAAATAATGAGGGCGAAATTTTTGTCCAAATGGTAAATTTTGGAATTAAAGATCGTAAAATTAAAAAAGGTGAACGGATTGGGCAGGGGATTTTTATGCCTTATTTGTTAGCTGATGATGAAACAGCTCCAAAGGCAAAAAGAACTGGAGGATTTGGTTCCTCCGGAAAATAGAGGATGAGATAAATGAGTAAAACAAAAACTCAGTTTGTATGTTCAAATTGTGGCTATATTTCTCCTAATTACTTAGGTCGTTGTCCTAATTGTGGGGAGTGGAATACCTTTGAAGAGGAAAGTGTAACTAAAACTGATCCACAAAAGGTTAATACCAGTCGGGTTTCATTTGAAGGAAAAAAATCACGTCCTCAATTAATTGATGATGTTGACGCCCATGATGCACCTCGTTTTCAGATTGAATCTAATGAGTTAAATCGGGTATTAGGTGGAGGTATTGTTCCTGGATCATTGGTTTTAATCGGTGGTGATCCAGGAATCGGTAAATCAACTTTATTATTACAGGTTTCTGGACAGTTAAGTCAGGCTGGGAAACGTATTTTATATGTAACAGGAGAAGAAAGTGCTGATCAGGTTAAGATGAGAGCTGACCGCTTAAAAGTTAACCAAAATGATAATCTATATGTTTTTCCAGAAACTGATATGACAGCAATTCGAGAGGCAATTGCAAACGTTAAGCCTGATGTAGTAATTGTTGATTCTGTTCAAACAATGCGAGAAGACGAAGTCGCTTCTGCCATCGGATCGGTTTCACAAGTTCGTGGGGTGACAGCTGATTTAATGAATGTTGCCAAAACCAATAATATTACAATTTTTATTGTTGGACATGTGACTAAAGGCGGAGCAATAGCTGGGCCTAAAACGTTAGAACATATGGTTGATACGGTTTTATATTTTGAAGGCGATAAACATCATTCATATCGCTTATTGCGAGCCGTTAAAAATCGATTTGGTTCCACGAACGAACTAGGAATATTTGAAATGGCAGATACTGGCTTACATGAAGTAGCTAATCCTTCCGAAATTTTTCTAGAAGAACGATTACAAAATGCAACTGGTTCTGCAATCGTTGTAGCTATGGAAGGAACTCGTCCCATTTTAGTAGAAATTCAAGCACTAATTACTCCATCTGTATTTGGCAATGCACAACGCACTGCTACTGGGGTTGATCGAAATCGAGTATCGTTGATTATGGCAGTTTTAGAAAAACGAGCCGGTTTGATGCTGCAGAATCAAGATGCATATTTAAAGGCTGCTGGTGGGGTTAAACTAAATGAACCAGCAATTGATTTAGCAATGGCTATTAGTATTGCCTCTAGTTATGAAAATATTAGTACCGATCCCCGGGAATGTTATATTGGCGAGTTAGGTTTGACTGGTGAAATTAGACGGGTAGACCGAATTGAACAACGAATTCGAGAAGCAGCTAAATTAGGTTTCAAAAAGGTAATTGTGCCTAAACATAACTTGGATGGACTTCATGTTCCGGACAATATTGAAGTTGTAGGTGTCACTACCTTACGCGAGGCTTTAAAGACATCATTAAAAAAATAGCACCAAGACGACTTTATTTTTAGTCCTGATAATTGTAAACTTAACAATAAATAGATAAAGAAAAGAGAGAATTATATTGGCAAATGATAAGATTCGTGTTCGTTATGCACCTAGTCCAACGGGACACTTGCATATTGGTAACGCAAGAACTGCAATTTTTAACTACTTATTTGCTCGCCACTACAAGGGCAAGTTCATTATTAGAATTGAAGATACAGATACTAAACGAAATGTAACTGATGGGGAAAAAAGTCAGCTTGATAATTTAAAATGGCTTGGACTTGACTGGGATGAAGGTCCTGATGTTGGTGGCGATTTCGGTCCCTACCGCCAATCGGAACGTCAAGCTACTTATGATCCGTTAATTCAACAACTACTAGATAAAGATAAAGCTTATTACTCATACAAAACTGAAGCAGAATTAGAAGCAGAACGTGAAGAACAAAAAGCACGTGGAGTAATGCCTCATTATGAGTATGAATTTGCGGGAATGACTGCTGAAGAACGTCAAGCAGCGATTGATGAAGCTAAGGCTAAGGGATTAAAACCAGTTATTCGCTTTAGAGTACCAAAGAATAAAACGTATGAATGGGATGACATGGTAAAAGGACATGTTTCCTTTAACTCCGATACTATCGGTGGGGACTTTGTGATTGTCAAACGAGATGGAATGCCTACTTACAACTTTGCGGTAGTTGCTGACGATCACAATATGAAAATTAGTCATATTTTCCGTGGTGATGACCACGTTGCCAACACGCCTAAACAATTAATGATTTATGAAGCTTTTGGCTGGCAGGCACCTAAATTTGGCCATATGAGTTTAATTATTAGTGCTGATACCGGTAAAAAGTTGAGTAAACGTGATGAAACTGTTTTGCAATTTATTGAACAGTACCACGAACTAGGCTATTTACCAGATGCTTTGTTTAACTTCATTGTTTTATTAGGCTGGTCTCCAGTGGGTGAAGATGAAATTTTCACTAAACGACAATTTATTAAAATGTATGACGAATCACGTTTAAGCAAATCACCAGCTACTTTTGATGGTAAAAAGCTAGAATGGATTAATAACCGCTACGTTAAAGATGCTGATGAAGATGTGATTGTTGATGCTGCATTGCGTCAGTTGATTAAAGCAGGGAATCTTCCTCAAAATCCAGATGCTAAAACCATTGAATGGGCACGTAAATTAATCGATGTTTACCGAAAACAAATGAGTTATATGGCTCAAATTAATGAAATGGCGGGGGTCTTCTTTACTGAACCTGACCAAGTTACAGGAGAAGCTTTAGAAGAAATCAGTAATGATACTGCTCCGATTGTTTTACATGAATTTTCGGAAAAAATTAAACAATTACCAATTTTTGATAAAGTTGAAATTTTAAAAACGATTAAAGCTGTTCAAAAAGATACAGGCATTAAGGGACGTAAGTTATGGATGCCAATTCGAATTGCTGTTACCCATGAAATGGAAGGACCAGAACTTCCAGAATCAATTGAATTAATCGGTCGTGATAAAACTTTGCAGCATTTGCAACAAACTTTGGATCAAATTAACAAATAAATAAAATATTTTTTAAATGATTGGTCTAGTAAATAAACTAGGCCTTTTGTTTTGGGAAATCATCGTTTTAGTGTGATATGATAGCTGTTAAAGGTAAGTGGAGGTAATCGTTCATGGTATTAAAAGTATATAATTCATTAACTAATAAATTAGAAAATTTTGAACCAATTCAGGCCCGAAAAGTTAGTATGTATGTCTGTGGACCAACAGTTTATAATTATATTCACGTTGGTAATGCTCGTAGTGTAGTAGCATTTGATACAATTAGAAGATATTTTGAATATCTTGGCTATGACGTGAATTATGTTTCAAATTTTACCGATGTAGACGATAAAATGATTAAAGCAGTTGCTGAACAGGGAATTACGGTTTCCGAATTGGCTGATAAGTTTATTAAGGCTTATTTTGAAGATACCAAGGCACTTAATGTGGAACCTGCAACCAAAAATCCACGGGCAACTGATAATATTGCTGATATTATTGCATTTGTGTCTGATTTAATTGATAAAGGCTATGCTTATAGTGTTGATGGCAACGTTTATTATCGTGCTCGAAAGTTTAAAACTTACGGCGAATTAGGTCATGAAGATTTAGATACTTTAGAGAGTGGTGCTAGTCAACATGTATCTAAAGAAGAATTAAAACAAAAAGAAGACCCCATTGATTTTGCTCTTTGGAAAGCAGCAAAATCAGGAGAAATATCTTGGGATTCTCCGTGGGGCAAAGGACGTCCAGGCTGGCATATTGAATGTTCAGTAATGTCAACTAAATATTTAGGTGATAACTTTGATATTCATGGTGGTGGAATTGATTTGGAATTTCCACATCATGAAAATGAACGGGCTCAAAGTGAAGCAAAAACAGGGGAAAAATTTGTTAACTATTGGTTGCATAATGGTTTTGTCACAGTTGGTGATGATGACGAGAAAATGAGTAAATCATTAGGTAATTTTGTGACTGTGCATGATTTATTACAAAAAGTCGATCCTGAAGTATTACGTTTTATGATGTCAACGACCCAATATCGACGACCGGTTCATTTTAGTCAGGCTGGAATTAATGAAGCAGCCACGAATTTAAATAAAATCCAAACTGCTTATCGTAATCTCGATTATCGGTTACAAGATGCGGACGCTGATAATGATCCCAAAGTTGATCAGGAAGTTCGTCAAATTCAAGCTGATTTTCAAGATGCGATGGATGATGATTTTAACGTACAAAACGGGATTACTGAAGTTTATGAATTAGCTAAACTAGGCAATGTTTATTCAGAACGACCAGTGGTTTTTGCAGATACGATTAAATTAATTATGCAAAGACTGCAACAATTAACTTCGATTTTTGGAGTAGATTTAAAGATTGGATCATTTAATGATCAAGAGGTTGAAAATTTGATTGAAGAACGAAATCAAGCACGTGCAGATAAAAATTTTGCTCGTAGTGATGAGATTCGTGATGAATTAAAAGAACAAGGAATTATTTTAGAGGATACCCCGCAAGGAACCCGATTTAGAAGGGAAAATAAAGTTTAATGAATGAAGCAGAACAAAATCTTGAATTTCGTCAGTTAAATGGGGTTACCTTAGCCTATTTAGGCGATGCCGTTTATGAGGTATATGTTAGAAGACATTTGTTAGATAATGGAATTACTCGCCCGAACCAATTACAACGTCGAGCAACTAAATATGTTTCAGCTAAGGCTCAGGCAGGTTTGATTGCATTGATGGAACAAGATGAAAAACTAAATGAAGAAGAGTGGTATTTTTATAAGCGGGGACGAAACGCAAAAAGTTATACGCATGCTAAAAATACCAGTGTGGTTACTTATCGTGTCTCAACTGGTTTTGAAGCTTTATTTGGCTTTTTGTCATTGAGTAACCAGCAAAAGCGCTTAGACAATTTAGCGCAATGGTGTATTGAACAAGTGGATAACGGGAGAGTGATTTATGAAAAATAATGAAGATTTTATCATTGGCAGACATCCAGTAGTGGCTGCATTGAGAAACCCTAATCAAGATATTAACAAGGTATTTTTACAGTCAGGGATTAGTAAAGATGACGAAACTGTTCGAACAATTTTGACACTTGCTAAAGGACGTCATTTGGTCATTTCAAATGTGCCTAAGTCAAAATTAGATTTAATGTCAGATCATCAAAATCATCAGGGAGTTATGTTGGCAGTTGCAGCCTTTAAATATGCAACGATTGATGATTTATTTGAAAATGCTAAAAAACATGATGAACCGCCATTTTTTGTAATTCTTGACAACGTTGAAGATCCACATAATTTAGGTTCAATTTTGAGAACAGCGGATGCTGCCGGAGTGCATGGAGTAATCATTCCCAAACACCGTGCAGTAGGATTAACTTCAACGGTTGCCAAAACATCTGCCGGTGCCATTGAACGAGTTCCAGTAGCCAGGGTAACTAATTTGGTGAATACAGTTAATGATTTAAAAGATCGTGGAGTTTGGGCTTTTGGAACTGATATGCAGGGAACAGATTATCGTCGCTGGGATGCTAAAGGAGCCTCGGTATTAATTATTGGTAGTGAAGGAAAAGGGATTTCACCGCTGTTGAAAAAACAAGTTGATGAAATGCTGACTATTCCAATGGTAGGTGATATTCAAAGTTTAAATGCGTCTGTTGCTGCAGGTTTATTAATGTATCAGGGATTTAATTCTAGACATCCGCTTTAAAGGTGGAATAAGAATGAAGAAAGAACTATTAATTGTTGATGCTTATAATATTATTGGCAGCTGGCAACATTTGAATCAAATGAAGTTGGCTAATCAGCTTCCCGAAGCACGAGATGAACTTTTAAAGGAATTATCTGAGTATCAAAAATACAGTGGTAAAGAAATCATTGTTGTATTTGATGCGATGTATGTTCCTGGATTGGCTAAATCTTCGAAACAAAAAAACCTAGAAGTAGTGTGGACGAGCAAAAATGAAACTGCCGATAGTTATATTGAAAAACTAGCAGCTCGTGAACAGTCGTTATTTACTCAAGTGGAAGTGGCAACTAGTGATCATGCAGAACAGTGGACTATTTTCAGTGCGGGTGCTTTACGGGTCTCTGGTCAGGATTTGTTACGAGATGTTAAATTAGCTAAAAAAGAGATTAAACGAATTACTAAAAATTATCATCAAGAAAAAGTAAAGAATCGCATCTCGTTTAATGATCAACAAATGAAAAATTTAAGTGAATTACGAGATAAATTATCTAAGAATTAGTGAATTTTCACTAGTTCTTATTTTTTTATGCTTATTAATTAGGTGAGTTGAAATGTTTTTTAATTGGTACAAGGATTAAAGGTGTGTCGGAACAATCGTTCTCTTGTGAGCTCATTGGTTTATTAAGTAAGTTTATAAAAAAACGTTTTCACAGGAGAATAATATGAATTTTACAAATGTTAACTGTAAGTGTGATCCAAATTTAATTATTGATGCTCAAATAAATGATGACAGTTTTGAAACCCTGTTTCGTCAATTTTCACCAGTCTATTTAAAACTTTGGAACGAATTTTACCTTAACGATATGGAACTTTGCGATTGGGGACAAGAAGCAGCAATTGTTTTTTATTATACGATTCGCAAGTACGATTTTGAAAAACGTGTCACTTTCGGTAGTTTTTATAAAACTAATTTAAGAAATCGTTTATATGATATTTTGCGAAAAAAACGGGCAAAGAAAAGAGTGCCAGCCCGTATGCAAGCTTCATTTAGTAGTTATGCCGAATTTTATGCCGAAACAATTCAAGATGAAACAGCGCTTAATCCGCTTTCAATGTGTGAATTTTATGAAAATGTGTCATTAGTCTGTAAAAACTGTTCCAGATTTGAACGAGAAGTTTTGGTTTCGGCTCTCAGACATAATTCTTTAGATCAAATTGCAAACGAACAACAAGTTTCAACTGCTAAAGTCAATAGTGCATTATTACGCTGTCGACGCAAGTATCGACAACAAACTTGTTTGACGACTAAGATGATTGATGATAAAGTTAAGTGCGTATGAAGGGTGGTGTAGTAGATGTCCCAAAAGAAGATTACATTAGAATGTTCTGTTTGTGGTGCTAGAAACTACACCATGCACGGTAATAGTAACCGTGAACAACGATTAGAATTAAAAAAATATTGCAAACACTGCGGTAAAAATACATTACACAAAGAAACGCGCTAGGGAGATTTTAGTATGAAACGTTTATGGAACTTTTTAAAGAGTGTCGTAAAAGAAATGAAGTTAGTTACATGGCCTGGACCAAAACAAACTAGAATTGATACTATTACAGTAATTGGTACGACTGTCTTTTTCACAATTTTCTTAGGTTTGATTGATTGGGGATTAGAAACTATCTTACTTAGATTGGGTTAAACTAGCGAATTAAATTAGATTCTGTTATAGTTTATTTTAAGAACTTCGTGTGCGCGAGGTTTTTTTATTTTGATTTAAAAGTATTTGATTTAAGTGAAGGAGATAGTTAAATTTGGTAGAATCAGTCGAAAAACAATGGTATGTTCTTCATACTTATTCTGGATATGAAAATAAAGTTAAAGAAAACCTTGAATCAAGAAGAGATTCAATGGGAATGCAAGATTTCATTTTTGACATTGTTGTCCCTGAAACGGAAAAACATGAAGTGAAAAATGGTAAAGACAAAGTTGTGATGGATAAAACATTCCCTGGTTATGTTTTAGTACAAATGGTAATGACCAATCGAGCTTGGTATGTTGTACGAAATACTCCTGGAGTTACCGGATTTATCGGTTCACATGGACAGGGATCAAAACCTAATCCATTATTGCCAGACGAAGTTGATCGTGTTATGGAAAACCTTGGTATGAAACAAAATATTCAGCCGCTTGACAGTCAAGTTGGTGATACTGTTACCATTACTGAAGGGGCTTTTAAAGATCTTTCCGGTAAAATTACTAGTATTGACAATGAAAAAGGCAAGTTAAAAGTTAATATCGATATGTTTGGTAGAGAAACTAGTACCGAACTTGATTTTAATCAGGTTAAACCAATTGCACATGAGTAAAAAGAAGTACACTTGTTTCTAATACTTTAATGTGTTATATTGTTCTAGTGTATTTATGCATAAACAACGTGGGAGAAGAAATTTAGTCTTCATTTACCACACACGGACTTAAGGAGGTATGTCTCGTGGCTAAAAAAGTAGCTGATATCGTAAAGTTACAAATTGCAGCGGGTAAAGCAACACCTGCTCCACCAGTTGGACCTGCATTAGGTCAAGCCGGTGTTAACATCATGGAATTTACAAAGGATTTCAATGCACGTACTGCTGATCAAGCAGGAATGTTGATTCCAGTTGTAATTACTGTTTATGAAGATCATTCATTTGACTTCATTACTAAAACTCCACCAGCCGCTGTTCTTTTAAAGAAAGCAGCCGGAGTTGAATCAGGTTCTGGCGAACCCAACACTAAAAAGGTCGCTAAAGTTACCAAAGACCAAGTGAAGGAAATTGCTGAAACCAAAATGCAAGATCTAAACGCCGCTGATGTAGAAGCAGCTATGCGTATGATTGAAGGTACTGCACGTAGTATGGGATTCACTGTTGAAGGTTAATTTCTAGTATGTTGTAGGACGCTGTGCTATCAAAAGATAGTGCGTGAGAGTGGGAGGATTTTCTTTCCGTCATAACCACATTTGCAAGGAGGAAGTTACATGGCTCGTAAAAGAGGTAAAAAGTATAGAGATGCTGCTGAACAAATCGACAAGAGTAAAGCATACCCTGTTGATGAAGCAGTAGAACTAGTTCAAAAATTAGATAGTGCTAACTTTGACGATTCAATCGAAGTTGTTATTAAATTAAACGTTGATACTAAACAAGCTGATCAACAATTACGTGGTGCCGTAGTTTTACCTAATGGTACCGGTAAAGATCAAAAGGTTGTAGTATTTGCTAAAGGTGAAAAAGCTAAAGAAGCTGAAGCTGCCGGCGCAGATGTCGTAGGTGAAGAAGATTTAGCTCAAAAAATTATGGATGGTTGGTTAGACTTTGATGTCGCTGTTTCCACTCCTGATATGATGGCTCAAGTAGGTCGTTTGGGTCGAGTACTTGGACCTAAAGGATTAATGCCTAATCCTAAGACTGGTACTGTTACAATGGATGTTGAAAAGGCCGTTAAAGATGCTAAGGCTGGTAAAGTTACTTACCGTACCGACCGTGATGGAAACATTGCCGTTGCAATTGGTAAGGCTTCGTTTGATCCAGAAAAATTAGTAGAAAACTTTAAGACTATTGAAAATATTTTAGTTAAGAACCGTCCTGCTTCAGTTCACGGAACTTACATTCAAAATATTTCTGTATCATCAACATTTGGTCCTGGTGTTAAAGTTACACCAGAATCATTTTAAAGTTTTGATCTAAATAAATCCCTAATTGACTAATTTTTATCGATATGATAAATTGTTAATTGAATATGAATCGCCTAAGACTCAGGTGGCTTAATTGCCTTAACCATGCCTGCCGAGGAGTTTAACGACTTTTCCTTATGTTTTGGCGAGCATAGGGATTTTTTATTAGGTCCCAAAATACATTGGGAGGTGAATTTTATGCCAAAGAAAGAAGTTATTGATGCCAAAGCCAAGAAGGTTGACGAAATTGCTAATGACTTTACAGAAGCTGTTTCAGCAATCGTAGTTAACTCTCGTGGATTGACAGTTGCTCAAGACACTGAATTACGTAAGGAATTACGTGAAAATGGTGTTAAGTTAATGGTTATTAAAAACAAAATCTTAGAACGTGCTGCTGATAAGAGTGGTTATGAAGATTTGAAAGATATTTTTAATGGACCAAGTGCAGTTGCATTCTCAGATGAGGATCCAGTTGCCCCTGCTAAGATTTTGAAGAAATTTGCTGATGATAACGATGCTCTTGAAATTAAGGGTGGAGTTATTGAAGGTGAAGTTGCTCCAATTGATAAGATTAACGAATTTGCTACATTGCCTAGTCGTGAAGAATTGCTTGCAACACTTGCTAATGTCTTACAAGCACCTGTTCGTAAGGTTGCATATGCTGTTAAAGCTGTTGCAGAAAAAGAATCAGACGATGGCGACGCTGCTTAAATTAAAAATTTAATGTCCTAAATAGGAGGAAAATAAAATGGCTTTTGATAAAGATAGTATTATTGCACAATTAAAAGATGCTTCAATTACTGATTTAAATGATTTGGTAAAGGCAATTGAAGACGAATTTGACGTTTCAGCTGCTGCTCCAGTTGTTGCTGCAGGTGCTGCAGGCGGCGATGGTGGCGCTGCTAAGAGTTCATTTGATGTTGAATTAACTTCAGGTGGTTCTGGTAAGATTAAAGTAATCAAGGCTCTTAAGGAAATTACTGGTCTTGGTTTGAAAGAATGTAAAGAAATGGTTGATGGTGCACCATCAGTTGTTAAAGAAGGTCTTTCTGAAGATGACGCTAATGACATCAAGGAAAAACTTGAAGCTCAAGGCGCAACAGTTACCCTTAAATAATTTAACTTTAGATAAAATAGAGAAGGATGTGTGTATTTCACACATCCTTTTTTACTATCATGGTTGTTACTTTTAAATTAAATTGAGATAATTAAGGCGACCATAAACTTTGGAGGAAACCTTTGAAAAAATTTGCAAAAAAAATAGTTGATTTATTCAATAAATATCTTAATATTATAAAAATTGTATTTCTAATTGTAGTAATTGGATTTGTTATTTTTGAAGCTCATGACATTTTAAAACAAATTAATGGTCAACAAATGAAGCAAAGCTTGGCTTCACAGTCGCCATTGCATTTACTAATTATGACAGTATTGGGATTATTAGCCGTCACTCCAATGCTGATTTATGATTTTACCTTTACAGAATTTCTGCCGGGTAAGTTTAAGCCTCTGTATGTAATTAAAAGTGGGTGGATTACGAACACTTTTACGAATATTGCTGGATTTGGTGGATTTTTAGGAGCTAGTTTACGAGCTAGTTTTTATAGTAAAGATGCTACAAAAAAACAAATATTGTATGGTATTTCTAAAATTGCTTTATTTTTACTAGCAGGTCTATCGACATATTGTTTAGTTTCATTAGTATTAATTTTTGGTTTTGGCATTGGGCATCAGTTCGCTGGCTACTGGATTCTATTACTGGGCGGCGGAATTTATTTTCCAATTATTTTCTTAGTCACAAGGTTAAACAATTCAGAATTTTTTGCTGATTTAACTATTAGTCGTGAAGTACAACTAATTGTGGGTTCCTGCTTAGAATGGGGTTCATGTGGAGCTTTATTTTTAATCATTGGTAGTTTTATGAATCTCCACATTAATCTGATTAGTGTCTTTCCGCTTTTTGTTGCTGCTAATGTCATTGGTGTAATTTCAATGTTACCAGGTGGTTTAGGAACGTTTGATGCAACCATGATTTTAGGATTAGGAGCACTTGGTGTTTCACCAACTGTTGCTACAGTTTGGGTCTTGCTTTACCGAGTCTTCTATTACTTTATTCCTTTTGCAATTGGAATTGTCTTGTTTGCTCATGAGCTTTGGCAACGATTTAATAAATTTTTAGATGAAATTCCTGATAATATTATTCAGCGGTCGGCTCAAATAATTATTACGGTATTTATGTATTTTTCTGGGATTATGATGATCTTATTAGCCACAGTACCGAATGTAGTTTTAGTTAATCCATTGTATCTATCATTAGCACCATTTACACTGTACTTTTTAGGACAGCTTTCAAATGTAATTATCGGATGTTTATTAATCGGATTAGCTCGAGGAGTTGGTTCACGAGTTAGAAAAGCCTTTTGGCCTACGGTTGCATTGTTGATTTTTGCAATTGGAAATACCTTATGGAAAGAGGACTTTCCGCTTCATTTAGCAATCTTTTTGTGCTTTATTTTAATTTGTTTATGGTTTGCAAGAAAAGGAATGTATCGAAAACGATTAACTTATTCATGGGGAGCATTAATAACTGATGCAGCCATCTTTTTAGCTGCTTTTGCTGTGTATTGTTTGGTTGGAGTATACATGGGTAATAGTCATTCTCCAATCAAAGTTAGTAATGCCCATCTTTTACCATCACAACAAGTTTGGATTGTTGGACTAATTGGTTTTATTATTGCAATTTGTATTTTATATGGTTTATATCGATTTTTAACTTATTCCAATACACCTTGGCTTTATCAACCATTTGATCAAGAACGAGTTCGAAAAGTAATTGAAGAATATGGTGGTAATGAAGTTAGTCATTTGGTCTTTTTACGTGATAAAAAAGTATATTTTTATACTGAGGATGGAAAAGATCAAGTTGTGTTTATGTATAAACAAAAAGCTAATAAATTGATTGTGATGGGCGAGCCGTTTGGTAATAAAGATAAATTAAATGCAGCGATTGATAAGTTTATGATTGATGCTGATAATATTGATTTGACTTTAGTATTTTATGAAGTTGGCGAATCATTGACACTGTTGCTACATGATAAAGGATTTGACTTTATTAAAGCAGGTGAAGAAGGCCAAGTTGATTT
Source organism: Fructilactobacillus lindneri DSM 20690 = JCM 11027 (assembly GCF_002907375.1). Taxonomy (GTDB): domain Bacteria; phylum Bacillota; class Bacilli; order Lactobacillales; family Lactobacillaceae; genus Fructilactobacillus; species Fructilactobacillus lindneri. The sequence goes on from NZ_MIYK01000001.1 coordinate 27,435, forward strand.
AAAAAACTTCACTTTGTCTGGTAAGAGACATCGTGGCGAACGAGCCTTAATGCATAAATTTGATCGAGAAGGGTTTCATTTTGAAATTTTACAGCCGCCGTTTAGTCCTGAATTGATGGATAAGCTAAAGAAAATTTCTGATGAATGGCTAAAAGGTCGTGATGAAAAAGGTTTCTCACTTGGTTTCTTTGATCCATATTATTTAAATCAAGCGCCAATAGCTGTAATTAGTGATAAAGATGATCATATTGTTGCGTTTGCTAATATTATGCCTACTGGAGATCATGTAATGACATCAATTGATTTAATGAGATCAGGAGATGACGCACCTTCTGGGATTATGGATGCGATTTTCATTGATTTATTTAAATATTCCATGGATGAAGGTTATCAATGGTTTAACTTGGGGATGGCACCACTTGCTAATGTTGGTAATTCAAGATTTAGTTTTATTAATGATAAAATTGCTCATTTGATTTACGAATATGGTGATGCATTCTATAGTTTCCAAGGATTGCGTTCTTATAAACAAAAATATGTTGATAAATGGGAATCAAAATATTTTGTCTATCGTAAAAATAATTCGTTGGTATTTACAATGTTACAATTGTTAGAAGTTGTTAACGAACGACCAAACAAATTATAACAAAAAGTTTCGGAATATTTCCGAAACTTTTTTATTTTTATGGTTGACAGTTCGGTTTTTGTTAGCTAAAATCTTAATAACAAAATCAAATAAAAAAAGTAAAAGTTGAGTATAAACTAAAATTTCTCAGAGAGTTCTTGGTTGGTGGAAAAGAATGAAATTGAAGTTTAGAAAATGGACTTTAAATTACTTTGTTGGTGAATAATTAGCCAATAACGGGTTTGTTACCGATATCATCACAAGGTTATACTGAAACATATTTCAGTGAAACTTATTAAGGCATGTTTTGCGAAAAGCATATAAATTAAGGTGGTATCACGATTACACTCGTCCTTTTATGAGGACGGGTGTTTTTTATTTGTTTTTAATTAAGGGGGGAGCAACATGGCAGCACAATCACATAAGAAACATTTAGCTCGAGAAATGACATCTAGGCAAGTTTTGATGATTTCTTTGGGAGGAGTAATCGGAACTGGTTTGTTTTTAAGTTCTGGATATACTATTCATGAAGCGGGGCCAATCGGAACTATTATCGCTTATTTAATTGGAGCAATCATTGTATATTTAGTAATGCTTTGTTTAGGAGAAATATCGGTAGCAATGCCTGAAACTGGTTCATTTCACGTATATGCACAAAAATATTTGGGAAAAAGCGCTGGCTTTGTAGTGGCAATTTTGTACTGGTTAACTTGGACAATTGCACTAGGTTCAGAATTTACAGCGGCTGGTTTGATTATGCAGCATTGGTTTCCTACTATTTCAACTTGGATTTGGAGTTTAGGATTGATTATTTTGATTTTTGTTATTAATGCATTTTCAGTAAAGTGGTTCGCTGAAACTGAGTTTTGGTTTTCAAGTGTTAAAGTGGCTGCAATTGTTGCTTTTATATTATTAGGCTCAGCCGCAATCTTTGGTATATTTAGTTTTCATGGAACTCATCAAATTATTGGATTTAAAAATTTTTATGCTCATGGCTGGTTTCCTAATGGTTTTAGTGGTGTGTTTACAACGATGTTAACCGTTAATTTTGCTTTTTCAGGAACTGAGTTGATTGGAATTACAGCTGGTGAAACTAAAGATCCAGCTACTACTATTCCTAAGGCTATTAAAACAACTTTGTGGCGCTTAATTCTCTTTTTTATTGGCAGTATGGTTGTAATGAGTGCTTTGATTCCATATCAACAAGCAGGTGTTACTCAGAGTCCTTTTGTGCTTATTTTTTCTGAAATGGGAATTCCGTTTGCTGCTGACATTATGAATTTAGTCGTTTTAACAGCAATTATTTCAGCCGCTAATTCGGGTTTATATGCTTCAACTAGAATGTTATGGTCTCTAGCAAATGAAGGATTAATTTCCAGAGTATTTCAAAAAACTAATCGACAGCAAATTCCTATCTATGCCTTAACTGCTAGTATGATTGGCGGTATTTTCGCTTTATTTTCAGCAGTTTATGCTGCAGGATCAGTCTATTTAGTATTAGTTTCAATTTCGGGGTTAGCAGTTGTATTTGTATGGATGGCAATTGCACTGTCAGAATTACAATTTAGAAAAAAATATTTAGCAAGTGGCAAAAGATTAAGTGATCTTGTATATCGCACCCCATTTTATCCTTGGACTCCGATTTTGGCTTTTATTTTATGTTTTTTATCTTGCGTTTTAATTTGGTTTGATCCAAATCAAAGAATTGCATTGTATTACACAATTCCATTTGTTTTAATTTGTTACTTATTTTATGAAATTAAACTTAGACATCAAAGAAGAAAAGGGGTCGCACATGACAAAGGAAGCCGTTAAGCAAAGATTGAAACAACGTTTAGTTTTAGATGGGGCAATGGGAACGGAACTAGAAAAATTAGGGGTAAAAACGAATGATGAATTATGGTCAGCGAATGCTTTAATTGATAATCCTGAAGCAATTTATCAAGTTCATGCCAGTTATTTTAAAGCAGGAGCTGACATTGCAATTACGGATACCTATCAAGCTAATGTAGCAGCATTTGCTAAAAATGGAATTAAGCATGATGAGGCAATTGAGTTAATAAAATCAGGAGTTAAAATTGCTAAACAGGCTCGTGATGACTATGATTCTAACGGCTTAATTGCGGGATGTATTGGCCCTTATGGTGCTTATCTAGCTAACGGAGCAGAATATACTGGGAATTATGAGTTGTCTTTTCATGACTATCAGAATTTTCATCAAGAAAAAATCAAAGCATTAATTGATGCAGGATCCGATTTATTATCGATTGATACTATTCCAAATTTTCAGGAAGTCAAAGCTTTAGTAAAAATTATTAATGATTTACCAAATAAGCTTCCTTATTGGATAAGTTTAAGTGTCAAAGATGTAACAAAATTAGGTGATGGAACCGATTTAAAAGTTGTAATTAAATGGTTAAGTCAGCAGGATAATATAGATGGAATTGGTGTTAATTGTACAAAAATTGAAAATATTACCCCAATTGTAAACTTAATACGTGATATTTCTAATTTACCAATCGTAGTTTATCCTAATCCCGGCGATATTTATCATCCTAAAACTAAGACTTGGACCACAGTTCCGCATGTGGATACTTTTCAACAAGAAGTACCTAATTGGTTATCTCAAGGAGCTAACATTATTGGGGGATGTTGTCGAACAACTCCTGAAGATATTGCACAAATCGCAAAAATCTTAAAAAATTAATGTTAATTTATTAAAATGATTGTTACAATACATTTAATTAAAAATAGGAGGTAGAAAAATGACACGTAAAATTGGCATTATTGGCGACGGTCATGTTGGCTCAACTGTGGCTCACTATATTGTTGCTAATGGATTTGCAGATGATTTAGTTTTGATTGATAAAAATGAAGCAAAAGTAAATGCTGATGCTTTGGATTTTGAAAAGGCAATGCCTAATTTACCATTTCATACTAATATTATTGTGAATGACTATGCAGCTTTAGAGGATGCAGATGTGATTATTTCTGCCCTCGGCAATGTTAGATTAAATGATAATGCTGATAATGATCGTTTTGCAGAACTACCGTTTACAAGCAAAAATGTAAAGGAAGTTGCTGCTAAAATCAGAGATGCTGGATTTAATGGAATTATTATTGCCATCACCAATCCAGTAGATGTCATTACCCAACTTTATCAAGAAATTACTGGATTGCCCAAAGCACATGTGATTGGAACTGGAACTTTATTAGATTCTGCACGAATGAAACGAGCGGTTGCTAAGAAATTAAATATCGATGCACGGTCTGTGAGTGGTTATAATTTAGGTGAACATGGTAATTCTCAATTCACTGCTTGGTCAACAGTTCGAGCGCTTGATCAACCTTTAGAAGAATTGGCGCAAATTCGTAAGCTTGATTTACAAGAAATTGATCAGGATGCCAGAAATGGTGGGTTTGTTGTATTTAAAGGCAAGGGATACACTAATTATGGGGTTGCTACAGCGGCTGTGCGACTTGCGAATATTGTGTTAAGCGATGCTCGCACTGAGTTGCCAGTTTCTAATTATCGTGAAGATTATGGTGTTTATCTCTCTTATCCAGTAGTAGTTGGTCGTGAGGGAGTTGTTGAAAAAGTAGACTTGAATTTGACGAATGAAGAAAAAGCTAAATTACAAGATTCAGCTGATTTTATTAAATCTAATTTTAAAAAGTATAGTAAATAAAAAAGGCGTAAACACGTTGCTTAACACGCGTTTACGTCTTTTAATATTTATTTGTTTTTGTGTTTGTCTTCCCAAGAGCCAATCTTGTAATCATCGTCGTTCATGGTTTCAACATTTCCTAATCGGTAGCCATTACCAACTTCAGAGAAGAAATCGTGGTTAACTGTAGAAGTTGAAATTCCATTCATTACAACAGGATTAACATCTTCGGCAGTGTCAGGAAACATTGGTTCCTGACCTAAGTTCATGAGTGCTTTATTTGCATTATAACGAATGAAAGTTAAAACTTTATCAGTCCAGCCAACGCCATCATATAATAAATGAGTATATTTTTCTTCATTTTCATATAAATCATATAAAAAGTTGTACATCCAATCTTTTAGTTCTTTTTGTTCATTTTCTCCCAATTGATTAAAGGCAACTTGGAACTTGTAACCAATATAAGTTCCATGAACTGATTCATCACGAATAATTAATTTGATAATCTCAGCCACATTGGTTAGTTTGTTGTGTCCTAAATACCAAAGGGGAGTGAAAAAACCGGAATAAAAGAGAAAGGTTTCTAAAAAGACACTGGAAATCTTTTTCTTGAGTGGGTTGCCATCATCGTGATATAGGGTGTAAATCTTTTTAGTTTTATTTTGAAGATATTCTTCGGTATCACTCCAATCAAAAATTTCATTGATTTCAGTAGGAGTGTTTAAAGTAGAAAAAATAGTTGAATAACTTTTAGCATGAACAGATTCCATAAATTGAATGTTATTTAAAACAGCAATTTCATGTTGAGTAGTGGTATCGTTTCGTAATGCAGCCATTCCATCTTGTGATTGGAGCGTATCTAGTAATGTTAATCCACCAAAAACGTGACCTACTAACCATTGATGATCATCATCAAGTTCACGCCAGTCCTTTAAATCATTTGAAACGGGTACTCGGGTATCAAGCCAAAATTGTTCGGTTAACTTATGCCATGTAGCTTTATCAATTTCATCATCGACTTGATTCCAATTAATTGCTTTATAGTTACCTTTTAATTTACCTGTTAATACTTCGTTCATATTCATTGAATCAAGGCCTCCTAAATGACACAGCTCTCACATTGATTAGCACCAATGGTATCGTTATTATCAGTAAATGTTCTAACGTAGTAAATTGATTTAATTCCTTTATAGTGAGCATAATTTCTAAGAATAGTTAAATCTCTAGTTGACATTTTTTCCGAGCGACCATCTTTCCATTCGTACATTCCTTCTGGAATAGTAGAACGCATAAACATGGTCATACTTAAACTTTGATCCACATGTTTTTGAGCTTCAGCGAAAATATCAATTTCTTTACGCATGTCAATGTCATAAGCTGATTGATAATATTTTAAAGTGTCATTGGAAAGGTAAGGGGCAGGATAAAAGATTGTACCAATTTTAGCTTCTTGTCGTTCTTCAATTCGACTAACGATTGGAGTCAAACTAGCGGTGGCATCACCAATGTACGCTGTTGATCCATTTGGTGCAACAGCCATGCGGTTTTGGTGATAGAGACCATATTCCTGAACCGATTGTTTAAGTTTTTTCCAATCAGCAGTAGTTGGAATAAAAACGTCTTTAAACTGTTCTTTAATTTTATCAGATTGGGGACCCCAATCTTTACTAGTATATTTATCAAAGTAACTGCCATCGGCATACTTGCTTTTAGCAAAGTTGTGAAATGATTCACCACGTTCTTTAGCAATTTTATTAGAAGCTACAAGCGTCCAATAATTAAGTAACATAAAGTATACACCTGTAAATTCAACTGATTCTGGTGATCCATAATACATATGATTTAAAGCAAAATAAGAATGAAGTCCCATAGCACCGACGCCGATAGAATGACTTAAGTCGTTACCACGGCGAATTGAGGGGACTACATTAATTTTGCTAGAATCAGTTACAAAAGTCAGTGCTCGAACCATAGCATCTACTGATTTTCCAAAATCAGGCGATTTCATCAAGTTAACAACATTTGTTGAACCCAGGTTACAAGAAATATCAGTTCCTAATTGATCGTATTGTTGTAAATCATTAATAATCGATGGAGTCTGGACCTGCATAATTTCAGAACAAAGGTTACTCATGACAATTTTTCCATCAACGGGATTTTCTCGATTAGCAGTATCAATATTCATAATGTAAGGATAGCCGGATTCTTGCTGTAATTTACCAATTTCAGTTTCTAAATCACGAGCTTTCATATATTTTTTGCGAATATTAGGATTTTTAACCATGTTGTCATACTCTTTGGTAATATCTACGTATGAAAATGGTACGCCATATTCTTTTTCAACATCATAGGGACTAAAAAGGGCCATTTGTTGATCATTTTTAGCTAATTCGTAGAATTTATCTGGAACCGTGATACCAAGAGAAAGAGTATTAACTCGAATTTTTTCGTCGGCATTTTCCTGTTTAACAGACATGAAATCAACAATATCTGGATGAAAAACACTTAAATATACCACTCCCGCACCCTGACGTTGCCCAAGTTGATTTGAATAACTAAAACTGTCTTCTAGTAACTTCATAACTGGCATGACACCGCTGGCTGCGCCTTGAATATGTTTGATTGGATCTCCAGCAGCTCTTAAATTGGAAAGATTAATTCCAACTCCGCCACCAATTTTAGAAAGCTGTAGTGCTGAATTAATAGTTCTTCCAATGCTATCCATATCATCTGTAGTTTGAATTAAGAAACAAGAAATTAGTTCGCCACGTCGCTTTTTTCCAGCATTTAAAAAGGTTGGAGTAGCAGGTTGAAAACGCTGATGAATTAGCTCATCGGCTAATTCCATTGCTAATTCTTGATTTCCATCGGCTAAATAAAGAGCATTCATGGCAACACGATCAATATAATTTTCAAGATATTGGTTTCCATCATTCGTTTTCATAGCGTATTGAGCGTAGAATTTATAAGCTGCCATAAATGACTTAAAGTGAAAATCTTGTTCTTGCAAGTATTGATATATTTTTTCTACGAATGAGAAAGGGTACTTGTTGAGAAATTCTGTTTCGACATATTTGTTTTTGGTTAAATAATCGAAACGATCTTTCAATGAATCAAACTTAATGGTATTTGGAATAACATTTTCTTTCAAAAACGCTTCTAACGCTTCCTGATCCTTTTCAAGTCTAATTTTTCCATCTTTGCTTGGAATATTAATTTCGTTATTTAATCTAAAATAATTTATGTCTTTTTGATCCTTTAACGACATATACTGTGACTCCCCTTAATGTGTATAATGAAAGTAATAGGTTTAAAATCAGTTAATTAGCTAATTTTAGCAATTAATTGATTAAGTTGACCTGGTTGAAAACCACTAAATGATTCAGAAAAGTCGCTTTCAACAACTGGGACAGCTTGAAATCCCTGATCCTTAAGGTATGAGACTAATTCTGGTTTTTCAGTAGTATTTTGTTCAGTAAAACTAACATTATGTTCCGTTAAGAAACGTTTTGTCATTTTACATTGCATACAGTTATCTTTAGTAAATACAGTTACATGATTCATATTCGTCAGCTCCTTATTAGTTCATGACTAAATTCTACTACGTTTTGACAATCTTTCAATAAGAAAACACCACATATAGCGTTCCCTTTTTGGGAAACACACTATATATGGTGTGTGAAACATAAAAAAATAAATTTAGGATGTGATTTTTTTGAGTAATTATTATTATACACCGAATCCCGACGTTAAACACGAAGAAAAAAATGGAATTATTCATTGCTGAATCAAACATTACGTTTTGTTTCTGACAACGGAGTGTTTTCTAAAAAAACAGTGGATTATGGATCACGCGTTTTAATTAATAATGTGGATTTGGATAAAATTCCCGCTGGGAAAGTTTTAGATTTAGGTTGTGGTTATGGTCCAATTGGATTGTTTTTGGCAAAAAAATATCCGCAACGCCAGTTTGATTTAGTAGATGTTAATAATTTAGCAATGGATTTAGCCAAAAGGAATGCTGAAAATAATGATATTCATAATGTTAACGTTTTTTCATCTGACGTTTATGAAAATGTGACTGGCCAGTTTGCCGCTATTGTAACCAATCCACCAGTCCGAGCTGGAAAAGAGATTGTAGATCAAATGATTACCGGTTCAATTGATCATTTAGAAAAGAATGGGACATTGACAGTTGTTTTACAAAAGAAACAAGGAGCTCCATCAGCTAAGAAACTAATGAAGCAAATTTTTGGAAACGTAAAAATCGTTAAACGTGACAAGGGCTATTACATTCTGGTTAGTAAACGGGTAGATTAATATGAAAAAAGATGAGTATTATATGAATCTTGCATTACGAGAGGCTCGATTTGCTGCATCAGTTGGAGAAGTTCCAATTGGAGCAGTAGTTGTGAAAGATGGGAAAGTGATATCCACAGGCCATAATTTACGAGAACATACTGAGATTGCAACTCAACACGCTGAAATTATTGCTATTGAAGCTGCTTGTGTCGCTCTTCATAGTTGGAGACTAAATGATTGTACTTTGTATGTAACAGTTGAGCCGTGCTTGATGTGTTCAGGTGCGATTTTGAATTCTAGAATTAAACGGGTTGTTTATGGAACAAACAATAAAAAAGGTGGTGCAGTTAATAGTTTATATAAATTGTTAACTGATCCACGTCAAAATCATCAGACTGAAGTTTTAAAAGGAGTTGCAGCAACTCAAGCTGCTAAAATTATGCAATCCTTTTTTAAAGCAAAAAGAAAATCAAGTAAATAACTAGACAATTATAGATTTATGAGCTAATATAGTAATTGCCGTAAGGCCCTGAAGCAAAGGCAGACTTACGAACCGTGTCAGATCCGGAAGGAAGCAGCACTAAGTATTTCCTGCTTTGTGCTTCTTGATTTAGCTAATAAACTCCCAGTCAATTGACTGGGAGATTTTTTTTGCAATTATTTTGCGTGGCATTTGCCCATTATTCAAGCTATAATAGTTAAGTAAATTAGATTTAAACAGAAAGGAAGTTCTTCATGGGCTATCAGGCTTTGTATCGAGTTTGGCGACCACAACGGTTTGATGAAATTGTAGGTCAAAAGGTTATTACGCAAACTTTAAAAAATGCATTAATAACAGATCAAACTAGTCACGCTTACCTTTTTAGTGGTCCGCGGGGAACTGGTAAAACTTCGACTGCTAAGATTTTAGCTAAGGCAGTTAACTGTAAGAATCTAAAGGATGGCGAACCTTGTAATGAATGCGAAACTTGTATTGCCATTAATAATGGCTCATTAAATGATGTGATTGAAATTGATGCCGCTTCTAATAACGGTGTTGAAGAAATTCGTAATATTCGTGATAAAGCTAAATATGCACCCACTGAAGCTGATTATAAAGTTTATATTATTGATGAAGTTCATATGTTATCAACGGGAGCCTTTAATGCATTATTAAAAACTTTGGAAGAACCGCCTGCACATGTGATTTTTATTTTGGCCACAACGGAACCACATAAAATTCCTGCTACTATTATTTCGCGGGTACAACGGTTTGATTTTAAACGAATCAAGGCCAATGACATTTTAGAGCAGATGGAAAAAATTCTAACTTCTAAAAATATTAAATATGATGAAAGAGCTTTAAAAGTGATTGCTAAGAGTGCTGAAGGTGGGATGCGAGATGCATTGAGCATTTTGGATCAGGCCCTTTCGTATAGTAACGATCACGTTACTTATGAAAGTGCACTTCAAGTCACTGGCAGTGTCGCACGTGATGATTTGCAAAATTATGTTCAATATGTCATTAAAGGAAATGTTAGCGAAGGGCTACAAGTTGTTGAAACAATTTTAGACAATGGAAAAGATGCTAGTCAATTCATTGAAGATTTAATTGATTATTGTCAACATTTGTTGTTGTATCAACAAGATTCCCAAATTATTAGTGATAGCGAACTAGGTTTGTTGGGCGATAAATTTGCAGATATCGCGCAAATGATTGATAGTAAATTAATTTATCAGTATGTTGAAACTATGAATAATGTCCAACAACAGATTCGTTATACTTATCATCCAGATGTTTATCTCGATATTTTAACAGTTCGCTTAGCAAATCAAAAAGAAACTGTTAAAGAAGTAGATAATGGCGAAACGAATAAAGAATTGGTATCATTAAAAGAGCAAATTGCTAGTTTGACTGATCAACTAAACAACTTTCAACAGCACAAAGTAGAGAACGTTCAAACAACTGATAAAACCTCAGAAAATAAATCTAGAAGTCGTGAATCTCATGATTCAGAACCAAAGCCTAAAATTAACTTAACCAAGATTTTTGCAGTCTTAGGTTCTGCTACTAGAAAAGATCTTAGTGAATACCAGCAGCATTGGGATGAGTTGATGCAGTCATTGACCGTTACACAGCGGGCGATTATGCATGTTTCAAAACCAGTAGCTGCAAGCCATGATGGGGTAGTGGTTGCTTTTGATTACGGCTTTTTATATCAAAAAGCTGGTAATGATCAAGATTTAATGGATGCTTTACAAAATGGTATGGACCAAATATTTGGAAGAGTGGCAGATTTGTTATTTGTTCCAAATGACGAATGGCCTGCGATTCGTAAAGAGTATCTAGAAAAAAATCCCATTAAAAAAAATAAACAGTCGGTTAAGAATGCAGATGTTGAAGAGCAAAGTAGTTCGGTTTTAAAAGCTAAAGAATTGTTTGGCGATGATTTGGTTAATATTGAAGATGATTAAATAATAAAGGAGAAATGAATTATGAATGGAATGAATATGGGTAAAATTATGAAGCAGGCACAGGAAATGCAAAAGAAAATGGCTGCTGAACAAGGAGAAATTGAAAATCAGGACTTTACGGGAGTTTCACCTGAAGAAATGGTAACGGTCACTTTTGGCGGCAACCGCAAAATGAAAGATATGCAAGTTAAACCAGAAGCAATTGATCCAGACGATCCTGATATGCTTTCAGATTTAGTAATTAGTGCTGTTAATGATGCACTTGCTAAAATTGAAGAAACCACTCAAAATAAAATGGGTAAATATACCAAAGGAATGAATATTCCAGGTATGTAAAGAGGGGATTTAAATGCAATATCCAGAACCAGTTGCAAAACTAATTGATAGTTACATGCACTTACCTGGAATTGGAAAAAAGACCGCTGTAAGGCTAGCATTTTATACCATCGATATGGATAAAGATGATGTTAAAAATTTTTCTGATGCCTTAAAAGATACAAAAGAAAAATTAACGTTTTGCTCTATTTGTGGCAATATTACTGAAAATGATCCTTGCGAAATTTGCCTAGATGAGACTCGTGATCAGTCAAAACTTTTGGTTGTTGAACAGCCTAAAGATGTTGTTACGATGGAAAAAATGAAGGATTATCACGGACTATATCATGTCCTTCACGGAGTCTTGTCTCCAATGGAAGGTAAAGGACCTGATGATATCAACATTAGTTCTTTAATCAAGCGATTGCAGAAAAATGAAGCAATTAAAGAAGTAATCATTGCAACTAATGCAACTCCAGAAGGTGACGCAACCGCAATGTATTTATCTCGTCTTTTAAAGCCTGCTGGGATTAAAGTTACCCGTTTAGCTCGAGGATTATCTGTCGGAAGTGATATTGAATACGCCGATGAGATGACATTGTTTAAAGCAGTTGAAGGACGAACTGAAATGTGAGGTAATGCATGTTTGGATTTAAAAGAAAAAATTTTGAAAAAATTTATGATGAAGAACTATTAAATTCAATTAATTATTTAAAACAGGATTGGGATCAAGCTAGGCAAACTGAACAAGCAGTTGCAGATGTTGATCAGCAACTGCTTGCACATACTGAACTTGCTAAACAAAAGTTTGAATTTATGTATCGTCAAGCACGCAAACGTAATATTAAGAATGATCGTATTCAACCAAATGTATATGACCGTTAATTTTCAATATAAATAAAAAAACATTTTAAATTTACATAAAAATTTAAAATGTTTTTTTATTTATATTTTTTATTGTTAAATTGATATTATATCATGTATAATATTAAAAAACGGAGTTCAACATAGTTTGTAATTTAGAAGGAGATAATAATGCCATATTTACAATTAAAAGACATTAAAAAATCATACCGAGTTGATAACCAGGATTTTCATGTTTTAAATGGAATCAATCTTAGTTTTGAACGCGGCGAATTTGTTTCAATTTTAGGAGAGTCTGGTGGTGGAAAAACAACATTAATGAATATCATTGCTGGTTTAGACAGCAACTATTCAGGTGATGTTCTTCTTGAAGGAAAATCTTTAAAACATGATACTGCTAAACAACTGGATGAATATCGTCGTAGTACGATTGGATTTATATTTCAAAGTTTTAATTTGATTAGTCATTTAACTGTTCGTGATAATGTCATGGTGTCATTGGAAATGACGACTTTATCTCATAAACAACAGGAAAAACGAGCTGATGAATTATTAACTAAAGCTGGTTTAGCAGATCATGCTAATAAATACCCTAATCAGTTATCTGGTGGACAAAAGCAGCGAGTTTCGATTGCTAGAGCCTTGGCAGCTGATCCAGACATCATTATTGCCGATGAACCTACGGGAGCATTAGACGCTAAAAATACTGATGATATTTTAAAGTTGATGAATGAGATTGCCGAAGACGGCAAACTTGTGATTGCTGTAACTCATTCTCAAATTGTTGCTAACTATGGGACACGAATTGTTCATTTGGCAGACAGTTTAATTGATGAAGATAAAGAATTAAAACCTCCTTATCCGATTCCAAAGGAAAAACGTCCTTTTAAATCAAAAGTTGCAAGTGCAGGTTCAATTGCAATGATGGCATGGCAGCACTTTAGGTATAATTTAAAACGAAACTTACTGATAATGTTTGGAGCTGCCATTGGGATTTTTAGTGTTGTGATTATGTTAGGACTAGGCAATGGAGCCAAAGGATATATTAATCATGAAATTTATTCTGAAATTAATCCTAATACGATTCAAGTAACTACTAAAGCTGCTAATGATGATCAAGCTAACAAAGTTAATTTAACTAGTCATGATGAAAAGCAAATCAAAAAAATCAAACATGTTAAAAGTGTTCAAAAAGGTTATTACTCTATGAGTGGCGGACAGTTAAAGGCTGGTAACAAAACCACTGATCTTTCGGGATTACAGACTTATGATGGTACGATTAAAAAGAAAAACATAAAATCTGGAACGACGCCTGGCAAAGGTGAGATTTTGATTAATAAAGATGAAGCCATGAAGTTCAATAAACATCATCCATATGATATGACAGGTAAAACTATTACTTTGTATGTAAATGCATCTAGTGATAAATCTAAACCAAAAGTTTTACAACAACAGGTTAAGGTTAGTGGGGTAACTAATTCTACTCATGGTGTTGATGCAATTTCATATGATACTTTGAAATCAATGTACCAAAATAATGGATTAAAATTTAGTCCTAATTATTTAGCAGTTGATATTTCTGGTGGCGTTAGCAATGTTCAACCAGTTCAAGATGCAATTAAATCATTGAAGAGCAGTGATGGTAAATCTGATTTTCAAATTACTGGTGCTGGAAGTATTGTTTCTACATTAAATACTTATGTTAATTTAGCAGTTGCTGTCTTAACTTCAATTGCTGCCATTTCTTTATTGGTTTCAGCAATTATGATTATTGTGGTATTGTATATCAGTGTTTCAGAACGAACCAAAGAAATTGGGGTATTACGGGCACTTGGATTTACTAAAAGAAATGTAAGAAATTTGTTCATTTTTGAAGCATTTTTCTTAGGATTATTCTCAGCTATTTTAGCTGATATCTTAGCTTATTTAGCAGAGTTTGGGATTAATCATTTGACAAATTCGACTATTCATTATTCTTTGATGCAGATTAGTCCAGGAAATGCAATTTTTGGAATTGTAATTTCAGTTGTCATCTGTTTATTGGCTGCCTTAGCACCAGCTCATAAAGCGGCAAAAGTTGATCCAGTCGTTAGTTTAAGTGCTGAATAATTATAAGAAAAAGACTGATTTTTTAATCAGTCTTTTTTGTTTAAAGATAAATTAGCATACACTGTCAAAATAGACATTGAATTTAACTTAAAGTACAATTAATGTAGAAAATGATGGGAATGATCACTAATGGATGGACAATTTATTACTTTTGAAGGCAATGATGGTGCTGGTAAAACAACTGTTTTAAACCGAATTATTGAGATTTTACAACCTAAATTGGGCAACCAATTAGTAACTACTAGAGAACCTGGCGGAAATTTAGTTTCGGAAAAAATTCGTAATATTATTATGAACAATGAAATGGATGCTCGTACGGAAGCTCTTTTGTTTGCAGCTGCTCGTCGCGAACATTTGGTGCGAAAGATAATTCCAGCTCTTGAACAGCATAAATTAGTTTTATGTGATCGTTATGTTGATAGTTCAGTTGCATATCAAGGAGCTGGTCGGAAAATTGGTAAAAAGCAGATTGCTGACATGAATCAATTTGCAACTAATCATGTGATGCCAAACTTGACAATTTACTTTGATGTTCCAGTTGAAGTTGGACTTAAGCGAATTATGCAGCATCGTACCAATGAAATTAATCGGTTAGATCGCCAACAACATGATTTTTATATCAGAGTGCATGACGCCTATGATGAAATTGCTCAATCCAATCCCAAACGAGTTGTAAAAGTGGATGCAACAAAGCCAGTTAATGAGGTCGTTGCAAACGTATTAAAAATTATAAAGCAGCGTTTCCCACAATATTTTGAATAGAGGAGATTATAATGAAATTAGTGCTTGCCATTGTTCAAGAAAAAGATGTCCCAAAATTACAATCAGAATTAAATAAACAAAAAATTATTGCCACCCAACTACCAACCAAAGGCGGATTTTTAAAATCTAAAAATTTGACTTATTTTATTGGAGTTGACGATGAACGAGTTCCTGAAGTTCTTGATATTATCAAAGCAGCTTGTCAATCGCGAAAACAATATGTTACTCCACCAATCAGCTTAGCGGGAAGTATTAGTGACAATTCATATCCAGTTGAAGTACAAGTGGGAGGGGCAACTGTCATGGTACTTCCAGTTGACAGTTTCCATCGCTTTTAAAAGATGCCAGTTACTAAAGCACAACAACTAATTAAACAAGCTAAAAATGATCAAAAGCAAATTATTTCACATTTAATGTCCGTGGTTGCCAAAGGTGATTTGAGTCACGCTTATTTATTTTCTGGATCAGCTGGACTAGGCAAGCTAGCGATAACAAAGGTTATTGCAATGCGTCTTTTTTGCATAAATGTACAAGATGATGGGTATCCCTGCGGAATTTGTAATGAATGCTTACGAATTTCAAATAATGAACACCCAGATGTGCTTGTATTAGCACCTGACGGACAAAGTATTAAAGTTGAACAAATAAGATTGCTGAAGCGTGAATTTTCTAAAAGTGCTGTTGAGGGTAATCGAAAAGTTTTTATTATTGATGATGCCGATTTAATGACAACTAGTGCTTCCAATAGCTTACTTAAATTTATTGAGGAGCCAGTTGGGAATGTTAATTCATTTTTGTTGACGGATGATTATCATAAACTATTGGATACGATTGTTTCTCGAACTCAGCTAATTGAGTTTCCAAAAGTTAATCGGGTAGCATTAGTAAATTATCTTGAAAAACAGCAGCTAACCAAAACTGAGATTAACCTTGCATTGAAATTAACCAGTGATCTCAATGAAATCAATCGTTTATGCGAAGATAACTGGCTAACTAAAATGAAACAACAAGTTGAAGAGTGGTTTACAAAATTAGCTCATAAAGATTATCAAGCATTTCCCTTGATTCAAACTAATATGATGCCGTTAATTCGTGATCGCCAAGATCAAAAAGTTACACTTAATATGATGTGTTTAATATTTAGGGATGTTTTTAACGTTAAGTTTAAAAACACGCCTGCCAATGAATTGGCCTTCGGAAATATTTATGATTTGATTAAACAAACGGGAAATCAATTGTCAGATAATCAATTACTCAGTATCATTGAAGATATCCTGATAAATGCTAGAAAACAAAATATTAACGTTGGTTTTCAAAGTATTTTAGAAGTTGTGACTTTGGATTGTTTGAACTTTATGAGATAACAAATGAAAGGAACGACCAAATTGAATACAAATAAAATGGATGAAGGAATGGATAATCTTACCATTCAATTTGAACAAATGGTCACTAAGATTTCCGAAATGCGTGGGAAAGTAAATACTATTTTGGAAGAAAACACCGAATTGAAAATTGAAAATGAACATCTCAGAGAGTTACTTAACTCTTCTAAAAATAAAAATAAAGGTGTTCAAGAGTTATCGATGTCGAAAAAGAACTTAGAAAAACTTTATAATCAGGGATATCATATTTGTAATCAATATTATGGTAAACGGCGAATGAAAAATGAAAGTTGTATTTTCTGTACTGATATTATTTATGGAGAAAGGTAAGTAGATGACTTTACAAACGCAAATGAGTTTTGCAAATAGCGAATCTGGAAAGTTATATTTGGTACCAACTCCAATTGGTAATTTAGAGGATATGACGATTCGAGCAATCAATGTGCTTAAATCAGTAGATTTAATTGCTGCTGAGGATACTCGTAATACGCAAAAGTTACTCAATCATTTTGAAATTAAAACCAAAAAAATTAGTTTTCATGAGCATAATACTGAATCAAGAGCACCTGAATTGATTGAGAAGTTAAAAGCGGGACTTACCATTGCGCAGGTAAGTGATGCAGGAATGCCGTCAATTAGCGATCCCGGCCATGAATTGGTAGAACAATGTATTGCAGCTGATATTCCGGTCATCAGTGTTCCAGGAGCAAGCGCAGGCTTAACTAGTCTAATAGCTTCAGGGTTAAAGCCACAACCATTTTTATTTTATGGATTTTTGAAGCGTAAGCCAAAGGATCAAGTCGAAGAACTACAAAATTTAGCCGACGAATATCCAACTTTGATTTTTTATGAATCTCCCTATCGGGTAAAGAAAACTTTAGCTAATATGAAAAAGGTATTTGGTAATCGTCAAGCAGCTCTAGGACGCGAATTAACTAAAAAATATGAAGAATACGTTCGTGGCGGGATTGATGACTTGGTTAAATGGACTGAGGATAATCAAATGCGTGGGGAATTTGTGATTTTAGTGGCAGGAAACACAAATAATAATGAAAAGACTAAAACAGAGTATGATGAAATAAAAAAATTACCCGTTGAAGAGCAAGTACAAACATTGATTGATCGTGGAAACAAACCCAATGCAGCGATTAAGCAAGTGGCAAAGTTGAATCAATTAGTACGTCAGGATGTTTATAATCAATTTCATCATATTTAAAGGAAAATAATTAGGAGTATTTTTATGGCAGGTACAATTTTTTCAGAAAATTATCGAATTGCAAATTTCGAAACCGACATTAGAAGTGATGTGACACTCCAATATTTGCTTGATGTAATCGTTCAAGTTTCAGAAGATCAATCGCAAAATCTTCAAGTGGGGACTAATATTGTGCAGCAAAGTGGCGTTACCTGGGTAGTAATTCAATATGATGTTGATATTAATCGACTTCCTAAAGCAAACGAATCTGTTAAAATTCAAACTCAAGGTACTAGTTATACGAGAAACTTTGCTGATCGTCATTTTTGGATTCGTGATATGGATGATAATATTTTAGTTTCGGTTAATAGTTTATGGGTCATGATGAATTTAGATACTCGTAAAATGGTTAAAATCGATGTTGATGTGGTTACTCCATATGGAAGCGATAAAGTTAAACGAATTGAAAAAATGCGTAAAATTAAAAAGATTGAAGGTATAGATCCAATTGAAATGAAGTATCCAGTTTGTTTTACGGATATTGATTTTAACGGACATGTCAGCAATACTAGATATATTGGTTGTATGAGCAATACTTTAGATTATGACTTTTTAAAGAATCATGTAGCAACTAAATTTAGTGTTAAATTTGCTGATGAAGTTCGTTATGGGGATCATGTAGTTAGTCAGGCAGAAATCGTGGAAGCAGATGACAACCATGCCGTGACTGCTCATCAAATTTTAGTTGCTGGGAAAATTAAATCGGTTGCTCAAATTGAATGGAAAAAAACTAATTAAAAGAAGTGAAATAAATGAAGGTCCTAGCGTTAGATACATCCAACCGTCCGTTGTCGGTATCAGTTTTAAATTATGATAAAGTTTTGGCAACTACTACTATTACAACGCAAAGAAAACATGCAGCTTATGCTATGCAAACTATTGAAGATTTAGTTAAAGTAGCGAAGTTAAAGCCTAGTGATTTAGATCGAGTCGTTGTAGCACAAGGTCCGGGTTCATATACAGGATTACGAGTAGCAGTCACAATTGGTAAAGTGTTGTCTGATACTTTAAAGATTGATTTAGTGGGTATTTCCAGTTTGTTAGCACTTTCCTTAAATGTGGAAAAAGAAGGCCAATTAGTTGCTCCAACATTTGATGCTCGCAATGATATTTTGTTTACAGGTTTGTATCGAATTACCTCAAATGGACCAAAAAGTGTTTTACCTGATCAACATATTTCATTTGAAGAATGGTTAAAACAACTCGATCAATTTGATGAATCAATTGTTTTTGTAGGTGAAGATGTTGCTAATTTTAAAGCTCGATTGCAAGCCCATTTTGGAACTAACTTTAAGTCAGTCGTTGGAATTGATAATTTACCACAAGCTGCTAGAATTGGTATCTATGGAGAGCAACAACGTCCGGTTAGTGATATAGATACATTTGTTCCAGATTATTTGAGATTGACACAAGCCGAATCAGATTGGCAAAAATTACATCCAGGAGAAGGGCACGAATCATATGTTGAACAAGTTTAAAGAATGGTATCGCAAAAATGTTAATGATAAAAATGAAACTAAAATTAAAGAAGCATTAGAATTTAAAAATCGATTTGTTAATATTTGTGGAAATACTTATTTTTTAGGTAAAGGAATGATTGCTGATCTTCCAGACATTATTCGTGTTGATAAAGCTGCTTATGGAAATGAAATGAAGTGGACTAAAGCTCAATTTAAAACGCAATTAAACAATAATAAAGATCGTTTTTATTTGATTTTACGAAAAGATGACGAATTAGTTGGCTTTATTTGTATTTCAATCTCACGTGACAATAAGTGTTGTCAAATTCAAAATGTAGCGGTGTTACCTAAATTTCAACATCAAGGATTGAGTTATTTTTTGATAACGACTATTATTGAACGAGCTCGTGAAATGGAACTAAATTGTGTCTTCTTTATTTGTCAAGTTGGTCATATTAAAACTCAGGATTTATTTAAGGATCTGGGATTTGTACAAGTAGAAGTTAAACCTAATTACTATGATGATGGTGAGAATGCGATTGTTTTACGGTTAAATCTAGACAAAAAAAATTACTTAGCTTCAAATAACTTTGGAAGATAAGATGGTGAAGTGATTAATAATGAAAAATGAAAATAGTTTGATTTTATCATTTGAGACTAGTTGTGATGAAACTAGCGTGGCAGTCATCAAAAATGGTAAAGAGATTCTTTCTAATATTGTGGCTACACAAATAAAAAGCCACCAACGATTTGGTGGTGTAGTTCCAGAAGTCGCCAGCCGCCATCATATTGAACAAATTACAATTTGTCTTAATGATGCCTTACAAAAGGCTGGAGTTACATATTCTGACTTAACTGGAGTTGCTATTACATATGGTCCAGGATTGGTAGGATCATTGTTAGTAGGAATCACTGCTGCTAAAGTGGTTGCTTGGGCGCATCAATTACCATTGATTCCGGTCAATCATATTGCTGGACATATTTACGCAACTAATTTTGACCATCCAATTGAGTTTCCAGCGTTGGCTTTGGTAGTTTCAGGTGGACACACGGAGTTAGTGTGGATGCCGAAAGAAGGCGAATTTAAAATTATTGGTGAAACTCGCGATGATGCTGCTGGTGAGACTTATGACAAGATTGGGCGAGTGCTGGGAATTAATTATCCTGCAGGACCTCAAGTAGATCAGATGGCACATCTAGGTCATGATACCTTTGCGTTTCCACGTGCAATGGAAAAAAATGATAATTTTGATTTTAGTTTTAGTGGCTTAAAAAGTGCTTTTATTAATACAGTTCATCATGCAGATCAAATTAATGCAACGTTGGATAAAAATGATTTAGCTACTAGTTTTCAACAGGCAGTCATTGATGTTTTGGTTAGTAAGGCTATGCGGGCATTAGATAAATATCCGGCAAAGGAATTTATCTTAGCAGGTGGTGTAGCTGCTAATCGAGGACTACGTGAAAGATTGGATCAAGAATTAGAAAAGCGTGATGTTGAATTTGTCAAAGCACCATTAAAATTGTGTGGAGATAATGCCGCTATGATTGGAGCTGCAGCAGAAATGTTACAACGTCATGGTGCCAAAGCAGATATGTCATTGAATGCTAATCCAGGTCTTGAATTCGAATGGGCTGAAAATGAAGAAGAATAAAAAATGAGCGTCGCACTATAATCAAGTGTGACGCTCATTTTTTATTTAATTAATTTCTTCTAATTTTAGATTAGCATTTTCCCATGCTGTTTCAGCTTGTTCTTGTTGGTGATTAATTTTTTCCAACTGAGTTTGTAAATCTTGACTTTTAGTTCGATCATTATAGTTTTCAGGTAAAGTCATTTGTTTTTCAAGTTCTTTTTTATCAATTTCAATTTGGTTTAATTGGGTTTCTAAATCTGCAATATTTCTTTTCAACTTTCGAATTTCTCGTTGTTGTGTTTTTTTATCCTGATAACGTTGTTTAGTTTCAGTTAAATTAGAAACTTGTTTTGTTATATCTGATTTTTTCTGTTGCTCATGTTCAGAAATTTCTTGCTCTTCGTTTTTTTTAGCTTTGTAATAGTCGTAGTTTCCTATATAAACTTTTGATCCATTAGGACTAAGTTCTAAAATGTGAGTGGCTAATTTATTAATAAAATAACGATCATGAGAAACAAATAAAATCGTACCTTGAAACTGTAGAAGGGCTTTTTCTAAAACATTAATACTTTCGATATCTAAATGATTGGTTGGTTCATCTAAAATTAGAAAATTATCACGATTCATGGATAGTTTAGTTAAAAGTAACCTTGCTTTTTCACCACCTGATAGATTAGCAACACTTTTTTCCACATCATTACCACTAAATAAGAAACTCCCAAGAATGGAACGAATCTCGCCTTCAGGGGTAGTTGGATAATCATCCCAGAGTTCATGTAAGACATCTTTTTGAGGATGAAGACTAGCTTGTTGCTGATCATAATAACCAATACTTACGCCTGTTCCAAATTGAACCGTCCCTTTGATTTTAGGTAGTTGACCTAAAATTGTTTTTAATAAAGTTGATTTTCCAATTCCATTGGGACCAAAGACGGCCATTCGTTGATAACGTTTTAAATGAATGTTGATGGGATAACTTAAAACTTGGTCTTGGTATCCAATCGCTAGATTGTCGACATCTAAAACTACATTTCCGCTTTTTCGTTCAGGATTAAACCTGAACTTAGCAGTTTTATGAGTATGACTAGGTTTATTAAGAACTTCCATTTTATCTAATTGTTTTTGCCGCGATTGTGCTCTTTTGGTAGTAGAAGCTCTTACAATATTTTTTTTAACAAATTCTTCTTCTTTTTTGATTTTTTTCTGTTGTTTTTCAAAATCTTTTTCAGCAATGCTTTGACGATGAATTTTTTCTTTAGTGAAATTACTGTAATTGCCTTTATAGTAATCTATCTTTCCATTGTCTAGATTATAGATTTCATTCACAACTTTATCCATAAAGTAACGGTCGTGAGAAATAATTAAGAGTGCGCCATTATAGGCTTGTAAATAATTTTCCAACCAGTCTGTAGTTTCCATATCGATATGATTAGTTGGTTCATCAAGAACTAATAACTGTGGTTTTTCTAGCAAAAGTTTGGCAATGGCAAGGCGAGTTTGTTGGCCACCAGAAAGTTCATTTATTTTGCGATTAAAGTCGATTTCTTTAAAACCAAAGCCGCTCAAAACTGTTCTGATTTCTGCTTTATAACCATATCCATTTCGTCTAGTGAAATCAGCTTGTAGTTCATCATAACTTTTTGAAACTTCTGCTAATTTTTTTGGATTTTCAATAGTTGCTTGGTTACTGATTTCTACTTCAAGTTTGTGAAGTTTCTGTTCTTCTTTAATAAGATCAGCAAAAGCTGTTTCCATTTCATCTAAAATTGATTTATCAGAATGTAGCCCAGTATTTTGTGGGAGATAACCAATGCTTAAGTTTTTCTTTTTGGTAATTGTCCCTTCGCTGACTGCTTCAATACCAATCAACATTTTTAAAATAGTTGATTTACCAGCCCCATTTTGACCTACTAGCCCAATATGACTTTTTTCACTAATAGTTAAATTGATATTTTTAAATAACGTTTCGCCATTAAATCTTTTAGTTAGATTATTGGCTTGTAATATAATCACGAAGACACCTGCTTTCTGTGATAATTTTATCATATTCTAAGCAAAAGCCTGTTTAATAAATAAGTAGATTTTCACAAACTTTGGTTTTCTTGTTTATTTTTGTGGTAAACTTAATAATACTAGGATTTTATAATAATAAAAGGAGTATGAATTAATGGTAGAAACAAAAATCCCGCGTGCAACCGCTAAACGGTTACCGTTATATTATCGTTATTTAAATACTCTTCATGACGATGGTAAAACGCGAGTTTCTTCTACAGAATTAGCAGATGCTATTCACGTTGATTCAGCCACTATTCGAAGAGATTTTTCTTATTTTGGCGCTTTAGGCAAACGTGGTTATGGGTATGATGTTGACAACTTGATGGAATTCTTTAAGAATATTTTACATCAGGATCGTCTTACAAATGTGGCCTTAGTTGGAGTTGGTAACTTGGGACATGCGCTGCTTAATTTTAATTTTCACCAAGATAGTAATATTCGTATTTCTGCAGCTTTTGATGTTAATCCTAAAAACATTAATACCATTCAAGGGGGAGTTCCAATTTATCCCATGAGTCAAATGGTAACTCAATTAAAAGAACAACAGATTAGTGTTGTGATTTTAACGGTTCCATCAGATGTGGCTCAAGAAGTTGCTAATCAAGTTGCTAAAGCGGGAGTAAAGGGAATTCTTAATTTTACTTCAATTCGATTATCAGTTCCTGACGATATCCGGGTTCATAACGTTGATTTAACTAATGAATTACAAACTTTAATTTACTTTATTGATCATTATGATCAAAAATAGTAGCAAGCATTCTAATTAACTAGAATGCTTTTTATTTTGGGCAAAATTCTTGCAATAAATTGGCGATGGCGATATATTAATAATGTAGTTAGCACTTGAATAGTTTGAGTGCCAAAATAAAATGGAATTAATTGGAGGGATTATCATGTTACAACCACTTGGTGATCGTGTGATTATTGAAGTTCAAGATCAAGAAGAAAAATCAATCGGTGGAATTGTGTTAGCTGAAAATGCTAAGCAAAAACCAACGCAAGGAAAAGTAGTTGCTGTTGGTGAAGGCCGAGTTCTTGATAATGGTACGAAGGTTGCTCCAGTAGTTAAAACTGGAGATTTGGTTATGTTTGACAAGTATGCAGGTACCAAAGTTGAATATGATGAAAATTCATACTTGGTAATGCACGAAGGCGACTTACTCGCAATTATTAAATAAAAATTAAATGATTAAAAATAATATTATGAGGTGATTAAAATGGCTAAAGAAATTAAATTTTCTGATGATGCTAGAAGCTCAATGCTTAAAGGTGTTGATAAATTAGCAGATACAGTTAAGACTACTATGGGTCCTAAAGGTCGTAACGTTGTTTTAGAAGAAACTGCTGGTGATCCAACAATCACTAACGATGGTGTTACAATTGCTAAATCAATTAGTTTGCCTGACCATTTTCAAAATATGGGAGCTAAGTTAGTATCTGAAGTTGCATCAAAAACTAACGATGTTGCTGGTGATGGTACTACAACTGCTACTGTTTTGACACAAGCAATCGTTAAAGAAGGTATGAAGAATGTTACTGCTGGTGCAAATCCAGTTGGTGTTCGCCGTGGAATTGAAAAAGCTACTGAAACAGCTGTTGCCAGTCTTCACAACATGAGTCACAAAGTTGAAAACAAAGATGATATTGCTCAAATCGCTTCTATTTCATCTGCAAGCAAGAAAGTCGGTAGCTTAATTGCTGAAGCAATGGAAAAAGTTGGTAAAGATGGGGTAATTACCATCGAAGATTCTAAAGGGGTTGATACCAGCTTAGACGTTGTTGAAGGAATGGAATTTGATCGTGGTTACATGTCACAATACATGGTAACTGATCAAGAAAAGATGGAAGCTGATCTTGATAATCCATATATCTTGATTACTGATAAGAAGATTAACAACATGCAAGATATCATGCCATTGTTACAATCAGTAGTTGAACAAGGTCGTTCATTATTAATTATTGCCGACGATATTGGTGGCGAAGTTCTTCCTACTTTGGTATTGAACAAAATGAGAGGTACCTTTAATGTAGTTGCAGTTAAAGCTCCTGGATTCGGTGATCGTCGTAAGGCTCAACTTCAAGATATTGCTGTTTTGACTGGTGCTACTGTTATTAGTGATGATCTTGGACTTGAATTAAAAGACACTACTGTTGATCAATTAGGTCAAGCAAACAAGGTTAATGTTACCAAAGATACAACTACTATCGTTGAAGGTAAAGGAAACCAAGATGCAATTGCTAAACGAGTTGCTGAAATTAAAACTCAAATTGCCGCTGCAACTTCTGATTTTGACAAAGATAAATTGCAAGAACGTTTAGCTAAGCTAGCTGGCGGAGTTGCAGTTGTCAAAGTTGGAGCTGCTACTGAAACTGAATTAAAAGAACGTAAATACAGAATTGAAGATGCCTTGAATGCAACTAGAGCCGCTGTTGAAGAAGGATTCGTTCCCGGTGGTGGAACTGCATACATTAACATCTTGAAAGACGTTGCTGCTATCAAAGCAGAAGGTGACGAACAAACTGGTGTTGATATCGTTCTTCGTGCACTTGAATCACCAGTTAAGCAAATTGCTGAAAATGCTGGAGTTGATGGTGCGGTAATCGTTGATCATTTGAAACAAGAAAAACCAGGTATTGGCTACAATGCTGCAACTGGTAAATTCGAAGACATGATTGCTGCTGGCGTTGTTGATCCAACCAAGGTTAGTCGTTCTGCTCTTCAAAATGCTGCATCTGTTTCATCATTGTTACTAACAACTGAAGCAGTCGTTGCTGATAAACCAGAAGAAAAAGATGATACTCCTGCAATGCCACAACCAGGTATGCCAGGAATGATGTAATTAAACTATAATAAGAAAGTCCACTTTTAAAAGTGGGCTTTCTTTTTTTATTCAGTTGGTGATTTTTACCAAAAATATAGTACAATAAGAGTCACATGCTTTTAATAGAAGAGGCAAATTAACGAATTATAGGAGTAATGTTCATGTGGCGATATTTAAAAAGATTAATTATCGGTCGTCCACTCAAAAGTGATGATGAGTCTGGACAATCCTTAACTAAGTTTAGTGGTTTGGCTTTGTTATCATCTGATGCTTTGTCATCAGTTGCTTATGGTACGGAGCAGATTACAGCAGTTTTGATTACGTTATCAACTGCAGCTTTGATGTATCAAATGTGGGTGGCATTGCTAGTGTTGGTACTATTAGCGGCCATTACCTTGTCATATCGACAAATTATTTATGCTTATCCATCTGGTGGAGGAGCATATGTGGTAGCACGAACTAACTGGGGTGAGGGCGCTGGGTTAGTTGCTGGTGGTTCATTACTGGTTGATTATATGTTAACCGTGGCGGTTTCTACTACATCTGGAACAGAGGCAATTACGTCTGCCTTACCGTCGCTGTATAATTATCAAGTTCCTATTGCAATCTTTATTGTGGTATTTATCATGGTATTAAATTTGCGTGGAATGAAAGATTCAGCTACTTTTCTAGTTGTTCCCGTGTATCTTTTTATTTTCATGATTGTTTTCATGATTATTTTAGGCGGTTACAATATTTTAACTGGTAAAATTACATATCATGCATATGCTCCATTAAATGCTTCCGTTAAGGGAATGACACTGTTACTGTTCTTTAAAGCATTCTCTTCTGGATCATCCTCACTTACTGGAGTTGAAGCGATTAGTAATGCGGTGCCTAACTTTAAACCACCGAAACGAAAGAATGCTGCGAATACTTTAGCCTTAATGGCAACGATTTTGGCCGTTTTCTTTGCTGGAATTACATTTCTAAGTTACTACATGGGAATTATTCCGGGAGCAAAAGATACTGTTCTTTCTCAAATCGGTGTTGGTGTCTTTGGACATGGATTCTTATATTATGTATTACAAATGGCAACTGCCTTAATTTTAGCGGTGGCTGCTAACACTGGTTTTTCTGCTTTCCCAATATTGGCATATAATATGGCCAAAGATAAGTATCTACCTCATGCTTATTTGGATAAAGGTGATCGACTTGGATATTCAAACGGAATTATTTCATTAGCCATTGGTGCAATTGTTTTAATTTTAATTTTTAATGGTAAAACTAATCTTTTGATTCCGTTATATGCAGTTGGGGTTTTCGTTCCCTTTACACTTTCTCAATCAGGAATGATTGTTCACTGGTTACACCATAAAGAGGGATTTTGGCCTGGGAAGATGTTAATTAACTTCATCGGAACCATCATTTCTATAATGTTAGTTGTCTTCTTATTCGCCCTTCATTTTGGAGATGTTTGGTCATATCTAATCATTATGCCTTTGATTTTGTATATGTTTTATCGGATTCACAATCACTATATGCAGGTAGCCAAACAACTGCGCGTTAAGAATGCAAATTCTAAAGCAGTCATTAAGAATTATGATGGATCGACTGTGATTGTATTGGTTGGTAATGTCACGCAAATGACTCATGATGCGATTAGCTATGCTAAATCGATTGGTGACCAAGTAGTGGCAGTCCATGTGGCTTTTAATTCTGACCCAGAACATGAGAAAAGAAATGAAGCTAAATTTAAGAAAGAATATCCTGATATTCGATTTGTTAGTATTCATACTTCTTATCGTTCGCTTAATGATCCAGTATTACGTTTTTGCGATGTTATTTCTCGAAAAGATGAAGAAATTAATTATTCGACTACTGTTTTGGTACCGCAATTTGTACCTAAACATCATTGGCAACAAGTATTGCATAATCAAAGTGGATTGAGATTACGAGCTGCTTTGAATTCTAGACAAAATATAATTGTGGCCACTTATAATTTCCATTTAAATAATTAAAATATAATAATTTATATAAAAACACCCACATCATTGATGTGGGTGTTTTTATACTATGAAATGAAAATGCATTAAAATAATGAATCATATTTGTAAACAATTTTGCTTGATTTTATGAAAATCTAGCAAAATTTATTTACTGAATATTTTAATTATAAATGAACTAGGTTTGCAAAGAGTGGCACCACAATGTCAACTACTATGGAAATAATAACTACCGAAATAGCAGCCATTGAACCCTCAATTGGTCCTAATTCCAAAGCTTTGGCAGAGCCTAATGTATGTCCAGCAGTTCCTAGTCCTAATCCAATTCCGATTGGATTTTTTAGTCGAAAAATTTTGATCAGCCAGTCACCAATGGCATAAATAATAACAGCGTTTAATATACATGCCATTGCAGTAATTGCAGGAATACCATGAATTCCTTGTGCAATTGGCATTGCTACAGCAGTGGTAGCTGCTTGAGGTAACATGGAAGCAATCGCAGCTTGATTTAAACCAATTAATTTTGAAACAAAATACATAATGACGACAGAAATTCCTAAACCGATAATTAATGATAAAACAATTTCTAGCCAGTACTTTTTAACGATATCATTACGTTTGAAAAGTGGAATTGCAAAAGCAATTGTTGCTGGATATAAAAACCAGAAAATGATGTCACCACCAGGTTTATATAAATTAGTATAAATCCAAGTAATATTAATATTAGTAGATTTTGCAATTAACCATAAAATAAAGATCCCTAATACCATACTGACAAATAAGGGTTGAAAAAGGAAAAATCCATGTGTCTTTTTAAACAGGAAGTCACCAATTAAATAAACAACTAGTGAAAGGGCGATTCCAAACATTGGTGTACCTAAAAATTTTAATAATTCTGCTTGCATCAACTTGGCTCCTTTTTATTTTAATTCATCTTTTTTACCAAATATTTTGTTACGCAACCAAATCAAAAAGGTTGCGACTAAGGCAACAGATACTAACATGACAACTGTTGAAATAATAATCATGATTACTAATTGCACTCCAGATTGTTTCATAATGTCTAGTGAAGCTGCTAATTGAATTCCAGATGGAACAAATAAAAATGCTAGAATACCAATTAAAAAGTTGCTTAATTTTTCAATTTGTTCCGGTTTAATAATTTTAAATGTAAGTAAAAGATATAAGATGATTAATCCAACAACTGGTGCGGGGACAGGGAAATTTTTGGGGAAAAGGGATGAAATTAAGTAAGAGACAAATAAAATAACAGCAAAAATTCCCATTTGAACAATGATTGAAGTTTCTGATTTTTTTGGTTTTGATTTATTTTCCATAATGGACTCCTTTATTCAAAATATGTGACTTAATTCACAATGATATTAATTATATCAAACTTAATTCAAAATACAATTTCATGATATTCATTTAGAACGATAAGGGATTTCAAAGTATTCATCATGTTCTTTCTTGATTTTGACGTCGCCAGCTAATAAATTAGTAATCTTAGTTTGAAACGATTCGATTTGATTAGCTGCTACCGCTGTTGTTATTTCTATCTCTTTTCCATATTGGGTATCGTAAATTATAAAATTATTTTTCTGTAAAAAGTATTGTAGTTTGTCGTTCAATTTGTAAGAGACGGTAAGTTTTATTCTAGTTTGTAATATTTTTTCAACAATTCCGGTTTGTTCAATTACCTGTGAAGCAGAATTACTATAAGCACGAATTAATCCACCAGCACCTAATTTAATTCCACCAAAGTATCGAGTTACAACAATGGCAGTATCATGTAAATTATTTTTCTTTAAAACCTCTAAAATTGGTACTCCGGCTGTTCCACTAGGTTCACCATTATCACTTTCACGTTGGATTTCATCATGTTTGCCACTTAAGTAAGCAAAGCAGTTATGATTAGCTTTCTTATTAGCTAGTGAAATATTTTGAATAAATTCTTTTGCTTCTTTTTCGGAGTTAACCCGACTAATCGATGCAATAAATTTTGATTTTTTTATATCAATTTCGTGTGAACAACTGTTAGCAATTGTTAAAAACTTATTTTCCATTTTGATTTAGTTCCTTATATTACGTATTTATTTGTGAGGTGAGTTATTTGATTGATAATGAGATAGAAATAGCAGGTCGATTCGTTCCTGCTGATGATTTAGCGGAGAGGCTGTTACAACATCATAAAATTGATTTGGTGCCAGCTATTACTATTCACAAAGCCTATATTCATTGTACTAGATGCGGAAGTGATTGTGAAAAGAGTGCAGCACGAATCTCAGACACAATTTATTATTGTTTTGAATGTGTTAATTTAGGGAGATTAGATAGCACGATGAAACTTGCTGCTTTTCCGGAAATTAACCAATTTAAAGAAATTGATTTTCCGCTGACATGGAAAGGAAAATTAACTGAGTTACAACAGCAATGCTCTAATCAGGTAGTACAGGCATTTAAGAAACAGCAGGATTTGTTGTTATGGGCAGTAACCGGAGCCGGTAAAACTGAGATTTCGTTTGCAGGAATTGAATGGGCTCTGCAACAACAACTTCGAGTGGCAATTGCATCACCCCGTGTAGATGTATGTGTTGAGTTATTTCCAAGATATCAAGAGGCGTTTCAAGATACCTCAATGATACTTTTACATGGGAAAAGTACTGAAAAATATCAGTATCGGCAACTAACTATTTGCACTACACATCAATTATTACGATTTAAACAAGCTTTTGATATTTTGATTTTGGATGAAGTAGATGCATTTCCGTTTGCTAATAATCCAATGTTAGAAATGGCAGCTAAACGAGCAGTTAAAGTTACTGGCTGCCGCTTATTAATGACGGCAACTCCTAGCAAAGACTTACTCCAGCATTATCAGACGACTTATTTGCCACTTCGCTTTCACCGTCATTTATTGCCGCAAATGAAACTTCATCTCTGCTTTAATTGGAACATCAAAATTTATCAGGGTAAATTACCTGCTAAATTTGTAAGAATGGTATTACAAAAAATCAAAATGGGTCAGCGATTTTTGATATTTGTACCTCGAATTAAAGATTTAGCAGTAGTCGATCGAGTTTTATCTAAAAAGTATCAGGGAAAAAGATGTTGGGAAACAGTTTATGCAGGAGATGAACAACGAATGGAAAAAGTACAAATGATGCGTTCAGAACAGGTTCAGTTTTTGATTACCACGACGATTTTGGAACGTGGAGTCACTTTTCCAGGAATTGATGTGATGATTTTGGGTGCTGATGAACGTTCATTTTCAGTAGCATCACTAGTACAAATTGCAGGGCGAGTAGGCAGAAAAGCAACTCGTCCCTTTGGAAATGTGGACTGTTTTATTGGGGGTTATTCAAAAAATGTGACACTAGCACGGCAACAGATTGCCGAAATGAATCGCAGAGGTCGAAAAATTGAAGGATAGTTGCTTATGGTGTGGAGGTTTTGTGAATAGCACGTTATCTATTCATTTTATGTTAAGTTTTAAACCGTTTGTGACTCGTTATCTTTGTTTACATTGCGAAAAATTATTTCAGCCTATGCTTTCTGAAAAACATTGTTTTCAATGTGGTCGGATTCAGTCGATAAATGAACTTTGTGAAGATTGTTTAAAATGGAATCAAGTGAAGTCATTTAAGTTAATTAATCAATCATTATATTCTTACGATGGTGTTATCAAAGAATACATTGACCGTTATAAATTTCAAGGAGATTATCGGTTACGCAAGCTGGTTGCTACTCAGATAACTGAATTAATAAAAAAGTATGAGGTAGTAGTTCCAATTCCAATTAATCAAGTAACCATGGGAGTTAGAAAATTTAATCAGGTTACAGGATGGTTGGAAGAAGTTAATTACACTATGGTATTGACTGCCAAACCGAAGTTAAAAGCGCAATTTCAAAAAAACAGATCAGAGCGGTTACAAACACAGCAACCATTTGCGATGAATGAAAAATATGTTGAAATGATAAAGCAAAAACAAATTTGCTTGGTCGATGATATCTATACAACTGGAACCACTTTACATCATGCGGCTCAGCTTTTGCTTGATAACGGCGCTCAAAGTGTTCGAAGTATTACACTTGCACGGTAGGTCATTGTTATTTAAGGATTTATTAACTATAATAGAAATAACGATTGTTAGAGATAGAGTGATTAGTGTCAGTTGTAAAGGGGATTTTAAAATGTTATCTTTTAATGTTAGAGGAGACGATGTCGACGTTACTGACGATGTTCGCGAATATATTTCAGATCATGTTAGTAAAATTGACGATTATTTTGAAGATGGCGTTAGTGCCGTTGCACATATTAATTTAATTGGTTACAAAAACAACGATGTAAAAGCTGAAATAACCATTATTTTTCCATTTTTATTGTTACGAGGTGAGGCAACATCTGCTGATATTAATATCAGTATTGATGCTGCAATTCAAAAGATCGAACAGCAGATTAAAAAATACAAAGAAAAAATTAATGAAAAAGCAAAAATCCGTGGAGAAAAAACAATCTTTAAAACCGATGGCGCTGATCCAATTAAGCTTAAAGTGGTACGGAAAAAGCGAATTCCCTTAAAACAAATGGATTCTGATGAAGCAATCTTACAAATGAATTTGTTGGATCATGATTTTTATGCTTTTAAGGATATTAATAATGAGACAATTGATATTGTTTATCGTCGTAAAGATGGTGAATATGGATTAATTACTACTGAAAGTTAGTTATTTAGTAGTTAAACCCCGAAAGATGACTAACTAGTCGCTTCTTTCGGGGTTTTCTTGTCACTAGAGTGGCGCCATTTACTCTTGTTTTTAATTATCAAAATAAAATGTTAAGATATAAAGTATTAGTATAAACAAAATAACGTTAATTAAAATGAAACAATTGAGGAGAAATTAATCGATGGCAACAAATGTTTTAAAAAAATGGGTAGAAAGCGATAAGCGCCGAGTTAAACAGCTTGGTAAAATTGCCGATAAGGTAAGTTCCTACTCAACAAAATATCGTAAATTAAGTGATGAAGAATTAAAAGCAAAAACTCCAGAATTTAAAAAACGTTTTCAAGATGGCGAATCATTAGACGACATGCTTCCAGAAGCGTTTGCCGTTGCTCGTGAAGGAGCTCGTCGAGTTTTAGGACTTAATCCATTTAGAGTGCAGATTATGGGTGGAATTGTTCTTCATGAAGGTAACATTGCTGAAATGAAAACTGGTGAAGGGAAAACTTTAACAGCTACGATGCCAGTTTATTTAAATGCTTTGTCTGGCAAGGGTGTTCATGTGGTTACGGTTAATGAGTATCTTTCTGAACGTGATGCCGAACAAATGGGTCAATTGTATAATTGGCTTGGTTTGACAGTTGGTGTTAATAAAGCTGATATGGGTCCGGATGAAAAACGTGCTGCTTATGATGCGGATATTACTTATTCAACTAATAGTGAAATTGGATTTGATTATTTGCGGGACAATATGGTTGTTTACAAAGAAGAACGGGTTCAACGTCCGTTAAACTTTGCTTTAGTTGATGAAGTTGACTCAATTTTAATTGATGAAGCTCGGACGCCTTTGATTATTTCCGGTCAAGCCCAGGGGTCAAACGAACTTTATAAACAGGCGGATCGTTTTGCCAAAACGTTAACTGCTAAAGACGACTATAAAGTTGATTTAGAAACTAAAACCGTTTCTTTAACCGAACAAGGAATTAAAAAAGCAGATAAATTTTTTAATTTAAAGAATATTTATGATACTGATAATACCGCTTTAACTCATCATTTAGACCAAGCTTTACGAGCTAATTATGTCATGGAACGTGATAAAGATTATGTGGTTAAAGATGATGAGGTTTTAATTGTAGATTCCTTTACTGGACGAATTATGGACGGACGTCGTTTTTCTGATGGACTGCACCAAGCTTTAGAAGCTAAGGAAGGCGTTACAATTCAAGAAGAAAGTAAGACAATGGCAAACATTACTTACCAAAACTTGTTTAGACGTTACCATAAACTAGCCGGAATGACTGGAACTGCTAAAACCGAACAAGAAGAATTTCGTGAAATTTACAATATGAATGTTGTTGCAATTCCAACTAATAAACCTGTTATCCGAGTTGATGAATCGGATGTTTTATATCCAACCTTGAAATCAAAATTTGATACAGTAATTGAAAAAGTTAAAGTTTTGCATCGTCGTGGACAACCAATTTTATTAGGGACTGTGGCGGTTGAAACTTCTGAATATTTGTCCCAGAGACTTGATGAAGAGAAAATTCCACATGTAGTTTTGAATGCTAAAAATCATGCTAAAGAAGCAGATATTGTTGCAAATGCAGGTCAAAAAGGTGCGGTTACGATTGCAACCAATATGGCTGGTCGTGGTACTGATATTAAACTTGGACCTGATGTAATTGGTTTAGGCGGTTTAGCAGTGATTGGAACTGAACGTCACGAATCGCGAAGAATTGATAATCAGTTGCGTGGTCGTGCTGGACGACAAGGTGATCCAGGTTATTCACAATTTTATCTTTCACTAGAAGATGATTTGATGCGTCGTTTTGGATCCGATCGAATTAAAAACGTCTTAAAAACCTTAAAAGTTGAAGATGACGATGCCGTAATTCGTAGTCGGATGATCACTAAGCAAGTTGAATCAGCTCAAAAGCGAGTTGAAGGTAATAACTATGATTCTCGAAAAAATGTTTTAAAATATGATAATGTTATGTCTGAACAGCGTGATGTAATCTATGGTGAAAGAAACCGTGTGATTGAAGAAACCGATTCTTTGAAGTGGGTTCTAATGCCTATGATTGAAAGAACTATTGACAGAATTGTAGATTTGCATACTCAAGGCGATAAAAAGAATTGGGACCTTGATACAATTCTTGATTTTGCTATCAGCTCATTAGTTAGTCCAAATGAAATTGGCATTGAAGATTTACAAAATAAATCTGCTAAAGAAATTAAACAATACCTAATGAAATTAGCTGAAAAATCATATGATGAAAAAACTAAGGAACTTCAAGATCCAAGTCAAATTCTTGAATTTGAAAAAGTTGTTATTTTAAGAGTGGTTGATTCACATTGGACTAATCATATTGATGCAATGGATCAATTGCGGGAATCAATTGGTTTACGTGGTTATGGTCAGTTAAATCCACTAGTTGAGTATCAGCGTGAAGGTTATAGAATGTTTGAAGAAATGGTAGCAGACATTGATTATGATGTTACCCGTTTATTTATGAAGGCTGAAATTAGACAAAATATTCAAAGATAAGCAAAAATACGAAGGACTGCGGTTCTTCGCTTTTTTTGAGTAAGGATGGATAATGGAATTAAGTGAAGCAAAAGTAAAAGTGGACGAGATCAAGCAAGAAATTGACCACTTTGGGAGGTCTCTTTGACCTTGATCAGTTAAGTGAAGCAATTTCGATTAACGAGTCAAAGATGGCTGAACCAGGATTTTGGGATGATCAAAGAGCGGCACAAAAATTGATTGATGAAAACAATCAATTAAAAACCAAGTATGATAATTTTCATAGCTTAGCGGCAGAATGCGAAGATTTACAACTTACTTTGCAGTTGTTGGAAGAAGAACCGGATGCAGCCTTACAACAAGAATTTGAAGTTACCCTTGAAAAAGTAGAAAAGTATTTAAATGAATATAAACTTGGTCAATTATTAAATGGTAAGTACGATGGAAATAATGCCATCGTTGAAATTCATCCAGGAGCAGGTGGTACAGAAGCAGAAGATTGGACGGAAATGTTACTACGGATGTACACACGTTGGGCGGATCAAAACGGATTTAAGGTTATGATTGATGATTATCAACCCGGAGAAGTTGCTGGAATTAGTAGTGTGACGTTTACAGTTATAGGTCATAATGCTTATGGATATTTAAAATCCGAAAAAGGAGTTCATCGATTAGTTCGTATTTCTCCTTTTGATTCGGCAAATCGACGTCACACCTCATTTGCATCTGTAGATGTAATGCCCGAATTAGATGAAAGCGTTAATATTGAGATTAAGCCTGATGATTTACGAATTGATGTTTTTCGTTCAAGTGGTGCCGGTGGTCAGCATATTAATAAGACGTCTTCCGCAGTTCGAATCACACATTTGCCAACTGGTATTGTAACTTCTAGTCAAGCACAACGTTCACAGTTGCAGAATAGAGTAACTGCAATGAATATGTTAAAATCAAAGTTGTACGAACTAGAACAAGAAAAAAAAGCGCAAGAAAAAGCCAAGTTAGAAGGTAAGCAGTTAGAGATTGGTTGGGGATCTCAGATTCGCTCCTATGTTTTTCATCCTTATACAATGGTAAAGGATCATCGAACCAATCACGAAACTGCAAATGGAAAAGCAGTGATGGATGGCGATCTTAATCCATTTATTAATGATTATTTACAATGGAAACTACAACAAAAAAATTAATAAAGGTGACTAAATCATGGAATTAGCATTAAATATTTTATTTTTCTTAATTGTACCTACATTTTGGTTGGGAATAATTAGAACTTACTTGTCTTACCGGTCTCGTTTGAAGCGGGAACGATCGTTGTATGATAGTGCTATTAATCCTAAAAATACAGAGATGCGAACTTTTTTTATTTCATTAATTGTGTTAGGAATTATTGGCTCGCTCTTCACATCATTGGTTGGAATTGAAGTTTCCTATGTTTGGATTATATTCTATGAAATTGTTATTACAATTGCTTTATTAATTCCAGGTTTGATGATTCCTTTCACAGTTTTATTTGGAACGATGATAATTATTTTGATATTTGGAAATAAATTTTACTCCAATATCATTAGCGGACATTTTAAGATTACTTTGCAAAATACGATGCCGGAAGGGTTAGACTTTTTGGCTTTGATTACTGCAATGTTGATTATTCAGTACGTCTTTTTGAAAATTAATCGTAAATCAGTAAATTCTCCAATCATCACTAAAAATATTAGAGGAAATAAGATTGCCTCATATGTATTTAATAAAATGACAGTTGTTCCATTAGTTTTGTTTGTGCCTGGAAGTTTATTTGAATCAACTTCGCCATTATGGCATGTATTTAAAATTTTCGGAGCTAAGCTAACGATTTTAGTTGTTCCATTTTTAATTGGATTTAGATTTAAATTTATGGGTGAAATGCCTGAAAAATTGCTTAAAAGAATGGCAAATGCAATTGGATGGCTTGCTTGGCTAAGTTTAGGATTAATGATTGATGCTTTTATTTGGAAGAATCTTTGGTTTGATATTGCTAGTATTGTAGTAATTTTTGCTGCTTATTTATTGATTTTGCGTCATTATAAAAAAGTTGATCAAAATGAAGGCAAAACCGTCGAACAGTCTATTGATGGGATTAGAATTCTTGCTGTTAAACCTAATACTCCAGCTGCCAAGATGAATTTAAAAATTGGAGATTTAATCCAAGAAGTTAATGGGAAACCAGTTAAATCTGAAAACCAATTATATAAAGCATTACAGAGTAATCCAACTTTTTGTCGTTTGAAAATCAAGAATCGAAATGGGAAATTAGAAATGAAAGAATCTGCGATTTACGCTGGATCTCCTCATGAGATTGGGATTGTAACTTTTCCAAATAATTAAAAAAGTGCCCATGGGGCGCTTTTTTTATGACAGTTTATAGATAAAATATAATGGAGATAATATGAGATTTATTAGTAGAATAGTAGTTAATTTTGTATTGTTTGTTGCATTTGCTGGCTTGTTTCAAGATATTTTTTATGTTGAAAACTGGAAAATAGCTTTAGGAGCAGCAGTACTTTTTTCTATCCTTGAAACATTAGTTAAACCGATTTTGTCATTATTATTTTTACCAATTAATATTTTGACTTTTGGAATTTTTAATTTATTTATTAATGCTATTATGTTAGAGCTTACTTCGTATTTAATGGGAAGTTCTTTTCAGTTTTCGTCATTTGGAACTATCTTTGTAGTTTCATTATTAATGTCATTGTTTAACTATGTGATTACTACATCTCTATGGCACAATTAAATTATTAATAAGTGTTAAAATATAGAATATTAGTTAAGGAGGGTTCGTTATGGTTAAAAGTGTTAGTGTAAAAGAATTAGTCGACAACACCCATTTAAAGGTTTTTTCGGGTGAAGAATATTTAGACCGTCCGATTACCACTAGTGATATTTCGCGTCCTGGTTTGGAATTAACGGGG
This sequence comes from Fructilactobacillus lindneri DSM 20690 = JCM 11027, assembly GCF_002907375.1. Classification (GTDB taxonomy): domain Bacteria; phylum Bacillota; class Bacilli; order Lactobacillales; family Lactobacillaceae; genus Fructilactobacillus; species Fructilactobacillus lindneri. The sequence continues at coordinate 65,330 of NZ_MIYK01000001.1, forward strand.
TATTTTGATTATTATCCTTCAGAAAGAATCCAGTTACTAGGGATTACCGAAACTTCATTTGCAAAGCATTTACCGGAAGAAAAATTAAAAGATTATATGAATCGGATGTGTCAGCCAGATACTCCTGCTTTTGTAATTTCAACTGATTTAGAGCCACCTCAGGAGTTGATTGATGCCACTAAAAAGGCCCATATTCCAATTCTAGAGTCGAAATTAAATACTTCACGAGTTTTAAGTAATATGACTGATTTTTTGGAAGCTAAATTAGCTCCTAGAAAATCAGTTCATGGGGTTTTAGTTGAAGTTTATGGTCTTGGAGTTTTGATTACTGGAGAATCTGGGATTGGTAAAAGTGAAACGGCACTTGAATTAGTTAAGCGTGGACATCGATTGATTGCTGATGACCGAGTTGAGGTTTATCAACGTGACGAACAAGCTTTGATAGGGCAGGCTCCTAAAATTTTGAGTCATTTACTAGAAATTCGAGGAATTGGGATTATTGATGTAATGACATTGTTTGGAGCAGGAGCAGTCCGTTCTGAAACCAAAGTTGACTTGGTAGTTCATTTGGATATCTGGAACAAGGATACTAAATATGATCGCTTAGGTAATAATCATGATACAGTCCAGTTTTTTGATGTGGAATTAAAAGAATTGAACATTCCAGTTAAACCTGGTCGAAATTTAGCAATTATTATTGAAACTGCTGCAATGAACTTTAGAGCAAATTCAATGGGATATAATGCTACCGATGTTTTTAATAAAGAATTAAATGGTCTCATTAAGAAAAATGAAAAAAATGATGGTCAAAATCAGAACGATAAATCTAAAGATGATAATAATGAGGTTAAATAATGTTTAGTATATTAGCAATGAATCCGGTTGCCATTAATTTTGGTCCCTTTCACGTACGCTGGTACGGTATTATCATTGCCTCTGCCGTTTTAATTGCAGTTTGGTTATCTATGAGAGAAGCCAAACGTCAAGGTTTAAATGAAGATGTCCTATATAATATGATTTTATGGGCGATTCCAATTGCGATTATTTCGGCTCGAATCTATTATGTTATTTTTCAATGGAAGTACTATGCTCAGCACCTTGGAGAAATTATTGCGATTTGGGATGGTGGAATTGCTATCTATGGAGCGTTGTTGGGTGCTGGAGTTTTTATTTATTTTTATTGTAAACATCATAATTTATCAATTTGGCAAATTTTTGATATTGCTGCTCCGACTGTAATTATGGCCCAAGGAATCGGTCGCTGGGGTAATTTCATGAACCAAGAAGCTTTTGGGGCAGTGACTTCATTGTCCTTTTTGCAGCAGTTGCATTTACCCCGTTTTATTATTCAGCAAATGCTGATTGACGGGCTTTATCGCCAACCAACTTTTCTGTATGAATCAATTTGGGATTTAACTGGATTTGCGTTGTTGATGATTATGCGACATTCTGATAAGTTATTTAAACGAGGAGAAATATTTTTAGCTTATGTAATGTGGTATTCTTTTGGTCGATTCTTTACAGAAGGTATGAGAACTGATAGTTTAATGCTTGGGACATTTCGTATTTCTCAAATTTTATCTATCATTTTGTTCTTTGGTGCTCTTTTCGTATTACTATATCGTCGTAAGAATGACAAAAAACTGGTGTGGTATAATTGTTAAGTTTGAAGGAGAAAAGTATGACAGAAAAAATTGCAGTTCTTGGTGCAGGATCATGGGGAAGTATGCTAGCCGAGATTTTGAATGAAAATGGACATGAGGTTCGTTTATGGGCGCATAATCCTGCTCAAGTGCAAGAAATGAACGAAAAACATACTAATCAAAAATATATTAAAAACTTCACTTTCTCCAAATCTTTAAAAGCTTACTCAGATTTAAAGGAAGCAATTGACGGAGTGGATGATATCTTATTTATTGTTCCTTCTCAAGCAACCCGGTCAGTTGCTAAACAGGTTAATCAAATTTTAGATCAGTTAAATATTAAGCCATATATTATTCACGGTAGTAAAGGATTGGAGACTGGAACTCATGAGCGAATTTCTCAGGTTTTAGAAGCAGAAATTAACCCTAAAAATCGTAAAACGGTTTCTGTAATTTCAGGTCCAAGTCAAGCAGAAGCAGTTGCTAAACATGATCCAACTTTGGTGACGGCTGCTAGTGAAGATTTGCCATCTGCCATTCATTTTCAAAAGTTGTTTATGAATGACTATTTTCGTGTTTATACAAATAATGATATAATTGGCGTTGAAATTGGTGGAGCTTTAAAGAATATTATTGCATTAGCTGCTGGAGCTCTCTATGGACTAGGGTATGGTGATAATGCTAAAGCAGCTTTAATGACCCGTGGTGTCGCAGAAATTTCTCGTTTGGGAGTTTCATTCGGTGCTAATCCACTGACTTTTACTGGATTGTCAGGAATGGGTGATGTGATTGTAACTGCAACTAGTAGAGATTCGCGAAATTGGAGAGCTGGGTATCAGCTTGGTAAAGGAAAGCAGCTTGATGATATTGTGAAAGATATGGGCATGGTAATCGAAGGAGTAGCTACCAGTCAGGCTGCATATGATTTAGCTCAAGAATGTGGTGTTGAAATGCCAATTACTGAAGCAATCCATTCTGTTCTAAATAAGCAAGAAACGGTCCAAGAAGCAATCAACAAATTAATGACCCGTGAAGGTCGTTCAGAAATTGGATAGATAATTACATAGGAGTGTAGATAGAGATGAAGAAAGTTACAAAAGCGATTATTCCAGCTGCTGGATTAGGAACTAGATTTTTACCGGAAACAAAAGCAATGCCTAAAGAAATGTTGCCAATTGTTGATACTCCAACAATTCAATACATTGTCGAAGAAGCTAAAGCTTCCGGGATTACTGACTTAGTAATTGTGATTGGTAAAGGTAAACGCGCCATTGAAGATCATTTTTCACCAAATTACATGTTGGAAGAAAATCTTAAAAAGAAACATAAAGAAAAAATGTTGGAAGAAGTTGAAAAAACCAACGAAATGAATATTTACTTCATTCGACAAGCTTATCCTGATGGATTGGGAGATGCAGTTTTGACTGCAAAGAGTTTCATTGGTAATGATCCGTTCGTAGTTATGCTTGGTGATGATTTAATGCAGGATAAAGTTCCATTAACTAAACAGTTAATTGAAAGTTATCAAGATTCTGGAGCTTCTACTTTAGCAGTTATGAAAGTTCCTCATGAAGAAACTTCTAAATATGGAGTGATTGATCCACTTGATGAAGTTAAACCAGGACTTTATGATGTAAAAACTTTTGTGGAAAAGCCTAATCCAGAGGATGCTCCAAGTGATCTTGCTATTATTGGACGTTACTTGTTTACTCCAGAAATTTTTGAAGTTTTGGAAAATACAAAACCAGGCAAGGGTAATGAAGTGCAATTAACTGATGCAATTGATACTTTAAACAAAAAACAACGTGTATTTGCTCACGAATTTAAGGGTAAACGATTTGATACTGGAAACAAGTTAAGTTGGCTTGAAACTAACATTGAATATGGAATTAATCATCCTGAAATTAAAGGTGAATTTCGGGAATATCTTAAAAAGATTGGTAAAAGATTAGAAAAAGAAGATCAATAATTAAAAAAGATATCGATGTTAACATCGATATCTTTTTTAGACTTATTAATAACGATTGCGTTAAACATGTGTTAAAATGATTGTACGCAATTTTAATTGTAAAACATAAGTATGAAACTGATGTGCTATACTTATTTTACTAAATGTTCGATTGAGGAGGTTAATATGACAAAAAAATATGACGTAATTGTAATTGGAGCTGGTCCAGCTGGCATGACTGCAGCCCTTTATGCATCACGAGCTGAATTATCAGTTTTGATGCTTGATCGTGGTGTTTATGGTGGTCAAATGAATAATACCGCTGAGATTGAAAATTATCCTGGTTTTAAGTCAATTTTGGGTCCGGATCTTTCACAAAAAATGTATGATAGTAGTACTCAATTCGGTGTTGAATACGGTTATGGAGAAGTTACTGGGATTGATATTGCAGGTAACCGCAGAGTAGTTAAAACTGCCGATGACGAATACGAAGCACCTGGAGTAGTGATTGCTTCTGGTTCGCAATATCGTAAATTAGGTGTTCCAGGCGAGCAGGAATATAGTGGGCGTGGTGTTTCCTATTGTGCTGTTTGTGATGGCGCTTTCTTTAAAGGTGAAACGGTTGTAGTTGTTGGTGGTGGTGATTCAGCCATCCAAGAAGCAACTTATCTTTCTAATATTGCTGCTAAAGTAATTGTGATTCATCGTCGTGATAAGCTTCGTGCTCAAAAAATTTTGCAAGAACGTGCTTTTGCGAAAGATAATATTGAATTTGTTTGGAATAGTGAAGTTGAAGAAATCGAAGGTAATGGTAAAAAAGTTACTGGAGTTAAGATTAGAAACAACCAAAATGATAATATTGAAACCATTTCAGCAGATGGAGTCTTTATTTATGTTGGTATTTTGCCAATGACGGCTGCTTTTAATGACATTGGCATTACCGATGAAGCAGGATGGATTGATACTAATGATCAGATGGAAACTAAAGTCCCAGGAATTTATGCTGTTGGGGATGTTCGTAAAAAACATTTACGTCAAATTACTACAGCAGTTGGTGATGGCGGTGAAGCTGGCCAAGCAATTTTTGATTATGTAGAATCAGTTAAAACAAAATAAATGTAATAATTATGAAGCAGATTTAATTCTGCTTCTTTTTTTATCATTTTATTTTGCGAAAGTATGTTCGTATGCTAGAATTAATATTATTAGGCAATTTTCATAGATGAATTTAAAAATGAGGTATTTTATGGTTACAAAGTCACATCAAAAATTTGATTTAGTTTCAAAATATAAACCGACAGGTGATCAGCCAGAGGCAATTAAAAAACTGGATGCCGGCTTAGCAAAAGGTGATAAGGAACAAACATTACTAGGAGCAACTGGAACTGGTAAAACATTTACGATGGCCAATATTATTAAAGATCAAAATAGGCCAACGCTTGTTTTAGCACATAATAAAACATTAGCAGGTCAATTATATAATGAATTAAAGAATTTCTTTCCAAATAATGCAGTTGAGTATTTCGTCAGTTATTATGATTACTATCAACCAGAAGCATATGTTCCTTCTAGTGATACTTATATTGAAAAAGATGCTTCTATTAATGATGAAATTGATCAGTTGCGTCATGCTGCTACTAGTGCATTATTAGAACGTAACGATGTGATTGTGGTAGCATCTGTTTCATCAATTTTTGGATTAGGTAATCCAGAAGAATATCAAAACCATACTATTTCTATCCACGTTGGCGATCAAATGGATCGGGATACTTTATTGCGTAAGTTAGTTAATATTCAATTTCAACGTAATGATATTGATTTTGATCGAGGCCGTTTTCGAGTTCATGGAGACACTGTTGAGGTATTCCCTGCTTCCGGAACACAAAATGCTTATCGAATTGAATTTTTTGGTGATGAGATTGATAAAATCACGCAAGTAAATACATTGACTGGAGAAGTTTTAGGTGAACCAGAAACAGTGACGCTTTTCCCAGCCACTCATTTCTTAACGAATGATGAGGTGATGGATGTTGCTTTGCCTGAAATTAAGACTGATATGAAAAAACAAGTCGATAAGTTGGAAAAAGAAGGTAAATTATTAGAGGCACAGCGACTAAAACAACGAACCACTTATGATATTGAAATGATGCGCGAGATGGGATATACGACTGGTATTGAAAATTATTCTCGCTATATGGATCGGAGAAAACCAGGAGAACCACCATATACTTTATTAGATTTCTTTCCCAAAGATTTTTTGATGTTTATTGATGAATCGCATCAAACCATTCCCCAAGTTCATGGAATGTTAAAAGGCGATAAAGCTCGAAAAAAACAATTGATTGATTACGGATTTCGTTTGCCTAGTTCTTACGATAACCGTCCTTTGGATTTTAATGAATTTGAAAAGCATATTAATCAAGTAATATATATGTCGGCAACTCCTGGTGATTATGAACTTGAGCATAGTAGTCAAGTGGTTGAACAAATCATTCGACCAACCGGTTTATTAGATCCAACTGTTGAAGTTCGTCCTACCAAAGATCAAATGGATGATTTGGTTGGAGAAATTAACGAACGAATTAAACATAATCAGCGAACTTTTGTAACTACTTTGACTAAAAAAATGTCAGAAGATTTAACTGATTATTTAAAGGATTTAGGCATCAAGGTTCGTTATCTGCATAGTGACATTAAAACGTTAGAAAGAACTAGAATTTTGCGTGATTTGCGTTTGGGAAAGTTTGATGTTTTAATTGGAATTAATTTATTGCGAGAGGGAATTGATGTTCCGGAAGTATCTTTAATTGCAATTTTAGATGCTGATAAAGAAGGATTTTTACGAAATACTCGTTCTTTAATTCAAACCATTGGTCGAGCTGCTCGAAATGAAAATGGCCACGTTATTTTGTATGCAGATCATATAACTGATTCAATGCAGGCTGCGATGGATGAAACTGCTAGAAGACGTAAGATTCAGATTAAATATAATCAAGAACATCACATTACGCCGACAACTATTATTAAACCGATTGCAAAATCAATTTCGGCTTACAAACAAACTGAAGACGATAAATATAATCAAAAGAAACCATTTGTTGAATCTGATTTTGAACAAATGACTACTAAAGAACAGAAACAAATGCTGAAAAATTTGAGTGATGAGATGCGTGAAGCAGCTAAACAGCTTGATTTTGAACAAGCGGCATCATTACGAGATACAATTAAGAAATTAAAAAACAAATGTGAAATGAGGTGATGAGTTGGCAAATGATGTAATTAAAATTAGAGGTGCCCGAGAACACAATTTAAAAGATGTTAATGTAGATATTCCGAAGAATCAGATGGTTGTAATGACTGGATTATCTGGTTCAGGAAAGAGTTCGTTGGCATTTGATACTTTATATGCAGAAGGACAACGACGTTATGTCGAGAGTCTTTCATCTTATGCACGTCAATTTTTAGGTCAGATGAACAAACCGGATGTAGATTCAATTGTTGGACTTAGTCCGGCAATCTCAATTGATCAAAAGACTACTTCCAAAAATCCACGTTCAACGGTTGGAACTGTAACTGAAATTAACGATTATCTACGTTTACTGTGGGCACGAGTTGGAACACCATATTGTCCAAATGATGGAACGGAAATAAAAAGCCAGTCAATTGACCAAATGATTGAGCGAATTATGGCTTTACCTGAACGAACCAAGTTACAAATCATGTCTCCAATTGTTCGTTCTAAACGTGGTCAGCATAAAAAAATTTTTGAACGAATTAAGCGTGAAGGATTTGTTAGAGTTGTAGTTGATGGAGAAATGCACGATATTTCTGATGATCTTGAACTCGATAAAAATAAACGTCACGATATTAGTATTGTAATTGATCGAATTGTAGTGAAAGATGGGATTAATTCTCGTTTATCAGATTCTTTAGAAACGGCATTACGACTTAGTGATGGCTATGCTAATATTGACTTTCTTGGTAAAAGAGAGCCAATGCTTTTTTCTGAACACTATGCTTGTCCAGTGTGTGGATTCACAGTTGGCAAATTAGAGCCTCGTCTTTTTTCTTTTAACTCACCTTTAGGTGCCTGTCCAGATTGTGATGGGCTAGGAGTAAAGTTAGAAGTAGATGAAGACTTAGTGATTCCAGATAAAAATAAGACTTTAAATGAAGGTGTGATTGAGCCTTGGAATCCGATTAGTTCTAAATATTATCCTGAATTATTGAAGCAGGCTGCTACTGCTTTTGGGATTGATATGGATGTACCATTTCGCAAATTACCCAAAAAGCAACGTGACTTATTGTTATATGGGTCAAAAAAGAAAAAATTTCATTTTCACTATCATAGTGATTTCGGTGGTGTTCGGGATGTAGATGCTCCATTTGAAGGCGTGATTAATAATATTGCACGTCGTTTTAAAGAAACAAGTAGCGATTATACACGTGATCAAATGCGTAAATATATGCGTGAGTCAACTTGTCAGACTTGTGATGGTTTGCGATTGAATCGCAAGGCATTGTCAGTCAAAGTTAATGGAAAAAATATCGGTGAAGTTTGTGCCATGAATATTACAGATGAACACGAATTTTTTCAGCATGCAGAATTTGGAGAACAAGATTCTGCTGTTGCAAAACCGGTTATTAAAGAAATTACAGATCGGTTGAATTTTCTATTAAACGTTGGCTTAAGTTATTTAACTTTATCACGTTCTGCACGAACCCTTTCGGGTGGTGAAGCACAGCAAATTCGGTTAGCAACTCAGATTGGTTCGAACTTATCAGGTGTTTTATATGTTTTGGATGAGCCTTCAATTGGACTTCACCAACGTGACAATGATCGACTAATCAATTCTTTGAAAAAAATGCGTGATTTAGGAAATACTTTAGTAATTGTTGAACACGACCATGATACGATGATGGCTGCTGATTATTTAGTTGATGTTGGCCCAGGAGCTGGTCAAAATGGTGGTAAAATCATGGCTACTGGTACACCTGCTGAAGTTGCCAAAAATCCAAAATCATTAACCGGTCAGTATTTGTCTGGCAAGAAATTCATTTCGGTTCCATTGCAACGTCGTAAAGGAAATGGGAAAAATGTCATAGTAAAAGGTGCCCAAGCTAATAATTTAAAAGATATTACAGTCAAGTTTCCGCTTGGCGAATTTGATGTGGTGACAGGTGTTTCTGGATCAGGGAAATCAACTCTTGTAAATGACATCTTGAAACGAGCATTGGCACAAAAATTAAATAATAATTCTGAGAAACCAGGCAAATATAAATCAATTTCTGGTTATAAAAATATTGAAAAGCTAGTTAGTATTGATCAGAGTCCGATTGGGAGAACCCCGCGAAGCAATCCAGCAACCTATACGGGAGTTTTTGATGATATTCGTGATTTGTTCGCTAAAACTAATGAAGCGCAAATGCGTGGTTATCAAAAAGGACGTTTTAGTTTTAATATTAAAGGTGGGCGTTGTGAAACTTGTCGTGGAGACGGAATTTTGAAAATTGGAATGGATTTTCTTCCGGATGTATACGTTCCTTGTGAAGTTTGTCATGGAAAACGGTATAATTCTGAAACGTTAGAAGTTCAGTATAAAGGTAAAAATATTGCTGAAGTTTTAGATTTGACAGTTTCAGAAGCATTGGTCTTTTTTAAAGCAATCCCTAAAATCACGCGCAAGTTACAGACCATTGCAGACGTTGGTTTAGGATATGTGAAATTAGGCCAGCCAGCGACTACTTTATCTGGCGGAGAAGCTCAACGGATGAAATTAGCTTCTGAACTACACAAACGTTCATCAGGGAAGAATTTTTATATTCTCGATGAGCCTACGACTGGTTTGCATACTGATGATATCAAACGTTTGTTGGAAGTTTTACAAAAACTAGTTGATGCTGGTAATACCATTCTTATTATTGAACATAATATGGATGTGATTAAACAAGCTGATCATGTAATTGATTTAGGTCCTGAAGGTGGAGCAGCTGGTGGAAACGTAGTAGCAGTTGGTACACCGGAACAAATTGTTCAAGTTAAAGATAGTTATACTGGTAAATATTTAAAGCCGATTTTAGAGCGAGATACAAAAAGAACAGAAGCAGCATTAAAGGCAAATAAATAATTTTGAAAGAATCAATTAGTAATTGGTTCTTTTTTAGTTTGTATGAAACGCCCGGTGTGCTATACTTAAAAAATGTTTGGAGGGATATCGATGTTAAAAGATGATCAATTAGTAATAATCACAGGAATGAGTGGTGCGGGAAAGACTCGTGCTATGCAAACGTTCGAAGATTTGGGTTATTTTTGTGTCGATAATTTGCCACCAACGCTAATCTACAAGTTCACAGAATTACTGCGAACCTCTAGTGAGATTAACAAAGTTGCTCTGGTAGTTGATTTACGTGCTCCAGGCTCTAGTCAGGAAGTAGTGAATTCGCTAATTACGATTGCTAAAAATAATAACCCAAAAGAAAATGTTATTTTTTTGGATGCTTCTGACGAAAAACTTGTTTCACGCTATGAAGAAAGTAGACGTGACCATCCATTAGCCCGTAATGGTCGAGTAATAGATGGGATTGAAAAAGAAAGAAAATTGATGAGTCAGGTTAAAGATAATGCTAATATTGTTATTAATACGACTGACCTTTCACCTAAACAACTACAAAATAAAATAATAAATAGATTTGAAAAAAATGGTTCGGAAAAATTTCATGTTGAACTAATGTCATTTGGATTTAAATATGGATTGCCAATTGATTCTGACATGTCTTTCGATGTACGTTTTCTAAGTAATCCGTATTATATTTCCGAATTGCGTAATCAAACTGGTTTAGATAAACCAGTTTATGACTATGTAATGGAACAATCCGAAGCTGATGAATACTTTGAAAAAGTATTTGATTTACTTAAATTTGTGTTACCTAAGATTAAAAGTAGTGCAAAAGCGGGTGAAACTATTGCGATTGGATGTACAGGAGGTCAGCATCGTTCGGTAGCGATGACTGAACGGCTAGTTGCTGCACTTAAAAAATTAGGATTTACTGTAAACGTTACCCATCGAGACATTAATCGGCATAAAGGAGTGCACTAATTAATGGTAGATAAGGTAGCAAAAAGAATTGATCGTCCTCGGATGGTTGTGATTGGCGGTGGGACTGGTCTTCCAGTCATTCTGCGAAACTTAAAGAAAAAAGACGTTGATATTACTGCCATTGTAACGGTGGCTGATGATGGTGGTTCTTCTGGTATTTTGCGGAGTTATATTAACGTTTTACCCCCTGGTGATATTCGGAACGTGTTAGTAGCACTTTCTAATTTACCAAAATTAGATTTAGATATTTTTCAATATCGGTTTAAGTCATCAGATAAATTTTTGTCTGGGCATGCGATTGGGAATCTAATTATTACAGCTTTGTCAGAAATGGAAGGCGGTTTTTTTGCAGCTGTCCAAAAATTGACAAAAATGATGGATGTTGAAGGCCATGTTTTTCCAGTTTGTGATGAGAGTTTAGAGTTACATGCCGAGTTTCAGGATGGAACTAAAATTGCAGGTGAATCTGAAATCACTAATGCTGATAAAATGATTAAACGGGTTTGGGTTGAATCTGCTAATAACGATAAAAAACCGAAAGCAGTAAAAGATGTAATTGAAGCGATCATGGATGCTGATCAGATTGTTTTAGGCCCCGGTAGTTTGTATACGAGTATTTTGCCAAACTTAATGGTCAGTAATGTTGGAAAAGCTGTGATTGAGACGAATGCTGAGGTTGTATATATTTGTAATATTATGACGCAAAAGGGTGAAACTGATAATTTCACCGATGCTGATCACGTTAAAATTTTAGATCGCCAGTTAGGTTACAATTTTGTCGATACTATCCTTGTTAATAATAAAAAAGTTCCTGCATCTTATATTGATCATCAGCGTTGGAGTGATGAATCGCAACCAGTTAAACACGACTATGACGGTTTAAAAAAATTGGGATGTCGGGTTATTTCTTCTGATTTTTTGGAATTACGTGATCATGGGGCTTTTCATAATGGTCAGTTGGTGACTAACGAGTTAATTCGTTTATTGGGTCAGCCGAAAATCAGTCATTAGGAGTTGTTACAATGTCATATGCAAGTGACGTTAAAAAAGAATTGACTAACTTAGAAGTACATCGAGATAATGCAAAGGCCGAATTGATGGCTTTAATTCGTATGAATGGAACATTGAAAGTTTCTAACGGGCGCTTATCGCTTGAAGTTCAATCAGAAAATTCTGCTATCTCACGACGCATTTATCAATTATTGTTACGTTTTTATAATGTTGAAGCAGCCGTGGTTGTTAGGCGGAAAATGAAATTAAAAAAGAATAATTTATATATTGTGCGCCTGGTTCGTAGTGTTCGTGATATTTTAAATGATTTAGGAATTTTGGATGGTAATCAAATTGTTGAACGGGTTCCTTTAGAATTGTTAAAAAATGATATGCAGGTTCGTTCCTATTTGAGAGGGGCTTTTTTGGCTGGAGGTTCGGTTAATAATCCAGAAACTTCTCGTTACCATTTAGAAATTTATTCCCTTTATGAAAATCATAATCAAATGCTAGCTGAAATGATGAATAAATATAACCTTGGTGCAAAAGAGATTCAACGTCGTAGTGGTCATATTGTTTATTTAAAAGAAGGAGAAAAAATAGCCGATTTTTTACAATTAATTGGAGCTACAAATGCCATGTTGAAGTTTGAAGATGTTCGAATTGTACGCGATATGCGTAATTCTGTTAATCGATTAGTTAATTGTGAAAATGCCAATATGAATAAAGTTGCCAATGCTTCTACGAAACAAATTGAAAACATTAAATTTATTTCTGAAAAAGCTGGTTTAAAGATTTTACCGCAAAAATTACAAGAAGTTGCAATTGTACGAATGAAAAATCAAGAGGTTAGTTTAAAAGAATTAGGCGAATTAGTTCCTAATGGACCAATTTCTAAATCTGGTATTAATCATCGGTTGCATAAAATTAATGATTTTGCTGATCAGTTGCGGAATAATGCTGAAAAATAAGATAAAAAAATAGCGATACTTCAAAAAATGAAGTATCGCTATTTTTATGAAACTATTTTTTATCGTCGCTATTTGTCATAATCCCATCAATCAAACCATAATCAACAGCTTGTTGAGCACTAAGATAATTATCCCGTTCTGTATCACGATCAATTTTTTCAAGTGGTTGACCAGAATGTTCAGCCAGTAATTTATTAATCATCTTTCTAGCACGTAAAATTTCTTTGGCCGCAATTTCAATTTCAGTTTGCTGACCTTGAGCTCCACCAGAAGGTTGGTGAATCATGACTTGAGCATGAGGTAAAGCAAAACGTTTACCTTTTGCACCAGCAGTGGCAAGAACACTGGCCATTGAAGCAGCCATTCCCATTACGATTGTCTGAACATCAGCTTTGATGAAGTTCATTGTGTCATAAATTGCCATTCCGGATGTAATTACACCACCTGGAGAGTTAATGTATAGGTAAATATCTTTGTCTGAATCTTGAGCATCTAAGAATAATAATTGAGCAATAACAGCATTTGCCATGTTATCTTCGATTTCACCAGAAAGCATAATAATACGATCTTTTAAAAGTCGAGAGTAGATGTCGTATGCTCGTTCGCCTTGAGGCGAGTTTTCAACAACAGTTGGTACTAAAGGCATAGTATTTCTCCTCCTAATTTACATAGTAATAAATTTATAATCTAAATTCGTGCATTAATCTTACAATATAGGTCAATCAAGGTCAATTAATTACCCTTGTGGATGATTCTGGTAATTATAACCAAGCTTATTGTTATTTAAAATAGTTATTTAAAAAAAATAAAAAACCTCCAATTAATAGAGGCTTTAAATTGAGACTAATAATATTTTATATGCGCTCCGAGGGAATCGAACTCTCATCTCAAGAACCGGAATCTTACGTGCTATCCATTACACTAGGAGCGCAGTATATTAAGTATAATTTGTTGCAATACCTATCATATCCGAAAATCAGCAAAGATTCAAGATTAGATTTACAGGTGTTTTAGTTGCAATCAAATTCCCATTTGCTATACTAAAAATCGTGGTAGATTTATTTTATGCCATGTTTAATTATCTAATTTTATTGAATTTTGTTGCGATGAAATCGCTGACATTTGCCAATAAAATGTGGTAATATTAAGTTGTATTATAAATTAGATATTCCTTAAAGGAGGAAACCTATTATGACTGTAAAAATTGGTATTAATGGTTTCGGAAGAATTGGTCGTCTTGCATTCAGACGTATCCATGAATTAGGTTCAAAGGACATTGAAGTTGCAGCAATCAACGATTTAACTACACCTTCTATGTTAGCTTACTTATTAAAATATGATTCTGTCCATGGTCGTTTCCCTGGTAAAGTTGAATCAACTGAAGATGCTATCGTGGTTGATGGCAAACGTATCCCTGTATATGCTGAACGCAATGCTAAGGATATTCCTTGGGTTAAAAACGACGGTGTTGACTTTGTACTTGAATGTACTGGTTTCTACACTTCAAAAGAAAAAGCACAAGCTCACTTGGATGCCGGTGCTAAACGTGTCTTGATTTCAGCACCTGCTGGTGATGTTACTACTATCGTACCTGGCGTTAACGAAGGTACTTTACGTAAAGATGATCACATTGTATCAGCTGGTTCATGTACCACTAACTGTTTAGCTCCTATGGCTTACTGGTTAAACAAAGAATTTGGACTTAAAGTTGGTACTATGACTACTGTTCATGCTTACACTGCAACTCAAGCTCTTCAAGATGGACCTCGTTCAGCTAAGGTACAAAATGACCGTGCCGCTGCTATTAACACTGTTCCACATAGTTCAGGTGCTGCTAAGGCTATCGGTCTTGTTATCCCAGAACTTGATGGTGTTTTAAAAGGACATGCACAACGTGTTGCTGTTGCTGATGGTTCATTAACTGAATTAGTATCTATTTTAGACAAGAAAGTTACTGTTGATGATATTAACGATGCTATGAAGAAACATGAAAGTGAAGCATATGGCTACACTGATGATTACATTGTTTCATCAGATATCATTGGTAACTCACATGGTTCAGTATTTGATCCAGGTCAGACTGAAATCACTGAGAGTGGTGATACTCAATTAGTTAAAACTGTTGCATGGTATGATAACGAATGGGGCTTCACTTGTAACATGGTTCGTACTTTATTGAAATTTGCTACAATGTAATTTAAATCTATTCTTTAGATTTTGATTAAAAAGGGCGGAGGAGGTTATTACTCCTTCGCTTTTTCTTTATAAAATAATTCATTAGGAGGAATCATAATGAGTAAATTAATTATTGATGATTTAGACTTAAAAGGTAAAGATGTCTTAATGCGGGTCGATTTTAATGTTCCGATTAAAGACGGTGTTGTTGGTGATGATAACCGAATCGTTGCTGCTTTACCTTCAATCGAATGGGTAATTGATCATGGTGGTAAAGCCATTCTTTTCTCTCATTTGGGCAGAATTAAATCTGAAGACGACAAACCCGGTTTATCACTTCGTCCGGTTGCTGAAAAACTTTCAAAATTATTGGATAAACCAGTTATTTTTGTCCCAGTAAATGAAGGTCCACAACTTGAAGAAGCAATTGATAACATGAAAGATGGACAAGTATTGTTAGCTGAAAATACTAGATATCAAGATGTAGTTGATGGTAAACAAGTTAAACGTGAATCTGGCAACGATCCTAAATTAGGTCAATACTGGGCTTCACTTGGTGATGTTTTCGTCAACGATGCTTTTGGTACCGCGCACAGAAGTCATGCTTCTAACGTTGGGATTGCTACTGCAATGGAAAAAGCTGGCAAACCAGTTGCTGCTGGATTCTTACTTGAAAAAGAAATCAAATTCTTAGGTAACGCTGTTGATAATCCTAAACGTCCATTTGTTGCAATTTTAGGTGGTGCCAAAGTTTCTGATAAGATTGGTGTAATTGATCATTTATTAGACAAAGCTGATAAGATTATTATCGGTGGAGGAATGACTTATACTTTCTATGCTGCTAAAGGAATTGGAATTGGTAATTCACTTGTTGAAAAAGACAAGATTGATGTTGCTAAGGAAATTCTTGAAAAGGGTGGCGACAAGATTGTATTACCTGTCGACTCTGTTTGTGCTGATGCATTTTCAAACGATGCTCAAACAAAGATTGTTGATGGTTCAATTCCTGATGGATGGATGGGATTAGACATTGGTCCTAAATCAATCAAACTCTTTGAAGAAGTTCTTTCAGATGCTAAAACTGTTGTTTGGAATGGACCTATGGGTGTCTTTGAAATGCCTAAATTTGCTGAAGGTACTTTAGCAATCGGTCGTTTCTTAGGTAACTTAAAGGATGCTACTACTATCGTTGGTGGTGGTGATTCAACTGCTGCCGTTAAGCAATTAGGTGTAGCTGACAAACTTACCCACATCTCAACTGGTGGGGGAGCTTCACTTGAATACCTTGAAGGAAAGACTCTTCCTGGAATTGCCTGTGTATCTAATAAAAAAGATTAATTTTTAAAAAAGCTGTCAGAGTTATTCTGGCAGTTTTTTTGTGACGTTGTTTACTAGTTATTTTTGAAAAACTCAGCTAGAATAAAAGATAACAACACGAGAGGAGGGATAAATATGCGAATTCCTTTTATTGGCGGTAACTGGAAAATGAATTTATCTCTAGATACTGCAGTTCAATTTGTAAAAGAAATTAAAGATCAATTACCTCCAGCCGATAAGGTTGAAACAGCAATTGCTGCTTCTCCTTTATTTTTAGAATCAATGCTGCAAAACAACCAAGACAGCCCATTATTTGTTACGGCTGAAAATTGTTTCTATAAGGATGAAGGCGCTTATACTGGTGAAGTTAGTCCTAAAGCGTTGAGTCAAATGGGGATTCAATATGTAATTGTGGGTCATTCCGAGCGACGTAATTATTTTAATGAAACTAACGATATTATTAATAAAAAAGTTCATGCGGTGATTCGGAACCATATGAAACCGATTATTTGTTGCGATGAAACTATGGGTCGTTTTGAAAATGGTGACCACTTTTCTTGGGTAGTTAATCAAGTTACTGCTGCATTACACGGTGTTGATGAAACGGATGCTGAAGATATTGTGATTGCTTATGAACCAAGTTGGGCAATTGGTACTGGACATAGTGCTTCAACTGAAGAGGCAGAAGAAGGTTGTTATTTGATTCGCCAAACTTTGGCTGATATCTATTCAGATGAAACAGCTGATAAGATTCGAATTTTGTATGGCGGAAGTGTCACGCAGGAAAATATTGCTGCTTTGATGAAAGAGCCAGATATTGATGGAGTATTAGCAGGAAAAGCAAGTTTGAATCCAAAAGAATTTGTCAAACTTGCCAATTATCAAACTCTAAAATAAATGTTTAAATTCATTGCATTGGGCTTTTTAAAAATGTAGAATTTAGATGTATTATTAAATAGTTTTAAATAGATTACTAAGGAGATTTATTATGTCAATTATTTCTGATGTATATGCACGCGAAGTTTTAGATTCACGTGGTAATCCAACAGTTGAAGCAGAAGTTTACACAGAAGACGGTGCTATGGGACGCGGAATTGTTCCTTCCGGTGCATCTACTGGTGAACATGAAGCTGTTGAATTGCGTGACGGTAACAAAGATAGATACATGGGTAAAGGTGTTACAAAGGCTGTTGCCAATGTTAACGACAAAATTGCCAAGGAAGTTATTGGTTACGATGTTACAGATCAATTAGGCATTGACCAAGCTATGATTAAGCTTGATGGAACTCCTAACAAAGCAAAATTAGGTGCTAACGCAATCTTGGCAGTATCAATTGCCGTTGCTAGAGCAGCTGCTGATGAACTTGGTACTCCTTTGTACAACTACTTAGGTGGTTTCGATGCTCATGTTTTACCTACTCCAATGATGAACGTTATCAATGGTGGAAAGCATGCTAACAACAAGGTTGATTTCCAAGAATTCATAATTATGCCGGTTGGTGCTCCTACATTTAGAGAAGCTGTAAGAATGGGATCAGAAACTTTCCATAACTTAAAAGCTATTTTAAATGAAAAAGGTTACTCAACTGCTGTTGGTGATGAAGGTGGATTTGCTCCTAACTTGAAGAACAACGAAGAACCATTTGAGATTCTAGTTGAAGCAATCAAACGTGCTGGTTATAAACCTGGTAAAGATATTTGTATCGCCTTTGACTGTGCTGCATCAGAATTTTACGATCCAGAGACTAAGAAATATAACTTAGTTGGTGATGGTAGATCATACACTGCATCAGAATTTGTTGATTTACTTGACTCAATTGTTGACAAATATCCAATCATTTCAATCGAAGATCCTTTGGATGAAAACGAATGGGAAGACTGGAGAATTGCTACTGAAAAACTTGGTAAAAAAGTGCAAATTGTTGGTGATGACTTATTTGTTACTAACACTGAATATCTTGAAAAAGGTATTAACATGCACGTTGCAAACTCAATTCTTATCAAACTTAACCAAATCGGTACTTTAACTGAAACAGTTAACGCTGTTAACATGGCTAAAGAAGCCGGATACACTGCTATCATTTCACACCGTTCTGGTGAAACTGAAGATACTACTATTGCTGACTTAGTTGTTGCAATGAATAGTGGTCAAATCAAGACTGGTTCAATGAGTCGTGGTGAAAGAATTGCTAAGTACAACCAATTAATGAGAATCGAAGATCAATTAGGTTCTGTTGCGGTTTACAAAGGTATCAATGCTTTCTACAATTTAGATCACCAAGCACGTGAAAACATTATGAGTAAATAATATTTATTATTATTTTAAGAACTTCTAGTCCAGCTAGAAGTTCTTTTTTTCTACAAATTTTTAACTTTTTTACGTATCTTCTTACACAAACTTAAAGGAGATTATAAGATGAAAAAGCAAGCATATATTTTAGGAACAAGTTTATTGGTAATGAGTGGGTTAACTTTTGCGACCACGATTAGCGCATCTGCACAAATTTTTGATGTTTCAGCTCGTCAATTTTTTAAAGATAAAGATGGTAAGATAAATTCACAATATCGCTTTGATTTTACAACAGTAGATGCTAAATCAGCTAAAGATATTCAAGCACCTCCTTTACCTGGATATCATCTAAAACCAGGATCTAAAATGTTGGTTGCTGGATCTGATGCGGTTATTTTTGATTATGAAAAAAATGAAGAAGTGACAACACCAACACCAACACCAACACCAACAACTAACCCAGGTATACCCACCGAGAATTCAAAACAAATAGATAACTCTAAAACAATTCCAGTTGAAAAAGAACATCAAGATAAAGCTGATAATGAAGCAAAAATAGAAACTACAACTGATGACAAATTAGAAAGTAAAACAGATAAAACTGAAAAAAAGCAAAACAATTCAATTAAATCAGATGAATCAAATCAATCCAAAGACGATAATCTTCAAGTAAAAAAGTCGGACAACGTAAAAACTGAAATAGTTGATAAAACAGAATCTAAAGATGATAAAGTACAGGAACAACAAGAAAATTCAAAATCAGTACATGATTCCTTAGTAAGGGAAACTAAAAATGAAAACAAAGACAAAGCAATTGATAAATCAAAAATAAATTTAGTTGGCGATAATAAGATGGAATCTAAAATAAATAAAAGCGAAAAGCCTTCTGAAAAAAACCCAGCAGCTATTACTGAAATTCCTTCTAAGTCAATTAAGCAGATTCCAGCAGCAGATAAAAATTCAAAATCTACTTTAACCAAACAGAGTGATGCTTTAATTTATACAAATAATGAAATACCAACACTTAAAACAAGTAGTCTTAATGCTAAAAACATAACAAAGGGAGTGCCTTATCAACCCATTAACGATAGTAAATCACTTAAAAATTATGTAAAAGATGCTCCAGCAGTTACAGAAATTAAAGTAGCTAATAATCATGATTTTTTAAAAGAACATGGTGAAATGACGCCATCCGTGACATTACAATCAGTAAAAGGAAAAACAGTCAAAATAAAAAATAAAAAATTGAAAGATATTAATGGAACGCAAAGTAAAACCGAAAAAGCAAAATTGCCTGCGTTATGAGAAAACAATCATGCCTCAAAAATGATGCTATTAGTTTTAGGAATATTAAGCTTAATGGTAATTTTATTTAATAAAGTAAGAACCAAAAATAAAGATTAGATTTATAAAATGAAATGTGCTATAATAGTAGTTAAGAATTAATAGGCCTTTTTTAATGTGGCTAGGAGGAATTTTTTTGACTAACTTCTTAATGATATTATTATGGATTGTTAGTGTACTGATTATTGGTGCAGTTTTAATGCAACCATCCAAAAATAATGATGCAATGTCATCATTTACTGGTGGAGCTAGCGACCTATTTTCAGAATCAAAGTCTCGTGGCTTTGAGTCATTTATCCAAAGAGTAACAGTAGTATTAGGTATTTTGTTTTTTGGAATCGCATTGATTTTGATGTGGATGTCACAACATTAATGAAAAAGCTCCTGTGTATTCGCAGGAGCTTTTTATTATAATATGGTTTGTTAAAATTATGTAATAAAATAAAGATGTCTTATAATAAAGATGTTTTATAAGTAGAAATAGAAGAGGAAAAAACATTGCAAGAAAATAAATTAAAAACTGAAATAGAAACAGAATTAAAATCACATCCTAATGAGGGATTTGATGTAGAAAAAATTGCTGATGCATTAGATTATCATGGATCATCAGCATTTAAATTAATTGTTCAAGCATTAGCTGAACTAGAAAGAGACCGTACTGTTGTAGTAACAACAGATGGTAGCTTTAAAATTAACCCAAGTGAGTTGAAGATTGAAAGAATTTTCCATTCTAACTCAAAGGGATTTGGATTCGTGGCATATGATGATGATCTTCAAGATGCTTTCATTGCCCCTGATGATACTATGAATGCGATGAACTTGGATAAAGTGGAAATTCAAATTATCAAACCAGCCGGTAAAGGTTCAGATCGTGGACCACAAGCAAAAGTTGTTAAAATTATTGAACGTCATTATGATCACGTGGTTGGAGAATTTTTCAAAACACGTGAAGATAATGGCTACATAGGTCAACTTAAAGTTAAAGACAAAAAGTTAGATGGAATTAGATGTTATGTTGCTGATGCAGGATTACATCCAACTCCAGGCGAAATTGTAACAGCTGATATTACTGAATATTCTAATGCCAAAACTCCAGATGCAATGGTAGTAGTTGCTAAACAAGTAATTGGTAGCGTTGATGATCCCGGAATCAACATTTTACAAATTGTGTATTCTCATGATGTACCATCTCAATTTCCAGAAGACGTTTTACAAGAAGCCGATGCAATTCCTGATCATGTCTTACCTGAAGAAATTAAAGGCAGAGAAGATATTACTGATCAAGATTTGGTGACTATTGATGCTGAAGAATCAAAGGATTTAGATGATGCCGTAACTGCATGGAAATTACCTAATGGTAACTACCATCTTGGTGTTCATATTGCCGATGTTAGTCATTATGTTAAGCAGGGTAGTCTGTTAGATCGTGAAGCATACAAACGTGGAACCTCAGTTTATTTAACTGATCGGGTAATTCCAATGTTGCCTAGACGACTTTCAAATGGAATTTGTTCTTTAAATGAAGGAGAACTTCGTTTATGTATGAGTTGTGATATGGAAATCAATCCACAAGGTAAAGTTGTTAAATCACGAATCCACCCTAGTGTAATGCGGTCTAAAGCACGGATGACTTATAACGCAGTTAACGCTATTTTGGAATCAAAAGATGATGAGACTAAAAAGAAATATGCTGATTTGGTACCAATGTTTGAAACCATGGGTGAATTGCATAAAATTCTTTATAAAGCACGTCGACGTCGTGGTGCCATTGATTTTAACGATGACGAAGCAAAAATCATTGTTAATGAAAAAGGACATCCAATTGACATTGTTGTTCGTCATCGTGGAACTGCTGAACGACTAATTGAATCATTTATGTTGGCAGCAAATGAAACTGTGGCAGAAACTTATCATAAAGCCAAAGTTCCGTTCATTTACCGAGTGCATGAAACTCCAGATGCAACCAAGGTGAAAGAATTTTTTGAATTCTTAACTGGTTTTGGAATCAATGTTAAAGCTGATCCAGATCATTTAGAACCTAAAACTTTACAAAATATTTTAACCAAGGTTGAAGGAACTCCTGAAGAAGGGGTAGTTTCTGTGATGATGCTTCGTAGTATGCAACAAGCTAAATATAGTGACAAATGCACTGGTCACTTTGGTTTGGGAGCTAAATACTATACTCATTTTACTTCACCAATTCGTCGTTATCCTGATTTGTTTATTCACCGTTTGATTCATTACTACGAAGACAATGGAATTAACGACAAAACTAGAGAAACATATGCTGGTAAAGTGGGCGAAGTTGCACTACATTGTTCAGAAACAGAACGTCGTGGTGTTGATACTGAACGTGACGTTGATGCAATGATGAAGGCTGAATATATGAGTGACCGTATTGGACAAGAATTTGACGGAGTAGTCAGTTCTGTAATGAAATTTGGTGCTTTCGTCGAACTTCCTAACACAGTTGAAGGGTTAGTTCATATTAGTCGCTTGAAAGATGACTACTATCAATATGTTGAAAAATTCATGGCATTAGTAGGACGGAGTACGAAGCGGACTTTCAAGATTGGTCAAGACGTAAGAGTTAAGTGTGTAGGTGTTGATACTGATCAAAACACGGTTGATTTTGAGATTGTTCATCCAGAAAATACTCCAACTAGTGATTTGTTGCCTAAAAAAACACACAATGAATATACTGGACCAGTTATGAAATCTAAGAATTCAAAAAATAATAAAGGGAAAAAAGATTCACATAAATTCACGATTCAAAAGCATAAATAAGGGATGAGTGAAAATGGCTAAAAAGAAACGTAAGCCTAATGATAATAATGTAATGGCAACAAATCGTAAGGCTCGTCATGATTATTTCATTGAACAGACTTATGAAGCTGGAATTTCTCTCACTGGAACTGAGATTAAATCGGTTAGAGAGCGCCGTCTAAATTTAAAAGACGGATTTGTTTCAATCCGCAATGGTGAAGCCTATTTAATGAATGTTCATATCAATGAATATTCAGAAGGGAATCAATTTAACCATGATCCGTTGCGAAATCGTAAGTTGTTATTGCAAAAAAAAGAAATTAAACATTTAGCCGACGCGGTCCAAACTAAAGGAATTACGGTTGTGCCTTTAAAAGTCTATATTAAGCACAATTTTGCTAAAGTATTGATTGGCGTTGCTAAAGGTAAACATGAGTATGATAAACGTGAAACGATTAAACAACGAGATCAAAAACGGCAAATTGATCGGGTTATGAAACATTATTAAAAGAACGAGAATTCTCGTTCTTTTTTTGTATCTGATTATGTTAAAATATTCACGAGGTGAAAAAAGTGAAGCAATTTATTGATAATGATTGGTGGCCTGTGCTTGAGCCGGAGTTTGAAAAACCGTATTATCAAAAGTTACGAAAATTTTTGGTAGAAGAATATAATAATCATACGATTTATCCAGCAATGCAACGGATTTTTCAAGCATTTGAATGGACGCCATTTAGTAAAACGAAAGTTGTTATTTTAGGTCAAGATCCATATCATGGTCCTCATCAAGCAATTGGTCTCAGTTTTGCAGTTGAACCAAGTGTTCCGGTTCCTCCTTCACTTCGTAATATTTATAAGGAACTAGATCATGATTTGGGTATCAAGCCGGTAAATCATGGTTATCTCAAAAGTTGGGCAGATCAGGGAGTTTTATTACTTAATTCTGTTTTGACAGTTCGAGATGGATTAGCTTTTTCGCATCAAGGAAAAGGTTGGGAGCAACTCACTGATTATGCAATTGAGCAGTTGTCAAAACGTCCTGAGCCAGTAGTATTTATTTTATGGGGGAGAGCAGCTCGCAATAAAATTAAATTGATTGACACCAAAACGAATATTGTCATTCAGTCTGCTCACCCAAGTCCCTTGTCGGCTAATCGAGGATTTTTTGGATCGCGTCCATTTTCAAAAACCAATGCAGCTCTTGAAGCAATGGGTGAAAAACCAATTAATTGGCAACTACCAGAACATGTTACGATAAGTAATTAAACTAATAGGAGAAAATTATGGAATTATTCGATAGTTTAAAAGCAAAAATTAAAGGTAAAGATATTAAATTAGTATTTCCTGAAGGAGAAGATAAAAGAATTGTTGAAGCAGCTAGTCGTTTAGCACAAGAAAACTTAGCAATTCCTGTTTTATTAGGTGATGAAGCAAAAATTAAAGCTGTTGCCGAAGACTTAGGTGTTAGTTTGGATGGAGTTAAGCTAGTTGATATTAGTAAAGTTCCAAATGATGAAGTTCAGCAATTGGTTCAAGCCATCGTTGCACGTCGAAAAGGGAAAACATCTACTTCTCAGGCTTTAGAATGGCTAAAAGATCCTAACCATTTTGGAACGGCTTTGGTTTATACTGATGTCGTTGACGGGATGGTTTCAGGTGCTGCACATCCTACTGGTGATACTGTTCGTCCTGCTTTACAAATTATTAAAACTAAACCCGACGTTAATTTGATTAGTGGAGCATTTGTAATGCAACGCGGCGATGAACGCTATTTATTTGCTGATTGTGCTATTAATATTGATCCTAACGAAGAACAATTAGCAGAGATTGCTGTCGAAAGTGGCAAAACTGCCCAATTATTCGATATTGATCCTCGAGTTGCCTTGCTTAGTTTTTCAACTAAAGGATCTGCTAAGAGTCCAGAAGTTGAAAAAGTCCAAAAAGCAACTGAATTGGCGCAGAAATTAGATCCAGAAATGCCAATTGATGGTGAATTACAATTTGATGCTGCCATTGTTCCTAAAGTTGCGGAATCAAAAGCACCTGATTCTGATGTGGCTGGAAAAGCAACTGTTTTCGTCTTTCCTGAATTACAATCTGGAAACATTGGCTACAAAATTGCGCAACGATTGGGCGGATTTGAAGCTATTGGACCAATTCTTCAAGGGTTAAACAAACCGGTTTCTGACTTATCTCGTGGCTGTAATAGTGAAGATGCTTATAAAGTAGCAATCATTACAGCTGCTCAGACTCTTTAGGATTCAATTATGATAAAACTAAAAGTAAATAGTCCTGAGCAGACCCAAAAAATCGGACAAAATTTGGCAAGCCAGTTACAAGCAGGCGATGTTTTATTGTTAGATGGTGAATTGGGAGCTGGGAAAACGACTTTTACCAAAGGATTAGCTCAAGGACTAGGGATTAAACGAAACATTAAAAGTCCAACTTTTACGATTGTGAGAGAATACCAAGCTGGCCGATTACCGTTGTATCATATGGATGTTTATCGCTTAGAAGCAGGTGGTAGTGATGAACTTGGACTTGATGAATATTTTAATGGTGATGGAGTTAGTGTTGTAGAGTGGTCGCAATTTGCCGAGGATGAATTACCACAAAATTATCTGCGTTTGAAGTTTATGCGGAATGATGATTTAAGTGAGAATGATCGTACGATTGAAATTACAGCTCATGGGCAGCATTTTGAAACTATTTTAAATTCGGGAGTGTTTGCTTTAAATGAGTGAAGAAGTTGAAATTAAGATACGAGCAGCTAAATCAGACGATGCGCAAAATGTTTTAGCGTTGTTAACTCAGCTTAAAGCTGAATCAGCTAATTTTGTAATTGCAGATGATCTTGAAAAAGTAACGGCAGCTGATGAACGGGAAGAGATTACTAAAATCAATGCTTCCGGTACGAATCTAATCCTATTAGCCACAGCTGGAAACAAGTTAATTGCAATTGCTACCGTTGATGAAATTAAAGCTGCAACCGGTGAATTAGGCATCGCGGTCTTACATGATTATCAAGGAATAGGTCTAGGAACGGCAATGATTGAGACCATAATTGACTGGGTTAAATATGATAGTCGCTTAGATGATTTAAGTTTATCAGTCCTAAAAAGTAATTCTAAAGCCTTTTCTTTATATCAAAAATTAGGATTTGTAGTAACTAGTCAAAATGAAAAATTAATTGAAATGAAACTAAAAAAAGACCGATATTAATCGGTCTTTTTTTAGATATTTGTAATAAAAGATTTTAATACAGCATTGCCAAATTGTTGATGCTGATGAATTAAAATATTTGCACATGCCAAGCTATCATCAAGTGCATTATGATGATGTTCTAACTCAATCCCTAATTCGCTGCTAACCGTATTTAATTTATGGTTAGGAAACTGTGGGAAAAATTTACGAGAAGTTTTAACGGTATCTAAAGTTTGATAATGAGGCATTGGCAATCGATAGCGTTCAATACTTTTTCTTAAAACACTATTATCGAAGCGATTATTATGTGCCACTACTAGTCGATTTCGCTTAAAGAATGGCTTAATAATCTCCCAAATCTCTGGGAAAATCGGGGCATCTACGACATCCTCGCTGTGAATTCCATGGACATTTACATTTCGCCAGTTAAAATCAGTTTCAGGATTGATTAAGGAATAAAATTCATCAACCACCTGATCATTTCTAACGACAGTTAAGGCTACCGAACAGGCACTAGCCCGCTGACTAGCAGCTGTTTCAAAATCAATTGCAACAAAATTCATGTGTCATGTCACCCCAATTAAGCTTGTAAATTGTCAATGACTAGTTGAACTGGACAGTGGTCAGAGCCTTCCACAGTATCAAGAATATTTGCAACTCTAACATCTTTAACCAATGGATCGGAGATGATGAAATAATCAAGTCGCCATCCATGATTATCGCGGCGCGCATGTCCACGATAACTCCAAAAGGTATAACGAGTTTCAGTTGGATGTAATTTTCTAAAGATATCACAAAAACCGCTATCTAATAATTCTGTAAATTGATCACGTTCTACTTTGGTGTAACCGGGTGCCTCATGATGTTCATCGGGATTAAAGATGTCGATGGGGTCATGAGCAATGTTTAAATCACCGCCAATTACCACGTTTTTCTTTTGCTTAAGGTTATCAACAAATTTAATAAATTTTTCATCCCATACTTCTTTTTCAGCCAGATGTTGTAATTCTTCGCCAGCAACTGGAGCATAAACGTTTACGAGGTAAAAGTCTGCATATTCAAGCGTGATGGTGCGACCTTCCGGATCAAGATCGTTTCCATCCAGACCATAAGCCACACTGATTGGTTTATGTTTCGTAAAAACCGCTGTTCCCGCATAACCGGGTCGTTCGGCAGAATCCCAGTATTGGTAATATTCGTCAGGAATAGCTAGTTTAATTTCGTCAGGAGCCACTCTGGTTTCCTGCACGTTAAAGAAATCAGCATCGGCAGCATTGAAAAATTCATAAAAGTTCTTTTTGACAATTGCACGCATTCCATTGACATTCCAAGAAATAAAATTCATTTGATGACCTCCTAGATTTTTTCTCTATTATATCACGATTGGGAAAGGCAAATGGTTTTCGCTGTCTGTGCGTGCTAAAATAGAAAAAGACGATTGAAAGGATAGATAAAATGGCAACTGACATACGTGATAAATTTAAAAATATTAAAATTTTAAAAGATGAACCATTAGCAAATTATTCTTGGACTGAAACGGGAGGGAAGGCTGATTATCTAGCTTTTCCTCGTTCTTACGAAGAAACGGAACAATTATTAAACTACGCTAATGAGATTAAGATGCCGCTAACAGTTTTAGGAAATGCTAGTAATCTGATTGTACGTGATGGCGGGATTCGTGGCTTAACGATGATTTTGAAAGAAATGAATCATATCCATGTCGATGGTGACCGGGTAATGGCCGAAGCCGGAGCAGCTTATGTAGATACCACTAAAGTAGCCCAACAACACAGTTTAACCGGATTAGAATTTGCAGCTGGAATTCCTGGTAGTATTGGTGGCGGAGTTTATATGAATGCTGGTGCTTATGGCGGAGAAACTGACCATGTTTTAGAAACCGCTACGGTACTGACAGAAGCAGGTAATATTGAAGTATTTACTAATGAAGAACTTGAGTTTGGCTATCGTCACAGTAAAATTCAGGATACGCATGGGATTGTCCTAGCAGCGACTTTTAAACTTGAAAAAGGGAATCCAATTTTGATTCAACATGAAATGGATCATCTTAACTATCTTAGAAAATCAAAGCAGCCTTTGGAATACCCATCTTGTGGAAGTGTTTTCAAGCGTCCTAAAGGGCATTTTGCTGGGAAATTAATTCATGATGCTGGTTTGCAAGGTTATCGATATGGCGGAGCAGAGGTTTCTAAAAAGCATGCCGGCTTTATTGTAAATGTCGATCACGCAACGGCAACCGATTATCTTCAAGTGATTAAGCATGTGCAAGAAACGGTGTACCAAGCTTCCGGAATTCATTTGCAGACTGAAGTCCGCATTATCGGTGAAGCAGCAAAATAATTAAAAAGATTAACACTTATCATGTTAATCTTTTTTACTGGCTAAAAATTGCAATAAAAAAATCCTTAAAACTTAATTTAAGGATTTTACGGATACTTATTTGGATTCAGGTGTGATGATGGTATAAATCCAATAAATAACTAATTGAGCAATCGTCATTAAGATGACAAAGATAATCATTTGCCTGGTCCACATGGTCATGAACAGCTTCGCGTAAAACTTAGGTTTAATGATCAGATAAACGGTATGAACACGTAAGAAACGACCAATGAATAATCCCACGGAACTTAGCCCAATCAAAATACATGTAGTAATAAAATCAGTGAATTGATTTTTGATATGTAATTTGGCATTCATCGCTTTGGCAACGTGAATTAACCCCCAAAAACCAATGAAAGCACAAGCTAATGCACTGATTAACAAACAAGTATATAAGAACCAAATGTGACTGTCTAACTTGAGCATTCCGTTGATATTGTTGGGATGCAGCCATGACAAATGTAACAGATCAGTTAAAATATATGGTGCGTTTGGATAAAATAACAACCATATTATTGTTAACAACCAAAAAATGAGCGGATTTTGTTTGGGATTATCGCCGATATGAAAACTTAATTCAATCGGGATATAACCTAAAAAGGTATTTAAAAGTAAAAAACCAAACAAAGAATCCTTGATAAAAATCTTAATGAACACTAACCAGATTAGAAAAAATAATCTAACTTGCCATTTTTTATTTCTTGTCATAAAAATCACCTCAAAATGTCTTACTTAAATTAAACCGCAAATCTAAGTAAAAAACTATTAATTTGTATGAATTAATCCAAACTTAGTAAATGTTTCATTGCTCTCTACCTATTAAAATGGGATTGGAGAGTGATATAATTATTATGAATAAAAGCAGGGGGAACAATGTTGATGGGAATCGATTGGGGTAATATATTAACCTTACATAATTTAAGCAATATCTTAGATGTACTGGTCGTTTGGGTACTGATTTATGAATTAATCATGTTACTGCGCGGTACACGTTCAATTCAACTTTTACGTGGAATTGTAATTTTGATTTTAGCCAAAGTTATCAGTTTGTATTTAGGTTTGACAATGACTTCCTGGATTTTGGATCAGGTTATCAACTGGGGAGTAATCGGTTGTATCGTAATCTTTCAACCGGAAATTAGGCGTGGATTAGAAAAATTAGGCCGACGCTCAGTTTTTAAACAGTCACAACAACAGAATGCCAAGGCTGAAAAGCTGATTAAAGCTCTTAATGGTGCAATTCAATACATGTCTAAACGACGGATTGGGGCGTTAATCGCCATTCAAATGAAAACTGGTTTAGAAGAATATATTGAAACAGGGATTCAGTTGGATGCCGATGTTTCTAGTCAGTTGCTGATTAATATTTTCATTCCAAACACTCCACTTCATGATGGGGCAGTTATCATCAAAGATGGAAGAATTGCATCTGCAGCTTCATATCTGCCATTATCACAGAGTAATTTGATTCCCAAAGAACTTGGGACTAGACATCGAGCTGCAGTTGGAATTTCAGAGGTGACTGATGCGATTACCATCGTTATTTCTGAAGAAACCGGTGAAGTATCGATTACGAGAAATAATGAATTGTTACGTGGCATGACACAAGCTGACTATTTGAAGTACCTACGCAGTCAATTAATTAATACCAATGTCAAAGACCATAAGACCCTCTTTGGAGAAATCCATGACTTCTTCATCAAACACTTTGGGGGTAAAAAATCATGAAAAAATTTTTTGAAAGTAAAGCATTTTGTTTAATTATTTCGTTAATTTTTGCTCTAGTATTATTTTTCATGGTGCACGATTACAAATTAATTAATCCCAGCGGATCAAATTATCAACAAGATGATCCGCAGTTAACCTCAAATGCGTCTAAACAAGTTGAAGTTCCCTTACAGTTAAACGTTGACTCCGATAAATATTTTGTCATCGGTTACCCCGATAAAGTAAAAGTTGATTTAAAAGGCCCTTCAGCACTCGTCACTACTACTGCGAATACGCAAAATTTCAAAGTTACTGCTGATTTAAGTAATTTGACACCGGGACGCCACGTTGTTAAACTGCAACAATCCGGGTTGAATTCAGAGCTGCATGCTAAAATTCAACCTGAGAAAATTGAGGTTAACATTCAAAACCGGGAAACTGATTCATATCCAGTAGCAGTTAAGTACCAAAAGAGTCACATTGCCACTGGCTACAAAGTTGGCAAGATTGAAAAAGATGTCGATAAAGTAAATGTTACTGGGCCTGCTGATGAAATGGATAAAATTAAAAAAGTAGTTGCTGAAGTTAATTTAACAAAAGATACCGATAAAACTTTTGATAAATCGACGGTGATTGATGCTTTAGATAGCAAGGGGAGAACTGTAAACGTAGTTATTTCTCCTTCAACCACCAAAGTAAAATTACCAATCAATAAAGATAATGAAGATAAGTAGTGTACGGAATAGAAATGGAGACGGAGTATGAAATATTTTGGAACAGATGGAATTCGCGGGGTTGCTAATCAGGAGTTAACCCCTGAATTAGCTTTTAAAGCTGGACGTGCTGGAGGTTATGCTCTTACAAAACGCAGTGCTGAAGATCATCAACCACGTGTTTTAGTTTCACGCGATACTCGGATTTCTGGACAGATGTTAGAAGATGCCTTGGTTGCTGGACTCTTGTCAGTCGGAATTGAAGTGATTCGATTGGGGATTGTTACAACTCCAGGTGTAGCATACTTAGTTCGCGATCAGAGTGCGGATGCAGGTGTCATGATTACCGCTTCGCATAATCCTGCCAAATATAACGGCATCAAGTTCTTTGGCGGTGATGGTTATAAACTTTCTGACGATATTGAAGCCGATATCGAAGATATTTTAGAAAGTAATGAGGATAATTTACCTCGACCATCAGCTAAAGGTTTAGGAACCGCTGATAGTTATACTGAGGCTGGACAGAAATATATTCATTTTCTAGCTCAAAGTATTCCAGAGAATCTAGATGGCATTAAAGTTGCAGTTGATGCTGCTAACGGTGCCACAAGTGCTTTAGTTCCACGTCTATATGCCGATTTAGGCTTGGATTTTGAAACAATGGCTACGACACCAAATGGAATCAACATTAATGATAAGGTTGGTTCAACGCATCCAGAAAAGCTACAAAAGATGGTTGTTGAAAACGGGGCTCAATTAGGCATTGCATTTGATGGCGATGGTGATCGTTGTATCGCTGTGGATGAAAAAGGAAATATCGTGGATGGCGATAAGATTATGTACATTTGTGGAAAATACATGGATGAACATGGTCGTTTGAAACACGATACCATTGTGACAACGGTTATGAGTAACCTGGGGATGTATAAAGCCATGGAAGCTCATGGAATGAAGAGTGTGAAGACCAAAGTCGGTGATCGGTATGTGGTTGAAGAAATGAATGCCAATGGCTATAATCTTGGCGGCGAACAATCTGGTCACATCGTCTTTTTAGACTTTAATACTACTGGTGATGGAATGTTAACTAGTCTTCAGTTAATGTGGATTATGAAGGAAACTGGTAAGCCGTTATCAGAATTAGCCGACGAAGTTACTAAATACCCACAAAGTTTAGTAAACGTGACATTTAAAGATAAGGCACATGCCATGGATCATCCAGAAGTTCAAGCTGAAATCAAAAAAGTCGAAGCAGAAATGAATGGAAATGGTCGGATTCTTGTCCGTCCTAGTGGAACCGAACCATTATTACGGGTAATGGTAGAGGCCTTAACGCAGGAACAAAGTAACGAATATGCACATCGGATTGCTGATGTTGTTGAAAAATACAATCAATAAATTTTAAACTTAAAATTAAAACGCCTCATAGTGATTGAAAATTAATCATTATGAGGCGTTTTTTGGCTTTTCTTTGATAGTAAAGTTCTTTTTTAAATTTAATAAAATCAATAATTTATTCTATTTTTAAGTATTAATATCATACTGTAATTAATTTAAAATTTAACTGATGTATCGACTGATTGCTAAATCTAATTTTTGAATTTGAAGTTATATGTGTGTAATTTTGTGAATTTTAGATATTAGATACTGGAATGTTAATTAGTTTTTCTTGTTTATATACTGATAGTTTCCATTATTCCTTTTAAATTATATTTATTAATTCCAGTGAATTAATAGATAAACACACTACACTTACTAAATGATGATAAATTAATTATTTAATAAGTAGTATGCAATTAATAACAAGCGCTATTAATATGCGTTATACTACGTTAGACTGATTAAATAGTTACATTAGGAGAGCCTTCAATGAGAAAAGAAACATTAAAAGTGTCGTCTTTATTTTGGTTTATTTTAGAAATTATTTTATTAGTTGGATTTCTACATCCACTTAGTGCTTCTGCGAAGCAAAAGGATGTGATGCGGACTCCGATTGCTCCAAACAAATCATCAGAAACTGTTCCATATCCCAATTTGAAAAAGAATCATAACGTTTGGGTTAAAGTCTCACTTGCAAAGCAGCGTGCTTATATTTATGACAATAAAAAGTTGTTATATACAATGTATGTATCGACTGGCAGACCAGGCAAGGAAACTAAGACGCCTACGGGAATTTTCCATATTCAAAATTTGAGAGGAAAATATTTCTACTCTGATAGGTTCAAAGAAGGAGCTTATTATTGGGTTTCTTTTGCGGAACGCGGGCTTTATTTATTTCACTCTAATCCAGTTGATAAGAATGGTAAAATTATTAAATCGGATGCCAAAGAGATTGGGAAAAAGCCAACTTCACAGGGCTGTGTTCACTTGACTAAGTCAGACGCTAAGTGGTTCTACGAAAATATTCCGACAAGAAGTAAAGTTGTGATTGAGAAATAAAAATATTTTGAAAAGGCCAAGGTTGTTTTTACAATCTTGGCCTTTTGGTATAAAAAATCTAGTTTTATGCGTATATTATTAATGTGTATTAACTATACATAATAATTTATTGCTTTAGTTTTGTTCTAATTGTACAATATTAAGTACACATGAAAGGGATGATTTTGATGGAAGCAACTACCTATTCAAACTTTAGAAATAAATTAAAAAGTTATATTGATAAAGCTACTAATGATTACGAACCAATTACAATTATTAGAAAAGATAATAGAAACGCAGTTTTAATTTCTGCCGAGGAATATAATAATATGAAAGAAAATCAATTTATTTTAGGGAACCCTAATAACTTAAAATGGCTAGAAGAAAGTAAAATGCAAGCGGAAAATGGTGATTTAGCTCACCATAAATTGCTTGAGGATGAAGATGAATAAAGAATTTACTATTAATGGCTGGAAAGATTATATTTGGTATGAAGAAAATAGTAAAAAAGATTTAAAAAGAGTAAATAAATTAATAAAAAGTATTTCTAGAACTCCTTATGAAGGATTAGGAAAACCTGAACCTCTACATGGGGATTTTAGTGGTTATTGGTCTAGAAGAGTAAATGAAAAAGATCGTATCGTTTATAAAGCTATAAATAATAAAATAATTATTTTGGCTTGTCGTACTCATTATGAATAAAATTAAAAATATTATTTATGAATATAATAAGTAGATTTTCAATCTCTATCAAACGAAGCTGGCACCTCAATCCGTTTAAAATTTGAGTTATCTGGCTTTTTTAATTGTTTTAATAACACTTTTCCAGCCGTTTCTCCCATTTTAAATGGATATTGGCGAATTACTTTAATCGTGGGATTAATAATATTAATTAAATTACTATCAGAAAAGCCGGTCATTAAAGTAGGCTGATGTTTACCGATTAATCCTGCGTACATTAGTCGTGGCAGTATTTCGATGAGCCAGCGTTCTTTAATGGCAAAAATCAAAGTTTGCGGATTTTGTTTAATTGCTTGTTTTAATTTTTTATAAGCACGAGTAAAACTAGTTTTAGACTTTCCAGAATCGATGATTTGCAACTCGGAATCGTCGTAAACTTCTTTAATTCCAGCAATTCGTTGCTTGATAGTTGAAACATTTTTGGATTCATCCGCAACTAAGATGATTTTGGAAATGTTTTTTTGTTGCTTAAAATAGCGACAGGCATCGCGAGTGATTTGTAAATTATTGGTGACGATACTAGACCAATTTGTTTCAGGAATTTCCCGATCTAGTAACACGATCGGAAAATCATCTTTAATTTCACTTTTTAAAAACTTTAAATTATTCGTCAAAGGCTGAATGATGAGTCCGGCCAACAAGTCCGTATCAAATGACAAAATATTTTGTTTTTCTTTTTGTGGACTATTTGCCGAGTTTAATAAAATGGTGTTAAAACCATGTTTTTCTAATTCTGCTGTAATCCCTTTAAACATTTCAATTGAAAAGTAATCAGTGATATCAGCCGCAGAAACCGCCACAATATGTTTTTTTTTATTTTTTAACTGGCGTGCCATGGTATTAGGGACATAGTTGTATTTATTGATCACTTTTTTAACGCGTTTGTAAGTTGTTTCAGACATTAAATCTGCTTTCCCATTTAAGTAACGAGAAACGGTTGCAGTTGAAACTTGCGCTTCTTGGGCTATTTCAGTAATAGTTATTTTTTGGTGGGTCATTTGAATCACGCTTTCTATTGCAGATTAAATTAATTCTACACGGCTTTTCCTATTTTTTATGCTGAGTTTATTGTAAAATTTAATTATGTGTTTGTAAGATTTTTAGATTTTTGATTTTCAAATCGGACATAGACCAATTTTGCAAATTGATTGACATAAATCACTGCGAATACTATTATAGTAGTTGTTCCATAAATAAAAAATAAAAATAAACATCTATACCAATTTAAAAACGAGGTAAAAAATATGTGTGGAGTAGTAGGAGTTACAGGAAACAAGAATGCAACTGAAATATTAGTTAATGGATTAGAAAAGTTGCAATATCGTGGTTACGATTCGGCTGGAATCTTTGTAGATAGTAAAAAGGGTCCTGATTATTTAGTTAAAGCAACCGGAAGTATTGCTGATTTAAAACGAAAAATTGGACCAGAAGTCCAAGGAACTGCAGGGATTGGTCATACTCGCTGGGCCACTCATGGTGGTGTAAATATTGAAAATGCTCATCCACAGTTTTCTGGTGATGAACGTTTTTATTTAGTTCACAACGGTGTGATTGAAAACTTCCAAGCTTTAAAGGACGAATATTTACAAGATGTTAAATTTCATAGCCAGACTGACACAGAAGTAGTCGTACAATTAATTGATAAATTTGTTACTCAAGACGGTATGAATACTAAAGATGCATTTAACAAGACCTTATCGTTACTGGGGAATTCTTCGTATGCGTTCGTGTTAATGGATAAAGAAGAACCTGAAACTTTATACGTTGCTAAAAACAAAAGTCCTTTGTTGATTGGTCTAGGAAACGGATGTAATGTAGTTTGTTCTGATTCAATTGCAATGTTGGATGTTACGCATACTTTCCTTGAAATTCAAGATGGGGATGTTTGTGTGGTAAATCCTGATAGTGTATTTGTCGATGATAAGGATGGCAATACAGTTGAACGAGAAACTTTTGAAGTTGATGTTGATCCAAGTGCATCTGACAAAGGGACTTATCCATACTACATGTTAAAAGAAATTGATGAACAACCAAATGTAATGCGTAAACTTTCCGCCCGTTATCTTGATCTTGACGGCAATCCTATGATTGATCCTAAATTATTATCAGAAATCAAGGATTCAGACCGAATTTACATTGTTGGGGCTGGAACTAGTTACCACGCCGGCTTAGTTGGTAAAATTCAATTAGAAAAACTAACTGGAATTCCAACTGAAGTTCATGTTGCTTCTGAATTTGCATACGAACATCCAATTCTTTCCAAAAAACCATTCTTTATTTTCTTATCACAAAGTGGTGAAACTGCCGATAGTCGTCAAGTATTAGTAAATGTTAATAAAAAGAACCTGCCTAGTTTAACGGTTACTAACGTTGCTAATTCAACTCTTTCCCGTGAATCAACGTTTACGTTGTTACTCGATGCTGGTCCAGAAATTTCAGTTGCATCTACTAAGGCCTATACAGCTCAGATTGCATTAGAAGCCATTTTGGCCAAAGCAGTCGGAGAATACGTTGGAAATCAAGCTGCCAAAGATTTTGATCTTAAAGGACAGTTGGCTTTAGTTGCCACCGGGATGCAGAGTATTGTTGATGAAAAAGCAAAAATGGATCAAGTCGCCAAAGATTACTTTGTCGATGCTAAACAAGCCTTCTATATTGGACGTGGGATTGACTACACGGTTTCTATTGAAGCTGCTTTAAAATTAAAAGAGATTTCATATGTGCATGCCGAAGGATTTGCTTCTGGTGAATTAAAACATGGAACGATTGCTTTAATTGAAGAAGGTACTCCGGTGATTGGAATTATTACACAAGCAGATACTGCTGCTTTAACCCGTAGTAACTTGGCTGAAACTGCTACTCGTGGTGCTAAAACCCTTTCAATCGTTAGAAAGAGTTTGGCAAAACCTGGAGACACATTTGTGATTCCGGATGTTGACGAAATGCTTTCACCATTGCTTAGTGTGATTCCAGCCCAATTAATTGCATATTACACTAGCTTGAACAAGGGATTAAACGTCGATTTACCCCGAAATCTTGCTAAGAGTGTCACAGTAGAATAGAATTTTAATAAGAAGAATTGTGCAAACAATTCTTTTTTTATAGAGTTAAAAGAAGGTGAAACTTTTGAAATATACTAAACGTACGAAACAAAAGAAACATGACCGCAAAGAAGAAACCTGGCAAAAGTTTAAGGATCAGCAAAATAAATTAAGTGCCAATCGTAAGGGAGTTAAGTCCGTTACGAAAAGGCACTGGTAAGTACGAAAGGGAAAGCTATGACACAAAAAAGTCATGAAACGTTAACTTTGATTGAAGAAATTACTCGATTAGATGGTAGTACCTACGTTGAAATTAGTAATATGGTGCAAAATGGACGGGCTGAATTAGCGGCCGAACGAAAGTTAATTAAGCAGGTACGCATCTTGCAACTTAATATTCCTCATTCTGTCCACGTTATTAATTATGAAAACTACATTAATGATAATTTTACGATGCCAACCGAAAAATTACAGGAATTTGAAGAATGGAAACGAACTCCAGAGATGGATCAAGAGGTTCAAATGATTCTCAATGAAAATCACATTGGTTAAGTTGCAACCGTTTTCTTTACCAGTAAAATGGATTATGGGATAATATATGAAAAGACAGATGGAGGTTTGCCATGATTGAAAATTTTCTGATTGGAACATATACCAATAACCAAAGTAAAGGTATCTATCAAATCGAATTAGATACTGATAAACAAGTATTGCAAAACACTGAATTAGTTGCTGAAGCTGGTTCACCAACTTATGTGGCTGAATCTGATGCACAAAAAATTTATGCAGTGGACAAAGTAACTGATGGCGACCAAGTTCGTGGGGGGTTAATTAATCTCGATGGATCAACTACGCCTGCTAAAGAAATTCAGACCTTGATTTCTGAAGGAAGTAGTCCAGCTTATGTGACCGTTGATGAAAAACGACAAAATGTTTATACTGCTAATTATCATACTGGTGATGTGACCGTTTTTAACATTGAAGCTGATGGACGTTTAACCCAAACAGACCAAGTTCATGATACGGGAATGGTCGGACCAAAACCAGAGCAGGCGGATGGACCACATCCTCATTATGCAGATGTTGCATTTGACGGACGTCTCGTTATTTGTGATTTAGGACTAGATCGCGTATACTTATATGATATTTCTGATCAGGGTAAATTAAACTTAGTTAGTCAATTAACCATGGCTCCTGGTTTTGGACCTCGTCATATTGATTTTGTGGAAGAAACTGGCAAAGCATACTTAGTTGGAGAATTAAGCAGTGAGTTAGCGGTATTAAACTATAATGAAGAAACTGGTGAATTTTCAGTTCAACAAATTGTTTCTACTATCCCTGCGGACTGGACTTCACACAATGGTGGAGCTGCTATTCATCTATCTGCAGATCATAAGTTTGTTTACGTTTCTAATCGAGGTAATGATAGTATTGCCGCCTTTGCGATTCAGCCGGATGGAAACGTAGAGTTGATCCAGTTAATTTCGACCGAAGGGGAATTCCCTCGTGATTTTAATTTTAATCAAAATCAGAAATTTCTGATTGCTTTAAACCAAAATACTAATAATGCAACACTATATGCTCGTAATCCAGCAACTGGAATGCTGACTTTATTGCAAAAGGACTTTGAGGTTCCAGAGGGAACTTGCATTACTTTACGTAAATAAAAACAAAAGAGGTAAATACAATGTCAGAAAATGAAATTGAATCAATTATTGCTGGACGTTTAGATAAAATCTTTGAAGATTATCCAACTACGCCTCGTATTGAAATGCTCAAGATTGCATTTAAACAATCAATTGTCAAAGATGCTGAAATGAAAATGACAAAAGATTTATCAATGAATGATGCTATTGAACAAGCCTTTACTGATTTTGGTAATATTCGTCATCAAATTAATGCAGCTCTTTTTAACGATGAAGAAAAATAAATTGCAAATTCAACATTGATATTGTATATTTATGGTAATAATGACTGACATTGGTAAGAAAAGTAGTTTTAAGGAAACCTATTCAACGAGTTGAGGATTGTGGAAGCTCAGCTAGGTCTTAAAGCGAATAACACCTTACTTTCTGTTTGTGATGTCAACGGCTGCTAACCGTTATTCTTGCATGAAAGTGGTTTATTAATTTAAACAACCTGGGTGGTACCGAGAAGATCTCGTCCCTTGTCGATGAGGTCTTTTTGTTTTGTCATAAAATAAAACGGAGGAATTAAAAATGAAAAATGTTTTAGTAAAGGATTTATATACTAAAAAACGTGACTTTAGTGATGAACCGATTACGATTTCTGGTTGGATCCGGACGATTCGGGATTCAAAAAAGATTGCTTTTATTGAAGTTAATGATGGTTCATACATTAAAAATATCCAAGTAATTGCAAAGAAAAATGCATTGGCTAACTTTGATGATGTGGTGAAATTACCAATTAGTTCTACAGTTAAAATTACAGGTAAATTGGTAGAAACTCCAGATGCACAACAACCATTTGAACTACATGCAGAAGAAGTTAAGATTGAGGGAGTTGCTGATCCGGATTATCCATTACAAAAGAAAAAGCATTC
The DNA here is from genome assembly GCF_002907375.1 of Fructilactobacillus lindneri DSM 20690 = JCM 11027. Classification (GTDB taxonomy): domain Bacteria; phylum Bacillota; class Bacilli; order Lactobacillales; family Lactobacillaceae; genus Fructilactobacillus; species Fructilactobacillus lindneri. The sequence continues at coordinate 104,652 of NZ_MIYK01000001.1, forward strand.
TTTGGAATATTTGCGAACGATTGCACATTTACGTCCCCGTACCAATACTTTTTATTCTGTATTCAAGATTCGTTCCCTTGCTGCATTTGCGATTCATGAATATTTACAAAAATATGGTTTTGTCTATGTTAATACTCCAATCATTACCAGTAGTGATACTGAGGGGGCTGGGGAAATGTTCAGAATCAGTACTTTGGATCCTGACAATACTCCTCAAACTGATGATGGAAAAGTTGATTATTCACAAGATTTCTTTGGTCAGGAAACTAACTTAACCGTTAGTGGTCAACTTCCAGTTGAAGCATTTGCGCTTGCTTTCCGCAATGTTTATACATTTGGACCAACTTTTAGAGCTGAAGATTCGCATACCAAACGTCACGCGGCTGAATTTTGGATGATTGAACCAGAAATGGCTTTTGCAGATTTGAAGGATGTTTTAGATCGTTCTGAAGGTTTATTAAAATATGTAATTAATTATTTATTGGAAAATGCCAGTGCTGACTTGCAATTTTTAAATGATAATGTTGATCATAATTTATTGGAATTATTACATCATACAGTTGATGAAGATTTTGCTCGCATTACTTATACTGAAGCCATTGATATTTTGGAAAAAGCTGATGTTGATTTCAAATTCCCAGTTAAATGGGGGATTGATTTAAACTCCGAACATGAGCAATATTTAGCGGAAAAGGCATTTGGCAAACCTGTTTTTGTTACTGATTATCCTCGTAATATTAAAGCCTTTTACATGCGGGATAATCCTGACGAAAAAACGGTTGCAGCCGTTGATTTGTTAGTTCCACGAATTGGGGAATTAATTGGTGGAAGTCAGCGTGAAGAACGTGAAGATGTTTTGGAAGCCAAAATGAAAGAATTTGGGTTACCAAAAGAAGAATATGAATGGTATTTGGAACTTCGTAAATATGGTGGTACTAAACATTCCGGTTTTGGAATTGGGTTTGAACGTCTCTTAATGTACGTAACTGGAATGGATAATATTCGTGACGTGATCCCTTATCCACGGATTCAAGGAAGTATTAAATTTTAAAATTAAAAGAACGCAGATTTGCGTTCTTTTTTTATTGTCTAAGTTGGTATATAATAATCTTTATAAAAGATTGTACAAAAGGAAGAAGGAATGAATAATGGAAAAAGATTCGTCAATGAGTAGTTTGACCCGTTTTTGGTTCATCGTAACCATGTTAGTTGGAACATTTACAATGTCCATCAGTCAGTCTTCACTTTCAACCGCTTATCCAACTTTAATGAATTATTTCGGGGTATCAGCCGATACGATTCAATGGTTAACGACTGGGTTTATGATTGTCATGTGTATTACCATGCCAATCAGTCCCTGGTTGCTTAACAACATGAGCTTTAAGAAGTTATTTATCGGAGCACTCCTTTTATTTGATGTTGGTACGCTAATCATTTTTTATGGAAGCAGTTTTTTAATTGTGATGCTAGGAAGGGTGATGGAAGCCGCTGCCGTTGGTGTTTTGTTTCCATCTTACCAAACTGTTTTGCTAGAAATCACTCCGGAGAAAAAACGGGGAACCATTATGGGGGTAGCTGGATTAGTAATGGGATCAGCTTTAGCCTGTGGTCCGATTATTTCTGGAATTTTTTTAAAATTTACGACTTGGAGAGGATTGTTCGTTTTCTTCATGGTAGTGATTACGATTATTTTAGGACTCTCTTTTTTCGTGATGCGGGATGTAATGCCACGAATTGAAACGAAATTGGATTGGCTTTCAATTTTCTATTCATTAGGATTAGTGGGATTGTTGTACGTGATTACTGAGATTGGCAAGTCGGGTACAGATTGGTTAATATTAGGAATTATTTTATTAATTTCAATCATTATGTTGGCGTTGTTTGTTCATCGTCAGCTGACAATTCCAGATCCATTACTTGATTTGTGGGTTATGAAGAGCTTTAACTATGATTTAGCGGTTCTTTTAACTGGATTTTCATATATTTCTTTAATTGTTGTTACCATTATTTTCCCACTCTATTATCAAGGTGTCCTGCACGTTTCGCCCTTTATTTCAGGAATGGCATTAGTTCCCGGTGCAGCTTTTTTAAGTATCTTAAATCCGCTAACAGGGACATTAGCAGATAAGATTGGCTTTAAGCCAACGATGCTGATTGGAATGACGATGATTGTGTTAGGTTGGGGACTGCTTTCAATTTTAACTATTTCAGATATCTGGATCATGATTGGAATTGCGATGCTAATTGAAGGTGGTAATGCCTTTGTAATGATGCCTGCAGTTACACTAGGGGCTAATTCACTTCCTAATCCATTAATCTCACACGGAACGGCCGTAATTACTACAGTTCGTCAAGTGCTAGGATCAACTGGGGTAGCCGTCGCGACTTTGGTATTAGTTGATTTTACCAAGCATGCTTCATTGAGTGGTAAATCATTAGTAATGGCCAATCAATTTGGATTTCATGCGGTTTATTGGACGTTCTTTGGGATTGCTGTGATTGGATTTATAATTGCATTGTTAATTAAAAATACGCAAAATGATAGCGAATAAAGTTCTGTATATGCTAAGATGAAAACAAGTTAAATAAAAGAAGTCATTGATAATCAATGACTTCTTTTTCATCTAATAAGGAGATTATTTAAATGGCAAAGAAACAAAAAAAGCATTGGATAAAACGGATTTTTAGTTATGTAGTGATTGTTTTGATTTTAATCATTGGATTGGGACTAGTTTTTAATTCACAAATTGAAAGTTTTTGGTTAGGGATGCAATCCAATCAAAAGGTCAGCAGTATTTCTAAAAATGAAGTGAAAAAGGGTGAAAAAAAGCAGGGTAATTATGACTTTAGTAACGTTAAGTCAGTTTCTGGAAATGCCATTACTGAAAGTGAAAAAGCACGTAAAGAGAATGCCATCGGTAAAATTACTATTCCAGCTTTAAAAATTAATTTGCCTATTTTCAAAGGATTGGATTCCGAAAACCTTACGATTGGGGCTGGTACGATGAAAGCAGACCAAAAAATGGGTCAGGGAAATTATGTGTTAGCTGGACATCATATGAAAGATCCTAATGTATTGTTTTCGCCCCTTGCTAAGGCTAAAGAGGGTCAATTAATTAAATTATCTAATGCTAGCAAAACCTATAAATATAAAATCAGCAAGGTGAAAGTTGTCCCTGAAACAGATGTTAGTGTGATAAACGATGTACCTGGCAAAAAAGAATTAACATTGGTCACTTGTGCTTCAGGGAATCCTGGCGAAACACGTCGTATAATTGTAACTGCTGATTTAGAAAAATAGTTAATTTTATTTTTTGTGATAGTAACAAAATTGTATCTCATATCTAAAGTGCTAAAATATGATAAAAACTAAAAGAGGATAAAACGATGGAAAAATTAAAGCAATTACAAGAGTACGTGAAACAGCAGGGACTTGATGCAGCTTACATTAGTAACTACGAAGATATTCAATACTTTACCGGTTTTGGTAGTGATCCAGTTGAACGAGTTCTAGCATTGATTGTCTTTCCGGATGCTGATCCATTTTTATTCGCACCAGCATTGGAAGTGGAGGATATTCAACAATCTGGTTGGCCTTACCCGGTTTACGGGTATTTAGATCATGAAAAACCTTTTGCTATGATTGCAGACGAAGTGAAAAAGATTAATCCTAATCCACAAAAATGGGGCATTGAAATGAGTAATTTAACGGTTGATAAGTTAAATGCCCTCCAGGAACAATTTCCCAAGGCTGAGTTTAAGCATAACTTAACACCTGAAGTTGAATCACTACGATTAATTAAAACTCCAGATGAGATTGAAAAGTTGCGAGCTGCCGGTAAAGAAGCTGATTTTGCATTTAAAGTTGGTTTTGAAACAGTTAAGCCGGGGATGACCGAAGCTGATGTTGCAGCAGAAATTGAATATCAATTGAAGAAGCGCGGTGTAATGCAGATGAGTTTTCCAACCTTGATTCAAGCTGGAAAGCACGCTTCACAACCACATGGTGATACTAGCACAAACAAGATTGAAGATAATGAGTTGGTTTTATTTGATTTAGGAACGGTTCATGATGGTTATATTAGTGATGCTAGTCGAACAGTTGCCGTTGGAGAATTAAACGATACCCAAAAAGAGATTTATCAAGTTTGTTTAGAAGCTCAATTAGCAGCTCAAGCGGCAGTTAAACCAGGAGTCAAAGCGGAAGATTTGGATAAAATTGCACGTGATATTATTGATAAAGCTGGATATGGAAAATATTTCATTCATCGTCTTGGACATGGTATGGGAATGAGTGAGCATGAATATCCTTCGATTATGGAAGGAAACCAGTTAGAATTAAAAGAAAATATGTGCTTTTCACTTGAACCAGGAATTTATATTCCCGGAGTTGCAGGAGTTCGGATTGAAGATTGTGTAAGAGTTACTAAAGATGGTTGTGAACCCTTTACTCATACTGCTAAAACACTTCAACAAGTTGCAAAATGAAACTAATAAAAGACTGATCAGGCAAGGTTGATTGCTTAATCAGTCTTTTATTTTATGTAAAATTAACTTTTACTTAATTTACTTGTGTATGGTTTCACATCATGATATATTAGTAAAATAAATAGTTATTAAAACATCTTTGTGAAAGAGGTATTAATATGAAAGTTATTGTTGTAGGATGTACTCACGCCGGAACGTTTGCCATTAAAAGGGCAATTGCAGACCATCCAGATGCAGAAGTTACCGTATATGAAAAAAACGACAATATTTCATTCTTGTCTTGTGGAATTGCATTGTATCTTGGTAAGGAAATTAAAAATAATGATCCCCAGGGACTTTTCTATTCTAGTCCAGAAGAGTTGGAATCATTAGGTGCCAACGTACAGATGAAGCACGAAGTTACTGAGATTGACTCTAAGGCTAAGACCATTAAAGTGAAAGATTTAACCTCAGGAGAAGAAAAAGAAGAAACATATGACAAATTGATTATGACAACTGGTTCATTGCCAATTGTGCCTCCAATTCCTGGAATTGATAGTAAACGGGTTTACTTATGTAAGAACTGGAATGATGCGAAAAAATTGTTTGATGAAGCACCTAAGGCTAAATCAATTACAGTGATTGGCTCAGGATATATTGGTGCCGAATTAGCAGAAGCATATTCTAATCAAAACTTTGATGTTAATTTGGTGGATGGATCTGAACGAGTTCTTTATAAATACTTCGATCCTAAATTTACTGAAATTTTGGCTGAAGACTATGAGAATCATGGCGTTAACCTAGAATTAGGTTCAAAAGTTGCTGCTTTTGAAGAACAAGCTGATGGAATCATCGTAAAAACCAATGATGATAAAGAGATTAAATCAGACATTGCCATTTTATGTATTGGGTTTAAACCAAATACCAGCTTGCTAGATGGACAAGTTGATATGATGGATAATGGGGCTATCATAACCGATGATTACATGCATTCTACGAATCATGATATTTTTGCAGCTGGTGATAGTGCGGCTGTTCATTATAATCCAACTGGTCAAAACGCTTACATTCCATTAGCTACTAACGCAGTTCGTCAAGGATTGTTAGTTGGGGAAAACTTAACCGAAGATAAGACAAAGTATATGGGAACTCAGTCCTCATCAGGATTAAAATTATACGGTCGGACTTATGTTTCAACTGGTTTGAATATGGCAGCTGCTAAAGCACAAAACATCAATGCACATCAAGTGATTGTGGAAGATAATTATCGTCCAGAGTTTATGAAAACAACTGATTCAGTTTTGATGTCATTAGTTTATGATCCAGATTCACGTCGGATTTTAGGTGGCGCTTTAACTAGTATGTACGATGTTTCTCAATCAGCAAATGTTTTATCAGTATGTATCCAAAATAAAAATACTATTGATGACTTAGCCATGGTAGATATGTTGTTCCAGCCACAATTTGATCGTCCGTTTAATTATTTAAATATTCTAGCTCAAGCTGCTCAAGCAAAGGAAACTAAAAAATAAATTCGAGAGATTCAACGATAATGTTGAATCTCTTTTTGTTTCAGTTAAATGTTTAAAAACGTAATTATCTTTTATTTGGATTACACTAAGTTTAAAAATAAAAAGGAGATTTTTACAATGAGGACAAAAAATTTTTGGTCACCGACGACGCTAGATTATTACACCTGTTTAAATAAGATTTCGCCTAACTATGACTTTGCTAATTTTAAAAGAGATGATAATAATGTTTTAGTTTTAAAAAAAGCTTCTGAAATTTCTGGGGAAGTTGACCAAGCTTTGGTTAAGTATGAAACAAGTAAACAAGGGGGATTTGTTCCAGGAAGCAAAGCGACAAAGCGAATGACGAATCAAAATTATTCTCAAACAGCGAAAAAAACGTTGGCTATCAGAGCAGCTATGGGTTCGGAAAATTTGGATATTTCATTTGCAGTTTCAGAAACCGAGATTGATTTAGGAGATGTAATTTTAGAAAAATATGAAGCAGAAAATATCTCTAGTCAAAGCAAACCATGTTTTGTTTATTATCATGGTGGGGATTTTTATGGCGGATCAGCTTTAAACGCCAAGAACTTTTGTAAAAAATTAGCAGCTGATTGTCGTGGAATCGTTTTTGCGGTTGATTATCGTTTGACACCCGAAGTAACTGCAACACAATTGTTAGCTGATTGCCAAAAAGCGGTGACTTATGTAAATCAACATGCTGATGAGTTAAAGATTAATCGAGAACGAATTTATGTAAGTGGAGATAGTGCTGGTGGAAACATCGCAGCAGTTATGTCATATTTGGATGCAGCTCATGATGTTAATTTGATTAAGGGTCAAGTTTTAATTTATCCCATGGTTGATAATCGAGAGAAGGCGCATCAACTTGAATTAGGAGAAATGCCTGACGACCAAAAAAAATTGGTTAGAGATATGGATGCTGGAAATATTGATGCAATTGATATTTTAAAAGATATTTATGCTGATTCTGATAATCAAATGACGGATAAAACAATTTCTCCAGCAGCAATGTCAGAAAATGAATTCGCTAAAATGCCAAGAACAATGGTAATTGCAGCTGAATTTGATTGCTTAAATGATCAAGGATACCAATATGCATGTTCGGTGGCTAAACATCGAAATGATACCACTTATTTATATTATGGAGGAATGATGCATGCCTTTATTGATAAAGTTGGAATTGTGCCACAATCACAAGACGTGATTCGAGAGATGTCTTTGTGGGCTGAAAGATAATTCATAAAATTGAAAAGCCTATTACGTTAACTTTTTTCAAAGTTATTGTAAATAGGCTTTTTATTTATGCAAAATTTTGATTATTAAGCATTAATTTTTTGTAGATTTCAATAAAATTAAGATACATTTTAGTACTAATGTATTCGTTAGAACTATGTAAAGAACTATTTCCCGGGCCAAAAATCATAAAGGGAAAAGTGGGTTGTTTTCCAACTAAAAATTTTGCAGCATCAGTTGTATAAGTACCGCCAAAAGTTGGAATTACCTGATTGGTTACTTGTTTTCCAATTTTTTGTCCGCTTTGGACTAATTTATTTTTCTTATCACCATCGACAGGAGGTAAGTCCATCAATATATTTAATTCAAATTGATATTTAGAATCCTGTTGTTCAAGTTTTTCAATAGCTGTTTTAATTATTTTAAGAACGTCTGTATTATTAAATTCATCAATTGTGCGTGCGTTTAATTCTACACTTGCAGTTCCTGGGATTGAATTAACCTGGTTACCACCCTTGATAACCGTAAAATTAAAAAGAAAATCACCGATAGCAGGATCACTTACATCTACTTTTTGAATCTTGTTATTAATAAGGGTTAAAAGGTCTAAGAGATTTTGGACGGCATTATTACCAAGTGTAGGTATGGAACTATGAGCAATTTTACCCTTGGCCTTAATTTGAACATCTAATGAACCCTTATGGGCATAACAAATTCGGTAACCAGTTGGTTCTCCAATGACTAGGACGTCAGCATTTTCCATAAAACCTTGTTGGGTGAGTTGCTCAGCACCATATTCTCCAACTTCTTCACCAACGGTAATTAAAAGTTTAATGGTTCCATTGATTGGAGTTGCTGCTTCTTTAAGTTCGATCATGGCAATAATCATTGCAGCTACACCGCTTTTCATATCGCAAGCCCCTCGACCATATAACTTTCCATCTTGTTCAGTTAAGTCAAAAGGGTCAGTATCCCAATCACCACCAGCGTCAACCACATCTTCGTGTCCACTAAAAACAGTGACGGGTTTACCAGTTCCAATTTCAGCAACTAGATTAGCACGATGTGGGGCATATTGGACGAGTTCAGTTTCAATACTATGTTTTCCTAACAAAGTAGTTAGATATTGTGCGACTGCTTCTTCATTGTTATTTACGGAACGAATGGCAACTAAGTCAGCGAGAATTTTAATTTTTTCTTGTTTATTCATTGCGGTTCGTCCTTTCAATTGTATTTCTACTAGGATAACTGAAAATGGAGAAATGTCAATTGTTATTATAAAAGATTAACTTAATTTTTTTGAAGTGATTGTATGAATTTTAAGAAAAATAAAAAGCTTATTATATCAACGTTTCAAGCGTTAATGATAATAAGCAAGATGTTAAAAATGGAGTCGGCGGGATTTGAACCCGCGTCCGAGTATGTCGCCACCTGAACGTCTACATTTATAGATCAATTATTTAAAGTTCACTTTTCATGACGCCATTAATCAAGGCTAATATGAAAAGCTAATCTGATTAATCTCTTCTCTCTACCTCAGATGTGGGCAGAGGAGCGTGAGTCCACTTAAGTTAGGACCCATTACTAATCCATGGACGAGATTAGATGGATCTACGTCGACTGTTTTTAGGCAGCTAAGGCGTAAGAATTGTTATTATTTTTTGCAGTTATAATGAACTGGACGATTTAACGCATCGCAGTACGAAATGCAGTTCAGGCACGAACCATACCCGTCGAATCCATAACGACCCCGATAGATATAGAATTATTATATCATATTTATTGGTCAAATTAAATCAAAATGTTTTAAACCATTTACAATTCCGTGATTATCGTTATTAGTTGTGATAAATTCAGCATGCTCTTTGACATTATCTTTTCCATTGCCCATTACAACTGGATGGTCAACATAATCAAGCATGGGAATGTCATTATCACCATCACCAAATGCATAAGTAGGAATTCCTTTTAATCCGGCAGTTTGAATCAATTGTTCAATTCCGGTTGCTTTGGATGCACCATGGTCGACGATATCAATACTGAAAGGAGAGTTACGGAAGAAAGTTAATTTATCGCCAAATTCTTTTTCATATAATTTATCTTTATCAGTATTAGTAACAAACATCATGTCAATCGGATGTTCATGCCAGTATTCTTTATCAACTAGTTTAGGAATGGGGGCGTGAACTCGCTTGCAGGCTTCAATTAGCAAGTCATCATGTGCAGATGATGCTTTACCATGCTGGTCTAATACTGTAATCGAGTTACCGTTTTTAGCAGCAAAATCTGCTAATTTATCAATTACGTTTGGATCAATTACCCGAGAAAAGACTTTTTTATTTTGATACATTCCATAATCACCATTAGAAGCGACTACTGTATTAATTTTAGTTTTTTGCAATGTATCCGGGATTTCATAGAGAGTTCGACCAGTTGCAATAATTGGTAATCCGCCGTGCTCACGAATTTGATCCATAGTTGCTGCTACTTCGTCATTAATCTTTGAGTTATTGTCAAAAAGGGTACAGTCTAAATCAAAAAACAATAAATACTTATACATATTTTTTTAACCTCATTTCTGGATATCATTTTATCATATCATTTAATTTAAGTTCCTACTATTTAACTTGAAATAAAGTTACAATATAGTTATTAACAATATTTATTAAGGAGAAATTATGCGAGAAGTTGAAATTACAGGTGCAGCCGCAAGTAAGTTTGAAGGCGGCTACCCACAAATAAGTTTGAAAGATTTAGATAATGAAAATGATTTTACTAACAATGGTGAATGGGTTGCTTTAATGAAAGGCGGTCATTTTGTTGCCAGTGCTTATTTAGCAAAAGAGGGAAATGGGATTGGCTGGATTTTAAGTCGTAAAGAAAATCAACCGATTGATGAAAATTTCTTCACTAAATTATTTAAGCATGCTTTTAATCAACGAGTTCCATTACAAGAAAAAGGGTTAAGTGCTTATCGTTTATTTAATGGACAAGGTGATGGACTTGGTGGGCTTACCATTGATAACTATGATGGTGAAATTGTCATCAGTTGGGAAAACGATGGTATTTTTAACCAAAGACGAATTATATTGCAAGCAATTGCCAATAGTTTAGAAAGCTATCAAAATCTCTATGAAGTTAAACATTTTGAAAAGGGTAGTGAAATTAAAGCAGTTAATGGAATGGCACCAAATCCTCAAGTAGAAAAAAATATTACTGAAAATGGAACGATTTATCCAATTCATTTAGCTGGTGCAACTAAAACTGGACTTGAGATAGGCTATCGTGATGTTCGTAAGCAGATTAAGAAAAATTCACAAGCTAAAGTTGCTTTGAATCTACTGTTTGATCAAACTGGATTTGTTGCGGCTACGATTATGGGTGGATCAGTACAAACTGAAGATGTTGATCAAAACAAACGTGCTAAAACAGATTTAGTCCAAGAATTTGCTGCCAATAGTGTGCAATCAGACGCTCAAACTGTTCGGATTATGGATATTAAGGGTTATCTTGATTATGCTTCAAAACATGATTTGCGTTTTGATGTAATTACCATTAATTTACCAGTCTTCTTACGTAGTAAGAAAGGTAACTTTAACATTCGAAAAGATTTGAAAGAATTGCTTACCATCGTTTTTGCTTTAGCAAATTCACAAGCTGATATTTTCTTAACTACTCAAACTACTAGTGTTAGTATCCGTGATTTGCGTAGTAACGCTCAAGACGCTTTAAACAACACTCAACATGCTTTTATTGAAAAGGAAGTCTTTAAAGCACCAGCAGATTTTCCATTTGATAAAGAATATTTACGTGAAAGTCCAATTAAAGGATTATGGTTTAAGCTGCAAAAATAGTTTCTCGCTGAACTAGTTGATACACAAAGGTTTCAATTTGTGAAACATTATTTTTATGAAAACGATTACAAATGCGTTGCAATAGTGTTTATCGACTATTATAATATAGTTAATCAAAGAAAAGTTAAGAAGACATCCAAGGAGGATGATGATTATGCTATATGGAAGTATTGAAGCAGGTGGAACTAAATTTGTTTGTGCTGTTGGTGATGAAAATTTCAATGTAATTGACCAAACTCAATTTCCTACCACTACTCCAGATGAAACTCTAGCTAGAGTAATTAAATATTTTAAAAAATTTGATCATATTGATGCTTTTGGGATTGCTTCATTTGGACCCATTGATGTTGATAAAGATTCAGAAACTTATGGTTGGATTATTAAAACACCTAAAAAAGGTTGGAGTAATATCGACTTTTTAGGCAAAATGAAAGAAAATTTTGATGTTCCTATGTACTGGACTACTGATGTTAATGGATCAGCTTATGGCGAATATATTAGTGCTAAAAAAAATGATGAATCTATTAAATCAGTCGCTTATATCACAATCGGAACCGGGATTGGAATGGGTGCCGTAATTAACGGTGAATTCCTTGGTGTAGAAGGCACTCCAGAATTTGGTCATATTAAAGTTAAACGTCATCGTGACGACTTAGATTTTAAGGGAATATGTCCATGGCATGGAGACTGTCTTGAAGGGGTTGCTTCTGGTCCTACTTTTGAAGCTCGAAACGGAGTTAAAGGAATTGATACCCCAATCGTTGATCCAACTTGGGACATCATTGCATATTATGTTGCTCAAGCTGTTATTGATTTAACCGTAACATTTAGACCTAACAAAGTAATTTTAGGTGGTGGAGTTTGTACGCCTGATTTTATTGCTAAGGTAAGAGCTCAATTTACTTTACTATTTAATAACTATCTAAATGTTGGTTCATTGGAAAAATACATTACTGCTCCTGAAATTGCTCATAATGGATCAGCAACTTTCGGTGATTTTGTTTTAGCACAAAAGGCAATTGACGAACAAAAAAACGATTAATTAATTATTTTTGAAAGGTATATTATTATGTCACACATTAAATTTGATGATTCAAAAGTGAAAAAATTTGTCCACGATAACGAAGTTCCAGAAATGCAGGCAATGGTTGATGCTGCTAATACTGAACTTCGCGAGGGAACAGGCGCTGGAGCTGACTTTAGAGGTTGGATTAATTTACCAACTGATTATAATAAAGCTGAATTTGCCAGAATAAAAAAGGCCGCTGAAAAGATTAGAAAAGATTCTGATGTTTTAGTAGTGATTGGAATCGGTGGATCATATTTAGGCGCTAAAATGGCGATTGACTTTTTAAATGGTAGTTACTATAATTCAAAACCTAAAGAAAATCGTCGTGGTGTCCAAGTAGTATTTGCTGGAAACTCTTTAAGTGCATCATATTTGAATGAATTAGAAGAATTTTTAGGCGATCGTGATTTTTCAGTGAATGTAATTTCTAAATCAGGTACTACTACTGAACCATCAATTGCATTTAGAATTTTTAAAGATAAGTTAATTAAAAAATATGGTAAAGATGCTAACCAAAGAATCTATGCTACAACGGATGCCAAACGTGGTGCTTTACGTAAAGAAGCAGATGCTAACGGGTATGAATCGTTTATTATTCCTGATGATGTTGGTGGACGTTATTCTGTTTTGACTCCAGTTGGATTACTTCCAATTGCTGCAACTGGTGCAGATCTTGATCAATTAATGCAAGGGGCTGCCGATGCAGCTAAAGATTACGTTAGCTCTGATCTTGAGAAAAATGATGCTTATCGTTATGCTGCTTTGCGTAATATTTTGTATCGTAAGGGTTATGTAACTGAATTAGTTGAAAATTATGAACCAAACTTGAGAATGTTTTCAGAATGGTGGAAACAATTAATGGGTGAATCTGAAGGGAAAGACCAAAAAGGAATTTATCCTTCATCAGCTAACTTTACAACTGATTTGCATTCGCTTGGACAATACATTCAAGAAGGTCTACGTAACTTGTTTGAAACGGTTGTTAAAGTTCAAAATCCGCCTTATAACGTTGAAATTCCAATGGATAAAGAAAACTTAGATGGTTTGAACTATTTAAAGGGACAATCAATGAATGAAGTTAACGATAAAGCCTATGAAGGAGTTGTTTTAGCCCATAATGATGGTGGGGTACCGGTAATGACTGTTGAGATTCCTGATGAGTCAGAATACAGTTTAGGCTATTTAATTTACTTCTTTGAAGTTGCAGTGGCAATTTCTGGCTATCTAAATGGGATTAATCCGTTTAATCAACCTGGCGTAGAAGCATATAAAAAGAACATGTTTGCATTGCTTGGCAAACCTGGTTTTGAAGAACTTGGTAAGAAGTTAAACAAAGAATTACATGAATAAGATTATTAAAAAGGTCAGCTGTAGTCTAAATTGATTACAGCTGACCTTTTTTTAATTTTTAAAGAACGGAAGCAAAGTAATTTTCCTTTTAATAGTCTCTTTTTATTAAGAAAAGAATGTAATCATTAAAAGGGTATCTTATTCTATTGAGATGGTATGCTATACTAATGTTATTAATACGGATTACAAGGGCGGTAAAACATGGATTTGAGTTTATGGGAAAACTTTACGTCTTTAAAAGAAAAATTAACTGAAACTGAAATTATCATGGATAATCAGATTAAGGTTAATATTCCTGAATTTAATGACGGAATCAAGAATTTGATTGATGGTAATGGCAAAATGCTTCGTTCAGCTTTACTCTTATTGGCTGCTAATTTAGGCACTAAACCAGATATTGATCAGCAATATGAAAAAGCAGCTGCTTCTATTGAAATTATTCATCTAGCTTCTTTAGTTCATGATGATGTAATTGATGAATCAGATCTGCGGCGTGGAAAAGAAACATTAAATTTTAACTTTGGGATTCATAATGCCGTTTATTTAGGTGATTATCTATTCACACAGTATTTTGAACTCTTATTAAAATATGCACCAAATTTTGAAAATTTAAAATATAATGTAAAGGTAATGGAAGATCTTTTAGCAGGAGAACTAAATCAAAGTGTTGAGCGTTATGATGTAAATCGAACTGAAAATCAGTATTTTAAAGCAATTAAGGGAAAAACAGCCGAATTATTTAGAATTAGCATGGGTGAGGGTGCTATTTTAAGTGGTGGCGTTCAACATCAGATTGCTTTGCTTGAAAAGATTGGTCTGCAGATTGGAATGGCCTTTCAAATTAGAGATGATTTACGTGATTTTGAACCAGATGTTGAAACGAGTAAACCAACTCTAAATGATGTGCAGAGTGGTATTTATACGTTGCCTGTTATTCATGCCTTGACGACTAGTTACGAAGAAGAATTAGAGATACTATTAAAAAAAGATCAGCTGAATTCAGCTGATCTAGAAAAAGTTATTAACATAATTGAGAAAAGCGGTGGAATTGATTATGCTCGAAAAGTTTTACAAAATTTCTTAGATGAAGCATTTTCTTTATTACGTGAGATACCTGATTCCAGTGAAAGAACAGAACTGGAAAAAGTCATCCATCAGCTTTTTAGTTAATTATTTTTTGAACGGTAATCCTTGATCCATGGCAGTTAACTGTCTGAATCGAGGATTATTTTTATACAATGAGCTAGGATTTCCTGCCATTTTAATAACACCATCTTCTAAAAAAATAATTTGATTCATAGTATCTAATCCTTGAAGATGATGGGTTACCCAAATTACTGTTTTATTTTTTAATACCTGTTCCAATGTTTTAATTAAATCATTTTCAGTAATTGGATCTAATCCAACGGTTGGTTCATCTAATAATACGATTGGATTGTCCTGCAATAAAATTCGTGCAAGTGCTAATCGTTGACGCTGTCCGCCAGAAAAACGAACTCCATTTTCTGAAACATCAGTATAAATCCCATTTGGTAATGAATTAACAAAATTTTTCATACCTACATCTGCTAACGCTTGTTCAACTTGGGTATCAGTTGCATTTTCATTTCCAATTCGAACATTATTTAGTACCGAAGTTTTAAACAAAAATGGTTTTTGATCAAGAACACTGAACCAATTCGAGCGATTATTCTGCAAAGCGGCGACATCAACAGTTTCATTGATAGTTACTTCTCCATTTGTGGGAGTTAAAGCACCTAACAATAATTGTAGTAAAGTTGTTTTACCAACTCCAGAGGGACCAATGATAGCAGTTTTTTGTCCTTTTAAAACTTTTAGAGAAACATTTTTTAATAAATCAAGTGAATCTCCTTGATAATGAAAAGTAACGTTTTTCATTTCAATGTTTTTAAATTCACTTGGACTTAAATCAGTTTGAGGTACATTGGGTTCAGTTGTATCATCATCAGAAAGTTGATTAAGACGAATAACTGAATCACGATACATTGGCCATTCTTCCATAGCTTGTGAAACAGGGGCAAAGGCGTCGACTAAGGGGAAGACTCCCAATACGAATGCAGCTACATAGTCAGCCAGTCGAGCCGAAGAAGTAAGGGCAAAATTTGTCCAAATAAGAGTTCCAACTACCATTATTCCGAAAATTAACTTGATAACAAAATCACGATTCCATTCAAAACGATGAGTTTTAAAAGTTGATGCTGATAATTTAGTATCATTTTTAGTGGTTTGTTGTAAGAAACCTTTCTTTCGACCGGAAATCATCCAATCGCCAATTCCTAATGTTGCGTCAGTCAGATTATTGTAAGAATCGTGTAGTAATGTTTTTTGATATTCTAGACTAGCACCACGAACTGCCACCGATATTAAAGGAATCACTAAAAGAATTAATGAAAAAGTAAATAACATGAATAAAGCATAAACCCAACTTACAATTCCCAAAATGATAATTAGGATAATTCCGGTTAAGTAGGCCACGATTAATGGGAAAATAGTTCTTAAATACAAATTTTCTAAGTGATCAATGTCATCTGCTAAAACACTTAATAAATCACCAGTTTTAAATTTTTGATCTAAAAACATGGCTTGTTTTTCAAGCGTTTCATATAGTCGTTTACGGAGGTTAGAAGTGACTTTTAAAACCCAGTTATGACTATTAATTCGTTCCAAGTACTTAAAAACTGGTCGAAAGATTCCAAAACCTTCAGTGATGATAACGGGTACAAAGACTAACAAAATATTATATGGTCTTTGAGCCGAACGGCTAATCAAATATCCCGCTGTAAACATCAGTCCGATTGAACAAATAAAAGTTATAACACCTAAGAAAAATACTAATGCTAATAAGCCCTTGTATTTTTTTAAATAAGGTTTAATCCAAGAGTCATTTTTAAAGATTTTTTTCATGGATTTCACCTCGAATCTCATTGATTAAATCTCGATAAACACCATTTTGTTGTAACAAATTAGTTGGATTACCTTGTTCAACTAATTTACCATTTTCCATTACTAAGACGTAATCCATATCATTCATCCAATGTAATCGATGCGTAGCAAAAATGACAAGATGATTTTTAAATAAAGGCAGCATTGTCTGCTTTAGCTCATATTCTGTTTCAATGTCCAAATGGGCAGTTGGTTCATCTAGCAAAAGAATATTACGTTTTTGATCTAATAAAGCACGTGCCAGTGCAATTCGTTGGGCTTGACCACCTGAAATGCCACGACCGCCTTCACCAATTTTGGTGTCTAATCCAGCTTTTAATTCTGTTAAAAAATTAGTTAACCCAGCTTTTTCAGCAGCAGTTTTGATTGCTGCTATTGATGCATCTGGTTTATAAAAAGCAATATTTTCTGCAATGCTTCCACTAAAAATGTAGGGATCTTGGGGGATATAACTAATATGTTGCTGCCACTCTGCTTGAGCTAAACTATCAACTTTTTGATTACCAACTGTAAATGGTAATTCTTTAGCATTGGTTGGTTGTAGCCAGCCGCCAATTAAATTTAATAAAGTTGATTTTCCGGATCCAGAGCGACCGACAATTCCAACCTTAGTATATCCGTGAATCTTAAAATTAATGTCAGATAAAGTGGGTTCTTTTTCGTAATCAAAGTCTAAATGATTAGCAGCTAAAGAACTATTTGCAGTCCATCCAGCAAAGTTTTTTAAAGTAACTTTAGCATGAGGGGAGGGAACTGCAAGGATTTCATTAATGTTAACTAATGCATTTTTGCCATCTAAAGTTGCATGATAATCATTACCGTAATCTCTAACTGGTAAGAAATAATCTGGACATAAAATTAAAATTGCTAAAGCAGGAAATAATAAAATATGTCCGTTAATTAAATTGATTCCTAAAAAGAGGGCCACAATTGCAATTGAAACAGTGGTATAAAAATCAAGTGCAAACGTGGATAAGAGAGCAACTTTTAAGACGCTCATGGTACTTTTACGATAGTTTTCACTGACTTTATAGATATTATTACTATATTTTTTACTTAAACCAAATAATTTTAATGTTTTTAAACCGCGCATTGAATCCACAAAATTATTAGACATGTTTGTAAATCCTTCATATTGGGCATTTGATTTTGCAGCTGCAGCTTTCCCCAAAATGATCATAAATAAAATAATAATGGGAAACATGAGCAATAAGATAAAGGCAGAAAGCTTATCCAAGAAAAAAACTGCGATTAAAAGTACCCAAGGAATTATTGCCATATTAACGGTTTTAATTATGATTAAATTTAAATAGTTATCAATTTTGTTAATGCCTTCCAGTGCCAATGTTATCAAATGACCAGAACCTAGGTTGCTAACAATAGTAGGACCAAGCTCAAATTCTTTTATCAAAAGTTTTTGTTTGAGAGTTCCGCTTGCTTTAGAAGCAAATTGATCAGTTAACTGGGCTTCGATTCGTGTAACTAAATAACGAATTGCAAAAAATACAAAAAAGAACAGCATTGGAGTAAATAATGCTGTTACTTTTTTGAGTTTCCAAGTTAGCACAACCGCTAATGATAAGAATACGGCTTCAAAGATAATCGCTAGTCCTTGAATAATTGCTAAAAAAGAAAGTTTTACAATTAAATTTTTGACACCGGGAATTGACATAAGTTGTTTATCAAACATGCAATTCTCCAATCATATTTTTAATAACTTTCGTCTTGTTTTTCCATTTTCTCATATTCTTGCAAAGAAATTCTGCCAGACAAGTAAATATAACTCCAAATAAAGTAAGCCAACATGATAGGTAAAAGAATTACCAAGGCAATTGTCATTGCTGTTAATGTGTATGGAGTTGAAGATGCTTGAGTAATTAAAATTGAATGAGCAGGATTTTCAGCAATTAGAACATATGGAAATAGTCCTACAAAAACTAACATTACGATAAATACAAGACTTAACGAACTAGCAAAGTAAGCTTGCCATTCATGATCTTTAGCACTTGCTATTTGTCCCCAAACAGTCATTGCTACAATTAAAACTAATAAAATTAAAGTACTGTATAAATGACGTTCAAAAAAATTAGTTTGGAAATAAAGCGCAACGACAAGGAGTACTTCAACAGGGTAAGCAGCCCAGTATAGATTATCAGCTAATCGTTCTGATTTGTATTCAATCAAACCAGTAGTATGCAAGGAAATGTAGTGTAATCCTTGATATAAACAAATTGCAGTTAAAGCAATTCCACCTAATAATGATAGGGGATTGATTACATTCCAGAAACTAGCAAAAATGTTACCTTGACTATCCATTGGAACTGGTTGAATCATATCCATGAACAAAATTCCGAATAAGAAAGGTAAGAATAAACTACCAAAGAAATTTGCCCACATCCAGCGATTCTTTCCTTGTTTTGTTTCTGCGTTTTCTGAAAATTCAAAAGAGACTCCTCGAAAAATCAAAGCAATTAAAATCAGGAACAAAACAATATAAAAACCAGAAAACAAACTAGCGTACCACAAAGGGATTGATGCAAACATTGCTCCACCAGCTGTAACTAAGAAAACTTCGTTACCATTCCAGTGGGCACCAATTGTTCTTAAAACCAACCCACGTTCAGTATCGTTATAACATAAAAATCTAGTTGCCATTCCAACCCCGAAATCTGCACCATCAAGGATTAAGAATAATGCGAACAGTAAACCGATAACGCTATACCACAATAATTGTAAGATACTCATTATTTAAAGGCCTCCTTTGAAAATGGGTCTTCAAGGTCATAATTATCATTATCACCGACTGCTTTAGGTCCTTTATTAAGAATCTTTAAGGAATACATAATCATAAAAGCTGCCAATGTTGCAAAAACAACGAAGTAAATGATGTTGGTAAATAATACTTCACCAGCTGATGTACTAGGTGAAACTGCAGCAGCTGTAGGATATAGACCATAAACAACCCAAGGCTGACGACCCAATTCTGTAATTAACCAACCACAAGAATTAATAATCCAAGGTCCGATAGTTGCAATGGAAAGTAAGAAAGTTAACCATTTTTGTTTCATAATCGTATCTTTTTTCTTTCTTGAGAACCATAGTCCTAAGATTGCTAGTAATCCTAAGGCACCAGCCCCACCAGCCATAATTCTAAATGAATAGAAAAGTGTGTTGGTGGCGACATAGTAGTTCATATGCTTTCCAAACTTCTTATCATATTTCTTGTGTAATTCTGCATTGACAGAATCCATTCCTTTAACACTACCAGATAGCTTGTGATAACTAAGAATATCCAATAAATAAGGAATTTCAATCTTACCATAACCACGTTTGGTCTTGTTGTCTGAAATTTGAACAACTGTCCATGGTGCAGGACTTTTTACGTTTTGATAAATACCTTCATCAGCTGCGAATTTCATTGGTTGATCATGTTGTAAATATACCATCTGTGAATCACCGGATAAGAAACTACCGCCACAACTCAATAATCCGATGATTAAACCGAGACGCATTGATTTTCGGAAAAATTCAGGTGATTTTTTCCGGAAAAGCATAATTGCTGAGAGTCCAGCGACAATGAAGGAACCAGTTACAAAAGCTCCAAAAATAACGTGGGGGAATTCGTACCAAAGTTGTTTATTAGCAACAATAGCACTAAAACTAGTCATAACGGCATGACCGGTTTTTTTATTGATAGCATAACCTACTGGATGCTGCATGAAACTATTAGCAGCCAAGATCCATAAGGCCGAAAGTACGGAACCAATGAAAACCAACCAAATCATTAAGGCGTGCCAAACTGGTTTCATTTTATCCCAGGTGAACATCCAGATTCCTAAGAAAGTTGATTCCAAGAAAAAGGCAAGTAGAGCTTCGATTGCCAGCGGAGCACCAAAAATATCACCCATAAATCGAGAATAGTTAGACCAGTTCATTCCGAACTGAAATTCTTGAATTAATCCAGTTACAACACCGACGGCAAAACTGAGTAAAAAGATTTTTCCCCAGAATTTAGTCATTGATTTGTAGATTTGTTTTTTTGTTATTACATAAGCGGTTTCCATAATGGCTACCATTAAACCCATCCCAATTGAAGTAGGAACAAAGAAAAAGTGGAAAATAGTAGTCATGGCAAACTGGAACCGCGCTAGTGATAACACACTAAGTCCTAAATTAAACATATTATCATACTTCTTTCATTATAATATTATTAACGTTGTAAGGCGGCTTTGAGACCAGAAAGTTCAAAAGCTGACCGTTTGAAAATCAAGTTTTTAATTGTGGGAACAAGAATACCTGTTAGTTTGATAGGAAATCCTAGCAAATCATAAGCAATTCCAGTAGTAGGTCCTAATGAACAAACTGTTCCCAAACTTCTGTATGTGAATGGAACTGGCTTGCTATGGGTTAATTTAGCTTTTAGATTTGCAACGGCAATATTAGCTTCTTGAATTGCAATTTGTCCCGTTGGTGGGTAAAACCGGCCAGTTGATTGATCTTTAACAGCGGCTACATCACCAATAATGTACTCATTAGCGTTAGTAGGTGACGTCATGTCATCATTAACCGCAACTCGATCACGATGTTCTGGATATCCAGATTTTTCAATAACATGACTACCGCTAACCCCAGCAGTCCAGAAAACTGTTCTAGCAGGAAGATTATGATTATTGTCGCCATAAATTACACCAGTATCAGAAACTGATTTAACGTTTTGTCCAAGAATAAACTTAACTCCATGTTTTTCTAAGTAACGTTGTGCATAGGCACGCTGTTTTTCATCAAACATTGACAACAAATTAGGACCAATACAAGTTAATTGGAAGTCTGCCTTATCAAATCCATATTTGCGAGCCCATTTAGGAATTTGATGGACTAACTCACCAAGTAATTCGGCACTAGTTAACCCCCCACCAACTACAACCATACTTAGGTAATCTTTATTACCTGTTTTTTGGTATGTTTCCAAGTGTTTGACCACGGTTTCATAATCAGCAACAGCATTATCAATATTGCTGATTTGTAATGCATATTCATCTGCACCTGGTGTTCCAAAAGTTTCTGGTTCAAAGCCAAGGGCATTAAATAAATAGTCGTATTTCAGCTCTTGTTTACTATTTTTTAAAACTACTGAATTTTGATTACGATTAATAACTTCAACTTCGTCTTGAATAAAATGAACTTTATTACTAGTTACATCAGCTATATCCATCATAATATTTTCTGGTGCAGTAGCACCCGCTGCCACAGTTTCTAGGGCAGTCGCATCATAATTATATGAATTTTTGTTAACTAAAGTAATATTTAAATCTAGTTTACTTTTAGCTAATTGTTTACATGCTCGAAGTCCAGCATAACCAGCTCCGAGAACAAGTACATCAGTCATAATTAACATCTCCTCTCACCACATGATATCATAAAGAACTTAATAATTTGTTAATCAAATTAAATATACCTTAATCACTTGGATATTCAAGTTATTTAGTTGATTAATTATAATAATTGCTTCCATTATATAAAAAGAACTGTAATCTATTTTCCAGATTACAGTTCTTTTTATATATTATGATTATTTTTCATTTTTGGCCTTTTTGATAGTTCGTAACGCACGGCTCTTAGTACGCTTGTTTGGACTTTTTAGATTACGGTAAGCAGTTGCTAAATCTTCTTTTTTCATATTAGAACTCCTTCCAACTAAGATTACCAGCTAGCTTTTTTCATGCCAGGAATTTGACCTTTATGCGCAAGCTGTCTTAAACAGATACGACAAAGATGAAATTTTTGGTAGATAGCACGAGGGCGGCCGCAACGTTCGCAACGCGTATATTGTTGTGTCGTGAATTTAGCGGGGCGCTTGCTTTTTTCAATCATTGATTTTTTTGCCATAATCTCCTCCTTTCTAAATATTTAGTACCCACGGAAACCTAGTGTACTACTATTGGTCAATTAAAGTCAAACAATTGTGTTTGTGTTTCTTAATGTATTCATAATATATTTCATTTATATGACAATCGTGTTAAAAAAGGGTTGTTATCGCCAAATATTGGGGTTGTAATGATAATATAATCATCGTAAGTGTAAAAGTTAATATAAATTTTAATTATAAGATAACCCATAAAGGAGTTTTACTTAATGAAAAACGAAAAATTACATTATAAAATGTATAAAGCTGGTAAACAATGGATGTTTGCTGGGATTGCAACATTGATGGTTTCAGGAGGAGTATTATTAGCTTCTAACAGTGCTTCTGCAGACGCTACAACCAATGCAGCACCAACTACTCAAACTGCACAAACAAATAATAATGTTACAAGTAATCAGGCTGACAAACTGTCAAATCAACAAACAGCTTCAAATACTAATGATGTTACTAATAATCAAACTGCAAATAATAATCAAAACATAACTAATCAATTGAATAATGCAGCTGCAACAACCAATCAGGATCAAAGTACTACTCAGGCTGTTCAAAATACAGCTGACAATGCCGCTACTACCGATGATAATGTTGCAAAAGCTGCTGATAATACTCCCGCATCTAATCAAACACCTGACAATCAAGCAACTGATGTACAAAGTACACCAGCTCCACAAAATACAGTCGCAAATAATGTTGCAGATCAAGCAGCTCCTGCAGTAAATAATAATGCTAGACAGACTACTGAATCTAATGTTCAAGCAGCTTCTACTTCTGCAACCCAAAACCGACTTAGAACTGCTGCCACTAATTTAGCAGTAACTAATAATGATTCGGCTAATACTACACCTGCAGCAACACCAACTCAAACTGCTACTCCACAAGCCACTCCTGCAGCTCCAGTAAATAAACAGGCAGCAGCTACCACCTCACAAGCAGTAACTACAGCTTCAAATACTAATAATGCTAGTGCAATTATTAATACTGGTAAACAATATGTCGGAACTCCTTATGTTTGGGGTGGAACAACACCAGCTGGATTTGACTGTTCTGGATTTGTTCAATATGTTTTTGGTAAAAATGGAATTAACTTACCTCGTGTCGCTTCTGACCAATATGCAGCTGTTCAACATATATCTTCAGATGAAGCTCAGGCTGGAGATTTAGTATTCTTTAATGATGGTAGTATCTATCACGATGGAATTTATCTTGGAAATGGTTTAATGCTGGATGCTCAAAACCGAGGAGTAATTAATAATGATTCATTGGGATACTTCCAAGGCCAAGTACTTTTTGGCCGGGTAAATGGAGTAGTTAATGCCACTGGTTCTACTAATAACAGTGTAGCTGTTAACAATACAACTCCTGCTAATACTAATAATACTGGCAATGCAACTACGACACCAAGACAAAATGCAGTAGCTGCTAGTCAGCCAACCGCAACTGTAGATGATTCTAATTATTTGGCACCATCGAATTATACTAAGTTGTTTAGTAAAAACTTTGCAGTGACTAACGATACTTCTATCGGCTACCAACCAGGCACACCAGAAACTAATCTAGATACTCAATTTAAAATTTCTCAGGACGGTAAAGATAATTCTGAGATTATTACCCCAATTAGTAATAACCAAAGCACAAATAATGATGATGTAAAGCAAAATTTGAATAGTCAAGTTAAGACTAATAATCAAAATAAAGCTAGCAATCAAACGAATACTCAAGTAGCTAATCAAAATCAATCAGCTACTAGTGCTTTAAACACTGATTCATCGAAATCAGCTAATGGCCAAAAAGATATTTCAAGTAGTAACTCTAACAGTAGCAATGCTGCTTCTGATGTTGCTGATGTAAATTCAGCAAAAACTGCTAAGACTGATAACCAAACTAATTCAGCCAGTCAGAATCATACTGGATCGAATAGTAAAGGTAATAATGTTTTACCACAAACTGGGGAACAAACTACTTTGCTTGCATCGATTTTAGGAGCAATTATTTTAGGACTAATGGCTCTTTTCGGTATCAAACGTCGAAATGCTAATAAATAAATTAAACCAAATAAAAACTTTCACGAATTTTAATTCGTGAAAGTTTTTTGTTATTTTTTTAGTGTTCAGTGTATAGGGTTAAATCACCAAGAGTAGCCGCCATGATTGCCATAATAGAATGTTTTCGATTACCCGCCTCACTGAATTGTCGTCCGAATTTACTTTTAAATACCTCATCGGTAACTTCCATTTCTGGACTTTTTAAATTGTATTTTTTGACTGCTTCTGCAGCAGTACTGATATTACCATCATGAAAAGCAGGGAGACAATGCATAAAAATTAATTGCTCATCAGGCGTCCCAGTTGCTTGCATCATTTTCATATTAACCTGATAGGGTGACAATAACTTGATTCTTTCTTGCCAGTTAGTTTTTCCCATTGAAACCCAAACATCAGTGTAAATAATATTGCTATTTTTCACACCGGTTTCAATATTAGAAGTGATGACCAATTGAGCTCCAGATTTTTTAGCAAAGTTAGCTGCTAGTTTTTGAATTTTTGAATCTGGTTGTAGTGAATTGGGAGCTACAATATGGACATTAACTCCTAACATTGAGCCAGTTACTAAAAGAGAGTTAGCCATGTTGTTACGTCCATCTCCTACAAAAGTTAAGGTTAGGCCCTTTAAATGACCAAAATTTTCTTTGATAGTCATAAAATCAGCAATCATTTGAGTAGGATGCCACTCGTTTGACAAACCATTCCAAACCGGGACTCCAGCATGTTCTGCCATGATTTCCATATTTTTTTGAGAAAATCCCCGATATTCAATTCCATCTGCAAGTTCTCCAAACACTCTGGCAGAGTCTGCAACAGATTCTTTTTTACCAAACTGACTTGAAGTGGGATCAATGTATGCCGTATTAGCACCCAAATCATCTCCGCCAAGTTCAAAGGAAAGTCGGGTTCTTGTAGAAGTTTTTTGAAACAAAAGAATTAAATCCTTATCATGAAGATATTTAGTTACTTTACCAGTTTGTTGTTTTTCGGCTTTAAGCTTAATTGAAAAATCAATTAAAGCTTTAATTTGTGCTGGGGTAAAATCAGCTTCTTTTAAAAATGAACGTCCTTGCATGGATTTTAATTCTTTGAGTGTATTCATATTAATTCCTTATAATTAAAATTTTTCTTGAATGATTACTTATGATATATAAAGAGTTCCAACACGAATGCTGGCTAAATTCTGATGGTGTGATTTCTAAAATATGAATTAAAACACATTTAATTTTATTAATTTCTGAATTCACTTAAACGGGAAATTTCATAATGTTTTTTTCAATAATGCAACGTCGTGTTAATTTTGGTACTCTTTTAATTTTCCGCGGAAATCAGAAAGTTGATGATAACCTTTTTCCTGCATGATATCTGTAAGTTCTTGTTTTAGTCTGGCAAAAATATGTGGTCCTTCTTGGGCAAGAGCAGTTCCAATTTCTACAATATCTGCGCCACATAAAATTAGCTCAAAAACATCTAATCCGGTTTTGACTCCACCAGTTCCAATAATCTTAATTTCCGGATTAAGACGTTGGCGAAATGCGCGAACATTAGCAAGTGCTACTGGTTTAACGTATGTTCCACCGATTCCCCCAAATCCTCCTTTAGGCCGAATCACGACTGATTCAGTTTTAGCATCAACCACTAATCCATTTCCGACACTGTTAATGGTATTAATGTAAGTTAGGGGATACTTGTTTAAAATTTTAGCAACTGCATCATATTGTTGAAGATCAAAATAAGGTGGAAGTTTAAGGCCTAATGGTTTTGTAAAAAATTCAAAAACGGCAGTTAAAGTTTCTTCGATTGCGGTTAAATCGTAACCGACTTGAGGCTTTCCAATCACATTAGGACAAGAAAGATTTAACTCACATAAGCTAGTGAAACTGCTTTTTTGTACCTTTTTGAGTGCGGTTAAATTATCTTCCCTAGAAGTCCCAGAAATTGATAAATCGATTGGTTTATTAATTTCATTTTTTTCAATGAAATTTAAATAATAGTCTAATCCTTGATTAGGTAGCCCCATAGAATTAATACTGCCAAATTTGGTATCTGCATAACGAGGAGTTGGATTTCCTTTGCGCGGTTTTAAAGTAGCACTTTTAGTGGTCACTCCACCAGCTTCAGAATTTAAAATTTGATTCATTTCGGCAGCTGTTTCGTCAAAAACACCTGCAGCATTGATGAAAGGTGATTGAAAAACTTCGTTACCAATGTTTGCTGAAATTGAGATGTTAGTCATTGTAAAAACTCCTTTATATACAAAAAGCCGCAATTAAGACCATGGTTTTCAGAGAAATACTAAGTAGTCAAAATTGCGGCAGTGGTATGTTTATATTAAGTGGTGATAAGATCTTTTGGCTTCTCTGAACCAAGTTAAGATTAATTGTCATAATATTACTGAATTCATCGTAGAATGTCAATAATATTATGTCTATTGACATCTTTAATGAATTTGGATAGAGTAAGTAACAATAAATAAGGAATACTTTAATTCGATTCAGAGAAATCGAGAAGTTAACTGGTAATGTTATTAAAACAGGCATACTACGTTAATTGTAGTATGTCTTTTATTTATGCAGTTTTATTTACAATGGATGAAAACCTTGGGGGATATAAAATGGCATTAATAACCAAACATGACCTAGTAACAGTGGCAAATCTGACCCAACAACAAGTATTACATAAAATCAAATTAGCGCAGTTATTTAGTGAAGGAAAAACTATTCGGCTTAATCGTCCGACTTATGCAATGAATCTTTTCTTTGAGAATAGTACTAGAACTCATACCAGTTTTGAAATGGCTGAAAGAAAGTTAGGGATACAAGTTTTACAATTTGATGCCGCTGCTAGTTCAGTGACAAAAGGTGAAACTTTAGCAGATACAGTAAAAACTATTCAAGCTATTGGAGTTGATTTTGCCGTTATCCGTCATTCTGATAATGAATATTATAAACAACTTTTACAAGCTAATTTAGATATTAGCATTGTTAATGCTGGTGACGGCAGTGGTCAGCATCCATCTCAATCTTTGCTTGACATGATGACCATTTATCAAGAATTTGGGACATTTAAAGGATTAAATATTAGTATTATTGGCGATTTAAATCATTCTCGGGTTGCTAGATCTAATATGGAATTACTAACTAAGTTAGGTGCAAATGTTGCATTTTCCGGACCTGATCAATGGTATGATGATAAGTTTTCAGATTACGGATCTCATTTAAGTGTTGACGAAGCAGCCAAAAATTCAGACGTTGTGATGTTGTTACGTGTCCAAAAAGAACGACTTGGAAAAGCAGCAGATGATTTTGATGCGACTACTTATCATCAACAGTATGGTTTAACTAAAGAACGTTATGACATGATGAAAGATAATGCCATTATTATGCATCCGGCTCCGGTTAATCGAGGAGTCGAAATTGATTCTGAATTAGTAGAAAGTGCTAAATCAAGAATTTTTAAACAAATGGAAAATGGGATGTACATGCGGATGGCTATTTTAACTGATATTTTAGTCAATAAGGGAATTGTTAGTCCAGCTGAAATTAAAGGAATTAATTAATCATGAAAATTTTAATTAAAAATGCTCAAGTTTATCATGACGAACAATTACAGCAAGAAGATGTGCTGTTAGTTGATGGAATGATTAAAAAAATACAAAAAAAATTATATCTGAGTCTGCTGAAAAAGTAATTAATGCTGAAGGAAAGACAATCCTTCCCGGTTTAGTAGACGTGCATGTTCATTTTCGTGACCCTGGACAAACTGCCAAGGAAACAGTTAAAACTGGAAGTGAAGCCTCTGCTCATGGAGGATATACTACTGTTTGTGCTATGCCTAATGTAACTCCAGTCCCAAATACTCCTGATAAATTAAAAGAGATGGCTGCTTATAATGAAAAACAAGGTGTTATTAATGTCGAACAATATTCCCCTGTAACGTATGATGAACGTGGGAATCATTTAGTTGATTTTGCTGCGATGAAACGTGCAGGAGCAGTTGCTTTTAGTAATGATGGAATTGGAATCCAGACTGGTAAAACAATGTTTGATGCAATGGTTGAAATTGCCAAAACTGGATTGCCATTAGCAGCTCATGTTGAAGATCATGCATTAATGAATGGCGGTGTGATGAATGAAGGAAGAGTTTCAGAAGCATTAGGTCTAAAAGGAGCTAATGAAGTGGCTGAAACAAGCCAGCTAGCACGTGATTTAGAATTAGCGAGGGTTACTCACGTGCATTATCATGTTTGTCATGTATCTAAATCCCGTAGTGTTGAACTGATTAGACGTGCGAAAGCTGATGGAGTCAATGTAACAGCCGAAGTTTCACCACATCATTTGTTACTGGATGATTCAATGATTAAAATGGATAATCCAATGTATAAGATGAATCCGCCGTTACGAAGTAAAGAGGATTGTGAAGCATTATTAACTGGGTTATTGGATGGAACAATTGATATGATAGCTACTGACCATGCCCCACATACCATAACTGATAAAGGCGATTCATTTGTTGATTCGGCATTTGGAATTACTGGAATCGAAACAGCATTTCCTTTGTTGTATACCAGTTTAGTTGAAACCAAAAAAGTTACGCTTCAACAATTATTAAAATGGATGAGCAGGGCACCAGTTGAAAAATTTAATTTAACAAATGATAATGAGCTTAAAGTTGGTAACCTAGCTAATTTTGCTATTTGGGATTTGCAGCATCAACATAAGATTATTACAACTGAAATGAAGTCGAAGGGACGTAATTCTCCTTTTATTGGAGAGCAAGTCAATGCCAATAATTTAGCCACTTTTTCAAATGGAAAACTTGTGTATCAAGCCTAAATAAAATTCTGTCACGATTATTTGTGACAGAATTTTTTATTTACAATTAGATGATTTTGACAATGGGTTAAAATTAATTTAAGATACAAAACAGATGTTCGTACTAATAGAAAGGATAAAAAATGAAAATCTCGGTTAAATTAGGTATTATTACGCTGGCGAGTTCAGCACTGCTAATTACTTCATTAAAAGCTGTTAAAGCTGATGACGCTCAAAATCCAGAACAGACGGCTACATATCAATCATTGCAAAAAAAGCAATATCAACCTGGTTCACAAGCTTATGATGTTTTAAATAAGGATAATCCAGAAACAATTCAAAAAATTAATTATGATACTAGTAAAATTAATTTTTCTAATCTTGATCATTTAAATCGAGCGAGAACGGCAACTGCTTATCTGACGAAAGACAATTTGGGTCATTCTGATGGTCGGGCGCCTCAGGTTTTCAAACCAACAGGATGGTATAATCAACCTAAAAAGGTAAATGGTAAAAAAGTCTTTCCGGTTAACCGCGGACATTTAATTGCATATTCATGTAGTTTTAACTTAAACAATGATGGACAACCAGATCCGGGTCAGAAAGGCTCGATTGATAATCCTAAAAATTTATTTACACAAACTGCTTTTTCAAATCAAAAAGTAATGACCATTAACGAACAAATGGTTAGAAATGCTTTGGAGAAAAATAAAAAAGTAATTTATCAAGTGACCCCTGTGTATGTGGGCGATGATTTGATGGCACAAGGTTTATGGGTTCAAGCTGCTAGTACTGATGGAAGTATGCATTTTGATCGTTACTTATATAATGTGCAGCCTGGATTAAACTTTGATTATGCTACTGGACGTTCAAATGTTGATCCAAGCACGCAAGTTCCGACGCCAATTAATTATGAAAACTACCATTCAAAAACTTACAAGAAATTTAATACTGGTTATCAATCTCATAAACATCACCGAGCTTTTCATATTAAAGGACATTATCATCTTTAGGATAAAATTTACTAACTATGGGTTTGATTGCTAAACACCTTTGATGTCTTTATAATGAAGATATCACGAAAGAGGTGTGAGTTTGAATAATAAAAAAGATGAAAAAATTGGTACACTTGGGTTAACTGCTTTCGTACTTTCAGCGATGGTTGGTGGGGGTATTTATGATTTACCTCAAAATATGGCACTGCATGCGGGTTTGATTGCTCAAATAATTGCTTGGGTAATTTCCGGCTTAATTATTGGTTTAATTGTTAAATCATTTTTGATCTTGTCACAAGTAAGGCCGCAATATACGACGGGACTTTATCATTATGCACATGCGGGCTTTGGTAACTTTACTGCCTTTTTCGTTAGTTGGGGCTATTGGATTTGTCAGTCATTTGCAATTGCTGCTTATTCAGTATTGTTAATGTCGACTTTGAATGCCTTTTGGCCGGGAACTTTTTCCGGGGGAAATAATTGGGCAGCTGTAATTGGCGGATCTTTAGTACTTTGGATTATGGCTTCTCTAATTGTAAAAGGGATTAGAACAACAAGTAATGTTGATATGCTCGGTACAGTTTGTATGCTGTTGATTGTTGCATTTTTTATTATTGTAATGATTGTTGCGTTTAACTGGCAGACGTTTATTACCAATCCAATGGCGGCTAAAAGTTTACCCCAAGTTGATGATAAAGCATTAGGAAGTCTTTTTTCTCAAGTTAAAGGCGCCATGTTAACTACTCTTTGGGTCTTTTCGGGAGTAGAAAGTGCAGTTGTCCTTTCAGGAAATGCAAAAAGTCAAAAAGATGTGCGTCATGCCACCAGAGATGGTTTTTTAATTTGTTTGGTGCTGTATGCTTTAGTCTCAATTCTACCATTAGGATTAAAAAGTTATGGACAGCTGGCTAATTTATCTAGTCCGTCAACTGCTGGCTTAATGCAATATGTAATGGGACCCGTTGGACGGCTGATTATTACCTTTGGAGTAATTGTTGCAGTTTTAGCCAGTTGGTTAAGTTGGATTTTGGTATTGTCAGAAATGCCACGAGCTGCAGCAGAAGATGGAACTTTTCCAAAATTTTTCAATAAGATGGGTAAGCATAATGTTCCAGTTGCTTCATTATTGATGACAGTATTGGTAATTCAAATCATTATCTTCTTTACTCATTTTGCTGGAAGAGCTTTTAATACGACACTGACAATTGTCGCTACCATGACTGTTCCTCCGTATCTAATTTCAATGTTATTTTTAGCTAAAATTAGTGCAAAAAAAGAAACCTTTAATCCAGCAGGAAATGTAGTATCTACTTCGCGCACGGGTGCTTTTATTACATCCATCTTAGCAATTGTTGGAACCTTGTTTATGGGGTACACAGCAGGTATTAAATATTTAACGATTGCTTTTGTGATTTATGCAATTGGAATTCCACTGTTTATTTATGCTAGAAAACAATATGCTCCTACAAAACCGGTTTTCGGTAAATTTGAGAGAGTTTTTGCTATTATGATTGTTTTAATTGCTGTGATGGGATTATTCATTATATTTAAATAAAATTAGGAAAACTGTTATTGCTGATTAACCCAGCTAACAGTTTTTATTTTGTAAAATAATTAAATAATTGCACAAAAGTCAAGATGTGAAATGTGTAACAATCTTTTGCTTGTGCTACCATTAAACTGTAATTAATAATCTTAAGAATGATTAGGGGAAATTTTGATGGCAAAAATTGATGAAATTTTAAATCAAGAAGGAATTGACCGAATTGCAATCAGTCCTTATAAGCAGTATTCACGTGGTTATATGGAACCAGGAAATTTAGGTACTGGTTATGTAACTGGATTAAAAGTTGATGCTGGTACAAGAGTTAAAACTGATGATGAAGTGTTAGACGGCATTGTTTCATACGATCGTGCTGAATGTAAAAATGCCTATATGGGTCAGATTAATATGACAACTGCTTCAAGTTTTACAGGAGTTCAAGGGCATATTTTAGGCTACGATTTATTAAGAAACCCAGCAGTTGATAATGCAAAGCCATTATTTGAAGAAGATCAATGGGATGGTTCTAAATTACCCATTTATGATGGGAAACCACTTCAAGATACGTTAGTTGAATATTTTGGTACTTCAGACAATCGGCGTCATTATCCAGCACCAGGTAGTTTTATTGTTTGTGCAAATAAGGGGGTTACTTCGTATCGTCCTAAAGAAGATCGTCCGTTAAGAACTGGGGAGAGTTATGGGGTGTGGTCGGCCATTGCCATTTCAATTGCTAAAGATCCAGTTCATAATTCATCAATGTTTATTGAAGATGCTGGGACTTGGAATACTCCAAATGAAGATGACTTAAATGAATTTTTAGATCGACGACGCAGAGCCATTGCTTTATCAATCGCACAATGTGGTCAGGATGCTAATACTTCATTTGCTAGTTCCTGGATTGGATTTGCACATGTAATGATGAAACCCGGAGAAATTGGGAATGCTATCACAGTTGGACCTTACTTTTCGATTCCAGTTGATGCTGTTCCCGGCGGATCGATTTTAACACCAGATGTAGATATGAACATCATGGAGCAATTAACGTTGCCAAAATGGCTTGAAAAAATGAAGTATCAATCGATTGTTAAAGATCAACATATTGAATATTGATTAATAAGGTTAAAATAATGAATGTAAAAATAGCAGTACTTGAAAATCAAATAAATGCTGATTTTTATCAAACTTTACAACTAAATTATGGAATGCGAAAAATAAATTCGCTGCTATTAGGGAAAATTAAACAAAAAGAAGTTGTATTATTAGCTACGAAAAACTTATTGATTTTAGCACAAAAAGATAATACCAAAACTTTTCCGTTGAATCAGGTAAGAAAATTAACCTTTATTAAAGGAACTCCCAATGGAGAAATTCAATTTAAATTTGGAAATCACGTGTATAAGGTTAATCAGATTAGAATAGGAAGAGTATTTGATTTTGTTCAAACGCTAAAACCAACGCTACCTTTAGAAGCAAATTATACTAATACAAATCGCGGTGAAAATAATTATTTGAGCAACCCAGATCATGCAGTAGAAATTGATAGATTACGTACAGCATTGCAAAATGGAAAAATTAGTCGTTACGAATATGATGATTTTAATGGATCAATTTCAAAAGCTGGAAAGTGAATAAGGTGTTTAAAAAATATTTTTTGCTTTTTTATTTTTGGTTTTAATGACTTTTCCATTGGCTATGTATGTTTTTTATATGTTTGGTGTCACTGGCCGTTAACATAGTCATTGTAAATTAATAATTAATCAGTTATTATCCCATTAACTATTAGAAAGTTAATGGGGTGATTTTTGTGTTTTTACCGTTGAAAATTGATAATGAGATTACGCTTAAGCTACCAGATTCATATCAAGATGCAAACGATTTATATCAATTAATTCAGCAATCAGTTACTAGCTTAGGTAAGTGGTTACCATGGGTTTATTTAACAGTTACAGTTAATGATGAATTAAGATTTTTAAATCAATCTATGGATGAATATTATCAGGGAAAATCGTTATCAGCTGTGATTATCTATCAGGGAAAAAGTGCTGGGATGATTAGTTTTAATCGATTTGATACTAAGCAAAAGATTGGTGAAATTGGTTATTGGCTTGGCAATCAATTTATTGGAAAAGGAATTATGCATCGGTCTGTTTTAGGAATGTGTAAATTTGGTTTTACAGAATTAGCTTTAGATAAAATTATTATTGATGCTGCTGTGGATAATTTTCCCAGTAACCAAGTGGCTCATACATGTGGATTTAAGTTAGCACAGATAAAAGAAAATTCCATTAAATTAACTGATGGATGGCATGATGCAAATCAATGGGTGCTATCAAAGGATGAATTTAAACTGTAAAATTGTTGTATGCAGTATGGTAATCGAATGATAAAGTTCATTAATAGTAAATTGAATAATCTGGAAAAATCAATCGAAACTAATCAAAAAAAGAGTTATGCTTTTGTTAAAGTAATAACTCTTTTTAATTGGAGAATAGATGATGAAAAAAATTAAACAGCCATTATACGACTATGTGGTCTTAGATATTGAAACTACTGGATTAAAAAAAGAACGAGATGAAATTATTCAGGTATCAGCTGTTAAATTTAAACAGGATCAGGAATTAGACTATTTGGATACTTTAATCAAACCAGTTCATAAACAAATTAGTCCGTTTATTGAAAATTTAACTGGAATTTCAAATTCAGATGTAGATAATGCACCCGAAATTACAGAAATAATTCCTAAATTAAATGATTTTATTGGCGATCAACCTCTTATTGGGCATAATGTGATGTTTGATTTATCCTTTTTAAAATATAATGGATTGAATCTTCCTAAACTTGAATTTGTTGATACCCTTGATATTGCTCAAGCTGCTCAGAATCAATTAAAATTACCAAATACAAAATTAGAAACTTTAAAAAATTATTTTGGGATTGATAATCGTTCTCATAATTCTTTGAATGATGTTAAAACTACTGCAGTTGTCTATCAAAAACTCCGTGATGCTGGTTATTTGCAAAAGCCATCACGACCAAAATTCAGGCAATGGAAATCAAAAGATTATTTTTATGATCAATTTGATAACTCATTGAGTAAAAATGAGATTAATAAAAAACGAGCATTATTTGGCAATCAATTGATTGATAAATTAGTAGTACCTGAAAACAAATCCAAATTAAAAGATCAAATATTTGTTTTTACAGGTGATTTGAAGCAACTTCCTAGAGAGCAAGCTCAAAAAATTGTAGAAGGGGAAGGAGGAATTATTAAAAAATCAGTGGTTTTAAAGACTGATTATGTGGTAGTGGGAATTGAAAATCCGGCCGTTGTAGTTGATGGTAAATCTACCAAACAACGCCGTGCAGAAGAGTTAAATGCAACAAAGGGCAAAAATATCCAAATTATCACTGAAGAACAATTTATGAATATGATTCAATAAAAAGCATTCTGAAAAGTAACTATTTTCAGGATGCTTTTCCAATTATTATTTGTTTTGAACCGATTACTATAAAAAAGATTGTTTTACAAACTTTATTTGCTAGGATTTAGTTATAAGGAGGTAAAAATAATGAAAATATACTTCAATATTAAAGACTCATTTATTGATCCATTTGTAACGATTAATGCGAAGGAAAAAACGAAATCATTGGAAGAACTAGCCGTTGATATTGAAAGAATAACCAAACAAAAATTAATTTATGGCTATGTGGACAATCAAAAATTTGCAATACCACTTCAAGAAATAATTAGATTTTATACATATCAAAATATCGTTTATTGTAAAACGGATAGACAAAATTATCGAATTAAACAACGTATTTATCAACTAAATAATTTATTGTCAGCAAAAGAATTTGTGCAGATTTCTAGTTCAGAAGTAGTTAATTTAGATTATGTAAAACAGTTTTCGTTAAGCAAACTTGGTTCATATGAAGTGAGACTAAAAAACAATGAAATTTTATTTGCATCTAGGAGATTTGTACAAAAAATAAAAAGGGAGCTGATTTAAAATGGGAATCTTTAAAAGAATTTTATGTGGAGCTGGATTTGGAACTTTTTTTGGTTTTTGGAATGCAGTTTTCTTTTCTTGGATTTATCATTCCACTGAATTCATACCATCCACTCCAATTTTTATGCAACATTTTACTTCAAATTTAACTGCAACGATTGTGTCGGGATTATTATGGATGATAATTGGAATGGTGTTTTCTTTTTCAGGATTAATTTTTAGAAAAGATAATTGGAGTATCACTAAGAAAACGATTGTTCATTTTTGTGTGACTTATACCTTATTTTTACCATTAGCTGTTTTGTGTGGGTGGTTTAAAATTGGTTTTTGGAATTTAATTCTATTTACCATGATTTTTATTATCATTTATATTTTTATTTGGATTAGTTCAATGATAGAAGCGCGACAAAACGTACTATTGGTTAATCAGAAATTAAAAAGAAGAAATCAATAATTAAAAAAAGCTTCTCATAAAATGAGAGGCTTTTTCCCTAAATTTATTTCAAAAAGTCAGCTTTTTTAAAATCAGGATTAGGATAAGTGTAAAATCCTTTGCCTGATTCAACACCAATCTCACCATTATCAATCATCTTTTTAAGCAGTTCAGCTGCTTTTTGTGAAGTTGGATCATTAGACATTTTGTTAATTTCATAAACAGTTCGCAAACCAATCATATCAATAAATCCAAAAGGACCCATTGGTGAGCCAGTTGCAATCATCCAAGTTTTATCAATTGTTTTTGGATCTGAAATTCCCTTAACCCAAAGTTGAATTCCAACTGTTACGAAGGGAACTAGCAGTGAATTTAAAATATAACCTGGCTGTTCCTTATTAACAAGCAATGGAACCATCCCAATTTCTCTAGAATACTTTTCAAACATCTTAGGAAGATCTTTATCAGTTTTACTTTGTGACATGATTTCAGCCGTATTGTTTTTCCAAATTTCATTAGCGAAATGATAGGCTAAAAATTTATCGGGACGACCTGTGTAGTCAGCAAATTGTGAAGGTAAAAGTGTTGATGTATTGGTAGCAACAATAGTTTTTGGATCTGCTAATTTAGCAAATTTTTCATAAAAGTCTTTTTTAGTTTCAATATTTTCTGGAAGAGCTTCAATTACTAAATCAGCACCTTTTAGTGCTTGGGCTAAATCAGTAGTATAAGTGAGATGTTTTTGTGCATCGTTTAACTGTTAGTCAGTTGCTTTAAGATCATCTTTAACGGCTTGTGCCCACCGACCAACTCGTTCTTTAGCACGATTTAATGAACCATCATTTCGACCCCAAATGGTCACATTTTTACCATGAAAAGCTGACATATAAGCAATTTGTGATCCAAGTGTTCCTCCACCAACTACTGTAACATTATTAAATTCCATTTTAATAATCTCCTTTGTTATTATCTTTTAATTAAACGAGATAAGTATAACACCATTAAATTTTGTCACATATTAAATGAACTTATTGATTTTAGAAGGTTTTTAACTGAGAATAATTTATCTTTATGAATAAAAGTATATAATTAAATTGTAATCAATAATTAGTGGAGGAGTTTAAAATGCTTGAAATACTTGACTTATTAGAAACACTGGTTGTAATTAATATTGTTATGTGGATTGTTACTGCAGCTTTATGGCTAATTGATAAACTGATGAAAAGGAAAATTTATAAAAATGCTTGGGCCGACTGTGGTCAAATCATTTGTTTCATTGATACAGTTGTTTTGATTTTCAGCTTTATCTTATTTGGATGCTTAGCCTTATTAGGAATCTATATGCCAAAAGAATTGATATTTATGTTGTTCATGCCGGTATTAATTGCTGCATTTATTGGCGGAGTAATTTGGAAATTTTTGAATAAATAAAAAACGACCATAATAGGTCGTTTTTTATTTATAATTAATTTTAAACATATTCTTATAAGTTAGATGATTTCTATTAATTACCCGTACGAGACTCGAACTCGTAACTCCGCCTTGAGAGGGCGACGTCTTAAACCAATTTGACCAACGGGCAATAATCCAATATGTTATATTTTACCGACTTCTAGATTTACTGTCAACCAAAAATTAATAATTGACAAATATAAATCTACATTGTAAGATATTTATTGTAATTATTGAGTATTAGCCAAACTGGTAAGGCAGTGGACTCTGAATCCATAATGTACTGGTTCGAATCCAGTATACTCAATTGTAGTAATTTTATTAATCTCAATAAAAATCAAAAGTCCATTATAATGGGCTTTTTTTGTTGGGTTATTATCATAAAAACGCTTATAATTATCATATGATAGGAGTGATGATAATGACCTTTGAGAATACTAAGGCAATAATTGAAAGAATGATTAGAGAAACAACCATTCCCGGTGCTTCATTTTCATTTATTACGGGAGTTAACGTTGAAGATCATGTAGAAGGGTATAGAAGTTTAAAACCACAACAAGAATACTTGTATCCTAATCAACTATATGACGTAGCATCAATGACAAAGGTCATGGGGACTCTTCCTGTGATAATGCAATTATTAAATCAGGGCAAGATAGGTATTGATGACCCAGTTACTAAATACCTTCCTGAGTGGAAACATCCAAAAATAACAATCAGACATCTACTTACTCATACTTCTGACATTGATGGATATATTCCTAATCGTGATGAATTAAACATGAATCAGTTGCGAAGTGCTTTATTAGGTTTAGATGTCGGAGATGAATACGGTAAAAAAATGAAGTATCAAGATGTAAATTATATTTTTTTAGGCTGGATTGCGGGGGTAGTGACAGGTCTTCCTATTCAACCATTAATTAATCAAATGGTACTCCAACCACTAGGGATGATTGATTCAACTTTTCATCCAGATGCTAGACGAACTGTCCCAACTACATATGATGAAACAACAGGGATGAATCGAGTTGGTAAAGTTCATGATCCTAAAGCCCAGGTTCTCGGATCTGATTGTGGATCAGCTGGATTATTCAGCTCTTTACGCGACATGGACCATTTTGCTCAGTGGATGTTACAACTGACACCACCGGGTAAAGTATATTCAAATGATATGTTTGATGCGATGTATGTTGATCAAACGCCAATGCAGGATGGTAGTCGTTCGTTTGGTTGGAGACTTGATGAATATGAAGGACATCCTTATATTTGGCAAAGTGGTTATACTGGTGTTGTCATGATAATTGTGCGGCAAAAGCGCAGTGCTTTTGTGTTTTTATCAAATCGAGTTCATCCTGATGTGAATGAGCATTTTATGGAAGAACGCAATGAAATGATGAATACTTATTTAAAAGAATTATTTGAATAAAAAAATGATGCCGTATTGGCATCATTTTTTTAATATTCATAAGTTTTAACTTTTTCTTTCATTTTAGAAAAATCAGTTTCAGGATATTTAGTTTCTAATGCTTTAAACATCATATGTTTAGCGAGATTTCCATTTCTGGCCATGATTGGTCCATGAAAGTAGGTTCCAATGGTATTTTTATGCACAGCACCTTCAGTACCGTCCTCACCATTATTTCCATAGCCTTTTAATACTTTTCCCAGGGGATGCTCATCTTTACCCAAAAATGTAATTCCCTGATGATTTTCAAAGCCATGATATTTTTGCCCCGTTACTTCGTTTTGAATTAAAACATTGCCAATAAAACGATGGTTATCCTGTTGTTCAGTATAATGATCCATTGCATGAATTCCAGGAAGTTTTTGACCCGCAGCGTCTACATAGTACTTACCAAGCATTTGATAACCACCACACACTGCTACTAAGGGTTTTCCTGCTTCAATAAATTTAATTAGTTCATCTTTTTTATTTTGCAAATCCTTGGCAACTACTGATTGTTCATAGTCTTGCCCACCGCCAAACACAGCAAAATCATAGTCATCGGCATTAAAGTCTTGTTCCAGACTAACAATGTCAGAAGTTACTTCAACTCCAATTTGTTTTGCATAATATTGCAAGGCAAGAATATTACCAATATCACCATAAGTATTCATTAAATCACCATAAAGGTGAGCAACTCTAATTGTCATTGTCATTAGTTTACTCCTCCTTTGATGTAGCCTTTTTTAGTTAAAATGGATCTAACTTGCATCATTGCAGTATACGTTGCTAAAATATAAACTTTTTTAGTTGGTAGATTAGGAATGTCGGCAACTACCTTTTCGAGGTCGGACTGAATTTGATGTTTATCAGCTGGGACGCCAGCAACTTTTAGTCTAAAAGTAATGTCTTTATAGCGTTGACCACCGGTTTCAAATTGTTTGATATTCATATGTGGTAGACGTTCAAATTCACCATCCCAAATCCAACTAGTATCAATTCCATCAGCGTAATTAGCGTTTAATAAAGCTACAAAAGAAAAAGGTTCTTTTTCAGTTGATAATAAATCAATAACTTGATTAGTACCTACGGGATTTTTAACTAAAATAATAGTTACATCTTTATCGCCAACTTTAATTTCTTCTTGGCGACCGAAAATACGTTTGTTGGATTCAAAAGCATGTTTAATTTTTTCGGCTGAAATTCCAAGCTCACGTCCTACCGAGTAGGCGGCTAAAGCATTATAGATATTATAAGTCCCGCCAATTCCAATTTCGTAAGCTTGATTATCAATTGAAAATTTTGATGATATAGGTGTTCGTTCGGCTACTTCAGTAACTTTAAACGCTAAATTAGGACGATGATAACCACAATTTGGACAGAAATAGTCACCTAGGTTGGCATAAATAATGTAGTGATAATGCAAAATATGCTGACAGATTGGACATAGAACTCCGTCTGTATTTGGATCTGCTTTGATATTTTGGTCAGCAGGCTGGTCCGCAAAACCATAAAAGACTTGGGGATTAGGCAATTCTTTAGAATTGAAAATTGGTTCGTCGCCATTAGAAAGAACTAAAGCATCTGGAGCTAATTTAATTCCATCAAGAATTTTTTGATAAGTAGTATATATTTCACCGTAACGATCTAATTGATCACGAAAAATGTTAGTTAAAACAAACATTTTAGGCTTGATTTGTTCAACGATTGGTTTTACATTCGCCTCATCAACTTCTAAGACCGCAATTCCTTTTTCACCTTTTTTAGGATTTTTAGCCTCTAAAAAGGTTGAGACAATTCCTTGAATCATATTTGATCCAGACTTATTGGTTAAAACCTCAGAATATTTTTCTTTTAGTACCTGGACAATTAAGGCAGTGGTCAAAGTTTTACCGTTTGTTCCACTTACGATAATCACGTCATAGTTTTCCCCAAGGTCTTTTAAAACATTAGGATCAATTTTGGTGGTTATTTTTCCTGGTAAAGAGCTTCCGCCACCCATAAAAGTATGCAGGAACCAATATGAAGATTTACCTGCTAATGTTGCGATACTGCTTTGTAATGTCATAGGAATTCACATCCTTTATTTATTTGCTGATAAAAATACATCGTACTCTAAATTTTAGCATAAAAACAACAGATAAACCGAATTATAACGTTGATTAATATTATTTTAAAAAATTAAAATAACAATGCAGCATGTTATCAAATTAGATATAATGAATTTAAGTGGAATTTTATAGGAAAAGGTGATACTTTGGCACAACTCTTTTTTCGGTATGGTGCAATGAATAGTGGAAAATCATTTGAAATTATTAAAGTTGCTCATAACTATGAAGAACAAGGAAAACGCGTGATTTTGATGACTAGTGCTCTTGATACTAGAGAAAAGGAAGGCACGATTGCATCTCGGATTGGACTAGAACGTGATGCAATGCCCATCAAATCAGAATCCAATGTAACAACAATGATTGAAGAACAGTTAAGTAAGCTTGATAAGTCGGTTAGTTGTATTTTGGTCGATGAAGCTCAATTTTTAGAAAAACATCATATTAAAGAATTGGCTACAATTGTTGATAAATTTAATATTCCAGTTATGGCATTTGGATTAAAAAATGATTTTCAAAATCATCTGTTTGAAGGATCAAAATACTTATTGTTATATGCTGACAAATTAGAAGAAATGAAAACAATCTGTTGGTTTTGTGAAAAAAAAGCAACGATGAACTTACGAATCCATGATGGCAAACCAGTATATGAAGGAGAGCAAGTTGTGATGGGTGGTAATGAAGCTTATTATCCAGTTTGCCGCAAACACTACTATCATCCGCCACTGAACTTAAAATAGAAATGAGGAACGAATATGGCTGATAATAAGATGGACCAGATTTTTGATAAATTACAATCTGTATCTGATCGTTATGATGAATTAAATGAATTAATTAGTGATCCAGAAGTGATTGCTGATACTAATCGTTTTATGAAACTTTCAAAAGAAGAAGGAAGTTTACGCGAAACGGTGGATGCCTACAATAAATATAAAGCCGTAACCGAAACA
Source organism: Fructilactobacillus lindneri DSM 20690 = JCM 11027 (assembly GCF_002907375.1). Taxonomy (GTDB): domain Bacteria; phylum Bacillota; class Bacilli; order Lactobacillales; family Lactobacillaceae; genus Fructilactobacillus; species Fructilactobacillus lindneri. The sequence goes on from NZ_MIYK01000001.1 coordinate 146,841, forward strand.
TTAGATGAAGACCAAATTATGTTAAAAGATAAGCTTGATGATGATATGACAGAAATGGTCAAAGATGAAATTTCGACTTTAGAACCACAAAAGGCTGCACTTGAAGATCAACTTAAAATATTGTTAATTCCTAAAGATCCAAATGATGAAAAAAATATTATCATGGAAATTCATGGTGCGGCTGGAGGCGATGAGGCTAGTCTTTTTGCTGCTGATTTATACAATATGTACGTTAAGTACGCAGAGACACAAGGTTGGAAAGTTCAGATAATTGATGAAGCTGACACTGAGGTCGGTGGTTTTAAAGAAATTGTTTTAATGATTACTGGTGATAAGGTTTATTCAAAATTAAAATATGAAAATGGAGCTCATCGAGTTCAGCGAGTTCCAGAAACTGAATCGGCTGGCCGGGTTCATACTTCAACTGCAACAGTTGGTGTGATGCCTGAAGAGGAAGACGTTGATATTAAAATTGATCCGGCTGATATTAGAACTGATGTTTACCGATCTTCCGGAGCTGGGGGTCAGCACATTAACAAGACCTCATCAGCGGTTCGGATGACTCATTTACCCACTGGGATTGTAGTTGCTATGCAAGACGAACGTTCACAACAGCAAAACCGTGTCAAAGCTATGAATGTTTTAAAAGCACGTGTCTATGAGTATTATAAAGAAAAAGAAGAGAATCAATATAATGCTGAAAGAAAATCTGCTGTTGGAACTGGTGATCGTTCTGAGCGAATTAGAACTTATAACTATCCTCAAAATCGGGTAACTGATCATCGAATCGGATTAACTTTAAACAAGCTGGACAAAATCATGGATGGTGATTTGGATGAAATTATTGATGCATTGATTGTTTCTGATCAAGCAGATAAGTTGGAACACTTAAATGATGACCAAGCTTAAATCGAATGCAACAGTTTTCGAAGCCCTTAATTGGGCCTCTTTGTGTTTGCAAAAAAATAATTTGGAAGCTAATGGTGCTCGTTATTTGATGCTTGATCAGATGAATTGGGATGAAACTAATTTGTTATTACATTATCGTCAGCATTTATCGGAGAGCGAGCAAAAAACATTTGAAACTCATGTGCATCGATTGTTACTTGGAGAACCTGCCCAGTATATTACTGGAAATGCCTATTTTTATGGATTTCCATTTTATGTAAATCAAAATGTTTTAATCCCGCGTCCAGAAACTGAAGAACTTGTAGAGTGGATTTTACGTGATCATTTGGAACCACAATTAAAAGTTTTAGACATTGGTACTGGAAGCGGTGCGATTGCAATTACTTTAAAAAAGCACCGTCCCAACTGGAAAATTACGGCGTCTGATATTTCTTCTTCAGCTTTGCAAGTTGCCAAACAAAATGCTGAATTAAACGGAGTTTCAATTAACTTTCAGGCCAGCGATTTGTTTAAACAAATAAAATCTCAAAATTTTGATGTAATTGTCTCCAATCCACCATATATTTCCACCGATGAAGTTAAATATATGGATCAAAGCGTGATTCAATATGAACCGCAACAGGCTTTATTTGCCCAACATGAGGGACTTTTATTGTATGAGAGGCTGGCTGATAGTGCAAAAAGTTATTTAGTTAATAATGGTGATTTGTATTTAGAAATTGGATTTCAACAGGGGAAAGCAGTCAAATCGTTACTTGAAAGAAGTAATTCTTTTGCAAAAATTGAATTACAAAAAGATTTAGCTGAACATGATCGGATGATAAAGATGACCTTAAAAGGAGATAATTAACTAAATGGAAACTAAAATATTTAAGCCTGACCAAATTGACCAGGCTGCTGCTGAAATAAAAAAAGGAAATTTAGTTTCATTTCCTACTGAGACAGTTTACGGATTAGGTGCAGATGCCACAAATGTTCAGGCAGTTGAAAAAGTATATCAGGCAAAAGGGCGTCCCAGTGACAATCCATTAATTGTTCATGTGGCGGATATATCAACTGTTGAAAAATACGCACAACCCTTAAATGAAAAAACTAAACAACTAATTAAACAGTTTTGGCCTGGTCCTTTGACGATTATTTTGAAACTAAAACCACATGTATTATCTTCAAAAGTTACTGGAGGACTTAAAACTGCTGCTTTTAGAAACCCTGATAAGGAAGCAACGTTGAATTTAATCCGTAAAGCAGGAGTCCCATTAGTTGGTCCATCTGCAAATACTTCTGGAAAACCAAGTCCCACATTGGCAAAACATGTTTATCATGATTTAAATGGTAAAATTGCCGGTATTTTGGATGCAGGGGCAACAGATTTTGGAGTTGAATCTACAGTACTTGATTTATCAACCAATCATCCTACAATTTTGCGACCTGGGGCAGTTACAAGCCAAGCAATTGAAAAAGTAATTGGTCCAGTTGTTGATGAACAAAAGCATGTTGGTAAAACCGAAGTTCCTAAGGCTCCTGGTATGAAATATACTCATTATTCTCCGACTGCATCTGTTCAAATTGTTGATAATGAAAATCAATGGAAAAGTGTAACTGAATGGGCTGCCAATCAATCAGGAAAAGTGGGAATTTTAGCAACTGATGCTATCCTTAACGACTATAACTGGCCCCAAAATGTTGAAACTTATAGTTTAGGAAATGACGTAAAATCTGCTAGTCATGCTTTATTTGCTGGATTGCGTAACTTTGATTTGCATTCTGATATTACTGATATTTTGGTAGAGGGTTTCACTACAGAAGGAATTGGGGAAGCCTATATGAACCGTCTTAATAAATCCGCTGGACAAAAGCATTTCGAGTAGTTATAATCGCTGAAAATAAAAAAGACGGAGGTACGGTATATGAGTTATGATTATCAAACAGATGATCCATCACTTTGGGATGCAATAAAAAACGAGAGTAAGCGTCAGGAAAATACAATTGAATTAATCGCATCAGAAAATATTGTTTCAAATGCAGTTCGGGCTGCTCAAGGATCCGTTTTAACTAATAAGTATGCCGAAGGGTATCCATCTCATCGTTATTATGGTGGTTGTGAATATGTTGATGTGGTGGAAAACTTAGCAATTAATCGTGCTAAAGAATTATTTGGCGCAGAATACGTTAATGTACAACCTCATTCTGGTTCACAAGCTAATGAAGCTGCTTATTCAGCATTTTTGAATCCTGGTGATGTAATCTTGGGAATGGATTTAAATGCTGGTGGGCATTTAACGCATGGTGCCAAAGTGAGTTTTTCGGGACAAATATACCAATCATATTCATATGGTCTAAATCCAGAAACAGAACGATTGGACTATGAAGCTATTAGAAAAATTGCTAAAAAAGTGCATCCGAAAATGATTGTGGCTGGGGCTTCTGCATATAGTCGAATTATTGACTGGAATAAATTTAGAAAGATTGCTGACGAAGTTGGTGCCTACTTAATGGTAGATATGGCTCATATTGCTGGTTTAGTTGCAACCGGATTACACCCCAGTCCAGTTGGAATCGCTGATGTGATAACTACAACTACTCATAAAACCTTGCGTGGACCTCGCGGTGGGATGATTTTGTCGCAAGAAAAATATGGAAGACAACTTAATTCTGCTGTTTTTCCAAGAACTCAAGGTGGTCCTTTAGAACATGTAATTGCTGGGAAAGCAGCTTCCTTATATGAAGCATTACAACCTGAATTCAAAAAATATTCACAACAAGTTTTACAAAATGCGACAGCAATGGCAAAAACATTTGAAGCATCAGATTCAATTCGGGTTGTTTCTGGTGGCACTGATAATCACTTGTTGACAATTGATTTAACTGGTACGGATTTGAATGGCAAAGAAGCCCAGAATTTGTTGGATAGCGCCCATATTACTACCAATAAAGAAGCACTTCCTAACGAAAAACGGAGTCCATTTATAACTAGTGGGGTTCGAATTGGAACACCAGCAATTACTTCACGTGGTTTTGATGAAAAAGATGCTCAAAAAGTTGCAGAATTAATTATTAAAGTAGTAGAAAATAGTGAAGATCAAGTTATTTTAAATGAAGTTAAAGCAGAGGTGTCAGCATTATGCGTTACACATCCAATTACCAGATAGAATTTAAATCAATGTGGTACAATAGATTTAAATAGTAAAAGGGAGCGTTTGAAATGGGCAAATTTCATGTTATGAATCATCCATTGATTCAGCACAAATTAAGTATCATTAGAGATAAGAACACTGGAACTAACGAATTTCGTGAAGTTGTAAACGAAATTGCTAATTTAATGGCTTTTGAAGTTACTAGAGATATGCCATTAAAGGATGTTAAGGTTGAGACCCCAATGGGAATTGCTAATGTACAAAAATTAGCTGGTAAAAAAGTCGCGGTTGTTCCAATTTTACGGGCAGGTATTGGAATGGTAGATGGCATTTTGAGCTTAATTCCAAGTGCTCGAGTTGGACATATTGGGATGTATCGGGACGAAAAAACCTTTGAACCACATGAATATTTTGTTAAATTACCATCCGATATTGAAGATCGGGAAGTATTAGTAGTTGATCCGATGCTTGCAACCGGTGGTTCTGCTATTATGGCAATTGATGCTTTAAAGAAGCGTGGGGCTAAAAATATCAAATTCGTGTGTTTAGTAGCTGCTCCTGAAGGTGTTAAAGCTTTGGAAAAAGCACATCCAGATATCGATATCTACGCTGCTGCCTTGGATGAAAAATTAGACGATGGTTATATTGTTCCCGGACTTGGTGATGCTGGAGATCGTTTATTTGGAACTAAATAATAAATTGTTAAGTAGAAATTTAAATATTTCTACTTTTTTAATATCAAATATTTAATTAAACGTGTTAAATTTGTTAAGCATTTAGTTTTGTATTTTGCTTTATTTGGTGGTATCATTCACAATGAATTTTAGATTATATTTTTTGAAATTTTAATCAAAAATTTAGTAGTATTAAATTTTTACTGCTTGGAAAATGATGGGTAAAAGAGGTGATGATTAGTGGATCCAACTCGTACTTTTCAATTTTTAGGGCTGACTTTTAATGTTGGAAATATGATTTCTGGTGTTATCGTAGCCGCAATTGTTTTTGTGTTTGTATTTGTTTGTTCTAGACATTTGCAAATTAAGCCGAAAGGTAAACAAAATCTATTGGAGTACATGATTGACTTTACAAATGGAATTGTAAAGTCAACAATGCCAAGTGGTTCAACTAGGGATTACGGTTTATGGGTCTTTACATTGTTTTATTTTATTCTAGTTTCCAACTTGTTAGGTTTATTCCTGCATATTGAAGTAGGTGGAATTGTTTATGTAAAGAGTCCAACTGCTGATCCGGTGGTTGCGATGACTTTTGCGCTTATGTCGCTATTGATTGCACAATATTCTAGTGTTATGAAACTAGGATACAAAGGTCATTTTGAGACATATATGCAACCAATTTCTTTCTTGTTACCTGTTAACTTGATGGAAGAATTGACTAACTTTTTAACGTTAGGTATTCGTGTTTACGGTAATATCTTTGCTGGTGAACTATTGGCTGGATTAATTGCCAAGTTGGCATTTTCTAACGGAATTGTCACACTTGCCGTTTCTGCTCCACTTGAACTGTTATGGCAAGGATTCTCAGTATTTATTGGGTGTATACAAGCCTATGTATTTGTAACTTTATCGTGTGTATACGTTTCTCAAAAATTGTCAATTGAGGAATAAAAAATAGGAGGACTTAATTATGGGAGCTATTGCTGCTGGAATCGCTATGGGTGGTGCCGCTATTGGTGCCGCTATTGGTGATGGAATTTTAATTTCTAAAATGCTTGAAGGAATGGCACGTCAGCCAGAACTTAGTAACACTTTAAGAACTAATATGTTTATCGGGGTTGCTTTGATCGAAGTTATGCCTATCTTAGCCTTTGTTATTGCTATGTTAGTTATGAACAAATAGGAATAACATTTTCTTAATTAAAGAAAAAGGAGGTGTCGATAGATGTTTACACATTTAATTGTTGGAGCTGCTGGGTTTAACATCGGTGATGCACTTTTCTATGCAATTTTATTCATTATTTTAATGTGGGTTGTTAAGATTTTTGCATGGAAACCTGTTACTAAAATGATGCAGAACCGTGCTGATAAAATCGCCAAAGATATTGATACAGCTGAAAAATCTCGAAATGAGGCAGTTGAATTAGCTAAAAAACGCGAGGAAGCTTTAGTTCATTCTCAAGAAGAAGCTAATGAAATTATCAATAAAGCACAACAAACTGGTGATAAACGGCGTGAATCAATCATTTCGGAAGCACAAGCCGATGTTAAAAACATTAAAGAAAATGCAGAGAAAGATATTGAACAACAAAAAAGAGATGCACTTGCTAGTATTAAAAATGATGTAGCTGATTTATCTATTGAGATTGCTTCCAAAATCATTAAGAAGAACTTAGATGCCAATAATCAAAAAGCACTAATCGATTCTTATATTGAAGGGTTGGGTAATAATGAGTCTAAGTAAACTTGATGTTGCCAAAAACTATTCAAAGGCATTATACGAAGCACTTGAAAATGAAAATTCAATAGATAAGGGTAAAGCTGATTTGGATGCAATTAAGATTGTATTTGATAATGATCCTGAATTAGCAGCTGCGCTAAACGGAGTTTCCTTAGATACTCAGCAAAAAGAAACTTTATTGAATCCTTTAATTGATGGTGCAACTTCTGAATATGTTCGAAATTTAATCAACATGTTGTTTGATTATGGAAGAATTAGTGATTTAGTTGCAGTGATTGATGAATTTGATAAATTATACAATCAGAAAAATGGAATTGTAAAAGCTGAAGCAGTTACGGCAGTTCCGTTAGATGAAGATGAAAAAAGTAAGTTAGCTCAATCATTAGGAAAAAGAATTAATGCTAAAAAGGTTGAGTTATCTACTAAAATCAATCCAGATATCATTGGTGGCGTTATTTTAAAGTCATCAGACGTGGTTTACGATGGAAGTATACGTACTAAAATCGAACAAGTTAAACGTTTATTGTTGAAATAGTGATATCTATAATTAAAGAGGTGAAACTTTTATGAGCATTAAGGCTGAAGAAATCAGTGCTCTAATTAAAAAACAATTAGAAGGCTACAAAGATGACCTTACCGTTGATGAAACTGGTATTGTTACATACATTGGTGATGGTGTTGCACGTGCCTATGGTTTAGATAATGCCTTATCTGGTGAATTGCTGGAATTCCAAAACGGTGTTTACGGAATGGTTCAAAACCTAGAAAGTAACAACGTTGGTATCGTTATTTTAGGTGATTATACTGGTATTCGTGAAGGCGATACAGTTAAATGTACTGGAAGAATCATGGAAGTTCCAGTTGGTGATGCAATGGTTGGACGAGTTGTAAATTCATTAGGTCAGCCAATTGATGGTAAAGGTGATATTGATACTGATATGACTGCACCAATTGAACATAAGGCACCAGGCATTATGGATCGTCATTCTGTTGATCAACCATTACAAACTGGAATTAAGGCCATTGATGCGTTAGTACCAATTGGTCGTGGACAACGTGAATTAATCATTGGTGACAGAAAGACTGGTAAAACTTCGATTGCTATTGATACAATTTTGAATCAAAAAGATCAAAATATGATTTGTATTTATGTGGCGATTGGACAAAAAGATTCTACTGTCATGGGACAGGTTGATACTTTAAAGAAATATGGTGCAATGGATTATACCATTGTTGTTAATGCCGGACCTTCTGAACCAGCTCCATTGTTATATATTGCACCTTATTCTGGTGCTACAATGGGTGAATATTTTATGAATCGTAAAAAAGACGTTTTAATTGTCTTTGATGATTTGACGAAACAAGCAAATGCTTATCGTGAACTTTCATTAATTTTGAGACGTCCACCAGGTCGTGAAGCATATCCTGGTGATATTTTCTATACTCATTCACGTTTATTGGAACGTGCAGCCAAGTTAAACGATAAATTAGGCGGTGGGTCAATGACTGCTTTGCCAATCGTTGAAACCCAAGCAGGGGATGTTTCTGCTTATATTCCAACTAACGTTATTTCGATTACTGATGGTCAGATTTTCTTGAACTCAGATATGTTCTATGCAGGTGATTGTCCAGCTATTGATGCTGGGACATCAGTATCTCGTGTTGGTGGAGACGCTCAGATTCCTGCTATGAAGAAAGTTGCAGGTACACTGCGTATTGATCTTGCTTCATATCACGAACTTGAATCATTTGCACAGTTTGGTTCAGATCTTGACGAAGCCACTAAGGCTAAGTTGGATCGTGGTGCCAGAACTGTTGAAGTATTAAAACAAAAACTTCATGATCCAATTCCAGTAGAAAAACAAGTTTTGATTCTCTATTGTCTTACTCATGGGTATCTTGATAAATTGCCTGTTGATGATGTATTGAAGTATCAAAACCAAATCTTTAGTTATTTTGATGATTCTCATGAAGATTTATTGAAACACATTAAAGAAACTGGAAAATTACCAGATTTAGATGCAATGAATAAGGCAATTGACGAATTTTCAAATATTTTTAAATCATCTGCCCAAAAAGTTGCTGACAAATAACTTGAAGGAGGTTAATAACTAATGGCTGGAATGAACGAAGTTAAGCATCGAATTGCATCAACCAAAAGTACGCGTCAGATTACTGAAGCGATGGAAATGGTTCAAACTGTTAAGCTTAATCAAATCCAGGGTCAAACAGAAACGTATAATACTTATGTTTCTAAGATTAAATCGGTTGTAATGCATCTTGCTCAGTCTCATATGTTAGACAACCATAAACCTTCAAGAAATAAAGCTGATAATTCAAAAGGTAAAACAGCTTATTTAGTAATTACATCAGATCGTGGCATGGTTGGTAGTTATAATAGTAGTGTACTTCGTGGAACTAATCGTTTCATTGAACAACACACTCCCAACCAAGATGATTATGTCATTATGGCAGTTGGCGGTACTGGTGCTGATTTTTATAAGAAAAATGGTGCCAATATTGCTTATGAATATCGTGGTGTTTCAGATATTCCAACATTTAATGAAGTTAAGGGAATTGTTAAAGCAGTTTCTCAAATGTATAATGATGGTGTTTTCACTGAATTATATGTTTGTTATAACCATTTTGTTAACCGAGTTAAATCTGATTATAGAGCTGAAAAGCTGTTACCAATGGATCGCGAGTCAATCGAGCAAAGCATGAATGGTGCTGAAGGTGCTGGTTCAGATGTAAAAACCAAAGTACTTTCTGCTGAATATGAAGTTGAACCTTCAGAAGAAGAAGTTTTAAATGCAATTTTGCCACAATATGCTGAAAGTTTAGTGTATGGAGCAATTTTGGATGCTAAAACTGCTGAACATTCTTCAAGCTCGATGGCGATGAAGGCTGCAACAGACAATGCGGATGATTTAATTTCAAGCTTAGAATTAAAATATAATAGAGCGAGACAAGCTGCTATTACTACTGAAATCACTGAAATTACTGGTGGTCAGGAAGCATTGAATCACTAATGATAGGAGGAATTAACGCATAATGAGTACTGGTAAAGTTGTACAAGTTATTGGGCCGGTTGTCGATGTTGAATTTCACCTAGATGGCGATTTACCAAAAATCAACGATGCTTTGAAAGTCCAAAAAGGTGACGATAATGTCTTAGTTACAGAAGTTGCACTTGAATTGGGTGACGGAGTTGTTAGAACAATTGCCATGGACGGAACTGATGGTTTACGTCGTGGAATGGAAGTTGAAAATACAGGAGCACCAATTGAGGTTCCTGTTGGTAATGATACGCTAGGACGAGTATTTAACGTTTTAGGTCAGACTATTGATGGTGGACCCAAATTCGGACCAGATGCTGAAAGATGGGGAATCCATCGCCAAGCACCTAAGTTTGATGAAATTAATCCATCGACAGAAGTTTTAGAAACCGGTATCAAGGTTATTGATTTACTTGCACCATATATTCGTGGTGGAAAGGTTGGATTATTCGGTGGTGCCGGAGTTGGTAAAACTGTTTTAATTCAAGAATTGATTCATAATATTGCCCAGGGTCATAACGGTATTTCGGTTTTTACCGGAGTTGGTGAAAGAACCCGTGAAGGTAATGATATGTACTTTGAAATGAAAGGCTCTGGTGTGTTGAAACAAACTGCCATGGTCTATGGACAAATGAACGAGCCGCCTGGTGCACGTATGCGTGTTGCCTTGACTGGATTAACACTTGCTGAATACTTCCGTGATGAAGAAGGTAAAGATGTGCTATTGTTCATCGATAATATCTTCCGTTTCACCCAAGCCGGAACAGAAGTTTCAGCTTTGTTAGGACGTATTCCATCAGCCGTAGGTTATCAACCTACTTTAGCTACTGAAATGGGACAGCTACAAGAAAGAATTACATCAACTAAAAAGGGTGCCATTACTTCAATTCAAGCTGTTTATGTTCCAGCTGATGATTATACTGATCCAGCTCCTGCAACCACATTTGCCCATTTGGATGCTACTACTAACTTGGAACGTTCTTTAACTCAACAAGGTATCTATCCAGCTGTTGATCCATTAGCCTCGACTTCATCTGCTTTAGATCCTGATATTATCGGGGAAGAACATTTTAAAGTTGCTAGTGAAGTTCAACAGGTTTTGCAAAGATATCGTGAATTACAAGATATCATTTCAATTTTAGGTATGGATGAATTATCTGATGAAGAAAAGACGATTGTTGGTCGTGCTCGTCGGATTCAATTTTTCCTTTCACAACCATTTACAGTTGCTGAAACATTTACAGGTGTCCCTGGTAAGTACGTACCTGTCAAAGATACTGTTGCTGGATTTAAAGGTATTTTAGAGGGTAAATACGATTACATTCCAGAAGATTTCTTTAGAAACTGTGGTCCAATTGAAGACGTTGTTGCTAAATACGATGAGTCTAAAAAAGGTGCCAGTAAATAAGGAGGGATCTAATTGGCTGATAACAAATCAGTGTTAACTGTTAGTATCGTTACTCCTGATGGCGAAGAATATACTAATGATAAATGTTCTATGGCTGTCATTCAGACTGGATCCGGTGATATTGGTATCATGGCAAATCATATTCCTATAATTGCTGCTTTGAAAATTGGGCCAGCTCAATTTAATTACGGCAATGATGAATCTGATGTGCTAGCGGTTAATGGAGGATTTGTTGAATTCTCCAATAACGAGTTAACTATTGTTGCAGATAGTGCGGAACTTAAAAGCGAAATCGATATTGATAGAGCTACTAGTGCTAAAGAACGTGCTCAACAAAAGATTAAAACTGCTAGTGAAGCAAATGATACTGATACTATGAATCGTGCTGAAGTAGCTTTGCAAAGAGCCGTTAACCGAATCAATGTTGCAAAACGTTAATAAAAATCATTTTAAAGTACTCAATAATCATTAGATGAATTTATCTAATAATTAAGGAGTGCCTTTTTGTTTGTAAATAATTAATTAAATACTTTTTGATAGTGGTTAAAACATTGCTATCAAAGACAGTTACATGATTTTATGATATTATTAAAGGTAGCAATAAATTGGAGGAGAATATTATGAACGTATTTGGAATTCAAGCTTTAATGGGAATTATTTGTCAATTATTTTTCATAATTTTATCATTTTGGGCAATTCAAGGAATACATTTTGAACGATTTTTACCGATTCAGGAAAAACAAGGTAAAGTTTTAATTGTTCTATTATCAATTGCGATTGGTTTTCTCTGTAGTTCATTTTTCCTTTCATTTATTGATAATATAAAAAATTTAACATTATTATTTTAAAATTTAGGAGTTTTATAAATGGATAAAATTGTTGTGCATGGTGGTAACAAATTGACAGGGAATGTCCATATTGAAGGTGCCAAAAATGCTGTTTTACCAATTTTAGCAGCTACAATATTAGCTAGTTCAGGCAAGTCACAGCTAACTAATGCACCAATTCTTTCAGATGTTCATATTATGAATGAGGTTTTGCGCAGTTTAGATTTAGAAGTTAAATTTGATGAAAATCAAAATAAAATTACGGTTGATGCTACTGGCAGTTTATCTTCTGAAGCACCGTTTGAATATGTTTCAAAAATGAGGGCCTCAATTGTGGTGTTAGGTCCTTTATTGGCACGATTAGGACACGCACGGGTTGCTCTTCCAGGCGGATGTGCGATTGGTTCACGTCCAATTGATATTCATTTACGTGGTTTTGAAGCCATGGGTGCTAAAATTGAGCAACACGAAGGTTATGTAGAAGCAAGTGCTCCAAATGGTCTAAAAGGTGCTGAAATTTATTTTGATTTTCCAAGTGTTGGAGCAACTCAAAATATTATGATGGCTGCTACGCTAGCTCATGGTAAAACTGTGATTAAGAATGTTGCGAGAGAAGCTGAAATTGTTGATTTAGCTGATATGTTAAATGATATGGGAGCAAAGATTTCTGGAGCTGGAACGGATACAGTTACGGTTGAGGGAGTTCAAAGTCTTCACGGGGTTTCTCATAGAGTTGTTCAAGATCGGATTGAAGCAGGTACCTTTATGGCAGCTGCTGCAATTACCGCGGGAAATGTTTTAATTGAAGATGGGGTTGCTGATCATAATCTGCCATTTATTTCAAAGCTTCGTGAAATGGGTGTAAAAGTTGAACAGGAGAAAAATGGAATTCGAGTTATTGGGCCTGATGAGTTAAAGCCAGTTGATGTTGAAACTGCACCCTATCCTGGTTTTCCAACTGATATGCAATCTCAAATGACAGTTTTACAATTAGCTGCTAATGGTGTTAGCACTTTAACAGAAAATGTTTTTGAAAATCGATTTATGCATTTAGATGAATTAAGACGAATGAATGCTAAGTATGAAATTAAAGGTAATAGCGTTATTATGTACGGTCCAACTGATTTTGAGGGTGCTGAGGTTGCGGCAACTGATTTAAGGGCTGCAGCAGCATTGATTTTAGCAGGATTAATTGCAAAAGGTGAAACTATCATTACAAATTTACAATATTTAGATCGTGGTTATTATGAAATTGAGAAAAAACTACGTAATTTAGGTGCTGATATTGAACGTGTTTCTACTGGTGCATAAATAAATTTAGACAAGTATTATGATATAATCTACTTATCGTAATAATAACGAAGGGAAGAATAACATGGCTCAAGATATTGGAATTGATTTAGGAACGGCCAACGTTCTTGTTTCTGTAACCGGACAGGGAGTAGTCCTTAACGAACCGTCAGTGGTAGCAGTTGATACCAAGACAAATAAAGTTTTGGCTGTTGGAAAAGAAGCGTATGAAATGGTAGGAAGAACTCCTGGAAACATTAAGGCAATTCGTCCGCTTAAAGATGGAGTTATTTCTGACTTTGATGTTACTGAATCAATGTTAACCTACTTTATTAATAAATTAAGTGTTAAAGGCTTAGTTTCGAAACCAAAAGTTATGATTTGTGCACCAACTAATATTACCAATATTGAAAGAAAAGCAATTATTGAAGCTGCACAAAAAGCGGTTGGTGGTGAAGTTTTTCTTGAAGAAGAACCAAAAGTGGCTGCGGTTGGTGCTGGAATGGATATTTTTGAACCCAAGGGCAGTATGGTAATTGATATTGGTGGCGGAACATCTGATATTGCGGTAGTTTCTTTAGGTGATGTAGTTGCTAGTAAATCGTTAAAAGTAGCTGGTGATGTTATGAATCAAAACATTATTGATTTCATGAAACGTAATCATAACATTGTGATTGGTGAGCACACTGCAGAAAAAATCAAAAAAACGATTGGTACCGCAGATATGAATAGTGATGATGTTAAAGAAATGCAAGTACGTGGACGTGATGCCGTTTCAGGAATGCCCATTTCAGTTACCATTAATAGTAATGAAATTGCTGAATCATTGCATGGTACGATTGAAACAATTATTAGTGGTGCTAAAAGTGTCCTTGAAACTGTTCCACCAGAACTTGCTGCTGATATTATTGATCGAGGTGTCATGTTAACTGGTGGTGGATCTATGTTAGCTGATATTGACTCTGTTATTTCAGATGCTTTGACGGTTCCGGTTCTTATTTCAGATGATCCGTTAGAAAATGTAGCCAAAGGTGCTGGTGCTTTATTAGATCATATGAGCGAAAATAAACCAAAGAAAAAAGGATTTAGTTTATTTGGGAAAAATTAATTAGGTGAAATTTTGAAACAAATTTTAATTTCGTTGATTGAATTTTATCAAAAAAATATTTCAGCTTATACAACTGCAAAATGTAGATATCAACCTACCTGTTCTAACTATATGTTAATAGCAATTCAACGATTTGGAACAATTAAGGGAATAATGATGGGTTGTGCTCGGATATTAAGGTGCAATCCATTCGTTAAGGGTGGTTATGATCCAGTCCCAACTCATTTTAAGCTGAGTAAAAATAATAGTACCAAAAATTAGTTTTATTATTAGGGAGTTATGATGGCACGGAGAAAAAAAGAGATAGAAATTACTGTAATTGATAATCCAGAAGATAGTAATGTACGTTTAGTGCAAATTAATGGTCATACAATTGGAACAATTACTCAGTCAGATAATCGATTTGACTGCGTTGTTGGTGACAGTATTTTTCATGAAAAATCAGAAGAAGAAGCACTTCACCAAGTTGTAAGAGAGTATAATTTGCATCAAAGATAAACGTTTAACTTAAATTGATGTTAAGGAGAGTTTATCGTGTTTCGAAAAGAACAAGTAAAAGATGAAAATCGAATTGATTGGGGAATAATTTTTTGTGTGTTGATGTTAGCCTTAGTCGGATTAGCATCAATCTTTGTTGCTGCTGCTCATGACACTGGGTCTACTTCTGTAGTTAAAGCAGTTGTTTCTCAATTAATTTGGTATGCAATTGGGGCTGTTGCAATTGTTGTAATAATGCAATTTGATTCAGAACAACTATGGAAAATCGCTCCGTATGCATATGGGGTTGGAATTTTTCTATTATTTGCAGTTTTGTTTCTTTATAGTAGATCATATTTTGTACAAACTGGTGCTAAAAGTTGGTTTGCAATTGGTCCTTTGACCTTTCAACCGTCTGAAATAATGAAACCGGCTTATATTTTAATGGAAGCAAAAGTAATTGCTGCACATAATAATCGCTATCCAGTTCATACAGTTAAAAGCGATTGGAAATTAATTGGTGTTATGTTTTTATGGACACTACCTGTAATTATTTTGTTGAAATTACAAAACGATTTTGGAACTACGATTGTCTTTATTGCAATTTTAGGTGGCTTGCTAATTGTTTCTGGAATTACTTGGAAGATATTAGGTCCAGGTTTGTTAATTTTCCTTGTTATCAGTATAACGTCTGTTTCATTAGTTGTTACTAAATGGGGACGATCTATTTTAAGTCACTTAGGTTTTCAATCTTATCAATTTGCTAGAATTGATAGTTGGTTGCATCCAGCATCAGATTCCAGTAATCAAGGGTTTCAATTGTGGCAAAGTATGAAGGCGATTGGATCTGGTGGTGTAAGTGGTACAGGATTTAATGTTTCAAAAGTTTATGTTCCAGTTCGTGAATCTGATATGATTTTTTCCGTAGTTGGTGAAAATTTTGGGTTTATTGGTGGAGTTTTACTGATTTTACTATACTTTTTATTGATTTATGAAATGATTAAAGTTACTTTTCAAACTAAAAATGTTTTTTATGCTTATATTTCAACCGGAGTAATTATGATGATTTTATTCCATGTTGTTGAAAATATTGGAATGAGCATTGATTTAATTCCTATGACAGGAATTCCATTACCATTTATTAGTCAAGGTGGTTCTGCCTTAATTGGTAACATGATAGGGATTGGGTTAATAATGTCGATGCAATACCATAATAAAAGTTCGATGTTTAGCACAGAAAAACAATTTTCATAAAAAGCATGCTAAGCATGTTTTTTTTGTTACTTGAAATTATAATTAGTGATATACTTAAGTTTCCAAACAATACGAATGGGAGTATATTTAAATGACAGATAAGAAAACACACGTAGCATTATTATTTGGCGGGGACTCTTCTGAGCATGATGTTTCAAAACGTTCCGCTCACAATATTTATGACGCCATGGACAAAGATAAATATGACGTTAGTTTATTTTTGGTTTCTAAAAATGGGATTATTTTAGATGATGCATCATCTCATCGTGTATTTGATGGTGAGGATGAAGCTGCGGTTTTACAAGATGTAACGGCAAAGTTAGATATGAATAATCCACTCGCTCCAATTATTAATTTAGATAGTACACATAACATTGATGTATTTTTCCCAATTATTCATGGTAATTTAGGAGAAGATGGAACTATCCAGGGATTATTACGATTACTACATAAGCCATATGTGGGTAGTGGAATTATGGCTTCATCTATGGCATATGATAAAGATATTACAAAAAAAATGCTTGATATTGCTGGAGTTAGAAATACTAAATATGTTTTGGTTACACCAGCAAATGCTAAAAACTGGAATTACGATAAACTTAGCAAAAAACTTAATTCTTCAATTATTTTTATTAAACCAGCTAAGCAAGGCTCTTCAATTGGAATTCATCAAATTGAAAACCAAACAGAATATGAGCAGGGAATTAGAGATGCTTTTCAGTATGATGATAAAATATTAGTGGAAGAAGCAATTGAAGGACCAGAAGAAGTTGAAATTTCAATTTTAGGAAATGAAAAACCTAAAGCTTCTAAACTTGGTGCGATTAAGGTACCTGAAAATGATGAATTTTATACGTATGAAAATAAATTTGTTGACGCTAGTGAGGTTAAATTTACAATTCCAGTAAAATTACCAAATGGAGTAAGTGAAGAAATCACAGAAATGGCGTTAAAAGCCTTTACTGCTTTGGAATTAAAAGGAATGGCTAGAATTGATTTCTTAGTTTCAAAAGATTTTAAACCTTATTTGGGTGAAATTAATACATTGCCTGGTTTTACTAATATCTCCTTATATCCACAGTTATGGGAAGCATCTGGAATTAGTTATACTGAACTAATCGATCAACTAATTGAACTTGCTTTTGAAGAATTCAAAAAACAAGAAAAAGTTTTACATGATTTCAAACCTTTGAATCAAAATGATCAAGAAAAAGTTTATAAAGCAAAATAAATAAAAAGGGTTCAAACTAGATATTTATCTAGTTTGAACCCTTTTTTATTTAATGAGTAAAAATTATATATGAAATTATAATAATAACTCTTATAAATTACGTATTTATTAATAGTTATGATAATGGTATTATCACTATTTTGTCATAAAGTTATTGACATTATGGGAATAATATTTCATAATTTTAAGCTGTGCTGTTTAAGATATTGATAATTAATAGCACGACTATTTAAATAAGTAGGAGAGATTGAATACATGGTGATATTTCCATCATCGGCAATGCTAAAGAAGATTGGATTACTTGTCAAAGAACGTCGGCAAGATTTGCATATGTCACAAGTTGAATTAGCAAAAGGAATTTGTACACAAACTACGATTAGTACTTTGGAAAATAATGGTTGTTTTAGCAAATGGGAATTGATTCCAGAGATTATTAAACGTCTTGATATTGATGTTAAAGAGATCGAAAATAAATCTTTATATCGATATGGAGAAAGAAATTTAAGACAAGTTGAGTTATGTCTTTTAACGCATAAATTTTCTAAAGCATTAAAACTACTCTCTAAAATTAAAAAGGAAAATTTAGATTCAAAAGATTTATTAGCTCGATTTTATTGTGATTTAGGTTTTTCACAGTTATTTATGGATGGATCATTGGACGATGTTACAACTAGTTTTACTACGGCAATATATAAACATACATCTAAAAATAATCAAATGGTAATTAGTTGGAGTTTCTTGGGAATGGCGATTGCTTATCAAAGGCTCAGATTACAAAAACGTTCTTTAGAATATTTCAAATTAGCAATCAGTAAATTAAACATTTCTTTACGAAATATTCATAAAAAAGAAGATTTATGGGTAAATACTCAGTTAGCTTTAGCAGTAGTAGTTTTTGGGTTTGAAATTTCTGAACATCAGTTAGTTCAAAAAGAATGTGACTTAGTTATGAATATTTTACGATGCAACTATTCATATTATTGTTTAAAAGATTTTTATTATGTCAAAGGGATTAGTTTGAAGGCAGAGAATAAGGAAGAAGCTGCTGAAAAGTTATTTATGCAATCAAATGGATTATGTTGTTTAAGAAGTAGTAATAATGTTCAAAAATTATTAAAAATTAATCAATATGATGTTGTAAAACAATAGAGAAAAAGGATAATCTTGATTGGTCAAGATTATCCTTTTTCTCTATTATATTTATTAATGATTTTTATTTTTAATTTTTTTAGAATCAATTAGTTGGTTCTTTAGATTAGTACGAACAACTAAAACATCACATGTAGCGTTTCGAGTTACATATTCGGTTACAGAACCAATTAAAAGTCTTTCTACAGCATTTAAGCCAGTGGCACCAATCATAATTAAATCAATGTTTAATTCCTTGGTAAGATCCTTTGCAATGATTGTTTTAGGAGAACCATATTCGATGGAATAATCAACATTTTTAACTCCAGCATCTTTAGCTTCTTGTGTATATTTATCTAAGTTGCTTTTAGCTTTGTCAGAAATATCAGTGACGATTGAAGTATCAAAACTGGATATTTCTTGAAAAGCCCTAGTGTCAATTACATGTACAATGTGAAGATGAGCATCATTTCGCTTCGCAACAGCCACAGATTTTTGGAATGCAAGCTCAGCACCATATGAGCCATCAACTGGAACTAAAATATTATTATATTCTTGAATCATCATAACCACCTCATTACT
The DNA here is from genome assembly GCF_002907375.1 of Fructilactobacillus lindneri DSM 20690 = JCM 11027. Classification (GTDB taxonomy): domain Bacteria; phylum Bacillota; class Bacilli; order Lactobacillales; family Lactobacillaceae; genus Fructilactobacillus; species Fructilactobacillus lindneri. Next base: position 165,663 of record NZ_MIYK01000001.1, read on the forward strand.
TTTATTAGTTTAAGTATAATCCATTTCCAAAATATTACCACTGATATTACTTGTTTATAAATTGACTCAATAATAATTCTGGAACTACACAGCCAACACATCCAGCTATTAAAACAACTACAATCATAATTGTTGAATTCAAAAGAACCGCTAAGATGCCTAATAGTGCAATTACAATTAAAGCAATGCCGCTAAATAAGAGAATTTTTTGCAAAGCTAAGTTTGATTCTGGTTTAAATAACATAAAATTTTTATGCACATGTGTTAAAAAGAAACATCCATTTAGTAGTAATAATAATGAAAATAAAATAGCAAGAATGTTAATTGCCAATGAAATCACTCCTTAGATTTTGGTGAACTAGCTTGATTTAAGCGTTTGTATTGTTCTCCTAATGCTTTTTCAAATTTGCCATTTTCTTTAGGATGATAATACTTAGCATTTTTAATTTTATTTGGTAAATATTGTTGTGAAACCCAATCATTAGGGTAGTCATGTGGAAATTTATAACCAACATGCCCTAATTCTTTGGCACCTTTATAATGAGCATCTCGTAGATACTTTGGAATTACACCATAATTTCCAGTTTGTACATCTTTAAGAGCTTCATCAATAGCTGTAATTCCAGAATTTGATTTCGGAGATAAACAAAGTTCAATGATTGCATCCGACAACGGGATTCGTGCTTCAGGGAATCCCAATTTATTAGCAGCTTCAACAGCTGTCACGGTCCTAGCAGCTGCTGAAGGATTCGCTAAACCAATGTCTTCGTATGCAATTACCATGAGGCGACGCGTAAGTGAATTTAAATCACCAGACTCAATTAAACGAGCAGCATAATGTAAGGCAGCGTTCACATCAGATCCGCGAATTGATTTTTGAAATGCAGATAGAACGTTATAGTGACCATCACCATTTTTGTCTTGTGTCAGTGCTTTTTTTGTAAGCATGCTTCTATGTCGCTTAAGGTAACATTAATAATCCCATCAACAGTCTTAGTTGATTTAACAGCTAATTCTAAAGCATTCAGAGCACTTCTTAAATCACCATTGGTATTATGAGTTAAAAAGTTTAAAGCATTATCATCAATATTAACTTTGTAGTTTCCTAAACCATTTTCTGAATCATTTAAAGACCGATCAATGGCAGTTTTAATATTTTGACTTGAGAGGGGATGGACTTGAAAAATTTGAGTTCTGGATCGAATTGCAGGACTGATATTAATGTATGGATTCTCAGTTGTTGCTCCAATTAAAATGATTTGACCACTTTCAAGCAACGGTAATAAAAAATCTTGTTTAGTTTTATCTAAACGATGAATTTCATCGAGTAATAATACCACTGTACCACTCATTTTGGACTCATTTGCAACAATTTGTAAATCCTTTTTAGTATCAGTTGCAGCATTAAGAATGCGAAAAGCATATTTTGATGATCCAGCAATTGCACTTGCAATACTTGTTTTACCAGTTCCAGGAGGTCCATATAAAATCATAGAAGATAACATTTTAGCTTGGACCATGCGCTGAATAATTTTACCATTACCAACTAAATCTTCTTGTCCGACAATTTCTTCTATTTTCTGAGGTCGCATTCGATATGCTAAAGGTTTTTGCATATTATTCCTTCTTTATTAATGAAATAAACGTTTCCAAAAAGATTCTTTTTTATTAGAAGTTGATTTATCCGATGATGATTGCTGATTTTCGGTAGGATGATAATCAATATTATCGACATGAATAGCTTCCGGAGCGGCAATTATAATTCCATAATCTTCTGGTTTTGTTTCATAGATTTTATCAGTCTTCAGCGTAAATTTTACATTGTTAGCTGTAGCTGCTTTTAAATATGGACTTTGTTTTTCCGTTGGAAGATTGCCATTAATGATTATTGTATAGTTGGGATGTTCTTGAATAATTTTTTCTACTTGAGTGAGAGCTTCCTTATTACTAACTTGTGAAACTGTAATTGCAAATGCTACTCTTTCTCTAAAGGTACCTAAATATTTTCTTTGTTCATCTGGATTAATTTTAGGCGTTCCACCATTGATGGCTTGATCAAGTCGATTTTGTACATTTCCGTTATCGGATGACATAAATTAGCTCCTTTAATAATTGATGATTTTATTGTAACATTTATAAAAAAATGTATACAAAAAGCGGTCTCACATGAGATCCGCTTTTTTGATACCAAATTTTAACGGTTGTAGTATTCAACGATTAATGAAGTATCAATATTTGCATTTAATTCATCTGGTTGTGGAAGTCTAGTTAATGAACCTTCAAGCTTATCAGCATCAAATGATACATAAGCAGGGCGACTAACAACATCTTTAACGGCTTCTTGAATGATAGCCATGTCTTTAGACTTTTGACGAACTCCGATAACTTGACCAGGTTTTACTTCGTATGATGGAATATCAACACGTTTACCATCAACAGTAATGTGACCATGGTTAACTAATTGTCTTGATTGACGACGAGTGGTTGCCAATCCTAAACGATAAACAACATTATCTAAACGTTGTTCAAGTAAAATTTCAAAGTTATCACCATGTTTACCTTCACGAATTTTACCAGCTTTTAAGAAAAGTGAGTAAAACTGACGTTCAGTTAAACCATACATGTAACGCATTTTTTGCTTTTCACGTAATTGAACACCGTATTCTGATAATTTTTGACGACGACCTTGGCCGTGAACACCTGGAGCATATGGACGACGTTGTAATTCTTTACCAGTACCTGATAAAGAAATTCCAAGACGACGAGAAATTCTCCAACTTGGGCCTGTATATCTTGACATAAATAATTCCTCCAATAAAATTTTTGGAGTAAAATAATAGATGTACACTTAGTATTCGTGCATATCTCTCAGAACTTTCACCTCAGCAGCCGGTGGGTTACTAATTAAACTATTAGATAGCAAAGATATGTTGACGAGCTTACCATGTACCGCTGCATTATTTTACACGATTCCTATTCTATTTGTATTAGGAGAAAAAGTCAATAAAATATATATATTTAAAGCTTATTTCGTAATCTTTCAAAGTCAGAAGAATGATGTTTATGGTATAATTTGTTGAATAAGCAACGCTATTTTAAAATAAACTAAAAAATTAAAGGTCGGATAAATAAAATGCTCAATGTCATTATAGGTATCTTAGTAATAATAATTATTATTTATATTTCTGTTGTCTTTTATCAAAAGTATCTTCTAAAACAAATTGTTGCGATGGAAAAGCAAAGTAATAGAATGAAAAACCTTAAACTAGAAGAGAGTTTTAAAAAAATTAGTGAAATTGGATTAACTGGAACTTCTTTAAAAAATGTGGATGATGCTTATAAAGAGTTTCAGACAATTACTCAAAATGAATTTCCTAAGGTTAATCGAGCACTGGCCAATGCACGTAAAAATTCAAAAGGGATTAATTTTTTAAAAACACGTGATGAATGTGATCAAGCAGGTTATCTTCTTGAAAAATCAGCAAAGAAAATTGACAGTATTCAGGCAATCCTTGAACATGTTGAAAAATTGAATAAAGAACATAAGCAGGCTGTGGCTGATTTAGAGACAAGTTATAAACAGTTAAGGAAAATATTGTTGACCAATAATGCTGAATTTGGACCTGCAATTGATGCACTTGAGGAACAACTTTCTTCCATAGAAGGAACTTTCAATGATTTTTCTGATTTAACTCAAAAAGGTGACCATGAAAATGCTGAAAAATTATTGCTTGATTTGAGACAAGCAACTAATAAGCTCGAAAATATAATCAAGGTTATTCCTAAATTATTTAAGTTAAATAACGTTAAGTATAAAAATCAAATTGCTGAGATTGAATCAGCTTATTCTAAAATGAAAGCAGAAGGATTTTGTTTTGTAGATGATGATTTTGATATTTCCCTTAAAGAACTTAAAGAGACTATAACAGATAATATTGAAAATATTAAACATTTGGATATTGAATTTGTAAAAGACCAAGATCAAGAAGTTGAAAGTCGAATTAATGGTCTCTATGATAAAATGGAAAAAGAAATGAAAGCGCGGGTAAAAGTTGAAAAGCAAATTAATGTTATTACAAAATTTATTCAGCACGCTAAACAACAAAATGTTACTTTAACTAACGAGTTAGAACGTTTAAGCCATAATTATTCTTTAGAGCATGGTGAGATTGAAAGTGCTAAAGATTTAGGACAAAGGATTGATTCGATTGCCCAACAACACCAACAGGATATGGATAAAATTAAAAATCGTACGGCAGTTTATTCGTATGTTCTAGATAATATAGTAAAGTTCAAAGCTGAATTAACTAAGATAGAAAAACAGCAAATCAAATTAAATGACTCTATTGCGGATTTTAGTGCTGAAGAAAAAGAAGCTCATCAAATTTTAGCTGATTTAACGTCTGAATTACATGCAATTCAACGGAGAATTGAAAATTTGAATTTGCCTGGAATCGCTGATGATTATGTGGACTATTTTGGAATTGTATCTGATGAGGTTAATCATTTAAATTCTACGATGAATAAAGTTAAAATTAGTATGGATGATGTTAATAAACAACTAATTCAAATAAAAAAAGATCGGGATTCACTTCAGGAAAAAACTGATGATTTAATTGATCAGTCAGTTTTAGCCGAACAAGTTATGCAGTATGCTAATCGATATGTAAATAGTAATCCTGAGATTAGACCTGCTATGAAAAAGGCTAAGTATTTATTCGATAAAGACTTTCATTATGATGAGAGTTTGGCTACAATTGCTAATGCAGTTGATAAGGTTGAGCCCGGTGCATATAGACGAATCGAAGACAATTATTACAATACTAAAGCTAAGAAAAACAAATAATGCTAGATACCAGGTCTTGTTGACCTGGTATCGTTTTTTGAAGAAGGAAGGTTCAAAATGATTTATTTTGATAATAGTGCTACTACCAAAGTTGATGATGATGTTTTAAAAACTTACAATCAAGTTAGTGAAAATTTTTGGGGAAATCCATCGAGTCTGCATAACTTTGGGGAAAAGGCTAATGGGTTGTTACAACAGTCTAGAAAACAAATTGCTGATTTGCTTGGTGTTTCTCCGACTGAAATTTATTTTACTAGCGGTGGAACTGAAGGAGATAACTGGGTCATCAAAGGTACAGCAATTCAAAAAAAAGAATTTGGCAAACATATTATAACCACCAAAATTGAGCATGCTGCTGTAAAAAATTCAATGAAAATGTTAGAAAAATTAGGTTTTGAAATCACATATCTTCCAGTTGATGCTGAAGGAAGAGTATCTGCTCGTGATTTGTCTAATGCAATTCGTTCCGACACTATTTTAGTTTCTATTATGGCAGTTAATAACGAAGTAGGAACAATCGAACCATTAGATGAAATTGCAGAAGTACTAAAAAAATATCCTAAAATTCATTTTCACGTTGATGCGGTTCAAGGAATGGCAAAAGGAATTCATGATTTAATTTTTAATGATCGAGTTGATTTTATTACTTTTTCAGGGCATAAGTTTCATGCTCCACGCGGAATTGGATTTATTTATGGTAGAAATGGTCGCAGAATTGATCCATTAATGGATGGTGGGGGCCAAGAACGTGGACAAAGAAGTGGAACTGAAAATTTACCTGCTATTGCTGGAATGGCAAAGGCAATTCGTATCATTAAAGAACATGAAAATCAAAGTATTAATGAAGAACAGGCTATTCGAAAACGAATTTATGATCATATTAGTAATTATGAAAAAGTTGATGTATTTTCAGATTTAAATAATCATTTTGCTCCTCATGTTTTGTGTTTTGCCATTGAGGGAGTAAAAGGTGAGACTATTGTGCATGCATTTGAACAGGAAGGAATCTACATTTCAACTACCAGTGCTTGTTCTTCTAAAAAAGATGAGACCTCTGGAACACTCGCAGCCATGGGAATCCCAAATGAAATTTCCAAGAGTGCTGTAAGAGTATCATTGGGAGACCATAATCAACTTTTTGAAGCTGATGAATTTAACCAAGTGTTTGATAAACTTTATGATAAGTTTAAACATTTAAGTTAAATTAAAAAATGTGAAAGGATGTGACAGAATGAAATATAATGAGATTATGGTTAGATATGGTGAATTATCAACTAAAGGGAAAAATAGAAGAGATTTTATTCGTCAATTAGGTAAAAATATTCGTAATGTTTTAGTTGGTTTTGATGGCATTGAGGTAAAAGCGCAAAGAGATCGATTACATGTTATTTTAAACGGACAAGATGCTCAACCAATTTTAGATGCCTTAAGTAAAGTTTTTGGAATTGAAACGTTTTCTCCTGTTGTCAAATTATCTAAGGATGCATCATTAAAAGAAATCCAAGAGGCAGCTTTGCAAATGATTTCTGAACAATATCAATCAGGAAATACATTTAAAATATCTACTAATCGTCAGAATAAGAACTATCCACTTAATACTTATGGTATTGATGATGGAGTAGGTAGTTATATTTTGGATAAAATTGATGGAATTGATGTTGAAATGAAACGTCCAGATATCAATTTGCGAATTGATGTTAGATTGACTGGAATTTATTTATCAAGCAAAACAATTTCTGGTTCGCTTGGACTTCCAGTTGGTACTGGAGGACGAGCTACTATGATGTTGTCGGGTGGAATTGATTCTCCAGTGGCGGCTTATATGGCGATGAAACGTGGCGTGAAAATAGATATGATTCATTTTTACAGTCCACCTTATACTAGTGAACAAGCATTGGCAAAGGCTAAAGATTTGACGGCAAAATTAACTGCTTTTAGTGGGACATTGGATTTTATTCAAGTTCCATTCACTAAAATTCAGGAAGAAATCAAAGAAAAGGTCCCAGAAGGGTATTTAATGACAATCCAACGTAGAATGATGTTGCGATTGGCAGTTGCAATTACGATTGAAAGACATTGTAACGGTGTTTTTACAGGTGAATCTTTAGGACAAGTTGCCTCACAAACTTTGGAAAGCATGCGTGCAATTAACGATGTAACTACTATGCCAGTTTTACGGCCGTTGTTATCATTAGATAAAACGGAGATTATTAAAATTGCCAGAGATATTGATACTTATGATTTATCAATAATGCCATTTGAAGATTGTTGTACGATTTTTACACCACCATCTCCCAAAACTAAACCTGATTTAGAAAAAACACGTAAATACGAGAAAAATATTGACATTGAAGGGTTAATGCAGGAAGCTTTAGACGGAATCAAGATTTCTAAAATCAATGTCGATGATAATTATTTGAATTCTCAAGAAGATGTGTTTGCGGAATTACTTTAATAAAGGAGTTAATTAATCATGGAAGTTAAAATGTTTTTTAAAAAAGTTAAATTATTTGGTAATCCACCCCAAGTTGGTGAAACATTACCTGAATTTACGGTAGAAAATGCTGCTGGTGACAAAATAAATACTAAAGATTTATTGGGAAAACCAATGGTCTTATGTTCGGTTCCTAATTTAGATAGTGAAGTTTGCAGTCTTGAAACTAAAAAGTTTAATAAAAAGGCTGATGAATTTACTAATGTAAGATTTGTAACGATTTCAAATAATGATTTGGAAGTCCAAAAGAATTGGTGTGCAGCTAAGGGAGTGGATAATCTTGAAGTTATGTCTGATTTTGATGGATCATTTGGGGAAGCAATGAAACTTTATATCCCAGAAATTAAACATTTAGCACGTGCTGTGTTTTTAATTAATGCTGATGGGAAAATAGTTTATGAACAAATCGTTCCACAAGTTGCTAGACAGCCAAAATATAAAGAAGTTATTGAAAAAATAAAAGAACTATTTGAATAGTTGACTAATAGAATAAAATTAAGTATTATTGGATTAAATTAAATGCTTTGAGCAAGAGGTTTTATAAATTAACTTTTAAGCGAGAGAATGTTGGTGGGAATTTCTTAAGTTGTTTTTAAAATGTAACTTGTTAGCAGTCATAATGAATTTAGTAGTTATGAACGGTTCAAACCGTTATTTGTTTTAAGTTGGGATTATTTTAATAATCCAATTTAGGTGGTACCGCGAGCATTCGTCCTATTAATTAGGATGGATGCTTTTTGTTTAAATAAAAATAGAGGTGAATCTGATGAAAGAAAAGATTGAAATGTCAACAAAATTCAATCCTCAAGAAGTTGAAAAAGGGATGTATCAGAAATGGTTAAATGAAGGAGTTTTCAAACCTAGTGGTAATCAAAAAGCAAAGCCATATTCGATTGTATTGCCTCCTCCAAACGTAACTGGTAAATTACATCTTGGTCATGCTTGGAATACTACCTTGCAAGACATGTTGATTAGACAAAAAAGAATGGAAGGCTATGATACTTTATGGCTTCCTGGTATGGATCATGCTGGAATTGCAACTCAAGCAAAAGTTGAAGCAATGTTGCGTGAAAAAGGAATTTCCCGCTATGATTTAGGACGAGAAAAGTTTATTCAACAAGTTTGGGAATGGAAAGACAAATTCGCTGATACTATTCATGATCAATGGGCTAAATTAGGTTTGTCATTAGATTATGATCGTGAAACATTCACTTTAGACGATAATGTTTCTAAGGCAGTTCGAAAAGTTTTCGTTGATCTTTATAATCAAGGCTTAATTTATCGAGCAAAATATATTATTAACTGGGATCCACAAGCAAGAACCGCACTTTCTGATATTGAGGTTGAGCATAAGGATGATAAAGGTGCTTTTTATCATGTTAAATATAAATTTGCTGATGACACGAAATTTAATGGTAAAAACTACATTGAGATCGCTACTACTAGACCAGAAACAATGTTTGGCGATACTGCAGTAGCAGTTAATCCAAGCGATGAAAGATATAAGGAATTAGTAGGAAAAGAAATAATTGTACCGTTAGTTAACCGAAAAATCCCAATCATTGCAGATCATTATGTTGATCAACAATTTGGAACTGGGATGGTTAAAATCACTCCAGCACATGATCCTAATGATTTTAAAGTTGGTAAGCGACATGATTTAGCTGAAATCAATACTATGAACGAAGATGCATCAATGAATGAAAATGCTGGTAAATATGAAGGTATGGATCGATTTGATGCACGAAAAGCAATGGTTGAAGACTTAAAACAAGCAGATGATATCATCAAAATTGATCCAATTGTTCACGCAGTTGGTCATTCCGAACGGACTGGAGTTCAGGTCGAAGCTCGTCTTTCAACTCAATGGTTCGTAAAAATGAAACCATTAGCTAAAAAAGCAATGGAAAATCAAAAAACTGATGATGCTGTTAACTTTGTTCCAGAACGGTTTGAACATACTTTTAATCAATGGATGGAAGATGTTCATGACTGGGTTATTTCACGACAATTATGGTGGGGACATCGTATTCCAGCTTGGTATAACAAAAAGACTGGTAAAATTTATGTTGGTGAAACTGATCCTAAAGATTCCGAAAATTGGGAACAAGATCCAGATGTATTAGATACTTGGTTTTCATCAGGATTATGGCCATTTACTACTATGGGATGGCCAGATACTGATTCTGAAGACTTTAAGCGTTACTTTCCAACTTCAACCATGGTAACCGGATATGATTTGGTCTTTTTTTGGATTTCTCGTATGATTTTCCAAAGTTTGCATTTTACTGGTCGTCGCCCATTTAAGAATGTTTTATTACATGGTCTGATTCGTGATGAACAAGGACGCAAAATGAGTAAGTCGCTTGGAAACGGAATTGATCCGATGGATGTGATTGAAAAATATGGTGCCGATGCATTACGTTGGTCACTTTCTACGGGTACTACGCCTGGGCAAGACGAACGTTTTAGCTATGACAAAATGGACTCTTCGTGGAAGTTTGTAAATAAAATTTGGAATGCTAGCCGATATGTAATTATGAACTTGGGTAATATGAAGGAGCCTCAATTACCTAATGCAAAAGATTGGAATTTAGCTGATAAATGGATTCTAGCTAAACTGAATAAGACAATTGCAAATGTTAAAGATAATTATGATAAGTTCAACTTTGGTGAAGCTAATCGTAACCTTTATGATTTCATTTGGAATGACTTTTGTGATTGGTATATTGAAATGAGTAAAGAAACATTAACCGGTGATGATGAGCAGGCTAAACAAAATACAAGAAATGTTTTGGCATATGTTCTTGATCAAGTATTACGACTTTTACATCCAGTAATGCCATTTGTAACTGAAAAAATCTGGTTATCAATGCCACATGTAGGTGAATCATTAGTAGTGGCTAAGTACCCAGAAACACATGATGATTTTATTAATGAACAAGCTGAGTCGGATATGGGGCACTTGATTGAAACCATCAAAGCTGTTCGTAATATTCGAGCTGAGGCTAATGCACCATTAGGTAGTCCAGTTGACATTTTGGTTAAAACTAATGATCTTGATTTAAAGAATGTATTGGAAAATAATCGAGAATATATTGATCGATTTGGGCATCCTAATAAACTAGAAATTGGTGCCGACCTTGATTTTCCTAATTTGGCAATGACTTCAGTGATTACTGATGCAGAAATCAGTATTCCGTTAGCAGAATTAATTGACTTGCACGATGAAGTTAAACGACTTGAAAAAGAAGTTAAAAAATTTGAGTCCGAAGTAGAACGTGCTGAGCATAAACTAGCTAATAAAAAGTTTGTAGATAATGCACCTGAAGCAGTTGTACAAGAACAAAAAGAAAAACAGATTGATAATAAGAATAAGTTAGCTGCCTCTAAAAAGCGTTTAGCTGATGTTCAAGCTGCTTTAAATGAAAAAAATTAGTAATTAAAACAAGCCTAGCAGAAATGCTAGGCTTGTTTTAGAAAGGAACTATTTTGATTGAAACCTATGAATCTGCTCTTGCCTATATTCATTCTCGTCCGCGAATTAAAAAAGAAGCAACTCAAAAAAGAATTAATCAATTATTAAAACTACTTGGGAATCCACAAAAAGATTTAAAGGTAATTCATATCGTCGGAACTAATGGAAAAGGATCAGTAGTAGCTTATCTTAATGAACTATTTCAAGGAATTGATTTTCAAGTGGGTGAATTTACTTCACCATTTATGATTAACTTTAATGAAAGAATTAGGATTAATGGCAATTCGATTAGTAATGAAGATTTAGTAAAATTAATCCAAAAGATTAAACCGTTAGTAGATAAAATTGATAAAGAAAAACCAGAAATGGGACCTTCTGAGTTTGAGTTGATTACTGCCATGATGTATCTTTATTTTGCTAGTAAAAATGTTGATATTGCTTTGGTTGAAGCAGGAATTGGTGGTCAAAGTGACTCTACAAACGTAAATGACAATGCTGTAATGACTATTATTACTACTATCGGCATGGATCATATGAAAATCCTTGGAAATAACATTAAATTAATTGCAAATGATAAAGTTGGTATGATGCGGAGCAAAATTCCAACAATCGTAGGAGCTATTCCAGATGAAGTTAAATCAATCATCTATCAACGAGGGGTAGTAGTTAACAGTCCAATTTATAAAATTAATGATAATTTTTATTTTAAGCAACTTGATAAAAATAAATTTAATTTTAGAAATGATAGTTTAGTGATTTCTAAAATCGAAACATCTATGTTGGGAAACTTTGAAATGGAAGATGCTGCTGTTGCAATTGAAGCCTTTTGGGTGTTTGTTGAACAACATTTAACTTTTAAGAAACAAGACGTTATACGCAACATTAAAAGCAGAATTAAGCTGACAAATTGGATTGGCAGAATGGAATTAATTAGCAATTCACCAGTAACTATCATTGATGGAGCCCACAACGTTCCTGCAATAACACAACTTTTGAATTCACTAATGCAATTAAATTACGATACTATTTATTTAGTAATGGCAATTTTTGCTGACAAACAATATGATAAAATGGTTGAAATTGTACAAAAAACATCTAATGTTAAATTAACCTTAACTCGGTTTAATCAAAATGGAACTCGTTTAAGTGCTGATTTTAGCGATAATAATCAATATCGAGCTGATTTTATAAAAGATTGGAAACAAGCAATTATTGCGAACCAAATCGAATCATCATCCAAAAAACATAGTGTATTAGTAATTACGGGATCACTATTATTCATTTCAGAAGTCCGTAACTTTTTGTTAAAACAAAATTTAAATAAATAACTAATTATTAAAATATTCAGAAGAGTAATCTTGGTTTTAAACTTCATTCATTATGGTATACTTAGTGTATTAAATTGAAATTAATTAAAATAAATATTGATAAGGGATGAACATTTTGTTTGGATTAGGAACTAAAAATATTGGAGTAGATTTAGGAACTGCCAACACGTTAGTTTATGTTGACGGTAAAGGAATTGTACTCCGCGAGCCTTCTGTTGTTGCTAAAAATACTAAATCTGGTGATATCGTAGCAGTTGGTAATGAAGCTGAAGCGATGATTGGAAGAGCACCAGCAAGTATTGATGTTATTCGCCCTATGCAAGATGGCGTAATTGCTGATTATGATACTACTGTTGCAATGTTAAAATACTATATTGAAAAATCACTTGGAAATCATGGGGCAAAACCATATGTAATGGTTTGTGTTCCAAGTGGAATTACTACTGTTGAAAAAAGAGCGGTAATTGATGCTACTAGAGTAGCTGGTGCACGTGATGCATATGTGATTGAAGAACCATTTGCAGCTGCAATTGGTGCAGGACTTCCTGTTATGGATCCTACTGGTAGTATGGTAGTTGATATTGGTGGTGGAACTACTGATGTAGCCACCATTTCCCTAGGGGGCATTGTTTCCTCCCGTTCAGTTAGAATGGCCGGCGACAAATTAAATGATGCAATTGTGTCTTATATTCGCAAAAATTATAATTTACTGATTGGAACTCCAACTGCAGAAGATATTAAAATGAAGCTTGGATCAGCTTCGATTGAAAAGTCTAAAGAAATGGGTAGTGAAACGGTTAGGGGACGTGATTTATTAACCGGTCTTCCAAAATCTATTGAAGTTACAGCTGAAGATATTGCAATTGCTATTCATGAAGATTTAATGGAAATCATTACAGCAATTAAAGAAACTTTAGAAGCTACTTCTCCAGAAATATCTGCCGATGTTGTTGATCATGGGATTGTTTTGACCGGTGGTGGAGCATTGATAAAGAATTTATCTGATGTCATTGCTGATGAAACCAAGGTTCCTGTTTCAGTTGCGCAAGATCCATTAGATTGTGTTGCAAAAGGAACTGGTGAATCACTTAAAAGTATCGAAGTAATGAAGAAAAAATAAATTTTTATAAGCGGGCATACCCGCTTATTTGTTTTAAATACTTATTGGGGGATTTTTATGCACAAGATCTTTTCTAGCCGAAACTTAGTAATATTAGTTATTTGTTTGGTTTTAAGTATCGGTTTAATTGGTGGAACTGCGGCTATTCGTGATAAGAAAGGAACACCAACATTTATTCAAATGATTGGGAATGATGTGGCAGGTTTGGGTCAACGAATTGTTAGTGTCCCTGCTAATGGTGTCGAAAAAATATTTGGTTCAACAAAAGATTTAATTAATACTTATCATGAAAATAATTATTTAAAGTCAAAAGTACAAAAAGTTCAAGCAACCGATGTTCGTAATCATGCTTTAAATAAAGAAAATCAACAACTCAAACAACAATTAGATTTGAATAAAACATTAACTGGATATACAAAAGTAAATGCTGCTGTAATGTCTAGAACCCCATCCAATTGGCAACAACAATTAATTATTAACAAAGGATCAATGGCTGGCATTAAAAAAAATATGTCTGTAATTGTTAATAAGGGATTAGTAGGTCGGATTAGTGAGGTTAATAAAACTAACAGTAAAGTAGAACTTATTACTGATAGTGGAGACTCGGCTAGTAGTTTTGCTGTCCAAGTTGATGATAAGAAGACACCAGTTAGTGGATTAATTTCTGGTTATAATAATGCGAAAAATGAATTGGAAATGGGAAGTTTGACTTCTAAAGGTAAAATAAAACGTGGATCTAAAGTTATGACAAGTGGACTAGGTGGAGTGACACCTCAGGGGCTATTTGTTGGTACGGTTACTGGAGTTTCTGGTACTGCCAATGGGATTTCGGAACAAATTAATATTAAGCCAGCTGCTGACACTAGAAACATTGATGTCGTTACTGTAGTCGGTAAGGATTAGTAGGTGCTTTATTATGTTTAAAAAATCAAAATATCAATTATTGTTCCCAATTGGTTTATTACTTTCTTTTATCCTTGAGGGATCAATTATGCATATTTTCTCTTACCAGCTAGCAGGAAAATTTCCAATGGTTCCTTACCTAGTAGTTCTATGGCTTGTTTATACGGTTTTATTTACACATCAAGATGACAATCTTCATATATATTGGTGGTCGTTTGGAATTGGTGCTTTATATGATTCTTATTATATTGGAGTCATTGGTATTTTTATGTTTATCTTTCCTCTAGTGGTTTATATCACAAGATTGATTCTTAAATATGTTGATGAAAACATTGTTAGTTCAACTATGATTTATCTAATTGATATAATTATTGTGTTAGTATTAGGGTATGCAGGCGGCAGAATGGGACATCTTGTATATTTTTCTGGGATACATTTTATGGCATTTGCATTTGGTCCGACATTATTACTGAATTTAATTATCTTTTTGGTACTTTATTATCCAGTTAATTTATTGTTTGATCATTATAGACAATAGGAGCTGAATGAAATATGAAAAGTGTTGTATTAAAGGGAACTCAAAACGGTTTTCAGATTATTTTGGATGATTCTGGCAGTTTTGAGGATATAGAAAATGAATTTGAAGGTCTTTTAAACCATTTAATAAACGGTAAAGATTATGATGAAAAAAAAAGGATGTCTTTTGATATTCTGACTGGAAACCGAGCATTATCCGTAACTCAAAAACAAGTATTACGTGAGATTGTAAAAAAATACCATAATTTAACCATTAATGGATTCAGTGCAGATGTAATGTCTAATGATGAGGCTTATCATCTTAGAGATGAAAATCGTGTAACAATTGTTGATCAAATTATTCGTAATGGACAGGATTTACGCGTCAAAGGTGATGTTTTATTTTTAGGAAAAATCCACGAAGGTGGTAAACTAGTTACAAATGGAAATCTGTTTTGTATGGGTGATGTTGAAGGAATTATTCAAGTTGGCTTTCCAGTAGACGAAAGTAAATTGGCAATTGGTAATTTTCATAATGCTCAACAAGTTAGAATTGGCGAACAAATTGAAATTATTGCAGACAAACATGATGAAATTGCTGACGATGTAAGAACAGTTCTTTATGTGAATGATTTACATAGTATTACTTATAGTAATTTGGATAATATAAAAGAAATTAGTCCAAAATTCTTTAGTAGAATTGGGGGAATGTAATAATGGGTGAAGCAATCGTAATTACTTCTGGTAAAGGTGGAGTAGGTAAAACAACCACTTCAGCAAATATTGGGACTGCATTGGCTTTGATGGGTAAAAAAGTTTGCCTAATGGATTTAGATATCGGACTTAGAAACCTTGATGTTGTTCTAGGACTAGATAATCGGATTATGTACGATATTGTAGATGTTGCTAAAGGGAAAGTTCCATTAGTTAAAGCCTTGGTAAAAGATAAAAGATTTGATGATAATTTCTATTTGTTACCAGCAGCCCAAAATACTGATAAAACTGCTTTGACTGAAGAACAAGTTAAAAAAATTGTTGATGAATTAAAACCAAAATTTGATTTT
Source organism: Fructilactobacillus lindneri DSM 20690 = JCM 11027 (assembly GCF_002907375.1). Taxonomy (GTDB): domain Bacteria; phylum Bacillota; class Bacilli; order Lactobacillales; family Lactobacillaceae; genus Fructilactobacillus; species Fructilactobacillus lindneri. Next base: position 181,412 of record NZ_MIYK01000001.1, read on the forward strand.
GTTTTAATTGATTGTCCTGCAGGGATTGAACAAGGATTCCTTAATGCAGTCGTTGGTGCTGATAGTGCTATTATCGTTACTACTCCAGAAATTTCTGCGGTTAGAGATGCTGATCGAGTAGTAGGATTATTGGAAAAGCATCCTATGAAAGAAGCGCCTCGATTAGTGATTAATCGAATTCGTCCTAACATGATGGATAATGGGGATGTAATGGATGTTGATGAAATCACTCACCATTTAGGAATCAAATTACTTGGAATTGTAATCGATGATGATAAAGTTATTTCAACTTCTAATCATGGCGAACCAATTGTTTTAGATCCTGATAATCCAGCCTCTGAAGGATACCGAAATATTGCACGTCGGTTACTAGGAGAAACGGTTCCATTAATGTTAATAAAACCGAAAAAAGAAGGATTCTGGACAAAACTTAAACAAATATTTAAGTAAATAAATATTAGTTCCTTAGAATTAAATCTAAGGAATTTTTTTATTTTGGGGGGTTTATGAAGTATGGAAGTGAAATCAAAAGATGGGGTTCATTTTAACTACAAAAAAAGCGAAAAATTTAAAAGTATTGTAATTACAATTGATTTTGTAGAACCACTTAGTGATAATAACTTAGAGAAACGAACCATGGTTGCAGAAATGATTGAAAATTATAGTAATAAATATAATTCAAAATTAAAAGTTGCTCAAAAATTAGCAAAAATGTATGGGGCACAATTTGGAACAAATGTTTTTAAAATTGGAGAAATGGCTGTTTTGCGAATATTAATTAGCTTCGTAAATGATGAGTATTTGCCAAACAATGCTGATTTGATTCAACAAATCACTGAATTTTTGCATGAAATGATTTTTAATCCATATTTTGAAACCAATCAATATCCGAAACAAATATTTAAACTACACCAACAAAATTTAATTAATTACCTACAGAATTTAGATGATAATAAAAAGTACTATGCCGCTAAGGAATTAAGCAAATTGTATTTTGCAGATAAGCCACAAAATTCTAATTCAATTTTTGGAGATGTACATAAGCTTAAAGAAATTAACAGTAAGGAGACTGCTGATTATTATCGTTGGATGTTGGATCATGACGAAATTTTTGTATCTGTTTTAGGAGATGTATCTAGTTCACAACTTAAAAAAATTCAACAACAACTTGATTTTAAACCTCGAAAAACAGTGAAAAATTTAGTCGTTAATCTGCAAAGTAGTTCTAAAGTAAGAGAGAGAACAGAAGTTGTACAACAACAGCAATCAATTTTAAATTTAGCCTATGAAATACCGGTATCAATAAAAAGTCATGATTATTATGCTGCTTTAATTATGAATGCGATTTTAGGTGGTTCGCCATTATCACTAATGTTCACTAATATTCGAGAAAAACAAAGTCTTGCATATTACATTAATAGTAGTTATAAATCTACGCTAGGTTATTTAACGATTCAGAGTGGGATTGATGGAGAAAACTATCTTCTGGTAAGAAAGATGATTGCTAAACAAATAGAATTAATTATTCAAATGAAATATTCTGATGACCTACTAGAAAATGTTAAATTGTTAATGATATCTGATTATTTAACTAAATTTGATAGTGATCGACAAATTTTAAACAATATTTTTATTGAATCAATTTTACATCAATCAATTAATAAAGGTGACTGGATTGATAATATTAAGAAGGTTAGCAAAAAAGATATTGCAAAAGTAGCAAAATTGTTAAAATTGAAAGCAGTTTTTTTCTTAAAAGGTGAAAATAATGCATAAAAATTTTTATTCGAGAGTTAATGAAACAGTATATGATGAAGTTCTTGATAACGGAATGAAAGTTATTATTAATCCTAAACCTTCCTTTAATTCAGCTTATGGGATTTTAACAGTTGATTTTGGTTCAATTAATAATTTAATTAGACATAATGATAAAGATATTCAAGTACCTGCTGGAATTGCACATTTTTTAGAACACAAGATGTTTGACAAAAAGAATTATGACATTAGTAATATTTTTGCAAAATATGGTTCTGAAAATAATGCTTTTACAAGTTTTAATCAAACTAGCTATTTATTTTCAGCAACTGATAAAATTCAAGAAAATATTGATGTTTTATTCGATTTGGTTCAAAAACCATATTTTGATGCTAAAAAAATTGCTAAAGAACAAGGAATTATTGATCAAGAAATTTTGATGTATCAAGATGAACCAAGTTCACGACTTTATTTTGATACAATTGCTAATTTATATCCGGAATCGCCCTTAAGTAATGACATAGCTGGTAGTGTGGATTCTATTGCAAAAATTAGCGAAGCAGATTTGTATAATACATATTATCAATATTATCTAGCTGCTAATCTTAATTTTGTGTTGGTAGGGAATATTGACGTTAAACAGGTAATAAATTCTATTTCTCAAAAGGAAAAAGAACTTAATTTAACAAATAAAGGTAATATGGAAGTTGTTAACCAACTAAAAAGTGAAGTTAATCAACAAATTGAAGCTTCAAAACCAATTTCATTTAATAAGACATCAATGCAATTAGAAACGCCTAAAGTTGCATTGGGAATTCGTGGCCCTTATAATCAAATTTCAGGAAAACAGTTTGCTAGAAACGAATTGGCAATGGGAATCTTTTTAGAAATGATTTTTTCGGAGGATTCAGATATTTATCAACGACTTTATAGTGATCAGGTGATTAACGAATCATTTGGTTATGATTTCGATATGGAAGCTGGATATCAGTTTATCATTTTTGCTTCTGATACAAATGAACCAGAAAAATTTTATCAACAAATCATGATAGAAATCAAACGTGTTTTAAATAATCCTGAGTTAATTTTTAATCAATTTGAATTGATTAAAAATGAAGAAATTGGTGAACATATTTCCATGATGAATTCAGTTTCTGCAACAGCTAATCAAATGGGAGATAAATTAAATGGCTATACTAACTTATTTGATGAAGTAGATATGATTAGTGAAATGAATTTTACAGAAGTGATTGATTTTGCTCAAAAATTTTTCGCTGGTAGTAGTAAAACAATTAATATCATTGAATAGGGCTGGATTTCGTAACATGAATTCTTGTGATATACTGACATTAAATAAATAAAACGGAGTTGTAATAATGACTGATGAGAATAAAGATCAAAAATTAAGCATTGGCAGTGAATTAAAAGCTGCTCGTATCAAAGCGGGTTTATCAATTGACGGGTTACAAAAAAAGACCAAAATTCAAAAGAAATATTTAGTTGATATTGAAAACAATGATTTTGACTCGTTACCAGGTAAATTTTATGTTCGCGCATTTGTCCGTCAATTTGCTAATGCAGTTGGTTTAAATGGGGAACAATTAATAGATAGTTATAATTTAACTAAGTCTAAACCGGCTGAAGTAAAGAAAAACATGGAACCAGTTAAAAATGAAAGAAGTACAAGCCAATCGACTCCACGACCATCGCGAGTAGTTACTCCTTCAGTTAAAGATCGTGAAAAAAATTTGAACAAACGAAAATACTTGCCATTATTAGGTCTTTTAGTAATTTTAATAGTTGTAGTAGCTGTTGTTTGGATATCAATTAGTAAAACGCAAAAGGATAGTAGCAGTTCTGCTCCTACAAATTCAAAGGTTACAGTTTCGAATGATGATACTAAGAAAAAATCTAATGATAATAAGTCCAAAAAAGATTCTAAGAGCAATGATAAAACTGAAATAACTCCAGTTAAAGGAAGTACATCCGATTTTACAGTTAAAACTGGTAAAACTACTTCAAAACTTGATTTAGGTGCGTCACAAAAAGCTAATACAATAGTTAAAATAAATGGTAATCAAGTTTGGCAGGGAGATTTAGATGTTAATGCCGGACATACAGTAGATATTCCTGCTAATACTACAGATGTTAATATTCATATGACAAATGCTCCAGTTTCAAGTGTTAAATTGAATGATAAACAAATTACTTTGCCTGCCCAAGCACAAGGACAAGATGCACAACAAAGAGATATGAATCTTAAATTTACTAAATAAAAATGTAACGATCTGTTTACTTTAATGACAGGTCGTTATTTGGTTATGTATTGGAGGAAAACAAATGAATTTACCAAATAAATTAACAATGTTTAGAATTATTTTAATACCAGTTTTCTTACTTTTATTAGCAGTTCCTTGGGAAATGGGAAATGTGATGGTGTTAGGAACTATGATTCCAGTTGCCCAAATATTAGCGGCAATTGTTTTTATTATTGCTGCATTAACTGATTTTTTGGATGGACAAATTGCACGAAAACAACATTTAGTAACAAACTTTGGTAAATTTGCAGATCCTTTAGCAGATAAAATGATTGTTATGACAGCATTTATTATGTTAGTAGGGATTGGCTCTAATAATGTTGCAGCTTGGATTGCAGCTATTATTGTTTGTCGAGAATTAGCAGTGACAGGTTTAAGATTGATTATTGTTCAAAATGATGGTGAAGTGGTTGCAGCTGCTTGGTCTGGTAAAATCAAAACATTTTTTGAAATGATTTCAATTATTATTTTATTATTAAACAACGTATTTTTTGCTAATTTTGATATTCCAGTTGGACAGATTTGTTTGTATATTGCATTAATTGCAGCGGTTTATTCAGGAATCGAATATTTTGTGAAAAATAGAAAGGTTTTTGCTGATTCATTTTAATTAATAATGTAATGGGAGGAAACTATATGAATGCTGAAATTATAACTGTAGGAACTGAAATTTTATTGGGTGAAATTGTCGATACTAGTGCACCCTTTGTCGCGCGTAATCTTGCTAATCTAGGAGTGGATGTGTACTTTCAAGATACTGTTGGTGATAATTATGAACGGCTTGAAGAAACAATTTCATTAGCAGAAGGAAGAAGTAGTTTAGTTGTTTTAACTGGTGGTTTAGGTCCAACTGAGGATGATATTACTAAGCTTGTTTTGGCAAAACATCTTGGATTGAATCTTACAACTGATGAAAAAGCACTGACAAAAATCAACCAATTTTACCAATCTTATGAATTAGGTAAACCGGCAAATGCTGATATTATGGCTAAATATATTGAAGGATCGACTGTGCTTCCGAATGAAAAAGGATTTGCTGTGGGGATGTTTTTAAAAACTCCTAATTGTGATTACTTGGTACTCCCAGGACCTCCTGTAGAAATGCAATTTATGTTTAATAAATACGCACTTCCAATTCTTGCTAAACTTACTCATGGAAATGCAGTAATTGATTCTAAAGTAATGCGATTTTTTGGAATTGGTGAAACAGAATTAGAAAAAGATTTAAAACCATTAATTGACAAGCAAACTAATCCTACCCTTGCAACTTATGCTAAACGAAATGAAGTTACTTTGAGAATTACTGGGAGTGAAAAGACAGAACAGGATGTTAATTCTTTAATTGATGAGATGGTAAAAAAAGTCATGGAAATCGTGGGACAATATTTCTATGGCTGGGGTGACGATAATTCACTTGCAAAAGTTGTTGTAAATTTACTGAAAGAGAAGCATTTATCCATTACTGCGGCAGAATCACTTACTAGTGGGATGTTTCAAAGTCGAATTGGTAATATTTCAGGTGCTTCTGAAGTATTTCCTGGCGGATTTGTAACTTATTCAGCAACGGCTAAAGAGCAAATGTTAGAAATTCCGACTGAAATTGTTAACAAGTATGGAGTAGTTTCTAAAGAGACTGCAACTTATATGTCTCAAAATGCTCAAAGCAAAATGAAAACTGATATTGCAGTATCGTTTACTGGAGTAGCTGGACCTGATGAATTAGAAGGCCATCCTGCTGGTTTCTTTTGGATTGGGTTATCCTTGCCAGATGGAGAAGTTTTGACTAAAAGCGTTAACTTTGCCAAAGCCCGGAATGAAGTTCGTGACTACGCTACCAAAACTGGTTTTAAAATGATTTATGATAATTTTAAATAGTTTTTGAAAGAAATAACTTTTGTTATTTCTTTTTTAGTTATAGTTGGTTGACACCCTATTTTTTTAACATTAAACTTAATAAGTAGTTTTCTTTTAATGTTAAATTATTAGGAAACCGTGATTAAGTGATACGGAGGAAAAATGATGCTTTTGGCTATTATTGGATGCGCCGCTATCGCTATAATTGTTGGATTTTTACTTGGTCAATATACTCATAAACGAACGGTTGAAAAGAAATTAGATGCCGCTCATAAGAATGCTAATGACATTCTTGCTGATGCGAAGAAGCAAGCACAAAGCGAATTTAAAGCTAGTACTTTAAAAGCAAAGGAAAAAGGTAATGCATACCGTTCCAAAGTTGAAAAAGGGTTAAAAAAGCGTCGTGCTGACATTCAACGTCAAGAAGATTATTTATTAAAGCGTGAGGAAGCATTAGATCGTAAAGATCGTTCTTTTGAAAAGCGTGATAATAATTTAAATCAACAAGAAGAAAAGCTTAGTAATGAGAAAAAAGGGCTAATTAAAAAGCAGCAAGATGCAGATGCACTTATCGCAAAACGGCAAGAAGAAGTCACTAGAGTTGCTTCACTAACTCAAGAAGAAGCTCGTGACTTAGTAATTGATGAAACGAAAAAATCATTAGCTGATGTTAGAGCACAAATGATTAAACAAAATTACGAATCAGCGAAAAAAACTTCTGTTCGTGATGCTAAAAACTTGATTGTGGAAGCATTACAACAAAGCATGGCTGATATCGTTTCAGAAACTACCGTGTCTGTTGTAACCTTACCTAATGACGATATGAAAGGAAGAATCATTGGACGTGAAGGTCGGAATATTAGAACTTTTGAAACTTTAACAGGAATTGATCTGATTATTGATGATACTCCTAATGCAGTAGTTTTAAGTGGCTTTAATCCAATCAGACGCGAGATTGCCAAGATGGCACTTGAAAAATTAATCAAGGATGGCAGAATTCATCCAGCTCGAATTGAAGAAATGGTTGAGAAAAGTAAGAAAGAACTCAAACAACAGATTCAAGAAACTGGAGAAAATGTAATTTTTGATTTAGGGATTCATTCTATGAATCCAGATTTAATTAGATTGATTGGTCAGTTGAAATATAAAATTTCTTATGGTCAAAATGTTTTATCACGGTCAATTCAAGTTGCTAAGTTGGCTGGAGTTTTTGCAGCCGAGTTAGGTGAAGATGTTACATTAGCAAAGCGCGCAGGTTTATTGCACGAAATTGGAAAAGCTTCTACAAGTGGAGCTGATGAATCATATGTAGATGCAGGAATCGATATCGCCAAAAAATATGGTGAAGATCCTGTAGTAATTGACGCGATTCGTTTAGGAGAACCTGGAAGTGAACCACATAGTATGGTTGCTGAGTTAGTTGAAGTTGCAGACCGCATATCAATTGCTAGACCTGGTGCTAAAAGTGATTCGCTGGAGAGCTTCGTTCATCGTTTAGAAAAACTAGAAGCTATTAGCAATAGTTTTGATGAAGTTGAAAAGAGTTACGCTGTTCAAGCTGGGCGTGAGATTCGAGTAATTGCTCAACCGGACAAAATTTCTGATTCTCAAGCTATTGTATTGGCAAGAGAAATTAAAGATAAAATTGAAAAAGAAATGAGCCACCCTGGTCATGCAAAAGTAACTGTGATTAGAGAAGTTCGTTCTGTCGATTATGCTAAATGATAGAAAAGGATCAGTTTGAGAACTGGTCTTTTTTTATTTTATTTTATCCATGGTAAAATATATTATAAGTAAACTAGAATGGCGGAAAATTATGGAATTTTTGTTTTTAGGAGACGTAGTAGGCGAAATGGGAATGCATATGGTAAATGAGTATTTACCATTGTTAAAACATGACTTAAAACCCCAAGTTACTATTGTAAATGGTGAAAATGCAACAAAAGTAGGTCGTGGAATTAATTTAAAATTATTTAAACAATTAATGACAGATGGTGCGGATGTCGTAACGCTTGGCAATCACGCTTGGAACAATGAAGAGATTTTTGATTTTATTAATGATACAGATAAATTAATTCGTCCTTTGAATTATCCTGGCAACGATGTTCCAGGTAAGGGATGCTGTAAATTAAATATTAATGGTACGAAAGTTGCGGTTATTAATTTACAAGGAAGAATATTTATGGAAGAAACAGACGATCCCTTTGCGATAGTCGACAAATTAGTAACGCAATTAAAAAAAGAAAATATTAAGATAATTTTTGTTGATATGCATGCTGAAACTACGAGTGAAAAAAAAGCGATGGCAATGTTTCTTGATGGTCGAGTTTCTGCAATAGTTGGCACTCACACTCATGTTCAAACTAATGATATGCAAATTCTTCCACAAGGAACTGCTTTTTTAACGGATGCAGGAATGACTGGACCTAATGATGGGGTGATTGGAATGACTTATCAGCCGGTTATTAAGAAATTTTTAACTTCACGACCTAATCGATTTGAAGTTGAAACAAAAGGCAATGGTATTTTATCTGGATGTTTAATTGATATTGATAAAAAAGATGGACATGCCAAAAAGGGGAAAACCATTTTAATTAACAAGGACCATCCATACCAGCAAGTATAATTGAAAGAGTGAGATAAATGGCAAAAAAGAATACAGCAATGATGGAGCAGTATCAAAAAATCAAAGATCAGTATCCGGATGCTTTTTTATTTTACCGAATTGGCGATTTTTATGAATTGTTTAACGAAGATGCAGTTAAAGGTTCGCAGCTGCTTGAACTAACGTTGACAGCTAGGAATCGAAAAGCCGAAAATCCCATCCCGATGTGTGGTGTTCCACATCAATCAGCCCAAACTTATATTGATACTTTGATAGATAAAGGGTATAAAGTTGCAATTTGTGAACAAGTTGAAGATCCTAAATCAGCTAAAGGCATGGTTAAACGGGAAGTTATTCAATTAGTTACTCCTGGAACCCAAACTGATAATAATTCAGAAACTGCAAAAGTTAGCAATTATTTAATTGGGCTTACTTATGATGAAATGAGTTCTCAATATGGTTTATCATATATTGAATTGTCTACTGGAGAACTAAAAGTTAGTTTGTTAGATTCGATTGAAATGGTGTTAAACGAAGTTATAAATCTTAATGCTAAAGAAGTTGTAGTTGATGATACGATTACTAATGGAATAACTGATAGTTTGAAAAAGAGAGGGATTTTAGTTTCTATTCAACAATCTTCACAAGATTTAGATGATTATGACATTATTACTAATGTTGATAATGTGATTTTAAAAAATTCATTAATATTATTATTATCATATGTTAATGAAACACAAAAAAGAAGTCTTTCGCACATTCAACCAGCAGTGTTATATGAACCTAATTCATTTCTAAAAATTGATCATAATTCACAATATAATTTAGAATTAATGAAAAATATCCGGACTGGCAAAAAATCAGGAACTCTTTTGTGGGTAATCGATGATACTAAAACTGCCATGGGTGGTCGCAAACTGAAACAATGGTTAGAGCGACCATTGATTAATAAAGATGCAATTGAAAACCGTCAGCGATTAGTTGAAATTTTACTTGATAATTATTATGAAAGAAATGAATTACGTGATGCGTTAGTTAAAGTATATGATTTGGAAAGATTAGCAGGACGAATTTCATTTGGTGGTGTTAATGGAAGGGATCTTGTCCAATTAAAATCTTCTTTAGAACAAGTACCTAAGATTAAACATGTTTTAAATGAACTTGACACGCCGGGATTTAATGATATTTACCAACAGCTTGATGATATTCATGACGTTTTAGAGCTGATTGATGATTCAATTGTTAATGAACCACCAATTTCAGTTACAGATGGTGGCATTATCAAACCTGGATATGATTTGAAACTTGATGAATATCGTGATGCGATGCAAAACGGAAAGCAATGGTTAGCTGATTTAGAGACGCGTGAGCGTCAAGCAACTGGAATTAATAATCTAAAGATTAAGTATAATCGTGTTTTTGGTTATTTCATTGAAATTTCAAAGGGAAACTTAAGTAAAATAGATGATCAACGTTATGAGCGAGTACAAACATTGACAAACGCTGAACGATTTACTACACCCGAATTAAAAGCAAAAGAATCATTGATTTTAGAAGCACAGGAAAAATCTCGTAGTTTAGAATATAATATTTTTACTAAGATTCGGAATGAAATTCAAAAGCAAATTCCACGAGTACAAAAACTTGCAAGTGGGATTTCTAGTTTAGATGTTTTACAAAGTTTTGCGATGATTAGTGAAAAGCAGCAGTTTGTAAAACCAAACTTTAATCAAAAGCATCAATTGCATATTACAAATGGTAGACATCCGGTAGTTGAAGAAGTAATGAAGACCCAATCTTATGTACCAAACGATGTTGATATGGACCCCAATACTGGTATTTTATTAATTACTGGACCAAATATGTCAGGGAAAAGTACTTATATGCGGCAGTTAGCATTAACAGTTATTCTTGCTCAAATTGGTTGCTTTGTTCCTGCTGAAAAAGCTGAAATGCCAATTTTTGATCAAATTTTTACGCGCATTGGAGCTGCGGATGATTTAATTTCTGGTAAAAGTACGTTTATGGTTGAAATGAAAGAGGCTAATCAAGCTATCCAAAATGCGACTCCAGATAGTTTAATCCTTTTTGATGAATTAGGTCGTGGAACGTCAACTTATGATGGGATGGCATTAGCACAGGCAATTATTGAATATATTCATAACGATGTTCATGCTAAAACTTTATTTTCAACTCATTATCATGAATTGACTGATTTAGCACAAAATTTAACTCAGTTAAAAAATATTCATGTGGGAGCAGTTGAAAAAGAAGGACAATTAGTGTTTTTGCACAAAATATTGTCTGGTCCTGCAGATAAGTCTTATGGTATTAATGTTGCTAAGTTGGCTGGTTTACCAGATGATTTATTAAAAAGGGCTCAGACAGTTTTAACAGATTTAGAAAATTCTGAAACAAAAAAACGTTCAGACAACCTAAATGTAACACCGGAAACTACTGAACATTCTTCAAATGGAGAGCAACAAATGGAACTTTTCAAAGTAGAAATTCCAAATCAATCAGAAAATAAAGTTAATGCTAAAACTCAGGAAATAATTGATGAGATTAATAAAACTGATTTAATGGGGAAAAGTCCTATAGAAATTATGAATTTAGTTTATAAATGGAAACAGGCTCTAAATAAAAATTAGAATTGGGGTGAAAGTAATGGCAAAGATTCATGAATTATCGAGTATTTTATCCGATCAGATTTCAGCTGGAGAAGTAATTGAGAGGCCAGCATCAGTTGTAAAAGAACTAGTTGAAAATTCAATTGATGCTGGTAGTTCTAGGATAGATATCGAAATTAATGAATCTGGTTTAAAAGGAATTAAAATTGTAGATAATGGAAGCGGAATTGCACCTGACCAGGTTAAATTAGCATTTAAGCGTTTTGCAACTAGTAAAATAAGTTCTCAAAATGATTTATTCGATATTCATTCACTGGGATTTCGTGGTGAAGCTCTTCCAAGTATTGCTGCAATTTCTAATGTTGCAATGAAAACTTCTGATGGAAAACAACATGGAAGTGAAATTCAAGTTTATGGTGGGGAAATCATCAAGCAGATGCCAGCTGAATTGAGACGAGGAACTTCAGTTGAAGTTAAAGATTTGTTTTTTAACACTCCACATCGGTTAAGATATTTGAAATCAGCTAGTACGGAACTTAGTAAAATCACTGATGTTGTTAATCGACTAGCATTGAGTCATCCTGAAATAGCAATTTCATTAACGCATAACGGTAAAGAAATATTGAGAACTTCCGGTCGAAATAATTTATTACAGGTGATTGCTGGAATTTATGGTAATCAAACTATGAAAAAAATGCTTGAGATTAAAAACGAAAATGAAAATTTTAGTCTCACGGGATATACCAGTTTGCCAGACTTAACTCGAGCTAGTCGTAAATATATTTCAATAATTATTAACGGCCGATTTGTGAAGGATTTTACTTTGAATCATGCAATTATTGAGGGATATGGATCAAAGCTGATGGTTGGTCGATTTCCAATTTCGGTTATTAAGATTGAAATGAGTCCGAGTTTAATTGATGTAAATGTCCATCCAACGAAACAGGAAATTAGATTGTCAAATAGTAGGGAATTGAGTGATTTTATTGCAAAATCAATTTATTCGTTTTTGGCGAAAGAAAATTTAATTCCGGATGCAATGGAAAATAAAACATTGAAACGTGGTGTCTCGGAACATAATAGTATGGAAGTGGCTTTGAATTTTGATGACTTGGATGATCAGAAATCCCAAACAAGAAATATTGTTATTGAAAAAAGTCAAGATTCATTAAAGTTTAAAAAAACGACTAAAATTGAAAATAATAATTTTCAAAGCCATCAGCCCGCTGTCATCTTAACTAAAAATGATTTAAATTCTGAGGCAGTCATCGATTTTAAAAATCGTTATAGTCGAGAACGAGTAGAAGGACCATTTGGTACAGAAAAGGCGAAAGAAAATCATGATAATGTTCGTTTTCCTAAGCTTCGCTATATTGGGCAAGTTCATGGCACTTATCTAATTGCTGAATCTGAAGACGGGATGTATATTATTGATCAGCATGCTGCTCAGGAAAGAATTAACTATGAGCAGTTACGAAAACAAGTTGGCATGATTGAAAGTGATGAACAGAACTTGTTAGTTCCAATTGTGTTAGATTATCCTGCTAGTGATGCTTTGGAAATCAAAAACAACTTTGAACTTTTGGCTTCAGTAGGAATTAACTTAGAATCATTTGGAGAAAATAGTTTTGTAGTTCGTCAGCACCCAACTTGGTTTGAAAAAGGACAGGAAGAAAAAACAATTCGAGAAATGATTGATTGGGTCTTAACTAACCGAAAATTAAGTACAGCGGAATATCGCGAAAAGGCTGCTATTATGATGAGTTGTAAACAGGCAATTAAAGCCAATCATCATTTGAATGAACAACAAGCAAAAGGATTGTTAGAAAATTTGCAAAAATGTGAAAATCCTTTTAATTGCCCTCATGGACGTCCAGTTTTAGTCCATTTCAATCCTAGTGATTTACAGACAATGTTCAAAAGAATTCAAGACCCCCATGATACTAATAGTTGGGAATTTTAAACGAATGGATGGTTTTTTATGTTTGAGTATTTAAAAGGCAAGATAACATCAATTACTCCAAAATATATTGTGGTGGAAACTAATCAGATTGGTTATCTAGTGTATGTCGCTAATCCTTATCATTTTGAAACTGATAGGGATGAAGTTAAAACGGTTTATATTCATCAAAATGTTTCTGATACTGATATTTCTTTATATGGGTTTGCTACATTAGAGGATAAATACTTATTTGAGCAATTATTAAATGTATCAGGGATTGGTGCCAAAAGTGCTTTGGCAATTATGGCTGGAAATGATAATAGTGGTTTAATTAATGCCATTCGAACTGAAAATGTTAGTTTTTTAACGAAATTTCCTGGGATTGGTAAAAAAACGGCACAACAAATTATTTTAGATTTAAAAGATAAAATTAATAAAACTATGGGAAATTCCTTACTAGAGTCTAAAGAAATCAAAACAGAAACAGATAATGATAAAATTATAGATGCTTTGAGTGCCTTAAAGGCTTTAGGATTTAAAGAAAAGGCAGTTGATAAAATCAAACCTAAATTGTTAGAAATAACTAGCGATTATTCTACTGACCAGTATATTAGTGTTGGACTTAAAATGTTAACTAAATAAGGTGGTGATATCATTGGATGATAATCGGATTATTTCCCAAGAAACTGAGAATGATGAACGATCATTTGAGCAGTCGCTGCGCCCCCAAAATTTTTCTCAATATATTGGACAAAATAAAATAAAAAAATCTTTAAATATTTATATTGAAGCCGCTAAACAAAGAGAAGAATCTTTGGATCATGTGCTTCTATTTGGTCCTCCGGGTTTAGGTAAAACAACCATGGCCACTGTAATTGCACATGAAATGGGTGTTAATTTAAAAACGACTAGTGGTCCAGCAATTGAAAAAAGTGGTGATTTGGCAGCCTTATTAAATGAATTGGAACCTGGTGATATTCTTTTTATCGATGAAATTCATCGTCTTCCAAAAGTAGTTGAAGAAATGCTTTATTCTGCCATGGAAGATTTTTATATTGATATTGTGATAGGACAAGGCCCTACAGCTCATCCAGTTCATTTTTCTTTACCACCGTTTACTTTGATTGGGGCAACTACTCGAGCTGGTTTGTTAGATGCTCCCTTTCGAAATCGGTTTGGAATTGTAGAACATATGAATTATTACAACACACAAGATTTAGAAGCAATTGTAAAGCGGTCTGCGACTATTTTTCATACCAAAATAAAAGATGAAGGCGCACATGAAATTTCTTTACGCTCGCGTGGAACACCACGGATTGCTAATCGACTTTTAAAACGAGTACGTGATTTTGCTCAGGTTTCTAATAAAAATGAAATTGATATTGAAAGTGTTAATCAAGCACTATCAGCTTTAGGTGTTGATAGTAAAGGACTTGATCAAACTGATTTAAAATTATTAGAAACGATGATTGACTACTATAATGGTGGTCCTGTTGGTCTAAATACGATTGCTGCAAATATTGGTGAAGAAACAGAAACAATTTCAGAAGTATATGAACCTTACTTATTGCAAATTGGTTATTTGAAAAGAACATCACGCGGTAGAATGGTAACAGAATCTGGTTATCAACATTTAGGCAAAGAAAATCCTCGACGGTAACTCGTTGCTAGATATTTATAATAAAATTTGGTAAAATAAAGTAATTATGAAATTGAGGTGAAAAAAATGGCACAATACGGTGGAATTATTGTATTAATTGTTTTATTTGGTTTAATGTACTTCTTTATGATTAGACCTCAAAAAAAACAACAACAAAAACATCAAGAAACATTGAAGACTTTGCAAAAAGGTGATCACGTTATTACCATTGGTAGACTTCATGGGGTAGTTGATGATATTGACCGTGCAAATAACACAGTTACACTTGATTGCGATGGTGTTTATTTAGAATTCGATCTTAATGCAATTGCTAACGTTAATAAACCTACAGCAACTAATGCTAGTTCAAGTTCTGAAGCAAAAGAAACAACTAAAGCTGATGATTCTAAATCAGATGATAATAAGTAAAAAAGTCTGGATTCCAGACTTTTTTATTACAAGCAAAAGAACGTACGTTCTAAAGTGTGGTGTCTTTTTAATGAATGACGAGTATCTTAAAGTTAATAGTTCACGAAAAATCCTTCATGTTGATATGGATGCCTTTTTTGCTTCGATTGAACAAATAAACCACCCAGAATTTATTAACCAGCCTTTAGTAATTGCAAAAGATCCACGTACTACTGGAGGACGAGGAGTAGTTACTACAGCTAATTATGTTGCTCGACAATTTGGGATTCATTCTGCAATGCCTGCCAGTAAAGCTTTAGATTTATGCTCTGAAGCGGTGTTTAAGACTCCTGATTTCGAATTATATCGAGGTATTTCTGATCAAATTCATGAAATATTTCATGAATATACTGACAAAATTGAGACAGTAGCATTGGATGAGGCGTATTTAGATATAACGCAAAATAAGAAAAATATTGAAAATCCAATGTTATTAGCTCATTTAATTCAAAGTGAAATATGGGAAAAAACTAAATTAACTTGTTCAACTGGTATTTCATATAATAAGTTCTTGGCTAAAGAAGCTTCAGATTATCGAAAACCAGTTGGAATAACGGTTATTGATACTGAAGATGCCCATGAATTTCTTATGCAACTTAAGATTGAAAAATACCGGGGAGTCGGAAAAAAGACAGTCAAAAAGATGCAGGAGTTAAATATTAATGACGGTACAGATTTGTTTCGAATGTCAGAGATGTCATTAATTAAAAACTTCGGAAAGTTTGGGTATGTTTTATATCGACGTGTTCGCGGGATTGATGATCGGCCGGTTGAATATCAAAGAGAAAGAAAATCAATTGGAAAAGAACGTACTTATATTCATGAATTAAAAAGTAACGAAGAAGTTGAAGAACAACTATTGTTGATAGCTAAATTAGTTAATAAAACGGTTGTAAATCATCAAAAACATGGGAAAACGTTGGTTTTAAAAGTTCGTTATAGTGATTTTTCAACTTTAACCAGACGAGTTACTAGCGAAGATTTTATTGAAAATGATGCCACTTTTTTATATGAAAAGGCGATGGATATCTTTGAATTAATGCCCTCTGCAAGTCGTGGGATTCGTTTACTAGGTATCACTTTAACGAATCTTTCTGATATTGGGTTTCAAAACGTTAATCTACCTTTATATCCAAAACAAGTCTTTTAATATATTATAATAAAGGTTATACTTGAGTATTAAATGTTTTATATAGGGGTAGAAAATGAATATTAAACAAGAAATTTACGAAAAAATAAATCAATACGATACGATTATCATTCATAGGCATCAGCATCCTGATCCAGATGCGATTGGTTCACAAATGGGATTAGCAGGAATTATTAAAGCAACTTTTCCAGAAAAAAAGATTTATTGTGTTGGAAAGCAATACAAAGGTTTTGATTGGCTTGGAAAAACAGACGAAATTTCTGATGATGTATATCAAAATGCACTAGTGATTGCAGTTGATACAGCAAACCAGCCCCGTGTTGATGACAATCGGTATAATACTGGTAAATATTTGATTAAAATTGATCACCATCCTAATGACGATCAATTTGGCGATTTAATGTGGGTCAATACAGAGGCTTCTAGTGTTTCTGAAATGATTTATGATCTTTATGATGCTAATGAAGCTCTGAAAATGTCTGATAATTCTGCTAGATTATTGTATGCAGGAATTGTCGGTGATACAGGTAGATTTAAATATCCAGCAACTACTAGTCATACGTTTTTGGTTGCTAGTAACTTAGCTCAATATGATTTTTCAACGAATATTATTGCTGAAAAAGAAGATGAAATTGACATTCCACTTTCTCATTTAGCTGCCTATATTTATCAAAATCTTGAAATTTCAGAAAGCGGTTCTGCACACGTCATTTTGACAAATAAGCTTGTGGAAGACTTACATTTGGGTGACGATAGTACTTCAGCAATGGTTCCTTTACCAGGTAATATTGGATCAGTTGTTGATTGGGCCATTTTTGTACAACAAAAAGATGAAAGTTATCGAATTAGATTACGTTCTAAAGGTCCAGCAATTAACGAATTAGCTAAAGAACACGGTGGTGGCGGGCATCCGCTTGCAAGTGGTGCAGTTGCTAAAGATGATATTGAAATAAAACAAGTTGTTAATCAACTTGACGAATTAACAAAAGAATATGTAGAGAAAAGGAAATAAATATGAGTGCTTCATTTAAAGATTATCATTTTCAACCATTTATTAACGATGCAATTAAAGATTTAGGTTTTGAAAATCCTACTCCCATCCAATCTAAAGTTATTCCAACGATTAAGCACGGTAAAAGTGTGATTGGAAAATCAGCAACAGGTAGTGGTAAGACCCATGCGTTTTTATTGCCACTTTTAGATCAACTTGATCCCAAAAATGAAAAAACACAGATTGTAATTACAACTCCTAGTCGAGAATTGGCCTATCAAATTTATGATAATGTAAAACAACTTGTTAGATTTAGTCCTGAAACAATTCATATTGCTAATTATGTTGGTGGAACTGATAAAGAACGACAAATTGAAAAATTAGAACGAGAGCAACCACAGATTGTAATTGGAACTCCAGGTCGAATTTTAGACCTAACAAAGGGTAATCATTTAGACATTAATACTGCTAATAAGCTAGTGATTGATGAAGCTGATATGACGCTTGATTTAGGTTTTTTAGATGTAGTTGATAAAATTGCTGCAGGAATGTCCAAAGATTTACAAATGATGGTTTTTTCTGCAACAATTCCACCAAAATTAAAGCCATTTTTAAAGAAATATATGAAAAATCCTGTTTTAAATGATATTCCAACTGCTTCAGTAATTAATCAAGATGTTGATAATTGGTTGATTTCTACCAAAGGCCAAGATAAAAATAGTTTAATTTATAAACTTTTAACTATGGGAAATCCATATTTAGTTTTAATTTTTGCAAACACCCGTGAGAGAGTTGATGAAATTCAAGAGTACTTACAAGTCCAAGGGTTGAAAGTAGCTAAGATTCATGGTGGCATGCAGCCACGTGTTAGAAAACGTGTTATGAAGCAGATTCAAAATTTGGATTATCAATTTGTGGTAGCATCTGATTTGGCGGCTCGAGGGATTGATATCGAAGGAATTTCTCAGGTTATTAACGATGATATGCCATCTGATCCAGAATATTTTGTTCATCGAGTTGGCAGAACGGGTAGAAATGGTATGGAAGGAACGGCTATTACTCTTTATGGTCCCGATGAAGAAGATAAAGTATCAGAATTAGAAAAAATGGGAATTAAGTTTAAGCCCAAAGAAATTAAAAATGATGAGATTGTTGATTCTTATGATCGTAAACGCCGAGCTAATTATCGTGGTCACCATGATAAACTTGATGGTTCTACACTTGGAATGATTAATAAGAAAAAGAAAAATGTAAAACCTGGTTATAAAAAGAAAATTAAACGTGCAATTAAAATGAAAGATGAAAAGAAACATAAGATTGAGCTTAGAAATCAGATTCGTTCTAAGAAGAAACAAAAGAAGCGTAGTTCACAACGTTACCGTTGATTGACACGTTCGATAATTCTATATATAATTTTAGTTGAGAGATATACTAATTATCCTTTTGAATACAGAAATGGTTATATGATGAGATTAACCAATCAAAAGCTATGAAAGTGCTCCTCTCAGATTTGTTACGGCTTCCCGCGTTATAAGGACTAAAGAGGTAAACGACAAACATCGTTGCAAACAAAGTGGTACCGCGTCCCGGCGTCTTTGTTAGCAATGGTGTTTTTTATTTTATGGAGGACAATTATTATGAAACAATTAACTAGTGGTCAAATCAGACAAATGTTTCTTGATTTTTTTCAAGAAAAAGGACATAAAATTGAACCAAGTGCTTCGTTAGTACCCAAAGATGATCCAACTTTGCTTTGGATTAATTCTGGAGTTGCAACAATGAAAAAATATTTTGACGGATCTGTTGCACCAGAAAATCCCCGAATGACAAGTTCTCAAAAGAGCATTCGAACTAATGATATTGAAAACGTAGGTAAAACTGCTCGCCATCAAACTTTATTTGAAATGTTAGGAAATTTTTCAGTTGGCGATTATTTTAAAAAAGAAGTTATTCCTTGGGCATTTGAATTATTAACTAGTCCTAAGTGGTTTGGATGGGATAAAAACAAACTTTATATTACTTATTATCCTGATGATAAAATTACTAAAGAATTATGGGAAAAAGCAGGGGTTGCTCCTGATCATTTGATTCCTGCTGAAGATAACTTCTGGGATATTGGGCAGGGACCTTCAGGACCTGACTCAGAAGTTTTTTATGATCGAGGTGAAAAGTACGATGATTTAGCTCCTGATGATCCAGAAAATTATCCTGGTGGTGAAAATGAACGTTATTTAGAAGTTTGGAATATTGTATTTTCACAATTTAACCATACAGAAAATGGAACTTATGAACCACTTCCACGGAAAAATATTGATACAGGAATGGGTTTGGAACGAGTAGTGTCAATTTTCCAAGATGCACCAACAAATTTTGAAACTGATTTGTTTTTGCCAATTATAAAAAAGACCGAAACATTTAGTGATCAAAAAAAATATGGAGCTAATGGTGAAGATGATGTTGCTTTTAAAGTGATTGCTGATCATATTAGAACCATTACTTTTGCTATTAGTGATGGAGCATTACCTTCTAATGAAGGACGTGGGTATGTGATTAGACGTTTATTGCGTCGAGCTACGGTTAATGGTCATCAATTAGGAATTAATGATGCCTTTCTTTATAAATTAGTTCCTGTTGTGGGAAAAATTATGCACTCCCATTATCCACAGGTTTTAGAGCAAAGTGATTATATTGCTAAGATTGTAAAAAGTGAAGAAGATCGTTTTAATGCCACTCTTAATGATGGAATTAAACTTTTAAACGATTTAATTGAAACGACTAAAAAAGCTAATAAAAAGGATATTTCTGGAAAAGATGCCTTTAAATTATATGATACCTATGGTTTTCCACTTGAATTAACTGAAGAATATGCTCATGATCGAGGAATTGATGTCAATGAAACTGAATTTGATAATGAAATGGAAAAACAACGTAATCGAGCCCGTAATGCTCGGGGCACTAAAGGATCAATGAAAGTTCAAAGGGATTTGTTATTAGACATTGATACACCTAGTGAATATGTAGGATATGATGAGTTAACTGTTGAGAAGGCAACTTTAAAAGACATTATTTTTAATGAAAAATTAGTTGGTGATATTACTGCTTCAGCTAAAAAAGCCGAATTAATCTTTGACAAAACGCCTTTTTATGCAGAAATGGGAGGCCAAGTAGCTGATATTGGTAAGATTTATAATCAAAATGGAGAACTAGTAGCTGAAGTCGAGGATGTTCAACATGCACCAAATGGACAGAATTTGCATACGGTGAAAATCATTGGTAATTTAAAAAAAGATGATCAATATAAATTAGTAGTTAATCGGGAATTTCATGCTGGAGTTGAAAGAAACCATACTGCTACTCATTTGTTAGATCAATCATTACGTAATGTTTTAGGTGGACATACTCAGCAAGCTGGATCTTTGGTTAAACCAGACTATTTACGGTTTGATTTTAATCATTTTGGTTCTGTTACTAAGGAAGATTTGAAAAAAGTAGAAGAAATGGTAAACGAACAAATCTTTGCTGCTAAACCGGTTGAAACCATCGTGACTGATAAAGAATCTGGTAAAAAGATGGGAGCGATTGCTTTATTTGATGATAAATATGGTGATAAGGTTCGAGTTGTTAAAGCAGGTGACTTTTCAGTTGAATTTTGTGGTGGAGATCATGTTAAAAATACTAGTCAATTAGGATTATTTAAAATAATCTCAGAAACTGGCGTTGGTGCAGGTATTCGAAGAATTGAAGCAGTAACTGCTAAACCAGCATTTGATTATTTTGATGATGAAGAAAGAATGTTGAATAGTATTTCTAAGACAGTAAAATCACCTTCTAATGATGAAACTCCGGGTCGTGTTAAAGAACTACAGGAACAAATCAAAAAGTTGGAAAGCAAACAGGAATCTCTAGAAGCAAAATTAGCTAGTCAAGAAGCTAGTGATATGTTTGAAAACCCAGTTAAAATTAATGGAACTAGTATTATAACTGGTCATTTGAAAAATGCTAACATGAATCAACTTCGGGAATTATCTGATACTTGGCGTGATAAACATGCTTCCAATGTTTTAGTTTTAGGAACTGGTAATGATGGGAAGGCTAATTTATTAGTTGCAATTGATGAAGAACATGTTAAAAAAGGGTTAAAAGCCGGTGATTTAATTAAAGCAATTGCTAAGGATATTCAAGGAGGCGGGGGCGGAAGACCTAACCTTGCTCAAGCAGGTGGGAAAAATCCTGCTGGAATTGATGATGCTTTAAAGAATGCCAAGGAGTGGTTAGCTCAAAGTAAGTAGTTACATTTAGATAGCTCTCCATATAATATGTGATAAAGATGACGATTGTTTTTAACTTATAACAATGATTGGATAAATAAATTGAAAATTATGGGATTAGATGTTGGTTCTAGAACAGTTGGTGTTGCAATTAGTGATGCACTGGGATGGACTGCACAGGGAATTGAAATAGTTAAGATTAATGAAGATGAAAAAGACTTTGGATTAGATCGTATTGGAGAATTAATTCAGCAAAATGATGTTACTCAAGTGGTAATTGGTTTGCCTAAAAATATGAATAATACATCGGGTCCTCGAGTGAAAGCATCTAAACGATATGGCAAAATGGTGCGAGCTAAATTTCATGTTCCAGTTGCATTTGAAGATGAAAGATTAACTACTGTGGAAGCTGAACGGATGTTGATTGAAAAGGCTGATGTTTCGCGTGCCAAACGTAAAAAAGTAATCGACAAAGTAGCTGCAGAATTAATTTTACAAGGATATCTTGATCGTCAAAGTTCCAATAAATAAAGGAGAATCTACTATGAATAATGAAGCAGAACAAATCACATTAATTGATGAAAAAGGAAACGAGATTTTATACAACGAATTATTTACATTTTCTTCAGATGATTTTGGTCGTTCATACATTTTAATGTATCCAGCTACTGATGAAGGTAATGAAAGTATTAACATTGAAGCTTATGCTTTACCTAAAGGTTCAGATCCAACTGCTCCTCAAGATGGGGATTTAGAACCAATTGAGGATGATGCTGAGTGGGAAATGGTACAAGAAACACTTAATACCTTTTTGGATCCAAATAGTAAAATTTAGTTTTTATTTTAAATACAGTAAGGTACCAACTTTTGTAAGTTGGCGCCTTTTTTGTTTATTCATGCTAAAATAAGAGTATATTGGAGGGATTTAAGTTGGATAATAAAAAACGATTTAAAACCATGATTGGTAAAAAGGCTTATACCTTTATTGGAACAGCATCAGATGAACATATGAGATCAGTTTCTAAAATATTAAATGATGAATTAAATAGTTTGAAAAATCAATCAGAAAACATTAGTGATGAAGATGCAGCTATCTTGATTGCGTTCAATGCAGTTTCTAATCAATTAGATAAACAATTAGAATTGGATCAATTAAAAAACAAAATGAAAGATGAGGATCTTTAATTATGATTTTATCAATATTAATTATCTTGATTTTAATCATTGCCATTATTCATGGGTTTCATCGTGGATTTGTTCAAGAATTAGTTAATTTATTTGGAATAGTCTTGGCATTTGCTGTTTCGATCATGTTTGCAGATCCTACTGCTACTTTTTTAAGAACTATTTGTAATTTTTTAGTTACTAATAAGTCATACGTAAATACTGATTTTTGGAAAGGAATAGGGTTTTTATTAGTATTTGCTGTATTATTGACAATTTTGCATTATGTAGAACGAATTTTGAACAAGATTGTTTCCTTGCCAGTTATAAAACAATTTAATTCATTACTAGGCGCTGTTGTAGGTTTTATTATAAGTTTGATATTAATTACAATGGTATTAAGTATTTTAATTATGTTGCATATTGAGTGGTTTACCAGTCTTTATAATGATTCAACGATTGCGCAATTTTTAGTAGGAATTTTTCCACAGATACTATTTCATTAGTAAGGTGTTTATTAAATGAATAAAAAAATATTAGATACATTAGAATATCAACAAATTAAACAGCAAATTAATCAATATTTAGCTACAGAAAATGGTAAAAAAGAATTAAATAATTTAAATCCAAGTAATGATGAAAAGAAAGTTAACCAATGGTTAGATGAAACAGATGATGGAGCTCATATTTATCGTTTGAATCATGTAATTCCAATTCCTAAGCTAAAAGATATTTCAGTCTATATGAAGCGTCTATCAGTTGGTGCTAGTTTAAATGGTAAAGAACTTGCCCAAATTAATGCCGTTTTATTAGCTGTTTCAAGGATTAAACGCTTTTTTACTAACTTAATAGATGAAAAAGTTGATTTGAAAGTACTTTATACTCAAGTTGAATCTTTTGAAGATCTTCCGGATATTACAAATCGATTAAAAACAGCGATTGATGAAAATGGTAAACTATTAGATTCAGCTTCTAAGTCTTTATTTTCAATCAGGAAGCAGATTACGCGCTTACAAAACAATATTCGAAGTAGGATGGAAAAATATATGCGTGGCAAGCAGGCTAAATATTTAAGTGAGTCTGTTATCACAGTTCGAGATGATCGGTATGTTATTCCCGTAAAAACAGAATATAAACAAAAATTTGGCGGAATTGTCCATGATCAAAGTGCAACAGGCCAAACTTTATATATTGAACCAGGCAATGTAGTTGAATTAAACAATGATTTACGTAGGGAACAAATTAATGAGCGTGAGGAAACAAAACGAATTTTAACCGAATTATCTGATCTTATTCGTCCCTTTCAAAATGAATTAATTAACAACGCTGTGCAATTAGGACATTTTGATTTAATTAATGCTAAAGCAAAATATGCAGCATCAATTAAAGCAACAAGACCATTAATTTCAGCAACTAACCAAGTTAATTTAAAAAATGCTCGCCATCCTTTAATTGATCAAGAAAAGGTAGTTGGTAATACAATAGAAATTGGTTTTGATTATCGTCAAATAATTATTACTGGTCCAAATACAGGTGGTAAAACCATAACCATCAAAACTTTAGGACTCTTACAATTAATGGCACAGTCAGGCTTATTTGTTACAGCTGATGAAGGTAGTCAAGCTGGTTTATTTGATAATATTTTTGCAGATATTGGTGATGATCAATCTATTGAACAAAATTTAAGTACTTTTTCTGGTCATATGGATAACATCATTGATATTTTGCATCAAATTACTGCTAAAAGTTTAGTTTTGATTGATGAGTTAGGTGCTGGAACTGATCCACATGAAGGTGCTGCACTAGCAATGTCAATTTTAGATGCAATTGGTCAATCTGATAGTGAAGTACTTGCTACAACTCATTATCCGGAACTTAAAATTTATGGTTACAATCGTCCTGAAACTATCAATGCTTCCATGGAATTTGATGAAAAAAGTTTGCAACCAACTTACCGGTTATTAATTGGAATTCCAGGTCAAAGTAATGCATTAAATATTGCTAGTCGCTTAGGGTTAGATGATGCAATAATTACTGAAGCTCGTTCCCTAACTGATAAAGATAGTCAAGATATCAATAATATGATAAAAAAATTAACGGCTCAAACTAAGGCCGCTGATGAAAGAGCTCGTAAATTAGAAATAGAATTAAATGATGCAACAGAATTACATTCGGAACTGAGCGAAAAGTTTAACAAATTCACTAATCAAAAAACGCAATTGATTAATAATGCTAAACGAGAAGCTAATCAAATTGTGGTGCAAACGAAGCAAAAAGCAAATGAGATTATTGATGATTTGCATCAAAAACAAAAAGCTGCAAATGTAAATGTTAAAGAACATGAATTAATTGCAGATAAAGGTAAATTAAATGCTTTAGAGCAACAACCTGAGATTAAGCATAATAAGGTTTTAAAACGTATTAAAAAGAAACATGATTTCAAAATCGGCGATGATGTAATGGTAAAAACATATGGTCAAAGAGGAGTTCTGCTTAAGAAACTGGATGGAAATAATTGGGAAGTTGAACTTGGAATTTTAAAAATGAAAATTTCAGAAAATGATATGGAAAAAATAATTGATAATTCTCAAAAACAAAAAAGTCATCCAACGGTTAGACGAACCCGTTCCTCATCTATGTCTCCAACTTTAGATCTTCGTGGGGTAAGATATGATGATGCAATGCAACGATTGGATCGTTATATTGATTCGGCTTTGTTAGCTGGTTATCCATCTGTCACTATCATTCACGGTAAAGGAACAGGAGCTTTACGAAAAGGAGTTACAAATTATTTAAAACAAAATCGCCAAGTAAAATCATTTGGGTTTTCTCCTGCTAATTCTGGGGGCGATGGATCAACTATTGCTAAATTTAAATGATTTGTAAGCGATTAAGTTGAAATTATTTGATTTACTGATTATACTTACAGATAGTAAGTGTATTTTATAAAGGAGGAATTTAAAATGGTACATGAAATTACAGATGCAGATTTTGAAAAAGAAACAGAAAAGGGATTAGTCGTAATTGACTTTTGGGCTCCATGGTGTGGACCATGTAAGATGCAAAGTCCTGTAATTGAGGAATTATCTGAAGAAGATAAAGATATTAAATTTTGTAAGTTAAATGTTGATGATAATCAAGCAACTGCAAGCAAGTTTGGTATTATGAGTATTCCAACTTTATTAGTTAAAAAAGATGGTAAAGTTGTTGATCAAATTGTTGGATATCATCCTAAAGAACAATTACAAAAGTTATTGGCTGAATATGCAGCATAAAAAAAGAGCCTTTTTAAGGGCTCTTTTTTATTCTTTAATTTTAATTGGATGACATTCGCTCGGATCTTGAACTTGCTTTGAAGTATCTGAAATAACTGTAATTTCAACAGTCGATTTAAATTTGATATGATACTCTGCTTCTGTAGAAAATCCACTAATTTGTTGCTTAGTTTGTGCAAGGAATCCTGTTTCAAGCATAAAATCAGCATCTTGGTTTAATTTAATTCTTTTTTCTACATTTTCGCCAGAAAGTTTCCAGACCATTTTTTGATCACTGTTTTTTAATAACTCTAAGTTACCAAAACCACTTTGTTTAAAAAAAGTTGAGATAGTATCTAACGATACGGGAAACTTAATTGCTAAATTTTTACCCGCCCAATAAAGAATATCGTGTGTATCTTCATTGAGAATATCTGGTAGTAAATTATCTCTTAATAATTCAATTCCCCAAAAGTTTAAGTCTTGGTTATTTTTACAGAATTTTTCGTATTTATTGGTTTCTTTTTTGCTCATAGATTCGTCTCCAATCAAAATTGCTTCGTTGTTAATTTTAACATACTGATTTAACAAATGAGTTGGCATAGAGTAAATTATAGTATAATATCGTTATGTTAATTAGGAAGAGGGAGGAAAAATTATGAATTCAGCACCAATTGCTTTCATGGATTCTGGAATCGGAGGGTTAACTGTTTTAAAACTCTCCTTAAAAGAATTGCCTAAAGAAAATACGCTTTATCTAGGTGATGAGGCCCATCTTCCTTATGGAGAAAAAAAGGCAGGACAAGTAATTAATTATGCAACTGAAATTGGACATTTTTTTGAAAAAAAACATGCTAAATTTATGATTATAGCTTGTAATACTGCATCTGCTACGGCGTTATCACGATTACAAACAGAGCTTGCTATTCCAGTTATTGGAGTAATTGAACCAGGAAGCAGAGCAGCAATTAAGGTCAGTAAAAATAAAAAAATTGGAATAATTGGTACTTCAGTAACAGTAAAAAGTCATGCCTATAGGGATGCAATTAAGAAAATAGATTCAAATGCAGAAGTAATTGAGGTTGCTTGTCCAACTTTTATACCTTTAGTTGAAAAAGGTGACTATACTTCTCCAGAGGCAAAGCAAATTATTAACGATGGATTAAAAAACTTAAAAAATACTGGAATCGATACTTTAATATTAGGTTGCACTCATTTTCCAATTGTAGCTAATTTGATTCAAGCCGCTTTAGGAGATAAAGTAACTTTAATTAATCCAGGCTTTGAAACTGTTGAAACTGCTAAACAAATGTTGCAAAATCAATCATTACTAAATGATAAAACTAGTTCAAAAAATCAATTTTATACGACTAGTGGAGTGGAACATTTTGATGAGGTGGCTTCCCAATGGCTTAATAGAAAGGTAAAGGCAGAATTAATTTTGCCTAATGAGTTAAAAAGTTATGAAGAGTAAAGAATTAGTGATTGCTTCAAAAAATCAAAATAAAATTAGAGAATTTAAAGAAATGCTTGAACCTATGGGATTTCAAATTAAGTCAATTCAAGATTTTAATGATATTCCTGATATTAATGAAACTGGAAAGTCATTTGAAGAAAATGCAACTATTAAAGCCAGAATAGTTTCAAAGTCATTAAACATCCCTGTACTGGCTGACAATTCAGGACTGGTAGTTCCATCAATTAATGGGGAGCCAGGAATTTATTCTGCTCGCTATGCTGGTGATCATGATGATCAAGCAAATAATGAAAAATTATTAAAACGATTATTACATTCTGATGATCGTAATGCTTATTTTCATACTTCTTTGGTATTAATGAAACCTAATGGTGAAAAATTACATGTAACGGGTATTATTTCTGGAGAAATTTTAAAGACTCCTAAGGGAAATAATGGGTTTGGTTATGATCCATTATTCTTTGTTGTTGGAAAAGAAAAAACACTCGCTGAGATGACTGATAGTGAGAAAAATGAAATTAGCCATCGTGGTCGTGCTTTAGCTAAGTTAAGTGGAGTTATTAATGACTGGTGGTAAAAAAATAAAATGTCCGTTAAACGGACATTTTATTTTTTTATTTGGATTTTGGAGTGGGGATTGAAGGTGTGGATTCAGATGTTTCAGAAGTGTCAGTTGGAGTTGATGGTTCTGGAACCATTAAAGGTGCAAGTGGTAATGAAATTCCAGCTTTTTTAATAGCGTCCAGATAGGCAGTTAAATATTCTGATTGAACGGCTGCTTCCGTGCTGCTTTTGGAGGTAATGGCAACTTCTATTGCTAATGATCCATCATCTAAGTAAACAGTTCCAAAAATTAATGGATCTCCAATTACATTTGGATTTTTTCCAGCTTTTTCTTTGTTAACATCTGCCATAATGTTTTCAATTTTTTGAATTGGTGCTTCAGGAGTAATACGAATATCGACAATTGCCTGAATATTTCCTCTTGATAAATTAGAAATAGTAGTAATACT
This sequence comes from Fructilactobacillus lindneri DSM 20690 = JCM 11027, assembly GCF_002907375.1. Taxonomy (GTDB): domain Bacteria; phylum Bacillota; class Bacilli; order Lactobacillales; family Lactobacillaceae; genus Fructilactobacillus; species Fructilactobacillus lindneri. Next base: position 209,940 of record NZ_MIYK01000001.1, read on the forward strand.
ACGATTTGGAATGAAATTTAATGTACCATTGCTACTTCTAATTTGTGTAGTGCGCAAACCAACTGCTACGACAATTCCATTGATGTTATTAATAATTACATGGTCACCAACATCAATTTGATGTTCGAATAAAATAAAAAAACCACTAACAATATCACTAACAAATCCCTGCGCTCCAAGACCAATTGCCAAACTGAAAATTCCAGCTCCAGCAATTAATGTTCCTACCGGGATACCCATAATTGATAGGATGGAATAAAAATAAAAAAAGATTACGATGTAATAGTAAGCATTTTCCAATAAGGTATACATAGTTTTATTACGCCGTTTGGTAACATTGATGGAATTTCCAGTAAAAGTTTGCTCCTTTTTATTGTCTAATTTTTTTTGATAATTTTTGAAAAAATGTGCAATTAATCTTTTACCAATTTTAGCAATAAAAAAAAACAAAATTGAAATTAGTATAATATTAAAAACTTTGGTGGTTAAGCTAACCAAGATTTGATTCCAATCAAAGTTATTTAAGTATTTATTGATAATATTGTTATTGGTATATTTAACTAGTTTGCTATCTGATAAATTTGATGCTAAAAAGATATTTATAATATTCATAATTTTCTCCATTAATTTATTGGTAGGTTAATTTTATCAGAATATTTAAATAAATTTAATACAAATTGTCAGATTGATTGTCTTAATTTGTTAATAATGATATTCTTAATTTGTTAGAAACCATTAGGAGGTATGTTCGATGACAATTGGGGGAATCGCAGCCATAATTGCTGCAATTGCATTTGTAGTATTAGTTATTTTTATAGGTGTTTTTTTAATGCATTTAGTTAAAGTTCTTGGTAATGTAAATCAAAGTCTTGAAGAAATTACCAAAGATGTTAATGATTTAAGTCAGGAAACTGATAGTTTATTGAACAATGTCAATTCAAAGTTAAATCAAGTAGATCCAGTGTTTCAGGCTGCTGCTAATCTAGGCACAACTGTTTCTAATGTTACAGAAACAGCTAAAGTTACTAGTGATAGTATTAAAAGAAGAATGGATAGTCTAGCTAAAGTTTCATTTTTCGGTACAGCAATGAATACTGTTTCAAAATTATTTTCAAAAAAAGATAAAAACCAAAAGAACAATAAAAAAGAAAACAAAAGGAAATAGTTACTAACTAAGGAGAGTTAATTATGAGCTTTAAAAAAGGTTTATTATTAGGAAGTTTACTTGGAGGCGCTGCTGCGTATGCTGCATATCGTTCACTTGATGAAGAACGTCAATACAGATTAAGAAATACTATCTTAGATGCAGCTGAAGATGCTAAAGATCGTGCAGTTGATTATGCATTTTATGCCGCTGATACTTTAGCAGATGCTAAAGATATGGTAAATGATAAAGTTGATGATTATAAAGGTTCTATTAGTGGAACGAGTGAAAAAATCACTGATAAAATGAATGATTTAAAGGATGATTTGAGTCAATTACAAACTTACCTTAATTTGGTACCAGTTCCTAAAAATCATTTAGACGATGAAGAAAAGGAAACTGAAACGGATGACATCACAGTTGATATGGATGATGCGTTTGCACCAGAAAACGACAGTGACGATACTATTTATCCTTTACATGATGAACATCGCAAATAATTAATTAGTTATGTATCTAAACTGAAGACTAATATCTAAATTTATAGATATTGGTCTTTTTTGATTGCTTCAGGGCTTGAATGAAAACGGTTTCTCTGCTATTCTTTAGATAAATGAACTTGATTCGGGAAAGAGGAGTAGCTATGAAAAAAAAGCAAACAGTGACAATTTATGATGTTGCCCGGGAAGCTTCGGTTTCAATGGCGACTGTTTCGCGAGTTGTTAATCACAATCACAATGTTAAACCAGAAACTGAACAAAAAGTACTAAATGTAGTAAAAAAACTTAATTACAGACCTAATGACGTTGCTCGTGGCTTAGCTAGTAAAAAAACAACTACAGTTGGAGTTATTATTCCTAATGTAACTAATTCTTATTTTGCAGCATTGGCTCGTGGAATTGATGATATTGCTGAGATGTATCAGTATAATATTATTTTGACTAATTCAGATGGTGATGAAAAAAAAGAAATCAAGGCACTTAATACCCTGTATTCAAAACAGGTTGACGGAATCATTTTTATGGGTAATGATATCAGTGATGAAGTCCGTGAAGAACTTAGAAATGTTCGTACCCCGGTTGTTTTAGCGGGATCAGTTGATCCTAAAAATGAGTTTCCAAGTGTTAATATTGATTATCGTAAAGCTATTTATGCTCAATTTAATAAATTATTTGAAAATGGTAATGATCGAATTGCGTTTATTGCCGATAATTTAAGTCGTTCAATTAATAAAGATTATCGAATTCGAGGGTATCAAGATGCTTTGAAAGATGCAGGGGTTCCTTTTAGGAAGTCTTTATTGATTGAAGCAACCGATGTCAGTTATGAAAGTGGATATAAATTACAAGAACGTTTAATTAAATCAGGTGCCACTGCTGCAATTGTAAGTAATGATGATGTAGCAGCTGGAATTATGAATGCAATGGGTGATAATAGAATTAATGTTCCAGAACAATTTGAAGTTGCTACTAGTGATAATACTCAATTAACTGAAATGACTCGGCCAACGATGTCAACAATTACGCAACCCTTATATGATATTGGGGCGGTTTCAATGCGATTATTAACAAAAGTAATGGATAATGAAGAAATTGAAAATAATAATATTTTATTGTCATTTGGATTGAAAAAACGTGAATCTACTAAAGACTAGTAAAGTTGATTAAGGACAACATTGTTGGTATAATTAAAAGTGTTAATTTCTGTTAGAGAGAGGAGTGCTGAATCATGTCAGGACATTCAAAATGGCATAATATTCAGGGTCGTAAAAACGCTCAAGATGCTAAAAGAGGTAAGATTTTCCAAAAAATTTCACGTAACTTGTACCAAGTTGCTAAAGCTGGTGGAGTTGATCCATCCGGAAATCCCCAACTAAGACTTGAATTAGAAAAGGCACGTGCAGCTAATATGCCTAAGGATAATGTTCAACGTGCTTTAGATAAGGCTTCTGGTGTTGGTGGTGCTAAGTTCGAAGAAGTAACTTATGAAGGTTATGGACCCGGCGGAACTGCAGTTATGGTTTCAACGCTTACTGATAATAAAAATCGTACTGCGGCTGCCATTCGCTCTGCTTTTTCCCATCATGGTGGTTCATTAGGCACTAATGGATCAGTTTCATATATGTTTGATCGTAAAGGATATGTAGTTGTTTTGCGTGATGAAACTGATGATGATGAAGACAGTATGTTAATGGCTGCTCTTGATGCAGGTGCGGATGATATGAAAGCAACTGAAGATGAGTACCAAATCTATACTGACCCATCTAACTTGAGTACAGTTCGAGATGCATTACAAGATGCAGGTTATAAACTTGATAATTCTGAAGTTAGACTGTTTCCTCAAAATACTACTGAAGTTCCAGCTGACAAAATTGAACAATATTCTGGTCTGATTGATGAATTATCAGACAATGATGATGTTCAAGATGTTTATGAAGCTGCAGTAATACCTGAAGATGCTAAATAATTAAATAGAATATTTTAAAAGACTCAATCTAAAAAAGATTGGGTCTTTTTTCGTATTTAATTATGAAGGATGTGAAGTTTTGGAAATTAGTGAATTATTTGATGAAATTATTGATTTAGCAATTCAGAAAAAAGCCTCTGATATTTATTTTTTACCCAAAAGTGATAATTATGAGATTAAAATTCATACTTCAAATGGTGTAATTCAACTATCAGAATTACCCTTTGAAAAAGCACAACGAGTAATTACTTACTGTAAATATCGTAGTGGAATGGCAATTTCCGAGAAAAGAAGACCTCAACTTGGGGCAATTATGTATACCTATCAAAAACAAAAGTTGCGTTTTAGACTTTCATCTGTTGGTAACTTTAATCAACATGAATCTCTTGTCTTAAGAATTATTTATGATAATGAACAAAGCGGATGTCGATTTTTTAATGAAAGAAAGGTTGAACAACTTTTAAATATCGCTAATAAACGTGGATTAATGTTGTTTGCAGGACCAACGGGATCTGGAAAGACAACAACTATTTATAAAATTGCGCGAACATTACATGAAAATGAAGTAGTAATGGCAATTGAAGATCCAGTCGAAATTTGTGAAGATCGTTTTTTACAGTTAGAAGTAAATGATAAGGCGGATATGACTTATGCAAACTTATTAAAAGTTGGTTTGCGGCAACGTCCAGACGTTTTTATCATTGGCGAAATTAGAGATTCTCAAACAGCTAATATTGCAGTCAGAGCAGCATTATCTGGACATTTAGTTTTTAGTACAGTTCATGCTAAAACACCTCAAGGAACCATTCAACGATTATTAGATTTAGGAGTGGATAAAATACAGTTGAAAAGTGCACTTACCTCAGTTTCATATCAACGATTACTACCAACTAATAATAACAGCGTCAAAGCTTTAATTACAATTTGCGATGATAATCCAGTCGATTTAAACACAGATGATATGGATGACTGGAAGCAAAAATTAGAGGATCTTTTCCAGAATGGGGAAATTACAAATGAAACAAAAAAGAAATATTGGTATGGTTAAACGTTCCAAAGTGACTTTAAAACAACAGGCATTCATTTTTGAATCTCTGTCTGATCTAATTGCAATTGGATTTTCCGTGAAACAAGCGTTGGTATTCATTGAAACAGTTTCAAAGAAAAATCGAGAAGTTGTCCAATGCATTAAACAATCTTTAATCAACGGATATTCCTTGCCAGTGGCAATGAAATTTTTTTTGTCAGATGCTATTTATCAACAATTAAAAATTGCTGATGAACATGGAGATATTGTGATAGGAATGAGGGAAATAAGTCGGTTTATTCAGTTGCGTTTAAAACAACAACAAAAGATTCGTGAAGTAATGATCTATCCTTCGTTTCTCTTTGGAATCTTATTCATAATTATTTTTGCAATTAAATTTTTTATTTTGCCACAGACTTCTGATTTAATTAAGCAAACTAATGGCAATAACTGGACTGATTATCTAATTTGGGGAATAGTTCTTTTAGTCATTCTATTTGGTCTATATCAATTTGATTTGTTTCGTAATAAAAAAATGATTGTTAAAGCAGAATTATTGGTAAAAATTCCATTAGTTGGGAAAATATTTAGTAATTATTATGAATATTATCTTTCTAGTAATTTATCTTTGATGATAAAAAATGGGTTGGATATGAAGCAAATTGTGAATGTATTTTTAGAATTTGAAAAAGAAACTTTACTTTATGAAATTGGCTTGGATATGCAAAAAGGACTTCAAAAGGGGGAAAATATAGATGTTATTTTTAAAAAATATAGTTTTGTTTCAAATGAAATGATTGTCTTTCTCTCAAACGGAAGTGTAAAAACAGAACTTTCTAAAAATTTAGATGCTTTAGGTAAGTTTTGTTTTCAAAATTTAGTAAAGTCTTCGGGATCCATTATTCAATTAATTCAGCCTCTTTCGTTTGCAATCATTGGCTTAACGATTGTAATAACATACTTACAGATGCTTTTACCAATGTATGATTCAATGAAAGGAATTTATTAATGAAACGTAAAGGTTTTACTTTAATTGAGATGACAGTTGTATTATTTATAATTTCATTATTGATTTTGATTATTATTCCTAATTTGGGTGCACAAAAAAAGCATGCTAATTCTGTACACGGATCTGCAATGGTTTCCGTAGTTCAAACTCAAATTGATTCTTATCATGATGAAACAGGTGATAATAATGTTTCTATGAATAAACTAGTCGCAAGTAACTATTTGACTGATAAACAAGCAAAGCAGGCTAATGATGAAAAAATTATTATTCAAGATAATCAGGCATCACAAAAATAAGCGTTACGGATTTACATTTTTAGAAAGTATGACTGTGCTTTGCGTTACTTCTGTAGTCTTATTGCTATTGATATTTGGAATTCATATTTTTAATCAATTTCAAATTAATGAAAAATTATTTTGGAATACCTTTGATGAAACTTGGAATCACTCCTTAGTTCTGGCTAGGAATGATAATACTTCTGTTAATGTTGCATTTTATCCTAATGATGAAGTAGTATTCAAAAGTTTTAATCACGGTAAAAGATATCGAAAAACGGTTCAAATGCCACATGGTTTAAGTGTAGTTAAAAGATATGAAATGAATATTAGTGAGAAAGGTTATGTTAAACCACAAACAGTGTATTGGAAATCCAGTAATACGAACGAACGTGTACTACAAAAATTTCAGTTAGGTTGGGGAACATATCGGAATGAAAAAGAAAATTTATAATCGGACTGGTTTTTCACTTATGGATTCTTTAATAGGTCTCTCATTCATTTGTTTAGGTGTTTCAATGTATTTTGAAACTAGCAAATGGATTAACTGTCATATTCATGAAAGTGAAATTAATTTAATCAGTGCTAGGAAAATATATGAAAATAGGTATGTATCAGATTTTAAGAAATAAAAGAAATGGGTTTTCACTAGTGGAAACCATTTTTTCATTAATAATTATTTCAGTTGCCTTTAGTTTGATTAGTTGTACATTTTGGCAAATTAGAAAAGATAATCAGCAAAGGAATCAAATTCAACAATTTTACCAGTATTTAGACGTTTTAGAATCAGATAATTTTCAGTTCACAGTAGTTAAATGTGAAAATAATAATGTCGAATTACATAGTTTAAAAGAGAGTAAAAACTATAATTTAAAAAAATATAAAAATGTAATTAAATTAAGCGGTGAAAATGGCGGTTATATGCCATTAATAATGAATATTAAGTCGGCACAATGGTTTTTAAAAAATCATGAGCTTTTTTCAAGGGTAGTGATAGGAGAAAAACAAATTGAAGCTAAAATTAAAATCCCAGAGCAACGGTAGTTTAACCATGATTTCTATTATATTTTTAACTATTATTTCTGTAGTAGTAATTTATCGTTTACAAATAGCTAATATGAATATACAAAGTAATGAAAATAGAATTCGACACTACCAAAAATAAAAAACAAAAATAATTATAAACTATCCATCTTGAAATAGGTGCATACATTAGGTACTATATTCATAGGTAGATATTACCAAGGGAGTTGATTATTTTGACAGAGGGAAACACAACTGCTTTATTTCAAGTTTTTGATCAATCAACTAAAGCTCTCATGCAAGCATTAGATATTTCGTATTTAGATGCTTTCATTGAAACTGCTGATAATATGATTGACAATAATACCGTACGTGTCGAAGATGGTATTCCTAGTGAAAAAGTTGTTAAAGAACTAGTTGATTTATATAAAACAGTTGATTATAAAAAAATGGATGCTCCTTCAATTCGTCGAGCAATTCAAATGGTAATGATAAAAGCAATAAAGGTTGATAAAATTCAATCTACACATCAAATTACTCCTGATACAATCGCATACATAATGGGTTATTTGATCATTAGATTATATAAAAATAAGACTAAGGTAAGTATTCTTGATCCAGTAGTTGGTTCTGGAAACTTATTAACTGCTGTTATGAATCAGCTACATGATGAAATTCATGAAGAAGTAAAAGGTTACGGTGTAGATAATGATGATTCGATGATTTCTGTGGCTAGCATTAGTGCACAAATGCAGGGTTTAGACATTGAATTAATTCATCAAGATAGTGTTGGTGATGAAATTATGATTCCAAATGTTGATTTAGTAGTAGCTGACTTGCCAATTGGATATTATCCAATTGATGAAAATGCTAAAAAATACAAAACTCATGCTGAAAATGGTCATTCTTATGTTCATCATTTGCTTTTAGAACAATCAATTAGTTATTTAAAAGATGGTGAATTTGGAGTGTTTTTGGTTCCAAGTAATTTATTTCAAACTCCTGAGGCTAAAGGCCTTTTATCTTGGATGCAAGATAATGTATATTTACAAGGAATTTTAAATTTGCCTAAAGAATTATTTTTAAATGACAGTGCTCAAAAGGCAATTATGATTTTGCAAAAACATGGTAATGGTGCTAAGCAGGCTGATAAAGTTATGTTAGGTGAATTTCCATCATTTAAAGATACAAATGCCTTTCAAAAATTTATGGCTGAAATTGTTGATTGGGAAGAAAAAGATTTATTAAAAAAGTGATTTAATAAATAAGGAGAATTATTATGAGTAAGATTATTGCAGTTAATGCTGGTAGTTCAACATTAAAATTTAAACTTTATGAAATGCCACAAGAAAAAGTTTTAGCTGAAGGTTTAATTGAAAGAATTGCCATGCCGGATTCACATGTTGAAATTAAATATGATGATGGCAAAAAGTTTGAACAAACTACCGATGTGAAAAATCATGAGCAAGCAATTCAAATTTTATTAGATCAATTACTTGATTTAGATATTATTAAAGATTATTCAGAAATTAATGGAGTTGGTCATCGAGTAGTAGCTGGTGGAGAATATTTTGATAAGTCAGTTATTATTACTCCTGAAGTATTGAAAAAAATTGAAAGTTTAGATGAATTAGCTCCCTTACATGAACCAGCTAATGTTTTGGGAATTAAGGCTTTTAAAAAAGTTTTGCCAGATATTATTAGTGTTGCGGTATTTGACACAGCGTTTCATGCTACTATGCCAAAAAAGAACTATCTCTATAGTTTACCTTATGAATACTATGAAAAATATGCTGCTAGAAAATATGGATTTCATGGAATTAGCTACCGTTATGTTTCACAACGTACGGCTAAGTTATTAGGGAAACCAGTTGAGGATCTTAAAATGATTATCATGCATTTAGGTGCTGGTGCTTCAATTTGTGCAGTTAACCATGGTAAATCTCTTGATACTTCAATGGGGTTCACTCCAGTAACTGGTCTTACAATGGCAACTAGATCTGGCGATGTTGATATATCACTTTTAGCATATATTATGCAAAAAGAAGGCATGAAAGACATCGATGAAATGATTGATATTTTAAACACTAAATCTGGATTATTAGGAATTTCTGGAGTTTCCAGTGATATGCGTGAAGTCGAAGCGGCTCAGGCTACTAACCCTCGTGCTAAAGTTGCTCGTGAAATTTATGTTAATCGAATTGTTAGATACATTGGTTCTTATCTTGCAGAGCTAGGTGGGGCAGATGCAATTGTCTTTACTGCTGGTGTTGGTGAAAATAGTATTACAATTCGTAAAGAAGTAACTGATCAACTTCATTATTTTGGAATCGGGGTAGATGATGAAAAAAATGATGTTCGTGGAGTTGTAAGAGATATTAGTGCCAAGGGTTCTAAGATTAAAACTTTATTAGTACCTACTGACGAAGAATTAATGATTGTTGAAGATGTAGAAACATTATCAAAAGAAAATAAATAATCTAAAAGATTCTCAGAAGGAATGAAGTTATAATTTTAAATGAAAAAATACTTTTAATATTATTCTGAAAAGAATAGTAAGAGTTAAGATATTTTTTCATCGTTTAAATTATGATTAATATTCCTCATGAGATCTTTTTTTTGTATATAATAAATTTAAATCATAATTAAAAATATGATGAAAGGAATGAATATTTTGAGTAAAGAAAAAAGTGGTGAATCTGGAATGGAACGAGGACTTAAAAGCCGTCATGTGCAATTAATTGCTCTAGGTGGAACGATTGGTACTGGATTATTCCTTGGTGCTGGACAATCAATTCATTTGGCGGGGCCGTCCTTAATTTTGGCATATTTAATTGCTGGCCTAGCATGTTTCTTTTTAATGAGAGCATTAGGAGAGCTTTTGCTATCTAACACTGAATGCGTTTCTTTTATTGATTTTATTAAGAAGTATTTAGGCCCTAAAACTGGATTTGTAGCGGGCTGGACCTATTTGGTTTGTTGGATAACCATTGCTATGGCAGAAATCACTGCTGCTGGTTTATATATGCAATTTTGGTTCCCTGATTTGCCAATTTGGGTTACTGGCTTATTTTTACTAGTAGTTTTGTTTTTGTTAAATTCAATTACTGTGTCAGCTTTTGGAGAAACTGAATTTTGGTTTGCTATTATTAAAGTGATTGCTATTATTGTATTGATTTTAACTGGGGTAATTTTAGTTTCAATTCACTATAAGACGCCAGTTGGCTATGCATCAATTTCTAATTTAACCAATGGAAGCTTTTTTCCACATGGATTTAAAGGATTCTTTCTTTCCTTCCAAATGGTAATTTTTAGTTTTGTTGGGATTGAAATGATTGGGATGACTGCTTCTGAAACAAAAGATCCCCAAAAAATCATTCCTAAATGTATTAATGATGTCCCCGTCAGAATCATTTTGTTTTATGTTGGTTCATTGGTTGCTTTGATGTGTATCTATCCTTGGAATTTTGTATCTCCATCATCGAGTCCGTTTGTCCAGGTCTTTCAAGGAATTGGAATTAAATCTGCAGCTGCAATTGTTAACTTTGTTGTTTTAACTGCTGCTGCTTCATCGTGTAATAGTGCAATTTTTACGACTGGTAGAATGATGTATTCTTTAACAAAAGGAAGTAAAAACAAATTTGCTAAACGATTAGGTACTTTGTCAAAACGAGGTTTACCAACTGCAGCTATCTTTTTCTCAACATTGTTGATTGGATTATCTGTTATTTTAGATATCGTCATGCCTAGTGGAGTATTTGATTTTATTTCTAGTGTTGCAACAACCTGTTTCTTGTTTATTTGGTCATTAATTGTTATTACTCATTATCAATACCGTAAGTCTTTAAGTAAGGAACAAACGAATGCATTAACATTTAAAATGCCATTTTTTCCATACTCTGATTTTTTCACGGTTGGATTTTTAGTCTTTGTTGGTGTAATCTTGATTTTTAGAATTCAAACATTAGTAGCTTTATTAGGATCGGTTGTTTGGTTAATCGGTCTTTATGGTTTTGAAATTTATCGCAGTAAAAAACTTGAATAAAGAAAAGTCAGTGATTATCACTGGCTTTTTTCGGACTTATTTATTTTTAGATGTTAAAATATAAAATATCTGGATAATGAACGGATAAGAGGTAAAAAATTGAAAACAAAAGTAGCTATTTTACATACAAATGATTTACATTCTCATTTTGAAAATGTTCCTAAAATTATTAGATTCATGAAAAGTCAAACTGATAAATTAAGAGCAGCTGGATATACTGTTTTCAAGGTTGATGATGGTGATGCGATTGATCGATTTAATCCGTTGACTGATGCTACGAGTGGTAAGGGAAATATTGAAATATTAAATAAAATGAATTATGATGTCGCTACGATTGGTAATAATGAGGCACTTACTAATTCCCATTCCGAACTCAATGATTTATATAATCAAGCTAATTTTCAAATCGTATTAGATAATGTGATTGATGAAGATACGGGTAAAGCACCTGTTTGGGCAAAGTCATTTGCAGATTATAAATTAAAAAATGGCACTAAGCTTCGTTTTATGGCACTAACTTGTCCATATCCAACTTTTAAATTTATGGACTGGAAAGTTCTCCCAGTAATGCCGACAATTGCCGCTGATTTGAAGAAGTGGCAAGGGGATTATGATGTTTTGATTTTACTATCACATTTAGGAATTAATTATGATCGTAAAATTGCGAAGGCATTCCCAGAGATTTCAATCATTGTAGGAGGTCACACACATCATCTATTAGAACATGGAGAAATGGTGCAACAAACTTTATTAACTGCAGCTGAAAAATGGGGTCATTACGTTGGCCAAATTACTTTTGAGGTAGATGGGTCTGAAATATTCAATCGTGATGCTAAAGTTTTTAAGGTTTCTGAAATGGAAGCTGAAGATACTGATTTTGAGATGATTTCTGCTTGGAATGATAAAGGGAAAAAACTTCTAGCGAGTCAAAAAGTTGCAAAGTTGCCCCAAAAATTAAAAAATAATTTACTTGAAGATAATCCATTAATTGAAATAGGTTTAAAAGCTATCGAGCAAGCGACAGATACTGATGCTGCGGTACTTAATACTGGATTATTTTTAGATGACCTGCCAAAGGGAATTGTTGATATGAATCAAATTCACAAAATTTTACCTCATAACATTCACGTTATGAAAACCGAATTTTTAGGATATAATTTGTGGAGAATGGTAAAAGAAATGGAAAAAAACAAGGGATTTTTGATTCGCTTTACACAAAAGGGAATGGGATTCCGTGGTAAAAATTTTGGGTTATTAATCTATGATGGAATTAAATATGATCAGTCTAAACAGCAACTTTTTTGGCATGATAAATTAGTATTGCCAGATCAAAAATATAAAATTGCATTGATTGATCATTATGATTTCATTCCATTTTTCCCAACTATTAGTATTGTGGGTAAAAATACAATTTATTTTAACGGCACTCTTGAAAATGTTTTTGCTAAATATTTAGCGAAAAAATATCCATTATAAGGAGCATAAGATGGACCATAGTCAAATTGAAGATTTAATTGAAAAAAGGAAAATAGAAAGAACTCCATATGCTGAAATTAAACGAGTAAATGAAAATACCTTTAGCATTAATGGTCATAAATATATTCTTGAAGAAAATGTTCGCGATGCTTTTGATATTTTAGAATTTTCTAATGCCTTTAACCCGATTTTTACTCATTTTGATTATATTGTTGGTGATTGGGGATATGGACAATTACGTTTGAAGGGTTTTTATGCTGATAATCGCCAAGTAGATCAAAATTTAAAAAAGGCAGCAATTCCGGATTATTTAGTTGATTATACAAATTTTGGTTCAAATTATTTTGTTTTACATAATTTAGAAGTCACTAATCGACCAGAAATCAAGAAAAATATAAAACAAAACAAAAAAAGTTCTCATTCTCAAAAAACAAATAAAAATCATCGAAAAACAAAGACTAATCAAAGTACTTATGACAAACATAAGTCCAATCATCGCCGAAAATTCACAATTCGACAAAAAAATGGAGATTAATACTTATGAATAAATATAAAGGATATCTGATTGACCTTGATGGTACTATTTATCAAGGATCAAAAAAAATCCCAGCTGCTAAACGTTTTATTGAAAGATTACAAAAAGACAAAATCCCATTTCTATTTGTGACCAACAACACTACTAAGCAGCCAATCGATGTAGTGGAAAATCTAGCAGTTAATCATGATATTAATGTATCAGTTAATAATGTGTATACAGCTGGACAGGCCACTGCTGAATTTCTTAGTGCTGATGCTGAAAAACATAAAAGAAATCAAACAGCTTATGTAATTGGTGAAAATGGGTTAAAAGCACTTTTAACTAAGGCTGATTTTGATTTGTACTCTGACAATCCAGATTATGTTGTCGTTGCCTTAGACTATGATGTAACTTATCACAAACTTGCTACAGCAGTTTTAGAAGTTCAAAAAGGTGCACATTTCATTGGAACTAATGCTGATTCTTTGATACCAAGTGAAAAGGGGATGCTACCTAGTGCTGGTTCGATTGTTGACTTGGTTCGTTATGCTACTAAAGTAGATCCAGTTATCGTAGGGAAACCCAATAATTTGATTATTGAAAATGCTATTAAGAAGATTAATTTACCTGCAAAAGATGTGGTGATGGTTGGAGATAATTATGATACTGATATTTTGGCAGGAATTAATGCTAAAATTGATACACTTTTAGTTTATTCGGGTGTATCAAAGCCAGATGTTATAAAAGATAAAAAAATTAAACCAACAAATGAGATAAAGAGTTTAGATGATTGGAAATTATAAATTAAAAGATGTTTTTAATTATGGAGTAGTTCTTTTATTTAGTTTTACTTTTGCTACATTTATTACAATTAATTCAAGTTGGATATATTTGATAAATGTTTTTTGGCTGAAACTAAATATTAAACATCAAGTTTCTGAAATCATTTTGATGAAAAACTTTTATAAAATGATTATTTTTATTCAAAATCCATTATCTGACAAATTATCTTTACAAAAATATAATTTGTCAGATAATGCTTTATTACATTTTCAAAATGTGAAGTCTTTGGTTGTTGTAAATAACGTGATTTTGTTGATCACAAGTATTATTTTAATTGTGCTGCTATGTAACGTTAATTTTAGGCGTAATATTTGGCGTTTAATGGAGTTTATTAAAACTTCTTGGGTAATTATTGGAATATGTTTTTTGATGGTTATAGCTGATTTTAATGATATATTTATTTATTTTCATGAAATTTTATTTCGTAACAAGGATTGGGTTTTTAATCCAAAAAATGATCCTATTATTAATGTTTTACCAGATCAATATTTCTTTCTCTGCTTTGCGGTTTGGTTTTTAATTGTAATAGTAATTTTAGCTTTATTTTATTTAATCGGTAGGCGGCAAATGAAAAGAGCAAATCTTTAAGATTTGCTCTTTTTGTTATTTAAATTATTTTTTATAATGCCAATTAGGGCAGGAATCAATGAAATAACAATAATGGATAACACCACTAACGAGAAGTGTTCCTGTACAAATGGAATGTTTCCAAAGAAATAACCTCCACCACAACACAATAAAACCCATGCTACACATGCTGATAAATCATATTTTACAAATTTCTTATAACTATAATCACTACTTGCAGCAACAAAAGGTGCAAAAGTTCTTACAATTGGCATAAAGCGTGCTAAAAATATTGCAATTGCACCATATTTATCAAAGAATGTACGCGCATGATCAAAATCTTTTTTCTTAATAAATTTACTTAAAAATTTATTTTCAGTAATTGTCATTCCTACTTTTCGCCCAATGAAAAAGTTAACTGAATCACCTAAAGCTGATGCACAAAAGAAAAGAATAACAAAAATCCAAATATTTAAGTGATATTGCGAATTTGCCGATAGAGCTGCTGCAGCAAAAAGCAAGGAATCACCAGGAAGAAAGGGGAGAATAACTGCTCCCGTTTCAACAAAAATGATTAAAAATAAAATTAAATATGTCCAATCACCAAAAGTATTAACAATCGATATCAAATGGTTATCGATGTGTAAAACAAAATCTATTAATGTACTCATATACTTCTCCGTTCTTAAAAAATAGCTACACTATATTTTATCAAAGATTGCCTAAGAGATGTTATAAGATTTTTTTAATAAAAATGTTGACGATTTCTTTAATTCTTGATAACATTATCTATGTTGATGAGCAGGGCACAGGGTAAAACAATTTTGTGTTGACACAAATTAATTGTCATGTTATATTTATATAGTTGTCTTGTGAGACATTGTTAGATTATTCCGACATAGCTCAGTTGGTAGAGCACCTGACTGTTAATCAGGTTGTCGACGGTTCGAGCCCGCCTGTCGGAGTATTATGGAGAGTTGTCCGAGTTGGCCGAAGGAGCACCATTGGAAATGATGTAAACTGGTAAAAGCCGGTTTCGAGGGTTCGAATCCCTCACTCTCCGTAAGAAATATTATATGACCCGCTGGTCAAGTGGTTTAAGACACTGCCCTTTCACGGCAGTAACATGGGTTCGAATCCCGTGCGGGTCACTTTTGGAGGATTAGCTCAGCTGGGAGAGCATCTGCCTTACAAGCAGGAGGTCACAGGTTCGATCCCTGTATCCTCCATAATTTTTGGTTCGTTGGTCCAGTCGGTTAAGACGCCTCCCTGTCACGGAGGAGATCACGAGTTCGAGTCTCGTACGAACCGTTGTTGCTTTTTAGCAACTATAATTAAATAGATTTACTTATTAATATCATAATTGGTTCGGCTCGGTAGCTCAGTTGGTAGAGCAACGGATTGAAGCTCCGTGTGTCGGCAGTTCGACTCTGTCCCGCGCCATTTATGGAGGGGTAGCGAAGTCTGGCTAAACGCGGCGGACTGTAAATCCGCTCCTTCGGGTTCGGTGGTTCGAATCCACTCCCCTCCATTTATAGGGATATAGTATAACGGTAGTACATCGGTCTCCAAAACCGCTAATGTGGGTTCGATTCCTACTATCCCTGTTTTATGATATTATGGCGGTAGTGGTGAAGTGGTTAACACATCGGTTTGTGGTACCGACACGCGTGGGTTCGATTCCCATCTACCGCCTTTTTGGTTGACTTGCTTTTTGCAAGAAAAGGGCATTTTGATAATATTGTTCTGGCGGTATAGCCAAGTGGTAAGGCAGAGGTCTGCAAAACCTTTATCGTCGGTTCAAATCCGACTACCGCCTTTGTATTGTTTCAATCAAACTTTTGCCGAGATGGCGGAATTGGCAGACGCGCTGGACTCAAAATCCAGTGATCATTGCGATCGTGCGGGTTCGACCCCCGCTCTCGGCATAAATAAGTATTTTAAAGGCTTTGTATAAACGGTATAACGTTGATTCAGAGCCTTTTTTGTTTGTTCATGTTTGTGGGTGTTCATATCATTTTGACCGTTTTTTGACCGCCAAAACTAATTAACTTCAACTTTATCTTTTGAAGTTATTAATTTACTAATTGAGTTTTCAATTTCATCATTTGCACGATCAAGATATTCATCAATCAAATAAGAATAAACACGAGTAGTAGTTCCAACATCTGAATGACCAAGTCTTTTACTAATGATATAAATATCAACGTGATGATAAAGTAGAAAAGCTATGTGAGTGTGTCTTAAAGAGTGGAAATGAAAACCATGTATACTTATATTAAGTTCTTTAAAACTTTCTCTCAAAACTTTATTTACGGCATTAGAAGTAGGAATAGTCTTAAATTGATTAATAAATACGACTGAATTATCATTCTGTTTTAATTCTTTTAACAAATCCATGATTTTTTTATTTACTCGAATTGAACGAATGGACGATTCCGTTTTTGTTGGAATATATTCTTTATTTAAAGCATTCCAAGATCGATTAACATTAATCATATTATTTTTAAAATCAATATCTTTCCATTTAAGTCCTTGAATTTCACCAAGACGCATGCCAGTATAAATTGCTAACAATATCATATACTTTTATGAATAATGATAATTTCTAGTTGTTATTAGATGATTTACTAATTTATTTAAATCATCAATATTTAAATAATCAATCTTCCAAGTTTTAGATTTGTCATAAACTAGATTAGTTCTTTGAATAAAATCTTTTTTTATGTGTCCATCATAAATTGCATCTTTAATACAAGCATGAATTAATGAATTTAATTTAGAAACAGTTTCTTTAGCATGGGTAGAGCCATATTCATCTAAAAAATGCTGATATTTTTCGCGTGTCATATCTTCCAGCTTTACGTTGGGTAAGTAATCCTTCATTACGTTAAAAGTGTGTGTATAGTGTCTTTTAGTACGTTCAGAGATAGTTTTTTCTTTATATGTTTCAAACCCATTTCCAAAAATAGTCATAAAATAGGGGAGATTTATTTTTAACCAGTTCGCTGTTACGTTGATCTAATTTCATTTGTGATAAATAGAATTCAGCTTCTCGTTTAGTTTTAAAACCACCTTTGGCGATTGAATGTCGTTTACTTTTGTCATCTTTATAGTAAGCTCGTGCCATCCATTTTCCATGATGCTTTAATATTGCCATAACTTATGCCTTTCTGAACATATGTTCGATAAAAGATTTAAAAATAAAAAGTCCATAAAATGGGCTGATTATTTATGTGATATAATATGAACAAACGTTCGTATTATATAAGGGGAGATAAAATGTTTATTATTTTAGCTATGTGTATAACAATTGTCATTAATACAGCAATTACAGTTTTTGCTTTTAGAATCAATGCTGATTTCATGACCAAATTTTTATTTGAAACTGAAGATAGATTCGATAAAAAATTAAAGTTGAAAGAATCAATCAATAACAAATGTTTATAAATTCATATCCTAATTCAGTCAAATTTATTGTTTTTTCAACAAATTCTATTTTATCTATGTCAAAGTTAGCTTTTCGGGCTTCTTTTGTTAGTTTTTTTCTCATAAATAAATATACTTCTTCAGCATTTTCTTCACGTGATTTTCCTGATTTTGTTATTATTCCCAATGATTCTAGAACGTTTATACTGCTTTCCATCATTACTACTTTTGGGTTAGTTTCTTTTTTAAATTCTGATAAATTTACTGTATTACCAGTTGATATAACTCTCATTGCTCCATCAGATTTAGATTTTAAAAATTCAACTACTTTAACATATGGAAGCCATTTTATTTCGTTTTTGTATAGCATTCTTAAAACTTCTGCAGACTCGGATGATAAATTGCTAATAACAGTTGCAAAGTAGTTGTTTATATTTTTATTTTTTCTATTATCAACAGTGTTAGCGATTATTTTTTTGTACATGTTTCTTATTTCATCATCACTTATAGAATGTTTTGAATTTTCTATAATATTCAATAATTGGTCTGCTTTTGAATTATCAATATTTTCTTTTGGTATTTTACTTATTTTATCTGCTGTGCCATTCACTAAATCATTAAAATGTTTTTTTGATACTATACCGAATTCTAATGGTTTGTAAAATATATAGGTAAAACATCCGGCAATTCCTCTTCCTACGACATCGCAAATTGGATCACATAATTTTTCCAAAGAAGATTTAGGTATTGTATCTACTACTTGTTTCCAAGCAAATTCATCTGCTGGAGTTAATTCATCACTCATATTAATATCACCACCTTTCAAAGTCTGCATTTGCAGGCTTTTTTATTTATCGCAAACCCTAAAGCTGGAGTTGAACCAGCTTCGTGCAACCGGGGAGGATGGTTGACTATTTTGATTTTTTAGACTTTTTAATAGAAATATTGTATCCAAATAATTTGTATTTGCGCTTTTTGTTTTTCAAACTTTGATTATTATCTTTCAAAAATTTTAATGTTAAATTTCCATTTTTGAAATTTTTTACAAAAGGTTTTAAATTGTATGAATTTTCAATTTCACGAAAAGGGATATTGTTCTTAATTTTTTTATTAGGAATTAAAAATATAATGTTTGTTTTAGAAAACTGGTTATTATCTGTTTCAGGAAACCCTTTAATGAGTGTTTTAAGTACCTGTTTAATATTTGTTTTAGGAATTTGTTTAGTATTTAGCTTGTTTTTATCCTTTTTATTATTGGGTTTATATTCACTATTTAGTTCTATTAAGAATAAATAATTACCATCTTCTCCAATTATGCAATATTCTATCTTATTAAATTTAATTAATGGTAAGTATTTAGTTTTAGGACCTAAAATTTGTTCCGATATAGATGTCATTTCAAAACTTAAAAGCATTACAACTAATGTTAAGCAAATACTTATAATACTAACCCAGAATAAATTAAGATTAACTACATATAGACCAATTCCTATGCAACCTAATATTAGTATTGAAAATCCTATTGTCTCTGTTATTATTCCTCCCAATGTAAATGAAACGTTATTTTTATGTATTATTATATTTATAAACCTAACTGGGTTATTTAATGAAACTTTATTAGATTCAGAATTTCTATATTTAATATATATATTAAATATAGAAATAATAATGGTTAATAATGGTAGTATAGACACTAATGTTTTTATAAAATCAATCATTTTTATTCTCCAATCTTTAAATTTAAACCCTACGAACGGAATCAAACTACTCATAATCTGCCAAGTAGGGTGTATATATTAATTTTGTGTAACTGTTCCGTCGTCTTGAACAGTTACATTATTTTCTTCTGGATGTTGTGCCAACCAATCTAGTTGACCTTGTACCCAAGGATCTGGTGTTCCGTCAGGATTTGAACCGGGAGCATGGTAAGTCCCATCTGTTTCGTCATAAAACTTAGAGCTATTAGGGTCACTATTCTCGTAATTATTTTGCTGATTATTATTCGTTGAAGAATTTTGTTCGTATATATTACTATTTTGATTGTTTGAAACATTTTTAGTTGACTTTTGCTGTGTTACATTGTTATTTTGCTGGGTATTATTTTTCACTTGAGGATTATCTTTATTAACAGAACTTTTGTTAGTTTGCTTAGAATTCATAGTTTCATTATTAAACTGAATTTTCTGTTTTCCGTAATTAAATTGCATTGTTCCATTTTTAGATGTTGTTAATGAATAGTCATTAGTTTTATCTAATTTTTTACCGTCCGCTTTTAATTTAAAGCCTTCATCAATTTTGCTTTTTAGTTTAAATTTATATGTACCTTTTTTCTTGCTATTAGCAATCTTTAAAATTGCTTTAGAACCCTTAATTTTAAAAGTATTACCAGCTTGATTATTCCATTTACCTTGAACTTCTTTTGGGAATGATTTATTTGAAGCGTAAACGCTAGGTTGATTAATAGTAGTAACGGATATTCCAGTTAATGCAATCATACTTGCGCCAGTTACGCTCAATAAAAATTTTTTCATAGTTAATCTCCTTATGTATAACCTTAAAGTTTGAATTTAACTAACTTTATACTACCAAGTAGAGTAGTGAAATTAATTATCTTGCAGATTTTCTATATCCAGCTGCTTCTGCTTCGGCAGGTGAATTAAAGTAAACAACATTATTTGAACTCATGCGATAATTTTTTGATCATCTAAGTGGTAAATATGTGTCTTAGAATTTCCAACTACTTTTTGGCTTTGAGCGGAATCAGTATCACCAGATTGAAAATTACTTTTAGATTGATTTTCTTGACTTGAATCGTCTGAGTTAGAATCAGTTGAACTTGAATCGGTCGTAGATGTATCAGGAGCTGATGTGTCATCAGGTTTAGCGTTTGTATCAACAGAACCTAAATGTAATGTGTCAATAGCATATTTAGCTTCATCTGGAGTGTATTTATCTCCTGAATCAGAAATCAACTGTTGATATACATCATTTGCAGACATGTGCATGTCGCTTGAATACGTTTTAGCAGATTTAACAGCTGCAGCTTTATAATCATCTTCACTAATTTTATTAACAGCATATGTAGCAGCTTCAGGCGTAATTTTACTTCCATATTCAGAAGTTAGTTGTTCATACAAACCTTTTTTAGACATTCCGCTAGTTTCCATATAGTCTTTAGCAGATTTATAAGCATTGTCTTTTTCAGTGTCATCACTACCGTTATCATCTTTTGAAGTAGGGACTTTAACTTTTGCTACTTTATCTTTGTCACTATCATCTTTCATGGTAGTGTCTTTTTTATTATCATTAGACTTTTTCTTTGAGTCATTCTTTTTTACTTTGGTTGTTTTATCTTTAGAATCAGATGAGTTCTTTTTATCATCATTGCCACTAGCACTTGCAATGATAAATATAACTACTATTACTAATAACCAAAACCACCAACGCTTATAAAATTTTTTCTTTGTTCCTTTTTCAGACATATTGTCCTCCTATAAATTTAATCCATCTTTTAAAGACATAAGTTTTTGGTCTATTAGGTTTCACTATATTAAGTTAATAATTAATTAAGATGATAGTTAAAAAATTTTAGTAATTATAATTTAAAATAATTAATTTTTTGATAGTAAGTGTGCTGTAATATTTTTTCATAACCATTAAATAATATAATGATAAGTTATCTATTCGAATTTTTTTATTTAATAATACATAATCATTGTGTTTGATGTTATATTACATAAAGTTTCAATCAAAATTTATTTACTTAATTAATACTTAGATAAAGTATACTATTACATTATAATTATAATACCATTACAATGGTAAACGCACCTAACGAACTTTTTCTTTTTAAAATCCTAAAGCTAGAATCGAACCAGTTTATACTATACAAGTAGAGAAGATCAACTTTTAAAAATAATCATTATTAATTTTTTCTAAACTTATTCTAATTTTTAATGGAAAAATTGTTCATTGAGTCGTTGATGAAGAGAGTAGCATCGTCTCATTGCAAGAGCATTATAATAGTTGGACTTAATCCTATTTAAATAAGTTGCTAGCGCATGATGCTGATGATTAATATGACAGTGAGTAGTTTTTTGTCCACGTTGATTGAGTTTGTGGCTAACTTTGCCACTGATAACGAAATAAAAGCTGAAAATTAAACGAATTTATGAAGATTCTTATGCTGAAGTTGCATCTTATGTGGATAACCAGTATCAAAATGAAATAGGTGATTAAACCAACTGCTATGGAAACTACTATTAGAGAAATTTTGCAAAATAGTTAAACTTAATTTCTGGTTAATTAAGAATTTAAAGATGTATGGTATAATTTACTTATATTAAATTAGGAGGAATATCATTATGAAAGAATTTACAACTGATGGAGCTAAGCTTGAAAAGAAACTCCAAGAAATTTTAAAAGATCCACGTGTGATTGAAGAATTAGGTAATTCAGCAGGTCACATTGATAATACCAGTGTAGAACATCAACTTTTAAACTTTGCTAAAAACAAAGCTAAGAAGACTGATATGTATAAAGTTGAATTAAAACAAGGACGTTTTGATATTTATAATGAAACTTCTCATAGTCGAGAATTTTTTGAATAAAAATAAAAAGGGGTTGTCAATTTAAAAACTGACAACTCCTTTTTATAACTTATTATTAATATTGTTTATTTAAATGATTTTTTTGTGCGGCTTGATTTCTTGTTAGTGACCAGTAAGTTAATCCTACTAGGGAAGTTGCTTCAAGAGCAATTGCAATTCCTCCAACAACGAGGGATTCAACTAATAATGGAGTATTACGCTGACTATTTTTTTTCATAAGTTTGCTCCTGATGGATTTTATTTTTATGGTTTTTAGCAATTTTTTTGACGAGATTGATTTTACGGTTTGAACTAACCATATAGTTAGTATAAGAAATCCCGCCGTACGTTAAAATGACTACAATAACAATGAAGATAATTAAACTCCATTCTCCAATAGGAAGATATTCAGTCATTTCATATGTAGTATAGAGAGCATCTAAAAATCCAGCATATGAAACATAGTACCAAGCAATCGATTTATTATAAAAGCCGTAAAATTTTGCAAAGTCTTCTTTATTTAATGACAAATCAAAAAGTTCTTTGCCAGCATATTTTTTTAAGTAATAAATCCGTAAAGGTGGTATTACCCAAATAATATTTTTGAATAAACCTTTGAGACTGAACCCCTGATGATGTGAGCTTTGATATTTTTTGAAAACACTATTAGAATCCATTAATTCCATTTTTCCTTGAAGTAACGGAAAAATAAATAATAGCCAATCCGCAACAAAAGCACAAAATGTAACAAAAATTTTCAAGCTGACCATCTCCAATTATTATATTTATAATTAATAAAACAGATTGTATTATAACACTTGTTTTTGAGATTTTGATAATCAAAAATAAATTATCAAAACAATTGTGATATATTACAGTTATCAGTGTAAATAATTATAAAGGAGATTTTATTTTGGATAAAAAAGTAGCTTTAATTACAGGTGCGGGTCAAGGGATTGGTGCTGCAATTGCTAAAAGATTACATCATGATGGTTTTTCGTTAGCTTTATTGGGGAGAACTTTTGACAAAGTAGAAAAAATAGCACAAGAAATTCAAAATGATAATGGTGATGCGATGGCAATCCAAGGAGACGTTGCTAACCGAGATGATGTTTTTGCGGCCGTTGAAAAAGCTTATCAACATTTTGGTGATTTTAATGTAATGGTAAACAATGCTGGAGTTGCTCCAACAACTCCTATTGATGAAGTGACACCAGAAGTCTTAGAAAATGCTGAAAGAATTAATGTTGGAGGAACTATTTGGGGAATTCAAGCAGCATCCCAAATGTTTAAAAAACTCAAACATCCAGGTAAAATAATTAATGCCTCTTCTCAAGCAGGAATGACTGGTAATCCCAACCTAACTGTTTATGGTTCAACTAAATTTGCAATTAGAGGAATTACTGAAACAACTGCCAAAGAGTTAGCAGAATTTGATATTACTGTTAATGCTTTTTGTCCTGGAATTGTTGTTACGCCAATGATGAATGATATCGCTCAAAATGTCGCTGACAAAGCAGGCAAGCCATTTGAGTGGGGAATGGAACAATTTGCCAAAGATATTGCTTTAAAACGTCTTTCAAAACCAGAAGATGTCGCTGGATGTGTTTCTTACCTTGCAGGACCAGATTCAAATTATATGACGGGTCAATCATTATTAATTGATGGTGGAATGGTGTTTAATTAGAGTTTTAAATTAGATTATATAAAAAAAGATGAGCTATTTAACTCATCTTTTTGTTCACGTTACGTTTGTAAGCCAATATTTTTACCCAGCTTAGTTAATCATATTAATAATCATGTTACAAATCAGAGTTGGTAGTAACAATAAGTAACAAATGATTTTATATGCACCAGGCGAGATTCGAACTCGCACTTGAAAAATCAAACAGCGACCTGAACGCTGCGCGTCTGCCAATTCCGCCACTGGTGCGAACTTCTTTATTTTACTATAAATCATTTATAAATGGAATAGAAATCAGGGGTTGTAATATATTGTGGTTATGCTATATATTAAATATAATTAAAAATTTCATAAGAAATATTATGGAATAAACATTGGTGGGAGTAGATATGGAAAAACTTACAGGGGTCGATAGCAAAGTTTGTTTTGCAATTTATAATGCAAATAAAAAGTTTAATAGATTTTATCAAAATGCTTTGTCTTCATATGATTTAACATACCCACAATATATCGTGATGGTAGTTTTATGGCAATATGCTCCAATGACAGTACGCGAATTAGGTTCTCATGTTGACTTAGACAGCGGAACATTAACACCACTTTTGAAACGGCTTGATAAAAAAGGATGGATAACTAAAGAACGTTCTAAAAAGGATGAGAGAGTAGTAAACATCGGTGTGACAGATCAGGCTAAAAAGTTAGAAGATGATATTTGCACACATGTTGATACGTGCTTTGATATTTTAGGGATGTCTAAAACACAAATCGCAGATTCAGTCGAAGTGATTGATAATATACTTGATAAATTAGATAAAGTTGATACTAAAAAAATAAAAGATGCAAAATAAAATTAATGGTTAAATAGCTATTAAGAATTGTTTAATTATAGAACCTCATTTAAGAGGTTCTTTTTGTTTTTAGTCATTGATTTTGCTAGAATTAAAATGCTGCAATATGTAAAAAGTATAAGATTTAATATAAAAATAAAACTCGCTAATTTATAAGATAGCTAGAATGGGGTATGGTAAATTGTCGTTAAACATTGATGAGATTCAAATTCTTTTACAAGAACATAATTTGTTGAAATCATCTGTTTCAGCTAATCAAAAAAAATATAGTTATATTAGTTATGATTCTCGTGATGTAAAAAATGATACTTTATTTTTTTGTAAAGGAAATTTCAAACCAGAGTATCTTGAGATTGCAAAAGCATCTGGTGCAACAGGTGTTGTAGCTGAAAAACATCTTCCAGCTAGTTCTGGAATGGATGAATATATCGTAACTGATATTCAAAAAGCTTTGTCGTTATTATCAGTTGCATTTTATGATTATCCACAAAATGATTTGTTTATTATAGCGGTTACTGGAACGAAAGGGAAGACTACCTCATCATATTTGTTACGAGATGCTATTGATAAAGCATCAGGAAATAAGACCGCGTTATTTTCTACAGTTAATACTGTGATTGGAAATAAAAGCGGGGATACATTTAAATCTCAGTTAACGACCCCTGAGTCGCTAGATGTTTTTCGCAATATGCGTAGAGCTGTTGACAATGGCATGAAAATTTTAGTGATGGAAGTTTCATCTCAGGCTTATTTAAAAAATCGAGTTTATGGTTTGAAATTTAATATTGGATCTTTTTTAAACATTTCACCGGATCATGTAGGAGAGAATGAACATCCAACTTTTGCTAATTATTTACATTGTAAAGAACAATTATTGATAAATTCAAAAGTAACAATTATAAATGCAGAAACGAAAAATCTAGATGACGTTTATTATGCTGCTAAGGCAACTTGTAATCCTGAGAATGTTTATTTGTTTGCTAGAAATGGTGCTAAAACTGAAATTCCAGTTACTTTGGACTTTGTTTTTGATAGTAAATCCGATACTTTAAGTGATAATGAGATTTATTTGAAAAGTTTAACTAAAAAGGGGGAAAAGTTAAACTTAGATGGAAATTATCGAATTGGAATTCCGGGAGATTATAATGAAGCCAATGCAACTGATGCTATTATTGCAGCAGGGTTAGCTGGTTTTAAACGGACCGATTTGTTAAAAGGAATTGCAGACACTAAAATTCCAGGACGAATGGAAATGTACTCAAGCCAAGATCATGGAACAGTTTATGTTGATTATGCACATAATTATGCTAGTACACGTGCATTGCTTGGATTTTTAAAACGACAAAATCCAAATGGTCGGGTAGTAGCAGTGGTTGGAAGTCCTGGTAATAAAGGGATTGACCGTCGTGAAGGCTTTGGGAAAGCATTAAATGAAGAAGCTGATGTGGCTTATTTGACAACCGATGATCCCGCTTATGAAAATCCCCAAAAAATTGCTCAAGAAATTGATTCATATATTGATCATGATAAAGTTGATGTTCATTTTAATCTTGATCGAGAACAAGCAATTAAGGATGCAATTTTGTCTGGAAAAAAGGAAGATATTATTGTAATTCTTGGAAAAGGGCAAGATCCATATCAAAAGGTCAAGGGAATTGATATTCCTTATCCCACAGATTCTGCAATAGTTAAAAAAATTGTTGAATCATTAAATCAAGATACTAAAAATTAACCTTGTATTTTAAATTAAAAATAATCAAACTAAAGATTTTTTTAATTTATGAGTAATAAAGCTGTAATATAAATCATTTAAAATAACATTTATGAACTCATTGAAAAATAGATACCGCAGAACGGAGTCCTAACATTTGTCGTTAAATGTCAAAAAAATAAAAACAATTTTATATGAACATGGTTTGTTGCAATCAACTAACGCAATGGGTCATCCTGAATTTGAGTATATAAGCTATGATTCCCGAGACATTCAGAAAAATACTTTATTTTTTTGTAAAGGAAATTTCAAACCAGAATATTTAGAAACAGCTAAAGAGGCTGGTGCTACTGGTGTTGTTTCCGAACGTCATCTTCCAGCAAGTGCTGGAATGAATGAATTTATTGTAAAAGATATTCAAAAATCGATGGCTCTGCTCTCCGCCGCTTTTTTTAATTATCCACAAGATGAATTGTACATTATTGCAATTACTGGAACTAAATGTAAGACAACTTCAGCATATTTTGTGCGTGATGCAATTCAAAACGCTACTAATGATAAGGTTGCCATTTTTTCCACCATCAATACAGTGATTGGGAATGCACCTAGTGATAATTTTAAATCTCATTTAACAACTCCCGAGTCTTTAGATATTTTTCATAATATGCGAAGAGCAGTTAATAATGGAATGAAAATTTTGGTAATGGAAGTCTCTTCTCAGGCCTATCTTAAAAATCGTGTTTATGGATTAAAATATGATATTGGATCATTTCTCAATATTTCTTCTGATCATGTAGGGGAAAATGAGCATCCAACGGTTGCTAATTATTTGCATTGTAAGGAACAGTTACTGGTAAATTCTAAAATCACAATTATTAACGCCGAAACGGATAATTTAAAAGACGTTTATTATACTGCTAAAGCAACTTGTAATCCTGAAAATATTTATTTATTTGCTAGAAAAAATGCAAAATTAGAAATTCCAATTAAGCTAGATTTTATCTATTCAAGCGAAGTGGATACATTAAAGCTAAATGAGATTTATATGCAGTCTTTAACTAAAAAGGCAAAAAAACTTGACTTAGATGGTAGTTATCGCTTAGGGTTGCCTGGCGATTATAATGAACCAGATGCCGCAGATGCAATTATTTCTGCTGGAATTGCTGGATTTAAACGTTCTGATCTTACTAAAGGAATTGCTAGTACACAAATCCCTGGAAGAATGGAAATTTACGAGACAAAACATAATGGAACGGTTTATGTTGACTATGCACATAATTATTCTAGTATGCATTCGTTATTATCTTTTTTAAAAAGTCAAAATCCAGATGGAAAAGTTATCGTAGTAGTTGGTTGTACTGGCAATAAAGGGATTATTCGTCGAAAGGGAATTGGAAAAGCATTAAGTGAAAATGCCGATGTGGCGTATCTAACCATGCAAGATCCAGCTTTTGAAGATCCCAAAGAAATATCAAAAGAAATTGATTCCCATATTGACCATAGTAAAGTCGATGTTCATTTTGTGATGAATCGGGAAACAGCGATTGCTGATGCAATCAAACAAGGTAAAAATGATGATATAATTGTAATAGCGGGAAAAGGAAGAGATCCATATCAAAAAATTAATGGGGTTGATACTCCATATCCTACTGATACAGTTATTGTTAAAGAATTAGTAAAGGAACTGAATAAAAATGACTGTTAAAACACCAGATTTTACACCAATTCTTTTAGGCAGTGATTTTAATGTCTATGGAATGGCACGTTCTTTTTATGATTTATATGGAAAGCCAGTTAAGGCAATTGCTCAAACGCGATTAGCACCAACTCGTTATACTAAAATTGTTGATTTAGAAATTGTGCCAAATTTCAGTGAGGATCCTGCTTGGATTGAAGAAATGCGTAAGCTAAAAAAAAGATATGCAAATCATTCAGAGCCAGTAATTTTAATCGGCTGTAGTGACGGATATGCTGAATTAATTTCTAAGCATAAAGATGAATTAGAAGATGTTTTTATTTGTCCTTATGTTGATTATTCATTGATTAAACAATTAAACAGTAAAGAAAAATTTTATGAATTATGTGACAAATTGAATATTCCTTATCCAGGAACTAAAGTGATTACTAAACAAGATTATAAAGATGATAATTTTGCTCAGCCATTTGGATACCCAATTGCGGTTAAGCCTACTAATAGTGTTGAATGGCTTGATATTCATTTTGAGGGTCGAAAAAAGGTATTCATCATTAAAGATGAAGCTGATTATCGAGATAAAATTGGAAAAATTTATGACAATGGTTATACTTCGGATGTAATTGTTCAAGACTTCATCCCTGGTGATGATAGTAATATGCGAGTTATTAATGCTTATGTTGATAAGAATCATAAAGTTAAAATGATGTGTTTAGGTCATCCTTTACTTGAAGACCCGGCGCCGGGAGCAATTGGCAATTATGTAGCTATTTTACCGGAATATAATGCACAAATTTATGATCAAATCAAAAGATTTTTGGAAAGCGTTAACTATACTGGTTATGCTGATTTTGATATGAAGTGGGATTCTCGGGATAATACTTATAAGTTATTTGAAATTAATCTTCGGCAAGGAAGAAGTAGTTTTTATGTAACTTTAAATGGTTATAATTTAGCAAAATGGTTAGTGGATGATTATGTTCTTGATAATTTAAAAGATAAAGATACTGTTTATGCTAATCAGGATAAAAATAACTATCAACTATGGCTGGGTGTACCAGAAAAAGTTTTTGAAAAGTATGCTAAAAACAATCAAGATAAAAAAGAAGCTCAAAAATTAATTTCACAAGGTCAAGTTGGCAATACTTTTTGGTATAAAAAAGATGAAAATTTTATGCGTTGGTTATTAATGAAGTGGATTGATCATAATTATGTTGAAGACTTCAAAAAGTATTTCCATGCAGAAAAAGGGTAAAGATTATGAAGGATTTTTTTACAATTATTGGTGGAATGGGAACAGAAGCAACAGAATCGTATATTCATCAGTTGAATAAAAAAACTGATGCTCATCAAGATCAAGACTACTTAAACTATATTCTTGTAAATCATGCGACGGTTCCTGATCGAACTGATTATATTATTGATCCCAAGAATCATCCTGATCCTTTGAAACCATTAGCTGAAGATATTAAGCAACAAAGTAAGCTGGGACCAGAATTTTTTGCACTTCCATGTAATACTGCTCATTATTTTTATAATCAATTACAGTCATTAACATCAATTCCAATTTTGCATATGCCAAATTTAGCAGTTGCGGCGATTAGCAAAAAATTTCCAAGTGCTAAACGTGTTGGTCTAATTGCTACTAAAGGAACATTAAAAGACAAAGTGTATGAAACACCAATTAAAAAAGCTGGATATGATTTAGTGATGCCAACAAGTGAAATTGCTGATGAAACCATGCAATTAATTTATGATGATGTTAAAGAACAAAATTGGGTTGATGCTGATTTATACCATCATATTCTTGATCAAATGACGAATGATTTGAATTGTGATGTTGTTATTTTAGGTTGTACTGAAATATCAGTTGCAGAAGAACGTGCTGGTAGTGATGGTTATCATGTAATTGATGCTCAAAGCGAATTAGTTGATGAATCAATTAGATTGGCTGAAAAAATGCAAAAAAGTAAATAATCAAAAAATTCGTTTAGACTTAAAATCTAAACGAATTTTTGCTTTAACATGAATAATATAATAATAGCAATGATGATTAAGATAATAGTTATCCAAATGATAGATAGCTTTAATGTTCCTTGTATTTTTCTTTGAAAAGAAATGTCAATAAACGAAATAGCAAAAATGGATATAATGAAACTAAAAATAATTAAACTGGGTTGTTGATTAAATTTTTGAATAGAGAAAACTACCTCTATCATTAAAAGAACAAAATAAAGTGCCCTAGTATACATTAAAGCTTTAACAATTTGTTTGTCTTGTTTACGAGTAACTCCTATCGTTAGAGAAATTATGAGTAATAGCCATAAAATAATAATTAAATAAATAAACATGATATGCCTCCAGTAGAATTTTATCATAATTAATAAAGTAAATACTAATGACAAGCAACTTATTTAATGCTATAATTTTCATGTATTGCGGGTGTAGTTTAGTGGTAAAATTTAAGCTTCCCAAGCTTACGTCGTGGGTTCGATTCCCGTCACCCGCTTTGGGAAGCTGTCTATGATAAAAGAGTAGTAGCATTTTTAAAATCACAGCAAGTCTAGGATGATGGAAGCTAGATATTTGGGGAATGTGAAGGCGTACTTTTTAGGCAATAATTTGAATAATTAAAGTGGGTAATATGCCTATTAGAGTGGTACCGCGGGTTAACTCGTCTCTTACATTAATTTTTAATGTAGGAGTTTTTTTATTATAAGGAGTGAATAAAATGGATTATAAACAATTAGTGGCAGATGCTATTTCGGATGCAATTGACAATCAGGTTTCAACCAGTGATATTTATACTAAAATCGAAAATCCTAAACTTTCAAAAAATGGTGATTTAGCTTTTCCAGCTTTTGTATTATCAAAAACAATGCATAAAGCTCCACAAGAAATTGCTCAAGAAATCGTTACTAAAATTGATGGAGTTAGTTTTGACAAAGTTGTAGCTGCTGGTCCTTATGTTAATTTCTTTTTAAATAAACAAGGTGTTAGCGAACAAGTAATTAGTGACATATTGGTTGAAAAAAATCATTATGGAGATAATCAGGATGGACAAGATCGTGTTGTTACTATTGATATGTCTTCTCCTAATATTGCTAAACCAATGTCAATGGGTCATCTTCGTTCTACTGTGATTGGAAATTCAATTGCTAAAATTTTAACTAAAAATGGTTATAAACCAATTAAAGATAATCATTTAGGTGATTGGGGTACGCAGTTTGGAAAATTAATTACAGCTTATTTAAAGTGGGGTAATGAAGAAGATGTAAAAAAAGATCCAATTCATTATCTAGTGCAGTATTATATTAGATTTCATAAAGAAGACCAAGAAGACCCTGAATTAGATGTTGAAGCACGTGAATGGTTTAAAAAACTTGAAGATGGAGATCCAGAAGCAGTAAGACTTTGGGAATGGTTCAGAGATGCTTCTTTAAAGGCTTTTAAACAAACCTATCAAAAACTTAATGTTGATTTTGATACCTACAATGGTGAGTCATTTTATAACGATAAATTACAAAATGTGGTTGATACCTTAAAAGAGCAGGGATTATTAGAAAAATCTCAAGGTGCTTCTATTGTAGATTTGAGTGATGAAGATTTAAATCCAGCTTTGATTTTAAAAACTGATGGTGCTTCATTATACGTTACTCGTGATATTGCAACTGCTATTTATCGTGATAAAACTTATCATCCAGTTATGAACTTATACGTGGTTGGTTCAGAACAAACTTATTACTTTAAACAATTAAAAGCAGTTTTGAAGAAAATGGGTCTCGAATCAGCAGATGGATTACACCATGTTCCTTTTGGCTTAATTACAGTTGATGGTAAAAAACTTTCCACACGACACGGAAATATTGTTCTCTTAAATGAAGTTTTAAATGAATCAGTTAAAATGGCTAAAGAACAAATCGCTGAAAAGAATCCTGGATTAAATAATAAAGATCAAGTTGCAGAAGATGTTGGGGTTGGGGCAGTCATTTTTGGAGATTTGAAAAATGCTAGAGTGGACAGCATTGATTTTAACTTGAAAGATCAATTGAAATTTGAAGGTGAAACTGGTCCTTATGTACAATATGCACATGCTCGAGCTGAAAGTATTTTAAAAAAAGCTGAAAATCCTAATTTTGAAAAAAGCAATCATTCCTTAACCGATGACGATTCATGGGAAGTAATTAAATTATTACAAGAATTTCCTAAAGTTGTTAAACATGCAAATCAGAATTTTGAACCATCGGACATTGCTAAATACTCATTAAAATTAGCGAAAGCATTTAATAAATATTATGATCATACTAAGATCTTGGTCGATGATGATGAATTGAATGCAAGACTATCGTTAGTTAAAAGTGTTTCAATTGTTTTAGAAGAATCTTTGAATTTGCTTGGAGTTAAAGCACCAAATGAAATGTAACATTATTTTAAAGGAGGGTCACTTTTGTCAGTGACGCTCTTTTACTGTCTTTACAGCTTTTTAAAGTCTTTGTGATACAATGATGATTAAGCTTATTTAGGAGAATTTTTTTATGGCAAAATACAAAGACAACTCATTTTTTAAAACTTTTTTTAAAAGAATTTGGTATTTTATTTACAAATATTGGAAAAAATTTCAAATCACAAAATGGATTGTAGTAATAGTTTTGTTTTTTTCTTTAATATTCACAATCTATTTGACAATTATTGCTAAAACATCTCATGTTCATAATTTACAATCTAATTTATCACGCTCAACTTTAATTTATGACAAAAATGGTACTAAAGCTGGGGGTCTTTATTCACAAAAAGGCACCTATGTTTCAAGTCAAAAAATTTCTCCTAATATTCCTAATGCAATTTTATCAACTGAAGATCGTAATTTTTATCACGAACACGGTTTTTCAGTAAAAGGATATGGGAGAGCTATTCTACTGGCAATTGGCAATAAAATAATGGGTAGAAATCAAATTAGTGGTGGTGGAAGTACAATTTCACAGCAATTAGCTAAAAACACTTTTCTTTCCCAGCAACAAACGTTGTCGCGTAAGTTTAAAGAATTGTTTATTTCGATTGAAATTGAAAATTTGTATTCTAAGAAACAAATCATCACAATGTACATGAATAATGCGTACTTTGGAAATGGGGTTTATGGCGTTCAAGATGCATCTAGAAAGTATTTTGGAATGGACGCTAAAAATTTGCCAGTCCAAGATGCAGCTGTTTTAGCCGGAATGTTGCAGAATCCTAGTAATAATCCAATTGATCACCCAGAAGCAGCTAAACAACGACGAAATGTTGTTTTAGAGTTAATGGCTGAAAATGGTAAGATTTCTAAGAGTGAACTTAAAAATTATCAGAAATTGCCATTGGGGACTAAAGATACCTTTAAAGTAAAAGATGGTTATAAATATCCGTATTATTTTGATGCAGTTATTAATGAAGCAATTAGTAAGTATGGTCTAACTGAAAAGCAGATTATGAACGACGGTTATAAAATATATACAAACCTTGATCAGCAACAACAAAGTAGTTTTCAAAAAGATTTTAAAAATCCAGAATTATTTCCTCAAAATGCAGCTGATGGTACTAAAGTTCAAGCAGCTTCTGTTGCTGTTAATCCTAAAAATGGTGGTGTTCAAGCTGTTGTAGGAGGACGTAATAAAGATATTTTCCGTGGATTTAATCGAGCGACAGATATCAAACGGCAACCAGGTTCAACTATGAAACCGTTGGCGGTTTATACGCCGGCATTAGAAAATGGATTTAATTATGATTCAAAATTAGTTAATAAAAAATTATCTTATGGTAAAAATAATTACACGCCAAATAATTATAATAATCAATATAGTGGTAAAGTTCCGATGTATGAAGCATTAGCACAAAGTATGAATGCTCCAGCTGTCTGGACTCTGAATAAAATTGGAGTTAATAAGGGTTACGAATCGGTACAAAAATTTGGTTTACCGGTTACTAAAAAGGACGATAATTTAGCCCTTGCTTTAGGTGGATTATCAAGTGGTGTTTCACCACAACAAATGGCAGGAGCTTATACTGCATTTGCTAACCATGGTCAAGTTTCTAAACCTTTTTATATTACTAAGATTGTGGATTCAACTGGTAAGACAGTCGGTAAACATGAAAGTAGTCCGAGTCAAATTATGTCTGATGATACTGCAAAACAAATGACAAGTATGATGATGGGCGTATTTGATTATGGTACTGGTGCAACTGCTAAACCAAGTGGATATCAGATTGCTGGAAAAACTGGTAGTACAGAGGCTGATAATAGTAAAGATGCAGATGCTACCAGGGATAAGTGGTTAGTTGGTTATACTCCAGATGTAGTAGTAGCTACTTGGGAGGGTTTTGATAATACTAATTCTTCCCATCATCTAGAAAATTTAAGTGGGACTGGTGTTAATACTTTATATAAACAACAAATGGAACAAATTATTCCATATACTAAGCAAACCCCATTCAAAACTCAGGATGCAGCTACGTTAGTTAAAGAAAAAGATAAACAAAATAAGCATAGTAGTAGTAAAGATAAGAATGACTTAGCTGGAAAAGTTCAAGATTTTAGTAAAAATGTTGAAGTTGGAGCTAAAAGTGTAGCTCATAATTTAATCGATGGAGCACGCAGTTTGTTAGGTCGTTGAGGTTAAAATATGTTAAAATGATAATATAATACTTATCAAGAGGAGATATATTTATGTCAGATAACAAAATTATGGAACAAGCTAAAAAAATGCAAGATGCAGTTGCTCAATCAGAAGAATTCACTAATTTAAAAAATGCTTTTGATGCTTTAAAAGCTGAAAAAGATTCATACAAGATTTTTACTGAATTCCAAGCAAGTCAAAATGAATTAAGACAAAAACAAATGTCTGGCCAAGAAATCACACCAGATGATATGAAAGCTGCAAGAGAACTTGCTGATAAAATGAACAAACTTCCTGCAATTAAAATTTTAATGGAAAGAGAAAAAGCAATGGGTAAATTAATTGATGATGCTAACATGGTTATCACTGAACCATTGCGTAAACTTTACGAAGGTTAATTCTTTTAAATTAGGAAGCACTTAATTTAGGTGCTTCTTTTTTTATTGTCTAGGAGATGAGAGAATGAAATTTATTCATGCGGCTGATTTACATTTGGATACACCTTTTGAAGGAATTAGAGATGATGCTAATTCCCCACAATCTTTATGGAAAAAACTACAACAAGCTCCTTATGATTCTTTTACTAGAATTGTAAATGATGCAATTGAAGAAAAGGTTGATTTTGTTTTATTAGTTGGGGATTTGTTTGATGGTAAAAATCAAAGTGTAGCAGCTGTGAGTTTTTTTATTGATCAGTTAAATAGATTGGATCAAGCAGATATTCCGGTTTTATTATCGTTTGGAAATCATGATTTTCAAAAAGATGATGAAGTAAAGTTTGCGTTCCCTAAAAATGTTTTTGTTTTTCCAAGCGAAGTGACGACCCATCAATTGATTACAAAGGATGGGGAAAAAGTCAAAATAACTGGATTTAGTTATGATAAACAAGCAATAACTGAGGATATGGTAGCTGAATTTCCTACCAATAGTGATGCGGACTATCAAATTGGAATGGTTCATGGTGCTATAAAATCGGGAAATGATTCTAATTATGCTCCATTTACTATTAATGAAATGATTGATAAAGGATACGACTATTGGGCGTTAGGACACATTCATAAAAGACAAGAATTAAATCAAAATCCTTTAATAGAGTACCCTGGTGATATTCAAGGACGTCATAAAAATGAAGCTGGCAAAAAAGGGTATTTGATGGTAACTGATGCGGATGATAAGCTTCATGCTAATTTTGTTTCGACATCTGAGGTTGATTTTACGAAATTAAAAGTAAAAATTAATGGTTCGATGAACATCACGGATGTCGTTAATCAAGTGTTAAAAACACTTGAACAAAATCAATTTACCAACTTGAAGTTATTGGACGTCATTTTGGTTAATGATGATAATAAAACTAGTAATGAGGTAACAAATGGATTACTAAATGATTTATTAATAGAAAGTATTCAGCAAGAATTAAAAAATGAATATCAAGAGTTAAACGGCTGGGTTTATGAAATTAATCTTGATGAAAAAGAAGATATTCATTTTTCTGATTTAGACGAATCATTTTGGAATGAAACACAAAGTTCAGTTTTTAACCATGAAATGATTAATAATTTAGCTAAAAAACTATTTAAAAATGCTTTTATTCGTGATAATTTTAGTTCTGATGAGGCACTTCAAAATTTATTAGATCAAAGTAAAATACTTTTGAAGACCCAAACTGAAGGGAATGAAAAAAATAGTGAAAATTAAAAAAATTGAAATCTTTAATTATGGCAAACTCAGCCATGTTACTTTGGATTTTAATCAATTTCAGGTCATTTATGGTAAAAATGAAGCAGGTAAGACTACTATCATTAATTTCATTAAAGATATTTTATTTGGATTTGAGCATCGTAGCACTACGCATCTCTATGGTCCTAAAGATAAAAGCGAAATGGGTGGTAAGTTAGTAATTGTTAATCATGGAGTAACTTTTGAAATCCAACGTGTTGATGGTAAAAATGGTGGAGATTTAACTATTTTTGATTATCAGGGGAATGAACTTTCACAGCAGACTTTAAAAGAAATTTTAGGACCGATTAATCGCAATGTATACGATAAATTATTTTATTTTGGTTCACTTGATCTTGATGCTATTGCAAAAATGACTAACGACGAGTTAGAGGAACGAATTCGTCGAGTAGGGGTCGTTGGTATTGAACAATGGCTTAAGTTAAAAAAAGATTTAGACGAAGAAGCAGGCTCAATTTATCGGCCAACTGGGAAAAAGCAAAGATTATATATGGAATTGAAAAATTATGAGAAACTACAGGATGAATTTAAAGAAGCAAAAAATAAATATCCTGAATTTGTTGAGTTGACAGAACAACTAAATAAATTAGATAGTGAAATAAAAAAGGATAATCAAGATTATAATCAATTAGTTCAAACTTATTCAAAAGTCTACGAAGATAGTCAAAATTGGAATAAATACGATCAATTAAGTCAATTAAAAAATAAAAATCTTAAGGTTAAAGATGGATTTGAAGATCATGATTTAGCAAAAATTAATGATTTAAATAATAAATCCAAACTAATGGCAGATGATTTAAATAATAATAATTTGAAAATTCAAAATTTAAAAAAACAACATTTTGTGACGCAACCACATTATCAATTTTATTTGGACAATCAAGCTAAAATTAATGATTTATATGTACATCTTGATCATCAAATTGAAAAGCAACGTGAGTATGATTCATTACTTCATGATATTAAAAATGAAGAATTAAGATTACACCAGGATAATATCGATGCTGGGGGAACGGATAGTAAACCTTTTGATTCTGAGATGTTAAAGCATGTTGATGAATTGATTCATTATAAAAATGATTTAAAAAGCCAAATTACGTTTGCTAAACAAAACAGTCGCAGTAAATCTGAAGTTTCAATTACTAATAATCAATTACCAATTGGGATTATGGGTCTTGGATTAGTCATAATTATAATTGGGTTTTTATTTCAAGGAGTCATGCTGCCAATTTTATTAGTAGTAGGATTATTATTGATTCTTGGTGGTTTTTTGTTAACAAGAAAGCCTAAGCAAAATCATACTAATCCAAACAATCAAATTTCAGTTGATGAATTAAATTCTCAAATTCAGAACATTGAAAACGAATTAATGTCGATTGGTAAAAAATATGAAATTCAAAGTATTTCGCAAAATCAATGGACAAATGTACTACAAACTGCAATTAAGCGTCGTAATAATGAATTGGAAGAAATTAATGCTTTAAAAAATGATGCACAAAATAAATTAGTATCACTTAAAAATTATTTGGATAATTGGAGTTTTGCATTTAACGAATTAGAATTAACTGATGTTTCTGACGGAATGAAATACAATACTATTAAACAGTTTGTACTGGGTGCCAAAGACCAGGAACAAAAGAGCACACAATATCATCAGAGATTACAGGAATTAGAAAATGATCGTGATCAACATCAAAAGCAACTTGATGAAATTCAAAATGAAATGCAACAATTTTATATCTCACGTGGAGCTAAAGATTTAGCTGAATTTAAATCTTTATTTGCAGAACAAAATAAGTTAAAAAAACAACTAGAACAATTAGCTAGTTTACAAAGTGAATTAGATGATTCTGTTATTATGCGATTAAAAAATTATCCTAATAAACAAGTATTAGATGATAAATTACAGATGTTAAAAGATCAACAGGAGCAATTAAAACTTAAAATGGTTTCTTTAACTCAAAAACAAACTGCAGTTAAAATTAAAATTGATCAGTTAAAAAAAGATGGAACCTTTTTAGATCTAAAACAAAAATTAGCTACTTCTCAAAGTGAGATTAATGATTTGACGAGTAAATGGTTGGTTTATAAGTTAACAAATGAATGGATTGAACGAGTTTTAAATCAAGCTAGTCATGGAAGATTCCCTCAAGTTCAACAACAAGCACAAAAATATTTTGATATTTTGACCGATCATCATTATATTGAAATTAAATATGGTAAAAAGATTGAAGTTGTTTCAAATGATGGAATGAAATTTAAGATAAAAGAGTTATCAAGAGGAACAATGCAACAACTTTATTTGTCATTGATTTTTGCTTTGACAATCTCGTTTAGTGACGAATTTCCAATGCCAATTATTATTGACGATGGTTTTGTAGAATTCGATCATGTTCGGACAAACAATGCAATTGAATTAATGAAATTAATTTCAGAAACGACTCAAATATTGTATTTTACAGCCGACGACAGAATTATGAATGAGATTTCAACGGATTTAGTATTAAAATTAGATTAATAAAAAAATAATCACCTAAATTGATTAGGTGATTATTTTTTATTATTTAGTTTTTAGGGGTGTCAATATATCCAGAAAGAATGTTTTGTAAACTCTTATCTTCAATATGAACATCACCATCTTTTAGAACCTTAGAAACAACGTTATGAAGTGTATCACTATCATTCATTCTTTGGGTTGCTAATTGATCTTTAACTTCTGCTTTGTGGTCGTTTAAAGATCCCTTAGATGGATGGTTAACCATTTCGATTACTTGGTAACCTTCCTTAGTCTTAACAGGGGTCTTAGTATATTCACCATTCTTAAGCTTAAATGAAGCTTTCTTGAATGATGAATCAACCGTTGAATTACTGTTATCAAATGCTGGTAATTTACCACCATCATTTTTATTTGAAGAGTTGATTGAGTATTTCTTAGCTAAAGTATCCCATTTTTGACCATTATCCAAGTCTGAGATTACAGTTTCAGCTGTACTCTTATCTTTAGTAACGATTGCTTTAACAGTTACCTTAGGTTGATAACTCTTAAATTGCTTTTCAAGATCTTTGTTTGAGAAGCTTGTTTTATCTAGGACAGCTTGTTTTAATAATAAATTATCTCTAATTGAATCTTTAAGCTGTGATTCAGTCATACCCTGCTGTTGTAACATAGCAGAGAATTGACTACCATATTGTTTTTTGTATTTATCAAGTTGACTGTTTACTTCTGATTCTTTAACTTTATCTCCGTATTTATGTTCCAATACTTTGTTTAGAATCATTTGTTGAAGTTCTTGCTTACCTTGTTGGGTACCCTTCATTTTGTTGTAATATTGTTCTTGAGTTATTTTTCCGCCATCAGTTGTGGCAACAGTTTTACTACTTTCACCACATGCAACAAGTGAAAGACTCATAAGAATACCAGTTGCGCCAACAGCCCATTTTTTCTTACTCATATATACACATCCATTCTTAAAATTTGAAGATTTAAATTCTCAAAGAAAGATAATCTTACTTACAAATATACCATATCTAAATTAATGGTGATTATTTACTAATTAAATTTAATCTTATTTTAATCTTATTGTCTAATTTTATTTATAATTGAATCTTGGATTGCTTGATATTTAGATTTATTATAATCGTTTTCATTATTGCCAAAATGAATTGAAAAATCATCATCTTTTGTATAGCGTGGAATAAGATGAAAATGAGCATGAAATACTGATTGATAGGCTAATTCACCATTATCATTTACAATATTCATTCCCTTGATTTCAGGATTTGAATCTTTAATAGCTGTTGCAATTGCTGGTATTCTTGCGAATACTTCGCCTGCAGTTTTGGCATCGAAATCATAAATATTTTTAATATGTTTTTTGGGAATCACTAATGTATGTCCAGGTGTAGTTTGTGAAATATCAAGAAATGCTAAAACTGCGTCATCTTCATAGACTTTATAACTAGGAATTTCACCACTTACAATTTTACAAAAAATAC
This sequence comes from Fructilactobacillus lindneri DSM 20690 = JCM 11027, assembly GCF_002907375.1. GTDB lineage: Bacteria > Bacillota > Bacilli > Lactobacillales > Lactobacillaceae > Fructilactobacillus > Fructilactobacillus lindneri. The sequence goes on from NZ_MIYK01000001.1 coordinate 250,666, forward strand.
AATTTGAATCAGTCATAGATAAAGCTCCTTTCTCTGTAAGTATACACTATCTTATAAAATTATTGAGCTTTGCCATATGATATAATTAGCTTAATTACTATATCTTAATGAGTTGGGAGTGTTTCAATGAGTTTAGAAGTTAATAAGTTGACCGGTGGATATTCTAGTATTCCTGTTTTAAAAAATGAGAGTTTCGATGTTAAAGATGGGGAACTAGTTTCTTTAATTGGCCTTAATGGAGCTGGAAAATCAACTACCATTAATCACATTATGGGTTTAATGACACCATTTTCTGGAACTATTAAAGTAAATGGGATTCAAATTAATGAAGATGTTGAAAAATATAAGCAGGAAATTGCTTATGTTCCTGAAATGCCAATTTTATATCCTGAATTGACTTTAAAGGAACATATTGATACTACAATCATGGCATATAATCTTAATTATGCATCAGCTTGGGAGAAGGCACATCAATTATTAAAGACTTTTCGGTTGAATAATAAATTAGATTGGTTTCCAGCTAATTTTTCTAAAGGAATGCGTCAAAAAGTCATGATTGTTTGTGCTTTTATTACTAACGCTAAATTATTTGTGATTGATGAGCCATTTTTAGGATTGGATCCATTGGCAGTAAATGATTTACTTAAAATAATTGAAAATAAGAAAAAAATGGGTGCCAGTATTTTGATGTCCACTCACGTGTTAGATACTGCTGAAAAATATTGTGATCGATTTGTATTGCTTAATGATGGTAAAGTTAATTACGAGGGAACAATGACAGATATTAAGCAGCGATATTCAAATTATGGAAATTCATTAAATGATATTTATTTAGCATTGGCAAGGAATGATAGTCATGAATAAAATTTTTAGAAAGAGACTTAATTCTCACATAATGGAAATGGTTAAATATTTACGTTATGTTTTTAATGATTTTTTTGTAATTGCGTTAATGTTTTTTATTGGAGCATTAAGTCTTTCATATTCAAATTTATTACGTAATTTACAGACTAACTTGTGGTGGGAACCATTATTAGTAATTATCGTTATTTTATTTTCAGTTCATTTGGGAACAATGGTTACGCTGATTAAACAACCAGATCAAGTGTTTTTAACGCCCAAAGAATATGATTTTAAAAGCTATTTTCAAGCTGCATTAAAATATAGCTATTTAATGGCATCACTTATTCAATTTTTGGTTTGGTTTATTTTATTACCTTTTATGAGTATTTCCTTTGGATGGAAGACCCTATATTTAGTATTTGTATTAATTCTGATGTTATTAATAAAGTTTTATTTGTTAGAAATAGAATTTTTGCAAATTAGACGTTCTCATCCAAGTCCATTATTGAGAAAGATGCTATTTAATTGGATTATTCCAATCGGAATTTTAGGAATAGCATTTTATATTGGGTTACCAACAGCCCTTTTTTTAACATTAGTTTGTATTTTTGGAGTTACTTATGAAAAATTACATCAGTTTAATGTAGTTAATTGGCAATATGTAATTAATACCGAAGATAAGCGTATGAATCGTGTTTATCGTTTCTTCAGTTTATTTACAGATGTCCCATCATTACCATCAAAATTGCATCGGCGTAAGTATTTGGATCCATTATTAAAACCACTAAAAAAAGATCAAAAGCATTTGTTTTCTAATTTATATTTACGTACTTTTATTCGTGATAATGATACAAGCTCCTTATATTTCAGACTTTTACTAGTTGGATTTGTTTTATTAGTTTTTGTTAATAATCAAATTTTAGCAATTTTAATTTCAGTTTTATTTATTTATTTAACCGGAATTCAAATTATTCCGTTTTTTAATTATTTTGATGATAATGTTTTAATTCATATTTATCCAGTTAATGAAAAGATTAAAGTTAAAAATTTCAGAAAATTGCTTCAGTTATTATTAATGATTGAAATGTTACTTCTTTTAATCGGGATGTTAATTGCTAAAGATAGTTTGCAAACAATTTTAATTTCAATTGTACTATGGTTAATAGAGATTTATTTTTTAACAGTTACACTTTTAAATAAAAAAAATAAAAATTAGAATTTGGGAGATTAATTATGAGGGTTAGAAAAAAGAAATGGGCAATTCCATACATGGATAAACATCCAGAATATTTAATTAATGACCCAGAAAAGTATTTAGGAAAATGGGAAAATAGATTTAAAAATAATGCTCCAATTCATGTTGAAATTGGTTCTGGGAAAGGTCAATTTATTATTGGAATGGCTAAAAAGCATCCAGAAATTAATTATATTGGAATTGAAATTCAAGATTCAGTACTGGCAATGGCAGTAAATAAAGCAGTTGATAATCAGCTTCCCAATGTTCAATTAGTTTTAACTGATGGTAAAGATGTTGATAGTTTTTTTGAAAAGGGTGAGATTCAAAAACTATACCTTAACTTTTCTGATCCTTGGCCTAAAACTCGGCATGAAAAACGACGTTTAACTTCACCAAAATTTTTACAAAGCTATCAAAATGTTTTACCTAAGAATGCTGAGCTAGAATTTAAAACTGATAATCGGGGACTTTTTGAATATTCATTGGTTAGTTTAAATAATTTTGGAATGAAATTTAGTTCTGTTAATTTAAATCTTCATCATAGTGATGAAGAAATTATAGCTAATAACGTGGAAACTGAATATGAAGAAAAATACAAAGAAAAAGGCCCAATCTATAAGATTGTGGCCCAATTTACTTAAATAATTATTCATAACTATCGTTAACTAGTTTGATGCGATATATTTCTCCGATTTCTGGAGTAAATAAGAAAGTATAGGATTCTTTCAAACCAGTTTCTTCATTTTTAATAGTTATACCGCATTCATATTCAAGACCATTATGGTTATCAAAATCAATCCAGTAACCATTAATATTTTGATTACCAAATTCTTTTTTTATGGAGTCGGTTAACCTTTTTTTTACTAATTCTTGTTTAGCTTGTTTTCTTTTTTTGGCAAAAACATAGACTGAGGTACCTGCAACTGACAATAGAGTTGGAACTATAAATTTAGGTTTGAACAATTGATTTGCCCCTTTCTTTCATTTAAATTTAATTATATAACAAATTGATTAATCGTGGGCTATAATAGAATAGAAAGGAGTATTGTACTATGGAACAATTACCAGTAATGAACGCACTTGAATTGAACAAAAAAATAAAAAAAGGTAAATATATTTTATTTTTTACCGCTGGCTGGTGTCCAGATTGTAACTTTATTAAACCAGTAATGCCAGAAATCGTAAAAGATTATCCAGAATACACATTTATCAAAGTCGATCGTGATGATAACATTGATTTATGTAAAGAATTGGATGTTTTTGGTATTCCTAGTTTTATTGCATATGATAATGGCAATGAAATTGGTCGCTTAGTAAATAAAAATCGCAAGACTAAAAATGAAATTGAAGAATTCATTAATTCACTCTCAAATAAAAAATAATACTAAGGAGAAATGATTAAATTGATGATTACAAGTTATAATCCGAAACAAATTGGTGATGTTTTGATTGTTGTATTAGGTCCTAAAAAAGGAAAACAACAAATCAATAAAAAAGATGATATTGTTGAAATTAAAGATGAAGACGGAAATGTGATTGGTTACAATATTTTCAATGTTAGCCAAATTATTCCAGATATCCAAAATCATAATGGAAAAGTTGATTTAAATGAAAATCAAATTAACCAAGTAAATGAATTTTTAACTAATCATGGCTTTAATAGTTTATTACCGAAAAAAGTTGAATCAAAATTTGTTGTTGGTTATGTTAAATCAGTTAAAGATCACCCTGATTCAAGCCATTTACGTATTACCGAGACTGAAGTTCAAGATGGTAAGACATTGCAAATTGTTAGTAGCTCTCCAAATATGCGAGAAGGTATTAAAGTAGTAGTTGCTGAAAGTGGTGCAATGATGCCTAATGGTCTTATTATTTGGCCTAGTGAATTAAAATCAGTTGAAAGTGATGGGATGATTTGTTCTGGAAGAGAATTGAGAATTCCTAATGCTCCCGACAAACCGGGGGCATTGATTTTACCTGATTCATATAAAATTGGTGAACCGTTCAATTTTGAAAAAGCTAAAACACTTTTTGACGAATAGTTTCTATTCGTTTTTTTATACATAACTTTTAATTAGGGTGAAAAACATTATGGAACATTATGATGGTCCAGCATTTTTTAGGAAATATTTTAATGGGGAAAAAGCTTCAAGAAATTTTGCAATTAATCAATTTCAAAATAAATCCAACAAAGTTAATATTGAGAAGCAATCAAAGCATTTAAGCAAAAATAATAAAAAAAATACATTTACTCCAAAAGGAAAAGACCTTGGTTTGGTTCAAAAAACCGAGTCCTTCAAACCAATTGAGAGTAATATTAAACATAATTATTACAATTTTAGTGGAAATAAGATTAGTTCACAGTATCTGAAAGCCATTAAAGAATTAGAAAAAAATACAGCGAACTTTATTTTATATGCTGAAAAGCCTAAAATTGGTGTGATTGAATCTAATTCAATCGATTTAATTAATGATGATAAAAAAGCAACCATCCAAACTATAAGTTCGGAAAAAGGCAAAAAAAAATTATATGATCAACAACCGCTTGATGATGATGTTAAATCACAATCACATGAAAACGAAAATGAAAACACTGTGGATAACTTGGAAATTGAAAAGAAAAATCATGTTCATCATAAGGAGTTAGGTCATTCTCTTAGCGATATTTTTAATAATGAAAATGGTTTAGCTGATCATTTACCCTTGTTTAATCAACCTAAGGGAAAAACTGTTAATAATGCAGCTACGTTAAATGAAAATAAGGATGTTGACCATGATCAAATTAAATCTAAAGATGATTTTACGTCAGATCATGATGAGATTAATAATTCATTAATTGATTCCAAGTCTAATTTAAATGATGGTAGTAATAAATTAATTTCTCAAAGTAATGAAAGAGTAGAAGATAACGATAATGTTCGTCAATTTTCTGAACATAATTATCAATTTCCAAGCGACAAGCTTTTAAATCCTCCTGTTAATAGTAATGAAAATAACGATATGGATGAATGGATTGAAAATCAGGCTCAGACATTGGATGATACTTTGCAAGCCTTTCATGTTCAAGGACATGTGACCGATTGGACTAATGGTCCAACTGTAACTCAATTTCAAGTAAAACTTGATTTAGGAGTTAAAGTAAATAAAATAACTAATTTAAATGACGATTTAAAAATGGCATTAGCTGCAAAAGATATCCGAATTGAAGCTCCCATTCCAGGCAAATCAACCGTTGGAATTGAAATCCCAAATCCTGATCCACGGCCTGTAATGTTATCAGAAATTTTGGAATCTTCTTTATTTAAACAAGAAAACTTCTCTACGGACGTTGCATTAGGAGTTAATATTGAAGGATTCCCTGTGACAGCAGATATTCGGAAGATGCCTCATGCTTTAATTGCAGGGGCAACTGGTTCCGGTAAAAGTGTCTTTATTAATAGTTTGTTGTTATCTTTGCTTTATCACGCAACTCCTCGGGATTTAAGAATGATTTTAATAGATCCTAAGGCTGTAGAATTGGCACCATATGATGGGATTCCTCATTTGATTTCTCCAGTTATCTCAGATCCTAAAGAAGCTGCAGCTGCTTTAAAATGGGTTACAACCGAGATGGATAATCGATATGAGCGATTAGCTGCTTCTGGTGTCAGAAATATTGAACAATATAATAAACTAGCACATGAAAATAATCGTGATGTTGATAAACTGCCTTATATTTTAGTTGTGATTGATGAATTAGCAGACTTGATGATGGTGGCTTCTAGTGAAGTGCAGGATTACATTGTTAGAATTACGCAAAAAGCACGTGCAGCAGGGATTCACTTGGTAGTAGCAACTCAGAGACCAAGTGTCGATATTGTAACCGGAACGATTAAAAACAATATTCCAACTCGAATTGCCTTTATGGTTTCAAGTCAGGTAGATTCTCGAACAATTATTGATCAATCTGGAGCTGAACGATTGTTAGGTAAGGGAGACATGCTTTATTTAGGTAATGGAGCTAATAAACCTGAGCGATTGCAAGGTGCATTTGTAACAAATAAAGAAGTTGAAAAAGTTACAGATTTTATTCGTACTCAGGGGAATCCTCATTATGAATTTGAGCCCAAGTCATTATTAAAGAGCGTTGATCAAGCAGCTAGTCATGATGATTTGTGGCAACAAATTTTGCAATATGTTGCCAATGAAGACACGATTTCAACTTCAAAATTACAAAGAACATTTTCGATTGGATATAATCGAGCAGCTAATATTATTGATGATTTAGAAAGAAATAATTTTGTTTCTTCGCAACATGGGGCAAAACCTCGTGATATTTATTTGAATGAAGCTGATTTAAAAAAGCTTAATATTTAGTACTTAGACTTTAGTGTTAGAAATTGATATCATTTGAACTATATAAAATAAAAGGAGAACATCCATAAATAATGATAAATAATGAACCTGAATTAAATAAAGATACAACTTATTTTTTCGTTGGAATTAAAGGAACGGGAATGAGTGCCATGGCATTAGTAGTGCATGACATGGGATGCAAAGTTGAAGGATCAGATATTGAAAAATATACTTTTACCCAAAAGGGATTAGAAGATGAGGGGATTTCAGTATACCCATTTAATCCCGACAATATTAAACCCGGTATGACTTTAATAGTTGGAAATGCTTTTAAAGATGATCAGCCTGAGGTTGTTCGTGCTAAGGAAATGGGATTGCCAGTTTATCGTTATCCAGAATTTTTGGAAGAATTGATTAAAAATTTTACCAGTATCGCTGTTTGTGGAGCTCACGGTAAAACAAGTACTTCTGGATTGTTAGCACATGTTTTGAGTGGGATTGCTCCAACTGATTATCTGGTTGGAGATGGTACCGGTAATGCAACACCTGATGCTAGATTCTTTGTATATGAGGCTGATGAGTATCGGAGACACTTCATGCCAACATATCCAGATTATGCAATTATGACAAATATTGATTTTGATCATCCTGATTATTATAAAGGAATCGATGATGTTTTTGATGCCTTTCAAACTTTTGCTTCACACGTTAAAAAAGGAATCTTTGCTTGGGGTGATGATCCTTATTTACGAAAAATTGAAGCTGATGTTCCAGTTTATTACTATGGTACAAAAGAAAAAGATGATTTTCGTGCTACTGATATCAAAAGAACGACTACTGGATCAACTTTTAACGTTGTTTTTCGCGGCAAAAACTTAGGTCGCTTTGAAATCCCATTATTTGGTGAACATAATGTACTTAACACCCTTGCAGTAATAGCAGTTGCTTACTTTGAAGAAGTTGATTTAGATGAAATCAAACGAGAATTATTAACTTTTAAGGGAGTAAAAAGACGTTTTTCTCAAATTAAAATTGGTGATATGACAATTATTGATGATTATGCTCATCATCCATCTGAAATTAAAGCCACTTTAGATGCAGCAAGACAAGAGTATCCTAATAAAGAAATCATTGTAGTTTTTCAACCACATACTTTTAGTAGAACAATTGCTTATTTAGATGATTTTGCCAAAACTTTGGGTAAGGCTGACAAAGTATTTGTAACTAAAATTTATGGATCTCCCCGTGAGAAATCTGGCCATGTAACTAGTCAAGATTTGGTTGATAAGATTGATAATGGTAATTTGATTAGTGAGGACAATATGTCTCCATTGCTAGATTATAAAAATGCTGTAATTATTTTTATGGGTGCTGGGGATATTCAGAAATATGAAAGAACATATGAAGAATTACTTAGTCATTTAAGTAAAAAAGTAAATTAGAAACTTTATTTAACACTTTTACCACCTTTGGTGTTATGATTCAGTTAAGATGACGGTAACTCAACAGGCATTTTAGGTTTTTAAACACGAATGAATTAGAACGAGTTTGTTAATTAATAATTAATAAAAATTTTTGATTTTTTAGTTTTAAAGTAATGAAATAATAATAGTACTGATTAATTTCTTCCTGTCTGTTAGAGTTATCGTTATCAAGAGAATATATTCTTGCCGTCCTGCTGTGGCCACAGCAGGACGTTTTTTGTTTAAAAATTTTAGTTAACAATATTAGATAATCGTCATGAAGTATAATAAAATTAGTATAAAAGATTATAATTATGATGAAGTAAAGATATTTAATATCAATAAATATTATTCCTAGAGGAGTTGCATTTATGTCCGACAAAAAATTATTATTAATTGATGGGAACTCACTAACCTATAAGGCCTTTTTTGCATTATATACATCACTTGATCGTTTTACTAATCAAGATGGATTGCACACAAATGCAATTTATGGTTTTAACCGTATGTTGGATGATATTTTAGCACAGGTTAAACCAACTGCTGTTTTAGCAGCTTTTGATGCTGGTAAAACAACTTTCAGAACGAAAATGTTCGATGATTACAAGGCTGGTCGTGCTAAGATGCCTGAAGAATTAAAAGAGCAATTTCCTTATGTGATGGATTTATTGCATGCTCGTGGGATTAAAACATATGAATTAAAAAATTATGAAGCCGATGATATCATTGGAACTATGGCCAAAAAGGCAGAGTCAGAAGGATACCAAGTTGAAATAATAACTGGGGATCGTGATTTGACTCAGCTTTGTTCAGAAAAAACAACTGTCTCCGTTTCCAAAAAAGGAGTTAGTGATATTGAAGCTTACACTCCTAAATATGTAGAAAAATCTATGGGAATAAAACCTAGTCAAATTATTGATATAAAAGGTCTTCAGGGCGATAATTCTGATAATTATCCTGGAGTTGAAAAAGTTGGACCTAAAACTGCAATTAAGTTAATTAAACAGTTTGGGACTATTGAAAATCTTTATCAACATTTGGATGAAGTTTCTGGAAAGAAACTAAAAGAACATTTAAAAAATGATCAAGATCAAGCTTTTTTGTCAAAAAAATTAGCTACTATTGATCGAAATACTCCATTGGAAATTAAGTTATCGGAGTTATCATATCAAGGTGCAAATCAAGACGAGCTGATTGATTTTTATAAAAAAATGGGGTTTAAATCTTTTTTAAAAGATTTTGGAAGTGATGAACAAAGCTCAGAGCGAAAACTTCCAAATGTTAACTACACAATCTTAACAGAAGCAAATAGCGATGATTTAAAGCAACTTGGTGACAATTTAACTTTTAATTTAGAAATGTTATCTATGAATTATCATAATGCACAACAAGTTGGTTTTGTAATTGGTAATGGCGAAAAATGGTTTGTTAGTAAAGATTTAAATTTGTTGCAAAATGAAAATGTTAAGAATGTATTAGAAAATGAGTCAATCAAGAAAAATGTATTTGACAATAAATCACAGATTGTGGGTTTACACCGAAATAATGTTATTTTAAAAGGCGTCGATTTTGATATGTTGCTAGTTTCATATTTGTTAAATACGTTAGATAACGCTGATGATATTGGTGAAGTGGCTAATCGACATGGATATGATGGTGTTTTACCTGATCAGGATATTTATGGAAAAGGTAAAAGTATTAAGATTCCTGATGATAAAATATTGTATGAACATATGACTCGCAAGGCTTTGGCTATTAGTAAATTAAAAGATGAAATGTTAGTAGATTTAGAAAAACATCAACAAACTGATTTGTATCGTCAGTTAGAGTTGCCACTTTCACAAGTTTTAAGTGAAATGGAAATTGATGGTATTACTGTTGATGTTGATAAATTGGAAGAGTTAAAGAGTAAATTTACCGAGCGAGTTTCAGAATTAAAACAAACTATCTATCAAGAAGCTGGAGAGGAATTTAACATTGGTTCTCCAAAGCAATTAGGAAATATTTTATTTGAAAAAATGGGATTGCCAGTCTTAAAGAAAACTAAAACCGGTTATTCCACTTCTGTAGATATTTTGGAAAAACTTGCTCCTGATTATCCAATCATTGATAATATTTTGATTTATCGGCAGTTAACCAAATTAATTTCTACTTATATTGATGGAATTAAAGGTGACATTGGAAAGGATAAAAAGGTACATACAAGATATCTTCAAACTCTTACTCAAACTGGTAGGTTATCTTCTGTTGATCCAAACTTACAAAACATACCAGTTCGAACTGAGGAAGGTCGAAAAATCCGAGAAGCTTTTGTACCTAGTCATAAGGGATGGAAATTATTTTCTTCTGATTATTCTCAAATTGAATTACGGGTTTTAGCTGCGATATCAGGTGATAAAAATATGAAAGAGGCCTTTGATAGCGGCGAAGATATTCATGCTGTCACTGCTCGCAGAATATTTGAGCTTGATCCTGATGAAAAAGTAACTCCCGAACTAAGAAGACAAGCCAAGGCAGTAAACTTTGGAATTGTTTATGGAATTAGCTCATATGGATTAGCTCATAACACAGGTATTTCTCCTAAAGATGCCCAAAAATTTATTGATAAATATTTCAAAGAATATCCAGAAGTAAAAAAATATACTGAAGATATTGTTGAATTTGCTAAAAAAAATGGGTATGTTGAGACCATTTCTAAGAGACGAAGATATATTCCGGAAATTAATTCAAAACGCTTCCAACAACGCCAATTTGCTGAAAGAATTGCAATGAATTCACCTATCCAAGGCAGTGCGGCTGATATCATCAAAGCTGCTATGATTAAAATGCAACAAGTTTTAAAAGAGAAAGGAATGAAAGCGAGAATGTTGCTTCAAATTCATGATGAATTAATATTTGAGGCTCCAGAAGCTGAAATTCCAGAATTAGAAAAATTGGTTCCAAAAGTGATGGACTCAATTATGAAGACGAGTCCTTTGCTAAAGGCTTCAGATGTTAACTTTAATGTTCCATTAAAAGTTGAAAGCCATTATGGCGACAATTGGTATGATATAAAAAAATAGATAGTAGGTGTAATGATGCCCGAATTACCAGAAGTAGAAACAGTCCGTAAAGGATTAACGAGTTTAGTTGCGGGAGCAAAAATTAAATCTGTTGAAGTGATTTATTCCAAAATGCTAAATGTTTCACCAGAAGAATTTAAAGAAAAATTAGTTGGAAAAGAAATTATTAAAATTGAACGTCGTGGAAAATATCTTTTATTTCGTTTGAGTGATGACTTAACGTTGGTTTCTCATTTACGAATGGAAGGTAAATACGAGATCCAACCTGAAGGTACTGAACGTCCAAAACATACTAATATTGTCTTTCACTTAACTGATGGACGTGAATTACGTTATAAAGATACACGAATGTTTGGAAAAATGTATTTGGTTAAAAACGAAAATGTCTTTGATTTATCAGGCTTAAATAAAATTGGACCTGAGCCAACTGATAATGACTTGAAATTTGATTATTTAAAGCATCAGCTTCATAAATCCCACCGTAAAATCAAATCATTTTTGTTGGACCAATCTAATTTAGCTGGATTGGGTAATATCTATTGTGATGAAGTATTATGGATGTCTAAGATTAATCCAGAGCAACAAACCAATTATTTAAACGATTCAGAAATTGAATCATTACGTAAAAATATTATTAAAGAAATTGCTGCAGCGATTAAAGGACATGGAACTACAGTTCACTCATATTCTAATGCTTATGGTGAAGCAGGAGAATTTCAAAACCAATTGCATGCATATGGCAAAAAGGGAGAAAGATGTGAACGTTGTGGAACTGTGATGGAAAAAATTAAAGTAGCTCAGCGTGGTACGACGTTTTGTCCAACCTGCCAAGTTATTCATGGTGATTTAAGTGACTAAAATAATTGGATTGACTGGAAGTATTGCAACTGGTAAATCCACAGTTGCAAGAATGATTGCAGAAGAAGGCATTCCAGTTCTTGATTTAGATGAAATTACTCATGATTTAGAAAATCATAATCAAAAAGTCATTGAAATTATTGGAAAATGTTTTGGAAAAAATGTTATTAGTTCTGGAAAAGTTGATCGAAATAAATTGGGAAAAATTGTATTTAGCAATCCTAGTAAAATGAAAGAATTAGTAAGAATAATTAATCCCTTCCTGTTTAAATTGATTGAAAAAAATACTAACGGTTGTTTAACAGTCCTTGACGCTCCAACTTTATTTGAAAATGGATTTCAAATTATGACTGATAATGTTTTGATGGTAACTTGTGATCCGGTGATTCAGATGAGTAGATTACAAAAACGTGATAATATTTCTATTAGTAAAGCTAATCAATTAATCTCAGCTCAATGGCCGCAATCTTTAAAAAAAGAATTAGCTGATGAATTAATCGATAGTTCCAACGGCTTTAAAGATTTAAAACAGCAAGTATTAAAATGGTTAGACAAGCTGAGGTGAGAGATGAATGAAATGTCCAAAGTGTTTCCATACTTCATCAAAAGTTATTGAAAGTCGACCAATTGAGGGTGGAAAATCAATTAGACGACGTCGTGAATGTGAGGATTGTGGACATCGGTTTACTACTTTTGAAACAATTGAAGATACTCCAATGTTAGTAGTTAAGAAAGATGGAGCTCGTGAAGAATTTAGTTCAGAAAAAATTCTTCGCGGTATTATTAGATCTTGTGAAAAAAGACCGGTGTCAATGGAACAAATGAATGAGATTGTATCTGAAACAGAAAAAAACGTTGAAAATCAGGATACTGGGAGCCATGAGGTCTCAAGTGAAGCTATTGGTAAATATGTAATGGCAGGATTAAAAAAAGTAGATGAAATTGCTTATATTCGTTTTGCTAGTGTTTATCGTCAGTTTAAGGATATGAATGAATTTTATAGCAAAATGAAAGAACTAATGGGTGATTCTGCGGAATCATCAGAAGAGTAAACAAATGGAAATAACTAACAACAAGATTATTAATCCTAAAACTAGCTATCAGGTTTTTAAACATCAATCATTAGATAATCAGAATCGACAAAGTTTAGATGAATTGTATTTGCCAATTATTGGAAATAATGCTTATGCTTTGATTAATCAACTTTGGCATAGTGATGATCGTGAGCACGAACATTTTGAATTAATGTCTAATCTTGGAGTTGATGGAAATGAATTATATAATGCTAGATTAAAGTTAGAAGGTTCTAGTCTACTAAAAGTTTATGTTGACGAATCTGGAAGTAATAAATATCTTTTAGAAAATCCTTTATCTAGTGTACGATTTTTTAATGATAATCTTTTAAGTGAAGTGCTTTTAGAAATGGTTGGGGAATCTCAATTTCTAAATTTATCACACAAATTATTACCTAAACAATTTGATTTTTCTGCTTTTGATAATCAAACACATAACTTTTTACAAGCATTTTCAATCCGTTCAGAAAATGTTACCAACCAACCAGATATGATTAAGCAAGTCCATGATTATACTGAAGACACTTTAAATAAACAGAATCATTCTAATGATATTAATAATTTGGATTTTGATTTGATTTTGAATATTTTACAAAATTCGTTTGTAAATATAGATGATGTTAAAAAAAACAAATCTTTGTTTAGTTCAACAAAATTATTATATGGAACTGATGAAGTTGAGATGGCTAAAATAATTGAAAAAGCAACAAGTTTAGTAAATAATCATTTTGATGTTCAAAAGTTCAAAATATTAATTTCACGTGCTCATCAAATTCGATTTAATCCGGATAGTCAGCCAGTTATTGTTAAAAATGATGAGTCAGAGATTGAATCCTTAACTAGTCAAGAACGACAACTGGTTAAAATTGCACAAAACACTGCTCCGCTTGTTTTTTTAAATTCACTTAAAAAAGAAAAAAAGGGGTTTGCAACTTCTTCTGAAGAACGTACCATCAGTCAATTAGTCGAGAGAAATGTTTTAAAAAGCGAAGTTATCAATATACTGATTTATTTATTACTAGTTGATAGAGACTATCCCACTTTAAATAAAAATTTAGTTGATACAATCGCTAATGACTGGTTGCAACAAGGTATTAATAGTGCAGATCAAGCTCTTAATGAGATTAAAACTCGTGATAGTAAAATTGATGAAAAAAAGGTTGCTAGAAAAAAACAAAATCAGCGAAAAAACAATATTAGAGAAACATTGCCTGATTGGGCTAAAAATAATACTAAATTTGCTAAAGATGAAGTTATTTCAAAAGAACAACAACATAAAATTGCTGATAAATTAAAACAATTAAAAAAAGACGAGGGGAGTGAAAAGTAGTGGAAGATGTTGGAAAAGAAATGAAGCGAACAATGGAATCGCATAATTTAAAGCAGCAGTATCAAGCAATTTTAAAGAGTATATATGCTGATAAGGATGTAAAAGAATTTTTGAAGATTAATCAAAACAAACTTGATAAAAATGCAGTTGAAAAATCTGCTTCAAAATTGTATGAGTTCGTTAATGAAAAGAAAAAGTTGTTAAATGGACACGGTAATTTTGCTAAAGGATACCAGCCGACCTTAATTTTAAATGATCACTTAATTGACGTATCATATCAGCCGACAAAAGACCACCTAAACTTAGAAAGACAAAAAAAATTAGCTAAGAATTTTAAAACAGTTGGAATGACTGCAGGTATTAAAAATGTTAATTTAGATGATTATGATCAAACAGCTGACAGAGCAGTTGCCCTTGAAGCCTCAATTGATTTTATTCAAGCTTACGAAACTAACCCTAAATCATTTCATAAAGCACTTTATTTATACGGCCCATTCGGAGTAGGTAAAACATATTTATTAGCTGCTGTTGCCCATCGTTTATCTGATGATGGATTTCAAACGTTATTGCTTCATTTTCCAAGTTTTGCAGTTGATATTAAGAATGCTATTAACAATAACCAGGTAGCAGATAAGTTAAATAATGTTAAAAAAGTTCCAGTTTTAATAATTGACGATATTGGGGCAGATGCAATGTCTACCTGGATTAGAGATGATATATTAGGTGTTATTTTAGAATATCGGATGCAGCATGAATTACCAACATTTTTTAGTTCTAATTTTTCAATGGAACAATTAGAACAAGAACATCTTTCAACTACTTCTCGCGGTGATATAGAGCCTTTAAAAGCCAAACGATTAATGGAAAGAATTAAATTTTTAGCTCGTCCTATTCAAGTTAGTGGCCGAAATCGAAGAAATAATTAAGGTTATAGCTTGACATCCATATGGCTGATAGTTAAACTATCACTAAGGATATGGAATGATAATTGATTCACAGAGAGAACAGTATATTTCTGGAAACTGTTTGTTGATTTTATTATTTTACCACCTTACTAAATTAAAAATTAATATGTGGTTAACGAAGATGTTCATATTTATTATGAATAAATTTGGGTGGAACCGCGTCTAATGACGCCCCTGGTATTATAATACCAGGGGCATTTTTTATAGGAGGAAGAAATTATGGCAGAGTTAACCTTTGAATTTCCTGATGGGAATAAAAAAGAATTTAATCGAGGAATTACTGTTGAAGAAATTGCTAAATCAATTTCTGTTAGTCTAGCTAAGAAATCAGTAGCTGGTAAGGTTGATGGAAATTTAGTTGATGTAATGCAACCTTTAGATGAAGGTGGTAAGATTGAAATTATTACTTCTGGATCTGAAGAAGGGCTTCAAGTATTACGTCAAGGAGCAGCACAATTATTAGAAGCTGTAGTAAAAAAAGAATTCCCTGAAATAAGAATTGGGGAAATTTCAGCTGATGAAGATGGTTTTTACGTTGATACTGATAAAGAAGATCGCCAGGTTAGTGCTGATGAATTAGATAATCTTGCTGCAAAAATGAAAAAAGTAATTAAAAATGATGCAAGTGTAAAACGAGTTTATTTAACTAAAGAAGATGCACTTAAAGAGGTTGATGGTGATCCATATCAAGCTAAATTAATTAATCAAATTAATTCAGATAATGTGTTATTTTATGGTATTGATGGGATTTTAACTTTGGCACAAGGAGTAGTAGCTCCTAGTTTGAAAGATTTAAAACACTTTAAATTATTGTCAGTTGCTGGTGCTTATTGGGAAGGAAAATCTTCTAACCCAATGTTACAAAGAATTTATGGAACTGCTTTTTATAAAGAAGCAGAACTAAAAGCAGATTTACAACAACGCCAAGAAGCAAAAGAGCGTGATCATCGTGTGATTGGTAATAATCTTGATTTATTCTTTGTAGATCCTAAAGTTGGAGCTGGACTTCCATACTGGATGCCAAATGGTGCAACTATTCGTCGTACGATTGAAAGATACATTACAGACAAAGAAATCGCTCATGGATATCAACATGTTTATACTCCTGTTTTAGCTAATCTTGATTTATATAAACAATCAGGTCATTGGGATCACTATCGAGAGGATATGTTTCCACCAATGAAAATGGATGATGATGAAATGCTTGAATTACGTCCGATGAATTGTCCTTCTCATATTCAAATTTATAAACATCATATTCGTTCATATCGTGAATTGCCTTTGCGAATTGCTGAATTAGGAATGATGCATCGTTATGAAAAATCAGGAGCTCTGAGTGGACTACAACGAGTTCGTGAAATGACTTTAAATGACGGGCATACCTTTGTAAGTTTGGATCAAATCCAGGATGAATTTAAAAAGATTCTTAACTTAATGATGGAAGTATACAAGGATTTTGATATCGATAACTATACTTTCCAATTAAGTTATCGTGATCCAAAGAATACTGAAAAGTATTTTGATGATGATGAAATGTGGAATAAAGCTCAATCAATGTTGAAAGGTGCTATGGATGATCTTGGTTTAGACTATGTAGAAGCTGAAGGTGAAGCAGCATTTTATGGTCCAAAACTTGATGTGCAGACCAAGACTGCGCTAGGTAATGAAGAAACTTTATCAACTATCCAATTAGATTTCATGTTGCCAGAACGATTTGATCTTCATTATGTTGGTGAAGATGGTAAAGAACATCGTCCCGTTATGATTCATCGTGGGATTGTATCAACTATGGAAAGATTTACTGCTTACTTAATTGAAATGTATAAAGGTGCTTTCCCAACTTGGTTAGCACCTAAACAAGTGCAAATTATTCCCGTTAGCGATGATAAACACGGTGATTATGCTAAAGCTATCAATGAAAAATTACGTGCAGTTAACATCCGTTCCAATGTTGATGAACGAAGTGAAAAGATGGGATATTTAATTCGAGATGCACAAACTCATAAAATACCATATACGATTGTTGTTGGTGATGATGAAGTTAAAAATAATACTATTTCTGTGCGTAAATACGGAGAAGATAACAGTCGCGACTTATCAATGGATGACTTTTTGATGGAAATTTTAAAAGATATTTCTACTTATTCGCGAAATGATGAAAAAGATAGTAGTAAGGTTGACAAAGTTAAATAATCTTGATAATATTAAATAGATAAAAGCAGAGGCTTCCCGCTTCTCGCCTTAGTGATACTGATTGCTGGGCTTTTACGGATTAATGACCTATTTAATAGGTGTAGCGGGTATTCAGCTGAATGCCCGCTATTTTTCTGCTTTAAATATACTTGGAGGTGAACCACCATAGCAAAGAGAGATCAAATGGTCAATGAAGGTATTCGAGCTCATGAAATGATGATTATTGATGATAATGGTAATAAACTTGGTCTGAAGTCAAAACAGGATGCTTTACAAATGGCGGAAGATGCTAATCTTGATTTAGTACTTGTAGCTCCTAATGCAAAACCAGCGGTTGCAAAAATACTTGATTATGGTAAGTATCGTTTTAATCGGCAAAAGAAAGAGCGTGAAGCTCGTAAAAAGCAAAAGACTGTTAGTCTTAAAGAAATTCGTTTAAGTCCTACAATTGACACTAACGACTTTAATACTAAACTTAAAAATGCACAGAAATTTTTAAATAAAGGTGAAAAAGTTAGAGTTTCAATTAGATTTAAAGGACGTGCCATTACGCATAAAGAAATTGGACGTCAGGTTCTTAATAGAATGGCTGATGCAACTTCTGATATTGCAACAGTAACTCAGAGAGCAAAAATGGATGGCCGTAGTATGTTCTTAATGCTTGCACCAAGTAATAAAAGAAAGAACTAGCTTTAACAGCTAATTAAAGAGGAGGAAATTGTTATGCCAAAGATGAAATCAAATCGTGCGGTTGCCAAAAGATTTAAGAAAACTTCTAAAGGTGGACTTAAAAGTGCTCATGCCTTTACTGATCATAGATTCCACGGTAAAACTAAGAAACAACGTAGACATTTACGTGGAACACATACGCTTAGCAAAATTTGGGTTAAGACCTATACTGAACTATTAAGAAAATAATTTAATCTTAGGGGGATTTTAATATGCCACGAGTAAAAGGTGGAACTGCCACACGTAATCGTCGGAAACGTGTTCTTAAATTAGCTAAAGGATACCGCGGTGGAAAACATCGTCTATTTAAAACAGCTAAAGATCAAGTAATGAAGTCACAGGAATATGCTTTCCGTGATCGTCGTAACAACAAAGGTAATTTTAGAAAAATTTGGATTGCTAGAATTAATGCAGCAGCTAGAATTAATGATATTAGTTACAGCAAACTTATGCATGGTTTAAAGGAAGCTAATATTGATATGAATCGTAAAATGTTAGCTGATTTAGCCGTTAACGATGCAGATGCATTCGCTGCATTAGCTGAACAAGCTAAAAAAGCTTTATAATAAAATAAATCTTATTTTAAACTTTCACCATTTTATGTTGGTGGAAGTTTTTTTATTAGAATCTTCCCAATTCATATCCAAATGCTTTAAAATAAAGTAAGTAAATTTAGCGAAGAGAGTGGGTTTGTTATGTTATCATCTTTTAAACCAACATGGATGGTACAAAGTATTTATCATATTTCACCTGAAAAATTAAAAAAACATGGAATTAATACAATTTTGACGGATCTTGATAATACTTTGATTCCTTGGAATAATGCTACTGGCACAGAAAAAGTTATCAAATGGATTGATAAGCTGCATAGTTATGGTATTAAAGTTATTGTCGTTTCTAACAATGATCCCAAAAGAGTTAGAGTTGCTGTGAAAGATTTACAATTACCATTTGTTTCACATGCTCTAAAACCACTTGGAATTGGAATAAAAAAAACTTTAAAGAGCTATCATCTTAAAAAAAATCAGGTAGTAATGGTGGGTGATCAATTAATGACTGACATTTGGGCAGCAAATAATTGTGGAATCGCTAGTATTTGGGTAAAACCATTAAAGTCTAGTGATATGTTACCAACCAAAATCAATCGTTATTTTGAAGCGATTGTTTATAAAATGCTCCAAAATAAATATTCTGACTTGAAATGGAAAGAGGATATTGATTAATGAAAAAAAATGATGAAACAATCATTAATGAAGAGACAAACGAAGAACCATTGTATTGTATTGGTTGTGGAGCAGAGATTCAAACCACTAATCCTAAAGAACCTGGATATACTCCACAATCTGCCGTTGAAAAAGGATTAGATTCAGGGGAGTTATATTGTCAGCGATGTTTTAAATTACGTCATTATAATGAAATCCAACCGGTTAGTATTTCTGATGATGATTTTTTAGAATTATTAAGTAAAATTGGGAAAACTGATTCATTGGTTGTATATGTAGTAGATATTTTTGATGTCAATGGAAGTATTATTCCAGGGATTCAACGGTTTGTTGGAGATAATCCGATTATGGTAGTAGGTAATAAAGTTGATTTATTACCATCATCATTCAAACGAACCAAAGTAAAAGACTGGCTTCGACAAATGGTAAATAAAGCTGGAATTAAACCAGTTGATATTGAATTAGCTTCTGCTAAAACTAATCAATCCGTGGATAATTTATTAGATGCAATTAATAAGTATGAAAAAAATCGTGATGTATATGTAGTCGGGGTTACGAATGTCGGAAAATCCACCCTGATTAATCAAATTATTCACCAAAGTTCTGGAGAAAAACAATTAATTACGACTTCAAAATTTCCTGGAACAACGCTTGATATGATTAAAATTCCACTAGATAATGGCCATTATTTAATTGATACTCCAGGTATTATCCATGAGAGTCAGATGGCACATTATTTATCTCCTAAAGATTTAAAGTATGTTTCACCACAAAAAACAATCAAACCGCGGTCTTATCAACTTAATGAAGGACAAACATTATTTTTAGGTGCATTAGGTCGCTTTGATTATATTAAGGGATCAAAAGCAGGTTTCGTAGTATATGCTGACAATAATTTAATGATCCATAGAACGAAGCTGGAAAATGCAGACGATTTTTTCGAAAAACATGCCGGAGAATTGTTAAATCCTCCAATTGGCAAAGAAAATGTTATTCCATTACAACGACATGAATTTAAGATAACTGATACTTCAGATTTAGTAATTGAAGGATTAGGTTGGATAACTGTCCCTAAAGGATCAATTGTAGCAGGATGGGCTCCTAAAGGTGTCGCTGTTTTGATTCGTAAATCAATGTTTTAAAAGGAGAATGTATGAAATTAACTGGAAAACAAAAAAGATTTTTACGTGCAAATGCTAATCATCTTCGTCCAATTTTTTCGGTTGGAAAAAATGGATTAAATGAAGTTTGGTTAAATGAAGTTATTCAAGCAGTAAATAAACGTGAATTGGTGAAGATAAGTATTCAACAAAGTGCAGACGTTGATGTTGATGATGTTAAACAATTTGTGGAAGATAATAGTGAAATTCAAGTAGTTCAAACAATTGGAAAAACTGTTTTATTATTTAATCAATCAAATAATCCTGCTCATCGCGATATTTCCAATGGGGTTTTTAACTTGTAGGAGTATCAAATGAAACATAAAAAAATAGGTATATTAGGCGGTACATTTAATCCAATTCATATTGGTCATCTTGTGATTGCAGAACAGGCATTGGCACAATTGCAATTGGATAAAGTATATTTTATGCCCGATTTTATTCCGCCACATATTGATGCTAAAACAGCAATTGCTGCCAAAGATCGCGTTAATATGATTAATTTAGCCATTGAAAATAATGACCAATTTGGAATTGAAATGAATGAAATAGAGCGTGGCGGAAAAAGTTATAGTTATGATACAATGATTAACTTAAAAAAAGCACATCCAATGAATGAATATTATTTTATTATTGGTGGAGATATGGTATCGTATTTGCCAAAATGGTATCGAATTAAAGATTTACTTTCATTAGTTACGTTTGTTGGAGTTGATCGTCAAGGTAATTCGCATATGTCAAAATATCCAGTGAAGTGGATTAAAGTTCCAACCATTGCTATTTCATCTACATTTATACGGGATAGTATTAAAAGTAATAAAAATATTATATATTTAGTTCCAGATAAAGTTTTAACCTATATTAAGGAGCATCATCTTTATGAATGAAAATAAATTAGATTATCAAAAGTATTCATCATATAGTAGAGACGAAATTATTGCTAAAATGAAAAAAGTTTTAAAGCATGAGCGGTTTGAACATTGTTTACGAGTTGAGCAGGTTGCAATCGATTTAGCCAGAGAAAACGAATTTGATGAAACTGTGGCTGGGTTAGCAGGATTGGTTCACGATTATGCTAAACAACGTTCTTCCAATGATTTTGAAAAAGCAATTTATGAATACCATTTAGATCTTGACTTGCTAAATTACGGAAAATCAATTTGGCATGGATATGTTGGTTATTTATTTGTTCAACACGAATTAGGTATTAATGATGTTCGAATTTTAAATGCAGTTAAATATCATACGATTGGCGCTCCTGATATGGGCATTTGTGCGCAAATTGTATACATGGCTGATTATATTGAACCTAATCGAACTTTTGCAGGGGTAGAAGAAGCACGTCGTCTGACACATGATAATTTATGGCGGGGTGTGGTATATCAAAATCAAAATACTATGGATTTTTTAATTAAAAAAGGGAAAGCAATTTATCCGGCTGCAGTTATTGCTTATAATTCGATTGTAGCAGGCATCAAATAGGAGAATTTATGGATAACCAAGAAATTTTACAAATAATAGTTAAAGCAGCTGATGAAAGAAGAGCACATGATATTGAGGTTCTCAAGATTGAAAATCTTAGTGTTATGGGAAGATATTTTGTTATTATGGATGCTAGTTCTGAGCGACAAGTTAAAGCAATTTCTAACAATATTATTGACCATTTAAATGAAAATCATGTAAAAATCATCCATTTAGAGGGAAAAGATAATGCCAAATGGATTTTGATTGATTTAGGAGATGTAATTGTCCATGTCTTCACTTCAGAAACACGTGAATTTTATAACTTAGAAAAATTATGGGCAGACGCGATTGTTGAAGACATATCTGATTGGATAACCGAGGATTAAAAATGATTTACAG
This sequence comes from Fructilactobacillus lindneri DSM 20690 = JCM 11027, assembly GCF_002907375.1. Lineage (GTDB taxonomy): Bacteria > Bacillota > Bacilli > Lactobacillales > Lactobacillaceae > Fructilactobacillus > Fructilactobacillus lindneri. The sequence goes on from NZ_MIYK01000001.1 coordinate 273,000, forward strand.
TAAATTTGCAACATTTTACGATGAATTATTTGATAATCAATTATATAAGCGTTGGTTTTCTTTTGTTGCTAATAATGTTAAATCAGATGCTTCTCTATTAGATTTGGCCTGTGGAACTGGACGTCTACTTGTTATTTTGAAGCAAGAACATTATCAAGTAGTGGGAGCTGATTTATCTGATGACATGCTGACAATTGCACAAATGCATTTATCTGAAAAGGATTTTTTTGATACTGAATTGATTCAAGCTAATATGTTAGATTTAAATGGTTTAACTAATTTTGATGATATTATGTGTTTTGACGACTCAATTTGTTATTTAAATAATATTGATGAAGTTCAAGAGATGTTTAGTCAAGTCCATGAGCATTTAAATAAGGGTGGTAAATTTTTGTTTGATGTCATAACCCCTTATCAAACTGATATTAAATATCCAGGATATATGTATAATTTTCATGATCAAGATCATGCATTTATGTGGACGACATATACTGGGGAACAAATTCATTCTGTTGAGCATGATTTATCATTTTTTGAATACAATGAAAAAATTAATGCTTACGATGAATACAGTGAAACTCATAAAGAACGAACTTATGAATTAACTGAATATAAAAATGCCTTAAAACTAGCAGGATTTAATAATATTAAAGTAACAAGTGACTTTGGAGAGCAAAAAATTGATGATAAAACTACTCGTTGGTTCTTTGTTTGTGAGAAAGTATAATGAAAAAATTAAAAGCAGTAGGGATTATTGCCGAATATGATCCGTTTCATAACGGTCATTTATTTCAACTTAAGACCGCAAAAGAAAAAACTAATGCTGATTTAGTAGTAGTGGTAATGAGCAGCAATTGGACCCAACGAGGGGAACCCGCAATTTTTGATAAATGGACCCGTACACAAATGGCATTGGATAATGGGGTTGATTTAGTAATAGAATTACCAATTCAGGACGCAGTCCAGCCAGCTGGTATCTTTGCTACTCAAGCTGTTAAATTAATTAATTATCTCCAATGTTCATTTTTATCTTTTGGAAGCGAGCATGCTGATTGGGATTTTAATCAATTTAAAAAAGTCAATTTAAATTTTGAGTTATCGTTTCATAAAGACTATCGAAAAACTTATCCCCAAGTGTTTAATCAAGCGCTTCAAGAAAATTTAGGATTGGAAATCAATAATCCCAATGATACGTTAGGATTTTGGTATGCTCAGGCAGCTCAAAAATTTAATTCTAATTTAGAATTAGTTCCAATCGATCGAAAAGAAAGTAATCATAGTGATGAAAATTTTTCAAAGGAAATTTCAAGCGGGAAATCAATTAGAATGGCAATTAAAAATCAACAAAATGATTATTTGACTTATCTTCCTAAATCATCTATTAATCCTAACAACTTAAAACCGCTATTTTGGGATGATTTTTGGCCATATTTAAAATATGAAATTACCCAAATTTCTTTATCTGATTTAAAAGAAATTTATCAAATGACTGATGGGTTAGAATATCGATTCAAGAAAATGGCACTTAATGCTAACACCTTTATTGAATTTGTCGATGCAGTTAAAAGTAAAAGGTATACCTATACTAGAATTCAAAGACTATGCGTTTATGTTTTGTTTAAAATGACAGTTCAAAATATAAGTGAATGTGATAGTTGTCTTAGAATTTTAGGAACTAATCAAATTGGACGTCAATATTTAAAGCAAATTAAACATGAATGTCCAGTTCCAATTATTTCAAAGATAGATAAAAATGCTTTTGAAAATCAGCTTTATTTAGAGTGTAAAGCAGGGACTTTAACAGAGATGGTTAATGGAAAGCAACAAGATTTATTTCAACACTCGATAATAATTTGATGAATAGCTATCAAGGAGCAGTCCTTGACATTAGATTTTTTTCTAAGTATAATTAAAACTGTTGCATTGGAGGTTATTTTATGAAATGGTCCTTTGAAAATTTACAAGGATATAAAGACAAACCTTACGAGGAATCTGCAGTCCTTGATTTAAAACAGGATTTAAAAGAACGATATCCAGATGAGATTTTAGATGCAACTCCACTTAATGTTTCGATTTCAAGTATTGCCAATGATGGTGATGTGATTATTGATGCAGACATTAAGGGAAGTATTACTGTCCCATCTTCAAGATCATTAGTGCCAGTTGAAATCCCGCTAGATTTTCATGTTAATGAAGTTTATGTAAATACTAATGCTGCTTTAAATCGTTATGATGAAGAGGTGGTTGCTTTGTTAATTGATGAATCTGGAATGATTGATTTTGATAAGGCTGTTGTAGATAATGTGATTGTTCAAATTCCAATGCAAGTTCTTTCTCCAGATGAAAAGAATGGAAAACAAATGCCATCTGGAAATGACTGGAATGTTGTTTCTGAAGATGATTTTGACCATCAAAAGGAGAATGCTAAAAAAGTTGATCCACGTTTCGCAAGTTTGAAGAATTTTTATTCTTCTAATAATGACGAAACTTAATAATTCACTAGTGGAAATTAAGCAAAGGGAGGTTATTAATAATGGCTGTACCAAAGAGAAAAACTTCTAAATCAAGAAGAGATAATCGTCGTGGACACATTAAATTGTCAGTTCCTGGCATGAGTCCATGTCCTAATTGTGGTGAACTCCGCAAATCACACTATGTATGTCCTAGTTGTGGATATTACGATGGTAAAGAAGTAGTTGCTAAAAAAAGTAACTAATTAAATTAAAGAATCTCGAAAGCACCATGGGTTTTCGAGATTCTTTTTTTATATAATTTTTTCGTACGGATTGACTAATGCTTAACTAGTAATTAAACTTAATTAAAAATAAGGTGGTGTAATCCAATGAAAGAAAAAATGGACTATGATACATATCAAGCATTATTTAAAGGATTAATTGGAATCGAAATCGAAGGTAATCGCTTTGACGTAAAACTTAATAGTTTATCTCGCTACGAGCATTCAAATGATTTAGGTGACCGTCGTAGCCAACCATATTTTCAAAATGACTTTACTGAATGTATGGAAGAATTAGTGACAGCCCCGCACTCAACTAACGGTAAAGTTATTAATCATTTACATTCACTACAATCTATTTTACAAAATGATTTACAGCAAAATGAAATTATTTGGCCATTATCAATGCCACCTAAACTCACTTCAGCTGATTTAGCATTTTTAAAAACTACGTCTAAAAATCGCCCTTGGTATCAATCGTATCTAGATAATTTAATGCATAAATATGGACCTTACAGACAGTTAATTGCGGGAGTTCATGTGAATTATTCTCCAAATGAAAAAATAGTTGATTATTTTCAGAAAAAGCACCAAATTACAGCAAGAAAAAAAGCTAAAAATGAATTATTATTTAAGATTGGTCAGCAAATCGTTGGTTATCGTTGGCTTTTAACTTATTTATTTGGTGCAACGCCAGTTAGTGAAAATTTAAATGATACTGTTCCCCAAAATATTCGTAAAAAGGAACCTTTTCGCTCAATCCGTGCTAGTGAATATGGTTATACTAATTTTCCAGATGTTCATGTTTCCTATGTAACTTTAGATGGCTTTATTAATGATATAGTCAAATCAGTAAAAGATGGAAAGTTAAGTAGTTCTAGTGAGTTTTATGGTCCAGTTCGTTTGAAGGGTACCAATAAAATAGAAGACGTAATTAAAAAAGGAGCAAAATATGTTGAATTTAGGATTTTTGATGATAATCCATTTTCAATCAACGGGGTTACACTTCAATCATTGAATTTTGTTCATTTGTTAGTTATTGATGAATTGATTACTGATAAAAGTTGGAATAAGTTTGAATTAAATCAGGCACATCATGATAATCAGTATACCGCCTTACAACATCCATATGATGATTTACCAGTTGATTTAAAAAATAAAGCACTAGAATTATTGAATCGATTAGACTTTCTTATAAAAAATGCTCCAGAAAATTTACAATCTCAACTAGAACAAACAGTAAAGTCAGCGCGTAAAGATATCTTAAATCCCAAGAAGACAGTTGCTGGACAATTAATCCCATTTATTCGTAATGGATCATTAGAAAAATTTGGAATTGAACAAGGACTTAAATATAAAGATGATTTTTCTAGAGAAACATTGGCAGAAAAATTCCCAGGAATACCAAAAAATTTAATTCAAAGTTATATTCAAGCACATAAACTCGGTTTTAAAGTTAAGTTAAGTAATGATGATAATTTAATTGTTAACATTAATGGTAAAAAGCACGAATTATCCCAAAACGAAAATCTACTTAACTATATAGTTGTTAATTAGATTTACTTTTATTTATAATGAATGATTTTAATGTTCATTGGCTATCATTCATTTCTATATTTATGTTGTTAAACGTGGTACAATTCATATTGTTAAAAATATAGAAAGGGAGTTTTTGTATGAACGGAGAAATTTACGGAAATACTGAAGATATGGCGCAACGATTAGTTGCTAAGACTTATCAAAAAGTTGCCATTGGTTTATTAATAACTGGAATCGTAATGGCATTTATGTCTACATTTATGACTAAATTTGTTATGTCGATGGGAATTGGGACCTCATTATTAATTTTAGTCGTAGCATTAGGATTGATGTTTGCCCTTGGTCATTCGGTTAACGATGAAAGTACGAGTGCTTCAACAACAAATACTATTTATTACTTAATGACAATTTTGTTTGGAGTTTCTTTGAGTCCAGTATTAATTTACTATGACGTTAGAACAATTGGACTTGCTTTTCTAGGAACTGCCTTGATGTTTGGTGGTTTAACTTTGTACGCTAACAAAACGAAACGTAATTTTCTTGGAATGGGAGTATACCTATTTTGGGCATTACTTGCAGCAATTGTGCTTAGTTTAGTTGCAATGTTATTAAGAATTCCAACATTATATATCATTATTGATGTAGTAATGCTAGTAATCTTTTCATTTTACATTATTTGGGATACTCAAAGCGTAAAGCAATATGCTAGTTCTGTTACTTCAGAAAGTCAATTACAAAAGTTTAGTGCTATGAGTGCTTTAAGTATTTATCTTGATATTCTTAATATTTTTGAAATTTTACTTGAATTAATTGGAATGAGTAGCAATAATCGTTAATTATATTTAAACTAATAAAAAAGGATGGGATTAGTTATTTAACTAATCCCATCCTTTTTTATTATTAATTATTTTTTGTGATGCTTTTGACGGTTTTTATTTCGATTTCGATTTTTTTCAGATTGTGTTTTTAGTTGTTCATTTGTTTGGTTGTGTTCTTCTTTTTCAACATCATTTTCAATTGAGTTCAATGTGTCAGGAATAATTATTTTAGGTGGATTCTTTTTTGCTTCTTCATTTATTTTTTTGATAATTCTTGGTCGATATGAATTAACGATTAACTGTTGTAAAATCGCAAAAACCCCTCCGATGAAAAAGTAAATTCCTAATCCAGCTGGAGATGACATTGAAACAAAAAAAATCATGATAGGACTGATTAACATCATCATTCCCATTTGTTTTCTTTGTGCTTTTGGCATCCCAAGTACAGATAAATATCCTTGAACGGCGTAAACTACAAATGACAGAACAGCAAGCAAAATACTCTTTTGACCCAATTGAATCCCCATAAAAACAGTATGGGACAATTCTGGAGAATACCTAATGGCAGCATACAAAGCTGCAAAGATAGGGAGTTGAATCAGCATTGGTAAGCATCCAATTCCCCCAGTCATACTGATGTTATTATCACGATATAATTTCATCATTTGTTGGTTAAGTGCAACTTGTTCTTCTTGATTTTTCGCATTTTTCATTAATTTCTGTAATTTAGTTAATTGTGGTTTGACTAAATTCATTTTTTCTTGTTGAATAGTTGATTTTTTCAGTTGATTAATCATTAAGGGCAGTAAAATACACCTTACAGCAACTGTAATTACAATCAAAGACCAACCATAACCACCTACAAACTTTGCTAGCCAATCCATTAAATGCTGTCCGGGAACAGCCAGATAGTTATATACTAATCCGTATGGATGACCATGTGAATCAGTTCTAACACATCCTGTTAATAATAATGCCGCAGATGTGACAACCCCCAACAGTGTATATTTTTTCATGTTTTTCATTTATACAGCTCCTAACTATAAAGTCATAATCTTAATACTAAACTAAAGCATAGTTTACTGCAATTATGTCCATAATTATTATTGAATAATTTGAAATTTATTGAATTTTTTGGTGTTTTTGATAACTTTAGTATTTATTTTATTAATTTGTGCATAAGGATTTGGAAAATTTTGTAATTGTTCAATAAATTTTGTGATTTGCTGATTTAATCCCTGAAGATAGATTACAACTTTTCCATTTTTTGAATTTTTGACAGTTCCATTTAAGTTTAACGATTCAGCAATCATAAAAGTAGTATAACGAAACCCACCCCCTTGAACTTTTCCAGTCACTGTTATTATTATTGTTTCCATAGTAGAAAATCACTTTCATTTTAATTGATTGTGGTAGTATTAACATATAATATAATAATCTAATGGAGTTACTAATGGAACAAATTTCGTCAAAACAAAATAAAGTAATTAAAGATTTAAAAAAGTTATCTACTCATAAAGGACGTAAAAAAAATAGTCAATATGTGATTGAAAGTTGGCATTTAGTTCAAGAAGCAATTAATTATTTACCTAAAGATGAAATCATTAGGATTTATACAACTGATGATCAATATTTAAAACATGGTAATGATATTAATGATTTTAAAATAACTTTGATTTCTGATGAAGTAGCTCAAGAATTAAGTGATACAGCAACAACGCAGGGGATTTTTGCGGTTTGTAAGATTGTTCCCGTTAGTTTTGACGAAAATAATCTACATGGAGCTTGGTTATTGTTAGATTATGTTCAAGATCCTGGAAATATAGGAACGATGGTAAGAACTGCTGATGCGGCCGGGTTTAATGGGGTAGTTTTTGGTGAAGGAACTGCTAGCCCTTATAATAGTAAGGTTTTACGTTCAATGCAGGGAAGTCAGTTTCATATAAAAGTAGTTAAAGAATCTCTTTTAAAAGTTATGGATGCATTTGATGCCAAAAATTTCCCGATATATGGTTCTGAATTGAATCCAGAAGCTGTTAATTATCGTAGTATTTCTCCTGCTAATGATTTTGCTTTAGTTATGGGAAATGAAGGAAACGGAATGAAGCAAGAATTGTTATCTAAAACTACTAAAAATTTATATATTCCAATTACAGGAAAATCTGAATCATTAAACGTTGCGATTGCAGCAGCAGTAATTATGTTTCGAATTAAGAAATAAGTACATGAATGGATGTGACTGAGTTGAAAAAACAAAATTGGCAAGATGATCCAGAGTATATAACATGTGTTTCTGACTTGTTAGAATCAAATGAAATAAAAGAATTAGCTAATTATACGCAGCATCATCATTCCACTCGTTTAAAACATTGTATTGACGTATCTTATGAAAGTTATAAAATTGCTAAAAAAATGCATTTAGATTATCGGGCGGCAGCTCGCGGTGGATTATTGCATGATTTATTTTATTATGATTGGCGAACTACTAAATTTGATGTTGGTTCACATGCTTATATTCATCCTCGGGTAGCTTTACGCAATGCTAAAAAAATTACAGATTTAACTCCAAAAGAAGAAGATATAATATTAAAGCACATGTGGGGGTTAACCTTAGCAAGGCCAAAATATATGGAAAGTGTTATTGTTTCATTAGTTGATGATTATGCAGCGATTAATGAATTTATGTCCCCATTGGAAACAAAAGTTAAAAAATTGTTAGCAAAAAATGAAAAAGGTAATAATTTAAAGGGGTGATATGATGAAACGGCAAACCTCCAAGGATGATGAGACAGAATGCTTATGTTCTAAGTTTCAAGAAGCTTTTTGTATTTTAGGTAAAAAGTGGAATGGTATGATTATTGAGTCATTGTTAATTGGCGATTCTTTACGTTTTGGTGAAATTGCAAAAAAAAATGAAACCTGTAGTGACCGAGTATTAACAGCAAGATTGAAAGAACTGCAAAAATTGAAGATTGTTGTTCGAAAAACTTCTCCCGAATCAACTTTAATTAAGTATGAATTAACTGAAAAAGGTCGTGGATTGGCGCCAATTATGACTGATGTACATAAATGGGCTGACAAGTGGTGCGATGGAGATAAATAATCTTGACCATTATAAATGTTTGTTTTATAGTTTTATTAACTACGTGGACAAAAGAAGTAGTAGGCTGTGGATTTAATAACAGAGAGATTAGAAATGCTGAAACTAATCATTGGAGTCGAATTCGCTTTTGAAAGTAGGCATAAATAATTAATTAAAAATGTCCGATTGATGATCGTTATCCATCTAAGAGTGCGCATTTTTTAGTGTGAATTTGGGTGGTAACGCGAAGCTTCGTCCCTATTTTAAGGGAGGGCTTTTTTTTTGGAAAAAGGAAGGTAATTATGAGTTTAAAAGAAGATCTAGAAACAATTAAACAAACTGGATTACAAGAGGTAACAGCTGCGTCAGATTCTAAGGCGTTAAACGAAATTAAAGTTAAATTATTAGGTAAAAAGGGTCCTATTACTAAAGCTTTACGCGGGATATCACAATTATCGGTAGCGGAAAGACCAATTGTAGGAAGTTTTGCTAATAAAGTTCGTGATGAACTTACGGATGCTATTAATGAAAAACAAACACAACTTGAAAGAGAAATTTTAAATAAACAACTAGCATCTGAAACCATTGATGTTACTTTGCCAGGAAATAATATTCCTATGGGTCATCCACATGTTATTCAACAAGTTATTGATGAAATTGAAGACATTTTCATTGGAATGGGATATCAAGTATTAAACGGGCCAGAAGTTGAAGAAGAACATTATAATTTTGAAATGATGAATTTACCTAAAAATCATCCAGCCCGCGATATGCAAGATACTTTTTATATTACTAAAGAAATTTTAATGCGCACTCACACGTCACCTATGCAAGCTCGTGCTTTACAACAGCATGATTTCAATAAAGGACCATTAAAAATGATTTCTCCTGGAGTTGTTTTTAGAAGAGATACAGATGACCCAACTCATTCACACCAATTTCATCAAGTTGAGGGAATTGTAATCGATAAGCACATTACGATGGCTGATTTAAAAGGAACCTTAGAGGTAATGTCGCATAAATTATTTGGCGATAAATTCAAGGTTCGTGTTCGTCCTAGTTATTTTCCATTTACCGAACCTTCAGTAGAAGCAGATGTAACTTGCATGAACTGTGAAGGAAAAGGTTGTGAAGTTTGTAAAGGATCCGGTTGGATTGAAGTATTAGGGGCTGGTATGGTTCATCCCAATGTTTTGAAAATGGCAGGCGTTGACAGTCAAGAATATGGTGGTTTTGCTTTTGGAGTAGGTCCAGATCGTTTTGCAATGTTGAAATATGGAGTTAACGATATTCGTGATTTCTACCTTAATGATTTAAGATTCTTAACTCAATTTGACTAATAAGGAGGAATAAAATTGTTATTGTCTTATGATTGGCTTAGTGATTATTTAAAAATAAATCTTTCTCCTGAAGATTTGGGAGAAAAAATTGAAAGAACTTCAGTAGAAGTTGATTCTGTTTTTAAACGAAGTGATGGTTTAAAAAAATTAGTAGTTGGTAAAATTTTATCGATTGAAAAACATCCTGATGCAGGACATTTAAATATTTGTCAGGTTGATGTTGGAAATGACGAACCACAACAAATAGTATGTGGAGCACCTAATGTTGAAGTAGGGAAAAAGGTAATTGTTGCTTTACCCGGAGCCCGTGTTGGTGGAAATATCAAAATAAAAAAAGCCAAAATGCGAGGGGTTCAATCAAATGGTATGTTATGTGCTTTAGATGAAATTGGTTTTCCTAAAGAAATTGTTCCTGATGAATGGAAAGATGGGATTTATTTTCTTCCTGATGATGCTAAAGTTGGAGATGAAATTTATTCATATCTAGGTATGAACGATTCATTGATTGATTTAGATGTGACTCCTAATCGTGGTGATATGTTAAGTCTTAGAGGGGCAGTCTATGATTTAGGTGCTGTTTTGGATCAAAAAGTAGATTTTGATGAAACTAGCGAACCGTCTAAAGGCGATGAATTTAGTGCTGATAGTATTAAAGCGGAAGCAAATGAATCTTTGGCTCCTATTTATCAACTTAAGGTTGTTAAAAATGTTGATGTAAAACCAAGTCCACTTTGGCTTCAAATCAAATTGTGGAATTTAGGAATTAAGCCCATAAATAATGTGGTTGACATAACTAATTTTGTTATGATGAAATTAGGACAGCCATTACATGCTTATGATTTAGATCAAATAACTGATCATCACTTGGAAGTTCGTAAAGCGAAACAAGGCGAAAAAATAACTACTTTAGACAATCAAGAACATGAGTTAGATGATGTAGACGTTGTTATTGCTGATGCAAAAAAGCCAGTCGCACTTGCTGGATTGATGGGTGGATTGCAAAGTAGTGTTACTGCAAAAACCAAAAATATTGTTATAGAGGCTGGCGTTTTTGACCCGGTTTTAACACGTAAGATGGCACAAAAAGAACTTTTGCATACGGATGCTTCTCAAAGGTTTGAACGTGGTGTTGATAAGGGAAACGTGGAAAATGCACTTAACTACGCTGCTGGTATGATTCAAAAAAACACCAATGGAATTGCTAGTAAGGATGTTGTAACTGGCAGTATGGAAACAGTAAATCCGGTTAAAATTGCGATTACAGTTACAAAAATTAATCATGTTTTGGGAACTTCTCTAAGTGAAGCAGACGTTATTTCGATTTTTAAACGACTTGGTTTTGGAATTGAAAAACAAACTGATAAATTATTAGTAACAATTCCAACTAGATGTTGGGATATTAAAATTGATGCTGATTTATACGAAGAAGTTGCCAGAATTTATGGCTATGATAACATTCTAAGTACACTACCAATCACAACAACAACAGAAGGTGGATTAACTCCTAAACAAAAATTAATCAAAAAATCTCGTCAAACGCTTCAAGGCATGGGGCTGAATCATGCAATTTCATATTCATTAACTAATGCAGACAAAGCTAAAATGTTTATGATTAATCCAAGTGAAGAAACAATTTTACAGTGGCCGATGACTAATGATCATTCTGTTTTGCGAATGAATTTAATTTCTGGATTGTTAGATGATATTGCGTATAATCAAGCTCGTGGAGTGGTAGACGTTCCATTTTATGAACAAGGAAGAGTCTTTTTTAGAAATAGTAATGATTCTCGACCAATTGAAGTTGAGCACATTGCTGGAGCCATTTCGGGATCATTATTTTCATCAACTTGGAATAAAAAATCTGAGCAAGTAGATTTTTTTGAAATAAAAGGAATTGTGGCTAAATACTTAGAAACGTTGTCTTTAAAGGATCAAATTAGTTTTGTTCCAAATGATAAAATAAAAGAAATGCATCCAGGAAGAACAGCATTGATTAAACTAGGCGATGAAATAGTTGGATTTGTAGGGCAAGTTCATCCTACAATCGCTAGTCAGTTTAAAATTAAACAAACTTACGTTTTTGAGCTTGATTTAGATAAATTAATTAATGCCGATAAAACAGAGCAACAATACCAAATTGTAAGTTCATATCCCAGCATTAAACGTGATATTGCAATGTTAATTGATCAGCAAGTTACAAATGAACAAATTTATGCAATTATTAAACGCCGTGGCGGGGCTTTTTTGAAAGATATTACATTATTTGATGTATATGAGGGAGAACATGTTCCAAATGGTAAAAAATCTCTTGCATATTCATTAACATTTGAAAATTCTAATGAAACACTGAAAGACGACGTAGTGAATAATGCAGTTAAAAAAATTGAAAAATATTTGCAAGAAGAACTAAAAGTTGAAATTAGATAATACTGTATGTTTAACACGATGGGAGAAATAAATGGTAACTAAAAATAAGCGCCCAGTTATTATTGGAGTAACCGGCGGCTCTAGTAGTGGGAAAACAACGGTTAGTAAAGCAATTTTGCAACGTCTTTTAGGACATTCAATTAGCATTATTCAACAGGATTCTTATTATAATGATCAGACTAATATGACAATGGAGCAAAGGAAAAACGTAAATTATGATCATCCTAATGCATTTGATAATGATCTATTAGTAGAACATTTGAATGATTTGCTTGCTTACAAAACAATTGAAAAACCAGTTTATGATTACACTACTTTTACTAGAAGCAAACAAACTGAAAAGCAGGAACCAACGGATGTTATTATTTTGGAGGGAATTTTAACTTTAAATGATGAGCGACTTCGGAATTTAATGGATATTAAAGTATTTGTTGATACTGATGATGACATTCGCTTAATTCGTAGAATTCAACGTGATACAAAAGAACGTGATAGGAGTTTAGATTCCGTTATTCAGCAATATTTGGCAACTGTCAGACCAATGTATCATCAATTTGTAGAACCGACTAAACGCTATGCAGATATTATTATCCCTCGCGGGGGTGAAAATGCTGTTGCAATTGATTTATTAGCTACTAAAGTCAAAGCTATTTTTGGAACTGAAGATAATAATCCAGTTGTCAATTATTAAACGTTTTATTTGATAATGGTAATTTTTCATGATAAATTCTATTGTGTATAAAATAATTGAGGTGTGAAAATGTCAGAAGAAAAAGTATATCCAATGACTCAGGACGGGAAAGACAAGTTAGAAGTTGAACTTGAAGATTTAAAGACTAACCAGCGTCCTCACGTCATTGAACAAATTAAAATTGCAAGAAGTTATGGTGATTTATCAGAAAATTCCGAATACAAATCGGCAAAAAATGAACAAGCTTTGTTGGAAAGCAGAATCAATACAGTTGAGCACATGCTTCAATTTGCTCAAGTTGTAGATGAAGAAGAAACTGCTTCTGATGAGGTTAGCGTCGGTAAAACAGTTGAATTTAAGGAATTACCAGACGAAGAACCCGAAGTTTACCAGATTGTTGGTGCAGCTGAAGCTGATCCGCTTGGTGGGAAAGTTTCTAATGATTCTCCAATTGCTAAAGGATTATTAGGGCATAAAATTGGTGAAGAAGTAGATATTGACATTCCCGATGGTGTTATGCATGTAAAGATTCTTTCAGTTAAATAATTAGAAGTTGGATTTTATTGAGAAATATTCAATGAAATTCAACTTTTTATTAAAATTAATTTTTTCTGGACCTCAATATTGTGGTCCTAAGTGTATAATGTAATAATGGACGTAACTGTAAAATATAGTTTCATAGTGATTAAAACACTAAGTTTTAATTTAATTATTATTAAGGGGTAACTGTTGTGGGGAGTTTCTTTGGTAAATTTTTCAAAAAAAGAACACGAGCAAATAGTCGGGAAAACGGAACAAGTAAAATTCCTTTTCGTTTAAATTTAATTTTCATAATTGTTGGGGTCTTATTTGCTGTTTTAATCTGGAAGTTAGCTGATTTACAAATTATTCAGGGTAACTATTTTAAATCAAACGTTAATCAAAGCAATAATTCCACGGTTTATGGAAACGTACAACGGGGAATGATTTATGATTCAACTGGTAAACAAATTGCAGGAAATAAATCAGAACGTGCCATTATTTATACAAAGGGACCAGGAATAACTTCTGATGAAATGTATCAAGTTGCCACTAAATTAAGTAGTTTTATTAAAGTTCCAGCAAAAAAATTGACTAAAAAGCAAATTGCTGAATATTATTTAGCAAATGCGAATAATAGAAAACAGGTTGCAAAATCGATACCTAATGCGGCTAATTTATCTCCTGATGCTTTACAATCATCTGAAATCAAAAAATTTAAAGATGGTTCTGTAGCTGAAATTACACCTTCAATGAAAAATGCTGCTACTATTTATACTGAAATGAGTGGGGCGTATCAATTATCAACTACTTATATTAAATATAGTGGGGTTTCTAATAAAGAAGTTGCAGAAGTTGGTGAGCATCAGAGTGAAATGCCTGGAGTCCAAGTTGGAACTAGTTGGAAGAGAAGTTATCCTGATGGGAAAGGATTCCAATCAATTACTGGAACAGTTTCATCAAATAAAGTTGGTTTGCCAGAAGATCGGGTTAATCAATTACTTGCTCAAGGATATTCACAAGACGAATCAGTTGGTCAAAGTAATTTAGAAGAAGAATACGAGCCAATATTGAAAGGTTCAAAATCTCAGACTGATGTTAAATTAAATAGTAATAATCAAATTGTTAAACAAGTTAAAAAATATCCAGGACAACGTGGTGACAATTTACAATTAACTATTAATGCTAAGTTCCAAAAGGATCTTCAAAAATTAGTTAAAGATGCTCAACCTGGTGGAAATGCTACTGGGACTTATGCAGTAGCTATGAATCCAAATACTGGTGCTGTAATTGGGATGGCTGGAGTTAGTCGTGATCCTAAGACTAATAAAGTTACTCAAAATGATATTGGAAATATCAACAATGCTATTACTATGGGATCTGTGGTTAAAGGAGCCACTGTTTCTGGTGCTTTGATGGACCACGTCATCACTCCTACTAACAGTACGATGACTGATGAACCCATTAAAAATGGTGGATCATCAAAAAGTTCATGGTTCAATAAAACCGGTAATGCAAACATGCCCGTTACTGCTTCGGATGCCTTAGAAGTTTCATCAAATTCTTATATGATGCAATTAGCCATGAAAGAAGCAAAGTTTAAATATGTTCCTGGTGGTCAATTGAACATGAACCCAAATATATTTGATATTGAACGTGGGTATTTCAATCAATTTGGGTTGGGTATAAAAACTGGAATTGATTTACCGGGAGAATCAGCTGGTATTAAAGGACCGGGTGGATTTGAAAACATTGGTAAAGCACTTGATGAATCATACGGAAACTATGATGGATATACTACTATGCAAGTTGCACAATATATGTCAACCATTGCAAATGGTGGATATCGACTCAAACCTCATGTTGTTCAGAATATTCGGGGTACGAATAGCAAAACTGGAAAATTGGGTGCGGTTAAAGAAACCATTATGCCACAAGCTTTGAATGAGATTCCAATGACGGAAGACGAACGTAACGTTGTTAAAGATGGATTATATAAAGTAGTTCATGGTAATAATAAGTACAAAACTGGTGGAGCACTGGCAGATATTTCACCAGAAATATCTGCGAAAACTGGAACGGCCCAAACATTTTATAATGGGAAGCCTACTGTTACGTTGAGTTTAGCTTCATATGCGCCATCAACCCATCCTCAAGTAGTCGTTGCACTTGCAATGCCAAACCTTCCAACTGATGCTGAAAGTAATAATATGGATTTAGCTAAAAATATTTATAAAGCATATTGGAAAGATGTTCAAAATAAGCCAAGCAAATAGCGTCAAGTATAAATACTTAACATTTATTTAGTTATTTTGTAGAATTTATTTCCAAAAGATGTTAAACTGATATTTGTTATAGTTGATGTTAAAAAGAAATTGTTTGGAGGTATTTAACATGCGTGTACACATTACTTTAGAATGTACTGAATGTCACGAGCGCAATTACTTAACTTCTAAAAATCGTCGTAATAATCCCGATCGTTTAGAATTAGATAAATATTGCCCTCGTGAAAGAAAAGTTACATTACATCGTGAAACAAAATAAGATTTTGGGCTGTTGCCCAGAATCTTTTTTTATTGGAATTGAAGGTACTGATGAAAAAAAATGAATTAAGGCGAATTGTTTTAGAGAAATTAAAAAACAAAAAAATTACTCCCACAATGTTTTTAAAGATGTATCGAAAAGTTTTTGATACATCAGAATGGAGAAATGCTAAAGTAATAGCTCTAACTCTTAATACAGATAATGAAATCCCAACTTATCCTTTGATTTTTAAAGCTCTATCTGAAGGAAAACAGATCGTAATTCCAAAGACTTTTAAAAACAAAAAGATGATTTTTTATAGATTAACCACCCATACTAAATTAAAAAAATCTAAATTTGGAATTTGGGAACCAGTTAATGGTATTGAAGCAACTAAAGATAAGATTGATTTAATTTTTATTCCTGGTGTTGCTTTTTGTATTACAACGGGTCAACGAATCGGATATGGTGGTGGATACTTCGATTGCTATCTACAAGATTATTTTGGAAGTACTATTTCTTTAGTACAAAAAGAGCAGGTTTTTGGTGATATGATATGGGATTCAGAAAAATTTGATATTCCTGTACAAAAAATATTTGTAGGAGCATAGTTTTGGTAAAAAAAATAATAGAACAATGTTCAAAATATCCAATAGTAACTTGGATATTATTATTAGTTATGATTATTAATTTTATTTTAATGACCTTTTCTGGAGGATCTACTAATCCGAGTGTCTTATTAGAATTTGGTGCTGAATCAAATATTTTGATTCAACAAGGTGAATGGTGGAGATTAATAACTCCAATTTTTGTTCATATTGGATATCAACATTTAATCATTGATGGAATATCAATTTATTTTGTAGGTAAAATTTTAGAAAATATTTTTGGACATATCCGTTATTTCATTATTTTTATGGTTTCTGGATTTTGTGGTAATTTAATGAGTTTTGCGTTTGAAAATAGCTTGTCTGCTGGAAGCAGTACTTCTTTATTTGGATTATTTGGTTCATTTTTAATGCTGGCATGTGTCATGAAAGATAATGAATTTATTACTCAAACAGCTAAAACTTTTTTGCTATTAATAATAATTAATTTAATTTTTGATCTTTTTGCTCCTGGTATTAATATCTATGGTCACATTGGTGGCTTAATAGGTGGATTCATGATAAGTTTTGTAGTTGGAATCAAAGGATTCAATAATTTAAATAAAAAATGTAGTTTTCTTTATGCAAACGCTTTAATTATTGGTATAATTGTCTTGTGTTATATTGGTATAATTCGTTAACACAGGTTAGTATAATGACTTAGGGTGAATAATACTTATGGAAACATTATATGATGTTCAAAAGTTGTTAAAAAAATTCGGGATTTACGTGTATATTGGCAAACGTATTTGGGATATAGAAGTAATGGCATTAGAGCTTGATCATCTTAGAGAAGCTCAATTAGTTACAGACAAAGAGTTTTTAGCAGCTAAAATGGTCTTAACCCGGGAACATCGAATTGAAGAAAATAAGTTAAAAGAAAATAATGAAACTGGAGGTCTTTATTATGTCAAAAAATTTAATTGGAATTGATTTAGGTGGTACAACAACTAAGATGGCTTTTCTAAATGAAGATGGAGAAGTTTTAGATAAATGGAGAATTTTGACTGATATTAGTGATAATGGAAGTCATATTGTTGAAAACATTGTTAAATCAATCAGTAAACACATTGAAGATTCAGGGAAAACTACAAACGATTTTATTGGAATTGGAATGGGAACGCCTGGTGCTGTTAACAGAGAGAATGGGACTGTTACGGAAGCTTATAATTTAGGGTGGAAAACAGTACAACCAATTCGAAAACAAATTCAAGAAGGTTTAGGATTACCTTTTGAAATTGATAATGATGCAAATGTGGCTTCTTTAGGTGAATACTGGAAAGGTGCTGGAAGTAGTGAAGACGATGTTGTATTTGTTACCTTAGGTACTGGTGTTGGTGGTGGAGTTATTGCCAACGGTAAATTATTACATGGTGTTAATGGTGGAGCAGGTGAAATTGGTCATATTGCTGTACAACCAAACGGATATTTATGTACATGTGGTAAAAAAGGATGTCTTGAAACGTATGCTTCTGCTACTGGGATCGTCCGAGTTGCTGGAGATATGGCAAAAGAATTTAATGGCACTTCAAGATTAGCTGAATTAGAGCAGACTGATGAAAAAATTACTTCAAAGTTGATTTTTTACTTAGCTGATAATGGCGATATTTTAGCTAATCAAGTTGTTGATAAAGTTTGCTTTTATCTAGGTCTTGCATTATCTGATATAGGTAATACTCTTAATCCTGCTAGTATCATTATTGGTGGTGGAGTATCAAATGCCGGAAATACCTTGTTACAACCAACCACTAAATATTTCCAACAAAATGCTTTTACTTCAGTTCGAGACTCAACTAAAATTAAACTTGCTGAATTAGGTAATGATGCTGGTGTTATTGGTGCTGCTTCTATGGCATTACAATTTAGATAAAACAATATAATTGGAGTGGATATAAGTGGTTATTGGAACCAGTATTTTAGAATCAATTACAATTTCTTTAGTGATAATTGCAATTTTAGTTGGTATTTGGTCGATTATTCGATATTATAATATTTTTCGAGCAAAAAAGTATGCTAAATTTCTTTCCGAACCTGAATTCAAAAAAGGTATGCGTAAGGCTCAAGTTGTTGATTTGAGAGAATCAAATAATTTTAAAGATGGACATATTCTTGGTGCTAGAAATATGCCATATTCGACATTTAAAAGCTTTTATACAGATTTAAGACCTGACTTACCAGTCTATTTATATGATCAAAATAAATCTCTTAGTATGAGAGCCGCTAAATTACTTCATAAGCATGGATTTAAAGACATTTCAATTTTGGATGAAGGATATCAAAAGTGGGATGGTAAGGTTAAAAAAGAGTAAAAAAATAAGAACTCGGAAGAGTTCTTATTTTTTATTTAATTAACCTAGATGTGATGATCCAGATTTTCTCATTGATTTTTTACGGTTTTCGTCAGCTTTTTGTTCTTGCGATTCAATTGGTTCAACGACAGCTTTTTTAAAAGATAATAAAACACCAGCTGTAATTCCAATCATTGTGGCAACCCCAGTTGCGAAACCTTTTCCAAATTTGTGCATAATTAGCCTCCTTTGTTATTACTTGTCTATTATGCTTTATTTACGTTAATATATCCAGTAACAAAACTCAGATTAAGTTAGGAAAGTAACAAATGAAAAAAATTTTAGTAGTTGTTGGACCAACCGCAGTAGGTAAAAGTGATTTAGCAATTAAATTAGCACAAAAATTTAATGGAGAAATAATTTCAGGAGATTCAATGCAGGTTTATCGAAACCTTGACATTGGCACTGCAAAAGTTTTAAGCTCTGAACGTGAAGGAATTAAGCATTATCTAATTGATGTTAGAGATGTAAATCAACAATATGGGGTTTCTGAATTTGTAAAAGATGCTAAAACTTTAATAAATTCAATTACTGCAACTGGTGGTTTGCCTATAATAGTAGGGGGAACAGGATACTATGTTCAAGCATTAATTAATGGTCTTACCTTGGGCGGTGAAAACAGTTCAAACAAGAAAATCAAGACTGACTTAGAAAAAAAATTAGCTAAAGTTGGGAAAATTAATTTGTGGAATGAATTAAAGCTTGTAGATACCAAGTCAGCTGAAAAAATACCACCGGAAAATTCACGTCGGGTGATTAGAGCTTTGGAAGTTTATAAAACTACTGGTAAAAAATTTTCTGAACAAAAAAATGGAAGTTTGCAATATGATGCTTTGTTAATTGGTTTAAATTGTGATCGAAAATTATTATATAATCGAATTAATTTAAGAGTTGATCAAATGGTAAAAAATGGATTATTAGAAGAAAATCATTGGTTATATACTCATGGTGGCATCGAAAATCCTGCTAGTAAGGCAATTGGTTATCGGGAGTTTGTTAAATATTTTTCTGGAGAACGTGATTTAAATCAAACCATTGAACAAATAAAGTTAGATTCTCGACATTATGCTAAACGTCAGCTAACTTGGTTTAGAAATAAAATGAATGTTAATTGGTTTAACTTAGTTGAGCATCCTGAAGAAATAAATAATATTAATAAATTAGTTCAAGATTGGAGAAAAAATGAATTTACCAGAAATGAGTGCTAAAACAATTAATTTATACCGGCAAATTGACGCAAAAAAGAAAAACATTTGGCAAGATAATAAGCATATAAATAGTATTTTAGTGGCTTTAGATATTCATTTGAGTGATTTGGCCAAAATTAGTGGTTTAGATGTTATTGGATTAGGAAATGTATCTCAAAGTTCTCATCAAAGAAAATTAGATTACTATTTATTAGTATTACAAGATTTTTTGCTACTAGCTAATTTGTTAAACTGGAGCGATACTTTGGAAGCTTCTGATGAATTTTTCGATAAATTATCAGCATTGAAAAAAGATGATCAAACTCAAATTATGACTCTTTATTTATCATTGAAAAATATGCTTTTAAAAGGTTATTATGAAAAAAATAAAACTTATTTAAAACATGCTTGGAAATTATTCTTAAAATGGGGGATTGTTGATTTAGGTTTTAATACTAGTGAAATTAATGATGAATTTTTAAATAAAATTCAAGAAGAACTAAATCAAGCTTTAAATTAAAATATATTTTAATTTGTTATTGACTTATTAATCAAAATTAAATATAATTATGAGTGTTGCATTGGTTATGTCGCAGTAGCCCAGCTGGATAGAGCAACGGTCTTCTAAACCGTAGGTCGAGCGTTCGAATCGCTCCTGCGACATTAAAAAAGGAAATCTCTTAATTTTTTAAGAAGGTTTCCTTTTTTATTTGACTTATACAGTTTTATTAGATATACTTTTGTTGTTGTACTTGTGGACTTCCACAGCTACAACCGCGCAGTGTAAGTTTTAAGTTCGTAAAAGACACTTATCTCTGGCGAGTCTAAGCATATATTAAGAGGAGGTGCATTGAAATGTACGCAATTATTGAAACAGGTGGCAAACAATACAAAGTTGCTGAAGGTGAATCAATTTTCGTTGAAAAATTAGATGGTGACCAAGGCGACAAAGTAACATTTGATCAAGTTGTTTTTGTCGGTGGAGACACTCCTAAGGTTGGAACTCCATTAGTTGATGGAGCTTCAGTTGAAGGTTCAGTTGAAAAACAAGGTAAAAACAAAAAGATTACTATTTTTAGATACAAAGCTAAAAAAGGTGCTCGTTCTAAAAAAGGACATCGTCAACCATATACTAAGGTAAAAATTGAAAAGATTAATGCATAATCATCATGATTAAAGTTAAATTTGATTATAAAGATCAAGTTATGACTGGATTTAAATTATCTGGTCATGCCGATGCTGGAGATTATGGACATGATATCGTTTGTGCAGCAGTTTCTGCTCTAGCAATTACTACAGTTAATGGATTGTCACAAGTTGCTAACATTAATCCTTTAGTGGATCAAGATAGCAAAAATGGTGGTTATCTTGCCATCACTCTTCAAGATAATGATTTAACTAATGTTATTGCACAGGCATTATTGAAAAGCTTTAAAAATGGTATTAGTGATGTTGCTAGTCAATATAATGATTATGTACAAATTAAATAAACTTAAATAAGTATGGAGGTGTATTGCATATGCTTAAAATGGATTTACAATTCTTCTCTCACCATAAAACAGGTGGTTCATCATCTAACGGTCGTGATTCTGCAGGTCGTCGTTTAGGAACAAAGGCTGCTGATGGTTCTTCAGTTACTGCTGGTTCAATTATTTACAGACAACGTGGAACTCATATCTATCCTGGAAAAAACGTTAAACGTGGTTCAGATGATACTTTATTCGCATTGGTTGATGGAGTCGTTCGTTTCGAACGTTTAGGTAGAGACAAACGTCAAGTTTCTGTTTATACAGAAGCTGAAACTGCAAATAAGTAAATAAAATTTGAGGCTTGCTTAACGTGGGTCTCTTTTTTTATTTTTAATTAGTGGTTTTACTTGATTTGAAACTGTTAAGATTGATATGATTACTGTTAATTAATAGGAGGCTTTATTATGGCTATTTCTACTGCAAAATTTAAAGCTGGATTAACAATCGAAGTTGATAACGCTATTTGGAAGATCTTGGATTTCCAACACGTTAAACCTGGTAAGGGTGGAGCATTTGTTAGAACTAAATTAAAGAATTTAAGAACTGGTGCTGTTCAGGAAAAGACTTTCCGTTCTGGTGCAAAAATGGAAAAAGCTGAAATCAATACGATGAAAATGCAATATTTGTATGATGACGGTAATGGATTGGTATTCATGGATACTGATACCTATGAACAACTTACAATTCCCCGTGAAGCAGCTGAAGAAGCAATGAAATACATGCAACCTAATATGGAAGTTCAAATTATGCAATATAAGGGTGAAACGATTGGAATTGATATTCCCAAAACTGTTACTCTTGAAGTTGCTGAAACTGAACCAGGAATTAAAGGTGACACAGCTTCAGGAGGTTCAAAACCAGCTACGATGTCAACTGGTGTGACTTTACAAGTTCCGTTCTTCGTTAACCAAGGAGATAAAGTAGTTATTAATACTACCGATGGAACGTATATTTCACGTGAAAAATAGATAATATCTTAATTTATTTTGAGTTGGAGGTTATAAGATGGCAGCAGCTGAACCATTTATTACGTTAGATATTAAAAAAGATGATTTAGGTAAAATAAAAATTTCTCCTCGAGTAATTGAAGTTATTGCTGGAATTGCTACTATTGACGTTGATGGTGTCAATAGAATGCGTGGAAATTTCTCTTCAAGTGTTAAAGGGTTGTTTGGGAAAAAAGAACGCAGCAAAGGTGTAAAACTTCTTTTTGACGAAAATAATAAACTCGATGTTTATGTTTATGTGTACCTAGATTATGGTGTTTCTGTGCCTAAAGTAGCCTTACAGATTCAGGATCAAGTTAGACAACAACTACTTTTCATGACAGATCTTCATGTTGGATCTGTAAATGTTCACGTAGAAGGTATTGTACCTGAAAAGACTCCTAAAGTAGATACAGATAGTTTATTTGATAATGATGGAGAGAACAGTGAGAATTAACAGACATCAAATAAGAGAGTTGGCATTTCAAACTCTCTTTGCAATGGATAGTAATGAAAATGTTGATCCTGAAGCATTTTTTGATTACTTAACCGAAGGTAAAATTGAAGCTGTTCCAGGCTATTATATTGAGCTTGTGAATGGTGTAAGAAATCATGAATCTGAAATCAATCAAAAAATTCAGGATAACCTAGATAATAAATGGAGTTTGAAACGACTAAATAAATCTGATTTAGTAATATTGCAAATGGCAGTTTATGAGATTGATTTTGTTGATCAAGTTCCTGCTAAAGTTGCAATTAACGAAGCATTGGAAATGACTAAAAAATACAGTGATAATAAATCAACTAATTTTATTAATGCTGTTTTGGATAAAATTATGAAATAGAACCTAATGAAGGTTCTTTTTTTATATCATTTTTTAGATCTGCCAATTGGTGGTATGCTAAACTAATATTAATAATAGTGTAATTAGGAGAGATTAAATGGTCGAAATAATTGACGGTAAAAAAGAGGCGAAACATTTAAATGAGATAACCAAACAACATATTGAAAAATTAGCTAAAAGCGGAATTGTTCCTGGAATTGCGGTTATCATTGTAGGTCATGATCAGGCTAGTGAACGTTATGTTCGTATGAAAGATAAGAAGGCTCGATCTTTGGGAATTTATTCAATAATGAAACATTTTGAAAACGATATCAGTGAAACAGATTTAATAAAATCAATTAATGAATTAAATCATGATCCAAAAATTAATGGAATTTTAGTTCAGTTACCGTTACCTAGTCATATTAATGAACAAAATATTATTCAATCAATTGATCCTAAAAAAGATGTAGATGGATTTCATCCATTAAATATTGGAAAATTATTTTTGAATCTTAACGAACAATTTCCGGTAGCTTGTACTCCAAAAGGAATTATGACTTTACTAGCTGCTTATCAAGTTAATTTAAATGGTGCAAATGTAGTAGTTATTGGCAGAAGCCCAATTGTTGGTAAACCTCTTTTAGCTTTATTATTAAATGCTAATGCAAGCGTGACGTGTTTACATAGTCATAGTGAAAATATTACTTTGCACACTAAAAAAGCAGACTTAGTTATCTCTGCTGTCGGAAACGCTAATACTTTAAACGACAATCATTTCAAACCAGGAGCTTATGTAATCGACGCAGGACAAAATTTGGATATAAATGGAAAACTCGTTGGAGATGTAAGTTACGATCAGAATTCAAAAAATATTGGCTTTATTACTCCTGTCCCAGGAGGAGTTGGTCCAATGACGATTGCTACACTGATGCAACAAACAGTTGAAATGTGTGAATGGAGCCATGTAGAATGAAACGAGATTATTTAACTGTAACGGCATTAAATCAATATATTAACCAAAAATTTGATAAGGATCCCTATTTAAATCGAGTTTACTTGACAGGAGAATTATCTAATTGGAGAAAACGGCCAGGGCATCAATATTTTAGTGTTAAAGATGATAAATCAGTTATTAGTGCAGTAATGTGGAAGGGTCAATTTGGAAAGATTAAATTTGAACCAGAAGAAGGAATGAAAGTTCTTATAACTGGGAGAGTTTCTACATTCGCACGAAGTGGACAATATCAAATATATGTTGATTCAATGGAACCAGATGGAGTTGGAAATCTTTATGTTGCTTATGAACAATTAAAAAAGAAACTATATGATGAAGGCTTATTTGAGCAAGAACATAAACAAGCTATTCCGAATTATCCAAAACGAATTGCGGTAGTAACTTCTCAAAGTGGAGCTGTAATTCGTGATATTATTGATGCAGTCAGAAAAAGAGATCCTAAAATTCAAATTGTTCTTTTTCCAGCCGCAGTTCAAGGGGAAAATGCTGCAAAGGAAATTGTAAATCAAATTAAACATGTTAATGATCTTGGTGGTTTTGACACTATGATTATTGGTCGTGGTGGTGGGTCAATTGAAGATCTTTGGCCTTTTAACGAGGAAGAAGTAGCAAGGGCAATTTATGATAGTGATGTCCCTATTATTTCATCAGTTGGGCATCAGACTGACAATACGATTGCTGATTTTGTGGCTGATATTAGAGCATCTACGCCTACTCAAGCAGGGGTAATTGCATCTCCGGTTTTAAATGATGTGATTGAAAAGATACGAAATAATCAAAATGCATTAGAAAATGCAACTTCTAATATTATTAAAATGAAGCGACAGCAACTTAATCAACAACTTAATAGTTATATATTCAAACATCCAGAACGTTTGTATGAGTCATATATGCAACAAAAGGATATCTTAACTGAAAAATTATTTAACGAATTTTCAAAGATTATTAATACTAATAAAAACGAACTTCAATTATTGGTTGGAAAGTTAAAAGGTATTTCGCCGCATAATCTGGTACAATCAAATTTAAAACAGTTAGATTATTTGTTTGAAACTATGCAACGAGAAACACACAATATTTTGTCGCAAAAAAATGAATTATTAGTTTCAAAAGTTGCAGCTCTCGACCATTTAAGTCCGTTAAAAATTATGGCTCGTGGTTATAGTTTGGTAAAAAATAAAAATGGTAAATTGATTAAATCTGTGTTAGATGTTAAAAATGATGAAGAATTAAATATTGAATTTAAAGATGGAAACATAAACGCTAATGTCACAAATATAAATTCAAAAGAGGATAAATAATATGACAGAAAAAAAAGCAACTTTTGAAGAAAATATGGATAAATTAAATGAAATCGTGCAAGAATTGCAAGGTGGGAATGTTCCACTTAAAAAAGCTTTGTCTGAATTTCAAAACGGAGTTAAATTAAGTCAAGAAATGCAAAAAACATTACAAAATGCCGATAACACGTTGGCTAAAATGGTAAATTCTGATGGAGACGAAGTTCCCTTTACGCGTGATAAAGGATATGAAGAATTAAAACAACAGAAATCAGACGGAAATGAAGATGGAGCTGCTCCTTTTTAAATGGAAAATAATAAATTAATATTAAAAAAATTTAAAAATCAATATACCCCTAAAATTGATGAAGTTTTAAAAAATAATATTCAACATCCTACCGCAGCAAAGATTTTAGAGCAGTCAATGAATTATTCTTTACTAGCTGGTGGCAAAAGATTACGTCCGTTACTAACATTAGCAACGTTGCAGGCATTTTCCTTTCCCATTGATGAATCAATCATTAAATTAAGTTCTGCCGTTGAATTAGTGCATACATATTCTTTAATTCACGATGATCTTCCTGCAATGGATAATAGTGACTATCGAAGAGGACGACTTTCCAATCACAAAAAATTTGGCACCGACATTGCAATTTTGGCAGGTGATGGATTATTAACGTTAGCCTTTCAATGGATAGCTGAAAGTAATATTAATTCTGAAAAACGGATTAAATTGATTGACTTGTTATCTAAATCTGCTGGCCCAAATGGTATGGTAGCAGGACAAGTAATCGATGTATCATCAGATAATTTACAGCTTGATCTAAATCAATTAATGAATTTAGATCAAAAGAAGACTGGCGAATTATTTCATTATTGTATTATGGCAGGTGCTATTATTGCTGATGTTAATCAAGAAGATCAACAAATTTTATCAAAATTTGCTTGTAATTTTGGATTAGCTTTTCAAATTTATGATGATATATTAGATCATCCTTCGACAGAAATTGATGAAGACGCTAATAAAAATACTTATGTTAATCTTTTAGGAATGAAAGGTGCACAACAAAAATTACGCATTACCATTGAAGATGGAAAAAATGCTTTAAACGAATTAAATGATTGTCAATTTGTTGATTTATTAGCTTCATTTTTTTCATATTTTGAGATATAGGATAAGGTTAAAATGGCAAAAGAAAAAGAAAGAATTGATGTTTTATTAGTTAAACAAGGGCTTTTTGATAGTCGAGAACAAGCTAAACGTGCTGTAATGGCTGGAGAAATTTTAGGCAAAAATGAACAGCGTTTAGATAAGCCGGGCGTAAAAATTCCAGTTGATACTGAACTTCACTTAAAAGGAAAGGCAATGCCCTATGTCAGTCGGGGCGGTTTAAAACTTGCTAAAGCATTAAAGAGTTTTGCGATTTCTGTTAAAGATAAAACTGTTTTGGATATTGGTTCTTCAACAGGTGGATTTACCGATGTAATGTTACAAAATGGTGCTAAAATGAGTTACGCGTTAGATGTTGGGACTAATCAGTTAGTTTGGAAACTTCGAAATGACCCAAGAGTTGAAGTAATGGAAAATACTAATTTTAGATATAGCAAATCAGCTGATTTTACATTGGGATTGCCAGAATTTGCATCTATTGATGTATCATTTATTTCTCTTCACTTAATTTTGCCGGCTTTAAAAAACATTTTAAAAACAAATGGGGAAGTCGTTGCATTAATTAAACCTCAATTTGAAGCTGGACGAGAAAATGTTGGGAAACATGGAATTGTAAAAGATCGTAATGTCCATCATCAAGTAATTGAAAAGGTGATTAATTTTGCACTCGAGTCTGGATTTTCTGTATTAAATTTAGATTTTTCGCCAATTAAAGGTGGAGAAGGAAATGTTGAATTTTTAATTCATTTAAAATCGACAGATAATCCGCAGTTACAAAGTAATGTTTTAGTTGATGCAGTTCAAGAACAAGCATACAAAGCTTTAAATAATTGATAGGTAGAAGGTGATGTTTTGTTAAAAGAAATATCAATCAAAAATTTTGCAATTATTGAACGTTTATCAGTTAATTTTGAAACTGGAATGACAGTTTTAACTGGAGAAACAGGTGCAGGGAAATCAATTATTATTGATGCAGTTGGGTTGTTAGCTGGTGGGCGTGGTTCCCAACATTTTATTCGTACTGGAGCAAATAAATCAGTGTTACAGGGCTTGTTTCAAGTTCCTAAAGGTGGATTAACCGAACAGAAACTTGATGAGTATGGAATTGACCATAGTGATGATAATGTAATTTTACAACGTGAATTATATCGAAACGGTCGTAATATTTGTCGGATTAATGGCATGTTAGTAAATACAAATACTTTAAAACAAGTTGGAGAGACTTTAGTTGATATTTATGGACAAAACGAACACCAACTTTTGATGCAAAGTGATCAACATTTGCATTTGTTAGATGAATTTGTTGGTAATCAAATTAAGCCTGTTTTACAAAAATACCAGTCTAAATATACAGAATATTTAAAACTAAAAAAACAATTGGAAAATAAGAATCAAAATGAAAAAGAATGGGCTCAAAGATTAGATATGCTTAAATATCAAGTTGATGAAATTGAAAAAGCAGAGCTGACAAATGGCGAAGAAGAAGAATTGATTTCAGAAAAAGATCGACTTAATAACTTTCAAACTATTAACGAAAGCCTTAGTAATGGTTTAAATAACATTGAAGGTAATGAAACAGTTAGCCCTCTTGATATGATTGGTGAAGCAATGAGTTCTATCGAAGACATTGAACGTCTTGATGATGATTTCAAAAAAATTTCTGAGAATATTAAAGGTGCATACTATATGCTTCAAGATGCCACTGGTGAAATATCAAATCAGTTAGATTCTTTAGAATTTGATGAGAATCGATTAAATGAAGTTCAATCACGTTTAAATACTATTTTCGAATTAAAACATAAATATGGGGATTCAATCGGTCAAATTTTACAATATTTTGAAAAAATTTCTCGTGAATTACATGAAATGGAAATTGAAGAAAATACTGGAAATGATTTAGAAAAAAATTTAGCTGATTGTGTTCTTCAATTAAATAAATTGGGTAAAAAATTAAAAAGTATTCGTCATGATGGGGCACAAAAATTAAAAGCAGAAATTCACCAGCAGCTGGCTGATTTATATATGGATAAAACAGAATTTGAAGTTCGTTTTAGTAGTTTGTCTAAAGATACATTTAATCGGTTTGGAATTGAAAATGTGGAGTTTTATATTCGTACTAATCCTGGAGAATCAATGCAGCCGCTTTCAAAAATAGCATCTGGAGGAGAACTGTCTCGAATTATGTTAGCGCTGAAAACTATTTTTTCCAAACTCCAAGGAATAACTTCAATTATTTTTGATGAAGTTGATACTGGGGTTTCTGGTCGAGTAGCACAAGCTATCGCTGATAAAATTCATGGAATAAGCATTCAATCTCAGGCTTTATGTATTACACACTTACCTCAAGTTGCAGCTATGGCAGACCATCAGTATTATATTTCTAAACACATCGATAAAGAACATCGAACAGAAACTACCATCAAATTAATTAAAGGCGAAGCTCGTGTAAATGAACTTGCTAGAATGCTAGCTGGTACCACGGTTACAAAATTAACTTTGGAACACGCTCAAGAATTATTAAAGTTGGCTGATAAAGAAAAAGAAACAAATGTATGAGTCAATGATAATTGCTATTGATTATCGACTATAAAAAAGTCATAATAATTGTAATAATAATAAATAATGAGGAGCGATTTAATTGGCAAAAAGAGGAATGCTAATTGTGCTTTCTGGTCCATCAGGTGTTGGCAAGGGAACGGTTAGAAAAGCATTATTTGAAGATCCAACAGTAGATTTTAACTATTCAATTTCAATGACGACGCGTCAGCCTCGTGATGGTGAGAAAAATGGTGTTGATTATTTTTTCGTAACCAAAGAAGAATTTGAAGATCATATTAAAAATGGAGAAATGTTGGAATATGCCAAATACGTTGACAATTATTACGGAACACCGTTAAAATATGTTAACGATCAGCTTAATGCTGGACATGATGTATTTTTAGAAATTGAAGTCAATGGGGCCTTACAAGTTCGTGCTAACTGCCCTGATGGAGTTTTTATCTTCTTGACACCGCCTGATATTAAAGAACTACGTAATCGATTAGTAGGGCGTGGAACCGATAATATTGATATTATTAATAAACGAATTCAAAAGGCATCCAAAGAGATACGGATGATGCAGAATTATGATTATGCCGTTGTTAATGATACAATTAATAATGCCGTTTCTCAGATTAAAGATATTGTAAAAAGTGAAAGATTAAAGGTTAAAAGAGTTATGCCTGATTATTTAACTAGTTTAGGAGATGATATTTGATGCTTTATCCATCAATTGACAAGTTGTTAGAAATTGTTGATTCACGTTATTCTTTAGTAATGCTTGCAAGTAAAAGAGCAGAAGAATTAGATCAAGGGGCCGCACCAATGTTGGCCCATTACAAAAATTCAAAATCAGTTGGAATGGCACTTGAAGAAATTGCTGCAGGTGTGCTTAAAATTGAACCAGGTAGTTAGATTATATTACTTGACCACTATGCCAAAGTGCATGGTGGTCTTTTTATTAATTAGATGATGAACTAATGTATAATTAATACTGTATTAAGCAATGCGGAGGAAAAGATGAACGGTAAAAAAATTGTTTTATATGTAACTGGGAGTATTGCTGCCTATAAAGCAGTTTATTTAATGCGAATTTTACAAAAAAATGGTGCAGAAGTTAGAGTTGTTATGACTCCGTTTGCAACAAAATTTGTCTCAAAAACAACTTTTCAAACGCTTTCTAAACACAAAGTTTATGATGATGAAAGTTATTTTATTGAGGAAAGAGTTACTCATATTGAATTAGCACAATGGGCTGACATTTCAATTGTTGCGCCGGCAACAGCTGATTTTATTGCTAAAGCTGCAAATGGAATTGCTGATAATTTTGCTCAAACAGTATTTTTAGCAACTCCTAGTTTGAAAATAGTAGTTCCTGCTATGAATGATATCATGTTAAAAAATGATGCTACCCAAAAAAATATTGCAACTTTACAAAAAAACGGGGTTGATGTCATAGATTCCGATGTTGGGATGCTAGCTGAAGGATATTCAGCCAAGGGAAGAATGCCTGATCCTAAAAATATTGTGGAACATGTAATTGCTAAAATGTCAGATGGAAATAAATTAAAAGATCTCAACTTTTTAGTGACAGCTGGAGGAACTAGGGAGCAAATTGATCCAGTTCGGTTTATTTCGAATCGTTCATCTGGGAAAATGGGCTACGCCATTGCAAAAGCTGCTCGTGATCAAGGTGCAAATGTTACATTAATCAGTGCTAATTCTAGTTTGCCTGATCCCAGAGGTATGAAAATAATAAAAGTTAATTCAGTTGATGAATTGCAAACAGAAATCTTAACTGAATTTAAAAAAAATAATGTGTTAGTAATGGCAGCGGCAGTTAGTGATTTTAAACCTAAAAAAATTGCTAAACAAAAAATTAAAAAACTTGATGATGAAAACAGTATCAGTTTGGTTTTAGAAAAAACAACTGATATTTTAAAAGAAATTAGTAAGTTGAAAAAAAATAATCAATATGTAGTTGGATTTGCTGCTGAAACTCAAAGTCCAGAAAAGAATGCCAAAATTAAATTAAAAAAGAAAAATTTGGACTTAATTGTTTTAAACGATGTTTCTAATCCTAAAATTGGTTTTAATAGTGATTTAAACCAGGTTACATTTATTTCTAATAATGGTATTAAAAAAACTACGGAAGTTGAAACAAAAGATAAAATTGCAACTGAATTAATGGATATTATAGTTACAAATTTCAAAGATTAAAGATGGGAGGGATAATATGAATGTCGCAGATGTGATTGTTGATGTTCCTACAATGCAAACAAACACACCGTATTCATATTTAATTCCTGATGATTTAAAAGGACGCTTAGAAACTGGAATGCGAGTGGTAGTTCCGTTTGGTAATGGAAATCGAAAAGTTGAGGGATTCGTAGTTGGAATTGGTAATCTCGCGCAAGATAAAACCACTACTTTGAAAAGTATTTCTAGTATCATGGATTTAAGTCCAGTTTTAAATAATGAATTAATTAAACTTTCAAGCTGGATGGCAAACAAGACTTATTCATTTCAAATTAGTTGTCTTTTAACTATGTTACCCAGTGTTATGAAAGCTGAATATAGTAGTACGGTTGAATTAATCGGGGAAATTGATGATAAGTCGTTAGCTAATCGATTTAAAAAGCAACAAGTTATTCCATTCGATGAGGATCATTTTTCAAAAGCTGAAATGGCAAAATTATCTGATTTAAAAAAAAGAAATCAAATTAAAATGACTTATCATGTACAAAATAAGGCGAAACCTAAAACGGAATTAGCAATTTTAAACCAAATAACTGATTTTGCTGAAGTTACTCAAGAGATTTCTAAGAATGCTACTGCTCAAATAAAATTGTTAAAACTATTACAAAAATTTCCCGACCAGCCTTTAATACAAAGAAAAATTGTAAATGAGAATGCAATCTCAATTAGTGCTATTAATAATTTTGTAAAAAAAGGATTTGTTAAAAAAATCAGGGTAGAAAAATATCGAAATCCTTATAAGCATCAAATTGTTTTGAATAAACCCAAAAAACTCAATTCTGACCAACAAATCGCGGTAAATAAAGTCGATAGAGCAATTGCACAACATCATGATAGAGTTTTTTTATTAGAAGGAGTTACTGGATCAGGGAAAACAGAAGTATATTTACAAACAATTCAACACGCCATAAATGATAAGCGACAGGCTTTAATGTTAGTTCCAGAAATTGCACTTACGCCGCAAATGGTAGGACGGGTTAAAAATAGATTTGGATCTCAAGTTGCTATTATTCATAGTGGCCTTTCAAATGGAGAAAAGTATGACGAATGGCGACGAATTAATCAAGGAGAAGCACAAGTAGTAGTGGGTGCTCGTTCAGCTATTTTTGCGCCATTAAAAAACATTGGGTTAATAATTTTAGATGAAGAACATGATGCTAGTTATAAACAAGACGATAATCCTCGCTATCATACTAGAGATGTTGCAATTTGGAGGGCTGCTTATCATCATTGTCCTGTCATCCTTGGTAGTGCAACTCCATCTTTAGAGTCACGGGCAAGAGCTGAAAAAGGCGTTTATGATTTGATTTTGCTTCCCAATCGAATTAATCAACAAAGTTTACCTCAAGTAACTATTGTTGATATGACACAAGAAATTGAAAAACACGGCGACATCTTTTCAACAGAGTTATTAAATGATCTTAAGCAAACAATTAATCAAGGTAACCAAGTTGTTTTAATGTTAAATCGTCGTGGATTTTCTTCATTTATGTTATGTCGAGATTGTGGTCACGTTTTAATGTGTCCTAATTGCGATATTTCCCTTACGATGCATTTAGATTCTCATACCATGAAATGTCATTATTGTGGCTTTGAAGAAGCAATTCCGAATATATGTCCAGTTTGTCATAGTAAAAATATTCGTTATTTTGGGACTGGGACCGAAAGAGCAGCACAACAGTTAGAAAAATTAATTCCCGAAGCTAAAATATTGCGAATGGATGTGGATACAACTAAACGTAAAGGAGCACATGAAAATATTTTACGTAAATTTGGTAATCATGAAGCTAATGTATTATTAGGAACACAAATGATTGCTAAAGGACTTGATTTTCCAGATGTTACGTTAGTTGGAGTTTTAAATGCTGACACTGGGCTCGACCTTCCTAATTTTCGGGCGAGCGAAAGGACATTTGATTTGCTGACGCAAGTTTCTGGACGAGCAGGTCGTTCTGATAAAAATGGAAAAGTTATCATTCAAACTTTCAATCCTGATAATTATGCAATTAAATTAGCAAGCACACAAAATTATGAAAAATTTTTTCAAAAAGAGATGGAGCTTCGTCATTTAGCAGATTATGCACCTTATTATTTTACGATAAAAGTGACTATTAGCTCACTGTCTGAACATCAAGCAGCTAAAGAAGCGTATCAAGTATCTAATTATTTAAAAGGAAATTTAGAAAAAGATACAATTATTTTAGGACCTACTCCTAGACCAATTGCTCGTGTTAAAAGTAGGTATTATTATCAAATCATTATCAAATATAAGCGGGATCAAAATTTAGATCAGGCCTTAAAACATGTGCAACAGGTTTCACAAAAAGAAATTAGAAAAGGCCTGAGAATTGCAATTGATCCAGAACCAGTTAACTTCATGTAGGAGGAATAATTTGAAAAAAATTGTTTTTATGGGAACACCATCTTTTAGTGTTCCAATTTTAAAGGCATTAAATGAGAAATATGATATTTTGGCGGTGGTAACGCAACCAGACCGTCCAGTTGGTAGAAAAAAGAAAATTAGTGCATCTCCAGTAAAACAAGCGGCTAATGACTTAAATTTGAAAGTTCTACAACCAGAAAAATTAAGTGGTAGTGAAGAAATGCAATCTGTAATTGAGATGCAACCGGATTTTATTATCACAGCAGCTTATGGGCAATTTTTGCCAACTAAATTGTTAAATGCTGCTCAGATTGCTGCAGTCAATGTTCATGGTTCATTATTACCAAAGTATCGTGGTGGTGCTCCTGTCCAATACGCCATTATGAATGGTGATAAAGAAACCGGAATTACAATTATGTATATGGTTAAAGGAATGGATGCAGGGGATATAATTGCTCAACAGGCAGTTGCAATCACTGAAACTGATGATACAGAAACAATGTTTAATAAGTTAAGTATTGTTGGTCGTGATTTATTATTAGATACTTTACCTAAAATTGCTTCTAATGATATTAATCCAATTAAGCAAGATGAATCTCAAGTAGTTTTTTCTCCAACAATTAAGCGTTCTGAGGAAAAACTTGATTTTAATCAGACAGCTTTTGCAATTGATTGCAAGATTAGGGCTTTAAGACCAGATCCAACTGCCTATGCATATGTTGCTGGAAAGCGCTTTAAATTTTGGGATACAGAAGTAGTTGATAAGAAAACTACGCTTGAACCAGGTCAAATAGTGTATAAAGATAAGCACACATTGCAACTGGCTGCTGGAAATCAGACAGTTATTCAAGTTAATGAAATTCAGCCTTCCGGCAAACCCAAGAAATCAATTACTGATTTCTTGAATGGCAAGCAGGACATAAAAATAGGAGATCAATTTATTGATGAAAAATAATACTAGTAACCCTCGATATTTGGCTGTAAAAACTTTAGAACGTGTTTCTAATGGTGCATACTCCAACTTACAAATTAATAATGTGATTGATTCAACTAATATGAATGAAAAAGATGTGCGCTTATTTACAACGATTGTTTATGGAGTTATTCAGCATCGCTTAACTTTTGAATATTACATTCAGAAGATGGTAAAACATCCTGATAAATTAAAACCATGGGTTAAAGAATTGTTATATACTGCAATTTATCAAATGGTATATCTTGATAAAGTTCCTAATCGTGCAATTTTTGATGAGTCAATTGAAATTGATAAAGCGAGGGGACATGATGGGATTCGACGATTAGTAACAGGGATTTTACATAAAATTAATCGTGATGGTCTTCCTAGCTTAGATGATATAAAAGATAAAACAGAATATTTATCTATAAAATTTAGCGTCCCAGTTTGGATTATTGAACAACTGAATAATCAATTAGGTAAAGAAAAAACGGAAAAGATTTTAGAATCAATTAATGAACCTGCTAATCAGTCACTACGAGTTAATATTAAAAGCACCAATCCATCTTCTTTAACTAAAATGTTAGAAGAAAAAGGGTTTGAAGTTGAATCAAGTAAGGTAGCTGCTAATGCTTTAGTTGTTTCAAATGGAAATGCTGCCCATACTGATTTATTTAAAGACGGACTTTTTACAATTCAAGATGAAAGTGCAATGTTGCCAGTTCAATCAATGCAGATTGCTAGTGATGATTATATTTTGGATGCGTGTGCTGCCCCTGGTGGGAAAACTACGCAAATCGCTGAATATCTCACTACTGGAAAAGTTGAAGCATTAGATTTACATGAAAATAAGTTAAATTTAATTAAAAAAAATGCTGAAAGAATGGGAGTTGCTAATCAGATTGAGGTTCATGCTTGTGACTCCCGTAAATTAGATAAATTATTTAATGATGAAACCTTTGATAAAATTTTAGTTGATGCTCCTTGTACTGGTATGGGATTAATCCGTAGAAAACCTGAAATTCGTTATGATAAATCAATTAGAGATGTTGAAAGTTTAAGTAGGATTCAATCACAAATTTTAGATGCTGTTGCACCTAAATTGAAGGTTGGTGGTCAATTGGTGTTCAGTACTTGTTCAATTATTAATCAAGAAAATTCAGCTAATGTAACAAAGTTTTTAAATGAACATCATAATTTTGCACCGATTAGAGTGGAAACTAAAATGAATTTGAAGCCAGATCGTCCAGAAGATTATTTAAAGATATTTCCTGATGATTATGGTTCTGATGGATTCTTTATTTCTGGTTTTAAAAAGGTTAAATAGGTGGATAGTGTGCGTGAAGGTAAAATTTATCAATCTTTAAGTGGTTTTTATGATGTTTATTCAGACGGAAAAATTTTTCGAACTCGGGCTCGAGGTAATTTTCGTAAACTTCAAATAAAGCCGTTAGTTGGTGATAAGGTTAAATTTGATATTACTAATGAAAACGAAGGATATATTTTAGAAATTATGCCCAGATTTAATGTGTTGGTCCGTCCGCCAATCTCTAATACTAATCAAGCAATTGTTGTTGTATCAGCTGTTCAACCTGATTTTTCTACAAGATTGCTTGATAAAGAATTAGTGGCTTTAGAACAAGAAAAAATTGTTCCATTGATTTATTTTACGAAAACTGATTTGTTAGATGAGGGACAATTAATAAATTTCAAAAAGATTGCGTCCGATTATGAGCAAAAGGTTGGATACAAAGTCATATTACCCTCTACTGATGGTCATCAATTGAAAAAAATATTTGAATCTTTGAAAGGGAAACAAACCGTTGTTTTAGGTCAAACTGGGGCAGGGAAGTCTACTTTGCTAAATAAAATTGATTCAAATTTAAATTTAAAAACAGGAGAAGTTTCAAAAGCACTTAGTCGGGGAAAACATACTACTAGAAAAGTATCATTGTTAAATATTAACGATGGACTGGTGGCTGACACCCCTGGATTTTCTACATTTGATGCCAATGATCTTAAAGCGAATGAATTAAAAAATTATTATCCAGACTTTGAAAAGGTTGCTGATAATTGTAAATTTAGAGAATGTTTGCACATTAATGAACCTGGTTGTGCAGTGAAAATGGGTGTTAAAAATGGTACAATCTTAGCTAGTAGGTATGAAAATTATCTAAAACAATATGAAGTTGTAAAAAATCAAAAACCAATTTATAACAAAAAAAGGGGAAAATAATTATGATTAAGGTTGCGCCATCAATTTTAAGTGCTGATTATGTAAATCTGCAAAAATCAATTGAAGAAGTTGATAAAGCCGGTGCAGAAATTTTACATATTGATATTATGGACGGAATGTTTGTTCCTTCTATTTCCTATGGACCTGGATGGGTAAAAGCAATTCGACCAATAACTAAAATGGAATTAGATTGCCATTTAATGATTGAAAATCCAGAAAGATACATCGATGTTTTTGCTGATAATGGTGCAGATATCATTGGTGTGCACGTAGAAGCCACCCAACATATTCATCGTGCTTTACAAATGATTAAAGCTAAAGGCGTAAAAGCAGAAGTAGTAATTAACCCAGGAACTCCAGTTAGCTTAATCAAACCAATTCTTTACATGATTGATCAAGTATTAGTAATGACAGTAAACCCAGGATTTGGCGGACAAAAGTTTATACCAGAAACTATTGGAAAGATTAAGCAGCTAGATCGTTTAAGAAATGAACATGATAATTATAATTACGATATTGAAATTGATGGTGGAGTTAACAATAAGACAGTTGTTAAGGCATATGAAGCTGGTGCTAATGTAGCTGTAGCTGGTTCTTATGTATTTGATGCTGAAGATCCCGCAGCTAGAATTAATGCGATTAGAGAGGCAACTAATTTCTAATTATGAAAGTAGTTAATTTATTAGTAGGTGGTCCTAAAACAGAATGGCCTACTGATTTAAAGTCAGATACAAAAATAAAAGGTCCTTTTGTTGGAGTTGACCGAGGGGCATTAAGCCTTTTGGAAATGGGAATCAAACCGATTGCAGCTGTAGGGGATTTTGATTCAGTTTCATCAGTTGAATTACAACAAATTAAAAAAAATGTTTCGAATGTTTATTGTTCAAATCCAATCAAAGATGAAACGGATACAGAGTTAGGAATTAGATATGTACTTAAACACTTTCCTAATTATCAAATTAACGTTTATGGTTTTTCGGGTGGAAGATTAGATCAACTGATGACAAACTTGTTGATGGTATATAAAGATCCAATTAAATCTGTGGCCGAGAAAATAACTTTAATTGATCGACATAATTTTGTTAATTTCTTTTTACCTGGAAAGTATCAAATTACAAAGATCTCAGGAATGAAATATTTAGATTTTGTTTCATTAGAAAAAACTAAATTAACACTTCCAGACGAAAAATATAAATTAAATAATTATGAAATTAAGTTTCCGGTGTCTTTTTCAAGTAATGAATTTATTGGAAATCATGCCACATTTTCATTTGATAGTGGGATTCTAATGGTTATCCAAAGTTCCGATTAAAAAAGAGAGCAGCCATATTTGTGGCTGCTCTCTTTTTTTAATTAATTAATTAAAATATTTGTAATTATACACGTTTGAACTTACCAGATTTTAAGGTTCTTGCACTTAACCAAACACGTTTTGGTTTACCATCTACTAAAATACGAACTTTTTGTAGGTTTGGCTTCCAACTTCTTCTTGAAGCGTTTAAGGCATGAGAACGACGGTTACCAAAATGAGTTCTCTTTCCTGATAATTGATCTTTAGCCATGAAAATCCCTCCTTTAAAATGCATTAAAGCGTAAATAAGCTATAATGATAGGTTAGCATAAATAAGCTATAAATGCAATTGTTCTTTCAAGTAATTTTGCTTTACACCCAAAAATTTTGGATTTGGGTTTCTATATGTTATTATATAGTATCGTTATTAGCTCGTTAAAATAAGGAGATGCATACGATGGCAGTAAAAATGAATACCCAATATGGGTCAATAGATATTGATAATGACGTAATTGCTACAGTAGTCGGCGGTGCGGCAACTGATAATTACGGAGTTGTGGGTATGGCCAGTAAAAATCAATTAAAAGATAATATGAATGAAATTTTACGTAGAGATGCTTACTCACGTGGAGTTGTTGTACGTCAAGTTGATGATCAAATTGAAGTAGATGTTAATATCATTGTGAGTTACGGAACTAAAATATCGGAAGTCTCACGAACTGTTCAGGATAAAGTAAAATATAATTTACAATCAATGCTCGGTGTTACAGCTGACGCGGTTAATGTTATCGTTCAAGGCGTTAAGGTGATTATCGATTAATTATTTTGAATTGAAAGGGAGATTGAATAATAGTGCCAGTAACTAAGATTACTACTAAAGAGTTCGACCAAATGGTTCAGGCTGCATCGGTCGTACTAAAAAATAATGCAGATTTTATTAATTCTTTAAATGTTTTTCCTGTACCAGATGGTGACACTGGTACTAATATGAGCTTATCTTTTGCTAGTGGAGCTAAGTATGTAAAACAATCTAATAGTAAAACTATTGGTGAAAAAGCTTCTGCATTAGCAAAAGGATTGTTAATGGGAGCTCGAGGTAATTCTGGAGTAATTCTTTCTCAAATTTTTCGTGGTTTTTCTAAAGATGTCGAGGGAAAGACAGATTTAACAGCTAAAGAATTATCTAATGCAATTACAGCAGGGGCTAAAACAGCTTATAAATCTGTAATGAAACCAACTGAAGGTACAATTTTAACTGTTGTTCGCTATGCAGCAAATGCTGGACAACGTGAATCTGAAAAAACTGATAATGTCGCTGAAGTGATGGATGCTATTACCAAAGGTGCTCAAGACGCATTGAAAAAAACACCTGATTTACTTCCAGTTTTAAAACAAGTTGGGGTAGTTGATTCTGGTGGACAAGGCTTAACCTTTGTTTTTGAAGCTTTTGCAGACATTTTAAATGGTCGTCAACCTTCGAACGATAAAAGATCAAAGTTTAATGTTGAGTCAAATAAGATGGATCAAATGGTTAACGAAGATCATCATGAAAGTGCCCAAGGACAATTGGATCCTGCAAGTATTGTGTATGGTTATTGTACACAAATGACAGTTCGATTTGGCAAAGGTAAGGAAGCTAAGAAGTCGTTTGAATATGATGAATTTTATAATTACCTTGCTCCTTTGGGTGATTCATTATTAGTAATTAATGATGATGAAGTCGCTAAAGTCCATATT
This sequence comes from Fructilactobacillus lindneri DSM 20690 = JCM 11027, assembly GCF_002907375.1. Classification (GTDB taxonomy): domain Bacteria; phylum Bacillota; class Bacilli; order Lactobacillales; family Lactobacillaceae; genus Fructilactobacillus; species Fructilactobacillus lindneri. The sequence goes on from NZ_MIYK01000001.1 coordinate 313,062, forward strand.
CATACGGAACAACCTGGGAAAGTTTTAGGTTGGGGACAGCAGTTTGGTGATTTAATTAACATTAAAATTGATAACATGCGAGCTCAACAAGAAAATATCATGGAAAATGATGAAGAAATTGAAGAACAACCAGTTGATGATGTTGCTGCTGAACCAAAGGACTTAGCTATTGTGTCTGTGGTTGCTGGTAAAGGACTTGAAGATTTATTCAAAAGTTTAGGTGTTACTAACATTATCAGTGGTGGACAAACAATGAATCCAAGTACTGAAGATATTGTTAAATCTGTTAATAATTCAAATGCTAAACAAGCAATTGTATTGCCAAATAACAAAAATATTTTTCTTGCGGCTGAACAAGCTGAAAAATTAACTGATATTCCAATGAAAGTAGTTCACAGTAAGACCGTTCCTCAAGGATTAACTGCTATGTTTTCGTATAATCCGGAAAATAGTTTGGAAGAGAATCAAGCTGAAATGGATGATTCTTTAAATACTGTAAAAAGTGGACAAGTTACTGCAGCTGTAAGAGATACTAAAATTAATGGTTTAGATATCAAAAAGGGTAGCTTTATGGGAATTGTTGATGGAACTATTGATGTTATAGGCGAAAACCTTGATGATACTACAATTAATATGCTTAAATCAATGCTTGACGAAGATAGTGAAAATGTAACTATTATTTTTGGTGACGGGGCTTCCCAAACTGATGCCGATAAAATTGAACAAGCTGCATTGGCAATTGATGCAGATCTTGAAATTGAAATTCATGAAGGAAATCAGCCTGTTTATCCACTTATTATTTCGGTAGAATAATAATAAATTAAATTAATATTAAATAGCTGTTAATTCAAAATTGGATTAACAGTTTTTTAGTATAGGAGGTGAACTAAATTGAAAAACCTAGATGATCCTATTAGTAAACTAAAAGGAGTTGGTCCTAAAAAACAGGAAGATTTATTTGATTTAAATATTAAAACAATTTTTGATTTATTAAATTATTTTCCGTTTCGTTATGATGACTTTAGAATGAAAGATTTAAGTCAACTACAGGATCAGCAAACAGTCACTTTAAAAGGAAAAATTGCGGTTGAACCAACAGTCAACTATTTTGGAAAGCGACGCAATCGTTTGATTATTAGATTATTAGTTGGTAATGATGTTATTCCGATTTCTTTTTTTAACCAACCTTGGCTGAAAAAAAATTTAATTGTGGGTCAAGAAATTTTAGTCTACGGAAAATTTGATTCTAATCGAAAAACAATGTCTGGAATTAAAATAATTAATGAAACTAAAAATCAAGGTTATAATTCAATATATTCTGTAAATAGTAAAATTACTCAAAAAAGTTTAAAGCAGATTATTGAACAAGCATATTCTGAATATCAGGATGTAATTGAAGACTTTGTTCCCAATTGGATTATAAAAAAATATAGACTTGAAAATCTAAAAAATGTTATTAAAACAATGCATTTTCCAAAATCACAAGCCGATGTAAAGGGTGCTCGTAGAACAGCTAAATTTAATGAATTTTTTTTGTTCCAAATGCGTCTTCAGACCGTTAAAGGTCAGAAACAAAAAAGTGAAAAAGCTAAGATAATGAGTGATAAATTAACTTTAATGCCTTTCATTGACAAACTTCCGTATGAATTAACTGCAGCACAAGATAAAGTAGTTAATGAAATATTGTACGATTTACATCGCCCATATCAGATGAATCGCCTGCTACAAGGTGATGTGGGTAGTGGAAAAACAGTAGTGGCAGCTCTTGCCATTTTAGCTACTGTTTTGTCTCATAAACAAGCAGTGATGCTAGCACCAACAGAAATACTAGCTGAACAACATGCTAATAGTTTAGCCAAACTATTTAAAGATACAGATATTAATATTGCTTTATTAACCGGAGACACTCCTAATTCTGCTAGAAAACAATTACTACCTAGAATTAAAGATGGAAAAATCAATTTAATTGTGGGGACGCATGCCTTATTCCAGGATACCGTTCAATATCATGACTTAGGTTTAGCAGTAATTGATGAACAACATCGATTTGGGGTTAATCAACGTCGTAAAATGCGTGAAAAAGGAGCTGCTACCAATGTGTTATCCATGACAGCTACTCCGATTCCTAGAACATTATCAATTACGACATATGGTGAAATGGATATTTCAGTGATTGATGAACTTCCAGGTGGAAGAAAACCAATTAAAACAACCTGGATTAAAAATAACCAAGTAAGATTAATGTTAAACTTCCTAAAAAAACATCTCAAAAATCATGAGCAAGCTTATGTAGTGGTTCCTTTAATTGATGAATCCGATTCTGTTGATATGAGAAATGTAACTGATACTTATGAAAAATTTGAACAGACATTTTCACCGACTTACCAAGTTGGTTTGTTGCATGGTCAAATGAATGATGAAGATAAGAATCAAGTTATGGATGATTTCAAAAAAAATAAGACTCAAATATTAATTTCTACTACTGTAATTGAAGTAGGTGTAGATGTTTCAAATGCAAGCGTAATGGTGATTTTTGATGCCGATCATTTTGGACTTGCACAGTTGCATCAATTACGTGGAAGAGTGGGACGTGGTCAACAACAATCATATTGTATTTTAATTGCTGATCCTAAAAACAAAACTGGGATTGAGCGAATGAATGTAATGAGCTCTTCAACTGATGGTTTCTTTATTTCACAAAAAGATTTAGAATTAAGAGGACCAGGTGATATTTTAGGAAAACAGCAATCTGGTATTCCTAATTTTAAAGTTGGTGATCCAATTTCTGATGTTAATATTCTTAGTGCTGCTAAAAATGTTGCTACAAGAGTTACAGATGAAGACAATTGGCAGCAACTCGCAAAAAATAAAAATCTTGTCGAGCGTTTGAATGCAATAAATAATAATACATCATTTGATTAAGGAGTTATCTAATGGTTAAGCTTGCAGTTGATGCGATGGGTGGAGATAATGCACCTCAATCAATAATTGAAGGTGTAGAATTGGCACGAAATGAAAATAGTAAGATTGAATTTTTACTATTTGGAGATAAAAAACAAATTCAACCACTTTTAAAAGATAATAAAAATATAACAATTGTTCATACTGATGAAGTAATTACTATGGATGATGAACCAGTTAGAGCGGTTAAAAAAAAGAAAAATTCAAGTTTAGTGTTGGCTGCTAAAGCTGTAAAAGATGGGGAAGCAGACGCATTTGTATCTGCTGGTAGTACTGGAGCAGTCATGGTAGCTGGTCTGTTAATCATTGGTAGAATAAAATCAATTGATAGACCAGGACTAACGGTTACGATGCCTGTAATTAATAATGATACTGGATTTACTATGATTGATTTTGGAGCGAATGCAGATGCTAAAGTTAATAATATTTGCCAGTATGCTTTATTAGGAAAATTTTATTCAAAAAATGTTAGAAAAGTAGACAATCCGAAAATTGGCTTAATAAACAATGGAACCGAAGATGATAAAGGAAATATTATCCATCAAAAGATGCATCAAGCATTGCAATCAATGAGTGATAATGGGGACATTAATTTTATTGGAAATATTGAACCGCGTGGATTATTAAACGGTATTACGGATGTAGCTGTTACAGATGGATTTACAGGTAATGCTGTTTTGAAATCAACAGAAGGTAGTGCTTTAGCCGTTATTGATATGCTAAAAGATGGAATTAAAAATGGCGGAATTAAAAGTAAAATGGGAGCGTTTTTTTTAAAGGATACTCTGAAAAAAATTGCTCAAAAAATGGATTATACTAAATATGGTGGGGCAGTTCTTTTAGGTTTAAAAGCTCCAGTAGTTAAAGGTCACGGTAACAGTAATCCTGAAATGATTAAAAATTGTCTATTCCATGCAAATGAAATTGTTACCTCAGGTTATGTTGAAGAAGTTGAAAATTTTTTTAATAATACTGAGAAAAATGATTAATTAGATTAAATGTTGATAGGAGTTTTTTTAATGGATGATAAAAAAGTTTTTTTGAGCGTAGTCCAGACTGTTTGCAATCAATTTAATGTTGATGCCGCCTTAGTTTCACCTAAAACTGATTTCAATAAGGATCTTGGAGCTGATTTTGTTGATTTAGCCAAGTTTATTGTTGAAATTGAAGATGAATTTGGCGATGTGATTCCAAATGACGCAGCAGAAAGAATTCAAACTGTTAATGATTTAGTCAATGTAATTGTTGAAAGTACTAACAAAAAAAGAAAAAAATGATTAAAAACTCCATCAATTAAGATGGAGTTTTTAATTTAATGCTATACTGTAAGATAAATATGTTGGAGGTTTTTAAGTTGCAAAAAGAATTTGATGATATTTTAGCAGATAGATATAACGTTAAATTTAAAAATGAAGCTTTATTAGATGAAGCATTTACACAAGCTTCATATGTAAATGAACATCCAGATCAAGATTTAAAATTTTATGAACGCTTAGAATTTTTGGGAGATGCAGTTTATCAATTAGTAGTTTCCAATTATATCTTTAAAAGATACCCAGATATGCCACAAGGCCGTCTCTCTAGACTACGTGCTGCCATGGTTAATCGACATAGTTTTAGTCGGTTTGCTCGTGAATGTCATTTTGATAAATATATTCGTTTAGGAAGAGGAGAAGAAAAAGTTGGAGCTAGAAACCGTGATTCTTTACTTTGCGATATATTTGAATCTTTTATTGGAGCTGTTTATCTTGATCAAGGTATTGAAACGGTTAAGCATTTTTGTAATTTAGTTATTTTCCCTAAACTCGACGAAGGTTGGTTTGATGAGTTTTTTGATCATAAGACTGAGCTTCAAGAAGCAATTCAAATTAATGGACCTGTTAATATTGACTATAAGGTTTTAGATGAAGATGGTCCTGACAATGATCGTCAATTTAAAGTAGCTGTTTATGTTGATAATCAAGAGTTAGGTGTGGGAGAAGGACATGCCAAAAAAAATGCCGAACAAGCTGCTGCTAAAGTTGCTTTAAATAAATTAGGCATTAAAGATCAAAAATTGCAGTAAAAGCGAGGATTCTGTTGTGAAATTAAAATCAATTCAGATTGCGGGATTTAAATCTTTTGCTGATAAAACAATCATAAATTTCCAAAAAGGATTAACAGGAATTGTAGGTCCAAACGGAAGCGGTAAAAGTAATGTCATTGAAGCCGTTCGATGGGCATTAGGAGAGCAATCTGCTAAAAGCCTTCGTGGTAAAAAAATGAAAGACGTTATTTTTTCTGGATCAAAATATCGTCATCCTTTAAATCGGGCAGAAGTTAGTTTGATTTTTGATAATTCAACTCATTTTTTAGATTCTGATTATAGCGAAGTTAAAATCACTAGAACATACTATCGAAATGGTGAAAGTATTTATTCCATTAATGATAAAGAGTGTTTATTACGTGATATTAATAATTTGTTTATGGATACAGGATTAGGTGAAGGATCTTTATCAATCATTTCGCAAGGTAATGTTGATGACATTTTAGATGATGATGTTGAAAAACGTCGTTCTATTATTGAAACTGCTGCTGGTGTATATCGATATAAAAAGCAAAAGAATGAATCTAAGAAAAAATTAGAAGAAACGCAATTTAACTTAGATCGTATTTCTGACATTACTAGTGAAATAAAAAAGCAAATGACTCCACTAAAAAAGCAAAGCGAAACCGCTTCGCTTTATTTGCGTAAAAAAAAGTACTTAAGTCAATTAGAATATAATGCATTTAATCTTGAAATCAATCAAGATGAGAATAAAAAGAAACAAATATCTAATGAAATATCTAAACTTAGTCAAAACTGCTTAGATTTGAATCATCGTTTAACTGATTTAAAATCTGAAAAAAAGAATTTAAATGGTAGTATAGAATCCTTAAATGCCGAACAAGAAAAGCTACAGCAAGAACTTTTAACGAATACTAAAACGTTGGAAACTGTTAATAGTGAAGAACGTTTGTATGAGCAAAGAGAACAATTTAATTCTCAGAAAAAAAATGATTTAGAGAAAAGAATATTAGATCTTAAAGCTCAAAGAGATACTTTAATCATTGAAGTTAAAAAAAATGAAAATGAATTAGTAAAAATAAAAAATAATATTAAAAATTTTGATAAATCAAAGCGAGTTTCAAATGACCAAAAATTGTCATTTGAAATAAATAAAAAAGAAAAAGAATTAGAAAAAAATCGTAGTGATTATGTTGATTTAATGCAACAAATTACGAATAAAAGAAATGATATGCGTTTAAACCAAAAATTGTCGCAGCAAAGTAATAATGAGTCAGCAGAACAACAAAGACAAATTAGAGCTTATCAAGATCAAGTTAGTGAAATTAAAACTAAAATAGATTCTGATGAAATAGAATTAAAAGAATTACAAGCTAATATTTATATTACTAATAAGCAATTTTATGATATAAATGTTCAATCAGATAAAATAGAAAAACAAATTGAAGATTACCAAGAAAATTGGTATGCTGATGTGCGAAATTATCAAGAAATAAAGACTGAACGAGATAGTTTGCAGTCAATGTTAGAAAGCCATAACAATCTTTATCGAGGAACACGTAATTTATTAAAACAACGTAATAAATTACCAGGGATTCTAGGAACAGTTAGCGACTTCATTAGTGTTCCAAAAGAGTACGTAACAGCAATTGAAATTACTTTAAGTAGTTCAATTCAACAGATAATCGTTGATAATGTAACTAATGCACGTAATGCAATTCGTTTTTTGAATAAAAATAAACAAGGAAGAGTAACTTTACTTCCCATACAAGAAATTAATGAACGTTTACTTAGTCCTAGAATCCTTGATTTAATTAAAAATAAACCTGGATTTATGGGTATTGCAGCTAATTTAGTTCAAATGCCGAATAATATGGAAAAAGTAAAAAATCATTTACTTGGAAATGTAATAATTACTGATAATTTGAAACATGCTACTGAACTAAGTAAAACAGTTCATCATCGAGTTAAATTTGTTTCTTTAAATGGTGACGTGATTAATTCAGGCGGATCTATTACAGGTGGTAAGAATCAACATCAAAATGAAGGAATTTTAAGCCAAAAAAACAAATTAATAAAACTTAATATTCAAGTTGAAAAAAAAGGTAAAAAGTTAAAAGATGATGAGTTAAAGCTTAATCAAACTAAAAAAATTAATGAAGAAATTCAGCAAAAAAAGAATGAACTTTACAAATTAACTAGTGATTTAAAATCAAAATTAGAGCTAAAACAAAAAAGTTTAACTTTAAATAAAATTGAATTTGACAAAAATAACCGAAACATTAAAGCATTACAAATTAAAATTAGCGGAAGTTTTAGTGATAATAATTATAATGAACATGAATTCAATAATGTCATTAAACAATTACAAATAAAAATTGAAAATAATCAAAAGTTAAATGAAAAATTAAAAAGTGAAATTGATGAATTAAAATTAAAACAAAATCAAAGTAAACAAAGTTTGAATGAAATTAATCAAAAATTAGTAGTTGCTGATGAACGAAAAAGAAATTTAAATCAGCAAAAGAGTAATTTGGCTAATCAATTACAAAGTGTTAATCAACAATTGTCAGATTCAAGAAATAAAATCAAAGAATTAACTGCTGAATTGAACCAAACTATTAAATTAGATAACGTAAATACTGACAATATTAAACAATCAATAAAAATCATCCAAATTAAAATTGATCAAATTAAACAAAAAACAAAGATTAATAAAGAAAAAATCATTAAAATTGACAAACAAATTAGTGAAAATCAAGATGAAACAATTAATCAAAATGAAAAGCTTCATCAATTTCAATCGCAACTCAATGTAATTTCTGATAATCTTAAAAAAAATAAAAACAAAATAAAAGACTTAGAAATTAATTATGATAAATTTTCAAAACTAACATTAAATTTTGATGAAATTAGGCAAAAAATTTCAAATGTTAAACAGGAATTAAGTGAACTTGGTAATGTTAATATAGGTGCAATTAAGTCATATGAAGAACTTAAAGAACGTTATGATTTTATGCAACATCAAATGAATGATTTAAATGTAGCTAAAAATCAATTGTTAAGCATTATGAATAAAATGGATGAAACGGTTAAGGTTCGTTTTGAAAAAACGTACCAAAACATTTCCCAAGTATTTTCTAAAGTTTTTCGCAATATCTTTGGCGGTGGTGAAGCTAAGTTAGAATTAAATGATCCTCATCACTTATTAACTACTGGAATTGATATTATAGTAAAACCGCCTGGAAAGAGATTTAGAAACATTAGTTTATTATCCGGGGGCGAAAAAGCTTTAACAGCTTTAGCATTATTATTTGCAATTTTAGAAGTTAAACCAGTTCCATTTGTAATTTTAGATGAAGCTGAGTCTGCACTCGATCCTGCAAACGTTGATAGATTTGCTCGTTATATTCAAGACTTAAAGCAGGAAATCCAATTTATAGTTATTACACATAGAAAAGAAACCATGGTATATGCTGATAATCTATATGGGGTTACTATGCAAGATTCTGGAATATCAAAGCTAGTATCGGTAAACTTAAATGATGATAAACATAGGGAGAATTAAAAATGGGATTATTTGATATTTTTAAAAAGAAAAATAAAGAAAATAGTGAATTAGAAAAAGAAAATAATGAGCCACAAAATGATGAAGATATTGAGCAACCAACCAATGCTGAAACGGAAAATATAAACAATTCAAAAGATGAACATGATTCAAATGAGAATATTGAAGCTGGTAGTAATGAAAATACAACAGAATCATCAGAAAATGATGTATCAGATGATGATTTTGATAAAATGGAATTGGAAAACAATAATAATCATGATGATGAAGATGAATCGATCAGTTCTAAAAATTCTGAATTGGATAATGATAAAAGCAATGATATTGATAAAGAAAAAAAATATGAACATGGATTATCAAAATCACGTTCGTTAATAGGTCAAAAGTTAAATAGTTTATTTGCTAATTTCAGATCTGTGGATGATGAATTTTTTGAAGATTTAGAAGATACTTTAATTGAATCAGATGTTGGAGTGAAAACAGCAACCGAAATTAGTGATCAACTAAAAGAAGAAGTTAAATTAAATAACATAAAAAAAACTGCAGAAGTACAAAATTTTATTGTTGAAAAATTAATTGATATGTACGATGCACCAGATGATGGCAAATCAGAATTAAATATTAATCCTGATGGTCCAACAGTGATTTTATTTATTGGGGTCAATGGAGCTGGGAAGACAACTACAATTGGTAAATTAGCTAATAAATATCGTGAAGATGGTAAAAAAGTTTTGGTTGCAGCTGCTGACACATTTAGAGCTGGAGCGATTGAACAGCTTGACGAATGGGCTAAGCGTGATCATGTAGATATCGTTAAAAAAGATGAAGGTAGTGATCCAGCGTCAGTGGTTTACGATGCTGTCCAACGAGCTAAAAAAGAAAATTATGATATTTTATTCGTTGATACGGCGGGACGTTTGCAAAATAAAGTTAATTTGATGAACGAATTAGAAAAAATGAATAAAATCATTACACGTGAAATCCCAGGTGCACCACAAGAAGTATTGCTTGTAATTGATGCTACCATTGGTCAAAATGCTTTAGTTCAAGCTAAAATGTTTAAAGATGTTGCTAATATATCAGGTTTAGTATTAACTAAGTTAGATGGTACAGCTCGTGGTGGAATAATTATTGCAATCAAAAATGAACTTGGAATCCCAGTTAAATATGTAGGATTGGGAGAATCGGTAAATGATTTACAGGATTTTGATCCAAAAGAATTTGTTTACGGACTTTTTAAAGGGTTAATAAAGGAATAATAATTCATGAATGAAAACTTCGATTTAAAATTAGCAAAGGATAATCGAATTAATGCTTTAATTGATTTTTACGGGAGTTTATTAACTCCTAAACAAGCCGAATATGTTTGTCAGTACTATGCAGATGATTTATCATTAGGAGAAATCTCGGAAAACTTTAATGTTAGTCGTCAGGCGGTTTATGATAATATTCGACGAACTGAACAAACTTTAGAAAAATATGAAGCAAAAATGTGTTTGTATGATAAATTTCTAAAGAGAAACAAAATAATTGATAATTTACAAGATTATGTCAAAAAAACATATAATAATGATAAATATATTAATCAATTAGTTGATAAATTAGAAAAAATAGAGGAAGAATAGAAGGTTATAAAATGGCATTCGAAGGGTTAACTAATAAATTACAAAATGCTTTTAGAAATTTGCGTGGTAAAGGTAAGATTAGTGAAGCAGATTTACGTGCTACAATGAGAGAAATTAGATTAGCATTATTAGATGCTGATGTTAATTTTTCAGTTGTTCGTGATTTTGTAAAAAAAGTACAAGCTAAAGCAAATGGGGAAAATGTTCTTGAAGGATTAAATCCTGCACAGCAAATCATTAAAATTGTTGATGATGAGTTGACACAAATGATGGGCGAAGAAACTACTTCGTTAATAAAAGCACCCAAAATACCAACAATCATAATGATGGTTGGACTTCAGGGAGCAGGTAAAACCACCACTGTTGGAAAATTAGCAAATCGCTTAAAAAATGATGATAATGCTCGACCATTATTGATAGCAGCCGATGTATATCGTCCAGCTGCTATTGAGCAATTACAACAAATTGGTAATCAAATTAACGTTCCTGTTTTTGATGAAGGTACAAATGTTGACCCAGTTAAAATTGTTGAAGATGGGTTAAAACAAGCTAAAGAAAATCATAATGACTATGTTTTTATTGATACTGCTGGTCGGCTACAAATCGATGAAAAATTAATGAAAGAACTCCAAAATATTAAAGAAGTTGCTAATCCAACTGATATTCTCTTAGTAGTTGATGCAATGACCGGTCAAAATGCCGTTAATACAGCAGAAGGATTTAATGATGCTCTAGATTTAACTGGTGTTATTTTAACTAAACTTGATGGGGATACTCGTGGTGGAGCAGCCTTATCAATTAAAGCAGTTACTGGTAAACCAATCCTTTATACTGGTCAAGGTGAAAAGATGAATGATTTGGACGTCTTTCACCCAGATCGAATGGCTTCTCGTATATTGGGAATGGGAGACGTTCTTTCATTAGTAGAAAAAACTCAAAAAAATGTTGATGAAAAAAAAGCAAAAGAATTAACTGAAAAAATTAAAGAAAATTCTTTTAATTTTGATGACTTTTTAGATCAGTTACAACAAATTCAAAATATGGGACCTTTAAAAGATATTATTGGTATGATTCCTGGTATGGCCAATAATCCTGCTTTGAAAAATGTTAATATGGATCCAAAAGATTTAGAAAAAATTAAAGCAATTATTTATTCTATGACTAATGAAGAACGTGAAAATCCAGATGTATTAAACCCTTCACGAAGAAGAAGAATTGCTCGAGGTTCTGCTCAGCCAATTCAAAATGTTAATCGTTTGATTAAACAATTTGACCAAATGAAAAAAATGATGAATCAAGTATCAAATGGTAACATGTCTGGAATGCAAAATATGATGGAAGCAACTGGAATGGGTGGGGGAATGAGCAAGTTATCCAATATAGCTATGAAACGTATGAGTCGTAAAATGAAAAAAAATAAGCGTCGTCGTAAGAAAAAGAAAAAATAGTAGTGTAAAGAAAAAACTCTTTACATTACAAATTATTCTTGTTATTATAATAGGTGTTAAGAAACTTATAGGAGGTGTAATTATGTCTGTTAAAATTCGTTTGAAACGTATGGGTTCAAAGAAAAATCCATTTTACCGTATTGTAGTTGCTGATTCACGTAGTCCTCGTGATGGTCGTTATATTGAAAATGTTGGTACTTATAATCCATTAATTCAAGAAAACCAAGTAACTCTTGAAGAAGAAAATATTCTTAATTGGTTAGAAAAAGGCGCAAAGCCTTCTGATACAGTTAGAAATATCTTGTCAGATGCTGGAATTATGAAAAAACTTCATGATTTAAAGCTTGCTAATAAGAAATAACCTTAATTATGATTAATTTTGATAATTTAATAAAAACCATTATTAAACCGTTAGTTAAATTTCCTGATGATATTAAAATATCTCATCAAGATACTGACGATTTTCATGAATATATTTTATCAACAAATGAAAAAGATGTTGGACGTGTGATTGGGAAACGTGGAAGAGTTGCTCAAACAATTCGTGCTATTGTTTATAGTGTCCATGTTCCTGATAATAAGCGAATTAAACTTATTATTAATGACGGTAAATAAATAGAAACTCTTAAATAAAACTTAGTTTTATTTAAGAGTTTTTTTAGAACAGGTGAATTATGCAATATTTAAATGTTGGAGAAATAGTTAATACTCAAGGTATTAAAGGCGAAGTAAGAGTTCAAGCTATTACTGATTTTCCAGATTCACGGTTTAAGGTCGGAGCAATTGTATATGCTTTTCCCAAAAATAATGAAATTGTTCCACTTAAAATTGATGGATCTAGAAAACATAAAAATTTTATTTTACTTCATTTTAAAGGACTCAATTCAATTAATGATGTTGAATATCTTAAACCTTCATTATTAAAAATAAAACAAGAACAACAAAAAGATGATGAATTAAAACCAGGTGCATATTATTATCATCAAATTATTGGTTTAAATGTTTTTGATACTAATAATAATAAATTAGGCGAAATTAAAGATATTATGGATCTTGGTCCGAATGATGTCTGGGTTGTTAAACGTAAAAATCAAAAAGATTTATTATTACCTAAAATTGATGACGTCGTTAAAAAAGTTGATTTAGAAAATGATAAAGTTATTGTTGAAATGTTGAAAGGATTGGAATAGTTTGCAAATAGATATTTTAAGTCTCTTTCCAGACATTTTAAAAGGACCTTTAAATGCATCAATAATTGGCAAAGCAATTAATCGCAATCTTTTGAATATTGATATTACAAATTTTAGAGATTATTCTACTAATAAACATCATAACGTTGATGATATGCCATATGGTGGTGGAGCAGGAATGTTGTTGCAACCTCAACCAATTATTGACGCATTTGATCATACTCAACAAGTGGCAAAAGAAAACGATATTTCAACTGGAAGAGTTATTTTAACTGATCCTGCTGGGAAAAAATTTGATGAAAATGTTGCAGCAGAATTAGCCAAAGAAGAACATCTAACTTTTTTATGTGGTCATTATGAAGGATACGATGAACGTATTAAACAAATTGTTACTGATGAATATTCAATCGGAGATTATGTGCTAACTGGAGGGGAACTACCCACTCTTGTTATGATTGATGCCATTGCACGTTTGATTCCAGGAGTACTTGGAAATAAAGGATCAGCAGCAGATGATTCATTCTCAAGTGGGTTATTAGAATCTCCACAGTATACGCGTCCTGCTAATTTCAGAGGTCAAGAAGTTCCAGCAGTATTAACTAGTGGAGATCACCAAAAAATTTCTGATTGGAGATTAAAAGAATCTTTAAGAAAGACTTATTTAAGACGTCCAGATTTAATTAATTATAAAAAACTTTCTAAAAAAGCAATTAAATTACTTGCTGAAGTTAAGATTGAAGAAGAATAATGTAAATTAACCTTTACTATTTTTAAATTTTTATGATATAATTTATATTGATTGTTAAACTAAATACAACAGTATTCCGCTGTCGAGTAGATATGAGTGCTAGTTAGGAGAATTTATTATGCGTCAAAACAAATTGATTGAAAAGATTAATAGTGATCAATTACGTTCAGATATTCCAGACTTTCGTGCTGGTGATACTATTAAGGTATCAGTTAAAGTTGTTGAAGGTGACAACGAAAGAATTCAGGACTTTACTGGGGTTGTAATTAAACGTCGTGGTGCTGGTATTCAAGCAACTTATACTGTTCGTAAGATTAGTAATGGTGTTGGAGTGGAAAGAATTTTCCCATTGAATTCACCACGTGTTGAAAAAATTGAAGTTATTAGACACGGTAAAGTACGTCGTTCTAAGCTTTATTACTTACGTGATCGTCAAGGGAAAGCTGCTCGTATCAAGCAATCTTTCAAAAAACGTTAAAAATAAAAAAGAGATTAGACAACAATGTCTAATCTCTTTTTTTAAGCATTTTTTTGTTTGTGTGTTCCAATATCATAAATAATCCATCCAATTAGTCCAAATGCAATTGGTCCAAAAATGGTCCAAAAAGCTGTTTCGTAGTCTTTGGTTAAAATTGGCTCAATAGCTGTGAATCCTATTCCAAGAATTAGAACAATCATAATGATTGTCACAACTACTGTAGTAAATAATTTATTTTTATAAAAAACAAACGGTCTTTCGATGTTTTTTAATTTTTTGAAAAATGGAAATGCACCAACTAAGAAAAGGTATGGGAAAGTACTAGAAATATTTCCCATATCAGTCAAAATAAGATAAAATTTTTGTGCTCCTGAACCACTGAACGAAATCGCAAAAATAACGACTGCCACGGCAGCTGCTTGAATCCACATCGCAAATGCTGGCATTCCATGTTTGTTAAGTTTAGTCACTCGTTTAGGCCAAATTTTAGGGTCTGAGCCTTCAATAAATGATTTAATGGGTGAATATATTAAGACAAAAAAGGAACCAATATATGCCAAAAACATGCTTAATCCGGCAAAACGTGCAAACCATTCTCCAGTTATAATAGCAGTAGCAGAAGAGAATCCTATAGTCTTAGCTAAAACATAACCAAGGTTGCTAACAAGAACATAAGTAATATTACCTAAATTAACGCTTCCTTTACCTAAAACTTGTTGCCAATTAGCAGTTACTCCTACGAAGAAGATAGCTCCAGAATAAATTACTGCCATAATAATTCCACCAATAATTACACCACGTGGAAAATTACGCTTGGGATTATCAACTTGATCAACGATTCCTCCCATAGATTCCATTCCACCATAAGCAAAAATGGCATAAACAACAAATGACATTACTGCGATGGGACTAGAAAATAATGGGTTAGGGGATTTAATAAAAGTAGACATTCCATGAACTTGTTCAGCTAAATTACCATGATTTGCAAACAAGATGAAAATTGAAATTATTACGAATAAAACAGGTAAAATAATTGAGAAAATACCACCGATATTGGCTACTTTTGAAATTTGATTAAATCCTTTAGTGGCACAAAGTGTAGAAATTAGTACCCAGAGAATTCCCAAAATTCCAATAGTTTGCATTGATGAGAAAATTCCAAACAAATGCCAAGTACTAGTTTTGTCAGTACCAAAGAAAATATTTGAAACTGGAATCCAAACCTTGCTTGAAACTGAAATCATCCAAATTATCCAGGCAGATAACCAGATGAAAGTCCCAATAAAAGCTAATTTTTCTCCAATTGAATTTTTTAACCAGGAATAAATGCCACCTTTTTCATTACTAAATGAAGAACCGTATTCAGCAAACATTAATCCAGTAGGTAAAAAGAATACTAAGGCTGCAAAAACATACCAAATAATACTTGCATAACCCATTTGATCATATGCAACAGTCACATTGGCAAATCCAAATATTGACGAAAGAATCATTAAAACTAAACCACTTACACTCATTTTTTTATTATTTTTCATATGATTACCTCCTTAAAGATTCAAATCTTGATGATAATTTAATGGAGAAAAATCAGTTGATTGCGTAATAAACTGAGATGCAAGTTTTTTAAAAGAATCCATAGCCATTATAGCTGCTTTATTGCTTTGTTTATCTGCTAATTTGTTTAGTTCTTTCCCAGTAAGATTATCTGATGCCTGAATAGTTTCGTTGATTATTTGAATATAACTTTGAACTAGTTGATTTTGAACATTAGATAACTGTTCTCCAAACTCTAAATAATGAGGATCAACAAGAACTCCAACCAATTTATAAATCCAATAAGCAGATTTAGGATCATAATCTTTTCCAACTGGATATTGATACTCTTCAGGAGTATCAGTAATTCCAGCAAAAAATGGCACATAAGTACTTTGTGCACCCACACCCATTAAAAGCCAGTGGATATCGCCAATTTGTTGTGGAAGATTACCATTTAATTGTAAAACATGTGACTCTTGTGTTTTAGCCAAACTAATAGGTCTAAACTTAGTTTTTTCTGTTTTAGTTCCGGTTCCAAGTGGATCAAAAACAGTTCCTTGATAATGAGAACTTAAAAATGATTGAGCATCAAACACAGAAATTAAATGCTCTGCTTTTTGACTAAAAGGTAATTGTTGTGAATTTGGATTTTGTTCAATTTTAGGATTAAATGTTCTTTGTCCATACCAAACTCTAGGTGTATTGTAATAAGTATCTGATTGATCTTGAGTACCAAAAATTTCTCTAAAATTAAACCCCTTTCTATTAATATTTAATTTGTTTTGATTAACAAACTCAAGAATATTAGGGGACCATTGGAAATTAATGGGATCATCAAAATTAATATTTTGGATTGCCATTTGATTTGCCACAACAGCATACTCATCATCTGGGATTTTTTCAGCAACCCAATTATGACCAGATCCGATTTCAAAATACCAAACTTCCTTACAATCTGAAAAAAGAATTCCATTTGTTTCAGAAGCTCCGTATTCACTTACAATTTTACCTAATCTCTTTACACCTTCTTTAGCGGTTTTTATATATGGAAGAACAACTGTTACCATTGCTTCTTCCCCAATACCATTTTTTACTAAGGAATCCGCTCCAAGAACTTGATTATTAGCATAAGTACTTTCAGTAGCACTCATTGCTACTCCGTCTTCATTAATACCGTCTTCTTCAAATAAACCAAATTTATCGGTCCATTCCGGAGTAGCAGTATACTTTAACCGTTCTTTAGGCAACAAGATTTGAAAATTATTATCTTTAGAAATAAATTTTTGCTGTTTTGCTAATTTTTGGTGTTCATGAACTATAAAACGTTTAGGCCAAGCTGATTTAGCATCTTCATTTCTACCAATCAGAGTACTTCCATCTGTAGTTGCTTTTCTACCAACCAAAATGCTTGTACATGCTGAATAATTATTATTCATTATTACTCCTTATTTATTTTCAAAAAAATATCTTACATTTTAATTGTACACCAAGCTAATTTATAATTCATGATAATGAATAGTTATGAAGAAAAACCAATAAAGGTTATAATTATTATATTAAGTTAATTTTATGGAGTTAAACATGAAAAACGAACAATACATAATGGCAATTGATGAAGGAACCACATCTGCTCGTGCTATTTTATTTAACCATCAAGGACAAGAAATTGGAAAAGCACAAAAAGAAATCACACAATACTTTCCACATTCTGGATGGGTTGAACAAGATGCAAACGAAATTTGGAATACTGTTGAAACTATAATTTCTGAGGTGCTTTTTAAAAGTGAAATCCCTCCATATAAGGTTCGTTCAATTGGAATTAGCAATCAAAGAGAGACAACGGTTATTTGGGATAAAAATACAGGCAAGCCTATTTATAATGCAATTGTTTGGCAATCAAAACAAACCGCATCGATTGCTAATCAATTAAAACAAGAGGGTTACGAAAAGTTAATTCATGAAAAAACTGGATTATTAATTGATTCTTACTTTTCTGCTACTAAAATAAAATGGATTTTAGATCATGTTGAAGGTTCTAGAGAAAGAGCACAAAATGGTGAGTTAATGTTTGGTACCATTGATACGTGGTTATTATGGAAGTTGACTAATGGAAAAGTACATGCTACCGATTATACTAATGCTAGTAGAACTATGTTGTTTAACATTAACGATTTAAAATGGGATCAAGAAATATTAAATATTTTGAATATTCCGCAAAAGTTATTGCCAAAAGTTGAAGACCCCTCTCATATTTATGGATATACACAAGATTTTACTTTTATGGGAGTTCAAATTCCAATTTCTGGAATTGCTGGAGACCAACAATCTTCCTTATTTGGACAACTAGCCTTAAAACCTGGAATGACTAAGAACACTTATGGAACTGGTGCCTTTATCATGATGAATTTAGGTAATTCGGTTAAGTTATCTAAACAAGGGTTACTGACTACCATTGCCTATGGTCTTAATGGTGAAATTACTTATGCATATGAGGGAAGTATTTTTGCTGCAGGAGCAGCCGTTGAATGGTTGAAAAATGGAATTAAAATTATTGATGATGTTTCTGAATCTGGAAAGCTGGCACAGGAAACTAAAACTTCAGAAATTGTTTATGTAGTACCTGCATTTTCTGGGTTGGGTGCTCCTTATTGGGATCAAAATATTCGTGGTTCAATTTTAGGGTTAACTATGCATACCACCAAGAATCAAATTGTGCGTGCAACGTTAGAATCATTAGGCTATCAAACAAAAGACGTCTTAGAAACGATGGTGGATGAAACAGGAATCGAACTAAAATCAGTAGTTGTAGATGGCGGTGTGTCCAAAAATAATTATTTAATGCAATTTCAGTCAGATATTTTAAATAAGACAATTGAAAGATCACAAATATCTGAAACTACAGCACTAGGGGCAGCTTATTTAGCTGGATTATCAGTGGGATATTGGAAAAATATTACTGAATTACAAAAAAATAAAACAGCTGGTATTATATTTAATCCCCAGATAAGTCAAAATAATCGTAATAAACTATATGATGGTTGGAAAATGGCTGTCAAAGCAACTAGTGAATTTAAAAAGGGGAAAAGTAATGGAACTTCCTGAAGAATTTAAAACTAAATATCAAAAATTACTGGGCAATGAATATGGTGAATTTATAAAAAGTTTTGATGATGAACCAGATAATGGATTTCGCATTAATAAATTAAAATCAGCAGCAAATATTCATGAAAATTTTGACTATCCAATTGAGTATGTTCCAAATGGATACTATGGTAAAGTCAATGGTAAAACACCTGAACATCAAAGTGGATATGTTTATAGTCAAGAACCATCAGCAATGTTTGTGGCTCAAGTAGTAGATCCACAACCTGGAGAAAAAATCCTAGATTTATGTGCTGCACCAGGTGGGAAATCCACCCAAATTGCTAACTTATTAAATAATACTGGTTTATTAGTTTCTAATGAAATTGATCGGGGACGCGCTAAAATATTAGTAGAAAATCTTGAAAGGTTTGGCGTTTGGAATTCACTAATTTTGAATGAATCTCCTCAAAAAATGGCTAGTCATTTTAAACATTATTTTGACAAAATTTTAATTGATGCACCTTGTTCTGGGGAGGGAATGTTCCGTAAAAATCATGAAGCTACGAAATATTGGTCAATTGATTACCCTAAAGAATGCGCTATTCGACAAAAAGAAATAATTACCGAAGCAGTTAAAATGCTTAAACCTGGTGGCCAGTTAATTTATTCGACTTGTACTTTTGCTCCTGAAGAGGATGAACAGATTATTGCTTGGATATTAGAAAATTACAATTTTACTATATTACCAATCCCTAAATATGAAGGAATGGTTGATGGGAAACCTGCTTGGGCAAATGGAGAAGAGGACTTAACTAAAACTGTTCGTCTTTTTCCGCACCTGTTCAGGGGAGATGGGCATTTTGTAGCTAAATTACAGAATAACGATTTGAAATCGATTAATAAATTTAATCCGCAAAAATCAAATGTAAAACCTGATATCCAAAAGGAATGGGAAAAATTTAACAATGATACTTTTGTTGATTTTGATCCCAAAAATCTTTTAAAGTTTGGTGATATGTTATATTCTTTCAATCCTGAAATACCAAATTTACAGGGATTAAAAGTTATGCGACCAGGAACACCATTAGGGATAGTTAAAAAAAATCGAATCGAACCTAGTTATGGACTCTCACTAGCTATCAATCCTAAAAATGTTAAGAGAAAAATTCAAATTGACAGAAATCAATGGAAAGCATATGTTCACGGAGATACTATTAAAGTCGATAAAGATTTGAATAAAGGATGGTATTTAATTCAATGTGATGAAATGGCAGTTGGATTTGGTAAAGTTGTTAATGGAACTTTGAAAAATTTTTTCCCTAAGGGTTTAAGATTTAAAGTATAAAAAAATAATGCTCTGACCAACAATTAGCTGGTCAGAGCATTATTTTTTTATTTAATATGTCTTTGTTGTAAATAACTAAGTAGTTCAGGACTAAGGACTGTTTTTTTAGTACGCAATTCTTGGATATTTTGAACACCCAAAATAGTAAAAATTGATTTAATTCCATCAATCCATGAATTAATCATAATTTCTGTTTTTTCGACGCCATTATCAATTAAACTAACTAATATTTCACTAGCTATCCCAACTGCATCTGCACCCAAATATAGTGATTTTACAATTTCTAATGGATTTGTAATTCCACCGGTGGCAATAATTTGTACCCCATTAACTTTTTGAGACTCATAAAGAGATTGAACTGTGTTTATGCCCCAATCTTTTAAATATTTCATTTCCTTATTTTTACGTCTAAAGTTCTCAATTTGTGCAAAATTAGTACCACCACGTCCACCGATATTAACGTATTTAACACTTATATTTTTTAATCGTTGAAGGGACTCAGAATCCATTCCAAAACCCACTTCTTTAATAATTACAGGGATTGTCACATGTTCTACAATTTTTTGGATATTATCAATCCACTTAAATACTGATGCTCCTTCTGGCATAATAATCTCTTGAACTGCATTAATATGGATTTCAATTGCGTTGGCATCGATGAGTTTAATCGCATCATCAACTTCATCCAAGGAAACATCCGCACCTAAATTAGCAATTAAAATTCCTTTTGGATTAACTTTTCTGGCAATTGTAAAACTGTCGCTTGTTTCTGGATATTTTAAAGCGACACTTTCACTCCCAACAGCCATTGCTATTCCAGTATCTTTAGAAATTTTAGCTAATTTTTGATTTAATTTTTTAGTAAAATCACTTCCACCAGTCATTGCTTCAATGTAAAAGGGGATATTAAATTTAAGATTGCCAATTTGTGTCGAAATATCAACTTCTTTTTTACTAATTTCTGGCAGAGAGTTAGGCATAAAGCGAATATCATCAAATCCAGCATTTGAATTCTCTTGATGAAATTTTTTGGCTAATGAAACATGTTCATCTTTTCTATGGGAATGTTGGTTTAACATCCTAAAACTCCTTAATGTTCATAAATACTAATATCAAGTCTTTGAATTCCATTTTCTTTCCAATCCTTAATAAGCTGATTGATATCGCATTCTTTTTCAATTAAAACAATTCCACAATCTCCACCACCAGCTCCAGAAGTTTTTGCTGCACCACCAAACTTGTCAGCAATTTCAATTAATTTTGTCAAAGCAGGGGTTTCAATATCAACATGAGCAAATTTACTTAAATTGCGCAATAATAATCGATTCCAGTTAATATTGTTCATAATTATTCTAATATTATTTTGTCTGAAACCATTTGTAATTTCTCTTACGCACTTATTACTATCATGGAGAAATTTTTGATAACGTGAATTATTTTTTCCTTTTTTTAATTCAACTTTATCAATTAAATTAGATGTTGAAGAAGGAGATCCAGACCATCCAACTAAAAATTTTAATGAATTGGGGATTTTTAAAGGAATAATCTCTAAATCCGGCCATTGTAATTTGAGAAGTTCTTTAATAGATATTTTTTTACGAAAATCTGCTAACCATTGTCGATCGAAAGAACTATATGAAATAATTCCACCAAAAACACTTGATGCTACATCACCTAATGATCCATTACCTTGAACATCAAAATGAGAAATTGCAGCTAATTTAAATAATTCAATTTTAGTAATTTTTAATTGGTACAGTTCACAAAGTGCTTTGATAGTTGCTACGGTCACCGCCGCAGATGAACCTAATCCATATTTTTTTCCATCACCATTATCCAATGTACTGTTAACGTTAATTTCATATGTTTGTGGGGGAATATTCAACGTTTGAACGTATTCTTCTGTAACATTGATAGCAGAAATAATATATTGAAATGGATTATCACGATTATCAACAACCATTTTTGAACCTATCCGATGCGATCTTAACATATGATTTTCATATTGTTTTGAGGTAATCAGACCAGTTCCGGAAGTTTTTTTTAACTTAACGGTAACAAAACGATTAACCGCAGCTATAATGGCATGATTGCCGTTTTCAACAACAGCATATTCTCCAGCAATATAAATTTTTCCAGGAGCTTTAGTTGTAATCAAATTAGTAACTTCTTTCTTATTTTAAATACTTAATTCCAGGACCAGGTGAAGCAACTATTATCTTATCCTCATCAAAGTCTTTTTTCAATTCTTGCTTTAAGCTTACAAGATTATGGTCTTCTACTAAAATCTTCACATTGGGACCTGCGTCCATAGTAAAGTAACATTCGATTCCTCTTTGACGTAAGTTATGAACTAATTTCATAACTTTTAATGAATCAGCATCAAAATAGGTAAAATCTGGGTCTGCGCTTAATGTTAATGCGTGCATCCTCATAGCATTTTCTTCTGCAATTTTACCCATTCTACTAAAATCATGAGCTTTAATTGCTATTTTAATATTTTTAAGGTCTCGTTTGCAAAGTTTTTTCCATTCAACGTAGTAAGGGGAAGTGTCTTTTGAAATTTTCATACCTTGAGTACTAGTCATCTCTTTTTCTGATTTGTTAACCAAAATTGCCACTATATGAATATTCCAATCAACTTTTTCAATAAAAGGAACTCCAATTGAGGTTTGATCACCAAATCCTTTTTGCCACTCCACAAAGCCACCATAAATAGAACGAGTTGCAGATCCAGAACCTCTTCTAGCTAATCTCGATAGTTCTTTTTTGTTTAATTTTAATCCGATTGCTTTACTGGCAGCTCCTGCTAATGCAGCAAATCCAGAAGCAGAAGAAGCTAATCCTGCGGCAGTTGGAACATTGTTTGACGTTTTAACTTCTGCAAAAATGTTTTTACCAGCCATTTCTCTAACGATGTTTAAAAAATTAGTAATTCGTTTTGCTTTATTTCCTTTAACTGCTTCACCGTTAAAAATAATTTGATCAGCAGCTAACTCATTTTTAAATGTTACTTCCGTGTCAGTATAAAATTTATCTAATGTTAATGACAAACTGCTAGTAGTCGGGATTTTTAAGGCTTCATTTTCTTTTCCCCAGTACTTTACTAATGCAATATTGGTATGAGCACGTACTTTGGAATTATTTTGACTTTCAAATGTCATTGTTTACTCCTAATTGTTTAATTCTTGTAATGTTTGAATCCAAACGTGAGCTGCTCCATTTTTTAATAAAGCATTTTTAATATTAATAGCTGTATGTTCTTTGGATGTAAGAGCAATTATACAGCCTCCCAAACCACTACCAGTTAATTTAGCACCTACTGCACCAAATTGTAGTGATATTTTTATTAATTTTTCAATTTCTTTTGAACTAACTTTAAGTTGTTTTAAATCTTGTTGGGCCAAATTCATAATTTTACCAGTGCCGTTAATATCATCAGATGAAATGGTTTTTTTAGCATTCTCAACTAAGTCACCTAAATGATCAATAATTTGTAATATTTTAGTTTTATTATTTGCTAATTCGTCATGTACTTTACTAACTGCGACGCGTGTATTACTAGAAATCCCAGTATCTGCAATTACTAAGTAACCATTTAATTTAGAAGGAAAGTCAGAAAATTGTTTTGCTTCAAATAAAATCGGATGCATAGAACTAACCGTTTCAGCATCAATTCCACTTGGATTACCATGCGTGACATTTTCTTCAATATCAGTAAATGTTTTTAAGGTATTCATATTTAATGGCTTTTCGAAAAAATTGAAATATCCCCGAATAATAGCAGTCGCGGTTGCTGCAGAAGATCCCATGCCTCTTCCCAAAGGAATTTCACTTTTGATTGTAATATCTAAAGGAATTCGTTTCGAGTTAAGGTTATCTTCTAATTTAATGATTAATAATTTTAGTCCGTCCATATAAGCAGGTAGTTCGTTAGGAGTACCATTAAAATAAGAACTATGAATTATCGATTGATTAATTTTACTTTTTTTAATAGTTACGAAAACTTTAACTTGAGGTATTGGGAAGATAATGGCCGGTTTATTATATACAGCACTATGTTCACCCAAAAAAATAACTTTGGCATGACTTTTACCAGAGGCACTATTTTTCATTAATAATCGCTCGCTTTCTTAATAGTCTCATTTTATCACAAATTATTTTATTTCTAGCACTCAAGCGTATTGACATTATCGAATATCACTAACTTGTAGTAAAATTGTTTTAGTTAGAAATGAAAGTTGGTGATTATTACGAATAAAGATACAGTATATTCGGTTGTTGATATGGAAACGACTGGAACTGATATAAATAATGGAGATCAAATAATTCAATTTAGTGTTGTTTTTGTGCAAAATGGTAAAGTTATTGATTCTTATTCAACATATGTAAATAATGGGGAAGAAATTCCACAGGAAATTACAAAACTTACGGGTATTTCTGAAAAAACAATTAAAAATGCTCCAACTTTTGATCAACTAGCTCCCATCATTTATAAAAAATTAAAAAATACGGTTTTTGTAGCTCATAATGTCAATTTTGATTTTCCCTTTTTAAATAATTCATTAGAACAGGTTGGATATCCAACGTTAGATAATGATGCTATTGATACGGTAACTCTTTCGCAGATTTTCTTCCCGACACTGACTAGTTATCGTTTAAGTCACTTAAGTAGTTATTTTCATATTTTACATGATCATCCGCATTCATCATTTAGCGACGCTAAAGCAACCGCTGATTTATTATTAATCATTTATAATAAGATTAACTCACTACCAATAGATACCATAAAAAGTATTTTAGAAATTAATTTAGATTTACCACAACAAACAAATGATTTTATTAAATCAATTTATCAAGAAAAACTAAGCAAAAATAATAATGCTTTATTATCAGATGATTTGGTTAATGTTGAAGGACTTATCTTACGAAAACATCAAATTAAATTAAATAATAATCAAGAAATTGACAAAAAGTTTCCAAAAACTAAACATCAAAAACAATTATTATTAGAAAATAAATTTAAATGGCGTGAATCTCAGAGTAAAATGATGAATTTGATTTATCGTAATTACACTGATTCGCAAAAAACAACTGATAATCTTTTAATCGAAGCTCCAACAGGAAGTGGTAAGACACTTGGTTATCTGCTACCAATGGCCTTTATAGCTGCTAAAGGAAAACCAGTTGTAATTAGTACTGCTACAATCGCATTGCAAGAACAATTAAGCCAAATTTTAAAATACGAAATTAATGATTACTTTGGATTTAATCTAAATACAAGCATTTTAAAGGGAAAAAATCATTATATTGATCTTTCAAGATTTGTTAATAATCTAGTAGTTAATGATGATAATAAATTATCACAATTTATTAAAGCACAAATTTTAGTTTGGTTAACTGAAACAACTACTGGCGATTTAGATGAATTACATCTACCCACTGAAGCAGCGATTTTAAAACAAATCAGTTATCAATCTGGAAAAAATAACTTTGACAATGAATTTGGAGAATACGATTTTTTAGAGTGGCAAAAAAAGAAGCTTCAAGTTTCGGATATGATAGTGGTTAATCATAATTATTTATTTAAGAACGCAAAAAAAATTCATGAAAATCTGAATACTAATCCTTATTTAATCATAGATGAAGCCCATCGATTAGCAGACGTAGCGTTTGATTCCCAAAAACAATCGCTTTGGTTAGGCACAATTAAGTTATATACTGGACGGATTAAAAATGACGTTTTTCAAACTCATAATAAAAATTTAATGGATATTTTTGACGATGACATATCATTAAATAATGAACTTAAAAAAATCATGAAAAAAATTGATGAGGTTTTTGAAGTTAATTCAAAACTATTGAACCAGTTTCAACAAAATTTTATGCATCATTTATCTAATGAACAACATGAAATTGGTTTGAAAACAACCAAACTCAATAAATATTTTGAAAACGTTCATAATGATTTAAAAAAACAATTTAAATTAAATGAGCAAATCAAAAAATTATTAAATCAAATTAATATTAAAATTTCTAAAAGTGTGCAAAAGTGGACGGCATCAGATTACAAAATTTTTCTGCAATTTAATGATCATGTTAATCATATTAATAATTTTATTACTAAGGTTCAAAATATAGTTAATCAAATTAATGTTAGTTCTGATTCTGAAGTTTTTTGGTTAAATTATTCAGATGACATGGATGTTAATAACGTTTATCTATCACTAGCTAGGTTTGACACCAGCAGCAATCTGAATAAAAAAATTTATAGATATTTTGAGCCAGTTGTTTTTACCGGGTCAGTCTTGTTTACATCAAAAAAATCCCAATATATTTATGATCAATTAGACTTACATCGAAGTAACACTAGAATGAAACGTTTAAAAAATTCATTTGATTATGCTAAACAAAGTCAAATAGTAATTTCTAAAGAAACTCCAACACCAGAAAATTATGAAAATGATGAATACGTTAATTATTTAGCAAATTCAATCCAAAAATTGTTTGAAGAAAGTCCACAGCCTACGCTAGTGTTATTTAATTCAATGAACTTAATTAAAGCAGTTTATGAAAGACTTAATGGAAACGATAATTCTTATGCTGTTCTTGCATCTGGTATTTCTGGAGGTCAAGAAAAAATAATTAAACGTTTTGAAGCTAATCCAAATTCAATTATTTTGGGTTCAAATGCTTTTTGGGAAGGGATTGATTTCCCAAAACACTATTTAAAATCTATTATTATTCCTAGGATACCGTTTCCAGCACCAAATAATCCGATAGTTAAAGCTAGAGCATCATATCTAAAAAAGAAAAAAAAGAATCCTTTTACTAGTTATTCATTACCCCAAGCTATTATGGATATAAAACAAGGGATTGGACGCTTAATTCGGAATAAACAAGACTATGGGACTATTACAATTTTAGATAATCGAATTATAACTAAAAAATATGGAAAACAAATAATGAAGGCAATTGATAACGGAGTAGCTCCAGAAGTCGGATCAATAGAGAAAATTGCCAAAAAAAACATTGAATTTTTAAAACAACATCATCAAAAATAGTTGTTCTTTGCTATAATTAAATTATTCAGCCAAAAAGAGGATTAAAGATGCGAAAAAAATGGATTAGACGTAAAAAATTGATGAAAATATTTGAAATATTAGTCATATTTTTAATTTTTTTATTAATAATGGCGGTTATGATTATTCATCAAGCTAAAGAACCACAAATTAAAACGAAAAGAACTACAATTAATTTGGTAGAAAAGCACGCTAAATTTCATGGAATTAATGAATTTTATACCTCTAATTTGGGCAAGACATATTATTCAGTATCTGGTTATAACCAGGACGGTAAACCTGCGTATGCAATAGTTTCTAAAAATTGGGAAAATATTCAAGTTATTAAACATGATGATGGAATTTCTTCTAATAAAGCTAAAAATATTGCTCTCGATGGAAATAAAAATAAAAAGGTGACTAATGTTGGATTGTCATTATTAAAAAATAAACCGGTTTGGATAGTTTCGATGTCTTCTAAAGATCATCACATGAGTTATAGTATAATTAATTTTTATAATGGTCGTGTTATTTCTAAAATTAATAATATTTAGTTAAATATAAATAGGAGGAGGCTATATGGACGATAAATTAACTCACTATTTAAATTTAGGTTCAATTAATGTTTCCGGTTTTTTATTGACTAACTTTCCTAAATTGGGGATTGATTCTGCAGAATTAATCATTATTTTAGAATTAAATTATTTTCGTACTCAAGGAGATTCGTTTCCGAATGCTCAAAAGCTTTCTACAGTTACTGGTTTAACTGAAAGCGAAGTCTATGAAATTTTACACCAATTAGTAGCTAAAAAATTAATTTCAATTAAAACTAGTAATACTACTAATAAAGATGAATACAGTCTAGAACCATTGATTAATAAGATGAATCAGCTTATGGATAATAAAGAAACAATTCCTAATTATAAAATGGATGTTTCTAAGACAAAAAATAACAATGAAAAAAATGCTAAAAAAGAAACCTTTGATATGATTAGCAGTGAATTTGGTAGGATGCTTTCTCCACTTGAACTAGAAACTATTAATGCATGGTTTGATGAAGATAATTATTCGCCAAAGTTAGTTAATTTAGCATTGAAAGAAGCTGTATTAAATCAAGTTTATAACTTGAAATATATGGATCGAATATTGATAAATTGGAAAAAGTCTAATATTCAAACTGCAGCTCAAGTTGAAGATCAGAGAAATAAAAGACAAAGTAATTTTAAATCAAACAATAGCAATGAAGGTCCTAAAATACCATTATTTAAAATTCAAAAAAAATAAACCAAACCCCAGATTTTAAAAATCTGGGGTTTGGTTTTTATTTAAGGATTACTATTTCCACCATTGTTGTTTTCATTATCAACATTAGTAGGCTGACTTTGAGTTCCTTGGGGATTCTTATTTTGAGTATTATTTGTTTGATTCCCATCATTCTGACTATTGTCGGTTTGATTATTATTATCTTGATTATTATTTGTAGAATTATTTTTATTATCATCATTTGGTGTTTCTTCATTGGCAGCTGAAGTACCACCACTAGTGGCATCATCGTCCGTCTTTGACTCATTCTTATTTTGTGAACTATTAGAATTGTTATTCACAACAGATTTATCATTGGAAGCTTGCTCTGATTGAGTAGAATTATGGGAAACTTTAGCGTCTGAATCGCCAGGATAACCAACGATGTAATATTGAGTTGCGTGGTCTTTGTGGGTTTTAACCACATCCGAAGGTTTATCCCAATTTTCATTTGGTAGATTTTCAGAAGCTTTTTCCATCGTTTCTTTATAAAATTTTTGAGCAATCTTAGTTTGAGACTGAGATACATAATGACCATCTTCAAGTGGGCGATCATAACCAGTCCAAACCGACAATGATAAGTTTTTAGTATAACCAGTAAACCATGAATCCATACTTGCATCTTTAGGGAACTTGCCTAGATAATTACCAGGATATTGAACAGTACCCGTTTTACCAGCTTCATATAAATCATCAATTTTAGCTGCTGTTCCGGAACCTTTTGGATCAGTCATAACACCTTTAAGCATATCGGTCATCATAAACGCAGTAGCAGTTGACATTGCTCTGTGACTGGTAGAACCATAGTGTTTTGCTTCACCTGTTGGGGTAACAACTTTATTGATCATGTAAGGTTTGTGATAAATACCACCATTAGCAAAGGCTGCATAAGCAGCAGCTTCTTGTTCAGTAGAAATGTAAGCACCAATACCATTTTGCAAATCAAGCGGCTGTTTAAATTTCATTCCCAAGCCATTGAGGAAATTCGTTGCTTGAGGAATACCAACTGCCTGTAAAGTTCTAATGGCTGGAATATTACGAGACTCTATAAGTGCTTGACGCATCGTGATGGTACCCTCATGTTTATTATCAAAATCATTTAACTCCTTACCAGTTCCAGGATAAGTAAAGGGTGTATCTTTGATAGGTTGGTAGGTTGGATATTTAAGGTATTCAATGGCTGGACCGTAATCCATTAATGGCTTCATAGTTGAACCACTTGAACGATCAGTTTGAACAGCTCGATTTAATCCAAATAATACATTCTGTTTTCGACTTCCTAACATTGATACAACTTTACCATTATGTGGATCAACCATTGTTGCTCCAATTTGAAAGTTTTTATTTGGAAAATCCATTCCAGAATTCTTATCATTTGCCAGTTTATACATATGTTTTTGCGTACTCATATCTAAGTTTGTATAAACCTTATTACCAGAAGTAAGATTGTATCCTTTGTTTTTTAATTCTTGAATAACTTGGCTAATATAACCATCAGCATATTTTTCATCTTTTTGAGTTGGTGTCTTATCAACGTTTTTTGTATGCAGTCCTTTTTTTACACTTTCTTTTTCAGCTTGATCAGCTTGTGCACGGCTAATTGATTTGTTACGAACCATTGCTTCTAAAACTGTATCTCTTCTCATTTGAGCATATTTAGGATTGTGTACAGGATTATATGCGACAGGAGCTTGTGGTAATCCAGCTAACAAAGCTGTTTGTGAAAGATCAAGTTTATTTAAAGGTTTATGAAATAATAATTGTGAAGCTGTTTGCATTCCATAAGAATTATTCCCCATATAAACCTTATTAACATAAAATTCCATGATTTGTTGTTTACTATAGTCACGATCAACTTTAATGGCTAACCAAGCTTCTTGGGCTTTTCGTTTCAAAGTTTGGTCAGAAGATTTAGTTGAAAATACAGATAA
The DNA here is from genome assembly GCF_002907375.1 of Fructilactobacillus lindneri DSM 20690 = JCM 11027. Lineage (GTDB taxonomy): Bacteria > Bacillota > Bacilli > Lactobacillales > Lactobacillaceae > Fructilactobacillus > Fructilactobacillus lindneri. The sequence goes on from NZ_MIYK01000001.1 coordinate 343,386, forward strand.
TTTTACCAATTGTTGGGTTAATGTACTTCCACCTTGTAATCCTCCACCAGAACCAATTAAATCGCTTCCAGCAGCTTCTATAATTCTAATTGGATCAACACCTTTGTCAGAGTAAAAATGGCGATCTTCAATAGAAATAATTGCATTTTTTAAATTATCCGGAATATCTTGTTGTTTAACATAATCTCTATTTTGCATTCCTAGTCGAGAAATAACTTTTCCATTTTTATCGTAAATAGTGGTGGAGTTATCGCTAGAAAGCGTGTGATAAGAAATTTTAGGAGCCGTTGCTGCGTAATATGCAAACATCCCACATCCCATTAAAATAAGTAAAAAAACAAATAAAATAATCCACATAATAATGTGAAATACTGGCCCATGATGCCTTTGATTTTTCCTCATTCTAGAATACGTTTCATCTGAGCTCATTTTATTTTCCTCCATTGTCGTCAATAATCTTATCAACCGCATCCAAATATGGAATAAGGGGATTGATTTGATAGCTTAGTTTATAGCCTGAATTTTCTAATTCTTGCTTAGAAATAGATTTTCTTCCATCGTTATATTGTCTTTCCCAATAAAAAAATAAATCAGTTCCATTTAGAACAAATAATTCGTTTGTTTTCACAAATTTAATTAATGAAAAACAAATTCCCCCTAATTTAGAACATTGTTGCATATGGCTAATTTGATGTTGGTGAAAATTATTCAGGGGGAAAGAAGTTTTGTTAGTAGTTTCCTTTGCATCAAAGTCAATATATTTTTCTTTAAAAATACCATTATAGTCAGTAGTAGACGCTTGCTTAAAATAGGCTTCTTTAATAACTGCTGCACTTCGCTTAGGATAATCTACTTTTACAATTTGAATTGGAGTTGGTTTCTTATGAATGACAGCAATTCCTTTATTTAAATAATATGCATTACTTAAATTAATTTCTTGTTCCAAAGACATTCCTCGATCGCCGTAATTAATGGTACTCTTTTTTTTTGACTGCTTGTTATTTGGTGAATAATCATTTCCGTTGGGATAATTGATAGTCAATCTAAAACTCCTCATTAAATAATTCATACAATCTTATTGCGTAATGTACTACAATTATAGCAATATAATTGATTTATTAAAAATTTTATTGATTAGAGGATTATGAATGAATAGGATATGGGTAAGTGGATATCGTAACTACGAATTAGGGGTTTTTGATAATAAAAGTCCAAAAGCTCTAATTATTAAATTAGCAATTAAGGAGCAATTGAAACAGTTAATTGAAAATGGATGTGAGTGGATAATAACAGGAGTTCAATTGGGTACAGAACAATGGACAATTGAAATTGCAAACCAATTAAAGGAAGAATATCCAAATCAATTTAAAATTGGAATTATGTTACCATTTAAAGATTTTGGAAAAAAATGGAATGAAGCTAATCAAATTCAAATGCAACATTTATTATCTATAGCTGATTTTTCTGCTTCAGTTAGCGATCATCCTTATGAGTCGCCACAGCAATTAAAAAATTATCAAACATTTATGTTAACACATACGGATGGGGCCTTGTTTTTATACGACACTGATAATGAGGGAAAAACAATGTATGATTACAATGCAACTAATTATTATATGAAAAATCATAATTATACAATGCAAATAATTGATTTTGATGATTTACAAGAAACCGCTAACGAATTGCAATCACAAACTGATGATGACAATTTTTCTTAATTATGCTATAATAATGTAGTATTTAAATTACAAGAGGTGCTTTAGAATGAACAAAATCAATTTCACACCAAAAGAAATTTTGCAAAAAGAATTTAAACAAAAAATGCGAGGATATGATCCAAACGATGTTGATTCGTTCTTAGATGAAGTTATTAAAGACTATGAAAGTTTTCAAAAAAATATTCAAGAACAAGATCAACAAATTGATCAATTAGATTCTGAAAACAAACAATTAAAATCTAGAGTAGCTGCATTGACAAATGAATTAGCTAATAAAGCAGATTATGTTAAACCTGAGCAGAGTGTTGAAACAACTTCTGCTCCACAACCTAAACCGGTTGAAAATGATACAAATAACAATGTAACTAACATGGATGTTTTGCGACGTTTGTCAAATCTTGAACGTAAAGTATTTGGTGAAAATACTAACAACTAAATGTATAATTGGTGCAGACTCTGAGTAATCGCGGTCAGTTTTTACTGGCTGAGGAAAGTCCACTCTCGCACAAGCTGAGACGCTTGTAGTGTTCGTGCTCGGTGAAAAAATAAGCCGGGGAATTGTATTTTTACGATTACGGCGAAAGAACAGACTAAGGATTTTTAATCTATGTCTTAGTATTTCCTAAGGTGCTATAGAGACGATTAATTTGAGAAATCAAATTACTGGAACGTAGTAAACCCCTCGAGCGGGAAACCCAAACTTTGGTAGGGGAGCTTTACACACGGAAATTGAACCAAGTGTAGGGCAAGAATCTTTGATTCTTGAGATAGATGATTACTACTCAATTGTTATTCCTGATATTTCAATTGAGCACAAAACATGGCTTACAGGGGTCTGCACCAATCAGGAAGAGTGGGATTTCCCACTCTTTTTTTATAGAATTGGAAAGGTAACTTAATGAAAAAATTTAAATTAATGGCAACTTGTTCTGCTGGATTAGAATCAGTTGTTGGCAAAGAATTGAAAGATATGGGATACGATGTTGAAGTCGAAAATGGTATGGTTTTATTCGATGGATTCGTTAAAGATATAATCAAAACGAATCTTTGGTTAAGGGCAGCTGACCGAATAAAAATAATTGTTGGAAAGTTTGAAGCAAAAACTTTTGATGATCTCTTTGAAGAGACTAAAGATTTACCATGGGAAGAAATTATTCCTATGGATGCAAAATTTCCAGTTGAGGGACGTTCTCGTAGTTCTGATTTACATAGTGTTCCTGATATTCAAGCAATTACCAAAAAAGCTATTGCAACTAAGTTAGGTGATTTCTATCATCGTAGAACAAGATTACCTGAAACTGGGGGATTATTTCCGCTAGAAGTTAGAATTTTAAAAAATCAAGTCGTTGATTTACTTGATACAACCGGTCCTAGTTTATTTAAAAGGGGTTATCGTGTTGCTAAGGGTGAAGCACCTTTAAAAGAAAATATGGCTGCTGGTTTAATTTTATTAACAGATTGGAAACCTAAAACAATGCCATTTTTAGATCCGATGTGCGGTTCTGGAACCATTCCAATTGAAGCTGCTATGATAGCACGTAATATTGCACCAGGAATTCAACGAGAATTTGTTTTTGAAAGTTGGGATTGGGTAGATAAAAAATTAGTTGATGAAATAAAAGCTGAAGCAGATTCTAAAGCAGATTATGATAGTGAATTTGATATCACCGGATCAGATGTAAACGGTGAAATGATTAACTACTCTAAAGTAAATGCACAAGAAATTGGTTTACTTCATGATATTGATTTTAGACAATTAGCTGTTCAGGATTTTCATACTAATAAAAAGAATGGAGTAGTTGTTACTAATCCTCCTTATGGTCAACGAATGGGTGACCAAGAAGCTGCTGAAAAACTTTATCGAGACTTAGGTAAAGTATTCATTCCAATGACTACCTGGTCTAAATATTATCTTACTAGTGATTTAAACTTTGAAAAGGCCTATGGTAAAAAAGCAACTAAACGACGTAAATTATATAATGGACGAATTAGAACTGATTACTTTCAATATTGGAGCAAATCAAATTTTAAAAAATAGAGGTAATTAATGAAAAAGAAAGTTGCAATTATCGGAGGAGGAATCGTTGGATCGTCTGCTGCTTATTTTTTAAATTGTCTTCCGAATAATGATAAAATAGATGTTACCTTGTTTGATGATGGTCAGGGACAAGCTACTATGGCAGCTGCCGGAATAATTTCTCCTTGGTTATCCAAACGAAGAAATAAAAAATGGTATCAACTAGCAAAAGATGGAGCAAAATTAATTGCTAAAATTGCTGTTGACACCAATATGAATTCTGAAACTTATGCAAATAATGGAACTATTATTACCAGAAAAAATGCTGATGATTTAACTAATCTTTTTGAATTAGCTAAGAAAAGAAAATTAGAAGCACCTCAAATGGGATCCATTGAAATTCTCACTAAAGAAGAAATTACAAAAAAAATTCCAATTATAAACAAGCCATTATATGATGGTTTGTTTATTTCTGGGGGCGCTAGGATTGAAGGTGGTTTTTTTTGTAGACATTTGCTAAATATTGCTCAAAAAAATAACCTTAAAATCTTGAAGGGTAAAACTACATTTCAAGATGATCATAATTTAGAATATAAACATCAAATTTATTATTTTGACAAAATTATTGTCGCTACAGGGGCATGGGCGAAACAAACACTAGCTCCATTAGGGATTAAATGTAAAATACGTGCCCAAAAAGGACAATTGATTGAAGTTAAAGTCCCATCTTTTAAAAATGATCAAAAAATGCCAGTAATGATGCCTGAATCAGAATTTGATTTAATTCCTTTAGGTCAAGGAAAACTTATTATTGGGGCAACCCATGATAATGAACAACAATTTGATTTAAACATTGAAAAATCAGTAACTAATCATTTAATAACTACTGCTCATCATTTTGTAACTGGTATTAGTACAAATGATGTTATTATGGAAAGAGTCGGTACACGTGCTTATACTAATGATTATGCTCCATTTTTTGGAACTATCCCTGGACATGATAGTATTTTAGTTGGAAGCGGATTAGGCTCTTCAGGATTAACTACTGGGCCATTAGTTGGCAAATTTTTAGCTGAGTTAGTTTGTAATGAAAAGCTTAACTTCGCACATTATAGAAAACCAATTGGGCAATACATTAGTTAAGTTCATGTAATGCTTGTTGAGCAAGCATATGTGCACCTTTATTTTGTGATTCTGGGATCCAATTAATAAAAACTTGTTGAAATTTATTTTCTATTTTTATGATTTCATTAACATATATTTGATATTTTTTGGCATATTTTTTGTTTAAGCTATCAGCAAGTATCTTACTATCAGTATAGTATGTGACTATTACATGCTGTAATTCATTATCATTAATTTCATTGATAAGCGATTTAAATGCAAAAATACATCCCATGAACTCGGCTGTATGATTATCGTTAGCTTTTAAAATTGTTTTTAATTGAGTTTGTTGGTGTTTATTAATAATTAATACACCAGCACTACTTTTTAAGTTAATTGGATTTACAGCAGCATCAGAATATAATTTATAAAACATTGATTTTCTCCATTTCAAAAAGAGGTAGTGTTTATGATAACGCAAAAAAGGAAATTTTTGTATCAACCACCATTACTTACAAGTAGTATTTGTTGGAGTTGGACATTAATCGTTATGTTGATTGGTATAATTATTTGGTTGGAAATAACACATTTTCAAACAATTACTTTAGGTTTTTTTATTGCTTTTGCATTTTTAACATGGATTCAAATTTATTTTAGAAAGATCTTTGTTGGCAATGGAAAGATTGATATTCATAGCGTCTTAAATCCATTTGGAAAGAAAATAAGTATTAGTTCAATTACTAATATTAAAACAAAAAGGAATAGTATTTCTTTCGATGCTAATGGAAAGAATTATAAATTTTTATTACCTTCGAATTCATTAATTGAATTACAAGAAATTATTTCAAAAAAACAATAATAGAAATGAGAAAAAAGTGAGATTTTCAAAAAAAAACAAAATAAAATTTACCTTAATCACAATCTTTGGAATTATTTTATTGCTAATTGATCAAATTTCAAAATTAATGATTCGATCTTTAATTCCAATTGGGAAAATCATTAAGTTTATTCCAGGGATTTTATCAATTACAAATTTACAAAATACTGGAGCAGCTTGGAGTATTTTGACTGGAAATTCCTTTTTGTTTATTGTTATATCAGTTATAGCAATCTTTATTTTTGGTTATCTTATTTGTGAATATTATGAAAATTATCATTATACTATCGGTCTTGTTTTAATGTTAGTTGGAACAATTGGAAATTTGATTGATAGAATTTTATTTGGTTATGTAACTGACATGTTTCAATTAGATTTTATTAATTTTCCAGTATTTAACGTTGCTGATAGTTGTCTCTCGGTTGGGGTATTAATCATTATTTATTCACTCGTTTGTAAAGGAAAGTAAGATGGATAATCGTAAGTTTACAGTCAAAAGTAATGGAATTCGCTTAGATAAAATAATTTCTGATAATTATACTGATCTTAGTCGTTCTCGAGCTGGAAATTTAATTAAAGAAAATCATGTATTAGTGAATGAAAAAATTGAAAAACCAAAATATAAAACTAAATATGAAGATGTTATTACAGTAGCAATTCCTGAACCTAAAAAACTTGATTTGGAACCAGAAAACATTAAATTAAACATTGTTTATGAAGATGATCAAGTGATTGTCATAAACAAACCGCAAGGAATGGTTGTTCATCCAGCACCTGGTCATCTAAATCATACTTTAGTTAATGCTCTTTTGTATCATACAAAATTATCCAGTATTAATGGAACTATTCGACCTGGAATTGTTCACAGAATTGATAAAGATACCTCAGGATTATTAATGGTTGCAAAAACTGATATTGCACATAAATCTTTATCACAACAATTGAAAAATAAGACGAGTCGTCGAAAGTACATAGCATTAGTCCACGGTAATATTAAAGAAGACCGTGGAACTATTAAAGCTCCTCTTGGTAGATCACCTAAAGATCGTAAAAAACAAGCAGTGATTACCGGTGGTAGAAATGCTGTAACTCATTTTAAAGTTTTAGAAAGATTCGGTAGCGATTATACATTGATTCAGTGCCAATTAGAAACCGGTAGAACACATCAAATCAGAGTTCATTTAAAGTATATCAATCATCCTTTAGTTGGAGATCCATTATATGGACCACGAAAAACTATTAAAGGACATGGTCAATTTCTTCATGCATCAGAATTAGGTTTTAAACATCCAACTTCAGGGAAAGAAATGGATTTTTCTAGTCAACTTCCAATAATTTTTGAAACAACTTTAAAAAATTTAAGGGAACAATATCATAGTAAAAAAGAAGGAGATACCTATGAATAATGAAAAAGTTGTATTGGACAACATGTCAATGCAAAGGGCATTAACTAGAATCACATATGAAATAATTGAGAAAAATAAAGGCGTTAATAACTTAGTTCTGATTGGTATTAAAACTCGTGGAGTTTATTTAGCTAAAAGAATAGCAAATCGACTTAAAAAATTAGAAAACACAGATGTTCCAGTAATCGAATTAGATATTACTAATTATCGTGATGATAAAAAAGAGAAAAATAATAGCCAAAAAGTCGCTACAAATGTTGTTGATATAAATGAAAAAAATATTGTGTTAGTTGATGATGTTTTATTCACTGGCAGAACAGTTAGAGCTGCATTAGGTGCTATTAATGAAATCGGTAGACCCAAGCGAATTAATTTAGCTGTTTTAGTTGATCGAGGACATCATGAACTTCCAATTAGAGCAGATTTTGTTGGTAAAAATATTCCTAGTTCGAAAGATGAAACTATAAAAGTTTTAGTTTCTGAAATTGACGATCGTGATGGGGTAGAAATCACAAAAAAATAACTATAAATATTTTAAAGTAAAGAGGGCGATTTTTTGGTGAAAAAATATTTAATACTTGATGATGGAACTTCCTTTGTTGGCGAAGCCTTTGGTGATTTGTCTACAGCAACTGGAGAATTAGCAATCAACAGTAATTTAAATAATTATCAAGAGTCACTCACAGATCCTTTGTATCATAATCAAATAATTACTTTTACGCAGCCTTCAATTGGAAATATTGGAATTAATCCTAAAAGTTATGAATCTATTTTAACTTCTGCTAAAGGAATTGTAGTACATCAAGAGGAAAATATTTCATTTTCACATCTGAAAAATTTATCTTTAAATTCTTTTTTAAAAGAACGTCATATTCCAGGGATATGTCAGATTGATACAAGAGCACTACAAAAATATGTTCATACTCATAATGTGAAAAAAGCTAGCATTGTTAATAATAATGATGCACATGCCTTTGATCAATTACAAGCATCAGTATTAAGTAACCAACAAATTCAATCTGTCGCTACTCCTAAACCATATCTTGTACCAGGAAGCGGTATTACTATTGTGGTAATTGACTTGGGTCTCAGAGAATCCATTGTACGGCAATTATCTAAATTAAATTGTAATTTAATTGTAGTTCCTTGGAATACTAGTTTTTCTGAAATCAAAAATTTAGATCCAGAAGGAGTTGTGATTTCTTCTGGACCAGGTTCTCCAGAAGAAATTGAAAATTCTGTAATAGATAATATTTTGGAGATTCAAAAAGAATTACCGTTGTTCGGAATTGGACTTGGTCATGAATTAATTGCCATTGTTAATGGTGCAAAAATTAAAAGACTAAAAATTGGTCATTATGGAGATAATCATCCAGTAAAAAAGATTATTACAAATGAAATTGTTTACCCACATCAAGCACAAGATTATGCAATTGTGACTGATTCCGTTGATACCTCAAAACTAATTATTACTTATGTTGATTTAATCAATGGAACAGTTCAAGGACTTAGAAGTCGCGATTATCCTACTTTTTCTGTTCAATTTTTACCGGAAAGTGCATTAGGTATAGAAAACAATTTAGATCTTTTTGATGAATTTATTGAAAGCGTAGTAGCTCACAGGAGAGTTAAATATGAATTGTGAGATTAAAAATATTTTAATAATTGGTGGTGGCCCTTCTGATGTGGGTCATGAAAACGAACAAGATGCTGCTGCTTTTCAAGCTTTTTCTATGTGGAAAAATATTGGAATAAAAACATTTATTATTGATAATAATCCTTATTCATTGTTGTTACAGGAAGTCCCTGCAAGTGACGTATTTGTTAAAAATATCAACACACAAAACGTTGAAGAAATTATTAAAACAAAAAAAATTGATGCAATTACTTCTATTTATGGAAAAAAGGAAGCATTAAAAGTAATTCAAAGACTAAACAAGAACGGTATTTTAAAAAATTATAATGTAAAAATTATCGGTCTGAATGAAAATAATATTTCATTATTTGGTGGAATTAAGGATAATGTTGATAACAATACAGTATTAGCAAATCGATTGCTTGAAAATGACATTCCAATATTAGCTTCTAACATTATTAATGATTTCGATGAATTAAGAAGTAATATTGAAAAAATAAAGTTTCCTGTATCTGTAAAACCCGTAAATCCAATTAAAGGGCAATATCGAAATGTTTTTCAAAATGTAGAGGATTTAAATGCTCAAATTAATGATATTTTTCAACAATCTAAAGTAAATAAAATTTCTTTAGAAAAAGAAGTTGGAACATACAAAGAAATTGGTATGGTTGCAATTAGAGATAAAGCTGGAACTAAAATGATTATTTCATCATTAGAGGATATGAACCCAGTTAAGGTAAATTCAACTGATTCAGTAGTTTTTGCACCTGCACAAACGTTAAATGATATAATGCTTCAACAACTTCGTGCAACTACTTTCAAAGTAATGGATTGTTTAGGTATAAAAGGAATTTGCCATATACAATTTGCTGTTAATTCAAAAACTGATGAATATTATGTTTTGAAAATAAATCCTTTTTTTAACCAAGAAACTTCAATAGCTGCCAAAGCTACAGGTTATCCTTTAGCTATGATAGTGGCTTCGATAATAATCAATTATTCACTTACAGAAATCAAATTACCGCCAAAATTTAATAAATTAACCCCAATTTTACAACCAATTAATGATCACATCACCGTAAAAACACCAATTTGGCCATTTGATTATTTGGATATGGCTGATTCACATTTAGGACCACATGCTAAAGCTACTGGTGCTGCAATTGGAGTTGGGAGAAGTGCTGAAGCTGCTTTTATGAATGCATTAAGAAGTTCACAACCTAGCCCCAAAGATGTTTTGCCAAGTTATAACTATTTAAGTGAAGATGACTTAATTGAACAATTATTGCATCCAACTGATCAACAGTTGTTAATTTTATATGAAGCAGTAAATCGTGGATATTCAACGAATGATTTAAGTGAAATAACTAAAATTGATGAATTCTTTTTTGTTATTATGAAAAATATTTTAAAAATTGTTAAATTTGTAAAAGACAATCCTTTAGATCCAAAAGCATTATTAGCTGGAGATCGATATGGTTTCGGAAATGGTATGTTTTGTCATTATTGGAATGTTAGCAATCAAACCGTGGTTTATCTGCAAGAAAATTTAAATAATAAAAAGACCTATAAAATGATTGAACCGACCGCAGGCGAATTTATAGAAAATACTGATTCTTTTTATGGTAGTTATGAATCAGAATCTGATAGTAATCAATTAAGTAACAATAGTGCATTAGTTATTGGTAAAGGAAGAAATCATCTTGGGCCTAATACAGCTGCTGATACTTATACTGCTGAGATGTTGATTCAACTTCATAAACTCGGCTATAAAACTATCATTCTTAACAACAATCCAAATTCAGTATCATTAATTCCGATTATTAGTGATAAACAATACATTGAACCAGTTCAACTTGGAGAAATTTTAAATATAATTAAGTTAGAGAAACCGAGTTATGTGTTTTTACCTGGAAATCGTCATTATTTAATTAGAGAACTAAGTAAGTTAAAAGATAATTTTACACTAATTGTTTTACCACCTGATCAAAAAAACGGTATTTGGAATGTGCCAAAAGCTGATTTTGCTATTGATTTATTGGTAAGTCGTAATGAAATCATTCCCATTTCTACGGTTGGATTCAAATCGCAAGAAGACATTGATGACGATGAAGTTGATAAACAAACTGATTATTATATTCCTTTTGGAAAAGATGCTTTAGATATCAAAAAAATAGAAAAAATGGCAAAGAATGAAGTTCAGGAGCATCAATTAACGGGACTAATTCAAGTATTATTCCATACTAATCATCATACTGGTGGATACGCAGTATCTGGGATTACACCATTAAGAATTACGGAAACAATTTTTTTAAATGAAGTCACTGGTATTAATTGGATAAAAATTTTGATGCAAATGTATACTGAACATTTTAATCCATCATTTTTAAAAAAATTAATTCCAAGTATTGATTCAACTAGTCGATTTGCAATTATGCAAATAATTTTCCCATTTAAATCACTTGGAATTAGCAATATTCCTAAAAAAAGAGACTTTGAGATTGGAGCCAAGCTTTCATTTGGCAAATCAATTAGTGATTCACAAAAAAATTTATTGAAATGAGTAAATTGAAAAACAATATATAAATATTTAATTAAAAAAACAGGAAAATAAATTATTTTCCTGTTTTTTGCTAATTGTTTTTAAGTACATTTTCACGAAGATGTTTAAATTTTTCTTTAGTAGGAGTAACATAAACTGTTTTTTGACCTGTATAGGTAACAAAACCTGGTTTAGCACCACTAGGTTTTTTAATTCTTTTTACTACATCATAATCAACAGGAACATTTGCTGAATTTCGGGCTTTAGAATAATAAGCAGCTAACTCGGCTGCTTGTATAATAGTTTCTTCACTAGGATTAAAAGAACGAATAATCACGTGAGAACCATGAATTTTTTGAGTATGCAACCAGGTATCACGCTTGTCAGCTATTTTATGCGTCAGCTGATCATTTTGCAAATTATTTTTACCAACTAAAATAATGGTACCATTATCCGAAACAAATCGTTCTGGTTTGCTTACTTTTGCTTTTCGTTGCTTTTTAACTTTGTTTTTAATTTTAAGATAGCCTTCATTTTGTAATTCTATTTTTATATCAGCTAAATTTTCAGGATCTGCAATTTCAATTTGTGATTTAATATTCTCAAAATAATCTATTTCTGCTTTAGTCTTTTTCAATTGTTGATTAATAAATTTAACCGCATTCTTTTTTTTCTGATATTGCTTAAAATACCATTGTGCATTAGCTGAAGGTGATAAGGAAGGTTTCAAATTAATTTTTATTTTTTTGTTATTGTCATAAAAATTTGGTAATACAATCAATTTCTCGCCAGATTTAACTTGTTTTAAATAAGTCATTAAAATCTCGCCTTTAATGCGATATTCGTCAGCTAATTTAGATTCTTTTTCAGATTGTTCTAATCTTTTTATTTTACGTTTATTCTTTTTTAATTCATTTTGAGTGATTTGAATGAGTTGAGAGCCTTGTTCTCTAACTCGTTCATGGTTTACCTTGGTTTGAAAATAAACATCCAACATTTCACTTAAAGTAGGAAATTGTTTTTCAATCTTTTGATTAAGATAAGGAAAAGCAGAAAAATTTAATTTTCCATTTTCACTAATACTAATAGTTGGGGTTGGATTATTAAAATTAGAAAAAAAGTTCTGATATTTACTTTTGATAGTTGATCCAGGTTCATGAATTGCAGTTGCTAATGCAGTTGAAGTATCTTTACCCAGTCCTTGTAAATATTGGCGTAAATTCGTTGCAAATACACTTACATTAGGAAAATCATGATTAAGTTGATTTATAGTAGTAAAATCATTTAAATCAAAAGGATTAATCATATTTTGTTTAGGCGGGTTAATGTATTTGGAACCAGGAAGAAGGGTACGATAACGATTTTTTTCTAATCCAATTCTTTTGACAGCATCAATAATATTTCGATTCTTTGCTTCTACTAAAATAATATTACTATGTCTAGCCATAACTTCAATAACCAAAACTAATTCTTCAATGTCACCCAATTCGTTTCTAGTATTAAAATGAAAATGCATAACTCGATCATTATCAACTTGATGAATTTTATTAAGAAAACTTCCTCGTAGTCGTTTTCTTAATGTCATCGCAAAATTACTAGGTTCTTTTGGATTGGTAAAGGGAATTTTGGTAGTTTGGATACGTGCATAAAGGGGATTTGCAGATAAAAGTGTCTGATAATTATTGCCATTGGCACGAATTGTCATCATTATTTCGTTAGGATATGGTTCGTTAATTTTTGTAACTCGACCATTCAATAACTCATTATTTAATTCGTTTGACATTGCATGCATAAATGATCCATCAAAAGACATACTAAGACTCCTTGTTTAAATTTGTACCTTTATTTTAGTATACCTTATACTCATACTAACTTATAGTAAATTTACTGATTACTCAATATTGTATAGCACAATTAATGTTATAATATCGATTGGGGGAATTTAAAATGAAAAACATTTTGGCTGCATTACATGATGTAAGTAAAACTCAACAACAAAAATTATTGAAAATCACAAAAAAAAAGGAATTTAACCATTTCAGAATGGAAATTGTTAACTGCAATTAACAATGAATATAATACTCAAGAAAAGTTAGCTAAAGAAATGAGTTTAGATACTTCAACCTTGTCGCGACAATTAAAACGTTTAGTAGAAAAAGGAATGGTTCATAAAACTGCAATAGGCAAGGATAGGAGACAACTTGTCTATAATATTGATGAAAAAGGGGTTAACGCTTACAAAAGTATTGAAAATGACTATCAAACATTCAAACTACACATTTTTGAACAATGGACAGATGAAGAAAAAAATATGTTGAAAATTTTACTTAATCGATTAGAAAATAGTATGACTAAAAATAATAAATGGAGTGAATAAATTGAAAACAGCTATTGTTACTGATAGTTCTTCATACCTTTCAAAAAAAGAGCTCAAAAAATATAATATTCACATAATTCCTCTTGAAATCATTTTTGAAAATCAAAGTTTTCAAGAGGGAATTAATTTATCAAACAAAGAATTTTATCAAAAATTAGACAGTTCAAAAAAACTACCAACCACTTCACAACCCCCAATTGGTAAGTTAATTAAATTATATAATCAATTAGCCGATGAAGGTTATGATACTGTTATAACTATCACACTTGCAGCAACGATTTCAGGATTATATAACCAAGTAGTGAACGTTTCAAAAATGGTTTCAAATATTCGAATTATTCCCTTTGATTCGCAAATTACTGTAAGTTTAATGGGAGATTTAGCAAAATATGCTGCAAATTTAGCTGCACAAAATGTTGATCCAGATACTATTATCGTAAAATTAAAAGAACAACGAGCAACTATTGACGAATTATTTATAGTTGCTGATTTACAAAATTTAGTTAAAGGTGGACGATTATCAAATGCTTCAGCATTTATTGGCGGACTATTAAATATTAAACCAATTTTAACATTTGATAACCAGACTGATGAGATTGTAGCTTTTGAAAAAGTTAGAACGATGAAACGTGCACTTAAACGAGTTGAAAAATTATTTAGTGAAGATTTGGAACATATTGATTATCCAATTAAAGCAATCATATATGATGCAAACGATTCCAAATCAGGAAAAATTTGGGTTAAAAATTTCAAAAAAAATTTTCCAAATATAAATGTCGAGCATAGTTATATTGGTCCTGCAATTGGAACTCATCTTGGTGAAGGTGCACTTGTATTAGGATGGGAAAAAGATTTAAACCTGAAATAATAATTAAATTAATTTTTAAAAATTTATCTAAGAAGCAAATTTAGGGGAAATAGATTTATTTGTGTTATTTTGTCTACTTTACATAATATATATTATACGAAGTAGCTATAAATGATCTATTCTGTGAAAAATGATAAAAATGTTGAATAGACTATTTTTATGGAGAATATTAATTATGCATAATCATCTTACATTTAATCAAATTTACAAAAATAATTTTCCAAGTCCCACTTTTAGTGAACAAAAATATATTTATGTTTTAGAATTTAAAAAAAATCATGAATTGGCTTTTGTTATTACTAAAGTTGGAATTACTCAAAATCCATTTAACCGTATTAATGATTTAAAACGATCAATGCTTGAAAATCATAATTATTATTTAGAAAAAACATATATTTCAAACACTACTTATAATGATCCTAAAACAATTGAGCAAACTATTCATGGTAATTTAGATCAATATCACAGTCACAAACTTAGTTATTCGACTGCCGATAGCGACGGAGAAAGCGAATTTTTTGATTTATCTGCTTCTAAAATATTAGCATTGATTGATAAAATGGACTTGAATATAATTCCTACTGTTGAGCAATTATCATCAAATAAAACGTTAAATACCAATAAACCTGCTTTACTACCCATTAAATCAAACAAATTAATGAAACGAATCCGTGAAATACTATTGGAAGGAAATTACGGTCGTCGCAATCTATTTATGTTTGATTTAGGTCTTGCTACCGGATTAACCCCTAATTCGTTAATGAGTTTGCAAATTAAAGATTTAAAAAAACCTAATGATTTAATTATTTGTAATCAAGCAGACATTAATTATAAAGATATTTTGAGTAACGAAATTTTAAATGAGCTAAATAACTATTTAACTTGGATTTATCATGAATATGATGACGTAACTGAGAATTCTTATATATTTCCATCAAACAAATCAAATTCAGTAACTCATATTAAACAACATGGATTTTATCAAGTAATGCAAAAAACTCAAAAAAAAATTCAAACAGATAAAAACAAAAAGCTTACAAATATCGTCAAACTTGGTACTTTGACTCCAAGAAAAACATACGGCTACCGTTTATATCAAAAAACGAATGATATTAATATTGTAAAAAAAGTATTTAATCAGGATTCAATTATTAAAACAAAAAAATATATTGGTTTAATTTAATAAAGAAAAATTATTGGAGATATAATATGTACTTAAAAAGATTTGTAGAATTATTTATTGCTTATGGAGTTTCGTTTTTAATTGCTATTTGGGTAATTGGTTATCCATTTAATTTTTATCATTTGGGTTTAATTATTTTAGGAGTAATAATTGGATATATTATTTTAGTTATACCCCTAACACTACTTACCATAAAAAAGATGGCTACTCGTGAAAACGCCAGTGGAGTTAACAAAAATAAAAGTAAATTTTCAAAAGTATTAAACGAACTACCTGCTTTTATTTATTTAGCAACTAAGAATAATGATGGTACGATTAGTAACTCCATCATTACCTATTCACAGAGTTCAAAACAAGAAAATATATTTTATGTTGTAACTTCTGCTAATTCGGAACGAGTAAATAACATTAATTATAATTCTCAAGTTGCAATTGCTAGTTTATTTAATAATAAAACTGGTCTTCGCTTCTCTTCTAATCAAGCAACTGCTGAATCCATTACTAATCAAGATCAAATTGAATCATTAACCAATAAAGTACCTCAAATTAAAGAGCTAGACGAAAATCTAACTGATAAAGCAATTATTGTTATTACAATTAAATCAGTAGTAATTGAATCATTTAGAGAACGTCCTGAAAATATTACATTCAAATAAAAAACAGATACTACCAGCTTACATAAAAGCTGAAGTTATCTGTTTTTTTCATATTTTTAACTATATTAAAATTAAATTTATTCTTTATTTTTCCAAACATCTTTTTTGAATTGTTTTCTTCCACCCATTTCTTCAATTTCTGCTCGAAGTGGATTCTTTTTATAAAAATCTTGATGGTAAGATTCAGCTGGATAAAACGGCTTAGCATCTTCAATTTTAGTAACGATTGGTTTATCAAACTTACCAGATTTTTCAAGTGCTGCTTTAGATGCTTCCGCAACTTGTCGTTGTTCTGGACTATTTACATATATTACAGGACGATAACTATCACCGCGGTCTTGGAACTGCCCCATAGCATCAGTTGGATCAGTCTGACGCCAATATATATCGACTAATTCTTTGTAAGAAATAATACTAGGATCAAAGGTAATTTTAACTGCTTCAGTATGACCGGTATTGCCATCACAAACTTGTTCATATGTTGGATTTGCAACATGTCCGCCAGTATATCCAGATTCAACAGATTCAATACCTGGCATTTCATCAAATGGTTTTACCATGCACCAAAAACAACCACCAGCAAAAATTGCTGTTTCTGTTTTACTCATTACATACACCTCCTAATTTTTTAATTACAAAAACTTTTATATTTACCATATCCCTCTTTATCCATCTCATCATAAGGAATAAATTTTAAAGCAGCTGAATTAATACAATATCGTAATCCGCCTTTGTCACGAGGTCCATCAGGAAAAACATGTCCAAGATGTGAATTGGCTTTTGAACTTTCTACTTCTTCACGTATCATACCAAAAGAATTATCAGTTTTTCCTTTAATATTGTTTTGATCAATTGGTTTAGTAAATGCTGGCCAGCCACATCCAGAATCATATTTATCGGCAGAACTAAATAATGGTTCACCACTAACAACATCAACATAAATACCTTTTTTATAAAAATTATCATATTTACCAGTGAAGGCTGGTTCAGTTGAAGCTTCTTGCGTTACAGCGTATTGTTCTGGAGTCAGTTTATTTTTTAACTCTTTTTTATCATAATCATTCATAATATCACCCCTATTTATTCTACTACTAATATTAATCAATAATAATTAAATTGCAAGCAATTTAATTCATTTAAAAAGAATCGTACTTAAAAGTACGATTCTAAATTAAAAATTATTTTTCTGGATCTAATTGCTCAGTTAATGGTGGAACAACTTGTTTCTTTCTAGAAACTACACCTGGTAAATTCATTACATCATTATCAGCAAATTTGTTATTAAATGCTTTTTCTACAAGATCCTTGGGTTCTCCAACAATAATTAATTCAGAATTACTTGTAAGAACATTAGTTGCTAAAACTAAAAATAAATCATAATTTTCTTCTTTAGATTCAGTTTCCATCGCTTTTTTTATTTCTGGAAGACGTTTATTAATATCCTCTAAATCAACCACATTAATTTGATCAATTCTGACATTTTTACCACCGAGTACAAATGATTTAGCATCTCCATCAATTAATTCTTTGTCCGACTTAGCGTCAACATTAGTTCCAGCTTTAAGCATTTTAATACCATATTCTTCATAGTTATCAACTCCAGCAATATCTGCCAATGCTTGTAACGCATCTCTATCTATCGCTGTTGTGGTGGGAGATTTCAAAAGTAATGTATCAGAAATAATAGCAGACATCATTAATCCAGCAATTTCTTTAGGGATATCAATTCCTTCTTCAGAATACATCTGTGTCAAAATTGTTGAACAACAACCATAAGGAGCGGCCCGATAATATAATGGTTTTGCTGTTTCAAAACCACTTATTCTATGATGATCAACTACATGTGTAACTGTTAACTCTGCAATGTCGCTAATACTTTGTTGTGGTTCGTTATGATCTACCAACATTACTTTATCAGTTTCAGGTCTTGCAGCTTCAACAATTCTAGGAGCTTTTACCCCAAAATAATCCAATACAAATTTAGTTTCTGCGTTTACAGGACCCAACGCAACTGCCTCTGTATCGTATCCATCTTGTTTTTCTAAATATGCTAACCCAATTGCTGCTGCAATTGCATCAGTATCGGGATTTTTGTGTCCAAAAACTAGCTCTTTAGTCATTTAATTATCTCCTTTAATAACTTTATATTAATTACTTTAACACAAACACAAAACATTTGGTGAAGGAACCCATTAATTTTTTTCCATTGTTGCATCACTTAAATTATCCAATAGTAAATGATTAATTGAAACTGGTACTCCATCGATTTTTGTATTAACTGCTGATGAACCATTTGAAGTTCTAGAAGCTACATGATATTCGTCTAAAATTACATCATGAGCACTACGATGATCAGTATAAATACGTAACATTTGATCTTCAGCATTAATTTTAATAAAACTAGCCAATAAATTTGGCCGTGTTTTTAAGTCTTTTAATACTTTGATTCCTTTACGAGCTCTAGATGTAACAGGGATATCATTTATTTTAATCTTTTTAAAATTACCATCTTGAAAGACAATGCCTAATTCTGAGCTATTATTAATAATCTGAGAATTGATAACAGTATCATCTGATCCTAAATTAATCGATTTAACCCCGGTAGTTTTTGGTCCGCTAGTAGAAACTTCTTCTAGACTATAACGTAATGCTAACCCATGTTCTGTCATAATAATTACTTCGCTATCATTGCTATTTTCAACATATTCAACATTTACAACTTTTTGCAAAGTATCTTTTAATTTTTCATAGACAGCAGCTCTACTTTTATATGTTCTACTAGGCAATAATTTAGCAAATTCAGTTTTTTTAATATGTCCAGCATTAGTGGTAATAACAAAGTTTCCGGATTGTTTAAGATTTGGAAAATCAAATACTGCAATAACACTTTCATTAGCATCTAGTCCATTTAATTGAGAAATATGTTCTCCAGTATCTTTCCATTTAACATCTTCAATTTCAAAAACAGGTCGATAAATTAAATTTCCCCCATCAGTAAAAATATAAATAAAATCTCGTGTACTTAATTTTTTAATAAAAACTGGATAATCTTCGTCTTTTAATCCATTATCGGATAGTTCAGATGCTTTGTACGACCGTAAACTACTTCGTTTTAAATAACCATCTTTAGAAACCATTACAATTACTTGTTCGTCAGGAACTGTAACTTTTTTACTAACATTAAGATTTTGAATTTCAGCTTCAATACTTGAACGACGCGGACTACGATATTCCTTAGCAATATCAGTCAATTCTCTACTTAAAACCCGATTAAGTTCCTCTGGATTAGCTAAAATTGATTCAAACTTAGCAATTTTACTTGCTAGATCAGCATTCTCATTTTTTAACTTAGTAACATCAGTATTAGTTAATCGATATAACTGTAAAGCAACAATTGCATCAGCTTGTTTTTCAGTAAATTCATATTCACTAACCAAGTTATCTCGGGCATCTTTTCTCGTAGAGCTAGCACGAATCGTTTTAATTACTTCATCTAAAATAGATAATGCTTTAATTAAACCTTCAACAATATGTTGACGTTCCTGAGCTTTATTTAAATCAAATTCAGTTCGCTTAGTCAAAACATCTCGTTGATAATCTAAATAAGTTACCAAAATATCTTTTAAAGACAAGCGTTCAGGACGCATTTTTTTAATTGCAACCACGTTAAAATTATAAGAAATTTGTAAATCAGTATTTTTATATAAATAATTTAAAATCCCTTGCACATCGGCATTACGTTTTAATTCAATAGAAATCATCAATCCTGATCGATCAGAATCATCTCTGACTTCTGCAATTCCATCAATTTTTTTGTTCAACCGAATTTCATCAATCTGTTTAACTAGTTGTGATTTATTAACTTCATATGGAATTTCAACTACTTGAACCAATTTCTTACCGCCACGCATTTCAGCAATAGAACTTCGGGAACGAATCATAACTCGTCCATGACCGGTTTCATAAGCCTGTTTAATTCCATCAATTCCTTGAATGATTCCGCATGTTGGAAAGTCTGGTCCTTTAATAAATTTCATCAAGTCAGTAAGGGTCGCTTCAGGATTACTTTGCAAGTAAATTAGCGCATCAATTACCTCACCTAAATTATGAGGTGGTATTTCAGTAGCATATCCAGCAGAAATACCAGTAGCACCATTAATTAACAAATTGGGAATTCTTGACGGGAGGACCGTTGGTTCATATTCTGTGTCATCAAAATTTAATACCCAATCAACTGTCCCCTTATCAATATCTCGCAGCATTTCTCCTGCAATTTTGCTTAATCGTGCCTCAGTATATCTCATTGCAGCAGGTGGATCACCATCCATTGATCCATTATTACCATGCATATCAATTAAAGTTTCTCTTAGCTTCCATGATTGACTCATTCTAACCATAGCATCATAGATTGAACTATCACCATGCGGATGAAAATTTCCCATTACATTACCAACAGATTTAGCTGCTTTTCTAAATCCTTTGTCATATGTATTACCATCTTTATTCATAGAATACATAATTCGTCTTTGAACTGGTTTCAACCCATCTCGAATATCTGGTAAAGCTCTTTCTTGGATAATTGCTTTAGAATAACGACTAAATCGCTCATCCATTACGGATGCAAGCGATAAATCTTTGATTTCTGATTTTTTTACCAAAAAGATCACCTCCCTTAATTATTAGTTTTATCTAAAATACTTCCTTCATCTCCAAGAGTAAATTGGACATTATTTTCAATCCAATTTCTTCTTGGTTCAACCTTATTACCCATTAATGTTGAAACTTGTCTTTCAGCAATAACTGCATCATCAATTTGTACTCTAATCAATGTCCGATGTTCAGGATTCATCGTTGTTTCCCATAATTGATCGGCATTCATTTCTCCAAGACCTTTGAATCGTTGTAAAGTCATTCCTTTAGGGAAATCTTTTCTGAGATTATCTAATTCTTCATTTGTCCAGGCATATTCAATTTTAGCTTTTTTACCCTTACCCTCTTGTAATTTATAAAGTGGAGGAAGAGCTACATACACTTTTCCAGCTTCAATCATGGGACGCATATATTTATAAAAGAAAGTTAATAATAAAATCTGAATATGGGCACCATCATCATCAGCATCAGTCATAATAATAATTTTGTCATAATTAGCATCTTTTAAAATAAACTCATTGCCTAATCCAGCTCCAACTGTATACATAATGGTACTAATTTCTTCATTTTTTAAAATATCAGCTGTACTAGCTTTTTCAGTGTTTAAAACTTTACCTCGAAGCGGTAAAATAGCTTGATGTTTTCGATCTCGACCTTGTTTAGCAGAACCACCCGCAGAATCACCTTCAACCAAAAAAAGTTCATTTTTACTAGTATCCTTAGATTGTGCTGGAGTTAATTTCCCCGATAATAGACGTTCACGCTTCTTTTTCTTCTTACCATGTCTAGTTTCATCACGCGCTTTTTTAGCAGCTTCACGAGCCTTACGGGCCTTTAGCGCCTTTTGTACTAATGTATTAGCAAAGTCACCATTTTCCATTAAGAAATATAACAATTGTTCCGAAACAACACTATCAACAATTGATCTAGCTTCTGGAGTCCCCAGCTTTTCCTTAGTTTGTCCCTCAAATTGAAGTGCTTCTTCAGGGACACGAAGAGCAATTACAGCTGTCAATCCTTCACGAACATCATTACCATCTAAATTTTTATCTTTTTCTTTTAAAAGGCCAACTTTCCTAGCATACTCATTAAAGGCTTTCGTCCAACCACTTCTAAATCCAGCTTCGTGAGAACCACCATCTTTAGTCCTAACATTATTGACAAAAGAAAGCATATTTTCAGTATAGCCATCATTGTATTGACTAGCCACTTCAACTTCAATGCCGCCTTTTTTTCCATCAAAATAAAGTACATTCCCTAGCGTACTTTTCCCTTCATTTAAGTATTCGACAAATTCTTTTATTCCATCGTCATACTTAAAAATTTCTTGTTTTTCTTTGCCAGGTCGTTCATCTGTTAAAGATATTTTAACTCCCTTTAAGAGAAATGCAGATTCGCGTAGTCTCACGGCTAGGGTATCAAAATTATATACAGTAGTAGTGAAAATTTCTGGATCAGGTTTAAAAGTAATCAATGTTCCATTCGATTTTTTAGTTTTTCCCAAATCACGTAATGTTCCAACGGGATTCCCACCATTTTCAAAGTCTTCTTGGTATAATTCGTGGTCTCTCACGATTTGAACAGTTAGCTGCTTTGATAAAGCGTTTACAACACTTGATCCAACACCATGTAATCCACCAGAGGTTTTGTATCCACCTTGACCAAATTTGCCCCCGGCATGTAAAACAGTCAAAATAACTTCTGGAGTTGGTTTACCTGATGAATGCATATCAACTGGCATTCCCCTACCATGATCTTCAACAGTAATATTATCATCTTCATGAATTGTTACACTTATCTCGTCACCGTAACCTGCAATTGCTTCATCAACCGCATTATCTACTATTTCATATACCAAATGATGTAATCCTCTAGCATCGGTCGATCCAATATACATTCCGGGACGTTTTCGAACTGCTTCTAATCCATGTAAAACCTGAATTGAAGAAGCATCATATTTTTGTGAATTATTTTGTTTCGTCATTTCGAAAAGCTCCTTTTTATCCAATATTTATAATAACTGATTTAAAAATGATTGCAAACACTTGCTAGATTAACAATGATTATCAATATTCAGCTGTTTTAATCTTTAATTTAATGCTAAAATTATTTTTGTTAATTAATTAATACAACTTGGAGGAAAAATGATTAAGTTAGTATCTCTTTTAATTATTGCTTATCTTTTAGGATCAATACCAAGTGGTATCTGGATTGGAAAATTATTTTTTCACGTTGATATCAGAAGACATGGTTCTAAAAATATCGGAGCAACTAACACTTTTCGAGTATTAGGACCACTAGCCGGGACCATTGTAACAATCTTAGATATTGGGAAAGGCTATCTTGCAACATGGATACCAATGCAGTTTGGAATAAGTTCATGGTATCCACTTATTTTTGGGGTAGCAGCTGTTTTGGGACATACATTTTCTATCTTTGATCACTTTAAAGGTGGAAAAGCTGTTGCTACAAGTGCTGGAATGCTAATGGCATATAACTTTGGGTTTTTCTGGATTGCTGCTGCTGCGTTTACCCTTTGTATTTTTTTAACTAGTATGGTTAGTTTAGGAAGTATGCTTGGATTTGTAATAATTGTAATTGCAGCCTACTTTACCCATGATACAGCTTTAACTATCTTAGCATTTGTATTAACAATATTTATTTTTTACAGACATCGTAATAACATTAAAAAAATTATTCATGGACAAGAAAATATTGTTCCCTTTGGTTTATATTATTGGTATTTGAAATACTTAAAAAAAACCATTAAATAATTACTGTTTTAATCGCGAATAAAACCTCTCAAATTAATTACTAAATTGAGAGGTTTTTTGTTTAAAAATTTATTCATTATTAAAAGAATTTAATTGTAAACTTAGCATAGAAATCTTCACCACAGCGTAACCTACTAATATCCTTTTTATCCTTAATAAATCCGGTACTGCTTTCTGAATCTGCAATACCCCACCACGGCTCAACACAAACAAAATCAGATTCTTGTGGGTACGTTGACCACAATCCAAAGTATTGATTATTATAAGCCGTAACTGCAACTCCATGTTTTCCCTTTTTAGAACTAATTTTAAAAGTCGTCTTTTTATTTTCAGAAACGTCAAATATTTTTGCATCTTCGGAAAATAAATGATGACTAATCGGAAGCGGATCGGTAAGTCCTGATTTATTGTGTACATTAGTGGTCGTTAATCCATCTTTATCTAAACTAATCAATGAATATTGATGATCCGGAATAATCGTAACAGAATAATCATTAAATGATTCTTTTTCGGGAGACAAAGGAATTCTAAAACCAGGATGAGCTCCAATCGAAAAATACATTGAATGACGATCTTCATTTTTAACCAACATATCAACACTTAAATCATTACCATTTAAAATATAGGTTACATATAATTTAAATTTAAAAGGATAATGAAGCTTAATTTCATCATTTGGTTGTAATAAAAACACAACTTTTGTATTCGTATGTTCCACAACTTCAAATTCGCTATCACGAGCAAAGCCGTGTTGATACATTTTATAAATGGTTCCCTCATAATTGTATTCATCATTTTGTAGCCTTCCTACAATTGGAAACAAAATTGGTGCGTGTCTCTTCCAATGGCGGGGATCAGCATCCCATATATATTCAAGGAGTTCTTTATTAGTAACTGAAACTATCTCGGCACCTTTTTCGTTAATTTTCACATTTAATTGATTATTTTTTAAAACTACCGTCATCTAAATCTCCCCAAAGTGAAATATAATTTTCTAAATAAAAACATTGAGTATTCCTCTAGCTAAAACTTAAGTATATTTACTATTCTATCTCATTTTACTCATATTAGAAAAGTTAAATTATTAATAAGTATTAATCAGTCTTTGAGTTTACTATCTAGAAGATCGTTTAAAAAATTGTTGATAATTTTTTAATAATTTTGCTTTGGTTACGTGAGTATAAATTTGTGTACTTGAAAGATTAGCATGACCTAATAATTCTTGAACCGTTCTTAAGTCCGCACCATTATTTAACATTTCTGTTGCAAAGGAATGTCGAAGCATATGTGGGTGAATACTACTATTCATCCCACTTTTTTTCATAATTTTATCCAAAATATATTCAATTCCACGACTAGTCAAATGATCGCCATGATGATCGATAAATAAATAGTTATGTTCCTTTTGATATTTTTTCATAATCGGATCCCGAGCATTAGCCAAATAATCACAAATAGCATTATTAGCATAGCTCCCAAAAGGAATGTAACGCTCCTTATTCCCTTTACCAAGAACTAGCATCATATTATTGTCTAAGTCTACGTTACCAATTGTTAGATTCGCACATTCACTCACTCGTAATCCTGAACCATATAAAACTTCTAAAATTGCTGAATCACGTTTTGCCAAACTAGTATTTTTATTTTTTTTTGCTGTTTTAAATAGCTTTTCTAATTCTTTTTCATAAAAAAAACGAGGGAGATGATTCAAATGTTTTTTTATATGAACATATGAAAAAGGATTATCTTCAGCTAATTCATTATTAATTAAAAAATTATAAAAAGAACGTAAAGAAGAAGTCTTTCTTGAAACTGTATTGTTATTATCTCCAATATCATGCAAATGGCCTAAAAAAACTTCAACATCAAAACTGTCAACTTTTCTAAAATCTTTAGGTTCTTCTGACTCAATTAGGAACTGATCAAACTCAAAAATATCGTCGTGATAAGCACGAGCAGTATCTTTAGAATATTGTCTTTCATTAACAATATATTTAATAAATAAATCGATTAAACTTTGATTATCTTTTTTCATTGTTTCCCTCAATATTTTAAAAAGACTGCTCATTAGAACAGTCTTTTCTATTATTTAATTACATCTTCTTCGTAGTCACCTTCAGGACAAACAACTTGCCAGCCACCACGAACTTTTTTATTAACTAAGAAATGACCACATTTAGGGCAATCTCTACCAATTGGTTTATCCCAAGAAACAAAATCACACTCAGGATAACGAGAACAACCGTAAAAAATACGTTTACGTTTAGTTTTTCTTTCAATAACTTGCCCCTCGTGACATTTAGGACAACTAACGCCAATTTCCTTTACAATAGTTTGAGTATTTCTACAATCAGGAAAACGGGAACAAGCAAAAAACTTCCCATATTTTCCCATTTTAACTACCATTGGAGATCCACATATTTCACAGTCAAATCCTGCTAAAGGTTCTTTAATCTGAACGTCTTCCATTTCTTTTTCTGCATATGTAACTTCTTTGGAAAAAGGCTGATAAAACTGATTAACTACGGCAACCCATTTACGTTTTTCTTCTTCAATTTCATCCAATTTGCCTTCAATATCAGCAGTAAAGTCAACATTAACGATATCTGGAAAATATTCTTCAATCAAGGTATTAACAATTTCGCCTAATTCAGTTGGTACAAAACGTCGAGCATCAAGTCTTACATAATAACGTTTTTGAATCGTCATTAAAGTTGGAGCATAAGTTGATGGCCTTCCAACACCATTTTCTTCTAAGGTTTTAATTAAAGCTGCTTCAGTATATCTAGCCGGGGGTTGGGTAAAATGCTGGTCTGGATTATTAGTATCTAATTTAACAACATCGTCTTTTTTTAGTTCTGGTAAAATATTGTCTTTTTCTTTTCCAGCAGAATAGACCTTTAAATATCCTTCAAACTTCATTTTTGATCCATTAGCACGATAATCAACTCCATTTTGTTCAATAGTAACTGTTTCAGTATCAACCACCGCTGGAGTCATCTGACTAGCTATAAAACGAGACCAAATTAAAGAGTACAGCCTAAATTGATCCTTTGTTAGATATTTTTCTATACTTTTAGGAGTTCTAAAAGCTGAAGTCGGACGAACAGCTTCATGAGCATCTTGTGAACCTTCAGGTAATTTACCTTTTTTAGGATGATTTGCAGCGTATTCCGGTCCATATTCCTTATGCAAAAACTCAGCAGCTTCATGTTTAGCAATTGAAGAAATCCGAGTGGAATCAGTACGCATGTAAGTAATTAAACCCTGGCTTCCTTCTTTTCCAACATTAATTCCCTCATAAAGTTGTTGAGCTGCCATCATGGTTCTACCAGTTTTATAATGTAATTTTTTATTAGCATCTTGTTGCATCGTACTAGTAGTAAATGGAAGTGGAGGTTGTCGTTTTTTTTCCCTTTTTTTCACTTCATTAATTTTAAAATCGCCTTTAGGATCAAGTCGTTTTAAAATATCTTGAACGTCTTCATTACTACTTAATTTCTTTTTTTTACCATTTAAACCATGAAAACTGGCTTTAAATTTTGATCGTCCTTTTTTAAATACTGAATCAATTGTCCAGTATTCTTCGGGATTAAAAGCCTTAATTTCTCTTTCACGTTGAATCACAATCCATAATGCCACTGATTGAACACGTCCTGCACTCAAGCCTTTTTTAACTTTTTTCCACAAAATCGGAGAAATCGAATATCCTACTAAACGATCAACAATTCTTCGAGCTTGTTGTGCATTTACCAAGTTCATATCAATTGTTCTTGGATGCTTAAAGGCATCCTTGACAGTATCTTTAGTGATTTCATTAAAAGTAACTCGATTTTTATCAGTAACATCTAAATTTAATACGTGTGCCACATGCCATGCAATTGCTTCACCCTCACGATCCGGGTCAGAAGCCAAGAAAATTTCTTTGGATTTTTTTGCTTCTGCTTTTAGCATTTTAATTGTATCGCCCTTACCACGAATTGAGATATAGTCAGGTTTATAATCATCTGAAATATCTACTCCCATTCGACTTTTAGGCAAATCACGGATATGTCCTTTACTAGCAATAACATTATAAGTACGTCCTAAATATTTACTAATAGTTTTAGCTTTTGCAGGTGATTCAACAATAACTAATTTCTTTTTTGTATTACGTTTTTTTCGTTTAGTTGTTTTTTTCTTAGTTGGTTTTAAAGTTGTAACACTTGTAGCCATTAATTCATCCCTCATAAATTTTCTACATATATAATGCGTAAAAATCCGTTTAAATTCTAACACATCATATTGCAGTTTTTTTACGCTGTCAAATAACAACCCTGCCCAACAAATCTCGTTCATCTAAACAAGGCTGACCTCCTGCAGCGATTAACTCATTTGCTCCAGTTGAAAAATAACTATCAATATTGCCAGGAATTGCTAAAACTTCACGGTTTTCTCGTAATGCTAAGCTCGCAGTAATTAAACTACCAGATTTTTCGCGTGCTTCTACAACTAATAATTTTTGACTTAATCCAGCAATAATTCGATTTCTTTCTACAAAATGAAATTTTTTCGGGCCATCGTCTAAACCATATTCGGATAATACTAATTGATCAGCCATTAATTGTTGCTGCAGTCTTTGATTGGAATATGGATAATAACGATTTAATCCTGTTCCTAAAACTGCAATTGTTTTACCCTGATTTGCCAATGTAATTTGATGACCTAATGTATCGACACCAGCAGCTAAACCAGAAACAATCACAAAATAATCAGTTACCTTAGAAGTAATGGCTTTTTTCATAGCAGAAACCGCATACTTAGAACATTTTCTTGATCCAACCACTCCCAGCATTGCATTTTTAGTTAAAAGATTAATATCTCCTGCGTAAAATAAAATGATTGGCGGAAGATAAATTTCTTTTAATTGCTGAGGATAACTGTCATCTAAAATTGAAATCCAATTTTGCTGTTGATTAATTTTTATTAATTTATCCAATGAAGAACTTAAAAAATCAATTTTAAAGTTTTGCGTTCGCAAATGATTTTCACTCAATAAATGACATATTTTTGCACATAAAGTTTCGATTGATAAACTTGATATTTCACATTGATTAATCCACTCGTAAACTAAGCTTTCTCCCTTGAGACCAATTCCAGAACATAATTTAATTCTTAATAGTAGTTCTCTTTTATTCATAAAATATACTCTACCTTTTTAGATAGATACGTTTTTATGATTTTAAATTTTTAACTGGGGCAAAACTTTTTCGATGAATTGGAGTTGCTCCAAATTTTTGTAAGGCAATCAAATGTTGCTTAGTCCCATATCCATCATTTTTTTCAAATCCATATTCCGAATATTTTTGACTATATTTAATCATCAAGTCATCTCGTGTTACTTTAGCGATAATACTAGCAGCTGCAACGCTAATTGACTTTGAATCTCCTTTAATCAATTTTGTTTGTGGAATCTCAATATCAATTGACATTGCATCGACAATAATATGTTCTGGAGTGATAGAGAGTCCCTCAATTGCTTGTTTCATTGCGATTTTAGTTGCTTCATAAATATTAACTTCATCGATAACTTGGCTTGAAATCTCAGCGCAGTTGTAACTCAATGCTTCTTGTTTTATCAATGGAATTAAATCACGACGTTGTTGATCTGATAGTTTTTTTGAATCATTTACTGTAATAACATCAAAATCTTTGGGAATAATAACTGCTCCAGATACTACTGGTCCAGCTAATGGACCTCTTCCAACCTCATCAACTCCAGCAATATAAGTTACACCTTTTTCCCAAATTGTATTCTCATAACGAAATCGTTCATGAAATGCAGTAATTTTTTCATTATTTTTCATAATTCTATTAGATACTTTTCGCACAATAGCTTGAACCCCTTTTCGGGAATCATTTTTATACAACAAAAAAAGCGGGTCCGATAAGTCATTAACCCGCTTAAATTGTTTCGCAATCTCTGTAATTTTCATGAGTTTTATTCCTTAATAAGCTCGTTTGGTTCATCAAGTGTGTAACGACCTAATTTACCTTTACGAATGTCATTAATGATTCGATCAGAAGCACGATCATAATCATCGCGCATACCAATTTTTTCAGTTATTTTCAATAATAAATTTGGATTATTCAAATCTAAATCAGCACTAGTTAAATGGTATCTTTTAATAACTTCGTCAGGATACTTATTTTTAAAAAAATCTAAAGCAAAAAGAGCCACATCATCACTATGATAAGATTTTTCTCGAATTGCACCTGTTACTGCTAGTTTTTCTGCAATCTCTTGACTTTGAAACTTAGGCCATAAAATCCCTGGTGTATCGAGTAATTCCAATCGTCCATTAGATGTCAGCCATTGTTGCCCTTTAGTAACCCCAGGACGATTTCCAACTGGAGCAGAACGCTTATTAACTAATTGATTTAACAAAGTCGACTTACCTACATTTGGGACACCCACACAAATTGCTTTGATTGACTTGCGCTCAACACCTTTTTCATTTTTAAGAAGTAATTTATTTTTTAAAATTTCTTTAGCTGCACTTTCAATTTTCTTTCTAGCGCCATTAACCTTAGAATCAATGGCAATTGCATCAATTCCTTGGCTTTTGAAATATGAAATCCACTTATTAGTTAAATTGGGATCAGCTAAATCAGCTTTAGTTAATATCATCAAACGGGGCTTATCTATACTAATTCTTTTTATTTCAGGATTAATAGAAGTATATGGAATACGAGCATCAACTAATTCAAAAACAATATCAACTAACCCGATATTTTCTTCAAATTGTCTGATGGCTTTGGCCATATGTCCAGGAAACCATTGGATATTACTTTTCATTTTGAAAACTCCTCTAATCAAGGTAAGCTAAATACTTTTGCCATGCATCATCAAAAATTGTCATCGACGGCAAATATCCAGCATTTTCTTCTAAATATTTAGATAAATTCTGAAAATCATTTTCATGTTTGGGGAAGGTCTGATCAAAAAAAGCGTTATTAGCAAACTGTGCAATTTCATCGTAACTATCAGGATTTCTTTCTGTCATTAAATACTCATAAAAACTTTTACGCACAATTACTCCTTTTTAATTCACTTTACGTTTAAAAATATCAAATTGATGAGGATATTCTGAATTATCTTTTCCTGGGATTTCTTTTATTTTTTCAAATTTTGAATAATCAATTGGAATCATTTTTGTATCTCCATCAACTTCTTTGTCAATAGATGTACGATACAATAATTTTACATAAGGAAGTAATGCTTCATAAACCTTTCTTCCTCCAACAACAAAAATAATATCGTCTTTATATTTATTTGCATATTGCAAGAAATCATTTTCATCACTAAATACTTTCACATCTACTGGAAATTGTTTGGGATTACGATGAGTTAAAACTAAATTTTTACGATGCGGTAATGGTCTTCCAAAACTTTTATAAGTAGTATATCCTGCTAAAATTTGATGATTTAAAGTTTGCTCTTTAAAAAATTTCATGTCATCTGGAATATTCCATGGTAAATTTCCATTTTTTCCAATCACATGATTTTTTGCTTCTGCCCATATATAAGCTAACATTAATTTCTCCTATACTGCAACTGATCCCTTAATAGTCTTATGATGCTGATAACCTTCAACCTTAATATCATCAATATCATAATCAAAAACACTTTTTTTATCTGGATTTAACCATAATTTAGGTGCTTTATATGGTTTTCTGGTTAATTGTTGTTTAATTTGTTCAATATGATTTAAATAAATATGTGCATCACCTAAAGTATGAATAAATGCTCCAGGTTTTAATCCACATTCTTTTGCAATTAAATTAGTTAACAAAGCATAACTAGCAATGTTAAACGGAACACCTAAAAATACATCTGCACTTCGTTGATATAATTGACAACTTAACTTACCGTCATTTACATAAAATTGAAACATGGTATGACATGGTGGTAGAGCAACATTGTCAACATCTTCCGGGTTCCAAGCAGTCACAATCATTCGCCTTGAATTTGGATTAGTTTTAATCGTATGAATGACATTTTTAATTTGATCAATAGCTTCACCCGTACTAGTCTTCCAATTTCTCCATTGGCTTCCATATACTAATCCCAGATCTCCATATTTAGCAGCAAAATTTTCATCATCAATTATTTTTTCACAAAATATTTGTTTCTGCTTTAAATATTCTTTTTTAAATTTTGGATCATTTTGAGCACGTAACCCAAAATCTGTCATATCTGGGCCTTGATACTCTGACGAAGTAATCCACTTCTTAAACGCCCATTCATCCCAAATATGATTATTATTTTGCAACAAATAGCGAATATTTGTATCACCTTGTAAAAACCAGAGAAGTTCACTTTTAATTAATCTAAACGGAACATTCTTAGTAGTCAATAAAGGAAATCCTTCAGACAAATCAAAGCGCATCTGATAACCAAAATAACTAATTGTTCCAGTTCCTGTACGATCCTCTTTTTTTTGCCCATTTTCTAAGATAAATTTTGCTAAATTTAGGTATGCATCTTCTAGCATGTTAACTCCTTTTAAATATTAATCTACAAATTGACTTAGATATTCCCATCTGCTAATCAAATTTTCTGATTCATGATTAAGTTCATATAACTGTTTTTGCAAATCAGCTAATTTGTCATAGTTGCTTCCATTTTTTTGCATCTCTGATTTAACTTCATTAATCTGTTGTTCATTATGATCAATTTTAGTTTCAATCTTATCCCATTCTAATCTTTCTGCATAAGTAAGCTTAGTTTTTTGCTTTGAATCAATTTTAGTTTTATTAGAAATTAAACTTTTTTTATTTTTAATTTTGTTATTATTTTGCTTAGTTTCTCTTTTATTGCTTAAATAATCAGTAAATACACCTGTATATCTTTCAATTTTGGCGTTACCATCAAAAATCAACAATTGATCGGCAACTTTGTCTAGGAAATATCGATCATGTGAAACAGTAATCGTCGTTCCATTAAAGTGTTTAATATAATCTTCAAGTACCGTTAGTGTTCCAATATCTAAATTGTTAGTTGGTTCATCTAATAACAATACATTAGGCTGTTCCATTAAAAGTTTCAGTAGATATAGTCTTCTCTTTTCCCCACCTGATAATTTTCTTATTAATGTTCCATGCATAAATTTTGGGAATAAAAATTGTTCCAATAAATTTGTAACACTAATTTTATTACCATCCTGATCAACAACATTTTGACCTACATCAGTTAGATAACTTATAACCCGCTTATCATCTGGGATTGGTTCCATTTGTTGCGTATAATAACCTAATTTAACTGTTTCTCCAATCTCAATAGTACCGGATTCAATTGGACACAATCCAGCAATCATATTTAGGAATGTTGACTTTCCTGCTCCGTTTTCTCCACTAATTCCAATTCTTTGCTGATTCTGGATTAGCATACTAAAATCTTTTAAGATTGTTTTATCAGCAACTTTCAAATCAACATTTTTAATTTCAATTACTTTTTTACCCAAGCGTTGCTGTCCCATGCTGATGTCAACATTTTCCTCAATATTAGGGCCTTCCTTTACTTTATCCTGTAAATCATTAAATCTTTCAATTCGAGCATTTTGCTTAGTTGAACGAGCTTTTGCTCCAGTTTTCATCCATTTTAATTCTTGCTTATATAATTGTTGTTCTTTATGGCTAGCATATTGTTGCTCACTAATCAATTCAGCTTTCTTAGCAACATAGGTTTGATAGTTACCTGGATATTCGTATAATCCCCCAAATGAAAGTTCCCAAATATGATTAACAACTTGGTTAAGAAAATAACGATCATGTGTTACAACTACCAATGATCCTTTATATTTCGCAAGATATTGCTCTAACCATTCAATTGAATCAAAATCTAAATGATTGGTTGGTTCATCCAATAACAACAAATCTGGAGATTGAATTAATACTTGAGCCAGTCCAACTCGCTTTTGTTGACCACCAGACATTGTCCCAACCTTTTGGTTTAAATTAGTGACTTTTAACTGGTTTAAGACAGTTTTAACTCGACTTTCAGCGTTCCAAGCATCTTTTTCATTCATATGAGCTTCAGCATCCAAATAGGCTTTCTCAAATTCTTTATTATCTGGATGGTTAGAATAATTATTCAAAGCGTCTTCATAATGCCTAATCACTTGAAAAACACTTTGATTGCCAGAAAAGACAGCATCTAAAACCGTCATATTTTCTGGCAACTTAGGATGCTGTTTTAGATAACCAATACGATAAGCTTTAGAAGTTATAATTTGACCTGTCACATCACTGTCAATCCCAGAAATGGTATTCAATAATGATGACTTTCCACTTCCGTTAGTTCCAATTAAACCGATTCGGTCATGTTCATTAATGGTAAAATCTAAATTTTCAAATAGTTTTTTTTCACCATATGTTTTTGTTAAATTTTCTGCTTTTAATGTTTCTACCATTAAATTACCTCATTTACATATTATTGCTTATCTTTTTTGCTCGTCTTAATAATTTATCAGTGTCATTATTAACTTGTAAATCAATGACTTCATGTTCTAACTGACTTAAGATTTTACCTAAATTTGGGCCTGGATGAAAACCATTTTTTATTAAAATACTACCATTGATTTTTAATTCATTTTTATGTTTGATTGGTAAATGTTGATATAAATCATTTATTTGCGTTGTCATGATTGAATTTTCAAATACAGCAGCTACCTGATTGGCCTTTAATAAATTCCCCAACCCAATTTCATAAGTCGTCCAGGCAGTTAAGTTATTTTTTGTAATGGCGTAACAGCCCATAACAATTTTAAGCGTGGTTTCAATCATTTTATTAGAACATTTCCACAAACGCATCATCTTTTTTATTTGATCATAATTCAGCTTTAATGAAATTGAAAATAATGACCAGACCTGATCTTCGCTCTTGATATTTTCTGCAATTGGTAAATGAACTAATTCCTTTAAGCTTACAATAAATCGATCAAAAAAAGGAACATTGTTAAACATATCTGTTTCAAGCATTTGTTGTATACCACGACCAGGGGCAAAGCCTAACATCATCTTAACAAATTCAACGTTAATTCTTTCAATAGCAATTTTTTTTAATAATGAACTATGTTTTTTAATTGCATTAAATGTATCACTTTCAATCGTAAAGTCCAATTGACTGCCAAAACGAACTGCTCGCATCATTCTTAAAGCATCTTCATTAAAACGCTGCTCTGGGTCTCCCACAGCCCTAATTAAATGTCGTCGTAAATCACCAATTCCATCAAACAAATCAATTACATCGCCATTTTCGCGCATTGCCAAGGCATTAATTGTGAAATCACGTCTTTTTAAATCTTCTTTTAGTGATCTAACAAAGTTAACTTGGTCTGGTCGCCGATAATCCTGATATCCTGTTTCTGTTCTAAAAGTTGTTATTTCAAAACCAATATTATCGAACATAACCGTAATGGTCCCATGTTCAATCCCAGTATCGATAGTACGTTTAAACATTTGTTTAATTTCAGCTGGATAGGCAGAAGTGGCCATATCAACATCGTGAATTGGAAGGCCAATGATTGTATCCCTAACACTTCCCCCAACAAAATATGCTTCATAATCATGTTTTTCAATAACCTGTAATACTTTACGCGCATCAACAAATTCAACAGGTAAATGTTCAATTTTCAAAGAAGCAACCTTCTTTCATTACTAGATAATAATTATCTATATTATACCAAAAAGCAGTCAACCTAATAAAAAGTGCTACTAATTATCAAGAAAAAGATGATAATCAAGTAGCACTTTAATTTTATTGTTGTTCCAAATCATCTAGCATATAAATCATTTCATCATCGCCAGGCTCTAATTTTACATATTGCTTTAATAAATCAATAGTTTTTTCAACTTGTCCATTTTCACGCAAAAATAGGATATATTGTTTCAAAAAATCTGGATTATTTTTTGAATCAGGATATGCTTTTTCATAATAGACTTGTGCGTTTTTAATTTGATCTAAATGGTCATAAGCAATCGCAAGATCCCAATAAATTTGCGGATCAACGTCATGTTCTTGTAAATATGGTTTTAAAAAGTCAATATCCTCTTGATATTTACCATCTTTAAGGTAAACGTCTGAAAGTTTAATAATAACCGCCATATTTTGTGGATTAGCCCGATTACCTTTTTGTAAGTAATCAGTCACTAGTTCTGATTTACCTAATTTTGCTGCTGTATCAGCCGCTTTTAAGTATAAGGCAACATTATACTCATCCACACTTATACCCTCTTGATACGTCCTTAGTGCTTCTTCAGGCTTGCCATCTTTTAAAAAGGCTTCTCCTAAATAAACATAGAGAGTAGCATACTGCGGATCTGAATCACGCAGCATTTCAAACATTTCAATTGCCTTTTTATAATTTCCTAATTGTAAATAAGTAAATCCAGTTTCAAACTGTACAGACGGCGTCATATCAATTGGTTTAATTTGTTCTAAATAACCAATTGCTTGTTCGAACTTGCCAGCATGAGCATAACAAACTCCTAATCGTTCAACTAAGTTAACATTTGAAATGCTTAATTCCCCTTGCTTTATCAAATTAAGATAAATTGGGATTGATTGATTATATTTTCCCGTTGAATAATATAATTCAGCCAATGCAAATTTAATTACATTCTCATCAGGAGCAAGTTTTTCTGCTTCTAGTAATTTATGTTCACTAACTACAAATAAATCCTGTGTTTGATATAAATCAGCTTCTACTAAAAGGGCATTAATGTAATAAGGAGAACCTGGTTTAATCTCATTTAAACAATTTAAAGCTTCATCAGTTTCATCTTTCGAAATTAAAATATCTGCAATATAAGTTCTAATCTCATCTTCATCAGGATATTTTGCCAATAATTGTTTGTATATTTTCAAAGCATCATCTGAAAATCCCAAAGAATATAATTCTTCTGCCAGGGAAAAAAGCATTTCATCACTATCAGATTTTAAGGCTTCTTTAAAATTTTTTTTAAACTCTTCTAAATCATTTTTTTGTAATTCATCTAACGCTTTTTCTGAATAACTCATATTATCTCCTCTAACAAAAAAGTCAGTCCGCACATGCGAACCGACTAAATATCAAATAAATAATTATTTGACAGCTTCTTTCAATGCTTTACCAGGTTTAAAGGCAGGTACCTTACTTGCTGGAATTTCAATTTCTTTTCCAGTTTGTGGGTTACGACCTTTACGTGCGGCACGTTCACGAACTTCAAAACTACCGAAACCAATTAATTGAACACGTTCACCTTTAGCAAGTTGATCTTGGATGGCATCAAAAACTGCATCTAATGCAGCAGTTGCATCCTTTTTAGTTAAACCAGTTGATTTAGCAACGTCATCTACTAATTCTGCTTTGT
The DNA here is from genome assembly GCF_002907375.1 of Fructilactobacillus lindneri DSM 20690 = JCM 11027. Classification (GTDB taxonomy): domain Bacteria; phylum Bacillota; class Bacilli; order Lactobacillales; family Lactobacillaceae; genus Fructilactobacillus; species Fructilactobacillus lindneri. The sequence continues at coordinate 380,589 of NZ_MIYK01000001.1, forward strand.
TGGCCATGAGTGATTCACCTCCTGAAAGATGTTTAAAAAACACCGACTTCTAAGCTCCTACAAGTCTTATGTAGCGGAACTAGATGAAATAATGCAAACATCATTTCGTATTTAAAGATAGCACATGAAAACTGCGATTGCAACGCAATTATAACTAATTTTACTTTAATTCCAATTATAAATTACTATTTTCTACTTCGAGCGATAATATGAATTGGTGTTCCTTTAAAATCAAAGTTTTTTCTAATTTGATTTTCCAAATAACGTTTATAAGAAAAATGTAGTAATTCGGGATCATTAACAAACAGCACAATCGTTGGCGGAGCAGTAGCAACCTGAGTTGCATAATAAATTCGTAATTTCCTAGTTTTAATGGTAGGAGTTGGAGTAATAGCAACTGCATCCATAATAACTTCATTTAATGTTGATGAACTAATTCGCTTATTATGATTGTCATCAACCTTTTCAATTAAATTTGGTAATCGTTCTAATCTTTGTTTGGTTTTTGCAGAAACAAAGATAATTGGTGCATAAGCTAAATATTGAAATTCGCTGCGAATATCAGCTTCAAATTGCTGTTGAGTATGATTATCTTTTTTTAAAGTATCCCATTTGTTTACAACAATGATAACACCCTTACCAGCCTCATGAGCATATCCAGCAACTCGTTTATCTTGTTCACGAATTCCTTCCTCAGCGTTTAAAACAACAAGTACTACATTACTATCATCAATTGCTTTCATAGCCCGCATAACACTGTATTTTTCAGTTTTTTCATAAACTTTGCCACGTTTTCGGATTCCGGCAGTATCAACAATTGTAAATTCTTGCCCATCGTGTACAAACTTGGTATCAATTGCATCTCTAGTTGTTCCAGCTACATCAGAAACAATCACTCGACTATCTCCTAAAATAGCATTAACTAATGATGATTTACCTACATTTGGTCTTCCGATTAAACTAAACCGAATACTATCATCCGGTTGATTTTCCGGAACTTCTGGGAAATTTTTAATAACTTCATCTAATAAATCACCAAGTCCTAAGCCATGAGCTCCAGAAATTGGATATGGATCACCAAAACCCAGTGCATAAAAATCATAAATATCAGCACGACTTTCAAAATTGTCGATTTTATTAACTGCTAAAACAACCGGTTTGTCAGATTTATATAAAATTTGGGCAACTCGTTCATCGGCATCAGTAATTCCTTGTTTTCCATTAACCATGAAAATAATTACATCAGCTTCATCAATTGCAATTTCTGCCTGTGCTGTAATTTGTTTTATAAACGGTTCATTTGAAACTTCAATTCCACCAGTATCAATCAAATTAAAGTTATGTCCTAACCACTCTCCATGTGCATAAATTCGATCTCGTGTAACTCCAGGAGTATCTTCAACAATTGAAATTCTTTCTCCCGCAACCCGGTTAAAAATCGTAGACTTACCTACATTTGGTCTTCCGACAATTGCCACAGTTGGTTGTGCCATAATTTCACCCCTTCTCTAAAAAATAAAAAAGCCTCCATAAAAATGAAGGATTTTTTATTAAAAACTATTCTTCTGAATCGTCATCAATGGCTTTCCCTAAAATATCGCCCAATGTAAATCCATTTTCTTCTTCTGGAGCACCAGAAGTTGTATTATCATCTACATTCTTTTTAGGAGCCTTCTTTTCATTGTTATCTTCTTCTGGTTTTTCTTCTAATGCCTTGATTGATAAAGCTAAACGATGATCATCTGGATCAATAGAAAGAACTTTTACGTTAATCTTTTCACCAGATTTAAGTACATCACTTGGTTTGTCAATATGCTTATGAGAAATTTGAGAAATATGAACTAATCCCTCTACACCAGGTAACACTTCCACAAAAGCACCAAAGTCTACAAGTCTCTTAACAGTACCTTCAAGTACGCTACCAACAGCTGCTTTATCTTCAATATCGTCCCATGGACCAGGTTGTAATTGCTTAATTGAAAGTGAAATACGGTTACGTTCTGGTTCTACAGAAAGGACTTTAACGTTAACCTTTTCACCTACTTTTAATACATCAGAAGCTTTACTTACATGATCATAAGAAATTTCTGAGATATGAACCAATCCATCAATTCCACCAAGATCAATGAAAGCACCAAAGTTAGTTAAACGAGCAACAGTTCCTTCAACCACATCGCCTGGTTTAATGCTATTCATAATTTTTTCTCTTGCTTCTTTACGATCTTTTTCAGCAATTGCACGATGGGAAAGAATTAAGCGGTTTTCTTCAGGAACAACTTCAATAATCTTAACTTCTAATTCTTCACCCTTGCATTGGTTCAAGTCACTTACAAAGTGATCAGTAATCATTGAAGCAGGAATAAATCCACGAACACCATCAGCATTAACAACTAATCCACCCTTTACAGGACGAGTTACCTTAACGTTAATATTTTCGCCTTTTTCTGCTTTTTCTTTAATTTCATCCCAAATTTTAAGGGCTTCAAGACGACGAATAGAAAGAAGATAACTACCATTTTCTTTATCGTCACCAATCTTAGAAATAACAACAACTTTAACTTGATCGCCGACTTTATAGCCATCAGTTGGGTTGTCTTCTAATGATGCAGAAATTTCTTTACGGGGAATTACACCTTCGACACCAGCGTTATCAATTCCCACCATTAATTGTTGGTCATTATCAACGGCTAAAATTTCACCATTAACCACGTCACCAACGTTCACTTGCTTTATATTGTCAAGTGCGTCTAATAATTGTTTGTTTTCATCTTCACTCATCAAACATTTCCTCCTTGATACTACTCTACCTTTATTTTATCTTAAATAGATTTAGAATACCAGTAAAATAATATTTAAGTTTTAATTATTTTTAATTTCTACTATTTTTTTAGAGATTAAATTAGAAATTTCATCAACAACTTGATCAATTGTCATCGAGGTTGTATCAATCTCGATGGCGTCCTTAGCCTTTTTTAAAGGAGAAATTTTACGATGAGAGTCTTTATAATCTCTTGTCTCAATTTCTCGCTTTAAATCTGTTAAAGTAACGTTTATTCCATTTTTTTTGTTTTCCAGATAACGTCGTTCTGCTCTTTCAGTCACACTAGCAATTAAGAATATTTTCACTTCAGCGTTTGGTAAAACAGTAGTCCCAATATCTCTACCATCCATAACTACCCCACCATCAGCAGCTATTTGTTGTTGACGTTTAACTAATTCTTTGCGAATTGCTGGTAATGCTGCAACTGTTGAAACATTATTTGTAACATTTTCTGACCTTATTTGGTTGGTAACCTCATGTCCATCTACATATACATGCTGTACTGGATTCCCTGGTTTGAACTCAATATTAATTTTTTTTAATAAATCTAAAATTTTAATTTCATCATCTAATTTTAAATGTTCTTCAATTGCCTTTAAAGTAACAACTCGATACATTGCACCAGTATCAACATATATGTAATTAAAACGTTTAGCAACAACCTTTGCAACGGTACTTTTCCCGGCCGACGCAGGTCCATCAATTGCAACTTGAAGTCCTTTTTTATGCATTTATATCAATCCCTATTTTTATTTAACTCTTAATTTTTGCCCTGGTTTAATGACACTTTGATCATTTAATCCATTAAGATTTTGTAATTGTGATACAGAAATCCCAGCATTTTTAGCAATTCGATAAACTCCCTGATTGTTACTTGCTACAACGTAATTGGAAGAGTCATCAGAACCATTTGAAGATTGATAACTTTGTTGGTTACTATTACCAGAATTGGTTTGATTATTAGTTTGCTTTTGTGATTGATTATACGAGCTATTGTTGTTTGCGGATTTCGATGTTTGTTGGCTGGATTGATTGGCAGCTGTTCCAGTGTTATGTAAACCAGCATCAGTCGAAGAAGAGGTGGAGTTAGTACTTGGAGAAGGAGTTGCTGTTTCTTTAGAAGTATTTGATGGCGATGGAGTATAACTACTAGTAGAAGTTTTAGTTGTCTGAGTTGTATTGTCATCATTGGTGGTATTTTCAGAATCTTTCTTTTTATCAGATTTTACTTTGGTTTCTTTATTTTTGTTCTTTTTATCACTTTTTTGGTCTTTTTTATGATTTTTATCAACTTTTTTATGAGTAGTTACCTTAGATTGTTGTACTGTGCTTTGCTTGGACATTCCAAATGCCAAAGCAAAAATAGCAATCAAAACAATAATTGAAATTAAAACAGCAACAATCACTTTGAAATTACTTTGACTTTTACGTAGTTCCGTCCGAGATAAATTACCACTTTCATCGCGATCATCAGAAAAAGATTGGTTCCATGGCTTATTTTTTTTATTTTCACTATCACTATTATTATTCAAATCAAAACCTCCAAAATAGTATTTATTTTATTATATCATTTTAAATGATTTCTATAGCAAATCATTAATAATCTGCTGCCAATTACTTTTATCATTAGTTGAAACTTTAATATTAAGTTTCTGCTCAAATAATGAAAAATCAATATTATTTTCTATTCCAAAATCACAACAAATTTCATCATGAGAATCAAACTCTTCATCAAAATTAGCTAATAATACTTTTCTTCTACATCCACTACATTGAATGTAATCTAGCATTTTAAATAATTCCTTTTCTTTTTGAGAAAATTCATCTTGAAAGACTTTTTGAATTTGTTCAACACTAAAATCATGTTTAAAATAAAAATCCAATAAATTTTTTTTGGACTCCTCGATTCTTGAATATTCTTTTTGTAAATAAAAATCAATTTCCATTTTAGTTGGAAGTGAATGTTCAATTAAATTTGCAGCAATCTGTTCATCACCTTCTGCATATAATAAAATTGCTAAACTCTGTTTTCCATCACGACCAGCACGACCTATTTCTTGGACATAACTTTCTAAATCCTGTGGCATATGATAATGAATTACAAATCTAACATCTGATTTATCAATTCCCATTCCAAATGCATTAGTAGCACAAATAATTTGTAAATCATTATCCATAAATTGATGTTGAATTTTAAAACGATCTGCGCTGCTTAAGTCTGAATGATAAGCGGCTGTTGTTAATCCAGTTTTTTGCTGAATCATGTCAGCCATTACATTAGCCATTTTTTTACTAGAAAAATAGATGATTCCATTACCCTTAAGCTTTTTCAAAATATCCAAAAGATAGCTTTGCTTTTCTAATTCATTTAGAGATTTGTGGACACCTAAATAGATATTAGGCCGATCAACGCTTTTTATGATTTTTTGAAAATTTTTTAATTGTAGTTTTTTAATTATATCATTTTGCACTTTTTGTGACGCAGTTGCTGTCAACATTAAAACTTGAGGGTTATTAAGCGTTGCTAAAACGTGCCCTAATTCTAAATAATCGGGACGAAAATCAACTCCCCATTTTGAAATACAATGAGCTTCATCAACGACAAATAACCCAAGGGATAATTGTTTCATTTTTTGTAACACTTGTTGATTGGTAATCATTTCTGGGGAAATAAAAATATATCGATATTGATTTAAGTGTTTTAAAGCAAATTGTTTTTGTTCCCAATCCTGATTAGAATTCAATGCAACAACTTTTTTTTCACCTAAAAAATTCATTCGATTAACTTGATCACTCATTAATGAAAGTAATGGAGAAACAATCACAATAGGCTTATTAACTAAATAGCCAAATAGCTGATAAATTAAAGTTTTCCCAGATCCTGTTGGTAAAACAGCTAAAACATTATTGCCAGTTAATAGTTCATTAATCGTATCGATTTGTCCTGATCTTAATTTAGAAAAGCCAAATTTTTCTTTTAATAATCCTTTAATTTTCGTCAATTTCAATTTCACCGTTTGCATTTACTAGATTTCTTTTAGTTAACAATATCTCTATTAATCTAAATTTAAAAAAAGAAAGCTTCTGCTTAATATTTTCAGTTAAATTTTCATAATTCCATGTATCAATTCTTTTGCCTAACTCACTAACAATCAATTCCTTATCTTGATTTGTAATAAAATCAGCATAAGGAAATTTATCAATCGGCCAGCAAATTGCAATTTCTAATAAATGTTCGTAAATCGTAGAAGGTTTAATATTTCGTTTTTCAATAATTGTGTTTATATTATGTGTATTTTCATATAATTTAAATGTTTTTAACGCACTTTGATTAAGTAATGATTTATTTAATCCATTTAAAAGTGGTTTGAAAATTGAATCTGAATTCCTTTCGACGTACTTGGTAAACAAACAAAACAATGTTAAATCAACAAAATAAACTGCAAACAAATCTAAATTTAATTTTTGTGAAATTTGTTCCATAGTATTTCCATTATTATGGTAACCAACTAATTCCGACGCAAATAACAAAGCAGTTTTATTATCTAATTCAGATAAAAAATTAATTAATTCGCTTTTAACTTTTTGTTCTAAATCAGTTTTCTTTAATGATTTAAAATAGTTTTTAACAAACCTTTTATCATTTTGATTTATATCTAAAGCATAATATTGATTTTCTCCATGAGAATATTCAGAAACAACTTGGATAAAAAGCATAAATCGCTGTTTAAAATGGATAATATCAATATTTTGAAATTGTTTTGACCACTTGTAATCTGGCAGAATTGTTCTTAATTGATCTTTTTTTTTCTGTCCTTTATTTGTGATTATAAAGGAATTATTAGGAACTGCTTTTATTAAATCTTGATCTAAAAGTTCATCATAGCTAAGGTTATATATTCCAAAATAACGACCCACACCAAAATAACCTAATAAATCATAACGTAATGACCAATAAAGAGTTGCAACAGTTTTTTTTCCATTTAATAAGTTCTCTAATAATCTTTTCCTACGTACTTGTTGTTCATCCAATAAAAATAACGCCAATTTATTTTTAAAATCCATTATTTTTATACCATTAAAAACCTTTATTCAAATTTTCTTATCTATTTTTAACTAGTTCAAATAAATCACGAACTTCACGTTTTTTCAAAGGACGCCATTGTCCTGGTTCAAGATTTTCAACTTCAATACCTGCAAAATTAATTCTTTTAAGTTTTTCAACTGGATGTCCTATTGCATTAAGCATTTTTTTTACTTCGTGATTTTTACCTTCATGAAGGGTTAATTCAATTAATCCACTTTGATCATTATCACCAACTTTTTTAAGTAATTTAACATCTGCTGGTGCACTCTTAATATTTTTTTCTAGCTTGACACCTTTTCGAAGTCTATCTAAATCCTTTTCGTCAGGAATACCATCTACCTTGGCAATATACGTTTTTTTAATCTCATGTTTTGGATGAGTTAACAAATAATCTAAATTGCCATCGTTAGTTAATAATAATACCCCACTAGTATCATAATCTAATCTTCCAACTGGATAAATCCGCTCAGGAACTTTATGTTTAAAGTAATCCAGAACTGTTTTTCGATCTTTTTCATCTTTTACTGAGGTAATAATTCCTTTAGGTTTGTTCAAAACAAAATAAACCGGTGATTCTCTCTTAATCGGTACACGGTCTACTTCAATTCGATCACTATTATTAACTTTAACTCCTAAAGTTGTAACCACTGACCCATTAACTCTAACATGTCCCGTTTCAATTAAAGTTTCACAAGCCCGCCTAGAAGCTATTCCAGCATGAGCCATAACCTTTTGCAATCGATCATTCATTACCATGGTCCTCCACTAATTTTATTATTTATCAAACATTTCATTATTATTTTCCGAAACAATTTCATCATCTTCAGGTAAAATTGGCAACTCTGAAATGTTTTTTAACCCAAAGGCTTTTAGAAACAAATCAGTTGTAGCGTATAAACTAGGGTTCCCAGGATCATCAGTTTTTCCCTTAATCTTAATCAAGCCAAAATTCAGTAAATTCCGTAGTGAAACAGAACTATTAATTCCACGCACCTCATCAACTTCAATTCTGGTGACTGGTTGCTTATAAGCAACAATTGTCAAGGTTTCTAATGCTGATTGGGTTAATAATGAATCATTGGACTTAGTATATTTCTGAATCAAAGTATCAAATTCTGTTTTGGCCATCATCTGTACTATGTCACCATTTTGAGAGATACAAAGAGCAGAATCAGATTTTTCATAATTCAAGGTTAAATTTACAATGTTTTCTCGAATTGCAGCGCTTGATGCATTAGTTAATTCTTTCAATTTTTTGATTGTAATTCCTTGATCCCCAGAAATATAAATCAATGCTTCAATTTTATTCCTTAAAGTCATTTATTAACACCTTTAATCGTAATATCAGAATCATCATTCTGTTGAAATACTTTTACAATTTTATGTTTAACCATTGTCAATAATGCTAAAAAATCAGTGATTAATTCTTCAATGGGACTATCTATTGTAAATAAATGAGAAAATTTTAGTTCGTTATTGGAACTAGTACGAAGATATTTTTCAATTATTTTAGTCTGAGTATTGATATCATAATTCCATTCATTGATTCGCTCAATTGGAAGATCTAAGTTGTTTTGTTGTCTTTGTTTAATTTTATTCCAAGCATTTTTTAAGATACCAATTTGAAATTCATCAGTTTCGATGGAAATATTTTTATTATTTATAAGCAAGTTTCTTGAATGCATTTTATTGCGATTCTTTTCTCGTTGCTTTAATTCAAAGGCTGCCTGCTTGTATTTCTTATATTCAACTAATTGAGTTACTAGCTCTTCTCTAGGATCTTCTTCGTAATCATCATCTATTTCTTCTGCTAACAACATTTGTGACTTTATTCGCATTAAATTAGCAGCCAACACAAAAAATTCTCCAGCAATTTCAATTCGCATTCTTTTCATTTTATTTAAATAGTTAACATATTGATCAGTAATATCTTTGATATCAATATCATAAATATCCATTTTTGATTGTTTAATCAAGTGCAATAATAATTCCAATGGTCCATCAAAATCATGTAAATGGATATTTAAATTATCTTCGTTCATTATTACGCTCCCATTTAGTAATGAAATCCTGAGTTTCTAATGTCCCCATAATCATTTCTCCAGGATACATTTTTTGGATACCATCTAGAACGCGAAAAACATTAAAAACCGTATTGGAGTCTGGTGTCAAAATGATATGTCTTATTACCACACATGATTTATATTTTTCTATTCCAATAACTCCCGACCAATTATTAAACTGATCTTTCCATAAATAGACATTCCGATTATCTGAGTCATTATACCAATTAAGTTCTTGTTTTAAATATTTCACGTTATTATTTCGTTTTGAAAGCGATAAAATCCCTAAAACAATTTTTTCGTTATCTTTTTGATATTTATAAAGCATAAATCCTCCTAGAAAAATCTTATTAAGCACGGGGATGGTATTTATTATATTCTCTAGTTAAATGCTCATGAGAAACATGCGTATAAATCTGGGTCGTAGAAATATCTGAGTGACCTAAAAGTTCTTGAACAGTTCTTAAGTCAGCTCCATTTTCTAATAAATGGGTTGCAAAAGTATGTCTTAAAGTGTGTGGGGTAACATTTTTTTTAATCTCAGCTAAAGAAACATAATGTTTGATTTTTTCCCAAACACTTTGACGACTTAGCTGACTGCCATGAGCGTTCAAAAAGATATACGGAGATTTTCTTTGTTTTAATAGTAATGATCGAATTTGATTCAGATATTTTTCAAGCCAACCAATTGCTATTTCATCAATTGGCACAATTCGTTCTTTATCTCCTTTACCAATTGTTTGAATAAGATTCATTTCCAAATGTAAATCTTGAAGTTTTAAATTAATTAATTCCGAAACCCGTAGACCAGTAGCATATAATATTTCTAAAATTGCTCGATCTCGTATTCCATATTTATTATTCACATTAGGCATTTCCATTAAAAGATTAACTTCTTTTTGAGTCAATACTGCTGGTAAATGTGACCCTTTTTTGGGTGTATCAATTTGATTCATTGGATTTTCAGTTATTAGTTTAAATCTCATTAAATATTGATAAAATTTTCGTAGTGATGACACAGAATGAATAATTGAATTTCGAGCTTTCCCACTTTGCTTTTTAAATTCTAAGTAACTTAAAATTTCATATTGGTCAACTGCAGCAAAAGAGTTAATGTGTGCTTTTTTTAAATAATTTTCAAAATCATTTAAATCTTGCCGATAACTTTTAATCGAATTATCAGATAGTCCCCGTTCAACTAATAAATAGTGTAAATAGTCTTGAATTTGATTTTGCATTTCATCACCAATTATTTAATTAATTTGATACCATCTGTTTCTTTCTCAACTAATCCATTTTTCAATAATTTTCCTAATGCACGTTTAAATTGTCCCTTACTAATACCAAAATAATTCTTAATTTCTTCTGGATCACTTTTATCGTTGTATGGCAAAAAGTTATTAGGCTTCATCGGCAAAATCCGTTTAATCATTTCAGCATCTTCACCAATTGATTCATAAGAACGAGGACGAAGCGATAAATAAAGTGTCTTATTAGGACGAAGTCCAATAATCCTAGCATTAACTTCTTCACCTAAACGTGGTTCTTGTTCTTCTTCAGATTTATCAATAAATCCTAAATTATAATGATCAGTTAAAACCTGAGTTCCCATTTTTTTAGTGTTAATTACTCGAGCTTTAACATCATGATTTTTTAATTTTGGGTCATCAACTGGTTGTGAAATTGCTTTAAAAATTTCATTATCAGCTAATTCACCCCATAACCGTCCTTTATTATCCTTTTTAATAGCAATTAATAATTTATCTCCAACATCAGGCCATAAAGATTTCATATCAGGTAAATCATCCATTGAAACTGCAATATCTTTGTTTTTTAATCCAATATCAACAAAAATACCCAGACCAAATTTTGTTCCAACTACCTTCCCCCAACCGTAACTATCAATTCCGACTTCTGGGATATCACGAGTAATTTGCATTTCGTGTTTTTCATTTTCATAAGCAAAACCTTTGAAATTACTACCTAACTTAAGTGGTTTTTTTATTTCTTTTTTATTTAATGAATAAGTAATTCCATCTTTTTGTATAAAATATTCTTTGTCATTTTCATCTGTTACTTTACCAGTAATGATTGTTCCGTCATCTGTATTCATTTTCAGTCTCCAATTATTTATTACTTGTTATCCTTATTATAACAAAACAAAAAGACATTCGAATAAAATCGAATGTCTTTTTAAAATAATTAAATTATTTATTCATTTTTAGATTGATTACCTTGGTAAACAACTCCACGACGAGCATCTACAGTAACTAATTCGCCGTCTTTAATGTTTTTAGTAGCATTATTAGCAGCAACAATTACTGGAATATTTAAAGAAATCCCAACAACAGTAGCATATGAAGTTAAACCACCATTTTCAACAACGATTGCACTAGCTTTTTTCATAGCTGGCAAGTAATCTTTGTTAGTATCTTTAACAACTAATACACTACCATCAACAGTCTTAGCATCAGCTTCTTTAGCATCATCAGCTACAACGGCTTTACCAATCACTGTTTCATCACCGATACCTTGTCCTTGAGCAAGTTTAGCACCAATTAATTGAACACGAATAGTGTTAGTAGTACCTTCATCACCTAATGGAACACCTGTAGTAACAATGATTTCTTCGCCTTCTTTAGCTAATCCAGTTTCAACAGCTTTAGCAACTGCTAAATTAACCATTTCTTCAGCGGAGGCTGGTTTATCAACAAGTACTGGTAAAACACCCCAGTTAACTGTCAAACCACGACGCACACGATCATCAAAAGTAAGTGCTAAGATATTAGCATTTGGATGATATTTAGCAATCATACGTGCAGTATAGCCTGAACCAGTAGCTGCAACAATTGTGTGAATTCCCATATCTTTAGCAATACGAGCAACTGATTCACCAAGAGCCTCAGTTACATCACTATCGTTAAATACAGGACGTGGTGTACCAAATTCATCGAAATGTTTGTCAGCTTCTTCATCAATACTAGCCATCATAGCAACAGATTCAACTGGGTAATCACCATTGGCACTTTCACCAGAAAGCATAGTTGCATCAGTTCCATCGTAAACAGCATTAGCAACATCAGAAACTTCAGCACGAGTTGGACGAGGTTCATCCTGCATTGAATCTAACATTTGGGTTGCAGTAATAACTGGCTTACCAATTTCATTACAAATCTTAATCAAACGTTTTTGAACAGTTGGTACAATTTGTGGTGGAATTTCAACACCCATGTCACCACGAGCAATCATTAATCCATCTGATACTTTGATGATTTCATCAAAGTTATCAATACCTTCTTGGGATTCAATCTTAGGGAAGATTTGTACATCTTGCATTCCTTTTTCTTCAAGTAATGCACGAATATCCAAAACATCCTGAGGTTCACGAACAAATGAAGCAGCAATATAGTTGATGCCGTGTTCACAACCAAAACGAATATCGTCTGAATCTTTTTCAGTGATACCAGGTAAATTGATTGAAACACCAGGAGCATTAACACCTTTACGTGAACCTAAAATACCATTATTCATAACTTCAACAACGAGTTCGTGGTTTTTAGGATCTTTTTCGATGATTTTTGCATCAAGCAAACCATCATCAAATAAAACATGTCCGCCCACCTTAACATCATCGTATAAGCCTGGATAAGTAACAGCAATCTTTTCTTTAGTACCTTCAAGACTGTCATCCATAGAAATTCTGAACTTGTCACCAATCTTAAAATTAAGCTTACCGCCTTTTTCAACAGTAGATCTGATTTCAGCACCTTTAGTATCAAGCATGATTCCGGCAACTTTACCAGTTTTCTTTTCAGCTTCTCTGACCATATTCATTCTTGATAAATGTTCTTCATGATCTCCGTGTGAAAAGTTGAAACGAAAAACATTGGCACCTGAATTCAAAAGGTCAACAATTGTGTCGACATCATTTGAAGCGGGTCCAAGTGTACTTACGATTTTTGTTCTCTTCATAAGTAAAACCTCTCCTTTTTAATGTAAATCAAGTTTAAAACTCAATTTGCTTTTAATAGATTTCAACATAATTGTATCACTTTTAGAAAAAGATGTCTGCTGATTACTCATAAAAAACTATCTTGTTACTACATTGTCTTTTCCTAATAAATCACTTAATTCCTTAATCAATTTTGGATTTAAAGCGATATTAAATTTGTGATCTAAAATTTGCTTTTTTCTTGATTTTTTTCGATACAAAATAATTGGGGTCTTGCCGTGGTTTTCAACAAAAATGTTCTTCATTTTCTCATAAACTGTTTTATTATCCAGCTCTTCAGAAATCTGTAAAAAAAGTTTTTTATTTTTTACACTTCTATTATTTTCTATCTGATGAACTACATTTGCAGCAGGCTGAATTGAATCAGCAATAATTTGCAATTCCCGTCTTTTTTCAACATTTCCTTGAACTAGCACTACCATATTTTGTTTTAGAGATTGACCAATTTGAGCATATAATTGCGGAAAAATTGTGATATCAACCGTTCCAAATTGATCGCTTCCATCGATAAATGCCATTAATTGACCTTTTTTAGTTCTAATGACCTTAATGTGTGAAATAAGCAAAATTGCAGAAACGTGTTTTTGTCCATCATGCAATTCATTAATACGATAAGTATGCTTCTGTTCTTTTAAATCATTGTATCTTTCAACTGGATGACCAGATAAAAAGGTTCCAAGATATTCATTTTCAAAGTTGATTTTTTCCCAATCCAAAAAATCAGCTTTTCTTTTAATATTTACCTCTAACCCGGGAATTGATTCCAATAACGAACCTGACAATTCAGCTGAATTAATTAATCCAGGAAGTGCTTCAATTAATTCTCGTCGATTATAACCAAAATTATCAAAAGCTCCTGCATAAATTAGTGCTTTAATTTGATCTTCTTTACGAAATTTCTTTTCCATACGATTAATAAAATCAGACAAACTGGTAAATAAACCACTCGATTTTCTAATCCGAATAAGTTCTTTAATAAAATCTGATCTAAGACCTTTCACGGCATTAAAACCAAATTTAATTGATTCATTTTGATAAACAAATTCAGGATTACTGTAATTGATATCAGGAGTTAAAACCTTAATTTGATTGTCTTTAGCTTCTTGAACATAGTTTTTGATTTTATTTTTATTACCTAAAACAGAGTTAAGTAATGCTGCAAAAAAAGGACCTGGAAAATGCGCTTTTAAATAAGCAAGTTCAAAAGCCATCTTACTATAAGCAATCGCATGTGACTTATTAAATCCGTAACTGGCAAATCTTTCAATATATTCAAAAGTAGTTTCTGCTGTTTCTTTACTATAACCATTGGTAATTGAACCATTAATAAATCGCTCCCTCATGGAATCCATTTCATTTCGATGTTTTTTACTCATCGCTCGTCTTAAAACATCAGCTTGTCCAAGAGAAAATCCACCCATTGTCGCGGCTAACTGCATAACTTGCTCTTGATAAACAATAATTCCATAAGTCGATCCCAGAATCTTTTTAATAGCATCGTTTTGATAATCAACTTTTTCTTTCCCATTTTTTCTAGCAATAAAAGTATCAATATTCTCCATTGGTCCAGGACGATACAATGCATTAACTGCTGCAATTAAATTGAAATTATCAGGATGCATTCGTTTTAAGACACTTTTTATTCCAGAAGATTCAAACTGGAAAACTCCATCTGTTTTTCCATCCTGAAATAATTTTAATGTTTTAGGGTCGTTTAAATTAATTTCAGAAATTGAAAAATCAAGTTTCCCTTGTTTTTTAATCGTCTGTAAAATATTAGCCATAATTGATAAATTACGCAAACCTAAAAAATCAATTTTTAAAAGACCAACATCTTCAACATAATATTTAGAATATTGGGTCATCAATAACCCATCGTTACCACTTTGCAATGGTGCTTTTTCCACTATTGGTTTATCGCTTAAAATCAAACCTGCTGCATGAGTAGAATAATGCCTTGGTAATCCTTCAATCTCGCTAGCAGTTTCAAATAAGGTTTGATTAATTTTTTGATCAGCTACAATATTTTTTAATTTTTGTGATTCTTGAAATGCTTTATTTAAAGTTTCATGCAGATGATTAGGAATTGCCTTACTCCATTCAGACATTTCACTAGGTGTCATTCCAAATACTCTACCTACATCACGAATTGATTGCTTAGCACCTAATGTTCCAAATGTAATAATCTGTGCTACACGATCATTCCCATATTTTTCATGAACGTATTGTAAAACTTCATCTCGTTTGTCATCAGGAATATCCAAATCAATATCAGGCATCTGTGCTCGTTCTTCATTTAAAAAACGTTCAAACAACAAATCATATTCGATCGGATCAACGTCAGTAATCTTTAAACAATATGCTACTAATGATCCTGCAGCAGAACCTCTTCCAGGTCCAGTTAAAATATGATGTATATGTGCAAAATTAACCACATCCCAAACAATCAAAAAATAATCATCAAAACCCATTCGGTTAATAACATCTAGTTCATGTTTTAGACGATCTTGATATTCTATTTTTTGTTCAGGATGTTGCTTGATAATCTTTTTTAACCCATTTTCACATAATTCACGTAAATACTCATCGGAAGACTCATGATTAGGATTTTCAAAATGTGGTAACTGCGGCTGTTCTTTAGGAATAGTAACATTACATGACTCTACAATCTCTTCATTTACATTTAAAGCAGATTCTAAATCATGATTTAAATAACGAGCTTCAGTTTCTTTTTGAGTTCTCAACCAATCATGACCTAAATCATTTTTTTGCTCAGAAATATTATTTAAAACTGTCCCAGCTTCAATAGCTTTTAAAACTTTCGTATTAAAATAATCATGTGCCTTTAAATAAGAAACCGGGTTTAACGCTACTAAATCAATTTGTGTATTTTGACTTAGTTCCTTTTTTTGTTGGAATTGATTATTTTCAAAATCATCAGTAATTCCTAGCTTTACTGCATTATCATCTACTAGTCGTTTTAACTCATTGATATAAGTAAATGCATCGTCTGATCGATCATAAGTAACTAAGGAACTGGCTTCACTAGTTTCAGGTAACAAAACAAACAAATGGTGTAATAGTTTTCCTACTTGTTCTAGTTTAAGTGGTGAATCATTTGTCATGGTCAAGGTAGATAGTCGCATTAAATTTTGATATCCAAGTTGATCTTTAGCAAGTAGTACCAAATCAAAAGAATGTTCTGAAAGAAATGTTCCTTGAATTGATAATGTTAATCCAATAATTGGTTTAATTCCATGCTTACTAGCTTCTTTGTAAAATGCAACTGCCCCATACATTACATTCTTATCCGTTAAAGCAAGCGCTGTGTATCCTTTATCCTTAGCAGTATTAACCAATTTTGGTAAAGTATTAGTGCTCTGCAATAAACTATAAGAACTAATGTTTTGCAATAAAGAATATGACATTAGCAACGCTTCCTTCCATTTATATTATTTCAATTATAACAAATAAACTACTTTTGCTTGATAAGCACGACTTAATTGCATTTGATAAAAATAGTGATAAACTACTATTAAGTAAGGGGTGTTAATACGATGAGAATAATTGCTGCTAACTTAACAACTTTATTTTGGGGTATTGTTTACGGAGAAATTATTGGTTATATTGGATCAGCTTTAGTCCAAGTTCCATTTTCTAAAACAATTGCGATTAATGTTGCAATTGTAGGAGCCATAATCGCTATTTTCGGAGTTAACTTACTCAAATTAGTAATGAAGCCTTAATTAAATTAAAAGAGCCTGATAATTAAATCAGGCTCTTTTTTTATGCAAATGTAAATGGATCTGTATTAATCTCAGAAGTAATTACTTCAATTTTCCAATCATTTTCTTGATTCCACTTTTGAAATATTGTCTGTAATTTAACTTTACAAATACTTTCAATATGGTGACCAGGATCAATAGCATCTAATCCATAAGCTAGCATATCTTGAGAAGTATGATAATAAAGGTCACCAGTAATATACAAATCCGCTCCTTTTTTTAAAGCAATAGGATAAAATTTCCCACCGCTACCACCCAAAATAGCTACACGCTTAATCAAGTGATTTACGTCATTCGTCACTAATCGCAATCCAGAAACCTTAAATTCTTTCTTACATAATTCACTTAATTCTCGCACACTCATGGAATGAGATAGATTACCAATCCGCCCCATATAATGATTTATTCCATTAATATTAGTATCATGTAAAACTAATCCTTTAACATTTTGTAATTTTATTGTTTCTGCTAACCAATCATTCATTCCACCATTAGCATTATCTAAATTTGTATGAGCAGCATAAACAGTAATATTGTTTTTTAAAATATCGGCATACATTTTATTTTGAGGATTTGACAAATCCAAATTTTTTGCCGGTCTAAACATTACTGGGTGATGAGCAAAAATAAAATCAACATGCTTATTAATTGCTTCTTGAACTATTTCTGGTCTCACATCTAAAGTAGTCATCATTTTGTGCACAATATTTTTTTTAGATCCAATTTGAAAGCCAGTTGGATCTCCATCTTCACGTAAAGCTAATGGAGCAAATTTTTCAAATCGAGTAATAATATCATTAACGCTAGTCATTTAAAACATCCTCCATTTCAGATTTGAATGATTCCAACTTTTTTATTTTAGTAACGGGATGAGTATTAGACTTCTTTAGTTTAGCTAAAATTTCATTATTTTTCTTTAAACGATGATTCCATTTTGCTTTAAAAATTGGACTTTGTTGTTGTTTTAAAATCGGACCAAAATCTAACTCGGTTTTACTATAAACGACTTGTTCAAAACAATATTGCGCCTTTATCATTTCATAGTAATGATTAGCATCAACTACTATATTTTCAGCAATAATTTTAAAATTATGTTTCATTAACCAGGATCTTAAGATATTTTCATCCACATTAGGTTGTAAAACTAATGTTGTTCCAGAATTTAACTTATCTATTCCTCGTTCTAAAATTTTAGTAATTAATTCACCACCCATCCCTGCAATAGTAATAACTTCCACTTGGTCATTTGCATGAATAACATCTAATCCATCACCGAGTCTTGCTTCCATTTTTCCTTGAAGCTGTAATCGTTCAATTTCTAGTGTTACATTTTTTAATGGGCCTTTTCTCACTTCTCCAGCGATAGCAAACTGGATGATCCCGTTTAGTAACAAATAAGCAGGTAAATAGGCATGATCAGACCCAATATCAGCAATCGTTTTAGCTGCTGGCACTAAATCTGCAACCGCCTGCATTCGTTTTGATAAATTCCTAGCATCCATTTAATTACTCCTAACTATGTATGAATAAAAAACAGGGACCCTTTGGGATCTCTGTTTTTTATTTAATCTAAGAAATCTTTTAATTGTTTACTTCTAGAAGGATGTCTTAATTTGCGTAATGCTTTAGCTTCTATCTGTCTAATTCGTTCACGCGTAACTCCAAAAACTTTTCCAACTTCTTCAAGGGTTCTAGTTCTCCCATCGTCTAAACCAAACCGAAGTCGTAAAACATTTTCTTCACGGTCAGTCAGCATATCAAGAACACTTTCTAACTGCTCCTTTAATAATTCATAGGAAGCATGATCTTCTGGACTAGTAGCATCCTTATCTTCAATAAAGTCCCCTAAATGAGAATCATCTTCTTCACCAATAGGAGTTTCAAGTGAGACTGGTTCTTGAGATATTTTTAAGATATTTCTAACTTTGGCAGTTGGCATATCCATTTCGGCACCAATTTCAACTGGTAAAGGTTCACGACCCAAATCCTGAAGTAATTGTCTTTGAACTCTAATCAGTTTGTTAATGGTTTCAACCATATGAACTGGAATTCGAATTGTTCGGGCTTGGTCAGCAATTGCTCGAGTAATTGCCTGTCTAATCCACCAAGTAGCGTATGTTGAAAATTTAAATCCTTTGTGATAATCAAATTTTTCAACAGCTTTCATTAAACCCATGTTTCCCTCTTGAATTAAATCAAGAAATTGCATTCCACGTCCTACATAACGTTTTGCAATTGAAACAACTAGTCGTAAGTTAGCTTCTGCTAATTCTTGTTTAGCTGATTCATCACCTTGCTCAATTCGAAGTGCAAGCTGAACTTCTTCATCAGCAGTTAATAAAGGCACACGTCCAATTTCTTTTAAATACATTCGAACTGGATCGTTAATCTTAACACCTTTAGAATTAGATGCATTTTTAAGTTCTTTTTGAGTAACCTTTTTAGCAGCCTTTAAAGCACGCGCATCCGGCTCACCATTTTCATCAACAATGCTAATCCCAGAATCTTCAATTTTTTCCATCAATTCATCCATTTGTTTTCTGCTTAAATCAAATGGAACTTGTAATTCTTGTTGAAGAACATTATAGGTAATGTGACCGATCTTTTTATACTTCTTTTTTAAAACATCAAAAACTTTTTTATAGCCATCTTTATCAAATTCTTTTTTTAACGCTTTAGTAGTTTTAGCTTTTTTAGACTGAGTTTTACTTTTTGGTTCGGGAGTAGATTTTTTTAATTCTTTTTCTTTTTTAGCTTTTCGTTCTGCCATTTTATAACCTCCCATTAATTTTCAGACGATTTTAATTGTTGTAATTTTCTTTGAAGCTCAATAATTTCACTTGCTAATTTCAGTTGTTGCATTTCATCACCAAGTTGTTTGGCATTATCAAAATCAGCTTTGATTTGCTTGATTTGTTCATTAAGCGGTGCATCTTCCATTATTATTTTAACACAATCATCAATACCTTTATTATTATGCTGACTAAAATCATCATCAATTTCAATTTCAGCTAGAATTGACTGTAATTTACGTTCTCCAACAAAATCACTGAATTCTGATGAATGATAATCATCATGATGCTTAAAAAATTCTTGTGCAAACATATAGAGTTGCTGATAATCGTCATGAATGAAATTAAATCCTGAAATGTTATTTACTCGTGTCCAAACATCAGAATCTAATAACATGGCACTTAATAACTGTCTTTCAGCACTTTCAACTTGAGAATACTTCTGTGTATTTTTATTTAAAACTTGTGGATACGTATTGTGATTAGATTTTTGAATCTTTTCACGCACATTTTGTTTTGAGAAAGATTTTTGAAACCGATTTACTTGAGTTTTTAAACTTTCAATACTCAAATCCAAAGTCGTCGCAATCTCATTCAAATATAAATCCTGTTCAACCGGATTATCTAAACTTGCAATCAAATGTAGTACTTGATCAACATATTCTAATTTATCTTCTTCATTAGAAAGATTATATTGTGAACGCAAATAATTAATTTTAAACTTAATAATTGGCTCGCGACCGTTTATAATCACTTTTTGAAATGCTTCAGATCCCTGTCCGCGACGGTACTCATCTGGATCAATCCCGTTGGGCATTTGAATTACTCCAACATTAAAATGTCCCTCTTTAGAAAGTAAATCAACTGCACGATTGGTCGCTTTTTGTCCAGGTGTATCGCCATCATAACAAACATAAACATGATCAGTAACTCGATTAAAATCATAAATTTGCTCGTTGGTAAGGCTGGTTCCCATGGAGGCAACCCCATTTTTTACTCCAGCTTGATATGCAGAAATCACATCCATAAAACCTTCAAATAAAATTAAATCATGATCTTTTCTAATGTTAGGTCGAGCCAAATCAAAATTATAAACAATTCTTCGTTTGTTAAAAATTTCAGTTTCAGGACTATTTAAATATTTAGGTAAATCATCATTTTTTTGTAATAGTCGACCTGAAAAACCAATCGTAGCTCCAGAAGTATTTCTAATAGGAAACATTAATCTACCAACAAACCAATCACGCAAATCTCCGGAAGTATTTTCAGTAAATAAACCTGATTTACGTAACAATTGATAATCCGTTTTATTTTCAGCAAAGAAAGGCTTTAAAATACGTTCTTCAGGAGCAAACCCCAAATTAAATGTTTCAATCATTTCATCACTGATTTTACGCTGATGTAAATATTCAAGTGCAGACTCGCCAAGTTTAGTGTTTACTAAAATATGATGGTAAAGTTTAGCAGCTTTTTCTTGCACATCTATCAATGGCTTAACGGAGGCTTGTTTTGGTGATTCCTTATTCCAAGTTGCATCAGTTGGAATCTCAATTCCATCATCTTTAGCAACTTCTTCTACTGCTTGAGGAAAAGAAAGACCTTGTAAATCCATCAAAAATGTAAAAACATTTCCGCCCCGTCCACAACTAAAACAGTGAAAAATTTGTTTTTCTTCATTGACCGAAAAAGAAGGTGTCCGTTCTTCGTGAAATGGACATAACCCAAAATAGTTTTTCCCGGATTTTTTTAATTGAACATATTTACCAACTACATCAGTAATATTTGTTTTTTCACGTACTTTTTCGACAAATTCTTCAGGAATTTTAGCCATGAATATCATCACCAACTAACTAATTTCGATTTTATTATTTAACCATTATTTCTTCTACATCGGCAAAATGAATAATTAATTTTGAAAGTTTAGTTAACTCTTTTAATCGATTATTTTTTACAGTTTCATCTTTCGCCATAATCATGGTTTTATCAAAGTAATCGTCAATTGTGTCGCGCAAATCAGATAACTCAATATATGCACTATTTGCATCTAATTCCATAAAATCAGAGCTTAATTTATCAACAGCAGCATTCATTTTTAACTCAGAATCATTTTCAAACAATGCTGGATCAACAAATAAATCATCTGATTTAAAATCACTCTTAGTAGCAATTCTAGTAACTCGAGTTAAAGCTTCAATTGTTGACTTAAAATTATCATCATGTTGATGATTACTTAAAGTATCGGCACTTTTAATATTATAAAAAATATCTGTACTAGATGACAAAACAGCTGCATTAATTAAATCATAACTAACATCTTTGCCTTCTAAATATCGTTTGATACGATCTTTCATAAATTTAACGACATCATTAATAACTTTACTTTGATCGACTTTAGGCAATACATCTGCTTTTGTTTCATCATTAATCACATTTTGCATTAAAGTGGTCATTGGCAAATCCCATTGTTGCTGTGCGATAATGCGTACAATTCCAGTTGCTTGTCTTCTTAAAGCATATGGATCATTTGAACCACTTGGAATCATTCCTGCAGCGAAGAAAGTCAAAATACTGTCTAACTTGTCAGCAACTGCTAAAATGGCACCAATTTTTGTCTCGGGAAGTTTACCATTAGCAGAAATAGGCATGTAGTGTTCCCTAATAGCTGTTGCAACAGCAGGATCTTCTCCATTCAAAAGTGCATATTTTTCTCCCATAATACCTTGAAGTTCAGAAAATTCGCCAACCATCCCAGTTACTAAATCAAATTTATAAATTTCAGCCGCACGCTGCAACAAATCAATTTGTTTTTGATTAAGCCCAACTTGATTAGCAATCAGTTGTGCAATAACTTGTACCCGTTGCATCTTTTCGTACATTGAG
Source organism: Fructilactobacillus lindneri DSM 20690 = JCM 11027 (assembly GCF_002907375.1). GTDB lineage: Bacteria > Bacillota > Bacilli > Lactobacillales > Lactobacillaceae > Fructilactobacillus > Fructilactobacillus lindneri. The sequence continues at coordinate 403,029 of NZ_MIYK01000001.1, forward strand.
GAAATTTTATCATGAAAACTAACATCTTTTAACTTATTGACAAAGTAATCAATGCTATTTTTTTGATCTTCTTCATAAAAGAATGCAGCATCATATAAGCGAGCTGCCAAAACTTTTTCATTTCCTTCAATTACATTATCCAAGTACTCAGAATTACCATTTCGAACTGAAATAAAATCAGGCAGTAAATTTTCACTTTGATCTTCAACATAGAAAAAACGCTGATGAGTTTTCATAGAAGTAATTAAGACTTCACGAGGAATATTCAAAAAACGTTTGTCAAACTTACCAGAAAAACTAGTTGGCCATTCAACTAAGTTATTAACTTCTTCAAGCAAATCGGGATCAATGTTGACTTTCCAATCATTTTCTTTTGCAATTGTATCAATTTGATTTTTAATTTTAGTTTTTCGTTTATCCGAATCAGCAATTACAAATTGCTTTAATAAATCATTTTCATAATCATTAGCATTATTTAAATTGATAGGGCTTCCCAAGAAACGTTGGCCTTGAGTGGTTCTGCCTGATTTGACATTTACAATCTGCATTGGGATTACTTCATCATCTAATAAAGCAACAAGCCATTTAATTGGACGAACAAAATGGAATTTATTAGCCCCCCATTTCATCATAGTAGGAAAGTTCATTGACTTAATTACATCAACTAAGCCAGGCAAGATATCTTCAACCGGTTTACCCGTGACATGTTTATTAACAAATGCATAATCAGTTCCTTTAACATCCTTAAAAGTAATGCTATCAGGTTCCAATCCTTGTCCTTTAGCAAAACCAATGGCAGCCTTACTCCAACTGCCATCATCAGCAACTGCAATTTTTTTGGCTGGACCTTTAGCTTCTTCATCTATATCAGGTTGTTTTTCTGATAAACCAGAGATTTCAACCGCTAATCTACGTGGAGTTGAATACTTTTTAACTTTATCAAACGAAATTCGATTTTCAGTTAAATATTTTTCAACTTTTTCAGCTAATTCATTGATACTTGGGGTAACAACAGGAGCTGGCATTTCTTCCAGCCCAATTTCAAATAGAAAATTACGTGTCATTATTTTTTATCCCCCTTATTCTTTTTTTGTTTTCTTTTTTTCTCTTGTTGATTTTTTTTAGCGTATTCTTCAAGCACTTTTTCACGAGTAGCTTCATTCTTAATTAGTGGAAATCCTAGTTTTTGACGCTCTTTTACAAAAGCCTGGGCAATGCCGTGTGCCATTTTTCTAATTCGTGATAAATAGCCAGCACGTTCGGTAACAGAAACAGCTCCCCGGGCATCTAACAAATTAAAAGTATGACTACATTTTAAAACATAATCATATGCAGGATGAACTAAGCCTTCTTTAATTAGACGTTGTGCTTCTTTTTCATATGCATCAAATAATTTATGAAGCATTTCTTGGTCACTTTCTTCAAAACTGTACTTGGAATGTTCATATTCTGGCTCTTTGAAAATATCACCATATTTAACTCCATTTGACCACTCTAAATCAAACACATTATTAACATCCTGAATATAAGAAGCTAATCTTTCCATCCCATAAGTAATTTCTACGGAAACTGGATTCATTTGAATTCCACCAACAACTTGGAAATAAGTAAATTGAGTTACTTCCATCCCGTCAAGCCAAACTTCCCAACCAACACCGGCACAACCCATTGATGGATTTTCCCAGTTATCTTCTACAAAGCGAATATCATGTTCTAAAGGATTAATCCCTAGTTTTTTTAATGAATCAATGTACAAATCTTGAATGTTATCTGGAGAAGGTTTCATTAAAACTTGAAATTGATGATGTTGATACAATCGATTAGGATTTTCCCCATAACGACCATCAGCTGGACGTCTGGACGGCTCAACGTAACAAACGTTCCAAGGTTCTGGACCTACAGCTCGCAGAAATGTAAAGGGACTCATTGTTCCTGCCCCTTTTTCTGTGTCATAAGCATCCATAATCATGCATCCCTGTTGACTCCAGTATGATTTTAAAGTACTAGCAATATCTTGAACCGACATTGTTTTTGCCATTTTAAATCCCCCTTTTAACAAACAAATAAAAAAGCCTATGCAAAAGTAATAAAACTCATGCATAGGGACGATTTAGTCGCGGTTCCACCCTATTTCTGAAATTAATCAGCAACTCGAAACTTATTGACTTAAAAAGCGCCAACTATCATTCATAACAACCATCTCACACTACCATGGTCTCGCTGAAATTATAATCAATAATAGTTTTCTTTCATCTGTGTCAAATATTTAATTAATTACATTATAATTTTCATACAACAAACAGTCAACGAATATTAATCAATTGGGTTTGATTTCCCATTTACGCATCTGATTAAGAAACTTTTTACTTTTCAAATTCAAACCAACTGAATTATCATAAATTTTATCAACTACTTGTCGTAACTTATTTTTTGTAACCTCATTAACTTTAATGTTTTCAATTTTATTTAAATCAATAACTGAAAAAAGACATAAATAATAAATTGTTCGTTGATCCAAATGCATTCGATATGGATCAAGATGAAAATCATTTTGACAAATTAATCCACCGTATTTTTCTGAATAATCATAAATTTGACTTTGTTGGCCACAAACAGCACAATGCTTAAAGTCTGGTGCCACCCCAAAAATTGGAAGTAATTGAATTTCAATAATGTTTGTAATGATTTGCGCATCAAATCCATTATTAATCAAATTTAAAGCATAAAATAATTTATCAAACCAAATTGAATTAGGGACCCCATCATCAAATGCTGCATCAATCAAACTCATGATATAAGTAGCATAAGCATTCAAATAAATATCATCACTAATTTGATTAAAATGTTTTACACTATTGGCACTATCAATGTATGAAAGCCCATCCTTTTTTAGGGTTCCCTCATAAGTCCCATAACTAAAAGGCAAAATATCGCCGGCCATTTTAAAATTTGCTTTACTTGCACCTCTTACAAAAAACATTTTTTTGCCAGCTTCCGCAGTAAAAAATTTAACTAACATATCACGTTCTCGGTAGTTTTTACGATAAAGCAAAATGCCATGAAATGATTTACTTTTAGTATTTACCACTAAAATCACCTTAATTAATAATCATTTTTTTCACTATAACCCAAATTATTTAAAGCACTATCTTTATCACGCCAGCCAGATTGAACACGAACCCATAATTTAAGATTTACTTTGCTTCCCAGCAGTTTTTCAATCTCTCGTCTGGCCCCAATGCTGATATATTTTAATTTTGCGCCACCTTTACCAACAATAATACCGCGTTGTCCTACTCGATCAACAATAATAGAAGCCTCAATTTGTAACTTGCCATTTTCATTTGGCTTCATACCCTCCACGTAAACAGCTACAGAATGTGGAATTTCTTGTCGTGTATTTTCTAAAATCTTTTCTCGAATTATCTCTTGGACAATAAAACGCTCAGGATGATCAGTAACCTGATCATCAGGATAATATTGCGGCCCTTCTGGTAGATTTTTACTAATGTCATCTAATAAATCATCAACATTGTTTCCCTTTAAAGCTGATATCGGAAAAACATCTTTCCAATCATAGGCACGTTTATAAGTATCCATAATGGGAAGTAATTCATTTGGATTAATCTCATCAATTTTATTAATTACTAAATAAACCGGAGCATCAACTTTTTTAAGCTGATCAATAATATAGTTGTCTCCAGCCCCTCTAGTTTCTGTTGCACTTACCATAAATAAAACTGCATCTACTTCTTTTAATGATGACAATGCAGAATTATCCATATATTCATCTAATTTATTTTTAGGTTTATGAATTCCAGGCGTATCTAAAAAAACAATTTGAGTGTCCGCAGTAGTGAAAACGCCTTGAATTTTGTTACGAGTTGTTTGAGCCTTGTCACTCATAATAGCAACTTTTTGTCCTACAACTCGATTCAAAAAAGTTGATTTGCCAACATTTGGTCGTCCTACGATTGCTACAAATCCTGATTTAAAATCTTTTGCTTTATCCATCATTTACCTTTTTCTTTCATTAACTATTAACAAATGCTTTAAATATTGAAGTTAAAACTGGACTAAACACTATTAATCCAATAATAACTGCAAAAAGCGAAGTTAATAAGACTCCACCCGCAGCTACATCTTTTATTTTCTTTGCCAATGGATCGTATTTATTTCCCAATACTAAATCTACTAAATATTCAAACAATGTATTAATAACTTCAGCATTAAGTACTAAAAAACAAGCTGATAATAACCACATAAAATTATTAAAGCCAACTTGAAAAATAATTCCAGCAACTAAAATAAAACCTGTGGTAACTAAATGAGATTTGAAATTATTTTCTTTGGTAAAAATAATTTTCAATCCGTCCCAAGCATGACTTAAAGCTTGGAAGAAATCTTTATTTTTACTAGTTTGGTATTTATTTTTTGAGTCCATAAGAGTCTAAAATCTTCCTTTGCAATGGAAACATTACTGCTTCATCTTTAGGATCAATGTGATCATAGCCATTTAAATGCAAAAAACCATGGACAATTAAAAATCCTAGTTCACGATCTTCAGAATGTCCTAAAAAATCTGCTTGTTCTTTAACTTTGTCCATACTAACAAAAATATCTCCAAGATTTTCTGGGATTTCTGCTTTCATTTCGTCGCTCATAAAAACTGGAAATTCATCATTATCTTGGTCTTCAATCGCAAAACTTATTACATCAGTTGCTCGATCTACATCACGATATTTACGATTAATTTCCCTAATCTTGTCATTATTAACTAAAGTCACAGACATTTCTGTATTTTCTTTTAAATTTAAATAATCAGCAGCATAGTCTAATATTTTTTTAATTAATTTAGGTTGATTAGCATCAACTTTTTCATTAGTAATATCATTAATTTCTAAATCCATTTATACTCCTCTGATTATGCTTTATCATGATTTTCATAAGCAGTAATAATTTTCGCTACTACTGGATTTCTAACCACATCATCAGCATTTAAACGAACAATTTCAATATTTTTAATGTCCTTTAAAATATTAGGAACAGTAACTAATCCACTTGGAATATGACCTTTTAAATCAATTTGTTGAATATCACCATTAACAATCATTTTTGATCCAAATCCTAGTCGAGTTAAAAACATTTTCATTTGTTGATTGGTCGTATTTTGAGCTTCATCAAGAATAACAAATGCATTATCTAATGTTCTTCCACGCATATAAGCTAACGGAGCTATTTCAATTACACCACGATCTAACAAGCGATCTGTATGATCTCTTCCTAAAATGGCATACAACGAGTCATACAAAGGACGTAAATATGGATCCACTTTTTCTTTTAAATCGCCAGGCAAAAATCCTAAACTCTCACCAGCTTCAACAGCCGGACGCGTTAAAACAATTTTGTCAATCTGTCCCTTTTTTAAAGCTGCAACTGCCATTACTACCGCTAGATAAGTTTTCCCAGTTCCAGCGGGACCAATTCCAAAGGTAATATCATGTTGCTTGATTGCTTGAATATATTGTTTTTGTCCAAAGTTCTTAACTCGAACTGGTTTTCCTTTATTATCTTTAATTAAAACTTGATTATATAAGTCTGGTAAAGCAAAAATATTACCATTTCGCGCCATATTGAGTGCCGAAACAAAATCACTTTCGTTTAAATTAATACCAGCATGAATTAATTTGAGCATATTTAATAGAATATCGTGAGTTAATTGAACATTTTTTTCATCATGGCCTTCTATTTTAATCACTCCACTAGAGTAGCGGATTGACGTACTTAATCCATTCTCTAAAACATTAATAAATGAATCTTGAGTACCAAATAGATTATTTTGGTCATTAGGATTACTAAGTGTCATTTGTTTCTGATATTCAAATTTTTCAACCAATCAAACATATCTCCTTTGTAATAATTTGCCTAAATTTTAGCATATTATCTAGCTTTAAAAAAGCAATACCTATATTTATAATCTTTCAACTTTAGCTTAAAGTATCATTAACTGCCTTTTTTACATCGTTTCCATCAGCTTTTCCTTTGAGTTTACCCATTACGGCACCCATTAATTTCCCAAAGTCACTTTTACTTTTAGTGCCTAATTGTTTGGCTGTTTCTTCAACGACTTTTTTTACTTCAGCAGGCGAAAGTTGTTTAGGAGCGTATTTTTTCAAAATATCTAGTTCTTTAGTTTGTTCTTTAACTAAATCATCGCGTTTTCCAGCTGTAAATTGCTCAATCGAATCTTTATGTTGCTTAATTTCACGGTTAACTACCTCTACTGCTTCACTATCTGACAAATCATGACCAAGTTTAACTTTTTCATTCATCATACCGGCTTTTAACATTCTTACAATCGATAATTTTTCTTTTTCACCTTTTTTCATTGCATCTTTTAAATCATCATTTAATTGTTGAACTAAATCCATTTTAATATCTCCTTTTATATTCAATTTACTTCCAAAAAAAAAGCAATCTCACGATTGCTCTTTTCATTAGAAACTACGACGTTTCTTTTTATTGTTACGTTTACGTGCTGCTTCAGATTTTAATTTACGTTTTACACTAGGCTTTTCATAAAATTCACGCTTACGAAATTCCTGGAGAGTACCACTTTTTGAAACGGTACGTTTAAAGCGACGAAGAGCATCATCAAGAGATTCGTTCTTACGAACAACTGTTTTTGACATTTAAAAATCCCTCCCTCCGAGCTCAAATAGTATTAAGTAAGTTCCACTTAACAGTTTTAATTATAACCTATGAAATTTGGCACGTCAACGACAAGTTATAGATTATTATTAATAACTGAAAATAGTTTATACTACAAATAATAATATATATTTTAAGGAGTAAATTAATGAAACAAACATACAATATTTTTATAATTTCCGATTCAAGTGGACAAACCGGTACAACAATTGCCAAAACTGCTGCTGCTCAATTTCCAGAAGCTTATGCCAATATTAGTCAGTATCCATTTATTCAAACTAAATCGATTCTAAATGGAATTCTCAAACTAGCTAAAGAAAATAATGCAATCATTTTTCATACTTTAGTAAATCCAGAACTAAGTGATATGGTCACTCAATTTTCTCAGGATAATCAGTTAGCTAGTTTTGGTTGTATTCAAAAACCGATTGAAATCATTTCACACAGATTAAACGAATCATCTGCTGAAGTACCAGGATTAGTTCATGATTTAAATGCTGCCTACTTCAAACGTATTGCAGCAATTGAATTCACGGTCCACAATGATGATGGACGTCATCCTGAAAACTTAAAAAAAGCAGATATTGTTATTTTAGGAGTATCTAGAACATCCAAAACTCCACTATCTCTATACTTAGCAAATGAAAGTTTCAAAGTGGCCAATGTTCCAATTGGACCTAACATTCAGCTTCCAAAAGAGATTTGGGATTTGAATCCCAAAAAAATATTTGGCTTAACCAACTCCGTTTCAAAATTACACAAAATTCGCTCGTTACGAATGAAAGAATATGGATTAGATGGCGAAACTACCTACTCGGACCCTGAAAATATAAAAAAGGAACTTGACTATGCCAAGAACCTTTATCGAAAAATTGGTTGTTTATGCATTAATGTTCACAACAAATCAATTGAAGAAACAGCAACTATCATTACTGAAAGTCTTCATCAAGATAATTAACTAAACACTTGCACTCGCCTCAATTTTCTTAATCATATCCGGATCAAATTGTTGTGATCGAAGCATTGCAATTTCATATTTATGTGGATCGATTTTAACTTTATCATTAATTTTAATTGGTGCTGTTTCCATAATTTTAGGAACCGCTGCTAATTTTTGATAATGTGCAATATAGTCTAAAGCATTAAAACCAATTGTTCCGAAACCAATATTAGCATGTCGATCTTTATGGCTTCCCATAGGATTTTTGTCATCATTTAAATGAACAACTTTTAAACGATCCAATCCAATTATCTGATCAAATTGGTGCATAACCCCATCAAAATCATTTTTAACGTCATATCCAGCATCATAAGTATGACAAGTGTCAAAAGTAACTGACAATTTATCATTTAAATCAACTCCGGCAATGATTTCAGCGAGCTGTTCAAAAGTTGTTCCTAATTCAGTACCTTTTCCTGCCATGGTTTCAAGGGCAATCTGTACATTTTGGTCAGGTGTAATAACTTCATTTAAACCTTTAATCACTTGCTGTAATCCTGCTTCAACGCCAGCACCAACATGTGCTCCGGGATGTAACACAATCTGAGTAGCCCCCATTGCATCTGCTCGTTCAATTTCTTTTTTTAAAAAATCAACTGCAAAGTGAAAACTTTGTGGTTTTTTTGTATTACCTAAATTAATAATATATGGAGCATGTACTACAACTTCTAACAAACCATTTTTCTGCATATATTCTTTTCCAGCAGGAATATTCAATTCTGAAATTGGTTTCCGTCGTGAATTCTGAGGGGCACCTGTATATACCATAAATACATTTTCATCATCATTTTTTGCTTCTTCAGCCGAACCCAAAAACATTTTTGGTGACTTCATACTTACATGTGAACCGATTAAAAACTCATTATTATTCATCATGATCCTCCGCGGCGTTTTCCTGACAAAGTACATATTTATCAATCACACGTTTATATGCTTTTCCATCGTTATACGTGTTCCACATTTGATTAAATTTATCAAAGTTCATGGTTTCATGCGCCTTAATTGCTTGTGATAAATCTGAAACCGTGGTAATAGGCTTACTGGGAAGCCAATTTTCAAATCCATTTTGAATTCCTGGATTCTTTTCATATTCTTTCATATCATACATAAAAAACAACATTGATTTTGCTTGAGGCAACAAACTAAAATCAAATGCATACGAAGAATAATCCGTCACAAATGTATCAGCAATTGTCATCAAGTCAGTGATTGAGAATTCGTCATAAATTCGAACATTTTTATGATTAAATTGGTCTAATTTAAGTTTATTTCGATCAACCTCTTGATACAGTTTAACCGCAACCATTGCATTTGGATCAGATGCCAAGGCTTCAATAGTTCCTTGAGGTGGGTTAACACTATCTCCAGGACGAAATGTTGGTGCATATAAAATAACTCGTTTCCCTTTTAATTCAGGATTAGCTAAGTAAATTCGATTTCGTACTGTATTAATCCAACGATCACTAAACAAACGATCAGATCTAGTAAACCCTAAAAATTTCATTTTATCAAAACTTTGTCGACAACTATTTTGGAAAACGTGTCCCATAGCTTTGGATGCCACTACAAAATTATCAATGTGGTTATAAAAAGTTTGGTGACGATGTTTCTTTAAAAATGATTCATAAGCATTTGCTGGATTTTCAAAACCAAAACACTTAATGGTTCCATCTGCGTGCCATAATTGAACAATCTTCATTTTTTTAGATGGTAAAATTCCAGCCATAAATGCATAATAATTATCACAAAAAACCAAGCGAGCAGTCATTAAACTAGGAATATGCAATAAAGCAAAACCAAAACTATTTTTTAATGGAATCGCTTTAATTCCGAATGCTTTTAAATCATACGCAGCTACCAAAACTCGTGGGTTATAGAAAACTACCAACTTTTGTCCATCAGGAATTTCTGCCGCAATCCGTTTAAGTAAATGTAAATTACTGTCATAACTCATAATATAATAAACATTCTTTTTTGGTCTGAAATAAAATAATGCTGAAATAATACGTATAAACCAAACATAAATAAACTTCATTTTAACCCACCAATTTTTAAAATTTTAATTATTATTTTTAGACTATCAATTTTACTTGGGTTTGTTTTCATAGAAGTGCCCAAATACCTCATCAACATCAACAGCAACTGCAAAGGCATGCGGATCTGATTCTTGAAGAGCTAAATCCATTTCATTTTTTTCATAGCGTGAAATAACCGTAAATAAGATTGTTTTCTTTTGATGATTATAAGCTCCTTCAGCTCCATGAACAATTGTAATTCCACGACGTAAATGATTTTGAATACTTCCGACTACCGTTTTAGGAACATCCGTCACAATCATAACCTGCATTCTTTGCTGTCTAGTATAGGTTAAATCCATTGTTTTTGCATTAACCAACAAACCGATTGCAGAATAGAAAGCATGCGGCCATCCATACATAAAACCAGCAGAAAGTACAATGAACAAATTAAAAATAATATTTATCGTTCCAATTGATTTACCAGTTTTTCTTTGGATTACAATTCCTAAAATATCTAATCCACCAGTTGAAATTTGATTTTTCAACGCTAATCCCGTCCCAAAACCGTTTACCGCACCACCAAAAATAGCACAAATTAAAGGATCAGAAGTTAAAGTTAGCGGATGCAAAATCTGAATCATAATACTGGCTAAGATAACCGAAAGAAACGTAAAGATAGCAAACTGATGACCAATCTTTCTCCAAGCCAATAATAATAAAGGAACATTTAAAACAAATAAACCAACCGCAGTTGAAATTGTAAATGGCATATAACGCTGTGTTACAGTAGTTAAAAGTTGAGCAAACCCAGTAACCCCAGACGAATAAATATGTCCAGGCGTCCAAAAAAAGTTCATTGCAACTGAAACTAACGTTGCATATGCAAATGCTGTTGATATTTTTGTAATAATTTGATGCCGCCTAATTACTTTATGTACATCATTCATATAAAAAACCTCTAAATTTGTTTAATTAACCCAAATCAGTATACCATTTACGATATTAAAAAAATAGGAGGCTACAGGGATTCGCAACCTTCTATTTAATTTATTCTTTATCGTCTTTTTTCTCAACTTCAATGCCAAGTTCATCCAATTGTTTGGCAGCAACGGGCGTTGGTGCGTCAGTCAACGGATCAATCGCCTTAGAGTTCTTAGGAAAAGCAATAACATCTCGAATATTTCCTCGATGTGCTAATAATCTCGCAAAGCGATCTAAACCAATCGCTAAACCACCATGAGGAGGAAATCCATAATCTAAAGCACGTAAAAGGTAGCCAAACTGGCGCTCGGCACTCTCTTTGGTAAATCCAAGCGCTCTAAACATTTTTTCTTGAAGTTCACGAGTATGAATACGAATCGAACCACCACCGAGTTCTAATCCATTTAAAATAATATCATAACTTTGAGCATGAGCTTTATGAGGATCTTCTCCTTCATTAAGATAATGTTCATACCCTTCGTTGGGCATTGTGAAAGGATGGTGTGCTGCAGTCCAGCGTTTTGATCCCTCATCATATTCAAACAATGGCCAATCAACAACCCAAAGGAAATTATATTTATCATCTGGAATCATATTTTGTTCGTTTGCAATTGCAACTCGCAAATATCCTAAAGTATCAGCAACTACCTTAGCGCGATCAGCTGCAAATAATAATAAATCTCCGGTTTGAGCTCCGGTTTGTTGCTTAATTTGCGTAATCTTTTCAGGATCTTTAAAGAATTTAGCTACTGGACCAGAAAAACCATCTTCAGTTACCTTCATCCAAGCTAAACCTTTAGCTCCAAATCGTTTTACATATTCAGTATATTTATCAATTTCTTTTCGAGAGTATTCTTTAGCTCCGCTAGGAACTGCAATAGCTTTCACCTGACCGCCATTTTCAATTGCTGATGTAAAAACTTTAAAATCTGAATCTTTAACAATCTCAGAAACATCTTTTAATTCCATTTCAAAACGTGTGTCTGGCTGATCAGTTCCAAAACGATCCATTGATTCTTGCCAAGTAATACGTTTAAAAGGCAGTTTGACGTCATAATTAACTGCTTCTTTCATAACTTTTTGAATTAATCCTTCAGTAAGGTCCTCAATATCTTGCTGATTCATAAAGGAAGTTTCTAAATCAATTTGAGTAAATTCAGGCTGACGATCGCCACGCAAATCTTCATCACGGAAACAACGGGCAATTTGATAATAACGATCAAATCCTGCACCCATTAACATTTGTTTAAATTGCTGTGGAGATTGTGGCAAAGCATAAAACGAGCCCGGATAAACCCGTGAAGGAACTAGGTAATCGCGTGCTCCTTCTGGTGTAGACGCTGTTAAATCAGGAGTTTCGATATCAATAAAACCATTTGCATCTAAATAACTGTGAGTTGCTTGTAAAATTCGATTTCTAATCATTAATCCCTTTTGCATATATGGTCTACGCAAATCGAGATAACGATACTTCAAACGTAAATCACCAGACGCATTTGTATCATCTTTGATGTCAAAAGGAACTGGCTTGGATTTGCTCAAAATCTCAGCGTCTGTCACATGAACTTCAACTTTTCCTGTATATAAATCTGGATTAATTTCTTTTTCAGAACGTGCTACAACACGTCCTTTAATTTGAATAACGTACTCGTTCTTCATGGCTTCTGCGACTTTAAAAGCATGTTCATTATCCTTTTCGTTAAAAACTAATTGGACAATCCCTTCACGATCTCTTAAATCAACAAAAATCAAGCTACCTAAATTTCGTTTTTTAGCTACCCAGCCATCAAGAATTACATCTTGATCTAAAAAATCTTCATTTGTTTTTCCAGCATATGTTGTACGTTTCAACTTAGCCACCCCTTCATAAATCAAAAAAATACCATACTAAATTGCATCAAGGGCGCAATCAGCACGGTACCACCTTTTTTATTACTTTAATTTTATATTTAGCTAAACCTAAATGCATCTTCAATAAGTCCGAATTACATTCTCACAGCACCGAATGCTCTCTGAAAATCAAACTTTATCTACTACTCATTATAATTGGCATACTTTAATTATTTTCAGATTAATAAAAATAAGTGTAAAAGTCAAGCTAATTTATTATTAGATAGTAGTGTTACACAACCCAAAAAGTTATATCATTAATTATGACAAATAACTTCTAAATAAAGGAATCCCATGCATATGTTTAATATCAATAAACGTGGTTTAACTTTCACAATTATAACAACACTTTTAACTATCTTAATTCTAGGAATCTTACTGTTAAGAAATAATGTTAAAGTTCCTTGCGATAATCTTCAAATTAAAAACGGACCTAATCTTTCATATAAAACAATTGGGATCGCTAATCATGGAGAACACGTTCAAATTTTAAGTCACAAAGATAACTGGGTTAGAGTAGTTTACAATCAAAATAAAATTGGGTGGATCCCGGAATGGTTGTTAAACAATCACAATTTAAAGCGTGCTAATAATCTATCAGAAGCAACCATTGTCTTAGATCCTGGTCATGGTGGAAGTGATTCGGGTGCATTATCCAATAATAATAAACAAGAAAAGGCTTATACTCTCAAGGTTGCACAAAAAACTGCTAATCGATTACGTAATTCGGGGGCCAATGTAGTGATGGTTCGTAACTCAGATAAAACCGTTAGTTTATTTAAACGCCCTTCATTTTCTACTGATAACCATGCTAACTTATTCGTGAGCTTTCATTTTGATTCATCAAATGATAAAAACACTGCATCTGGTTTTACTAGTTATTATTATCATAACGGCAAGTCTCAGAAACTAGCAACTGAAATCAATCATAATTTGAATAATCTTCCATTAGATAATCGTGGAATTATGAAAGGAGATTTTTTAGTAATTCGTGATGTGTCAGTCCCTTCTGTCTTACTCGAAATGGGATATATTAATGATGATGACGACTTTAAATTGATTAAAAATCCAAATTATCAACAACGAGTATCATCAGATGTCACTAAAGGAATTAATCAATACATTAATAAAAATTATTAGGAGACATTATATGAAAAAATTATCAGATCAATGGTTATATCAACTACCTTTAACAAATATCCAAAGTTTAAAGCCGGTTGCTGGAGGCGATATCAATGATTCTTATGAGATAATAAGTGATGAAGGTCGTATGTTTTTGAAAGTTCAACCTAATCGTGGCAAAGAATTTTTTGCACACGAAGTAGAAGGAATTAAATTATTGTCACAAGCCGCAAATGTGCCCACAGTGATTGATTATGGGGAAATCGAACATGACGGTTTTCTGATTTTAGCCTGGATAGATATTGGCAACGGTAAGCAATACGAATTGGGACAAATGGTAGCTCAGGTACATCAAATTTACCATAATCGTTTTGGTTTAGATAATGATTTTACAGTCGGAAAGTTCCCTAAGATAAATACCTGGCAAAATAGCTGGTCTAAATTCTTTATTAATCAACGACTAGAACCATTGATTAAGCTTGCTAAAGAAAAAGGCCGCTGGAATAATTCCCGCGACCATCATTATCAAATTTTAAAACAACAAATCATTGAATACGATCAAACTCATAAAATTAAGCCTAGTCTCTTACATGGTGATTTATGGAGTGGAAATGCAATTTTCACTACTACTCATCAACCAATGTTAATTGATCCCGATGTTTTTTATGGAGATCGTGAATTTGATCTAAGTATCACCACTGTTTTTGGCGGATTTAATGATGACTTTTACCGTGGTTATAATGATACTTATCCACTTAGACCAGGATTCGAAAAAAGAGTTGGCTGGTATCAATTTTATTACGTGTTGATGCATGTATATCTTTTTGGAGAAACCTACGGAACCTTATTAGACAGTATCTTGAGTTCCTTTAATTAAAGGAATAATTTCTTTAATCGAATGTACAATAAAATCAGGATTGCCATCATTTTCAATCATATAATCAAAATCGAACAAAATTGTTATTACCCCAGCATTATTGCCAGCAGCAACATCTAATTCCCGATCTCCAACCATTGCTGTTTCATTTACTTCTAAATTCATCTTTTTAATTAGATAATTCAGAGATTCCGGGTTTGGTTTGCGAGCAAAAGACTGTTTACTAGTTACTAAACCAGTAAACAGTTTTTTTATATCATATTTTTCTAATAAATGTAGGGCCTGATCATCTCGATGTGTTAATAATCCATTCTTCCCGCCATTAGCAACGATTAACTGTAAAACCTGTTTTACATTTTCAAACGGCTTAGCTAAATTAACTTCATCTTGTTCATAATTCCGGTAATCTTTTAATAAACGTTCTTGATCAATTCCATACAATGCACTAAATTTTATAATCGCAGACCCTAA
This sequence comes from Fructilactobacillus lindneri DSM 20690 = JCM 11027, assembly GCF_002907375.1. Taxonomy (GTDB): domain Bacteria; phylum Bacillota; class Bacilli; order Lactobacillales; family Lactobacillaceae; genus Fructilactobacillus; species Fructilactobacillus lindneri. The sequence goes on from NZ_MIYK01000001.1 coordinate 418,099, forward strand.
TGAATGAATCCTCATTTGTGCATAGATTTCATCCGGATTAATTTCAATTGGATCAATTCCATTTTTTCGTAGTGCTTTAGCAAAAGCTGTTACCATGTATGGATAGGTGTCAAAAAGAGTTCCATCAAAATCCCAAATAAAATTTTTCATGATTATTGCTCCCGGTGATTAAGTTCAAAAGTTGCAGGTCCATGATTTTCTAAATTAATATCCATATCAGCTCCAAAAACACCAGTTTTAACAGCAAGCCCTTCTGCTAAAAGTGCTTGATTAAAGGCCTCATACATTTTTTTTGCAGTCACTGGATCTCCAGCCTTTTTAAAAGTAGGTCGATTTCCATGTGTCATATCTGCCAACAAAGTAAATTGTGAAACAGATAAAATCGAACCATTCACTTGTTTAATATTTAAATTCATTTTCCCTTGTTCATCTTCAAAAATACGCAAATTGGCCACTTTATGAGCTAAATAATCCACATCAGCTTGGGAGTCTCCTTCTTCTGAGCCCACTAAAATCATATAGCCAGTATTAATTGAACTGTACTCTTTTTTTTCAATAACAACATTTGCGTGTTTAACCCGTTGAATCACTAATTTCACCAGTAATCATCCTTTAATTTAAAGTTCGCTCGACAGTATCAACACCTGGTACCATCTTAATAGTATCAACAACCTGCTCTAATTGAGAAATATTCTTAACGTTTACTACCAATGAAACTGTTAATGCAATCCCATCATGTACTTTACCATCAATGGAAGTTAACTTAGCTGGACTATTATTAATCTTTTTAATAATATCATTCAAAATTCCATTTCGATCATCAGTTTCAATTTTTAACTTTGTTGGATAATCAATTTGATTATTTTGAATGTTTCTCCAATGAGAAGTAATCGTTCGATTACCATCATCATTAGCAATATTATTACAGTTTACCCGATGAATTGTAATTCCTCGACCTTTAGTAATGTATCCAACAATATTATCTCCTGGAACTGGGAGACAACAATGACCCATTCTTACTAAAACATTATCAATTCCTTCAATGACAACATTATTCGCTGGATGATTCCCATGATTTTTTAACTCTTCATTTTTAGTTGAAAAAGATTGATGCTGTTCCAGCAATTCTTTTTCTGCCTGCTTTTCTTCATCTTTTTGTTGTTCACTACGCAGATTACTAGTAAAACGATTTATTACCCCGTTAACATGAATATCACCAAAGCCCAAAGCCGCTAGTAAATCGTCTCTAGAACGATAATGCATTTCTTCTAAAACCCGATTCCAATTATCATTACTTAGAATTTCATTAATTTCAAACCCGGTTTCTTCCAAATTATCATTTAATATTTCTGACCCAGCTTTAATGTTTTCAGCTCGATTTTCCTTTTTAAAAAAAAGCTTAATCTTATGTTTAGCACTATTTGTATGTACCAAATCTAACCAATCTTTGCCAGGTCCCGTTGAATTAGAGGAAGTAATAATCTCAACAATATCACCATTTTTAATCTGATCATCAAGAGAAACCATTTTACCATTTACTCGTGCACCAGTAGTTTTATCACCAACTTGAGTATGAATGGCATATGCCATATCTAAAGGTCCAGCTCCTTTAGGCAATTCCATCACATCTCCACTAGGAGTAAAAGCATAAACATGATCTGAAAACAAATCTCCTTGAACACTATCCATGAATTCAGAAGCATTATCAGTTTCTTCTTGAATTTCAATAATTCGCTTGAACCAATTTAATTGAACGTTATTTTGGTCACTCTTAACTTCTGCTGTTTCCCCTTTTTTATAAGCCCAGTGAGCAGCAACTCCATACTCAGCAATCTGATGCATTTCTTTAGTTCTAATTTGAATCTCAAGCGGTTTCCCTTCAGGACCAACAACTGTAGTATGCAATGATTGATACATGTTAGACTTAGGCATAGCAATATAATCTTTAAAACGTCCAGGCATTGGTTTCCATTCAGCATGAATAGCACCTAAAACTGCATAACAATCTTTTACTGTATCTACGATAATCCGAATGGCTGACAAATCATAAATTTCAGCAAATTTTTTATGTTTATCAACCATTTTTTTATAAATTGAATAAATATGTTTAGGACGACCATAAATATCAGCATTAATATCAAAATCCGTAATTGCGTTTTGAACTTCTTTAATTGCATTTGCAATATATGCTTCTCGCTGGTCTCTTTTGGACTTCATTGAATGAGCAATTTCATAGTAAGCATCCGGATTTAAATAGCGAAGCGACATATCTTGCAGTTCCCACTTAACTGATCCCATTCCAAGACGATCAGCAATTGGAGCATAAACATCGATTGTTTCACGAGCAAAACGTTTTTGACTTTTTGAATCCTTTTCATTTAAGGTATCCATATTGTCCATTCGGTCAGCGAGTTTAACAATCATAACTCTAATGTCCTGGCACATTACCAATAATAATTTACGATAATTTTCAGCTAATTGTTCTTTAGTTGACTTATACTTTATTTTGCTTATTTTAGTTACACCATCAACGATTAGAGCAACATCATCACCAAACAACTCTCGTACATCGCTTAACTCAACATTACTATCTTCAACAATGTCATGTAAAAATCCAGCTGTAACAGTAACTGGATCCATATTCAAGTCAGCTAAAATTCCAGCTACTTGAGTTGCATGCGTAATATATTTTTCTCCAGAAGCCCGTAAATTATCTCCATGAGCAGTCGCTGCAAATTCATAGGCTTTTTGAATTATATCAACTTGTTCAGGAGTCATATTTTCAGCTACTTTATTAAAAATTTCTTCTGGCTGCCAACTTTTTAAACTAGCCATTAATTCCACCTCCTTAACCACAAAATAATTTGATTGGTTCGTATATTAAATAAATTTATATATATTTTATCATTTTAGTTCGGAAATTACAGAAACAGCGCTTAAAAAATACAATGGTGCTGTTTCAGTACGTAAAATTCGAGGTCCTAAGCCAACAAGTTGATACTGCCATTTTTCAAATTGTTGAATCTCATCTGGGGAAATCCCACCTTCTGGTCCAAAAAAAGCCAATAAACTTTGATGGGGCTTTAGTTTTGAAAGTACTTGAACTAATTTACTAGTTTCACCTTGTTTAGCAGATTCTTCGTATGCAACGATTCGCTGATCAGCTTTAATTTCTTTTAATTGATTAAGTCCATTTAAGTATTCAATCTTAGGAACAACATTACGATGCGATTGTTCGGCTGCACTTTTAGCAATTTTTTGTAGTCGCTGAACCTTTTTAGCTGCTTTGCTATTCCATTTAGCAACTGACCAAGCAGTTGGAACAAAAATGATTCGTGTTACTCCTAATTCAGTAGCTTTTTGTACAATCAATTCTGCTTTACCGCTTTTGGGTAATCCACATACAATGGTTACCTTAACTGGCATCTCAACATCCGTTTCGGACTCACTCAAAATTTTAACAGTTGCCTCATTTTCGTTAAATAATTCCCCAATGTATAATTGATTATCACTTGAAACAAATTCGGCTTTAGATGCAACTGTAGCTCGCATAACTCGTATCCAATGCTTACTTATATCAGATGGCAAACTAACTTTTTGTCCCACTTTTAAAGGTTGATCCAAAAAATAATGCTGCACTTTAATTCTCTCCTTTGGTAGCAATAATCGAACGCCAATTATCAACAGACATCACTTGATTAATTACAAATCCATGCTGGTTTAATTCATCAATCATGTCATCTAGCTTATCAAAATAAATTCCAGCAGTAATAAACTTACCACCTTTTTTTAAATGGTCTGCAGCTTGTGGGACAAGTGGCAACAATACTTCAGCTAACATATTAGCCACAATCACATCCGCTGTTCCAATAATTTCTTCTAACAAACTATTTATTCCTACTTGGATATTTTGCATCCCCATATTCAAAGCAATATTTTTCTTAGCAGATTCAACTGCATTTTTATCGTTATCCCAAGCAAAAATATCTCCAGCACCTAGTTTTCTAGAAGTAACGGCTAAAACACCTGAACCAGTTCCGACATCAAAAACAGTTTCATTGCCTCGTAAAATAGTTTCTAACGCTTGCATTGCCATTTTGGTAGTAGGATGAGTACCAGTCCCAAACGCCATTCCGGGATTCAATTTAATGATTATTTGGTTTGTTTCTTTATTTTCATAATCTTCCCAAGCGGGAACAATCGTCAAAAATCTAGTTACCCGTTCTGCATGATAATATTTTTCCCACGTAGTTGCCCATTTGGCATCACTCAGACTTCGTGCAGTGACCTTAGCGGGTGCTGGATTTAATCCATAAGCGGTTAAATTTACTACTTTAGCTCTAATCTTTAATAAAATAGATTTAATATCAGCATCATCAGGGAAATAGGAAATCACCGCAACGTCTTCCAATTTATGATCATCAATTTGAACACCTTGAGCCCCTGCTTCCATCAATATATTTGAAACAGCAGGCACTGCTTCTTGTTTAGTCATTACTTTTACTTCAATCAAATTTAAATTCATATCTATTTCAGACTCCATTAGTTTTATTTAAAAAAAATGCACCCTCTGAAGGATGCAAAAATCACTTATCTAGACCCAAATCGTCGACTTTTTCTTCATGTGAAGATAAGTGAGACTCAAGATATTTCAATAAACCGTGTTCAGTTTTAAAAATCCGTGGGTGACGCTGTTTATGTAAAAGCAAATCAATCTCCTTGATTTTTTGTCTCCCAGTCCATCCATGTCCATAGCGAACAATAATTCGATTATTCAAATCATCTTTTCCGAATCGAAAAATATAAACACTATCTGGAGTCATAAGTGGTCTAATATAGCCCTTTTTATAATGATAACCGTTATCTCTTAAAAATTGTTTTGTAATAGCTAACATGTTATCCGCCTCCGTTCCTTTTTAATTCGTTTTCTTCCATATAATAATCTCTACTATAATCATAAGGGAGAAACGCCAAAATGGCAAGAGTTAATTCGGGTTTGACTGTTTGGTTAACAAAAGGCAGACGTAACTACGTCTGCCTTTGCTTGTAAAATACATTTTATTTTACAATTTCACAGAATTCAATCTTTTCATGGTTAGGACCATAAATATTAAAGAAACGAATTCCCTTTTCCCAAAATGGTCGAGTTTGAATTTCGTTATCAATAACATTCAATCCCATTGATTTAGCTTCTTTCAAAGCAGCATCTGCATCAGTTGTATTTAATGAAATATGATTGATAGCACCATCTTTATCAGCAATCTTATCGCCTTCCCAGGTTTCAATCATCAAGTTACCATATTTCATAAACGCACAACGATTACCTTCATACAAAAATTGACCTGCTTTTTCAAAACCTAATTTTTCGTAAAATGCAATTGTTTCATCTAAATTTCCTGCTGGAATTCCAACGTGTTGAATTCCAGTAAAGTAATTATCCAAAGCCATTTTAATATCTCCTAATTATCTTTTATTTTTCACTCATGTGAATTTTGTAACAACTCAATTATAAAGCATTTTTTTAAATTAATAAAGAATAATTATTTAGTTTCTTATAATTACAACTATTAAAACAGAAGCGTATAATGTAATTATAAAAAGGGAGGATTTTATTTATGTTGGTTAATGTCCCATTTGAAATTGATGCTGATGGAATTCATGATTTGAAAAAGATTAAAGTTACACTACCTTCTGGAGAAATAGCTGAACTTGGAGCTGCAACTCTTGATGATATTAATCGTGATCATGAACACTTACTTACAATCATTAAAGACGAGAATCATGAACTTGGATCAGTTGGTGAAAGTATTTCTTTTGATAATTTTGGCGAAAAAAACTCATTTCCTGATAATAAAGAAGTTGTTTTTATGGCAATTCCAAAATAATTAAAGTAGTTTCTACTATTTTTAAATCAAAAAAAGAGAACTTACGGCAGACGTAAGTTCTCTTTTTTAATAATATAATTATTAATTAATTGTTTTTTCTTAGTTGTTCATTAGGGTAAATAATAGTTTTTAATGAATGTTGTTTATTAGTTCTAGTATTCTCAAGTGCTGATTTTGTTTCAGCCAAACTATAAAAATTCGTTAACAACATTTCAGCTTTTTCAAGATTCTCAGTTAAAATTTCAATACTAATGGGATAATCATTTGCATAACGGAAAACTCCAAAAATTTGAATTTCGTGACCCTGAATAAATGGCATATTTAAAGGAATTTCATCCTGTGCTGGCATTCCAACATAAGCGATCTTTCCACCTCGACTTAGAGTTAACAATGCATCTTGTTCTGCATGTACATTACCAGAGGCTTCAATAACTGTATTAACACCTTCACCATTTGTTAAATCATTGGTTGTAGTTTTAACATCTTGTTCAGTAACATCAATAACAGTATCTGCTCCCATTTTCTTAGCACATGCTAATCTTTCCGGCTCAGCATCACTGGCAATGATTTTACTAGCACCAAAAGCTTTTGCTGCCATAATAGCTAACAACCCAACTGGACCAGCACCGGAAACAAAAACCGACTTTCCTGGCTGAATGCTTAACATTTGTGCTGCGTGAACTCCAACTGAAAGTGGTTCAGAAAGTGATCCTACCTCATAAGACATCTCATTAGGAATTTTGTAAGTAAATTCATCCGGATAGATAATTAATTGTGAAAGATCACCATCAACTGGCGGTGTAGCCATGAATTTCATTTGAGGACATAAATTGTATTTCCCTGCTAAACAATATTTACATTTACCACAGGGAATTCCTGGCTCCATAACTACTTTGTCACCATGTTTAAATTTAGTAACCTCATCCCCTACAGCTACAACAATTCCAGAACTTTCATGCCCTGAAATCAATGGTTTCTTTACTACAAAATCTCCAATTCTTCCATGATCATAATAATGTACGTCAGAGCCACAAATTCCAACTGCCATTACTTTAATCAGTAAATCATGAGATCCCATCTTACCTAGCTTTGTATCTTTTAATTGAATATCAAAAGTTTTATTTAAAACTGCACTTTTGGTAGTTTCAGGATAATTATTCTTAGTAAAATCTGGCAATTCAACATTCTTTTCCATAATAATATTCCTTTCATAATCTACAAAACCTGCAATTTACGACTATAGCCTAACACTTTCCTTCTATAAACCATAGAATAAATTACTAATTAATACTCATTAAAAATAAGCTTTGATTAATGATTACATTATATTTAATAATCCTTTTTTATATTTTCATATAAAGCGAAGCGTACAATAGATATGGTGGTAAATATAATTTTATAAAAAGGGTCGTGTGAAATGAAAAATCAAAAATTGTCACTTACGTCATTGATTTTAATGATTTTTACTTCAGTATTTGGATTTGCTAATATACCCATTGCATATTATTTAATGGGATATGCTTCGATAATTTGGTATGTTTTGGCTGCCATCTGTTTCTTTTTACCTTATGCTTTTATGCTAGCTGAATTTGGGGCTGCTTTTTCAAATTCTAAAGGTGGAATCTATACTTGGATGAGTAACTCAGTTAATTCTAAGTTTGCCTTTATAGGTATTTTTATGTGGTATGCATCTTATATCGTTTGGATGATAAAAACCAGTTCTGCAATTTGGGTTCCTTTATCAAGTGCAATCTTTGGCTATGATACTACCTTCCAATGGCATCTTTGGGGTTTATCCAGTGTTGAAATCATTGGATTACTAGCATCATTTTTAATGATTATGATTACATTTTTAGCGTCTCGGGGAATTGATAAAATCAAAAAGATTTCATCTATTGGTGGGATTGCTGCTATGTCAATTAACGTAGTTTTAATTTGTGGAGGGGTAGTAATTTTATTATTAAATGGACATCCCCTTCAGCCTTTTCATTTAAGTTCTATTATCAATTCTCCAAATTATAATTACAAATCAATTATAAATATTTTAAGTTTTGTAGTATATGCTATTTTTGCCTTTGGAGGATTAGAAGCAATTGCGGGGTTAGTTAATCAAACCCAAAATCCTAAGAAAACTTTTCCGCGCGGAATTGTAATTGCGGCTTTAACGATTGCGATTGGGTATGCATTAGGAATTTTTATGATGGGTTCTTTTACTAATTGGAATCAAATTCTTGGATCAAATAATAAAGTTAATTTAGTTAATGTTCCATATATAGTAATGAATAACTTTGGATATCAGTTAGGCATAGCCTCGCATCTTTCGCATCATATTTCAATTCAAATTGGAATCTGGATTAGTCGTTATGTTGGTTTATCGATGTTTTTAGCTCTTAGTGGAGCATTTATCACCTTAATAATTTCACCGGTTACACAATTAGTCGAAGGCACTCCAAAAGCAATTTGGACTAAATCATTTACTAAAAATAATAAATTTAACATTCCTGTCAATGCTTTGATAGTTCAATGTATTTTAGTAGTCAGCTTGATTCTATTAATTTCTTTTGGTGGAAAGAGTTCACGAGCATTTTTTAATATTTTAGTAGCAATGACTAACGTTGCCATGACCATTCCCTATTTATTTATAACATACTCATTTTTAGGTTTTAAAAAGAATCATTCAACCAAGAAACCATTTGTTTTTTATAAATATGCTTGGGAAACTAAACTTTCTGTTGCAATCGTTCTTCTAACAGTTGGTTTGGCAATTGTCTTTACTATCGTCGCTCCTGCTATTGACGGAGACTATTTAAATAGTTTTTGGATGATTATTGGTCCGATTATTTTTGGAGCAATTGGTTATTTAATTTTCAATCGTTATGAAAAGCTAAGTAAATAATTAATCTTTAAAAACAACCCAAAAAAGAGGACTTACATATCGTAAGTCCTCTTTTCTATTTCATAAATAATTGTGCATCATAATTAATTTTTTATATTATTTATTTTCTTTTAATAAACTTTTCCATCACCATTACGATGAGGAAAGTATACGATATGTTTATACATAAATTTGGCAATTATTTATCAGACTTTTGATCTTCATCTGTTTGAAGTACAGTCATGAATGCAGCTTGAGGAATATCAACTTTTCCAACTGATTTCATCCTTTTTTTACCGCGTTTTTGTTTTTCTAGTAACTTAGCTCGACGATCAGGATCACCTGTATGAATTTTAGAGGTAACATCCTTTCGATAAGCTTTAATATTAGTTCTAGCAATGATTTTTGCACCAATTGCTGCTTGAATTGGAATTTCAAAGTTTTGTCGTGGAATAATTCCCTTTAATTTTTTAACAATTTCTCTACTTCGTTCCTCAGCAAATTGTTGATGTGAAATAAAACTTAAAGCATCAACCTTATCACCATTTAATAAAATATCTACTTTAACTAAATCACTTTGACGGTATCCGTCAATATCATAATCAAGTGACGCATATCCATGAGTACTAGATTTTAATTTATCAAAGAAATTAAAAATAATTTCAGACAATGGCATTTGGTAAATAACATTTACCCTAGCATCATCTAAATATTCCATCGTGACAAATTCACCACGACGAGATTGGCACAATTTCATAACCGCACCGACATAGTCGTTTGGAACCATAATTGATGCTTTCACATATGGTTCTTTAATATCTTTAATAGCCGAAGCATCTGGCATTTCTGATGGATTTTCAACCTCAATCGTACTGTTATCATTCATATCAACATGATATGTAACAGAAGGAGCCGTTGTAATCAAATCCAAATTAAATTCTCGTTCTAATCGCTCCTGGATTACATCCATATGTAATAATCCTAAAAAACCACAACGAAAACCAAACCCTAATGCTTCTGAAACTTCAGGATCAAACTCCAATGAAGCGTCATTTAATTTTAATTTTTCTAATGCTTCACGTAAATCTTCAAACTTAGCATTATCAGTCGGATATAATCCAGCATATACCATTGGAATCATTTCTCGATAACCTGGTAAAGCAACCTCTGTTGGATTATTAGCATTAGTCATAGTATCACCAACTCGAGTTTGGTTAATGTCTTTAATGCTAGCAGTTACATATCCAACGTCTCCAGCCATTAAATAATCTCTAGGAATTGGATGTGGTGAATTAACTCCAACTTCAGTAACTTCATATTCACTATTACTATTCATTAAACGAATATGATCTCCAGCTTTTACCACACCATCAAAAAGACGCACACTTAACACTACTCCACGATAATCATCGTAGATCGAATCAAATATTAATGCTTTTAAAGGAGCTTCAATGCTCCCAGTTGGAGCTGGAATTTTTTTAACAATTTCTTCTAATAGTTTATCAACATTTAATCCCGTTTTAGCACTAACTTCAACAGAATCACTAGTATCAATCCCAATCACATCTTCAATTTCTTGTTTTACTTTTTCAGGCTCAGCCGAAGGAAGATCAACTTTATTAATAACCGGTAAAATTTCTAGATCATTATCTAAAGCTAAATAAACGTTAGCCAAAGTTTGAGCTTGAATTCCCTGAGTAGCATCAACAACTAACAAGGCACCTTCACAAGCAGCTAAACTTCGAGAAACTTCGTAAGAAAAATCGACATGTCCTGGAGTATCAATTAAATGAAATACATAATCTACGCCATCTTTTCCATGATAAGTTAACTCAACTGCGTTTAACTTAATGGTAATACCACGTTCTCGTTCTAAATCCATATTATCCAATAATTGAGCTTTCATATCACGTTTTGAAACCGTATCAGTCATTTCTAAAATTCGATCGGCCAAAGTAGATTTACCATGATCAATATGTGCCACAATCGCAAAGTTTCTAATCTTTCTTTGCTTCTCTTCCATTTTTTGGTAATCCACGTTTATTCCTGCTTTCTAATTCGTTATTCCATATAGCTAGCTCAATTATAACAATGGCTTTAAAAATAAACAATAAGGGAAGGATTTTCATCCTTCCCTTAGTTAATTATTTAAGTTTATCTTTCAATTTTTCAAAAAAACCTTTGTTTTGTTCAGAGCTATCGCCACTAGCCTCAGCAAATGCTTTCAATGCCAGCTTTTGATCACTGTTTAATTTCTTAGGTGTTTCAATAGTAACTTTGACTAATTCATCACCTTTTGAATTTCCATGAAGGCGTGGTGCACCCTTACCCTTTAATTTGAAAACAGTCCCCGTTTGCGTTCCGGCAGGAATCTTTAATTTACCATTACCGTAAACCGTTTTAACGTCTACTTCATTTCCTAAAGTTGCATCTGTAAATGAAATTTTCTTGTTATAGTAAATCGTTGAACCATCACGTTGAAATTCTTTGCTTGGAAGAACACGGAAAACTACGTATAAATCACCGTAAGGTCCGCCATTATCACCAGCATTCCCTTGTCCTTGAAGACGCATCTGCTGACCTTCTTCGACACCAGCGGGAATATTAACTTCAACTTCATGTTCTTCTTCAATTTTTCCGGTTCCACCACATTTTGGACATTTTTCTTTAATGATTTTACCAGTTCCATCACATTTTGGACATGGAGCTTGAGTTTGCATTTGTCCCATGGGTGTATTGATTGTTTTAGCAATCATTCCCGAACCATGACATTCTGGACAAGTTTCTGGATGGGTTCCTGGCTTAGCACCAGTTCCATGGCATTCTGGACATTGAGCTTGACGATGATATTTAATTTTAGTTGTTTTTCCAAAAATAGCCTCTTCAAATGTCAAGGTTAATTGATATTCTAAATCGCTTCCACGACGAGGCGCAGATGGATCTTGTTGTCTTCTTCGTCCACCACCGAATAAATCACTAAAAATATCAGAAAAGTCGCCATAATTAGCACCACCGGCTCCACCAAAGCCACTACCAGTACCGCCACCAAAGCCTTGTGGACCGTCTGCTGATCCATATTGGTCATAGTTAGCACGTTTTTGTTTATCACTTAAAACTTCATAAGCTTCTGTTATTTCTTTAAATTTTGTTTCAGCATCAGGTTCCTTACTAATATCTGGATGATATTTTTTAGATAAATGCCGATATGCATGATTGATATCTTGTTCAGATGCATCTTTTGAAACTCCTAATACATCATAATAATTTTTATCAGCCATTATTTTGCCTCCAAATCAAATAGTCGATTTCTAAAGCAAAAAGCCAAAGCATTCCTAAAAGACTTTGGCTTTTCACAAATTATTGAACTTTTAGAATCAGATTATTTTTGATCGTCATCTTTAGTTTCATGGAAATCACCATCAACAGTATTTCCATCATCTTTTTTTGATGCATCGGCATTACCGGCAGCATCTCCACCTTGAGCTTGTTGTTGTTGATACAACTTAACTGCAACGGCTTGAACTTTTTCATTTAAAGCATCTTTTTTAGCTTTCATGTCATCAAGATTGCCATCAGCTTTAGCTTTCTTTAACTCTTCTTCAGCATCTTTAACACCCTTGATTTCATCGTCAGAAACTTTACCTTCAACATCTTTCAAAGTCTTGTCAGTTTGGAAGATTAATTGGTCAACTTCATTGTTTAAGTCAACTTCTTCTTTTTTCTTCTTATCTGCTTCTTCGTTGGCTTTAGCTTCTTTCATCATCTTATCAATTTCATCGTCAGAAAGACCGCCTGAATCCTTGATAGTGATTTTTTGTTCTTTTCCAGTTCCTTTATCCTTGGCAGAAACGTTTACAATTCCATTTTTGTCAATATCAAAAGTAACTTCAATTTGTGGAATTCCACGTGGGGCTGCTGGGATATCTGTTAATTGGAAACGACCTAATGATTTATCATCAGCTGCCATTGGACGTTCACCTTGTAAAACATGAATATCTACGGCTGTTTGATTATCAGCAGCAGTTGAGAACGTTTGTGATTTTGAAGTAGGAATAGTGGTATTCTTTTCGATTAACTTAGTGAATACTCCACCCATTGTTTCAATACCTAATGACAATGGAGTAACATCAAGTAAAACAACATCTTTAACATCACCAGTCAAAACTCCACCTTGAACAGCTGCACCAAGAGCAACCGCTTCATCAGGATTAATTGAATGGTTAGGTTCTTTACCAGTCCATTCTTTAACAGCTTCTTGAACAGCAGGAATACGAGTTGAACCACCATTTAAAATAACTTCATCAATGTCACTAGTACTTAGTCCAGCATCTTTTAATGCGTTTTCCAAAGGTCCTTTAGTTTTATCAACTAAGTCTGAGGTTAATTCGTTAAATTTAGCTCTGCTAAGAGTTGTTTGCATGTGAAGAGGGCCATTGTCATTTGAAGCGATGAAAGGAAGACTAATTTCTGTTGAAGTAACCCCAGATAATTCTTTCTTTGCTTTTTCAGAAGCATCTTTCAAACGTTGTAAAGCCATTTTGTCCTGTGAAAGATCGATGCCATGTTCTTTTTTAAATTCAGCTACTAACCAATCAATAATACGTTGGTCAAAGTCGTCCCCACCAAGGTGAGTATCACCATTAGTTGAAAGTACTTGGAAAACACCGTCACCCAATTCAAGAACAGATACATCAAATGTACCTCCACCTAAATCATAAACTAATACCTTTTCATCTTTATCCTGTTTATCCAAACCATATGCCAAAGCTGCAGCAGTTGGTTCATTAATAATACGTTTAACATCAAGTCCGGCAATTTTCCCAGCATCTTTAGTTGCTTGACGTTGAGCATCATTAAAGTATGCAGGAACGGTAATTACAGCTTCGCTAACTGTGTCTCCAAGATAGTCTTCTGCGTAACCTTTGATGTATTGAAGAATCATTGCTGAAATTTGTTGTGGTGTATATTTCTTTCCATCAACATCAACAGTATAACCCTCTTCACCCATGTGACTCTTAATTGAACGGACAGTATTAGGGTTAGTGATTTCTTGTCGTTTAGCAACTTCACCCACTTGAATTTCGCCATCTTTAAATGCAACTACAGATGGAGTTGTTCTTGAACCATCAGGATTAGTGATGATTTTTGGTTTTCCACCTTCCATAACTGCAACAGCAGAGTTAGTAGTACCTAAATCAATACCAATAATTTTATTACTTGCCATTTTAATACCCCTCTTTTAATTTATTTTTTATAGATAGTTATAACTACTGAGCTACAACTACCATTGCTGGACGGATCACCCGGCCAGCAAGTTCATAACCAGTTTGTAAAACTTGAACTACAGTGCCACTTGGATGTTCATCACTAGCGGCAACGGTTTGTACTGCTTGATGAAGTTCTGGATTAAATTCCACATTAGCATCGTCAATCTCATTAATATTATTATCCGTTAATGCTTTTTTTAGATGTTTGTAAACCATTTCAATACCAGATTTTAATTGTTGACCACTTTCGTCATCAACTTCAACTTCTAGGGCACGCTTCAAATCATCCATTGCAGGAATAATATCCTTTGCAAGACCTTGAGCACCAAACTTAACAAGATTACTTTGTTCTTTTTGATTGCTCTTTTGCATATTTTGAATTTCTGCTTGAGCTCTTAAATAATCATTTTGTGCTTCATCAAGTTGCTTTTTTAAAGTTACGACTTCATCGTCTTCAACCGCTGTATCCTCATCTTTCTCAGTAACAGCCTCTTGATCTTCTTTTATATTTTCTTTTTTATCTGAATGTTTATCTGCCATAGTCATTCTCCTTTACTGATCATAACTGTGATAATAATTTTTGATTTGTTCTTGCATTTCGACACGAAACGCATCAACTAATCCTAATACTTTAGGATATTCCATCCTAGTCGGACCAATAACAGCAATCCGCCCAATACCATGAATTCCAACATCATAAGTTCCTGCAATCAGACTATAATCTTTCAAAACATCATCTTGTAATTCAGGTCCAATTTGAACTGAAATGGGTTGAGAACTATGATTTAAGATTTCAGTTAAACGTGAATTCTCGTTTAGAAATGAATACAACGGTTTAGCATTTTCTAAATCATGTTTTTGATTAAATAAATTCAATCTCCCACTTACAAAATAACGATCAGAAACAACTTTTTGAATCAAATACCTAAATGCATTTAAGATAGAAGTTGTGTCTTTAATATATCGTTTCAAATTATCAAAAAATCCACTTTGAATTCTAATCATAGTCTGACTAGTTGTTAACCCAGAAAGATGCTGATTCAAGAAATTAGTTGTCATTTCAATCTGGTTAACAGTTACTGTCTGTTTAACCAAAAAAGACTGACTTTCAACTTGTTCGTTTTCCATCACAATAACTGCCATTAAATGGTGATCATTTAAACGAACTAATTGAAAATGATTGATAATATCATTACTTGAATTTTCAGGACTAAAAGTCATTGCTGCATAATCCGTTACTTGAGAAAGAATTTTTGCTGATTGACGCACAATATCATCTATCTGTCGAAAAGATCCGCTCAATGAATTACTAATATAATCACGATATTTGCTATCAAGCGGTAATGGCTTAGCCAAATTATCAACATAATAACGATATCCCTGATTAGAAGGAATTCTTCCAGACGATGTGTGCACTTGATCAATTAGATGGAGATTACTTAAAACGACCATTTCATTTCGAATTGTAGCTGAACTAACACTAATCGGTAATTTCTTTGCTAAAACTTTAGAACCAACTGGATCTCCAGTTTCAGAGTAATCATCCACGATGTACTTAAGTATCAGGTTCTGTCTCTCAGTGAGCATTCCCATCACCCCTTTTTAGCACTCTATCTTCCTAAGTGCTAAGGTACATTTATACTTTATCAAGGAATGTAACAAAGGTCAAGAATGATGCTTACAATTTAGCATTTTAGTTTAATAAACTGACGAGCATCAATTTCATCTTGTTTTAATTGTTTAATTAATGCTTCTTTACCATTATATTTAACTTCATTTCTCATCTTAGACAACCATTGTACCTGAACTTGATTACCATAAATATTCTGGTTAAAATCAAAAATATTTATTTCCAACGTAATTGGATTTTGATCACCAAATGTCACATTTCTTCCAATCGACGCCATACCTGCATACCATTGTTGTCCAACCATAATCTTAACAACATAAACTCCTTCAACTGGCATTTGCTGCAAATTACTATATTCAATATTAGCAGTTGGAAAACCTAATGTTCTACCACGAGCAAAACCATGAACGACGGTTCCGCTAGTTTCAAATCGATATCCTAAAAGTTGATTTACAGTTTCAATATGACCAGCTTCCAGATTTTTCCTGATCCTAGTCGAACTAATCTTTTTTCGATCAAGCTTATCAGCTGGAACTGTTACAATTTCAAATCGATCTTTAGCGTAATTAGGCAAGTCTGTCATCGTAGCATGTTTAGCTCCATATGTGTGATCGAAACCAGCTACAACTATTTGAGGATTTAATTTCAACAAAAAATCATCGACAAATTGTTGGGGATTTTGTGACTGAAACTGATAGTTATAATTCACTTGGTAAACAATATCAACCCCTAAATCTTGGAATAATTGTTGTTTTCGCTCCCAAATGGTTAAATAACGGGCAGCATTCCCTTCCAATTTATGATAAACCAATGCAGGATAGTGATCGTAGGTCAAAACTGCTAAAGGAAGTCCGTTTTTATCTGCAATCTCTTTTGCAGTTTTAATCACTTCTTGATGACCTAAATGAACACCGTCAAAAAAACCCATTGCAATTACAGCTGGTTTTATTTTTAAACTATTATTAATAGAATCTGATAATTTAATTAACTGCATAACCAATCCTCTAATCAAGATTAAACATTTTAAATGGTTTATATCTATTATTTTCAACATCTTTATAATAAAGTGCTCTAATCTTTTCATTATAGCCTAAAACTATTTTAGCTTCAGTAGTATTAACTTCCCTAGTGTCAATAAAACCGCCATGCTGAACTAATTCCCATTGTGATTTGGAAAGCTCAATTCGTGGGTATGCTTTAAGTGCATAATCAATAGGATAAATTAGCTTTTCAAGTTCACCGTGCTTGGACGCTGCTTCTAGTTGTGAAAAGGTTACAGTCTGATTTAAATCAAAACCTCCACTTTCAGTCCTAGTTAATTGTGACATCACAGCAGGAATATTGAATTGCTTGCCAAAGTCAACGGCTAAGGTTCTGACATACGTACCTTTTCCACATTTGACTTCAAAAAAGATAGTTTGCGTTTGCGTTGCTTCGTCAATAATGCTTTCACCAAGTTGTTTGAAATAATCAATTTTAATTGTTCGTTTAGGACGTTCAACTTTTTCACCATTTCGAGCATAATCATATAATCGACGCCCCTTAACTTTAATTGCTGAAAACATTGGGGGAATTTGAATCGTTTCCCCAACAAAATTTTTAAATCCTGTTTCTATTTGACTTGTTGTTAATGGAGTGAAATCATGATTTTCTGCGACAATTTCTCCATCCAAATCTTCAGTAGTTGTCGCAAATCCCAGGGTAATAGCACCACGATAAATTTTCCCAGATGCCATTAAATAATCAACTATTTTAGTTCCATGTCCTAAACAGATTGGTAGCACACCGTCAACATTAGGGTCTAAAGTTCCACTATGACCTACTTTTTTTTGATGCACAATTCCTCTAATTTTGCTCACACATTTAAAACTGGTCATGCCCATTGGTTTATATAGTGGAATAATTCCAGAAATCATTTTTATGTCACTCCTTACTTAAATATGTACGCAAAAATGACTGAGAAATAAATTCTCAGTCATTTTATTTATTCTTTTTTGTTCAAATCATTAATCATTTGATCAATTTTACTTCCATATTGGATTGATTGATCACGTTCAAAATGAATTTCAGGAGTAACGTAAATACTCAAACGATGTCCTAATTCACCACGAATTAATCCAGTTGCTTTATCAAGGCCCCTTTGAACATTTTCTTGTTCTTTTTTGTCATCTGATAAAATACTGTAATAAATCGTTGCTTGTTGCAAATCACCAGTCGCTTCTACTCCAGTAATTGTAACACCTTTAACTCGGGGATCACGAACTCGTTTTAGTAAAATATCATCGACTTCTTTTTGAATTTCTTGCTGTAATCTTCCTACACGATACTGTGCCATAATTCTTCTCTTTTCTAATCCCTATTTAGGAGCTACTTCTTTCATATGGTAAGCTTCCACAACATCTCCAACTTTGATGTCATTGTAGTTTTCGATAGTAAGACCACATTCATGACCTTGTTTAACTTCTTTAACATCATCTTTGAAACGTTTTAAGCTTCCTATTTCTCCATCATATTTAACCACACTATCTCTGATCAAACGCACTTTACTGTCATTGGTAATGTAACCATCACTAACCATTCCACCTGCAATTGTACCAACAGCTGCTGCTTTATAAATTTGTCTAACATCAACGTTTCCAGTAACTTCTTCTTCGTAAGTTGGATCAAGTTTACCCTTCATTGCAGCGGTAACATCGTCAATTGCGTTATAAATGACTTGGTAAAGACGAATATCAACATTATCAGTTTCTGCTTGATTCTTAGCCTGTGGCGTTGGTCGAACATTAAATCCAATGATAATGGCATTACTTGCTTTTGCTAGAGCAATATCACTTTCATTTACAGCACCAACTGAAGCATGAATAACATTAACATTAACTCCTTCAACGTTAATCTTTTTCAAACTATCTGCTAAAGCTTCAACAGATCCCTGAACATCAGCCTTGATAATAACATTAACTTGCTTCATATCTTCTTGTTTCATCGAATCAAACAAGTTATCAAGAGTAACACGGTTATTTTGTTTACGTTCTTCCATTTTTGCTTCTTTAGCACGTTCTTCACCGGCAGCACGAGCTGTTTTTTCATCATCAAAGACAACAAAACGATCTCCAGCTTCTGGAACATCATTTAACCCTGTTATTTCAACTGGAGTTGATGGCGTAGCATTTTCAATATCTTGACCCAATTCATTAGTCATCGTTCTAACGCGGCCAAAGGTATCACCAACCACGATTGGGTCACCACGATGTAAAGTTCCTTGTTGGACTAATAAAGTAGCAACCGGACCTTTACCACGATCAAGACGAGCTTCAACAACTGATCCAGCACCATTTTGTTTTGGATTGGCTTTTAATTCCATCACATCGGCCTGTAACAAAATCATATTTAAGAGTTCATCAACATTAGTACCGTCTTTAGCAGAAATATCTACGAAAATAGTATCTCCACCATAATCTTCTGGAACTAATCCATAACCCATTAATTGTTCTTTAACGTGGTTTGGATTAGCATCCGGCTTATCAATCTTATTAACAGCAACGATAATTGGTGTTTTAGCTTCTTTGGCGTGATCAATTGCTTCAACAGTCTGAGGCATCACTCCATCATCAGCTGCCACCACTAATACAGTAATATCAGTAATATTAGCACCACGAGCCCGCATTTCAGTAAAGGCCGCATGTCCTGGTGTATCAAGAAAAGTAATTTCCTTATCGTCATGCTTCATTTGATAAGCACCAATAGCCTGAGTAATTCCACCTGCTTCACCAGATGTAATATGAGAATGACGTAAATAATCAAGTAAAGTGGTTTTACCATGATCAACATGTCCCATAATAGTAACTACTGGTGGACGTGGAGCCTGGTAAGCAGTATTTTTTTCTTCTGCTTCAAAAAATTTATCAATATCTGATACGTTGACTTGTTGTTTTTCTTGAGATTTAATTCCGTAATCTTCAGCTAAAACCTCAATGGTATCTTTATCAAGTGATTGATTTTGATTGACCATCATACCTAACATAAACAATTTTTTAATAATCTCAGCAGGTTCACGATGCAAAATTTTACCAAGATCTTGTGCATTCATACCATCAACATATACTAAAGTTTCTGGCAATGGACGATTTTTACGAACTGTAGGCTGTTTCTTATGATTTTGTCTAATTCGCTGATTTTTAGAATACATATTGCTAAATCGGTTATTATGATTATTCCGATTACGGCGTTTCTTTTTATTGTTACGATTTAAACTTCCGCCAAACTTACCATTATTACCACTAGCTGGTTTATTTTGGGTATGATTGGTAGGCTTACTGGTGCTGTTACTAGTATTTGTATGACTACCAGTAGCATTGTTGTTACGATTATGATTTACCTTAGTAATTGGACCATGGTAAGCGTTATGCTGATTACGGTTAGAGTGATTATTTTTTGAATTATGACTTTGCTTGCTTTGGCTATCACTATGTGGCTTAGGTTTGCTATTTTGAGTGTTCGTTGGCTTTCCCTTTGCATGTGGTTGGTTTACGGATTTATTATGTTGAGTATTACTATGTGTAGACTGTTTTGTCACCGTTTTTTTACTCTCCATTTTATGATTATTTAATGTCCCACGAACCTTTTTTTCTTGTGATTCATCCAATGATGACATGTGGTTTTTTACATCAAAACCATTTGATTGTGCAATTCCAAGAACTTTTTTGCTTGGCACATTAAGTTCTTTAGCTAATTCATAAATTCTTTTTTTAGCCATAAAATCACTCTCCTTATTTATTTAATTCATTTATCTTCCTCGCAAAACCATTATCTGTAATTCCAACAATTGTTCGGTTCTGTCCAATTGCATCACTTAAATCATTTTTAGTTATTTCATTATTAAAGGGAACATGATAAAAATTACTTTTATTCAAAAATCTTTTAGCACTAGATGCTCCTGCATCACTAGCAATAAAGAGAAATTTAACTTTACTCTTTTTAATGTTATTCAGTACAATATCTTCTCCAGATACTATCTTACCAGCTCGACGCGCAATTCCCAAAAGATTTAACATTTGATTATAATTTGTCATTTTTCTTCAATTCTTGACGAGCCTGGATATGGTCTACATATTCAATTAACTCGTCATAAAATTCATCGGATAACTCTACATCAAAAACTTGATCTAAAAGGTGTTGATTACGAGCTTGTTTTACTGCATCGACTTCAACGCGTACATAAGCTCCACGACCTGATTTTTTGCCAGTGGGGTCAAGAGAGACATTTAAATCTTTATCACGAACAATTTTAACTAATTCACGTTTTGGATACATTTCTCCTGAAATAACGTCTTTACGCATGGGAATTTTTCTTTTTTTCATAATCAATCCCTCTTTATAAATTAATCGTCAGTTTTAACGATTTCATCATCATCTACATTCAACTGATCATCAGAATTTGGTTGACTTTTATCATCTTGATTTTCATCCATTTCTGATTCAGATTTAATGTCAATTCTGTATCCAGTCAAACGAGCTGCTAATCTTGCATTTTGACCGCGTTTCCCAATTGCAAGAGATAACTGGTCATCTGGAACCACAATCGTACATGCTTTATCTTCACCAGCTTTAAAAATAACGTCAATTACATCAGCTGGATTTAAAGCATTGGCAATATACTCAGCTGGATCTTCTTTCCATTGAACGATATCCATATTTTCACCGTCAAGTTCATTTACGATATCTTGAACTCGTTGGCCTCTAGGACCAACCGTAGTTCCAACTGGATCAATATTTGAATCGTTCGACTTAACTGCAACTTTAGAACGATCCCCAGCTTCCCTAGCAATTGAAACAATCTCAACAATTCCATCATAAACTTCAGGAACTTCTTGTTCAAATAAGCGTTTTAATAATCCTGGCGCTGTTCTACTAACAAAAACTTGTGGTCCTTTAGCAGCATCATCGACATTTGTTACATAAACCTTAATCTTATCTTGAGGGTGATAAGTTTCATTTGGCATTTGTTCATTTTGTGGCATTACTGCTTCTACACCATCTAAATTCAAATAAACAAACCGATTATCTTGACGTTCCACTTCTGCAGTTACTAACTCATCTTGATATTTACTATATTTGTTATAAACCGTTTCACGTTCTGCTTCTCGAACTCTTTGCATAATAACTTGTTTAGCGGTTTGAGCAGCAATACGACCAAAGTTTTTAGGCGTTACTTTAAATTTGATTTCATCGCCTAATTCATAACCACGATTAATTTGTAAGGCTTCTTCCAAACTAACTTCTAAGCGTGGGTCAACAACTTCTTCAACAACTTTTTTAACTGCATAAACGTTCATGTTGCCTTTTTTTTCGTCAAATTCAACTTCAACATTTTGTGCTTGATCATAGTTACGCTTATAAGCTGAAACCAATGCTGCTTCTAAAGCATCAATAACAACTTCTTTTTTAACACCTTTTTCTTGTTCTAACGCATCTAACGCTGTAACTAATTCTTTACTCATTTCTCGTTCTCCTAACTAAAATTCAATTGCCAAACGCGCTTTGGAAATTAACTTCCTTGGAATAACAACATTTTTACGTGCAGTTTTAATTTTAATCGTCAAAGTTAAATCATCTTCGGTAACTTTAGTTAAGGTTCCTTCAAATACTTTCTTACCATCTAACTTTTGGTATAAAGAAACATTAATATATTTGTCAATTGCATTTTGATAATCTTGTTCCTTAAGCAGCGGACGTTCAGCTCCAGGTGAAGATACCTCTAGAAAATAAGGTTCTGCAAAAGGATCAGGGTTTAGTTCATCTAATTTTTCGCTTAATTGATCACTCACTGTCACACAATCATCAAGTGTAACACCATCATCTTTATCAATGTAAACTCGCAAGTACCAGCTCCCGCCTTCTTGAACAAATTCAACATTGTATAAATAAAAATTATTTTCATTTAAAATCGGATTAACCGTGTCAGTAACTCTGTCAATAATTTCGCTTACTTCGCTCAACTATTTACCTCCTAAAAGTTTCTAATAAAAAGAGCGAGCATCTCTGCTCACTCCTAAAAGAGTTTTTAATCACTAAGTTAAATATAACATAATACTATTGTTTCTTCAATCTAACTACATATCAAAAAGACTAAGTTGATTTTCATCAGGTAGTCCCGTTAAAACTCCATTTTTGGTCATATATTCTATTACTGTTTTTGAAACACTGCCACGCTTAGCTAAGTCTTCTTTCGAAATAAATGGTTTATCTTCTCGAGCTGCCACGATTTGCTTAGCCACATTTAATCCTAGCCCTGGAACCGAGCTAAACGGTGCAATTAATTTTTTACCATCCATCAACCATTCTGAAGCATCAGAACGTTGCAAATCAATCATTTCAAATTCAAAACCGCGTTCTAGCATTTCATTGGCAATTTGCATTACCGTCAATAAATTCTTTTCTTTAGTTGAAGCTTCAGTACCTTTACTAGTAATTTCATTAATCACATTTTTTACTGCATCTTTACCATGAGACATTGCTTCAACATCAAAATCATCTGCACGAACCGAGAAGTATGCCGCATAGTATACCAATGGAAAATAAACTTTAAAATAAGCGATTCGTAATGCCATTAACACATAAGCAGTAGCATGAGCTCTAGGAAACATATATTTAATTTTAAGGCAAGAATCGATATACCACTCAGGAACATTTGCATCACGCATCGTTTGTTGCCATTCATCTTTGATTCCTTTACCCTTACGAACTTTTTCCATAATTTGAAAGGAGGTTTCAGAGTCAACACCATAGTTAATTAAATCGGTCATAATATTATCACGACAACCAATTACATTGGAAATGGTTGCTGTTCCATCCTTAATCAATTCATCGGCATTACCTAACCAAACGTCTGTTCCGTGAGATAATCCGGATATCTGAAGCAAATCAGAAAAGTTTTGGGGATGTGTATCTTCTAACATACCACGAACGAAATTAGTTCCAAATTCAGGAATCCCCAAAGTTCCAGTTTTAGAAAAAATCTGGTCTGAAGTTACTCCCAAAATTTCGGGACTGCTAAAAATTGTCATAACTCCTTCATCATTCATCGGAATCGTATATGGGTCAATTCCAGATAAATCTTGTAACATTCGAATCATGGTTGGATCATCATGTCCTAAAATATCTAATTTTAAAATGTTATCATGAATCGAATGAAAATCAAAATGAGTAGTTTTCCACGCTGCACTCTGATCTTCAGCCGGATACTGAATCGGCGTAAAATCATAAATATCCATATAATCAGGGACTACGATAATTCCAGCTGGATGTTGCCCAGTTGTTCGTTTAACTCCGGTAGCCCCTTTAGACAGTCGATCAATTTCAGCATTTCTAAGGTTTTTACCGGTATCTCGCTCATAAGCTTTTACATACCCATAAGCAGTTTTATCGGCAACTGTTCCAATAGTTCCAGCTCGAAATACATTATTTTCTCCGAATAATACCTTGGTATAGTTATGAGCAATTGATTGATAGTCTCCAGAAAAATTCAAATCAATATCAGGTACTTTATTTCCTTTAAATCCCAAGAAAGTTTCAAATGGTATATTATGCCCATCTCCAACCATTATCGTTCCACACTTTGAACATTTCTTTTGCGGCAGGTCAAAGCCAGAACTATATTCACCTTTAGTAAAAAATTCTGAATGCTGACAATTAGGGCAACGATAATGTGGTGGTAACGGATTAACTTCAGTAATTCCCGTCATAGTTGCCACTAAACTAGAGCCAACTGATCCACGCGAACCAACTAAATACCCATCTTTATTACTCTTTGAAACTAATCGTTGCGAGATTAAATAAATAACTGAGAATCCATTTCCAATAATACTTTTTAGTTCACGATCTAACCGATCTTGAACTATTTTAGGTAATTCATCCCCGTATAACCGATGAGCCGTATCTAAGGTTCTTTGCTTAATTTCATCCTCAGCACCCTCCATTTTAGGAGTGTACAATTTATCCTTTAGAGGATGAATATCTTCAATTTTATCAGCAATCTGATTGGGATTATCAACCACAATCTGCTCTGCTTTTTCATCACCCAAAAACTTAAAATCATCTAACATCTCGTTTGTAGTTCTAAAATGTAATTTAGGTAATTCAGTTCGATTTAAGGGATTTGCCCCACCTTGAGAATTAATTAAAATTTTACGATAAATATAATCGTGTGGATCAAGATAATGGGCGTCACCCGTGGCTACAAGTGGAATTTTTGTTTCATCAGCAACTTCTGACATGTTTTTAATAATATCTTGAAGTTTGCCGCGATCACTAATTAAACCACTATCGAGTAATGGCTGATAGGCTGCTTGGGGTTGAACCTCTAAATAATCATAAAACTTAGCTTTATCTAATGCCTCTTGTTTTCCTTTTTGCATCATTGCTGTAAATACTTCACCACTAGAACAAGCGGAACCAACTAAAATTCCATCTCGATATTTTTCTATTTCACTTCGAGGAATACGCGGAACTCGATAAAAATATTTGATATGTGCTAAAGATACTAGTTTAAATAAATTTTTTAATCCAGCTTGAGTCTGTGCCATTAAAATCGCATGAAATGGACGAGCATGTTTGTAAGCATCATTTTCAGTCATATGCTCATTTAATTGATCATGAAACTGAATATTATATTCTTTTTCAGCGTCTTTTAAAAAGAGATAATTTAAGTGACCTGTTGTTTCAGCATCATAAATTGCACGGTGATGGTGTTCCAAAACTACGTCAAATTTTTTCGCTAAGGTATTAAGTCGATAACTTTTATAGTTTGGGTATAAAAACCGGGCTAACGTTAACGTATCAATGATTGGATTACTAATTTTGGACATTCCATGACGTTCATAACCGGTATTCATAAAGCCAACATCGAATGTTACGTTATGTCCAACCACAATTGAATCACTACAGAACTCTCGGAAAAGTTTAAAAACCTCTTCTTCTGACTTTGATCCTGCAACCATATCATCAGTAATTGAAGTTAAATTAGTAGTTTGTTCAGACAAGTGAAATCCTGGGTCAATAAATTCTTCGAACTCTTCAATAACATTATTACCCTGCATTTTAACTGCCGATAATTCAATAACACGGTCATAAATTGCTGAAAGTCCAGTAGTTTCTGTATCAAATACAACGTAGGTTGCATCTTTTAAAGGAACATGTTTGTCATTAAATGCAATTGGTTCCCCGTCATCAACCACATTAGCTTCCATCCCATATAACATCTTGATATTGTTTTTTTCAGCAGCATTATAAGCATCGGGAAAAGCTTGAACATCATCATGATCAGTAATTGCAATTGCTTTTTGTCCCCAATCTGAAGCTCTTGAAACAAAATCAGAAATAGAATTAGTTGCATCCATTTGACTCATGTTTGAGTGTAAATGTAACTCAACTCTTTTTTGGTCTTCTGGAGCAGTATCTTGACGTTCTTCATGTGAAATTGGATTAATATCATAAGCATTCATAACTAATTCGTGCGAATAATTATCTTCTTGGATGCTTCCTCGAACTTTAACCCAACTACCATCTTGTAAATCAGCAAATTGAGATGCTTCCTCATCATTTTTAGAAAATTTCTTGATAGTTAAAGAAGATGTATAATCAGTGACCTTTAAAATTAATAGCTGACGACCAGAACGCAAAGCACGAATTTCTTTATCAAAAATATAACCATTAACAATTGCTGAACGTTCTTCTTCCGTAATATTCTCCATTTGAGTTACATCAGCATTGTCAGCAATTTTACGTCCAATCATTGTATTTCCAGCACCTTTAGCTGCTGACTTTTGTAAATTAGCTTTATTCATAGACTCACGAGCTTGTTTAGCTAATTTTTCATCACGCTCTTTTTTCTCTGCTTTTAAATGTTGAATTTGGGCTTGTGATTCAGTTTCATCAACCATAGTATGAATAGAAAATTGAGGAAACCCTACTTTTTGATATGTTTCTTCAATTGGACCTAAAGCTTTATTTGTCATAAAATCTTTCACTAAATCATTAATGGCTAAAAAAATTACTCGTCCATCTTCTAATTTTGGAACATTATTATTACATAATTCATAAGCTAAATTTGATTGTAATCCTGAATTTTTAACAATCCATTCCCAATAATCACCTAGTTCTCGATTATTTAACTCAGTCTGTTGCGACTTTATAAAAAAATCTATGTTTGCAATCTGACTAAAAGCCGCTTGT
The DNA here is from genome assembly GCF_002907375.1 of Fructilactobacillus lindneri DSM 20690 = JCM 11027. Classification (GTDB taxonomy): domain Bacteria; phylum Bacillota; class Bacilli; order Lactobacillales; family Lactobacillaceae; genus Fructilactobacillus; species Fructilactobacillus lindneri. The sequence goes on from NZ_MIYK01000001.1 coordinate 444,985, forward strand.
AACTTACTAATAAAATCAACAAAAATATTATATGGTAAAACTTTTGGGAATGAGAAATGAAATTCCCATTTATTTGATTTTTGATGGACCTTAACTTCATCTATCTGAGCATCTTGATATGCGTTTCGCTGATCTTTATCAATCTGGATCTGATCTAACAATTTATCAAATTGTTCTTTTTTATTTAAGGACACTTTAAACTCCCTTCTTGTCTAACAAAAAAGACCAGTTAATGCTGGCCTCAATGCTATATTTCTTTTGATAAAATATGAATTGTATTTTTTAAATCATCAACTCTGGTTTCAACTGTTTCTCCAGTTTTTCTAATTTTAACCTCTACAATTCCTTCATCGGCTTTTTTACCAACTGTAATTCGAATTGGAATTCCAATCAAATCAGAATCAGCAAACTTAACACCAGCACGTTCCTTTCGATCATCAATTAGAACTTGGAAGCCTGCCTTTTCAAGACCATCATTAATTTTTTGGGCGAGTTCAGATTGCGATTCTTTTTTCAAGTTAGTTGGGATAATATGAACATCAAACGGTGCAATGGCTTTAGGCCATACTAATCCATTACTATCAGCTTGTTGTTCTGAAACTGCTGATAATAATCTACTTATACCAATCCCATAACATCCCATAATAACAGGTTGTTGACGGCCATTTTCATCTAAAATATCTGCACCAAGTACCTTAGAATAACGAGTTCCCAATTTGAAAATATGGCCAATTTCAATTCCTTTAGTAAATTGGAGAACTCCACTTCCATCAGGGGAAATATCTCCCTCTTTAACTGTTCTAAAATCTCCGTAATGGACATTTTGCAAATCACGTTCAGGATTAACCCCATTATAATGTTTATCATTCTCGTTTGAACCAGCAACTCCGTTTACAACACTTTTTACATACTCGTCCGCAACAATAGAAATTTCTGCATTAATATTAAAAGGTCCCACAGATCCAGGCTTGACTCCTAAATAATTTTCAACCTGTGATAGTGTAGCAAGCTCAACATTCTCGGCATTAAAGAAACGTTTAATTTTAGCTATATTAGCTTCTTGATCACCGCGTAATAATACTAAAACTGGTTTTTCATCAACTATATAAAGTAAGCTTTTGATAATTTGTTTTGAATCAACATCAAAAAATTTTGCAACTTGTTTGATATTTTTAATATCAGGAGTATCAACTAATTCCAAATCATTTATTTCACCATGTGATTTTTTATTAACAAACATGTCAGTAGCCATTTCTAAATTAGCAGCATAATCACTGTCATCTGAATATACAATCGTATCTTCACCGACCGCTGCCGGTGCAGAAAATTCCATAGAATCTGAACCGCCCATGCTTCCACTATCTCCAATAATACCACGGTAATTTAAACCAATTTGGTTAAAAATATTTTCAAAAGTAGTTCGCATTTTTTTGTATATTTCATCTAAATCACCATCATTAGCTGAAAATGAATATGCATCTAACATTAAAAATTCACGACTTCTCAAAAGACCATAACGAGGACGATCTTCATCTCGATACTTAGATTGGATTTGATAAATATTTAATGGAAGTTTTTTATAAGAATTAACTGTTCCTTTGATCAATTCGGTGACAGTTTCTTCATGAGTTGGTCCTAAAATAAAATCAGTATCATGACGATTTTTTAATTTAAATAATTCTGGACCATAAGAATCATATCGGCCTGAATCTTTCCAAAAACTTGCAGGAATAATGTCAGGTAACAGCATTTCATTTGCTCCGGTCTTATTCATTTCACTTTGAATAATTTTTTCTATTTTTTCTAAAACTCGATAGGCTAAAGGCAAGTATGCATAAGTTCCCGCTGAAACCTGGCGAATATAGCCAGCTCTAATTAACATTTTGTGACTAATTGCTTCTGCCCCAGTTGGATCTTGCTTTTGTGTTGGAATTAACATTTCTGATTGTTTCATTTTCTACCACTCCTACCCTATTAATGCACAAAATATCGCATAATATCATTCCAAGTTACTAAAATCATTAAAATAACTAAAAATCCAAAACCTATTAAAGTAATAACTGTTTCTGTTTTTTCTGAAATGGGTTTTCCTCTAATTGCTTGAATAACATTTAAAAAAATTTTACCCCCGTCTAAAGCTGGGATAGGAATTAAATTGACCACTGCTAAATTAATTGATAACCAAGCTAATAATGCGACTACTCCTGTAATTCCATATGAAGTCGCTTGTGAAGTACTAGCATAAATTGCTACTGGACCGCCAAGATTATTTAAAGAAAAATGTCCAGAAACCATTGACCACAAGGCACCAGCCAGTTGAACTGTTGTTGACCAAGTTTTAGTAAATCCAGATGTGATTTTTGCCCCAAAGCTATCATTAGTGGTAGCCTTGATTCCAATTATACCAACTTTTTTCTTTTGCACCTGTTGTGAAGCTGTCTTCAAAGTAACGTTTTTATCTTTTTTATCATGTAAAACTTTTATTTTTATTTTTTGATCTGGTTTTTTTTCTATTTGTTTTCCTATGTCCTGAAATGTATTAGTCTTATGACCATCGATTGCAATAATTCGATCTCCTGATTTAATTCCTGCATCTTTTGCCACACTTGGCTGATTATTAGGAATGTCAATTTGGTTAGAATTATTTGATACTCCGCCTTGCATAAAAGCCAATATGGTAAATGCAACAATTGCTAAGATTACATTATTAATAATTCCAGCAGCATTAACCATAATTTGTTTATATACAGGTGCATTTTGAAATTGAACATCTGCTGGTGCGATTTGAACCCCAATTCCATCTTTTTTGATAATTAGAGCGTCATGATCAACTGAAAATCTCTTTTTTTCATTTTCATTACCATTTTCAAATCCTTCAATCCAAAGTCCATTAACCAAATCGGCATCAGAAACCTGAAATGGAATCCCTTTAAGCATCTGATTCTTATTACTTAAATCGATTTTAGTAACCAAATCATTATCATTAATCTGTAATTTTACCGGAGTTCCTGGTTGTATTTCGTCAGCTTCATCATCAACACTTCCAGCGAGTCGCACATATCCACCAAGTGGGAGTATACGGATTGTGTAAGTAGTATGGTTACGACGATAGTAAAATAATTTTGGTCCCATTCCGATAGAAAACTCACGGACCATAATTCCACATTTTTTAGCCACAATGAAATGGCCAAACTCATGCACAAAAACTAAAATTCCAAAAACAATGATAAAACTAACTATAGTTGTTATCAAATCATCACAAACCTTTCAATTATACGATTCCAAACAAATGAAGCAGTGGAAGTACAAATAACAAACTATCAAAACGATCTAAAATTCCACCATGACCAGGTAAAATCTTGCCAGAATCTTTAACGCCATAAAAACGTTTCAAAGCTGATTCAACTAAATCACCGAGTTGTCCAAACGTTGATAAAATAATCGTAATAAAAAACATTGATAAGGTACTAAAACCATTTATTGGGAAAAAGAAAACGAAAATTGTACATACAATCGTTGCGATTAAAGTTCCGCCAATGGAACCCTCCCAAGTTTTATTAGGAGAAATATGTTTAGCTAATTTGTTTTTACCAAAATACTTACCAATAAAATAAGCACCAGAATCAGTACACCACACAATAAATAAAGCATATAACAAAGTTGTTAAACTATCTTGTCTAGCAATAATAAAGTAATGAAACCCAAAACCAATATATAACATTGCCATCGTATAAACGCCAGCATCATCAAAATTAAATTTATTTTTTGAAAATACCGTTGCCAGCAATAACAACATAATTAAAATATAAAATACAAAGGAAGGACTAAGATAATTTGGCAATAAACCAGAAAAATTTGCTGGAATAATCAATGAAGCTACCCCAACAAAAGCAATCAATGCTTCTACAGAAATAATCATTCTTTTTTTCATAATGAAAATTTCAGCCATCGCAATTAATCCTAAAACAACTGCGGCTGTGTCAATCCAAATACCTCCAGCCAAGATAATTGGAATAAAGATTATCAGCGCAATGACAGCTGTTAAAATTCGTTGTTTCATAATTATAAAGCTCCTATTTATTATTTAAACCGCCAAAACGACGATGTCTTTGTTGAAATTCAATAATCGTTTGTTCAAAATCATCCGGATTATAATCCGGCCATAACTTATCAACAAAAATTAATTCACTATAGGCAATCTGCCACAGTAAAAAATTAGAAATTCTCTCTTCTCCACTAGTTCTAATTAATAAATCTGGATCAGCCCACTTACCTAAAAAAGATGTAGATAAATTATCAGAAAACAAATTGGAATCAATTTGATCTGCACTTAATTCCCCATTTTCAACCTTTTTTGCCAAACACTTAGTGGTATCGATAATCTCATCTCGACTACCATAATTTAATGCAAAATTTAAAATCATGCCAGTGTTATCTTTAGTATCTGCTTTAGCGTCTGCCACAGCTTTTCTAGTTTTAGCTGGCAATTTAGATGTATCTCCAATCGTCATAACCTTAACATTATTTTTAATCAGCTTAGGAATGAATCGATTAAAAAAGGTAGTAGGCAAACTCATGATATATTTAACTTCACTAGAAGGTCGTTTCCAATTTTCTGTTGAAAAAGCATAAAGGGTCAAAACTTTGATACCCATGTCGCTTGCAGTGGTAGTAATATCTTCAACGACATTCATCCCTTTTTTATGACCAGCAATTCGTGGGAAATGACGTTTTTGTGCCCATCTACCATTACCATCCATAATAATCGCTACATGATTGGGGATTCTATCTTTATCTAATTGAATGTCACTCATTAATACACCCCATTTTTAAAGTAAATAAAGGATGAGCATTCTCATCCTTTACTTGATTAATCTCCATTCGCCACGATTAGCATTTGCCAACGTATTGAAATATTTTAGAATTTTATTTGCGGTTTCAGGGCTATGAACTCCTAACAAATTTAATCCTTTTCCAGTGGTAATGGGTTCTGATAAATCAGTAACATCAGTCCCATTTTCCATGGTTGCTTCAGAAAATGAAATTACCCAATCTTTTGCAATTAACTGCGATGCCATAAAAAATAAATTAAAATCATCTGCAATATAAGCTGGCATAACATAAATACCTTGCTGTATCTCATGTAACTGCTCTTTACCAAAATTAAATGTGGTAACATTTTCAGCATTAACTGGCTCATTGAGTTTAAACACCATTTTATCAAACTCTGGAGTACCTGGTGTTATTTCATGTTCCTTTTCTTGTCTATTGGACATCCTAACACTTCCTAAAAAAATTAGTTTTTCATAAGCGCTTCTTGTTTTTCTTTTACGATTTTGTCAATTCCATTAATAGCATTGTTAGTTAATTTTTGAATTTGGTTTTCTAATTCGTGAGCTTCATCATCGTTAATATCATCATTTTTATTATTGCGCTTAACGATGTCCATACTATCTCTTCTAACATTTCTAATTGCTACTTTACTTTGTTCCCCAATTGCTTTAGCTTTTTTAGCAATTTCTTTCCGCCGCTCCTCAGTTAATTGAGGAACTTCAATACGAATATTATCACCGTCATTCATTGGATTTAATCCTAAATCAGCTTCTAAGATACCACGTTCAATATCTTTTAATGAACTCTTGTCATATGGTGTAATCATCATGATTCGAGGTTCTGGAATTGAAATTGATGCTACTTGATTTAATGGTGTCTGTGTTCCATAGTATTCAACACTAACTGGTTTTAAAATACTAGCATTCGCTCTTCCAGCTCGCATTTGTCCTAAATCATTTTCCAAAACACTTTGAGCTTTATCCATTTTGTGTTGCGTTTCTTTAATAAGTTCTTTTGAATTTGTCATCTTTATTTTCCTTCCACAACAGTTCCAATATTTTGACCTTCAACAACTTTTTTAATATTTCCAGGTTTATTTAAATTAAAAACTACTAAAGGAATATTATTATCCATTGATAAAGAACTAGCCGTTGAATCCATAACATGCAGTCCTTTATTCAAAATATCCATTTGAGTCAATTTATTGTATTTAACCGCATCAGGGTTAGTTTTAGGATCATCTGAATAAATCCCGTCCACGCCATTTTTTGCCATTAAAATTGCATCAGCATCAATTTCAGCAGCACGTAAAACAGCTGTGGTGTCAGTAGAAAAGTATGGGTTTCCAGTTCCCCCAGCAAAAATTACAATTCGACCTTTTTCAAGATGGCGAACTGCTTTTCGTCTAATGTATGGTTCTGCAATTTGTCGCATTTCAATGGAAGTTTGTAATCTAGTTGGTACCCCAGCAGATTCTAGATTATCTTGTAAAGCTAATCCATTCATAATAGTAGAAAGCATGCCAATATAATCTGCCTGAGCTCGTTCCATGCCCATTTCCGCACCTGCTTCACCACGCCACATGTTTCCACCGCCAACTACAATGGCAATTTGAATCCCTTGATTATAGACATCTCTTATCTCGTCAGCCATTTTTTTAATTACAGGTGGATTAATTCCAAATCCTTTATCTCCAGCAAGTGCTTCACCACTAACTTTTAATACAACCCGTTTATACTTTAAATCAGACATTAAATTTCCCCCTGAAATTGTTTAATTATTACATTAATTTTAGCATAAACTATTTCATAACAACAGTTTACATGCATCCGACAAAAAAAGACTAGCATAGCTAGTCTTTTTAATTATTTTGTTTCGGATTCGGTTGCTTCCTCAACACCTTCACCAACTTGATATCTTACAAAGGCATCCAATTGGCCACCTTCGGATTTAACAAATTGAGAAACAGATTGATCTGGGTCTTTAGCAAAGGGTTGGTCTTCTAAACAAATTCCAGCAAGGAACTTGTTTAAACGTCCAGCAACCATTTTTTCAACAATATTTTCAGGCTTACCTTCATTAAGAGCTTCTTTAGTAAGGTTTTCTTTTTCTTGAGCAAGTCTTTCAGGTGCAATATCATCTTTTGACAAGAACTCTGGATTTTCAGCTGCTACGTGCATAGCAACATCTTTAGCAACACCTTCGTTAGCACCAGTGATTTTTACTAATACACCGATTTGACCACCATTGTGTAAATATGCACCAAAATTTTGTTCATCATTTTTTGTCATTACAACAAAACGACGAAGAGTGATTTTTTCACCAGTAATTTGACTAGTATGAATGATTGCATCTTGAATAGTTCCATCACGTAATGGTAGTCCGAGAGCAGCTTCAACACTATCTGGTTGTTCTAAAGCAATTTGGTCGGCAACTTCGTCAATCAAATCCTTAAAATCATCGTTGGCAGCCACAAAATCTGTTTCAGAATTAATTTCAACAATTGCTGCTTTATTATCATGAATAGCAACTCGGGTTAATCCATCAGCAGCCGTATTACCACTCTTCTTTTGTGCCTTAGCAATTCCTTTTTCTCTTAAAACTTCAATTGCTTTCTTTTCATCACCATCTGCTTCAACCAATGCTTTTTTTGCATCCATCATTCCAGCACTAGTTTTATCACGCAAACTTTTAACTTGTTGGGCAGTAATTTTAGCCATAATTCAAGTTCTCCTTTAAATTTTTTATTAAAAAGGCCGACTCTGATAGGCCGAATTGGTCTAAAAAAGTCAGCCAGATAATTTTTTATTTGTCTTCTTTTTCTGAAGCTTTTTCGTCATCTTTTTTATCAAAAGTGTCTTCATTAACTTCATCTTCGCCTTGGCGACCTTCAATAATAGCATCAGCCATAGTTGAAGTAATTAATCTAATAGCACGAATAGCATCATCATTTGATGGAATAATATAATCAATTCCGTCAGGATCTGTATTAGTATCAACCATTGCAATAACTGGAATGTTTAATTTTTGAGCTTCTTTAAGAGCAATTTGTTCTTTATGAGGATCAACAATAAACATAACATCCGGAATCTTAGGCATATCTTCAATACCACCCAAGAATCTTTCAAGTTTATCAGTTTGTTTAGTTAATAATGAAGCTTCTTTTTTAGGCAATCTTTCAAATGTACCATCATTTGCCATCTTTTTAAGATCTTTTAGATACTTAATCCGTTTTTGAATGGTGTTCCAGTTTGTAAGAGTTCCACCTAACCAACGATGGTTAACATAAAAGGCCCCAGAACGTTTTGCTTCTTCTTCAATTGAATCTTGTGCTTGCTTTTTAGTTCCTACAAATAGAACTACGGCATCATCTGCGGCTTCACCCTTTAAAAAGTTGTAAGCTACGCCTAATAATTTAACAGTCTTTTGCAAATCAATGATGTAAATACCATTACGTTCAGTAAAAATGTATTTAGCCATCTTAGGATTCCAACGACGTGTTTGATGTCCAAAATGAACACCTGCTTCTAATAATTGTTTCATTGTTACTACAGCCATAATAAGCCTCCAAAATATAGTTTTTCCTCCCCAGAATTATACACAGAACTCAAAGAGCACTACTATGTAAAACATTCCAGGTGCGTATTGGTAATTAATACCGTGGTTAAGTATACAAGAAAATAAATAAAAAAACAAATGAATTTTAAAATTATAATGACAAAAACGTTTTTTTTACTCCACGTGCAACTAAAAATTGCTCTTTTTTTCTTCGAGACTGATGTTTAAATTTATATTCTGATTGCAAAGCTTCTCTTTTAGAAGTAAATTCTTCTGAATAAATTAACTTCACGGGAAGATGACTTTTAGTATATTTAGCCCCTTTGCCAGTTTGATGTTGGTAAACTCGACGAGCTACATTAGTGGTATATCCTCCATAAAATGAACCATCTCCACATAACAAAACATAAATAAAGTACCCATTATTTTCCATATAAAATTGCCTTTATGAATTTTAAATAATCATTGCCATCATAAACAAAGATTGGCGATTCAACTTTTAATCCTGCTGCTTTACCATCTTTAATGGCTGAGATTAATACCATGTTTGCATCGCGCCTCTTTTTAGGATAAATAAACTGCACTTTTTTAGGTGCCAAACGATGTGATTTCATTTTTTCAAAAATCTCAATCAATCGATCAGGTCGATGGACCATAAACATTTTGCCGTTTGTTTTTAATAATTGACTTGAAACGTCAATTACTTCCTCCAAATTTGTTTTAACTTCATGCCGTGCGACTGCCAAATAAGGATTAGGATTTTTCTTACTATTAGGTTTATCAATAAAATATGGGGGATTTACCAATACATCATCAAATGACTCTTTTTCAAACAAAGTTATGCTATCTTTCAAATCAGCATTATATACTCGCATTTGTTTTTCAAGATCATTTAAACGAACGCTTCGCTCGGCCATGTCACTCAAACGTGGCTGTATTTCAACTTCAAATATTTGCCCATCTGTTTTATTACTAACAAACAACCCAACGGCTCCGTTTCCAGCGCAGAGATCAATAATTTTGGCATGACGGCTTTTTTTTATGTTAGCAAAATTTGCTAACATTACTGCGTCAAGTGAAAAAGAAAAGACTTCAGAACTTTGAATAATTTTAATATTGTTACTATACAATTGATCAACTCGTTCATCATTTTTTAGGTTAACGTGTCCCACTTTGTTTCCCTTTCCTAATTCATAAACTTAATAATGCTATAATATTGATTGTACAACTCAAAAAGGAGGATGAAAAGATTGTTTTATTCATTTGTATTTTCATTTGCAAAATGCGTTATCTGGATTTTTAACGGACGAATCAGGGTAACAAATAAAAACAAAATTCCTAAAGGAAATTATGTTTTAATCGCACCTCATCGAACTTGGTTTGATATGATGTACTTTGGAGTAGTTTTATTGCCAAAACAATTTTATTTTTTAGCTAAAAAGGAATTATTTAAGAATCCAATTTTAGCATGGTGTTTAAAGAAGTGTAACGTTGAACCAGTTGATCGAAATAATCCTGGAATTGCAGTAGTTAAAAATCCAATCAAAGTTTTAAGAAAAACTAATTTATCAGTTATGGTATTTCCATCTGGAACTAGACATTCTACTAAACTAAAGGGTGGTGCTGCCATGATTGCTAAAATGGCTGGAGTTCCCCTACTTCCAGTCGTTTATCAAGGACCGCTCACTATTAAAGAATTACTGTGTCGTAAAAAAGCTCATATTAATTTTGGAAATCCAATCTACATTGACAAAAATGAAAAACTAAATGATGAATCTCAAGCTAAAATTGAAGAAAAGATGAAAAATGCTTTTAAAAAATTGGATAACGAAATTGATCCAAACTACGTATATATTGATGAATCGAAAAAAAGATAATTAAAAATCAAAAAAACCGCTCGATTTAAAATAATCGAACGGTTTTTATTGATAATTTATGATTGTTTAGCATTTCTCTTCATTGAAGTCATCATTTGATTTAATTTCTTTTTAGAAGGTTTTTGTCCCATCTGTAACATCATTGCTTTAATTTGCTCTTCATTAATTGGTGGATTCTCTTTCAAGTATTTTTCCATGTACTTACGAGCACCAAAAAATCCAACTGCTGCTCCACCCACTAAAGCTAGTACTACCAATAATATCCATAACCAAGTAGCCATTATCTTACTCCCTTTTCCTTATATTAGTCGTCTCTAAGATTTTTTTTACGTTGAGCCTCTTTAACTTCATCAGAGGTAACTTCATTACCATTTTTATCGTACATTTTAGTCATTTCTATTTGACTTCTAAAGTTTGATTTAAAACGATCTAAGTATTCTTTTCTTAACTTTTTTTGTTCGTCTTTTTCAGTATCAGTTAAGCCTTCGTTTTTTGACTTTTTCGATAATTCATTAATTCTGGGAATAATTTTCTTTAATTCTTCATCATCTGCCATTATCATCACTCCTTTATTATTTATTATGTTTATAATACCATGTGAACCGATATAAATAAAACTCATTCTATACGAACTAACGTTTGCAATTATTACTATTTATGATACACTATTGTTATTATAATACTATTTTCGAGGTGTATAAATGTCATCAAAAGAAAACTCTAAACAAGCTGACATTCTCAGATTTATATATGATAATGTTAAAAATCATGGTTATCCACCAACAGTTCGAGAAATTGGAAAAAAAGTTGGATTATCATCAACTTCCACTGTGCACGGTCATTTATCAAGACTTGAAAAAAAGGGTTATATAACCAAAGATCCTACTAAACCCAGAGCATTAGAAATAACCCCAGAAGGAGTTAAATCTTTAGGACTCCCTTCTGATGCAAATACTAATGAAATACCTTTACTAGGTACTGTGGCAGCAGGTGAACCAATCCTTGCTATTCAAGAAGCAACTGACTATTTTCCACTTCCACTTGAATTAAAAAAAGATGCTGATTCACTTTTTATGCTAACTATTAGTGGTGAGAGTATGATTAACATTGGTATTTTAGACGGTGACCAAGTCATTGTTAAACGGCAAAATACTGCTGAAAACGGCGAAATTGTAATTGCAATGAATGTTGATGGCGAAGCAACCTGTAAAAGATTTTACAAAGAAAGCGACCATTTTAGATTACAACCTGAAAATGATTCTATGTCTCCTATTATTTTAAAAAAATGCATTATTTTAGGAAAAGTCGTTAGTTTATATCGACCTGTAATCAGGTAATTTTTTGCTATAATAGAATATATTAAACAAAAGGAGATTAATCAATGAAATCAAAAGCATATGAAACATATAATTTAGAAGAGTTTGATGAAGCTATTCCATACAAAATTGGTGATTTAGTGGAGGTAGTTTTTATCAATAATACTGGCTTAGGTGAAAACGAAACCGATTGGCTAAAAGTAATTAGGAAAAATGTTGGAAAATCAACTTCAATTGATAGTGAATTTGAATTTGGACCAAAATGTGTAAAAGCAGTTAAATCTGACAACAATTAATTTATAAATGAATATTAAAAAAACACTTTTGTAGTAAATTCTTCTTAGAATTTAAAAACAAAAGTGTTTTTATAATTAGAGCTTGTTTTTATGAGTTTTCATGTGCAATTTTAGCCGACGCAGCTCCAGCAACCGCTCCAACAATATCATCAATAAACGTAGTAACACGGTTTTGCTTATGATCTAATTCTTTCACAATCCCTTGTTTATTAGTATCAAGTCCACAATAATTTGTGATTCCAATCGTTCCATAAATATTAGCAATTCCAAGTGCAAGAGTTTCATCAACACCAAAAACTCCCAAATCATGTTCTACAATACTTTGCAATGGTTCGTCTAATTTGTGTTCACTAGCTAATCGGTCAATTTCTAAACCAACCATCGCATTATTTAATACTTCTCGCTTATGCAATACATCCGTTACAATTCTATCAACGTATTCCATACTAGGAATTTTAATATAATCCTTTTGCAAATTGTAAGTTACCATTGAAATATCACGAATTGTAACTCCATTTTCATTTAAAGATCTGATAACAAAATCATAAGCTTGTGTATCTGGATATTTATAATCTCTTCTATCTACCATTATTAATCACTCTCCTTTTAAGCTATAAAAGTAATATCATACTTGTTTGGATAATTATCTTCTGTAAAGATTACACTAATTGAAGTTTTATCTTTAAGATGTTTCTCAATCACTTCTGGAACAAATGAGGCTGCTTTAAAATCTTCCTTAAAGTCATCAAAAGTTGAAAAATAATCAATTTCTAAATAAGTGTCAACATTATTACCTGATGAATTGATACTATCAATTCTAATTAAACGATTTGATTTCATTTTTCCTAAAATCGGCATCACAAATTCTTTATAGAACTTAGTGGCCGATTCAAGTTGTTCTGCAACATCTTTTTCTTCATTTTTCATATCATTAATTGTTTCATATGCTTCATGATCTAAATTTTTCATATTATCAACCAAAAAAGATTTATCATGATTATTCAAAGCATTTTTAATATCTTCTGTTTCTTGGCTTTCGTTCCCACCATTTAACACACTGGCTAATTGATCAATTGTCTCAACATCATAATCATTTTTTAACTGACGAATATTTGTAATCTTCTTTATATATAACTTGTTTTCTTGAACAATTTCTGCCTGAACTTTTTGTAATCTATTTTTTAAATTGTTATAAAAATTAAACTCTAAAACATCCATCTTTTTCACCTTGTTATAATATTGTAATTAACATAAATATTGTAGCAACCAAATTGTTGGCAAAATGAACCCCAATCGACACTTCTATTTTATCAGTTTTTAAATAAACATAAGCTAGGATCATTCCTAAAAAAGCATAAATCATAAAACTAATAATATTACTACTCATGTGACCACATGAAAAAATCAATCCACTAAAAATAATTGGAATCAGTGAGTTAGTTTTAAAAAAAAGACCACGAATTAAATAACCACGAAATACTAACTCTTCTAATATTGGCGATAAAAATACCATTGAAATACTCATTAAAACTAAAACGGTTGGATTATTTTTAAGCATATCAAGAATAGCTGCATTATTTTTGGTGCCAATTTGATGGAAGAAAAATCCATTTAATAATTGCATCACAATTTCAATTACGTAAAAAGTCAATAATGCAATTACAATTAATTTAAAATCAGATTTAGTCAACTTATGTGATTTTTGTCGCCAAACACTTCGATATGCCCAAGTTGCCAGAGAAATTGCAATTCCAAATCCGACTATATATAGAATTATATATAAAAACAGCTTGATTCCGGTAAAATTTTTAAGCGAAATTAATTGTACCGGAATTTGAACCACTAATACCATAAAAATTAATCCTAATAATATTAAGGTCCGTTTTAAATAATCAAAAAAATTTAGCTTTTTATTCACTTATTTTTCCTCTTCTTTACTTGCTTTTATTTTATCATGATGTTGTACCATCAATGCAACAATTGGAGTAATTATTATTCTTACTAATACTGCCAGTCCAATTAAGACCATCATTATTTTGATGGAATTGCTGTTTGAAATCATCATAAAATACCCAATCAACACAATTATAACCAAAACAATAATCGTCCAAAGAATGTAACTCATTTTTTTCATAAAGAAACTCCAAATCAACTTCAGTTATTCTTAGAATACCACATTTCAAACTATTATTTTCAAATGAATTCATCTCAACTAATAGCAAAATGATATACTGAAACTATTAAACGAAAAAGGAGTTATTTATGGTGATAATTACCGCTGGAATGATTGGTGTTGGTAAAACAACTTTAACTGGAAAAATTGCAAAACACCTCGGAACTAAACCTTTTTATGAACCTGTAGGGGACAATCCTGTTTTACCTTTATATTACAAAGACCCTAAACAATATGGATTTTTATTACAAATTTATTTTCTAAATAAGCGTTTCTCAATGATAAAGAAAGCATTACAAGATGATAACAATGTTTTAGATCGTTCTATTTATGAAGATGCTCTTTTTACTAAAGAAAACAATGCTGAGGGAAATATTTCAGACGTTGAACTAGAAGTTTACCTTAAATTACTAGATAACATGATGAGAGAATTGGACGAGCTTCCTAAAAAGCAACCAGATTTATTAGTTTATGCCGCAACTGATTTTGAAACTATTTTAAAAAGAATCCAAAAACGTGGTCGTGACTATGAACAATTTGAGGGAAATCCAGAATTAAAAAACTATTATTATAAAATGTGGACAGCTTATCAAAAATGGTATAAAGATTATGATATAAGTCCAAAAATGAAAATTGATTTACAAAAATATGACCTATCTGATGATAAGAATACTGCCATTATTCTTAATCAAATTGATGATAAGTTAAAAACAATTCGATAAAAAATAAACACCTAGTCAACATTATTAATGCCGATTAGGTGTTTATTTTAATTAAAATGATTTTATAAACTTTGTGTAGTAAAAGATTGTGACTCTAAAACTTGTAAGATTGCTTCCACTGTATCTAAAGCAGTAAATAAAGGAACTTCATGAGAAATTGACGCACTTCTAATTTTAGTTCCATCGTCAGCACTATCATGTTCACTTGAAATCGTGTTAACCACCATTTGAATTTTTTTATCCATCATTTGTTGTAATAAGTCATCTTTTTCACCTAACTTACCTACTGTAGTTACCGGGATAACTTCCTTTTTAAAGGCTTGCGCAGTTCCATCAGTTGCTAGAACTTGATATCCAATCTCCCAAAAACGTTTCGCCAATTTACTAGCTTCTGCTTTATCGTTATCCTTAACTGTAAATAATACACGTCCATGATTTGGAACATGCAATTTTGCAGCTTCAAAAGCTTTGTACAATGCTTTTGATAAAGTTATATCAGATCCCATCACTTCTCCAGTTGATTTCATTTCAGGACCTAACAAACTATCAACATCATTAAGTTTTGAAAATGAAAAAACAGGTGCTTTAACGTGAATTAATTTGCTTTCTTTAGCTAATCCTGTTTGATAACCTTGACTTTTTAATGATTGTCCTAGAATAACTCTAGTAGCAACTTGTGCCATTGGAATTCCAGTAACTTTACTCAAAAATGGAACTGTTCGACTAGCACGAGGGTTAACTTCAATCACATAAACTTGATTATTGTGTACTACAAATTGAATATTCATCAAGCCAACACAATTCAAATCTAATGCTAACTTTTTGGTATATTCAACAATTTGATCTTTCACCTGTTGTGAAAAAGTTTGAGCGGGATAAACAGCCATTGAATCACCAGAATGCACCCCAGCACGCTCAATATGTTCCATAATCCCCGGAATTAAAACATCTTTGCCATCGCAAATTGCATCAACTTCACATTCTTTTCCATTAAGATATTGGTCAATCAAAACTGGATGATCATTTGAAACTTTTACAGCATTTTTCATATAATTTTCCATTTCAGATTGTTTGTTAACAATCTCCATGGCACGACCACCTAAAACATAACTAGGACGGACTACGACGGGATAACCAATTTTATCAGCAATTTTCAATGCAGTTTCAACATCACTAGCAGTTCCACCAGTTGGTTGTGGTATTTTTAACGATTTAATAACTTTATCAAATTCATCCCGGTCTTCTGCTCGATTAACATCATCCACACTCGTACCTAAAACTTTTACTCCTTGCTCATCAAGCGGTTCTGCTAGGTTAATTGCAGTTTGTCCACCAAATTGAACTACCACTCCTTTAGGCTTTTCCAAATCAATGACATTCATTACTTCTTCAACTGTCAGTGGTTCAAAATATAACTTATCAGAAATTGAGGCATCCGTAGAAACCGTTTCTGGATTATTGTTCATAATAATGGCTTCATATCCAGCTTTTTTAATTGCCTCAACTGAATGAACCGTTGCGTAATCGAATTCTACCCCTTGTCCAATTCTAATTGGTCCTGATCCTAACACTAGAACAGAAGGTTTATCAGATTTTTCACTTTCATTCTCATTTTCGTAAGTACTGTAAAAATATGGAGTTGCTGATTCAAATTCTCCAGCACAGGTGTCAACCATTTTATATACTGGAATTATCCCGTGATTTTTACGAAGATCTCTGACTTCAATAATCGACATATCCCAAAACTTACCAATTGTCGCATCCGAAAAACCATTTCGTTTGACAATTTTCCAAATATCAACATCTTTAGGCGAATTCTTTAAAGATTGAACAATTTCATAAATATGCATTAATTTATCTAGAAAGAAAATATGAATGTTAGTCATTTCAGCCAGCTTATCAATGCTATAACCACGCTTAATTGCTTCATACAAATAAAATAGTCGATCATCTTGGGCTTTGACTATTCCATCTTCAAGCTCATCTTTACTTAAATCAGCAAGTTCAGGATCGTCTAAATCAGATATATCAATATCCAAAGATCGAACTGCTTTTAAAAGTGATCCCTCAACATTTCGGTCAATTGCCATCACTTCTCCAGTCGCTTTCATTTGTGTGCCTAATGTACGATCAGCATTTACAAATTTATCAAACGGCCAGCGTGGTATTTTACAAACTACATAATCTAATGCGGGTTCGAATTCTGCATAGGTAGTTTCAGTAACTGGATTCATAATCTCATCTAAATTTAGCCCAACTGCAATTTTAGCAGCAATTCGAGCAATTGGATATCCAGTTGCTTTAGAAGCAAGGGCACTAGAACGACTAACACGGGGATTAACTTCAATAACATAATATTTATTACTATTAGGATCTAAAGCAAGTTGTACATTACAACCACCTTCAATTTTTAAAGCACGAATAATTTTTAATGCTGCATCTCGAAGCATTTGAATCTCATCATCTGATAATGTTTGAATTGGTGCAAAAACAATTGAATCACCAGTATGAATACCAACTGGATCAAAATTCTCCATATTACATACTACCATGGCATTGTCGTTAGCATCTCGCATTACTTCAAACTCAATTTCTTTTAACCCCGCAATACTTTGTTCAATTAAGACTTGAGTAACTGGGGATAAAGATAAACCATTATCAGCAATTTTACGTAATTCCTTTTCATTATCAGCAATTCCTCCTCCAGTTCCCCCCATTGTAAATGCAGGTCTAACAATTACTGGATAACCATGTTTACTAGCAAAGGCAACTGCTTGATCAACAGTATTTGCAATCGCAGATTCAGGAACTGGTTGTTTTAAATCACGCATCAATTGACGAAATTCTTCTCGATCTTCAGCTTTATTAATAGCTTTTAAGTCGGTTCCTAATAATTTGATATTTAATTCATCTAAAATGCCTGAATCTGATAATTCTTTAGCCATATTTAGGCCTTGTTGTCCCCCTAAGGTAGGGAGAATTGCATCTGGACGTTCTTTTCTTAACACTTGAGATACAAATGGTAGTGTTAATGGTTCAATATAAACTTCATCCGCCACTTCTTTATCAGTCATGATGGTAGCTGGATTTGAGTTAACTAAAACAACTTCATAACCTAGCTCTCTTAAAGACAAACAAGCTTGAGTACCAGAATAATCAAATTCAGCTGCTTGACCAACAATAATGGGTCCAGAACCAATCACCATAATTTTTTTTACATCTGTCCGTTTTGGCATTATTCAATCACCTTTCGAGAATGTTTTGTTTTATTTTCATTCATTAATTTCATAAAATCATCAAACAAATAATCAGCGTCATGAGGACCGGGAGCTGCATCTGGATGAAATTGAACTGAAAATGCAGGCTTACCTGGATACTTTAGGCCTTCAACCGTATGATCATTAATTTCTTCCATACTTACTTCCAGCCTTGTAGATGCTACAGAATCACGGTTCACTGTATAACCATGATTTTGAGAAGTAAAATCAATTCGTCCAGTTTCAAGATTACGAACTGGATGATTAAACCCGCGGTGACCAAATTTCATTTTTGTGGTAGTTGCACCATTGGCGAGTGCAAATAATTGATGGCCCATACAAATTCCAAAAATGGGATATTCCTGTTCAACTTCGCGAATCATTTTCAATGTTGAATCTGAAATGTTCATTGGATCACCAGGACCATTTGTAAGCATTACTCCATCTGGATCAACCTCTTTTACATCTTGTAAAGTAGTAGTTGGGGGTAAAACTACGACATCACAATTTCGTTTTGATAATTCACGTAAAATAGAGTATTTTAATCCAAAATCAATTACAACAACGCGGTTGCCAACTGATGGAGCTGTATAAGCATTATTAGTTGCACTTTCTTTAATTACTTCTGGATCTAATTTTGTTTTATTCAATGTTTCTAAACTATCAGACTTAATTTCATTTAAAATAGCTGCTTTCATAGCCCCATGTTCGCGAATATGTTTTGTAATGGCACGAGTATCTATTCCACTAATTCCAGGAATATTTTGTTGAGCTAAATATTCTGGAAGTGACATTGTCATTCGCCAATTGGCGGTTCTGCGAGCAACTTCACTTACTACTACTCCTTTACAAGTAGGCTTGGTCGATTCTAAATTATCTCGGTTAATTCCATAATTACCAATGAGGGGATAAGTAAACATTAAGATCTCATTATTATATGATTGATCTGTGATTGATTGTTGATAGCCAGACATTCCAGTATTAAATACAAGTTCACCGATACATTCTTGGTCTCCACCAAAAGCTTCGCCAGTATATATTTTCCCATCTTCTAATAACAAATATCTTTTCTTCATTATTTACCCCTTTTTTATATTATAAAAATGATCTTAACCATCAAAATTATTTTTAAACAAAATAAAAGCTACTTACTAAAGTTTCTAGTAAGTAGCCAAATTGATTATGTGTTTATTAACTCAATTGGTTCCTCACTGGAAACGATTAATTGAAAATGTAAATTTTTAAATATGTTAATTAACAATAAAGTTCACATATTTTACATATTATAAAGCTTGTCAATCTCTCAGGATTGATTTAAAGTACGCTTTTGCTTAATCTATTCTTAATAATAAGGAAGCAAAGTAAAAATGTCAAGAATCATCAAATAAGTTTATAAAAATCCCAGAAAACTAGTTAATTTGTTTTAGAAAAATAATTCAAAATCAAGTTTTTATAAATTTCAATTGTACCTAAATAACTACTAATTGTAGTATGCTCGTTTATTTGATGGGATGATCCTTCTTTATCTGGACCTAGTAAAAGCACAGGCATTTGAGGATTAGTTTGTACAAATACACTAGCATCACTAGCTCCATTATCAACAATTAATTTAATATCTCGATTCTGATAAACAGCATTAGAAATAGCGAAAGCACTTTGAATAAAATTATCACTTTGAGAAGTATAAATTGAATAAAAATTGTGTAAAAGTTCAAATTTTAATTGATAATCTGTTTGCTTATTAATCTTAGCGATTTGTTGCTTCAATAATGCTATTACCTGTTTATTATTAAAACTAGGTGTTGGGCGCACATTTCCAAGTAAAGAAGCCTCTGCTGGAATAGTATTAATTTGATTGCCACCTTCAATGACCGTTATACTATGTTGAACATTACCTAAAACAGTATCTTTAGCAACATTATTAAATATATTTTTTTCAGTATTGATGAAGGTCACTAATCCCTGAATTGCATTTAAGCCTAATGCTGGTGTAGAACTGTGAACTGATTTACCACTACTTTTTATTCGATAATTCAAACTACCAGAATGTGCATAAGTAATATTTCCATCAGTTGCCTCACCAACTACCAAAGCATCTAAATCTTTAATTAACTCTTCTGGGATCTGATAAGCACCAGGTGCACCAAATTCTTCTCCAACTGTCATAATCATTCTGACTTTACCATCAGGCACTTGATTAGTTTCAACTAGTTCGATTAAGGAAATAATTTCAGCAGCTAAACCACTTTTCATATCAGCTGCCCCGCGTCCATATAAACGATTACCTTCAATTGTTCCAGAAAACGGTGGAAAATACCAATCATTCTCATTTACAACTGCTACAGTATCTGCATGCCCGGTAAATCCAAGAACTCGATTATTATTTTTACCAATTTCAACAATCAAATTAGCTCTTTGATCATTATCATTTAAAGGTATAATTTTACTTTTTATTCCATACTCTTGTAATAAATTGGAAAAATATTTAGCAATTGCAAGTTCATTACCATTAATAGATTTAATTCGAACTAAATCTTGTAAAATTTTTATCTTTTTAGTTTTTTCCAAAATATTTCCTCCTCTATTTAAGTTTCAAGTCCCAAGCTGGAAGCTGATTTACCCCTGATACTCGTTTGATTACTTTGGCGGTTTCAGGTGATTGATATGCTTTTACCAACTCTTTGACATTCTTGTCATTACGATTTTCTTTATTTGCTGCAATAAAATTAATCCATTTATGAGAGTCCTTTTTTAAAGGTTCGGTAAAAATTGCTTTTTTAGGATTCAAATTAACAGTTTGAGCGTAATTACCGTTGACAATTGCTGCTCCTACGTCATTTAACGATCGTGCAGTTTGACTAGCATCAACTTCTTTAATCTTTAAATTTTTATCATTTTTAATAATATCTTTAGTGGTTGCTAAACTTGTATGTGGTTTAATTTTAATCAACCCAGCACTTTGTAATAAAAATAAAGCTCGTGACTCATTATTAGCATCGTTAGGAACCGTAATGGTTGCTCCATTAGGAATTTTAGCAATGCTTTGATTTTTATAGGAATAAATTCTCATTGGTTCAATGATTGTATCACCAACTGAAACAATGTTAGTATGATTTTTTTGATTCCAGATATCTAGGAAAGGATAATTTTGAAATGCATTTACATCAATATTATTACTAGATAATGCAGCATTTGGCTGACTATAGTCAGTAAATCTTTGAAATTTAACTCGAAGGCCATATCTTTTTTTAGCAGTTTGAGCAACTGAGTCCCAAATTTCTTGTTCTGATTTTGATCCAGCCATAATTCCGACTGTAATCGTATTTTTATTTTGAGCTGCTTGTTTGCCAAAGCTTAAATAACCTAAAAAAATTAAAATAACTAATAATCCAATTCCAATTACATATTTCTTTTTAATCCTCATAATTTTACCTGCTTTCGTTCTATAAAAAAACACCCGCCCTTTATAAAAGGACGGATGTTTCCGCGTTACCACCTAAATTCATTAATTTATCACTAAATTAATCTCAGTAAGTTACACAAATAAATATATAACCTTGCAGTAGTAACGGCTACAAATCCGTTATTAGCTCAATCTTCACTAATAAAAACTCCAAGCCCATCTTCTAAATCTTCCAGCCATCTCTTTTCACCATATTGAGACTCTCTAAGACATTCCAATTTATACTCAACTTTTCCGTTTATTTTATTTAACTGTTTATTTCTTATTTGAAATTAATATATAACTATTTAAAAAAGCTGTCAACAAAAATTTATTTTGTTAATTCAAAAATAGATTGACCATAGATCGACATTGCCAATAATAAATCATTAATTGATTGAAACTCATTAGCCTGATGCATAGTATCTTCTGCTCCAGGAAATAATGCTCCAAATGCAACTCCATGCTTCATCATTCTTGCATATGTTCCTCCACCAACAACTTCTGGTTCGGCTGCTTGTTGATCAGTTTGTGATTTATAAATGTTCATTAATGTTGTAACTAAGGGATCTGTTGGACTAACAAAATTGGGAACCATATCATCAATTAATTCAACCCTGCCACCATAATAAGCAGTATTATCTTGTAACTGTTGCTGGATTTTTTCGACTGTAACACCTTTAGGATATCTAAAATTAGTATTTACCATTCCACCATCTTGAACATCATATCTCATAATACCAACATTCATAGTTAAATCACCCATAATATCATCAGTATATTTTAACCCAAGTTTATTTGCTCTAGAATCATCTTGCAACTTATCAGCAATGAAACCAATAAAATTTTCTCCACTTTCATCTAATTCATATTGATGCAAAAATGATGCAAGATAAGTTCCGGCATTAATTCCATTTTTAGGTTCCATCCCATGAGCAGCTTTACCAACCATTTCTAACTTAAGTTGTTGACCATTAATTTCGTAAGTTCCAGTTACTGGGACGCTTAACAGAAATTTTTCAAAATCAGAAGCAATTTGTTTGCCGTTTTTAGTATCAATAATTGCCTCAGCATCACGAGGTACCATGTTTTCTTTGATACCAGAATTAAATGATATTAAAGTGTTTTTCCCGGGTAGCTCTTGACCCTTAAATTCAGTTTCAAAAGTTACATTCCCTTTTTCACCATTTATCAAAGGAAATTCAGCATCTGGTGAAAATCCAAGTTCAGGCGCTGGCTCTACTTCAAAATAACGTTTCATACCGGTCCAATTGGTTTCTTCATCAGTTCCAATGATTAATCTAATTTTCAAATTAGGAACGATATTATTGTCTTTTAACATTTTTAACCCATAATAAGCGGCCAATGCTGGACCTTTATCATCAGAAGTCCCTCTGCCAACTACATTTCCATCTTCAATGGTCATTTGAAATGGATTAGTATCCCAACCTTTTCCAGCAGGAACTGTATCTGCATGACCTAACATTGCAAAATATTTATCACCAGTCCCAAATTCAATATAACCCACAATATTATCAATATTTTTAGTTACAAAACCATCTCTTTTAGCAATTGCCAAAAACTTTTCTAAAGCTTTAGCAGGCCCTGGACCTAAAGGAAAATCGTCAGTGCTATGTTCAATATCTCTAGAACTGTCAATTGCTACTAAATCTTTTAAATCTGCTAAATAATCTTTTTCATATTTTTTTGCTTCATTTTTCCAATCAATCATTAATCTCATCCTTTCAATACATCAATTTTAGCATAAATGAATTTCAGAGCATGATATAATGACCTCGAGGTGACGAATAATGAAAGAAATCGAACAATCAATTTTAAAAGAAACAATTAAGGTCAGATCAAATAATAGTTTTAAAGGAACATATGGAAAAATTGCTCTAGTTGGCGGAAACCAAAACTTTGGCGGTGCAATCATCATGAGCTCATTAGGTTCAGTATATTCAGGTGCTGGATTAACAACTACACTAACTGACAAAAATAATCAATCAAGTTTGCATTCCTGGCTTCCGGAAGCCATGTTTGCTGATTATAAAAATACTACTGAAATGATTAAATTGCTTGAGAACATGGATGTAATTACAATTGGTACCGGATTAGGAACAGATGAAAATGGTTTGACGATTCTAAAAACAGTTCTTAAAACTGTGAAACCAAATCAAATTTTAATTATTGATGGTTCTGCAATTGATTTAATTGCAAAATATCAGCTACAACTTCCAAAAGCAAAATTAATTTTCACACCACATCAAATGGAATGGCAACGTTTATCTGGTATTAAAATTAAAGATCAAACAGAAAAAAATAATTTGATTGCCTATAAAAAATTATTTAAAAATTCAATTGTAATAGTCAAATCTCATCGAACTCAAATTTATACTAAAAATGGGGTATATCAAAATACTACTGGTACCCCTGCCCAAGCAACTGGTGGAATGGGAGATACATTAGCAGGAATCATTGGTGGATTCGTTGCACAATTTAAAGATACAGAAAATGCAGTTTTAGCGGCTGTTTATACTCATAGTGCAATTGCTGATATTTTAGCAAAAAAACAATATGTTGTATTACCACATCAGATTTCAGAATTTTTACCCAAATTTATGAAAGATAATGAAGCTTAAAAAGAGTTGAAACCAATTGGTTTCAACTCTTTTTATTATAACTTTAACTAATATGCAATAAATCTCTAATTTTTTGTACTCGTTTACCTAAAACTTCATCGGCTATTCGACTTCTTAGTGATAAATACATATAAACAAAACCACCTATTGAAGCGGCAAGTACAGTTACAATCAAGCTCATGATTGAACTAAATGGATTAACAATGAAACCAAGTAAGAAATTCAGCCCGTAAACCGCGACTAATGCTACAAAATACATAACTAGTGAATAAAATAAAATCTTAGCCGTAAAATTACCAATTTTCTCTTCTTCAATTCCAAAAGATTTTTTTAAAGAATGAATGATTAATTCGTTGGCAACAATGAATCCAGCCATAGTTGAAATTAAAGTTCCAAATGAACCAAAAGCATAAACCAATGGAAATTGAGTAATTAATTTAACAATAACACCAATCACAAAATACTTAACTGCTTTTTTATTTTGGGAAACACCTTGCATAACAGCTGAAACAACTACAAATAGTCCAATTGGAATTGATTCAATGGCAGAAAATGCCAATATATTACTACTGAAATCCATGTTTGATGTTCCATAAAAAGTACGGTTTAAAGGACCAGCAATGGCGGCCATTCCTAAAGCAGCCGGAATCATAATAAATTCAAATAATATTAGTGTATTTGAAAATTGATCACGCATCCCTTTTTTATTTTTCTTAGTATATGCTTCTGAAAGTAAAGGAACAACTGCAATCGCTAAAGAAGAAGCCAAGGAAACTACAATCATAGTCAATTTGTTAGCGTTCCCAGCAAAGATTGCATAATTAACTTGTAATGTACTTTCAGAAAAATTAGTAGCTATTCGCATAATATTAAAAAAAGTAAACTGGTCAATTAAGGAAAAAATAGTTACTCCAGCACCTAAAATTACAAATGGAGTCGCTTGACTAATAATCTCTTTATACAATTGGTTAGTTGGCACATTTAATTTATTATTACTATTTGCAACTAAGCCACGATAGTATGAACGACGTCGCCAATAATACCAACCTAAAATTAAGAAACCAAAAATTGCTCCCACACAAGCAGCAAACGTTGATTGAGAAACTGCAGTAACCCAATTACCATGCATAATATCCAAAATCACAAATGCCGAGACAAACATATATACAACTCGTGCTAGTTGTTCAACAAATTGTGAAATGGCTGAAGGTGACATATCTTGATAGCCTTGAAAATAACCTCTCGTTAAACTCATCGTCGGAATAATCAAAACGGCTAATGACAATGAATGAATCACAGGAATAACATTATCATCACCATTAGTTAAAAATGGAGCTGCAAACCAAAGGATCAAAGCACTAAGAATTCCCATTGCGATTGCTAGAACTAAACCACGTTTATATAATTTGACCCCAACTCCATATTCATTTAGCGCATTATAATGAGCAACTTGTTTAGCAATGGCGGATGGAATACCTGCAATTGCAACAATTAGAACGAAACTATAAATATTATATCCTTGAGTATAAAGCGAATTAGCTATCGGAAATAATGATACTCCGAAAATCAAACGCCAAGGAATAATGTATAAAGCGCCAAGAATCCGAGATAAAATACTTCCAACCGTCATCCAGGCAGAACCTTTTAGCATTTGGCCCTTAGCTCTTTCAGAATCTGCAAACTCGGTTTCTTCTTCAATTTCATTATCTTCAAAATTGTTATCCAAAAATCTAACCTACTTTCACCTCAAAATTCATAAAACATATCTACTTAGCAACAATATTAACCAATTTATTTGGAACTACAATTACTTTTTTAACTGTCTTATCTTGCAAATTATCTTTTACAGTTTCATTTTCAAGTGCCAGAGTCTGAACATCTTCTTTTGATGCATCAACACCAACCGTTAAATGAGCCCGCACTTTACCGTTAACTTGAACTGCTACTTCAAAACTAGTGTCTTGTAGTTTGTTTTCATCATACTTAGGCCATTCAGTATAATCAATTGGATGTTCATGTCCTAATTTTTGCCAAATCTCTTCTCCAATATGAGGGGTAATTGGTGACAATAGTTTAATAAATCCTTCAGCATACTTTTTAGGTAGTTTTTGAACTTTATAAACTTCATTAACAAATACCATCATTTGAGAAATAGCCGTATTAAACCGCATATTTTCAATATCATTAGTAACTTTTTTTACGGTTTGGTTATAAATTTTATCAAGTGCCCCATCATTATCTGCAACAATCAGATCACTCAAAGTATCATCATCATTTAAAAACATCCGCCAAACACGTTTAATCCAACGATTAGCTCCAACAATTCCATCAGTACTCCATGGTTTTGACTCAGTCAATGGACCCATAAACATCTCATACAGACGAAGTGTATCAGCACCATATTCATTAACAATATCATCAGGATTAACTACATTCCCTTTTGATTTTGACATTTTTTCATGGTTAGTACCTAAAATCATTCCTTGATTAACTAATTGCTTAAATGGTTCTTTTGTGGGAACCACGCCCAGATCATATAAGAATTTATGCCAGAAACGTGCGTAAAGCAGATGCAAAACAGCATGCTCGGCTCCACCAACATACAAATCAATTGGAAGCCAATAGTCTAATTTTTTAGGATCAGCAATCATTTTATCATTATCTGGGTCAATGTAACGCAAATAATACCAAGAACTACCTGCCCATTGAGGCATCGTATTGGTTTCTCTTTTTCCGTGACGTCCATTTTTATCGGTTACATTTACCCAATCATCCAAATTAGCCAATGGACTCTCACCAGTTCCAGAGGGCTTTAAATTATCAGTTTTAGGTAATCTAAGTGGTAGATCTTTTTCTGGAACTAATGATTTAGTTCCATCATCCCAGTTAATAACAGGAATTGGTTCTCCCCAATAACGTTGGCGAGAAAAAATCCAATCTCGCAATTTATAATTAACTTTTTTATCGCCCGCATGATGATTTTGAAGCCATTTAATAATGGTATCAATTGCGTCTTGTTTACCAAGTCCATCAAGAAACCCAGAATTAATATGAACACCATCGCCAGTATATGCTTCTTTGCTAATATCCCCACCCTTAATTACAGGAATAATTGGCAAATCAAATTTTTTAGCAAATTCATAATCTCGTTGGTCATGGGCTGGAACTGCCATAATCGCACCTGTTCCATAAGAAGAAAGAACGTAATCACCAATCCAAATTGGAATTTGTTTGCCATTTACTGGGTTAATTGCATAAGCACCTGTGAAAACTCCAGATTTATCTTTGTTTAAATCTGTTCTTTCCAAATCTGATTTAGAAGCAATCTTAGCACGATATTTTTCAACCGCTTCTTTTTGTTCTTCGGTCATAATTTGATCAACAATTGGATTTTCAGGAGCCAGTACCAAGTATGAAGCACCAAATAAAGTATCTGCTCTAGTTGAGAAAACCTCAATCTCTTGATTATCATTTTCAGCAACCTTAAATTTAACACTTGCGCCGACTGAGCGCCCAATCCAATTACGTTGCATCTGTTTAATACTTTCAGGCCAATCCAAATCGTCCAAATCATCTAACAAACGATCAGCATATGCAGTGATTTTTAGAACCCACTGTTTCATAGGTTTCCGATAAACAGGGTAACCTCCCCGTTCTGTTTTACCATTCACAACTTCTTCGTTAGCGACAACTGTTCCACCCATCAAGTCAGGAGCCCAGTTTACCTCAATCTCGTCTTCGTAAGCCAAACCTTTCTTATATAACTGCTCAAAAATCCACTGGGTCCATTTATAGTATTTAGGATCTGTGGTATTTACTTCACGGTCCCAATCGTATGAGAAACCAAGTGATTTGATTTGACGTTTGAAATTAGCAATATTTTCTTGTGTAAATTCTCTAGGATTGTGACCAGTTTTCATGGCATATTGTTCAGCCGGAAGCCCAAAGGCATCCCATCCAATTGGGTGAAGTACGTTTTTATTTTGCATCCGTTTAAACCGAGCCATAATATCAGTTGCTGTATATCCTTCAGGATGTCCAACGTGTAACCCTTGACCAGAAGGATAAGGGAACATATCTAATACATAATACTTTTCTTTTTCTTGTTTATCACTAGTTCGAAAAGTCTTGTTTTCTTCCCAATATTTTTGCCATTTTTGTTCTACTTTTTCATGATTATAAGCCATAACTTTCCACCCCTTAACGTAATCAATAAAAAAATCCCATAAAATTACATAATTCTATAGGACGAAGTTCCGCGGTACCACCTAAATTTCTCTTTAATAAAGAGACTCTCAATGATCCTTAACGCGGAAAACGTTTAACATACTAAATTCTGTTAAAATTCAACGAGAAGTTCAAAATCATCTGTTTCCAAGTTTACACCAGCCACTTAGTCTCTGTTAAACAGTGTAATATCTACTAATTCGTCTCTACAATTTATATATTTCATTAGAAGTAACTTTATCAAACTTTTGAAAAAATAACAAGCGCTTTTACTGGTATAATAGCTTTGTTAAATAATGTGGTTATTATGAAAGGTAGTTCGCTATGAAATTAAAATCAGCATTAAATTTTAGTCATTTTTTATTAGAAGAAATCATCCAGCCAAATGATACCGTGATTGATGCAACCGCAGGCAAAGGAAATGATACTTTATTTCTTGCTAATTTAGTTGGTAAA
Organism: Fructilactobacillus lindneri DSM 20690 = JCM 11027; assembly: GCF_002907375.1. Taxonomy (GTDB): domain Bacteria; phylum Bacillota; class Bacilli; order Lactobacillales; family Lactobacillaceae; genus Fructilactobacillus; species Fructilactobacillus lindneri. Next base: position 473,784 of record NZ_MIYK01000001.1, read on the forward strand.
AAAGGACATGTTTATAGTTTTGATATCCAAAATGATGCAGTTAAAACAACACAAAATTTAATTAACAAAAATAATTGCGGTTTGCAAACCAATGTAATTCATGATGGTCATGAAAATATTGAAAAATATGTTGCTAAACCCATTGCAGCAGCCATTTTCAATCTTGGTTATCTTCCAACTGGAGACCATTCGGTTATTACTAAAGGTCAAACTACCATTGCTGCCATTCAAAGTAGTATGAAACTACTACAAAAAAATGGTTTGATTGTAATTGTAATATACTATGGACATCCTGGTGGAAAACAAGAAAAAGAACAGGTGATTGATTTTGTGAAAAACATTAATCAATCCGAATACAATGTTTTACAATATCAATTCATTAATCAAATTCATGAGCCCCCAATTTTACTGGCTATTCAAAAACGCTAAAGTTTATCTTTGGGCTTATCAAAATAATTGACTACAAATGCTGCAATAACAAGTAACAATGCTACTTCAAAAACATGGTGAATTGCAGTATACAAAATGTTTCTAAGAACTGGTAATAAATGTTTATTGATTCCAACAGCAGTTTGGGGATTAATTAACTGATCCATTAATCTCATGCTAGTTCCATGGTGTTTTGAAACTCCACCTGCCATTGTGCTATTCATCACGATTCCAAAAACTGAAATCATTAAAGTTTGACCTAAAGTTCGACTTAGGGTGTTAAACGATGAAGCAACTCCAATCCGATCTTTTGAAACTTCATTTTGGACTGTAACTGAAGATACTGTAATACAAATCCCAAACCCAATTCCCATAATTCCTGAAATAATAAAGAAAGCAAAAAACGGTGTTGAAATTGGTAGGATTGTTAATATAACAGCACCAATTGCAATCAAAATCAAACTAGCATTAGTAATTGTTTGAGGTCGATATTTAACAATTAATTTACCAGTCAAAAATGAGCCTAACATCCATAAAACTGAACTAGGGGTAATAGCAAAGCCAGCCATTGTAGCTTTCAAGCCTAAAATTCCTTGAGTCCAATCAGGTAGATAAACTTCATATCCAAAAATGAAACCACTAATTAAAGCAGCAATTAAATTCTGTGTTATAAAAGTTCGATTTTTAAACATATCCATTGGAATAATGGGATCGTTTGTTTTTTGTTCTTGTTTAACAAACAAAATTCCAGTTATAATTGCCGTGATTAAACACAAACTAATTAACCATAAATTAAGTGAACTCTCACCCATGATCTGAAACATATACATTACAGATAATAAAAAAATAGCAATTAAGATTACACCGCCATAGTCAATTTTTCCAGTGCGTTTTTGTTTAGGCTCAACCAAAAAAACACTAATCAAAAAAATGGTCAATAATCCAATTGGAACATTTACAAAGAAAATCCAGTGCCAGGAAAGGTTGTCTACAATAAATCCTCCCAATAATGGAGCAACGATTGAAGCAATCCCCCAAGCTGATCCTAACAAACCAACTATTCCTGCTCGTTTTTCAAATGAATACATATCAGCGACAATTGTAAAAGAAACGGGCATAATCACTCCTGCTCCTATCCCCTGTACAGCTCGCCAAATAATTAGAATTCCCATACTATCGGATAATCCAGAAAACATAGAACCAATGGTAAATACCAAAACACCAAAAATAAACACTTTTTTTCGACCTAATTGGTCTGCCAATTTACCATAAATTGGAGTAGCAATTGCATTCGTTAACAAAAAAATGGAAAATACCCAATTCATTAAAGAAACTCCATGAAGATCACCAACAATAGTTGGCATAGCCGTTGAAACAATTGTTCCTTCTACTGCACTCATAAAAGTGGCAATAAATAAGGCAAATGTCACAACCTGCACGTTTGTTTTCCTTTTTTTCGTCATTCAATTATCCCCTAACCATTCAGACTAAAAAAGCGACCTAATAAGGTCGTCTTTTATTTAACATTTTCCTTTAATGTCTCAACTTTGTCTGTTTTTTCCCAAGGTAGATTAACATCCGTTCTTCCAAAATGGCCATATGTTGAAGTTTGTTCATATATTGGTCGTTTTAAGTCAAGCATTTTAATAATTCCAGCTGGACGTAGATCAAAAGTCTTTCTAATTACTTTAATTAAAGTCTCATCGGAATATTTTGATGTTCCAAACGTATTTACTTCAATTGATACCGGTTCGGCAACCCCAATTGCATATGCCAATTGGATTTCAAGTCGATGCGCTAATCCTGCAGCTACGATATTCTTAGCAATATAGCGAGCAGCATAACTTGCAGAACGATCAACCTTAGTAGCATCTTTACCAGAAAATGCTCCTCCACCATGATGGGCAGCACCGCCATATGTATCAACAATAATTTTACGTCCGGTCAATCCAGCGTCACCATTAGGACCGCCAATAACAAATTTTCCAGTTGGATTAATCAAATATTTAGTCTTATCATCTAAATACTTATCCGGAATAGTTGTCTTAATAACCTTTTCAATCACATCTTGCTTAATTTGTTCCTGCGAAACGTCTGGATCATGCTGCGTACTCAATACAACTGTATCTACTCGCAATGGTTTATTATTTTCATCATATTCTACGGTAACTTCAGCTTTAGCATCGGGTCTAAGGTATGAAATAGTTCCATCTTTGCGCAGGTTAGCAATTTTTTGCATCAAATGATGTGCTAAAGAAATTGGCAATGGCATTAGTTCAGGTGTTTCATCAATTGCATAACCAAACATAATTCCCTGATCACCGGCTCCGATTTGATCTAATGGATCATTTGCACCACTTCTGGTTTCTTCTGATTCATCAACTCCTTGAGCAATATCTGGAGATTGTTCATCGATTGAAACCAAGACAGCGACGTTGTCAGCGTCAAAACCATAGGCAGGATTATCATATCCTACTTTTCTAATCACATTACGAACAATTTCTCTAATATTAATATCAGCCGTGGTTGAAATTTCTCCAAAAACTAGTACTAAACCAGTCGTTACTGAAGTTTCACAAGCAACTCTTGCATTTGGATCTTCCTTTAACATCGCATCTAAAATTGCGTCACTAATATGGTCAGCAATCTTATCAGGATGTCCTTCTGAAACTGATTCAGAAGTAAATAAATGTTTTTCAGACATCTTCATTCCCCCTAATATTTTTGGTTACAAGGCACCTTCACAAAGTATGTGAAGCCTATCGGGAACACACTCATAACTACTCTATACTATCATATTTAACAAAAAATAAATAGTTGAATAACTACGTAAAATATTCTAATATTAAAATAATTGAGGTAAAAATATGAAAAGTTATTTAGTTTATTTTCAAAAGTTCCAATTAATAATTAAAGCAATTTTCTTCATCTTTTTCAATATTTATATTTGGAATATCGCTGCCAATAATAATTTATTTCAGCTTAATTCTTTTAAATCTATTTTAATGTTAATTTGTGAAATATGTTGGTCAATATCATCAATTTGTATTATGAAAGAATTAAATCCAATCGCTTTAATTAGTGTAAATATAATTCCGATTTTTTTAGCAATAATTGGCTGGTTTCCTATAACATTAATTGGTTCTTTCGTTTTAATTGGAATTGTAAACATTTGTCTCATGATGCCAAAAATGAATTTAAAAAGTTATTATGGGTTATTTTGTTTTTCAATTGTTAATTCTGTAATTCCGACTTCAGCGATTAATTTTTTAAACCATCAATATTTAGATCAAAACGTTGTTTTAAATGTGGGTATTTTATGTACGCTTTATTTTTTATTTTTTAACTTATCTTTTCATCCTGAATTGGCAAATTTAATTAACATATTCTTTATTATTATGTTTGCTGGATTAGTTTTAGCTAATTTCCCATTGATTAAAGATATTTTATTAATTGCATTAGTTCTAATATCATATGGAGCACAAATATTTTTACGACAAGAAAAACCACTTTACTGCTTGATTTCGTTTATAGTAATTTCACTTATTGCTTTTGGTTAGAAATAAGTGAACTAAAAAAACTACCTAATTAGGTAGTTTTTTTAGTTAGTTTAATGAAATACCATGCAAAAACTCTTTAACCCTAGGGGAAGAAGTACTAAAAAACTCATCTTTAGTACCATCAAAATCTGCTTTACCATTTTCAATAAATAAAATTTTATCAGCGGCATTTTTAGCAAATTGCATATTATGAGTAACCATAATCATTGATTGTCCTTGATCAGATAAACGTTCCAGCATTTCCAGGACTTGCGTTTCCATTTCTGGATCAAGAGCACTAGTTGGTTCATCAAGTAAAATATACTCTGGCTTAACTGCCAAAGCACGACAAATTGAAATTCTTTGTTGTTGTCCACCGGACAACTCACTCGGATAAGCATCTGCATATTCATCTAGACCAACTTCTGTTAACAATTCATGAGCTTGCTTATTAGCAGTTGTTTTATTAACTTTTTGAACATAAATTGGAGCTTCAGTAATATTTTGTAAAATAGTCAGATTGGGAAATAAATTCCAATTTTGAAATACCATACTGGTCTTATCGCGCAAGGCATTGGCAGTTTTATTAGTAAAAGGTTCAGAAAAATTAATTTTCAAATCATCAAATTCAATTATTCCAAAATCAGGTTTAACCAGTAAATCCAAAGAACGTAATAAGGTTGTTTTACCTGATCCAGAAGGACCAACAATCACAGTTGTCTTTTTTTCTGGAAAAATAGTGCTAATTCCTTTTAAGACTTCTTTTTTACCAAAGCTTTTTTTAATATCTTTAATTTTTAACATTAATTTCCGTCCCCTTTAATAAACTTTGAAGAACGATTTTCAAGATAATGCTGTAGCACACTCAATATTGTACATAAGAAAGCATATAATGCTGCTACTTCTACATACATCAATAACGGTTGAAAATTTTGAGCAGCAATCTGTTGACTTACCTGAAACATTTCTGCAATCGTAATTGTACTTGCCAATGAAGTGTCTTTAACCAATCCGATAAATTCATTAGACAAAGGTGGTAAAACAATTCGAAAGGCTTGGGGCATAATAATTCGCCATAAGGTTTGTGGTGTACTAAAACCTAGTGTATAAGCAGCATCCCACTGATCTTTACTCACAGACATTAAGGCTGAACGAATTGTTTCTGATCCATAAGCACCAGTATTTAATGAAAATCCAATTACCGCAGCTGTAAAAGGTGGTAATTTAATTCCAATTGATGGAAGTCCAAAAAAGATTATAAATAACTGAACTAACAATGGAGTAGAACGAAAAATCCATACATAAAAGTTAGCTACTAATCGCAATAACTTCCAAAAAATTGAGAGTAACCCATTAATTTTAGGATTTAAAAATTTAATTAATGCTACTCCAATTGCAATAATCATCCCAAATGCAAAAGAAATCAATGCCAGTGGAATAGTATATTTAAGCATTGCTTCAATCAAACTAGGTAATGATGAAATGATGATTTCCCACATATCAATTCAGCTCCTATTTGTTTGTAATATCGGTTCCAAAATACTTGATAGATAAACGCTTAATCGTACCATCACGACGTTCTTCATCAAGAGCTTTGTTCATCTTTTTGTTCAAAGCACTTGAGTTTTTATTCATCATTGGTGCAATAGCATCTGGTTTAATCACGTTGTTAGGAATAGTTTTATAAGTTAAATCGGTATCTTTATGACTCTTCTTCCAATATTCAAAAGCTTCACGAGAATTAACTGCAGCACTAACTCGTCCTTGATTAATCATATTCATTGAAGTTTGAAAATCAGGAGAAGAAACAGGAGTACTTCCCATTTTTTTAGCGTTATTCCAATTATCTGTTCCTGTTCCAGCAGCAACTTCTTGGCCTTTTAAATCTTTATAATTTTTTATTTTTGAATCTTTTTTGGTAATAATCACAGATTTAGAATAAACATACGGCTTTGAAAATCTAAATTGTTTTTTACGTTTTGAATTTTCTGCCATATTATTGAAAATAACATCATAACTATTTGAATTTAATCCAGCAATTAACGAATCCCAGCCAGTTGTTACAAACTTAGGCTTCATTCCCATTTTCTTAGCAGTATCTTTAGCTAATTCAACTTCAAAACCAGTTAGCTTACCGTCTTTTCGATAAGCGTATGGTGCATATGTTCCTTCAAGACCAATCGTCAAAGTCCCTGGAGTTTTTGTTTCACTCTGCGACTTACCACAGGCAGCTAAGACAATCGTTGCTAACCCCAATATTAATAATAACGACCATTTTTTCTTCACAATTGCATCTCCCAATTCACTTATTTTTTGTACGTATTATCATTATAACTAAACATTTATTCATTTTCCATCAACACTACATAAATATAGCCAAAATTGAATAATTAAAAACGCCTAATCCCATTATTATTAGGCGTTTCAAGAAATTAAATTGTGTGAAATTATTTTTTAAAGAGTATCAGTTGTGTCAGCATCAATTGCATCAATTTCTTTAGCTTTGGGAGAATTATTATTTTCCTTTGGCAAAACCAAATTTAAAATAATCCCAATTACAGTTGCTAATGCAACCCCAGTAAATTGAAAATGGCCTAATTGAAGATAAGCATTTCCGACTCCAATTACCAATATTACAGAAACAATCATTAAATTGCGCTTTTTATTCATATCAAGATGATTATCAATCATAATTTTAATTCCACTAGATGCGATGGTTCCAAACAAGAGGAAACTTATTCCACCAATTACAGGGAGAGGCATTTGCATAATTAAAACATTTAACTTATTAACAAAAGCAAAAGCCATTGCAAACAATGCTGCTCCAGCAATTACGTACACACTATAAACTTTAGTAATTGCCATTACACCAATGTTTTCACCGTAGCTAGTAACTGCAGGACCACCTAGAATGCCGGCTACTAGTGAAGCCATTCCATCACCTGCTAGTGTCCTATTCAATCCAGGATCTTTAAAGAAGTTTCGATGAGTTAATTCTCCAAGCACCATCAAATGACCCATATGTTCTGTCATCGTCACAAAAGCAATTGGTGCCATGATTAAAATGGCATTAAAATCAAAATGAAATCCTTTTTCAGTTCCAAAAATTTGAAAATTAGGAACTTTAAACCATGGAGCAGTTGCAATAGCATGAATATTAACTAATCCACAAGCCATTGAAATTAAATATCCCGCAATAATTGCTAATAAAACCGGAATCATACCCAAGAATCCTTTTAATTTCATATTAAAAAAGATAGCTAAAAATAGTGTTGCTAAAGCAATCAAAAAATACATTAAGTTATAACTTCCATTTTTCATCATTGCATCTTGAGCAGCACTCCCAGCTAATGATAAACCAATAACAATCACGATTGGCCCAACTACAATCGCTGGTAACAATTTATCAATCCATTTTGTTCCTAACATCCATACTAGCATTGCCACCAATAAATAAACAATTCCTACAGAAATGACACCTTGTTGAACGCCAGAAATACCAGTCGTCTTCATCAATGCTATCATGGGGGTGATGAAAGCAAAACTTGATCCCATATATGCTGGAATTTTACCTTTCGTGATTAAAATATGGAGCAAAGTGCCGATTCCAGAAGCAAACAATGCAATACTAGGACTTAATCCAACTAGTAATGGAACAATCACAGTGCTACCAAACATTGAGAACATATGTTGCAGCGACAATCCAATCCATTTTATTCCGCTGGGTTTTTCATTGACATCTAAAACAATATCATCATTTTTTTGCAATCTGTTTCCCTCCTAATAAAAAAGACCGTCATCCAGAGATGACAGCCTTTTAGCCTAATTAAATTTTTAAATCGACTAAAATCTTACCGTCTCTCTGGACGCTTTTAAAGATTATTATTACTTATAAGATAGTTGTTTTAAACAAAACTGTCAATCTCATCTTTGGATTTTATACTGTCTTTTACTACCACTTACTCCAGAAAATACTACTTCAGCATTGTCGTTTGTGACATCTAATACAAAATCGCCAGCATCAATTTTAGGCCATCGCAAAAATAACTCTTCATATTGCGAAACATTTAACTGTTTACGTTGCTTCAATAATGATTCAACATGTTGTTTTCTTAAATTATTTTTAAAATCAGACTTTAAAGTGCCTGTGTAAAATTCTCCTTGTGCTCCTGATCCATAACTAAAAATTCCAACTTTATCATTTACCTTTAAATCGATTGCATTATCCAGTAATGATAATAAACTTAAATACAATGATCCAGTGTACAAGTTTCCAACTTGTTTATTGTAAACTCGACTAGCTTCAAATTCTTGTAATAAGTCAGCTTGTTTTGCATCTGACAATTCTGGTAAAATCTCTCGCAAACCTTTTAATCCCATTTTTGTATAGGGCAAATGAAATACAATTGCTTTTAAATCATCAAGTTGCAACTTATTTTCTTTTAAATAATCATGAATAGTAATATTAAAAAACTTTTGATAAATATCATTTGAATAATGTCCATCAACCAAAGCATTAGTTTGGTTAATTGGTCGCCAAAAATCCATAATATCATCTGAATAAACACTGCTATTTTTGCTAATTGACATAATTTGTGGATCAGCAGCAATTGTCATCGCAACTGCTCCTCCTCCTTGAGTCACTTCCCCAGGAGTATTAATTCCATAGCGCGCCACATCTGATCCAACCACTAAAGCTTGTTGATCAGGATGCAAATTAACAAAGTCTTTTGCCATTTGAATCCCGGCAGTCGCTCCATAGCAAGCTTGTTTAATTTCAAAAGCACGAGCCTGCTTATTTAAGCTCAATAAGTTTTGTAAATAGATTGCTCCTGATTTAGAATTATCGACTCCACTCTCAGTCCCTAAAATTATCAGACTAATCTTCGAACGATTGTCATCATCAATAATCTGCAATGCAGCATTTGCAGCCATGGTTACAGAATCTTGAGTTGGCGGAATAACTGCCTGATTAGTTTGGCCAATCCCAATTAAATATTTATTAGGATCTTCGTTTCTAGCGCGAGCTAAATCTACCATATCAACGTAATAATTAGGAGTAAAAAATCCTATTTTGTCAATTCCTACATTCATTTCCTCACTCCATTTATTTGAAAAATCTAATATTTTAATTTTACATTTGTTTATTATTTTAGCAAATCATTTACTTCCCTGTTAAAATTTAACTAGTACTAAAAAATGAGGTGAAAATTATGAAAAGAATTAATATTGAATTTCCTAAACCAGGTACTTCGATTGAAAAAACCATCCCAGTTACCGAGGGTCAGATTCAAGTTGAATTAATCACTCTAAACAACCAAGGTCCTGATGGATATGCTTTAGAAATTAAATTCCTTGATGGAACTAGCGAAGACTTCCCAGAAAGAAATACCACTGAATTTTTGGATGGATTCAATTCCAGTTTAGAATTATCAAATGGTGACCTGTTAATTGCTAAGGCACCAAAATAATAAAATAATCCTCTGAAGTTAAATTTTCAGGGGATTATTTTTTATGCTTTTTCATTTACAAATTGATTAATTCTTTTCATTGCTTCTTCGATCTGATCCATGTCAGCGGCATAAGATAGTCTCAAATAATCCTCTCCACTCTTACCAAAAGCACTACCGGGTGTAACTCCGACATGAGCTTCTTTAGCTAAACGAAGTGCAAATTCACGTGAATTTTCATTGTATTTATCAGGTATTTTAGCAAAGATATAAAATGCACCATCAGGACTGGTAACTTTAAATCCAAGTTTTCTGAGTTCTTTTGTTACCAAATCACGACGTTTGCGGTATTCTTTCAACATTGGTTTAGTATCATCAACACCATTTTCAAGTGCTTCTACTGCTCCATATTGAGCTGGATTAGACGGAGAAGTAACTAAATATCCATGAACCTTATTGACGTTAGTAACTGCTTCAGCAGGACCTGCTACATATCCTAAACGATAACCAGTCATAGCATGTGATTTTGAAACTCCATTAATGACAATTGTGCTGTTTGGAATAAATTCAGCAATTGAAGTATGGTTAAGCTCATAAGTTAATTCACTATATATTTCATCAGCAATTACCAAAATTCCACGATCTCGCAAAATTTTAGCTAATGCTTTTAACTCTTCATCGGTATATTCAACACCGGTTGGATTATTTGGATAATTAAGAATAATTTCGCTGATATCTGGATTTTCATCCAAAACTTGGGTTAATTTTTCACTAGTTAACTTAAATTGATCATCAGAAGTATCAACTGGAACCACAACACCTCCAGCCATTTCAATTACAGATGTATAGGCAGGATAAGCTGGCATCGGAACCAATACTTTGTCACCTGGATTAACCGTAGCAAGAAAAGTACTTGATAAAGCTTCGGCGGCACCATCAGTTACAGTAATTTCAGTTTCTGCATCATAATTAATTCCATAACGTTGTGATAAAAAATTACTAATAACTTCTCGTAACTCTTTCCACCCATTTTGTGGTGAATAATGTGATTTATTTTCAGCAATACTTTTAATTGCGGCGTCTTTAACATGTTCTGGTGTGTTAAACCCCGGCTCCCCAACGTTTAAGCTAATTAAATCAGGAACATTACTAATCTCTTTTGAAAAAGATCTGATTTGTGATGGTGTAATACTAGTTAAGACGTGGTTATATGTGTTACTTAGTCTCTCGTCTAATTTTGGCATAATTATTCCCCCAATACAGCGCAATTAAATTTATATCCGTTAATCCTTAAATATTCGACTACTAAATTCAATGAATGATTTAACATTAACTTATTCACCAGTTTAAAGGAAAAATAAAAAACTTCAAGGTAAACTTGAAGTTTTTTTAATTGATTATTTTATTTATCTAATTTATCTTGAGCTTTTTGAGCAGCCACATTCATAATATTCCAAGGACGGTCAAAACCTGGTTGGAAAAAGAAATCTGCATAAGCTAAATCATCAACTGTCAAATGTTGTTGGATTGCAAGAGAGATCGTATTAATATTAGCAGTAGTATCCATTTTTGACATAATCTGAGCACCCATTATCTCGCGATTTTCAGGGTTATAAGTTAATTTAAAATAGACCTCAGCATTATGATCAGCAGGTACAAATGGTGGAACCTTTGTATCTTTTACAAATACTGAGTCAACTTTAACACCACATTTAGCTGCGGTAACATCCTTAACTCCTGTAGATGCAAATTTATAATCATAAACATGCAATGCTGATGATCCAGAAACTGCAGTTGTCTTTCTAAGCTTTTCATTCAAATTATGAGCGGCAGAACGTCCTTGACGACGAGCATTAGTTGCTAAAGCAATTTGCTGCTTTTTACCGGTTGGTGCAAATTCTACTTCGGTAGCATCTCCAGCAGCAAAAATATCTGTTTGGTTAGTTTGTTGATATTCATCAGTTTTAATCAAACCACGTTCATTTAAATCAACAATTCCATCTAACCACTTTGTTGCAGGACGAATTCCAGCCGTTTCAATCACTAAATCAGCGTCCCATGAGTCACCATTGGTTGAAACAACACTAGTAACTTTTTTATCCGAATTGCCAATGTATTCTTTAACTGATTGATCTAATCGGATGTCAATACCCTCATTTTTAAGTTTATCTGCTAGGATATCAGTAAATTCAGGATCAAGATAAGTTCCCAAAATACTAGGATTTAAATCAATAATTGTTACATGCATTCCAGCTTTTGCAAATGATTCGGCAGCTTCAATCCCAATATAACCAGAACCAACTACTGTTACATTCTTAATATCTGGTTTTACTTCTGCTTCTTTAAGTAAAATTGCCCAATCACGTCCACGCATTGCATAAATATTTTGTAAATCTTTACCTGGAACTGGTAACTGAAATGGAACAGCACCAATACTCAAAATTAATTTGTCGTAATTTTCTGTTTTTTCTTTACCATTATTTACATCTACTACTGTAATAGTATGTGACTTAGGATTAATATTAGTAACATCTGAATTAATTCTAACGTGAACACCTTTTTCTTCCATTCCTGGAATGGTAGCATAACTTACAGAATTGACGTCTTTAACAATTCCTTGGAGATACAATTCCATCCCACATGACAAAAATGAAATGAAGTCTCCTTTTTCATACCAATCAATTTCTGCATCTGGGAAGTCATGTAAAACTCCTCTAACAGCTTCAAAACCACCATGAGATGAACCAACTACTGCTACTTTCATATAATTAAGCCTCCTATATTTATTCTACTTAAAGATATTGTGTACATACAAGTTGTAATCAACCATATCTTTTATACTAATTGTAAACTAATAAACAATAAAATCCAAATATTTGCTACATTTATTAATTACGTTTTATGTTGTACAATTAAGTCAAATATAAATAAGGAGCGTTTTCATTGAAAAAATTATTAGTGGGAAGTTTTATAATTGTTAGTACTTTTGCATTAACAGCTTGTTCTTTAGATGGAAGTTATCATAAAAATGCATCAGATTCAAATAATACAAAAAGTTCTAAAAAAGCTAAAATGCCATCAGAGTCATTTTTTAGAAATAACGAAGCAAAATTGAGTGATAAAACGCTTAAAATTACTGGTGTTAAAACCGTTAAGAAAAGTCAAAATAATCCTAATCCGTTAGTTGTTTTTCTTTATACCACCAAAAATACGTCTAATAAAAATATGACTCCCGAGGAAGCTTGGAATACAACCTTCAAAGTTTCTCAAAACAAGCAAAAATTAAGTAAATCAAATTTTACTGATAAATCCATTCCATCAAATCCGCAAGAAAATATCGGTAAAAATCAAACTGTTAAAAATTCCATGGTATATGTTTTGAAGAATAGTAGTGATCCAATTTCAGTTAACGCTAGTGAAGGAATTAATAACAATAATATTACTGCCTCAACTTCACAGAATATTGATGGCACTAATTTAGGCTCACAAGTCTACAACATTAAAAATTAAGCAATAACTACCACTTATTAAAACCACCAAGTATAAATTGGTGGTTTTTTATTTAAAATAATTTTGTTTGTTCACTGTTAATTCCTTCTGAAATCAATATTTCATTGAATTCAACTCTTCTATTTGAAGAATCTTTAACATTAAATACTTTTACGGGTTTATGTAATAACTGAATCCTGTTATTTATTTGGTGCACTTGGTAGTGATAAATAGTATAAGGACATTTTATTGAATTTGATAAATAACTAATCGTTTTACCTTGATTCATTTTAAAACACTCGTCTGGTGTAAAAATATGATTTCCAATTTTTTGAACCATACATAAAACCTTTCGTAATAAATTTATACAATAAAATATAAAAACACTTTTATTCAAATTGGAATAAAAGTGTTTTTACATCATTAATTTAATTAGTTAACCGAATACTGAAATATAAATCCCGGCGGCAACTAACATAATTGCCCCACCTAAACGATTACCCATTTGAGCAAATCCGATTAAATTCATTCGATTAGAAGCTGCTAATACAGAAATATTTCCAGTTCCACCCATTGAATTATTAACTAATCCTGCAGTAATAGCAGATTCTACTGAATAAAGACCGAATAACTTTCCGATCAATCCAGCAGCAATAGTGATAACAACTACACTAGTCAATACTAGAATTACAAATTGCCAAGTCAGTGAATGACCCAAAACAGGTAAATCTAACTTAGTTAAACCTACACCAGCCAATAATGCATGGGTTAAGTTCTTTGTAATTGAATTACTAAATGTAACAGCTGATTCTTCATAGTACTTAGGAATCAAACCGCCAGCCTTGAAAATAATAACCAATAAAATAATAAAAGCATATTCATTAATCATAGGAATAAAGTGATTTAATGTTAATGCAACCATATAAAAAGCTGTAGCTACCATCAAACCTACACCCATTTTTTGGTATGTAATTTTAATATCTTCTTTAGCAATACTATCATAGTTTCCAGGCATCATTTTTCCATGACCGTTACCTTTACTATTAGCAAAAAGTTTGCTTACTAAACCTGCTCCAATAATAGCAAAAACGTTACCTAAAATAACAGCAGGCATTAACATTGATAAATAATCAGTTGATCCACCAAAAGCTTGATGATAGATTCTTGAAAGTGGGATCGCTCCTGCACCAATACCTCCACCCATAACAGGGAAAGCAACGAATAGTGCTCCATAATTGAATCCTTTACCAATTACAGTTGAAACTATCCCAACTGCAAGGAAGGCAATTGCCATTGATAAAAATGCTACTGGCAAAAAACGGACAGATGCTTTTAACAGCATTTTTCGATTCATTCCTAAAATTGCACCAACAATCAGTGAAATGATAAAGAAATCAACAAATCCAGCACCAGAAACAAACTTATCTACAACATTAATAGTAGATTTCGGAATTAAACCAGTAATCGCCATTAATGCTGGTGCAAATAATGCAAATACGGCTCCACCACCTAAATAACTTTTGAAAATTGGTAAATGTGATCCTAGCCAATAAAATACATTTCCTAAAACTACCATTATAAATAAAGCAGCAAAAATATTACTAGTATTATCTTCAGGTAAAATGCCAAGATACATTACCATAATAAGAATGATAACTAAGATAGCATAAATAACTAATCCAAATCCATCGATTTTAAATTCTTCTAATCGATTTAAAATATTGCGTAAACCACCTTTTTTATCTTTCATATACTTTTACAACTCCTTTTCATTGAATTAAACATTATTAAGTATATGATATTTTTCACAAATTTCAATTGTTTTTACTATATTTTTTTGAATTTCATCTATAGAATTGCTAAACATCGGTAATGATACCGGATTTTTATTTCATAAGATTATCTTCAAAAATCAGTAGTTTTAATGTGAAAATCTTAATTAAATGAAAAAGATAAAATATTTATTATTTATTAAGTTGAATATGATTCAAAAAGCAAAAACTTGTTTCTGTTTTTTGAACATTTTTAACAAAAAAATATGTCTTTAATTTCTACTCCTAATCCATCAGCAATTTTTTTAGCTAAAGGTGGATAAGGATCTTTTTTACCATACAATATTTTCCCAATATACCCAGGATTAGAGTTTATTTTTCGTGCAAATCCATTGATCGAATACCCTTCTAAAGAAACAGCCTTTCTTACTTTTTCCGGATCTTTTAATTTTAAACTAATCATTAGGATTCCCCTTTCATTATAAGAATAACTATAGCATAACGTTTCTGTTTTTCAATCAAATTTATTTTTTTGTTTCTATTTTCATAATAATTTTAATTCATTACTGTTATACTAAGTTGAAAGAAAGGTTTGTATAATAATGAATTCAAAAAATAATGATTTTGGAATAAAAATAAAATCAATTAGAAATAAGAAAGGTTTTTCAGTCAGACAAACTGCTTTACAAGCTAAGATGTCAAGTTCATATTTATCCCAAATTGAAAATGGTTTAGTTAATATTCCTAAACCCACTACTCTACTAAAACTAGCTAATGGCCTTCGAATCTCAAAAACAGAGATTTTTAAATTAGCAGGATTAGATAATAATTATTCTCATGAACTTAAAGTATATAATGATGAAAAAATGATTAATATTCCTGTAATTGGCGAAATCGCTTGTGGAACCCCAATTGTAGCTCAAGAAAACATTGAAGAGTATCTTCCGACAATTAAAAAATCAATTCCAAATGGGATTAATTTTTATTTAAAATGCAGAGGTAATTCCATGTTGCCAACGATTCCAAACGGTGCTTATGTTTTGATCCACCAACAATATGAAGTCGAAAATGGTAGTCTTGCTGCAGTTTTACTAAATGATAATGAAACAACTTTAAAACGCATTCAGTATCAAGGTGATGAAATTATTTTAATACCTGATAATCACGATCCTAAATATCATCCCATCATTTTAAATGAAGATAATCCTGGAAAAATAATTGGTAAAGTAATTCAAATGCAAGTATATTTTTAAATGTTAACAATACAAAAACACTCTCTAATTAATAGCATTATCTACTAATCAGAGAGTGTTTTTATACTTTTTGAAAACATAATGATTATTTGTTATCACTGTTAAGTGCATGTTTACGTAAATCTGCAAATGCTTCTAAATCAATTTCTTCAGTAGTGTTGTTAGTAAAATGTACATGGTATGAAACAATTTTACCTTCTTTTTCACGTGGAGTAATTGAGTTAGCATTATTAAGGTTTACAATTCTACCATCACCAGTTTCAAGTAATCCTGTATAGTTATTCATATTATTCACCTCCTTCATTTATTGTCTATTATTATGCCATAAAAATACTAATTAAACAATTATCAAGAGATATAAAATAAAACAAAAAAAGACACTAAAATTAATTAGTATCTTCACGTACACAATTTGTACACATTTAATTCAGTTTTATTCCTTTTTACTCCCTATTCAATTTTAATGAATGCCGTTAAATCAACGTTTTCAGCAGAAATAACAAAGAATAAAAATGATAATTAAGGAGAGTACAGGATTTGAACCTGCGCGCCGAGTATAAGCTCGGTTCGCCGGATTTCGAGTCCGGTGCATTACCACTCTGCCAACTCTCCAAAGTAATACTATTCAATTATAATTTTAATGAAAATAATTTGCAAGTTGAATAGTATTATTTTACTCAATATTTCATCAAACTAAAGACATCATAGCCTTTAATTTTGTCACGTCCTTTAAGATCCATTAGCTCAACTAAGAAAGCTGTACCGACTACAATCCCGCCTAAATCTTCAACTAGTTTAATGGTAGCAGCAATTGTTCCCCCAGTTGCTAATAAATCATCAGTAACTAAAACTCGTTGTCCTGGTTTAATGGCATCTGCATGTAAATATAAAGCTGACTGACCATATTCTAATCCATAAGTTGCTTTGACAGTCTTACCGGGCAGTTTACCCTTTTTACGTGCTGGAGCAAACCCAATATCTAAATCATAAGCAACCGGACAGCCTACAATAAAACCTCGGGCTTCTGGGCCTACAACTACATCAACATTTAATTTTTTAGCATAATCAACAATTTCATTAGTAGCTTGATGATATGCTGGTCCATTTTCTAATAATGGAGAAATATCACGAAATAAAATTCCCGGTTCAGGAAAATTAGGATAACTAGCAACATAGTCCTTCAAATTGAGCACCATACAAAAACTTCCTTTCGTTACTTATCATTAATATTTTGAATTAATTTAATAAATTCATCATGACTAAGATCTAATAATTGTTTTTCAATTTCTAATTCTTGTTGACGCTTTTGATAAATCTGAGCACTATTTAAATCTTGATGCAAGGGATTAAGAACCTTTTTCATAACTCCATTTTTAATTTCTACAAAACCCAATTCATCAAAAACTTGAAACATAAATACCAACATATTTTTATTGATTTTTAAAGTATGAGAAATTTTATCAAGCTGCTTGCGCAACATAACTTCTGGGCGTAGTTGAATAAATTTAAATAATTTAGCATATTGTGCTCGAGTTGGCATTCCTATTTTTTTTATAACATTTTTTTTATACAAATATAATATTAATAATTCAGTATCAATATTTTCAAGCATTTTTTTCAAATCAGTTATTTTTTTAGGACAATCAACTACAAAAACTTTTTCATAATGACTGTTTTCAGTAACTTGACTAGCCAAAATTGCTTGTGAATCATTTCCTAAATATTTTTCAAGTTTTTCTTTGTTGGCGGGATTAAAAAATACGTAAGTTCCTATTTCAGAAAACATGGGCTGAACTAATTTTGAAGTACGTCGATCTTCAATGATACGCCCATCAATTGCTAAATCATCCACCATGATTTGTAATGATGTTCGTCCCCGAAACTCATTTTTGCTCAGTGTACCTGCCACTTTTAAATTGTTTGAAAGATAATTAATTTCTTGTAATTGATTTCCAATTCCAAAATCAATTGCTGCTATTTTTTGTCGATTACCTAATAAAGAGAATTTTAAATGATTTTTATCCTGACCAATTGCCTTAACATCACTTAGAGAATTGGGTTTAATTGAAAATTCAGGCTTTTCGTTATCTCTTCCAAAAGGACTTAAAACATTAATATCATCGTATAATTCTGAAGTGATATCATCAGCCGATATTTGATAATTAATCAACAAAGTTGGTTTTTTATCAAATGCCAACTTTTGTTTATCGGCAGCATTTTCAAAAACAGCAGCGATTTTAGCTAGATTAGCCACTGGTATGGTCATTCCAATCGCCATTTCATGTCCACCAAATGCTGTCATTAATTCCTGCTCAGTCGATAATGACTTGAACAAATCGAAACCTTCAATACTTCTTCCAGAACCTTTAGCAAATTTCCCTTCACTATCTTCAGTTAAAACGATTGTCGGTTTATTATATTTATCTTTAATTCGGCTAGCGACAATTCCAAGCGCTCCTGCATTCCAATCCTTACCAACTATCAAAAGCGTCTTACGATTTTGGTTAGTTGTATTTTGAACCTGAATTTCAGCTTGTGACATAATCTGAGTAACTAATTCTTTTCGTTGTTCATTTTTCTTTTCAGTTATTTTAGCTAACTTATCTGCTGCTACCTCATCGGTAGTTGTTAAAAGCTCAACCCCAGGATTAGCATCGCCCATTCGTCCAATTGCGTTAAGTTCAGGAGCAATTTTAAATCCAATATCTTCTTCACTCACATTATCCAACTTTATTTTAGCACGTTTAATAAGCGACTTTAATCCAGGACGTTCGGTCAAATGAATTACATTTAAGCCAAATTGTACTAAGGCTCGATTTTCGCCTGTAAGAGAAACTAAGTCAGCAACAGTCCCAATTGCAGCTAAATCAAGCTGTTCTTGTGGAATCTCATCATTCAAAGCTGTTGCTACTTTAAATGCAATCCCAGCTCCAGATAAATATTTAAAGGGATAATCAGGGCTTAATTCAGCATGAACAATTGCATAAGCATTTGGTAATTGTTTAGGTAATTCATGATGATCTGTAACAATCACGTCACACTTTAACTCATTAGCCTTTTCAATTGCTTCGAAACCAGAAACCCCATTATCAACCGTTACTATCAAAGAAGTTCCATTAGCAATTATTTTTTTAAAGGCATTCACATTTGGACCATAACCATCCTTAAATCTATTAGGGATATAGTAATTAACATTGGCACCAATTTCAAGCAATGTTTCATAAAGAATAGAGGTACTAGTTAAACCATCAGCATCATAATCACCATAAATCGTTATTTGCTCACCATTTTCAATTGCTTTTTGAATCCTTGTGATGGTTTTTTCCATATCATGAAGCAAAAAAGGCTCAAGCAAATCTGAAGTGTCCGGACTAAGAAAATGTCTAATTTCGTCTTCATTTGTATAGCCGCGATTTATTAGTAATTGTGCTACTAACGGAGTAATTCCTAATTCAGAAGATAACTTGTCAACTTGATCTGTTTTGGCAAGATTAGGTTTTAACTTCCAATTAAATTTTGAAGAAAACACTCAATATCCTTCTTTCAAGTTTTAATTTTGAGTTTTATGGTCTGTATCATTCTTTTGTGAAATATTTTGTTCCTGGTCAAGATGTTGTTTTTCACCACTAACAGCAATATTCTTTAACTTATTGTTTAATTCTTGAATTTCACCTTGCAAGCTATCAATCTTTTTTTGACTTTCTTTCATTTTACGATTAGCTTTAACAGAATTAACTGAGGAAAATAAGAAGATAATTAAAGCACCTAATAACATCATAATTAGAAGTACTAAAATCAACGGTAATTTAACTGTTGCAAAACCAAAGTTAATAGCAGTATCTTCCATATTTAACAATACAAAGATAGTCATGATAATTACAAGAATAATCCCTGTAATTATTGTAAATTGTTTTTTCATTTTATTTCTCCTCTTCTTTTTTAAATGGAATATCAATCAAATCAAAATCTTTTACTACTTTTGTATTAGGAAAAATTTCACGAGCCTGTTTTTGTAATTCACGAGCCATTTTAGCAGTATAACGGGCAGAAATGTGAGTCAACAATAATTTTTGTATATCAGCAGCATTAGCTAAATTAGCTGCCTGTACATTAGTAGAATGATAATAATTTCGGGCTAACTTAGATTCTCCCTTTCCAAAAGTACTTTCATGAACCAATACATCGGCATGTTTTGCTAATTCTTTAATACTAGCAGTTTTTCTAGTATCACCCAAAACAGTTACAACGCGTCCTTTTTGCGGCGAACCAATATAATTCTTACCTAAAATATGCCTTCCGTCAGGTAAAGTAACTTCTTTTTCTTGCTTTAATTGACCGTAAATTGGCCCAGCTGGAATATTATCCTCTTTTAACTTTTCAACCATTAACTCACCAGGATGATCATGTTCAATAACTCGATAACCCCAGCATTCAATTTGATGATCAAGTCGGTCAGCAATTACCGTAAATTTTTTTCCTTTATAAATAATGCCAGGATTAGTTAATTCAACATAATTTATTTTATAGGAAAGTTTGGTTTGCGATACCCGCAATGATGTTTGCACAAAATCCTTGATTCCTTTTGGACCATAAATTGTCAATTGGTCATTTCCACCTTGAAATGACCGGCTGGACAATAAACCAGGCAGTCCAAAAATATGATCACCATGCAAATGAGTAATAAATATCTTATCAATTTTACGTGGTTTTAGCGTTGATCGTAAAATTTGTTGCTGGGTACCTTCACCACAATCAAAAAGCCAAACTTGATTAATCTCATCTAATAGTCTCAATGCCACACTGGAAACATTTCTAAACTTACCGGGAACTCCTGCTCCGGTTCCAAAAAACTCTAATTGCATATTATTTACCGTTCCTTTTAGGAAGCTTTAAATTATTTTAATCGTACAACCTACTATATAATTAATTGTAGCATATCACAAACATAGAAAAGCAGGTGATTAACATTAAACTAAATGAATTTAAGGTTTCTTCAGCAGATTTAAATCATAAAAATTTATTATTCTTTGAATTCGCTGAAAAAATAAAGCCAATAACTAACATTAAAATCAATTCAGACAAAATAATTCTTATTAGCCAAAAAGATAAAAACTCCTTAAATCTTCAAGAATTTATTGCCATAACTAAAGACATAAACGAAAATCATTCATTTTTTATAGAAAATCCACATATTACTAAAATTTTTGGTTATCGTATTAATAAAAATAGGATTATTTTTGGTTAAAAAAGTAGTTAACAATTGTTAACTACTTTTTTGTTAATTTACATAGTTAAAAGTAAAGTCCAAAATTTGAACTAAATCTCCATCTTTAGCACCAGCTTCTCTTAAAGCATCATCAATGCCCATCCCTCTCATTTGTCGAGCAAAACGCATCATACTCTGGGTATGTTCAGTGTTTGTCATTTGAAATAATCGTTCAATTCGTTGACCAGATATAATCCAAGTCCCATCTTCATCACGATTGATACTAAATGGTTTTTCTATTTCATCAGCATCATAAACAACACCATCTTGACCTTTAATATCCAATTTATCATCAACCAATGGGAATTTTGGTGTTTTTTCCAATAAGTCACTAGTATCGTGAATTAATTGGTCCAAACCTTGATGAGTAACCGAAGAAATTGGGTCAATTTTAATGGCAAGCTGATCATCATGTTTGGCTAATTCTTTTTTGAATAAAGCTAAATTTGCCTCTGAATCTGGCATATCCATCTTTGTAGCTACAATTATTTGAGGTCTTTCCAATAAAGATTCATCAAAGTTTTCTAATTCTTTATTTATTTTTTGATAATCTTCATAAGGATCTTTTCCTTCTATTCCGCTCATATCAACTAAATGTAAAATTACCCTTGTTCTTTGAATATGACGAAGAAATTCGAATCCCAATCCAACTCCTTGAGAGGCCCCTTCGATTAATCCAGGAAGATCAGCAATCACAAAATCATTTCCATCATCATTTCTAACAATTCCCAAGTTTGGTACCAAAGTCGTAAAATGATATTGGGCAACTTTAGGTTTTGAACTAGTAATTGTACTTAATAATGTTGATTTTCCTGCAGAAGGAAATCCAACTAACCCAACATCTGCTAACAAACGTAATTGTAAATTAACTTCTAATTCACCGCCTGGTTCCCCATTTTCAGCAATTTCAGGAGCTGAGTTTTTAGCAGTCGCAAAATGGACATTCCCACGTCCTCCACGTCCACCTTTGGCAATCACAACCGTATCACCTGGTTTAGTTAAATCTGCGATTGGTTGATTAGTTTCATTATTTAAAATTGTAGTACCTTCTGGAACATTAATAACTAAATCGTCAGCACTTGCTCCTGTCATTTTTTTGTTACCACCATTACCACCATTTTCGGCTTTAAATAACTTTTTATATTTAAAATCCATCAATGTACTCATACCAGAATCAACTTTAAAAACTACATTACCTCCACGACCACCATCACCACCTGATGGGCCCCCATTAGGAACGTATTTTTCTCGCCGAAATCCTACCATTCCGTCTCCACCTTTACCGGCTTTAACTTTAAATTTTACTTGATCTACAAACATATTTTCTCCGTTCTAATTTACTACATTTTTCTCATCCTAGCTACTGGTTTGGAGTTTTGAAAAGTATATTTAATTGTTTGAGCAACATTTTTAGGAATGCCAAGTTCTTGAATTTCTTCCACTTTTGCTTCCTCAATATTTTTCATTGACCCAAAGCTTCGCAACAATTTATTACGAGTTTTAGGTCCAACTCCTTTAATACTATCCAATCTAGATGTCATAGAATTTTTGCTGTGCAAATCATGGTGAAAACTAATTGCAAAACGATGGACTTCATCCTGAATTCTTTGCACAAGATAAAACGACTGACTTTGTGGATTTAAATCAACATGATTATCATTATCACCGAACAATAAATCAGCCGTTTTATGTTTATTATTTTTTACCATTCCAGCAACTGGGATATCCAAACCCAATTCATTTTCAAGTACATCTTTGACAGCATTCATTTGGATTTCTCCACCATCCATTAAAATTAAATCGGGCATTTCAGCATGCTCTTTTAATAATCGTGTATAGCGTCTGCGAATTACTTCTCTAGTACTAGCAGCCTCATCTGCATGATCAACTGTTTTTAACTTATATTTACGATATTTTTTGTTGTTTGGCTTACCATCTTCAAAAACTACCATTGCTGAAACTAAATCAGCACCATCAATATGAGAATGATCAAATGCTTCTATCCGATTCAACTTTTTCAAATTTAATGCTTTACTAAGCTCATCCATTGCTCCAACAGTTTTTCTGTGATTCATTTCAATCAATCTGAACTTCTCATCAAGAACATATTGGGCATTTTCTTTTGCCATTTTTAACAATGCTTTTTTTTGTCCTCTAATTGGAGTCCTTGCTGGGATACCAGTAAGTTCAGTTATCACACTAGCATCAATGGATTCTGGCACTAATATCTCTCGTGGCTTGATTTGATCTTTTTGATCATAAAACTGCACAATAAAATTTGTCATTTCTTCTTCAGGGGTACTCAAAATGGGAAATAGTCTTTTAACTCGTTTCATCAAGCGTGCTTGACGAATATAAAAAACCTGAATTGACAACCAACCTTTGTCTGCATAAAAATTAAAAACATCTCGTTGAGTATAATCATGTGAGATGATTTTTTGTTTTTCCACAGTTGCCTGAATATAATTTAATTGATCGCGAAGCTCAGCAGCTCTTTCATACTCCATATTATCAGAAGCCACATTCATTCGCTCTTTAATTAGTTTCTTTGCAGCTGAGACGTTCCCATTTAAAAATGATTTTATCTTTTTTATTTGCTCATCGTATTCAGACTTGGGAACCTCTTTAAAACAAGCACCCAGGCATTGATTCATATGGTAATAAAGACAGGCTCGCCCTTGATAACCATGACATCTGCGTAGAGGATACATTTTTTGTAAGAATTTTAATGTCTCATCAGCTGCATAAACATTAGGATAAGGACCATAATAAAAAGCACCATCCTTTTTAACATAACTCGTAACCATCATTTGTGGATCTTTTTCATTAGTGATTTTAATGTATGGATATCCACCATTTCCATTTTTTAAACGTACATTATAATAAGGTCGATATTTTTGAATTAAGGTAATTTCAAGTAAAAACGCTTCTTTATCAGTAGCTGTAATAATAGTTTCGTAATCAGCAATATTTTTAACTAATTTAGCTCTTCGACCATATTGTTTACTTTTAAAATAAGATCGAACCCGATTTTTCAAGTTTTTAGATTTACCAACATAAATGACTTTACCTTTATCATCTTTCATAATGTAAACGCCTGGTTTTTCAGGTAAAAGTTTTAATTTATCTTCGATATGTTTAGATGCCATTATCAAGTCCCCTCCTTTCTAATATTCCACTATTTAAATTATAATTAATTTACGCATTATTGTATAACCAAATGACATTCAAATAATTTTTTGCTATGATGAGAAACAAAGGAGTGAATATAATGGGATTACACATTAATAAGCAAGCTGATTTAGATGAAATGCTCAACAAATTTGCTAAAATCAATCCAAAAAATAATCAACGCAGTGATTTTATGAAAAAAGATAATATTGATGATCAAGATATAGAAACTAAAAAAAGAAATAAATTTTTGAAACGAAATGAAAAAAAGTAAACACAAAATCAGCTGTTATTAACAGCTGATTTTTTTATGCTTTAATTTTATCTTCAATCCAATTCCAAATTTCATCTTTACCAACTTTTGTTTTAGCAGAAAACATTACTAATTTTTCATTATCTTGCAGTTCTAACTTATTCTGTAACATTTCTTTTTGTTGTTTCAATTTACTCTTGGGCAACTTATCTACTTTTGTAGCAACATAAAGAACAGGAATATTATAATAATCTAACCAATCTCGCATTTGAATGTCATAATCACTTGGTTCGTGACGACCATCAATTAAATTAACAACTCCACGAAGTTTGGTTCGTTGTGTTAAATATGTTTCAATCATTTCAGCCCATTTTTCACGTTCCTGTTTTGAAACACGAGCATATCCATATCCAGGAACATCTACAAAATATAATTGGTGATTAACATCGTAAAAATTCAAAGTTTGGGTTTTTCCTGGCTGTCCAGATGTGTGAGCATAATCTCTTCGATTAAAAAGTACATTTGTTAAAGAAGACTTACCAACATTTGAACGTCCCAAAAAACCAATTTCAGGATAACCAGTGTTAGGGTATTGTTTAGGATCAACTGCACTCATCACTAATTCGACATCATTTACTTTCATTTTTATTCTCCGTTCAAGGACTATTTAACTTCTTTTTTTAAGATTAAACGTGGTTCGCTATGATTTTCCACTGTATCTTTAGTAATTATGACTTCAGAAACATCACCACGACTAGGAAGTTGATACATAGTGTCTCGCATTACGTTTTCAATGATTGAACGCAAACCACGAGCACCAGTGTTTCTACTAATTGCTTCTTTAGCCATCATTCGTAATGCTTCTTTGTCAAAAGTTAATTTAACCCCTTCAAGAGCCAATAATTTTTGATATTGTTTAACCAGAGCATTTTTAGGTTCTGTTAAAATTTTGACTAAGTCTTCTTCATCCAATTTGTTTAATGCAGTCAAGATAGGTAATCTCCCAATAAATTCAGGAATTAAACCAAACTTCATCAAATCTTCTGGAATTACTTGTTGCATCAGGTTCTCTTCATTTATTTTAACGGTATCATGGTGCTTTGATCCAAATCCAATTGTTTGATCACCTAACCGTTGTTTAACAATATCTTGAATGCCAGGAAAGGCTCCACCAACAATAAACAAAATATTCTTTGTATCAATTTTAATAAAATCTTGTTGGGGATTCTTGCGACCACCCTTTGGAGGTACATTAGCAATCGTTCCTTCTAAAATTTTAAGCAATGATTGCTGGACACCTTCTCCAGAAACGTCACGCGTAATTGATACATTTTCACTTTTTTTAGCAATTTTATCAATTTCATCGATGTAAATAATTCCCTTTTCAGCTCGATTAACATCGTAATCAGCATTTTGCAACAATTTCAACAGAATATTTTCAACATCTTCACCAACATATCCTGCTTCCGTTAAAGTAGTAGCATCAGCAATTGCAAAAGGCACATTAATAATCTTAGCTAAAGTTTGTGCGATATATGTTTTACCAGAACCAGTTGATCCAATCATACAGATATTACTTTTTTGAATCTCTGTTTCTGCTTCTAAATCGTTATAAGCTTTTTCATCGCCATTAGTATCTTCTTTTTCGTGATTAGCCAACTCTTTGATTCTCATATAATGATTATAAACAGCAACTGCTAAAGTTTTTTTAGCTTCGTCTTGCCCAATTACATATTGGTTAAGACGGTCGACTATTTCTTTAGGAGTTAACACATTGATTTCACCAGTAACATCTTGTTTTTTTATTTCATCCTCAATAATTTGTTTACATAAATCAATACATTCATTACAAATGTAAACTCCTGGACCAGCCACAATTTTTTTTACTTGATCTTGTGATTTGCCACAAAACGAACATGTCACCACTTCATTTGTATCGTTATCATCAAACATTTAAAAATTCTCCTCTTTCTTTATCTAAGCCGCTTTTTGCCTTCCAAAACTATAACATAAAGAAAAAATGTTTCAAAAGAGTTAGTTTGACACAAAAAGGGTCTACAACAATCAACGTTGAATAGACCCTTTTCTAAAACTTAATTAAGTTTTATTTATCTTCTTTTTCTTCATTATCTGAATTAGATGTCGATTTTGCGACTTGTTTGGCATTGTCAACAACAACATCAACAGCTTTGCGAATTCCAATATCATGTTTCAACATATCATCAGACAAAGCCCCACGAACAGCTTCTTCTTTCATGCCATATTGGTCAGCAAGATTTTTAACTTCTTGGTTAACTTCATCTTCTGAAGGATCAGTTTTTTCAGCTTTAACAATTGCTTCAAGTACTAAGCTAGTTTTAACACGATTATCAGCACCAGCTGCAAATTGTTTCTTCAAATCATCTTCTGAAGTTCCAGTCATTTTAAAGTACATATCGGCTGGAATACCTTGTTGTTGAATACCAGCAAGGTATTGATCCATTTGACGTTGGATATCTTCATCAAGCATAGCTTGTGGAATATCTTTAACTGTTGCATTGTTAGTAGCTTCTTCAATCGCATCAGTTTGAATAGTATCGTTAGCTGTTGCTTCCTTTTGTTCTTTAAGTTCTTTTTTAATCTTATCTTTTAATTCATCAAGGGTATCAACATCTTCATCAACATCCTTAGCGAAGTCATCATCAAGTTTTGGTAATTGTTTTTCTTTAACTTCATGAATTTTTGTTTCAAAAAGGGCTTCTTTACCAGCTAAATCTTTTTGTTGGTAATCCTTCGGGAAAGTAACTTTAACATCTACATCATCACCAGCTTTATGACCAATTAATTGATCTTCAAAACCTGGGATAAATGACCCTGATCCTAATTCAAGAGAATAGTTAGTAGCTTTACCACCATCAAAATGTTTGCCATCAACAGAACCATCAAAATCAATAATTACTGTATCACCCTTTTTAGCAGGACGATCAACTAATACCAATTCAGCTTGAGATTGACGCATTGAATCTAACTTTGCATCAACATCTTTTTTGTAAACTCGTGTGTTTTGCTTTGGAACAGTAACACCTTTGTATTTACCTAATTTTACATCAGGTTTAACACTAACATCAGCTTTTAATACCCATGGCTTACCTTTTTCCATAGACTCAACACTAATTTGTGGTTGACCCACTGGTTCAATTTTAGAATCTGCCACTGCAGCAGCATAAGCTTCTGGAAGTAGAATATTTAATGCATCTTGGTATAATGCTTCTTCACCATACATTTGATCAAACACTTGTCTAGAAACTTTTCCTTTACGGAAGCCAGGAACTTTAATGTTTTTCTTATTCTTATTAAAGGCTTTATCTAAACCTTCTTTAATTTTATCAAGGTCAATTTCAAATTTTAATTCACCTTTATTTAAATCTTTTTTTACCCAATCTGACATTTTAATTCCTCCAACATGAAAAAGACTAAAACTTTTTCAAGTAATAATATACTTAACTTATTTTAACGTATGATTAATAAAATGTAAACATTTTGAATTAAAAGCAAAACAAAAAAGAATCGAAGACAAAGTCTTCAATCCTTTTTTTAAATTATTAATCGTCGATTTCAGTAACAGTACCGGCACCAACAGTGTGACCACCTTCACGAATAGTGAATTTAGTACCTTTTTCGATGGCAACTGGTTTAGTTAATTCAACGTGGAATGTAACGTTATCACCAGGCATAACCATTTCAGTACCTTTATCTAATTCAATAACACCAGTAACATCGGTAGTATGGAAGTAGAATTGTGGACGGTAATTTGAGAAGAATGGAGTATGACGTCCACCTTCTTCTTTAGTCATGATATAAACTTCAGCAGTGAACTTCTTGTGAGTTTCAACTGAACCAGGAGCTGCAAGAACTTGTCCACGAACAACTTGTTCACGGTTAAGTCCACGAAGTAATGCACCAACGTTATCTCCAGCTTCACCCTTATCAAGAGTTTTTCTGAACATTTCAAGACCAGTAACAGTAGTCTTCAAAACATCAGGAACTAATCCAACTACTTCAACTTCATCACCAACAGTAACAGTACCACGATCGATACGTCCAGAAGCAACAGTACCACGACCAGTAATCGTAAATACGTCTTCGATAGGCATCAAGAATGGTTTGTTTTCGTCACGTTCTGGAGTTGGAATGTATTCATCAACTGTATCCATCAACTTCATGATTTGGTCTTCAGCATCTTTATCACCTTGAAGTGCTTTTAAAGCTGAACCACGAATAACAGGAATATTATCACCATCGTAACCATATTCTGATAATAAATCACGAACTTCCATTTCAACTAAATCAATTAATTCATCATCATCAACCATATCAGTCTTGTTTAAGAAAACAACGATATGATCAACACCAACTTGTTTAGCTAACAAAATGTGTTCACGAGTTTGTGGCATAGGACCATCAGTTGCGGCAACAACTAAGATAGCACCATCCATTTGAGCGGCACCAGTAATCATGTTTTTAACGTAATCAGCATGTCCTGGAGCATCAATATGTGCGTAGTGACGTTTTTCTGTTTCGTATTCAACGTGAGCAGTGTTGATAGTAATACCACGTTCTTTTTCTTCTGGAGCAGCATCGATATCAGCGAAGTCTTCAGCTTTTGCCAAACCCTTTTCTGATAAAACCTTTGTAATTGCTGCAGTTAAAGTAGTCTTCCCGTGGTCAATATGGCCAATTGTACCAATATTAACGTGGGGCTTTGTTCTTTCGTAATGTTCTTTTGCCATTATGAAACCCTCCTATTATTTTCGTAAGACGTTCTTTGGTGGAATACCAAAGTATCTTTATAAATTATTATACTACATTTCTTTAAAATATAAAATACGTTCCATCCAAAGAATTCACTAATTTATTATATATATTGAATTTTAATTTGTAAATACTTAAGCCCTATTTTTATTAATTCATTATAGAAGCCATCATTTCATTAACTTTAGTCAACCAAATAGAAGCATTAGTATCATTTGCATTTTCTGTTTTATTTACACCCAAAACACCATTTTCAATTTCTTTTAGCCACAAATGAACATTATCAATTGTCTTGTCAATAAATGGATACAAATTTTGCAAATCCAAATTTATAATTAATTTTAATTGTTCAAACTTAATTGGATCAGTTTGTTCATATTTACTTTTTAATAATTTCATCATTTTTTGATAACTAACAGTATCTTGTGTATCAGTTGTTTCAACAGGATTTATTTTATATATCTTATTATCAATCCAAAGAAACTTAACTGATTGTTGATATCTTAATCTCATTAAATTATTTAAAAGTTGAATTCGCCAAATCGGATGAACATCTTCATCAACTATATTAACTATCGTACCTTTTACATATTCATGATACGGTAACTGCTCGGCGTGTTGAATGATTTGTTGCTGTTTTTGTGGAGTAAAGGCGCCAAGATGCATAAATTCACGTGAATTTTCATGAATTGTGTCTGACTGATTTTGCTGATATTTAGTTTCATCAGCTTTAATTCGTTGTAAAAAATCATTCTGTTCTTGTTTTGATAATCCATTTGCAATTATCCGCAAATCAATATAACGATGATTCTTCAATAATACTTTACATAAAAAATTAGGATCATTAACTAAAAAAAAGTCAAAATTATCATCAATCAAACGACCAGCTTCAACATACTTTTTTTCATTATATAAAGATTTACCTAATAACCTAACCACATTTGCTTGATCCACTTCATCATACAAGTTCAATAAAATATCAGTAGATAATTTGAAATTTTGGGATTCAATTGCATTTTGTGCTTTTTTGAATTCCTCTAATTGATTTTCATTCATTATTTTCACCTTGAAACAATAAAAGAACTGAGCTTAACTCAATTCTTTTGACAGCTTAATTTTTCTTTTTATTATTTTTAAATTTTCGATGATGCTGATTCACTTCCATGATAACCGGAAGAATAACTGGACGACGATCAGTCTTTTTGTACAAAAATGTGCTTAATTTTTCACGCACATCTTGCTTTAAATGTCCCCAATCAAAATCCTTATTATCTAAATTATTTTGTACTGTTTTTTCGACTAAATCAGAAGCCTCTTTTAATAAAGGTTTATTTGATTCATCATAAACAAAACCACGGGAAGTAACTTTAGGCTTTTCAATAATCTTCTTTTTCTTACGATCAATCGTTACCACAGCAATAAATACGCCATCTTGTGATAGAACACTTCTATCCCGCAACACAATATTTCCAATATCTCCAACCCCAATACCATCTATCATAGTATCAGAAGCCGAAACAGATTGGGCAAGCAACATATCATCACCGCTAAATTCAATCACATCACCCTTTGCAGGAATAATAATATTAGTAGATGGGAAACCAGTGGCAATTGCAGCATCTTTGGTAGCTTGTAGTTGTCGATATTCTCCCTGAACCGGAATTAAGTATTCAGGGGTTAACAAACTAAGCATCAATTGGATGTCACTACGACTCGCATCACTAGATAAATTAAGAGCACTGTCTAAACTTACTACTGTTCCATCAGCTTTATAAACTGAATCTCTAGTTTTAGCCCAGGCATTATCCATTGAACGCATCGGAGCAGTAGCCAATAATACTAAATCACCACTCTCAATTTTAACTTGTGGGTTCTTTTTACTAGCCATTCGTTTCAAAGATCTCATAGCATCCCCTGGTTGACCAACATGTAAAATAATCACTTGAGAAGGATCTAATTTTTTTAAATCAGCAGTTGAATTTACAAACACATTATCATCAGGGAGTGTGATTTTACCATCTTTAATTGATGCATCAATTATATCCTTAGACTTATCATTAGCAAAGAAAATTCTTCGACCTGTCTGATTGGCGGCATTAATAATTTCTTGTAATCGCAAAATATGGTCTGAAAGACAAGTTACAATCATTCTTCCATTTTGAAAATCAAAAGTATCCACTAAATAGTTACGAACCTTTTGTTCTTCATCAATTTTTCCAATATTTTCAGCATTACGTGAATCACAAAGCAATGCTAAAACTTTATTTTTACCAATCGCTGAAATTCCAGCGTAATCAGTCTGATATTGTTTGGGGACCGTTTGATCAAATCTAAAATCACCAGTATAAACTACACTCCCCAACTCCGTGCTGATAGAAATACCGACAGCATCAGGAATGGAATGAGTTACACCAAAGAAACTGACAGTTCCATCATCAAAGACAATTTCACTTTCATCATTAATAACATGGAAATCATCAAATTTAGCAGATTTTTTATCTTTTGCTGCTATCTGCTTTGCTAATTTAATAGTTAACTGGGTTCCAAAAACAGGAACATTAAATTCACTTAGAAAGTATGGAAGTGCTCCAATGGAATCTAAATGACCAGAGGTTAAAAAAACTCCAACAATTTTGTTTTGATTTTCTCTTAAATAAGAAAAATCTGGAATAACATAATCAATTCCTAGCATTTCATCTAATGGAAATTTAGAACCACAGTCTAAAATAAAGATGCTATTATTATTAATCTCAATAGCAAATAAATCTTTACCTTCTTCTCGCACTCCTCCTAGAGGAATGACTTTTACATTTTTTTTCATTTTAATACACCTCAAAATTACAAATTATTTTTCTTTATGAAGATTAATCTTCAATCCGTCCCAATATAACTTGTAACTAAGTGTAACATAATTATCGAATAATTTGTTTCAAAAAAAGATGAAACAATTAAAATTGTCTCATCTTTTTTATTTAATCTTAACGACGTAAGCCTAATTCTTTAATTAATTCACGGTAACTTTGAACATCTTTTTTACGAAGATACCCTAATAAATTACGACGGTGACCAATTTTTTTCATGAGTCCACGTTGAGAATGAAAATCCTTCTTGTGAGTCTTCATGTGATCATTGATTTCATTGATATCTGCAGTTAATACAGCAATTTGTACTTCTGTAGAACCAGTGTCACCTTCATGCTTAGCGTATTTATTAATAATGTCTGTTTTTTGTTCTTTAGTTAATGCCATTATTATTCCACCTTTCTATTCTTATTTATTCCCCAATCTGGGTACTGCGTCAGTGACTCGCAAAACCAAGATTAAGGTACAACATTTAATATACCTTATTTGACCTCGTTTAACAAGTCTAAATGATATATCTAGTTAGTATTGCAATTAGAGTGGCTCTTTTGTATAATTAAGACCGTTAAAACTGTGGAATTATTGAATTTATTTCACTACGTGGAGGTGAACATATTATGCCAGTTATTAAATCAGCTATCGAACGTATGAAGACAAATGAAATCGTTCGTAAAAGAAACGCTTCTGAAAAAAATGAAATGAGAAGTGCTATTAAGAGATTTGAAAAAGCTAGTGCAGATGGTGCTAAAGATGTTGAAAAGATTTATCGTGATGCAATTGATGCAATTGACCACTCTAAATCAAAAGGTCTAATCAAAACCAACAGTGCTAACCGTAAAAAGTCACACTTAGCTAAGATTAAGAACACATTATAAAAATAAAAAGAACTCGATTTTAAATCGAGTTCTTTTTTTGACTAAATTTAATTGAAAACATTTCAAAAAGCAGTTCTGGATTCTCTTGACTGCTTTTTAGTTTGCATTCAATTTGAACTAATTCTAAATATGCAGCTTGCAAATAATCTACTGTAAATGATTCAACAGATTGATATGCAAGTTTTACCCGATATGGATGAATTTTTAAAGACTTAGCAATCATAGTTGCACTATATCCATGGTCTTTTAGAATCTTAACCTGCAATAACAACCTAAACTGACTTTCTAAAATTGCATTAATTTTAATTGAATCTTGTTTTTGTTCAAGTAGTTCATGATAAAACTGAATTGCTTGGGTTGTCTTGCCTTTCATCAAATAATTAACCAATGAAAAAACATTTTGATTAATTGATTTAGCAACTAACAGATCAACAATATTTAAATCAATTTTCTTTTCTTTATTAGAATAAATCATGACTTTATTTAATTCATTAATCATTTTAGAAAGGTCACCTTGAGTTCTTGAAAACAGCTCATTAAGTGCATCATTACTAATTTGATAATGTTTATTGTCAATATATTGTTTTACAAAGTTAATAATTTCTCGTTCGGAAAAATCATTCAAGTTAATCACAGTACTATTTTTTTTTAATTTTTTAGTAATTTTTTTTCGACCATCCAATTTGGAATAAGGTGCAAAAATTAACAAAACAGTATTATTAGAAATATTATCTAAATATCGTTCTAGTTCATTAATGTTATGCTTTATTTTACTTTTATTACGCATTCCAGTTAAAAAAAACGCATTCTTAATAATCACCACACGACGATTACCAAAAAATGGCATTGATGAGGCATCATTAATTGCTTCTGATAATGGAACATCATCCATGTCATAAGTAGCAAAATTCATAGTTCGTTCTTCTTGTGGAATGATTTCTTTAAGTTGATTGATAATTTGATTTTCCCAATAATCATTTCCCCCAACTACTAAATAAACAGAACTTGGATTTTTAGAAATAGACTCGACTTCATCAACTATTGACATTTTTTTGATCCTTCCATTTGGTATTGAATTCACCGTTATCATTTGATGAATATTTATACGTTATCATTCCATTCTTTTGGGTACTAATTGTTTTGATTTTATTATTTTTCATTGTTTCTAAGGTTTCATCATTAGGATGACCATAACGATTGTTTCTTCCTGCAGAAATAATTCCAATTTTTGGTTTAATTGCTGCAATGAAGTTAGGGTCAGAAGCAGTTTTACTCCCATGATGACCCAATTTTATTATATCTACTTTCATGTGGGGAAATTTTTTTAAAACTTTCAACTCTTCATCTCGGGTCAAATCCCCTGTAAAAAGCCAGTTTTTTTCGTTAATTCTACCAAATAAAACCATTGAGTCTTCATTTTTACCCAATCCTTTTATAAAAGGATGAACAACTTGAAGCGGTGTGTTGAAAATATTATTGCCATCTTTCACTTCAATTAATTTAAATTTGTGCATAAATGGTTTGATTTTTTTCATAAAGTGTTGATTATGACTCATTCCCCAGGGAATATATACATTATCAACTTGCATATCTTTTAAATAAGCCGGCAAATCACCAATATGATCGGCGTTTAGACTAACATTTTTATAAGTTTTTATAGTCTTTCTCTTCCATAGAATAGAACTATTTATGTAATTTATATTTTTATAGACGTTTATATTTTATCGCAAAGTGTGGTAGTTTTTGTGGTAATTAAAAAAATATGGGAATTTTTACGTATATATCTATATATGGAGGTGAGAAAATGATTATAAAAGATTTTAAGGACTTTTATGTAATTGTAACAGATACCAAAGATTTCATCGTTAAAAAAGAAAATTGCACGATTGATGTACGTGAAGAAGCAACCGGAGAACATAAATATTTATAACAATAAAAAATGCAAAACAAAAAGCCCCACTATCTTTAATTAGATAGTGAGGCTTAATTTGTATTAACGATAATAATGAATAACTTGACCAGGATAAATACGAGTGTTCATTCCATGTTTGAACACAGATGTATTGTTAGCAATTATGGTAGCCATTCGGTCACCTAGTTTAGAACTAATTCCACTCAAAGTATCACCAGACTTAATTACGTAATTATACTGCTTCAGCTTATTAGATACATGGTTGTTATTAACTAGTAACTTCTGACCAGGATAAATGGTGTGGTTTAGATTACCACCAAAAACATTAGGATTGTTTAATACGATGGTCCAATCTTTATCACCAGTTTTACGACTAATACTGGTTAAGGTATCTCCGCTTTGAACTGTGTATGTTATTGGATTCCATTTGTTAGCAACTGGTTTATTATCAGTTTTAACTGGTTGTGGTTCAGCAATTGGTTCATTTGCTGGATTGTCATTGGTGTTTTTGGTATATCCATTATCAGTAATGCCAGTTAAATCAACATCTAAGTCTCGTGGGCTATCATTGAATTGCCACATTGCTACACCGTTCATGCTAGGGAAGCAATTATAATCTGGCTGATTACCCGAACGTTGATACCCAGCAATCCAAAGTGAGTTAGGAAATTCTTTAAGAACCTCATCTACATTGATGTGAGCTTGAAGGTATGGTTTATAAGAATAAAGCATAGGAGTAAATCCTGCTTGTTTAACCAACTGCATAGCATAGATGACGTTAGCAGTGTTAGCTTCCTTATCTCCAGTTGCACCAGCTTCGTAATCAATAGCCACAATTGAACCATATGGAGTTTTAATTTCACTTAAAAAGTGATCAAGTGCTGCTTTAGTTTGAGTTTGATTAGCTCCAGTTTCAAGCCAAATGTAATTATGCATGTGATAATTCATTGCTTGACCTTGATAAATCTGATTGCTATAAGGAGCTTGCTCGTATGTCCAACCATGAACAGAACCGCCTACTTGAGCAAATGAAAACTTATCATCGCCAGAATTATTAGTTAATTGCGGTTGGTACTTAGCGACGTCAGTTCCCAGATCTCCTTTAGCAGCATGCACTGGTTGATTAATTGCTAAACCAACTCCAACCATTCCAGCAACAATTGCTAACGGCAGAAAACTATCTTTGAGTGCTTTTTTAGCGTCCATTTAATTAGTTATCTCCTTATTTGTTATCAGAATTGAAATCATATACAAGACCTAGCATCGCTCCAATTGTTAACAGAGTATTAATTACTCCCATAAGTTGGTCAGAATGTACTGAAATATTAACGTTGAAAATGGCTAGAACTTGTTGAATTAGAACGATTGCTAGCATAGAAACACTAACAACTAGTCCGCCGTTAACTTTTCCATCTTCATTGATTAAAGCTGTCTTTTTCAAAAAATTTTTAATTGCTTTTAACATATTTTTCACGCGTATCCTTCCAAACTTCTAATGAAGTTAATCGTTTATCTTGATCAGTAAGACGAGCACCCAAACCGTCAATTTCTTGAGCATTCTCACGTGAATCATGTCTTGCGCGTTCGCCTAAACTTGAAATCTTATGTCCCAAGTCTTTGATTGCGTCGTTAAGTGGCTTTAAGATGATGTAGCGGAACATCGTTAGAATTCCACCAGCAATAACTGCTATAAGAGCTACTAACGCTCCCCAGTCTTCAATACTGAAGCCAGCAAATGTCATTTCATCGCTCTCCTTTCTTTCCAAAATAAAAACAACAGCTAATTATTAGTTGTTGTTATCGGTGATGTTAATTCGTTATATTGCTCTTGCGTTAGATTGCCATTATTTAAGTACCAGTAATAATCTTGGTTAATGCCTAAATCGTGGTAATACTTAATGATGTCGTACGTAGGAAATTGCATTATTTAGTTACCCCACTTTCAGTATTTGAATTGCTTTCAGAAGTAGAAACACTTTCTGAAACTGATTGAGATTGTGATTGACTAGTTAATGGATTACTGTCAATTGGACTTTGTGAACTAGAAGTTGACTGATCATTGCTTTTTTTAATTTCTTGCATTTGAGCTTGTAACTCATTAATTGAAGCTCCATACATCGCAACCGCTTGAATTGTTTTAGCGGATATTTGTTGCTGCATAGCAAGTTGTTTTTGTAGTTCCCCATCATCGTCTTTAGATGCCTGTTCTTGCGGCTTAACTAACTCTCCGTTTAAATATTTGTAGTCAAAAAAATTAGCTCTGAAGTTTTCAATATCTTCATCGCTAATTTCTAATTTTGGAAAATTATAACCTGATGGCTGGAATCTTGAAAATCCAGCAATACTTCCATCTTCTTGTACGTAAATATACAGTTCCATTTGTATCCTCCTATTCTCCATCTAGTGGAATAGCTGCGTTAATTGAAAAGACCATTTTGTTGACGCAATTCCATTGGGTAACATTTCCATCAGTTCCTAATGACAATAAACGGTTCCATGTACTATCGGTAGCATTCCAAGCATAAAGAATGGTTTCAGCAACTCTCCCAGCAATTCCTGGAATTGTAAAAAAGATATCGTTTTTTGGATCTTCGGCTAAAGTACCGCCTCCGACGATGTAAAGAATGTTATTTTGAATCCGCCACTTAATTGAAGAACCCGGTCCCAACTGAATGTTAGTAGTAACTCCGCTCCAGCTTGATGTTGCGCCATTCAAATCATCGCTAGTTACAAAGTTTGGTGTATCGTCAATCATCTTCCATGCAGTTCTAAAGTAAAGTGCATTTCCCGTATCCGTATTTCTTGCAGTTACATAATCAATTGCCATTTATTTTCTCCTTTATTTTACTTGCTCAATTCCTTTGGGTCGCTCAAAATTCTCCATTCTGACCAAGTAGCGGGGACTCCACTAAGACCTCTTATATAAACTTTCGAGTTATCAACCGTTGTGATAAAGATTTGAGTAATATCAGTTTGTCCGTTACCGCTATTGAGAACTATTAATGTTCCTACTTTACTATCAGTATCATTTGTTGGTGCATTTTTAAGAATAGTATCACTATACTTACGATAATAAGTACCGTTCTTTTTAAAGTTATTAAGGTCATCAGTATCTAGGAGTTGTTGATTAAAAGTTGGTAAACTTTCTTTTAACGTTGCAACAATTGAATCTGCATAAGCTTTTGAATTAGTTGTTGATTGAGTTAATTGATTGGTAGTCACATAATCTTCTAAATCTTTTTTGGTTAAGAAATTATTTTGATAATTTTTATCAAATTTTTTCCCAGTTAAGTTTTCAACAACTGCTTTGATGGATGTTAACTCTTTTTCTAAACCAATTACTCCTTTAATAGAGGTTTGTGGAAAAACTTGCTTTTTTGTTCCATCTTTTTTCTTAACTATCCATGGGCTTATATCAAAAAGACTCATTTTTAATCACTCCCAACTTTTTCAATTCCAATATTTTTGACATCAATTGTTTCAATTCCAAACGGAATTTCATCATCTTCAACATTATGTTCAACATCAATAGAAATGGGACTATTTGGACTATCTAAGCCTTCAATAAACAATGAACTACCATCTAAATCAACAGATCCAACTACATTACCAACAGTCCCAGCATTCTCTTCCAAATTGTCTAACCGTTCTTTTAATGTGGTAAATATAATCCCGTCTAAACTCATTCTGGCATTCTTAACTTCAGAATCTTGAGTTAGTCCGCTGATGGTTTGATTTAATTCATTGCTTAATGTTTCCATTTGGTTTTTGGTTAAGTTCACTTCAGCGGAATATTCGTTCAAAATTACGCCAATTCTTTCGCCAAATCGTGCAATTCCTTCACGAACATCAAGACCATAGCCTTTAGTACGAACCCATTTAGCAAATTCTAAAATTAATCCATCGACCATCGACAAGTCATTTGGATCTGATTCTTTAATGTGTGAGTAATCATAATTTGCCATTTATTTCCTCCTTTTAAACAAAAATTTCATTGTAAGAATAACTAGCATCAATTTTATTTCCATTCCAACTGTCAGTAAATTGCCATGCGTCAGCATTAGCGGGTTTAGCATTACTATAATTAGCTATCCACCTGTATTTACCTTGGCTATCAAAGCTACTAGTAAACCAACTCGAAGAAGCATAGTCACAAGTATTCGTGTAGCCAGCTGCGATCAAAACATCATAGAATTGCTTCAGTTGATTAGTTAACTCTGCTTTATTAGTAGTTAATGTGCTATTGCTAGTATTTTCAATGTCAGCAATTACCAGAACATTTTTATCAACATTATTAGCTTGTAGATTTTTCAAGAAATAGTTAGCTTCATTAACTGGATCACCATGGAACAGATGATAAGTACCAATAAACTTCAGCCCAGCATTAATTGCGTTTTCTTTGTGGCTTCCAAACAATGGATTAGTGTATCCAGTTCCTTCGGTAAGCTTACAGATAATGCCTTTAACGCCTTGATTTAAGTAATCTTTGAACTGGTTAACACTAATATCACCATTGTTACTTGATGTATCAACGAATAGATTACCTGGTTGCCAGTCAAGGGTTGATTCGTCACCTTTTTTCTTGCTTGGGTCAACGGAAACATTTTGGTCTTTAATTTTGGCAGCTAAACTATCACTAATTAATTGATTTCGCTTAGCTAAATCAGCATACAATTTATTTCTAATGCTGTTGTTGTAATCAAAAATAGTCTTTGCCACACTATTTAAAGTAACTTGATTTGGTGTGTTTTTATCCCATGGGTACCACGTATAGGAAACTACTTCAACATCTGTAGATAGTCCATTTTCGTGAATATCCAAATGAACTTTATCACCAGGAATAGGAGATTGATTAAAAGTAGTTGTAATTTCAATTGTTAACGGTGGATCAGTAACTAATTGAGTAATTACATAACGTTTCATCGCTTCCACATCAGTGAAACGATCATCACTAATTGTTGCAATTTCTCTTGGTATTCCATGTGTCCATTTTTCAACAGATGCGTTATCTGTATATAAAAATGGTGGAAAATAATATTCAGTTGGAGTGTTATCATCGGCACCATCAGGCTTATCTTTAGCTTTACCAATGCAATAAACTTGGTTAGTCACTGCACTAACATCGTAAGTTAACTTAACTTCAGATGAATTATACATATGTCCCAAACGATTACCGTGTGATTGTACAAATTTGTCATGTTGATAAATTACAATGTGCTTATTGTTTGGGAAAACAATTGCATCTGGCCATATTTCAACAATCTTAGACAAAGTATCTCGACCGCTCATATTTCCTAAATTTTCTATTTGTTGTCCTTGAAAATCTCCAACAACTTCCCAAGTAAAGTTATATGGATTGTCTTTAAAGACAAAGTCCATAATTGACTGTGGAGTATAAGTAAGTACCCCATTTTTAACTTCCCTTTGCCTAAACCATTGGCATTCGTTGAATATGTGAGTAGCAACCACAGTCTTATTAGCTCGACCAATTGGGTGATCTTCAACTGCTGAATTGACTAAAAATTGTTGTCCTTGAAAAGTAATTATTGAACTTGGAGTCAGAAGATTATATGCTTCAGTCCCGTAATCTAGCATTACAAATTGTATTTGATAAGTTGAATTTTCTTCCCATTGTATATAAAAAGAGCTAGCTATAACGCTTGAACGTTCAATAGTAGCTCTATCTTTTTCATTTGGAAAATTTCCTTTAAAAATCATTTCTGTGTCCACTAATACATCACCTCAGTTCCAAGTGATGTATTTGATTTAATTGGTAGAAAATATTCTTTGGGATTGGGTACTCCATCATAATCAACTACCTGTGGATAATCAGTAATGTTTAATTTAATAATCTTATTATTTACAGATAATTGACGTAGGCCAACTTTTTCAGGTGCCCAATAAACGATTTTATCAACACAATTGTCTTTACTATATCTGAATGCGTAGATGTCATCATAAACGTTATCATGAGAGTCAACTTCAATCTTTTCTTGAATAGTATATCCATTTAATTCATTGACTAGGTCCATAGTCATTTTACCAACCAAATTCAAACTACAATCATCGTTTTCGATTGAATAACTATCACCCAAATCGCAATAAATTCCAATGATTGAAAAACCTAAATAATCTTGAATGATAGTTTGACGGGCTGTATATTTAGCAGCTTCTGCCATACTGAAATATCCTTGATTATGGTCACCACTTGAAGTATCTCTTGAATATCCATATTCATTAGATACTAATGGAAGACCAGCTACTGTTCCTTCATGTAATTCAAGCATGATTTCTGGCTGTCCATTATTATGATTGTGATAAACATAAGGATGAGAAATGCCACCTAAAGCTCTTCTAAAAAGACCTTGTCGAATAGCTTGACGTGTGATATCTGACCCCTCGTCAGCAACACTTGTTATACAAGAATAAGGAACATTCAAAGGATTTTTATCAAATTCGAAAGTTTCATCAATAAACCATTTCGAAAAATTTACCCATGAACTAATTACTCTTGGATTGTGTCTTTCATTGAAAGGTGCCCAAAAAACATTATCTGGTTCATTAAGATTAGCCCAAATAATTCCTTGATTAGAAAACGTTTGAACAAATTTACTAAAATATTGTTTAATTTGTTCAAGTTGATTTTGGTTGAAATTGCACCATGTTTCAGTGTTCAAATATCCATTGTTTTGGCCATTAAAATTTATCATTGGCTTCATTCCATATTTTTTACAAATATCCAAAGCAACTTGTGTTTTTTCGATTTCATTGTCAAAAATTGGATCACCATCGCTTTTTGTTAAATAAAACCAAGTCCCAATATTTACATATTTAAATCCAACTTTACTCATTGCAGCTATTGATTTTTCAAAATATTTACGATACTTCCAAGAATTGATTAACATTTTTTCAGATAACGGTCGATTTGCAACTAGATCAGCTTTGGTACTAAATACCACATAAACACCCCCTAAACATAAATAAATGGGAACACAAACTTAATATCAAATTTTTCACAGCCACGTACACTAATATGATTAATGCCTTTTTCTAATTTAATATAGCCAAAATTAGTGTTGTCATTTACATTATTTTCATTTTCATAAGCATTAACACCATCAAGAACAATCGTTCGATTGAAATTGTTTTCGCCAGTGAAAGTAAACACGCTATCATTGTCAGTATTAATAATTGATATT
This sequence comes from Fructilactobacillus lindneri DSM 20690 = JCM 11027, assembly GCF_002907375.1. Taxonomy (GTDB): domain Bacteria; phylum Bacillota; class Bacilli; order Lactobacillales; family Lactobacillaceae; genus Fructilactobacillus; species Fructilactobacillus lindneri. The sequence continues at coordinate 516,044 of NZ_MIYK01000001.1, forward strand.
CTTGAACCTACATAACTAATCACTATTTTAAAATCACATTTCTGTAAATATGGATCTATTGGAATAGAGCTTGGGTTGATTAAATCAAAATCTGGTTGTTTAATGATATGAAAATCTTCTTTATCAACTACTGGAATATCCCAACCAAGTGGAAAATCATCCCACAAATCTAATTGATTAAGTGAATCATAGCGACTAAATTTATATCCACTTGGATTTTCAAAAGGAATATTAATAAAACAATCCCATCCGCCTTCTTGAAATGGCTTAATATCAAAGCCGACCGGACGCAAGAAATAAACAAACATTGGATCAGCATCTGTTCTAATTCTAAAAAGTTTCTTTTGCATAAAGAAGTCATAAAGCTGTTGACGTTTAGCCTGGTAATCGTAGTAAGTTCCAAAATTCATGTCTAAATTAACGTTAACTGTATTTTTACCAAAGTTACCATAGTTAAATATATTTCCATCGCTAACATTGCTATCTTGATAACTATTAGTTAATACTGGACTATTATTGTCAATCCCATCGAATTTTACAAAAGGAAATAACTCAGTTAAGTCTATTTCTGGTTGTGCATCAATTGATATCCAAATTTTAGGCTTCATTATGCAATACCTCCATTAAGTTGTTGATATCCAAGTAATTGACCATTTTGGGCGTCTTGCTTATATCTATCTTGTGGAGTTTGAGCGGTATTAATAACTGCATTAGTAGTTCCGTTTTGAGCTTTAATTGTTTCAATCTGTAAATTAACTAAATCTTTAACAGTATCTTTTAACTCACTAACTTCATTAATTAAGGCTGCTACTTTATCATCTTGTTTACTGTTAAATTTAGTATCAAGATTTACATCTGAATTTCCAGCTAACATATCCAAGACTTGGTGCATTAATTCGGTTGTCCGGCTACGCTTAGAAGAATCTAATGGAATCACAACTTCATTCATGTTGTGTTCGCCAACTTCAATCATTTGATGATGATTAAGAAATCCACCGTTTTCCCATCCGTGACCATTACCAACGCCGCCCCAGCCACCTTCACCACCACGCTCCAAGACGTGGATTGCGGCTAAGATTTCGTCGTAACCATTTTTCCAGTCAGTGTGACCAGGTAAAGCATCGGCAGCCCAAGTTGAACCAGAAAATTGAAGTAACCCACGGGATTCATTACCGCCAGAGTTAACATCATGAATTTGTTGCATTATACGAGGATTACCGCCAGATTCAGTCTGAATTTGCCTAAGTAGCTTAGCAACCTTCCAATCAGCAGGAGCTACGCCTAATTGCTTAAATGCTCGAACGATGTAAGGACGCCAACGAGCTGCACCAGAACCAGCTGGACCAGAACCAGCTGGAGCTTCCATACTTTCAAATTGTTTCTTTACCCAGTTTATAGATTCAGCAGCTAGTTTCTTAGGGAAGCTAGTAATAATACTACTTGCTAATTTAATGTTTGAACTGAATCCACCTAAGAAGTGACTGAATGTTGATTCCATGAACTTAGCTGGATTCTTTAAGATATTTTCAACGTCACTAAAAATATCTTTAGCTCCGTTCCAAAGTCCACCAAAGAAATCACCAATACCATTCTTATAAGCAGGTAGGCCCATCATTTTCGCCATTGAAGCAGAACGTTCACCATCGAGAACTGAAGTCCCTTTTGGCAATGGAATAATCATATTTCTTTTATTCGGGAACATCCCAACTTGTCCATTTGGTAATTGATACATTTCACGGAAATTGCTTCCTGGCGCATCGTTAACAATAGCTAGTCCGCCTTGGTGTGTATCTTTAGTACCATTAGCATAACTGACTAAAGGAATATGAAAGCCATCAATTTTGTGTGCTCCGACTTTGTCTAAAATCCAGTTAATACCGTCTTTTAATTTACCAAGCATTGAATCAATTGGCCTAATAACACCATTAGCAATTTCAGCTACAACATGGCCAACCGTGCTTACTGCGCTTTTAGCAGCATTAATTACTCCATTCCACATATCAGACCACATTCTGCCGACAAAACTAGTTACATCATTCCAGATGTTTTTAATGCCACCAACGAAACCATTAAATACATTAGTGATACCATTCCAAATCCCTTTACCAACATTAGAAACAGTGGTCCAAGAACTACCCCAAACATTCGTAACTACATTAAGTGCGCTTGTGAAAGTATTTTTTATTCCGTTCCAAAATCCACCTAAGAAATTAGTAATACCATTCCAAATTCCTTTTCCGACGTTAGCAACAGTATTCCAAACATTGTTCCAAATGTTCAAAATGAAGTTTAACGAACTATTAAACATTGATTTAATACCGTTCCAGAAACCACCTAAAAATCCATTGATTCCATTCCAAATTGATTTCCCTACATTTGAAATACCATTCCATTCAGCAGACCAAATTTTAGCAACAAAATTAAGTGAACTACTAAATAGATTCTTAATTCCATTCCATACACCACCAAAGAAATTTGAAATACCACCAAAAATAGAAGTAACAATGTTTTTCAAACTATTCCAACCGCTAGACCAGTTTTTAGTAATGAACCCTAATGATGTATTGAACACATTTTTTACGCCGTTCCAGAAACTACCAAAGAAGTTTCCAATTGCTCCAAATCCTTTAAAAATAACATCTCGAACAGTATTAACAAAATCTCGAAATGGTTTAACGTTTTTATAAAGCATTGCTGAAATACCAGCAAATGGATTAAGAATAAATAGACCAATCTGTTTCCAATTATTTTTAAATAAATTAACTACACCACCAATAAAACTTCCAAATGCTTTAGTAGCTTGACCTAACAATTTACCAATCCCACTAAAAAATTGGCCAAATGTTTTAGTGATATTTCCAATTGCACTACCAGCACCTTTTACCAAACTATTAAATACATCTTTAGTAGTCTTACCAATAGCGTTCATAATATCTCTAGCAGTTTTACTATGGTTGTAAAGTTCAATTAACCCAGCAGTTACTGCTGTAATTGCAAGTATAACAATACCAAATGGATTAGCATTCATAACAACATTAAGAGCTTTCTGTGCACCTTGAACTATTTGAATAGCTGCATTCCAAGCCATCATAGCACCCTTTACAGCTAGTATTGGTGCAACTATTCCACCAATTGCTGCACCAACTGCTTTTACCATATTTTGGTGTTTCCCAATTTCCTGTAATGCTCCAGCAACTAATTTAAGTGGATCAAAAGCCTTTTTTGATTTCCCAAAAATACTTTCAAATACATTAGCAATATCCTTCCCAATACCAGAAAAAGTATCCCATACTCCACTTGCTAAAAGTCCAACAATTTTAGTAAGGCTACCTATAATTGACAATATATTACCCATACTTCCTGAAATAACCTTTATAACCTGTGCAGAAGCATTAGCTATATGTCCAATTGCACTACCTAATTGCGTAGCTGCATTTTGAGTTTCTTTACTATCTAATACCTTTGTTAATTCGCTTAAGCCAGTACTAGAAACTTGGACTAAAGGCTTCATTAAAGCCTTACGAGTATCAGCCCACGCTGTTTGCATATGATGAGTTGCACCGTCAGTTGTTGAATTAAATTTCTTAGCATTAGTGTCAAAATTCCCACCAGCCTTTGTTAACATATCGTTAAATTGTTTAGCAGTCATCTTTCCAGATCCAACTAAATCTTGAAATGCTTTCTTACTCATTCCAGCTGATTTAGCCATCACTGAACTTAACCCTGGAGCTTGTTTTTCAAGCCTTCCGAGAGAAAGAGAAGTAACTTTTCCACTAGACTCAATCTTATTAAGACCACCAGCAAATGCATCTGACTGCTGTTGACTCAAATGCAAAGCATCTGACAATGATCCAACACCTTTAGTAAGGTCTTGTGTTTGTTTAACATTTCCGCTCATTCCATAGAATTTCTGCGTTAATGCTGTAACCGCCCCACCAGAAAGATTAGAATTCTCTTTAATTTGCTTAATTGAGGTGCCAAGTAAATCAATTTCTTTAGTACTTGCACCCATATTTTTGAACTTATCCGAAAAAGTTTCGGCAGCCTTAGCATCATCGTATCCTGCCTTAACCTGTTCTTGAAGCTTTGAAGTTACTGCTGTAACACCATTCAATAATGCACCACCAGCAAAGAAAGACATCATTCCACCAACTTTGCTTTTGGTTTCATCACTCTGATCACTGGTCTTTTTAAAACCGTTCATCATTGATTTAAAAAATCCTTGCGGAGCTTCTTTTCCAACAGCTTCACTTAATTCATTAGTTTTAGTTTTGGTTTCGGCAATGCTAGTCCCAGTTTTATCAATTCTGATTTTTTGGGTGTCAAGAGATTCATTTGCACGATTTAAAGCAAGTTTAAGGTCATTAACTTTGTTTTCTTGATCTTTATACTCATTAGAATTTTTTTGACCCGCTGAAGTCATTTCATCTAACTTACTTTTGGCGGTCGAGTAAGATGCAGAAAGTTCTTTAACCTTTGACTCATTATTTTTAAGCTCTGCTGCTTGCTTATCATATTGTGAATTTAGGTTAGCAAGTGCTTCTTTATAACCACTTAATTTAGCTTTATTGGCACCTAATTCATCACCTTCAGCTTTTAAACGGTTTGAATAAGCATCAGTTTTTTCAATTGTAGTTTGATAACCACGCTGTAATTCAGCTAAGCCACTAGAATAATAAGTCATTGATTCTTTAGCACGATCTTGTTGAGCTGAATAACTAGCTAATCTATTTTCAGATTGTTCAATCTGCTTTTGAAGTTTTAGATAAGATTCAGCGCCTTCTTTTGTTTTAACGTCTAAGTCACTTTGCTTATCTTTTAAAACGTCAATTTTGCTTTGAAGTTGAGTCATTACTTGATCAAGCCCAGAAACTTTAGCTTGCATAGCACCTAAACTATCACCAACGCTTGAAGCCTGAGCAATTCCAGCCTTCATTGAGTTAACTGCTGACCCAAGGGCAGAGTCAAGGCCTTTAATGCTTTGTTGAGCACTAACCGTATTAATAGCAATTTCAGTTGCCATTGTATAGGATATACCAGACATTTATGTACCTCCTTTCTTTCGTTCTTATGAAAATAAGCTTTGTAATTTCTTCTGTGCTTCAGCTGCGTCCATTGGTCGTTCATCTTTTGGACGGGCTTTTAACGTTTCTAAAAGATTTAAGTAATTTTGTTTATCCACATCATCAGGTAAAATTCCATAATTTTGAAATAACTGCTTTTTTAAATAATTCCAGTCTTCAATTTCATTTTTTAAAGCAACTTCTTGTTTATGAAGACTTTCTAACCTTTTTTTGGGCTTACCTTTTCCTCTAATTTAGCTTTACTGATAGCTTTGTCATATTCTTCGTCACTCATACCATTGGAACGACTGTTTAAGTAACCGATGTATTGACCGATTTCTTCATAGCCAATATTTTTATTTCTAACAACTTCCGATTGTCTGTCATCAAGTTCAAGAAATTTAACAATTCCATTAATGAAGTCTTTTTTCATTTGATCGGCTTGATCTAAATCAGAACCTGTACTTTCTAAAGTTTTAAGTTCTTTATTTAGTTTTAGGCGTTTAACTTCTTTTTGTAGTTTTAGTTTTTCAATTTCGTCTTTAGCTTCGTCAACTTGCTTAGTTAATTCAGCAATCTTGATATCAGTGTTATCATCTAATGCTTTAAGTTCAGCTTTAGTTGCTTTAGTTTGCCATTCGGTAACTTTTAAAGCTAGTTCTCTAGTTTTGTTTTGCAACCCACCATTTTCTTTTAATCTGATTGGTTCATCTAATCCAATTTCTTTAGTTCTAAATGTAATTGTGGACATAATTCCTCCATAGAAAAAAGCCGCCCGAATTAACGTACTGTTTATTTCTTAGGCGACTAAAGTTTTTTAATTATTTTTCTTATAAGTTACGATTGCACTTTGACTAATCAATAGTTTCCCAATTAAAGGTACAGTTGTTTTTTCATACGTGTACCCATCAACGGAAGGATTAGGAATAGTATAATCATCACCGCTTTTACCACTAACTGAAGTATCTGTTAGACCTGGAATACTATTCCCGTCATCATCTTGATAATGAACAGTAATAGTTACACCACTAGGGTTTGCTCGGTGTAGTTACACCGGTTGTACTTGATGTAGTTCCACCGGTTGTACTTGATGTAGTTCCACCGGTTGTACTTGATGTAGTTCCACCGGTTGTACTTGATGTAGTTCCACCGGTTGTACTTGGTGTAGTTCCACCGGTTGTACTTGGTGTAGTTCCACCGGTTGTACATCCTTTAAATACTTCGCTGAACATTTGTTCTTCAGTGAAATCAGTATCACCTGAATTGTAGAAACCAATAATTGATTGGTTACCATTTGCATCAACAAAGGTTGCATCGTCAATTGGAGCCAAAGCATCATAAGTTAACGTTGGATCTGATTCTGTTTGGTTATTGTTATCTGTTCCGTGTTTAATAGCTGGCATAATAACTTCACCATTGGCAAAAGCTTCATATGCTTTATTTCCATCGTATGTGTCTGATTCAATAATCATTGCTACGTGTGGTTTAATACTAGTATTTGGAACATAACCACTACCCGATTTAACATAACCAAGCAATTTGTACATTAATTCACGTGGCATATCTAACATAACAACAGCAACTTCAGGAGCTGGAATACCATGAGCAATACGTTTAACTTGGTTATTTGCGTATTTCTTCGTTCCTTTTTCTTCAAGTTCTGAAATGTCAGCTGACGTAGCACCTTGACCGTCTCCATCAACATAAGTGAATCCTGTATCGCTAACTCCATTTGCACCAGTAATTACTTCACCAGTAGCTGAATCCATGATGGCAAAGTAAATTTTTCTAATACCATGGACAGAAGCTAATAATTGTTTTTCAGCCATTTAAATTCCTCCAATTGTTTTTCTAAAATAGAATGTTTTAGTAATTTGATTAGTGAATGGATCATTTACGTGTCCTTCACTTCTTTGAACGTTCCAGCCGTTTTGAATAAATAATTTGGCAAGTTGGATTTCTGCTTGCAACAAATTAAAACTTTGGTTGGGGTTAAAAATCTTATAAAAAAGCTGAACCTCAATTGTTGAGGTCCAGCCTTTAAATGTATTGTTGGCTATCCGTGCCGGCTGGCTTTCTACTTCCGTCAGCACTGCACTCGTTTGACCGGTTTTGTCTTTTAGACTAAGCTCGTTTGATGTTTGATAAATGTTATCAATCCAATCGAACTTAGCTGATTGAATTAGTTGTTTGGCTTCGACTACCGGCATTACTAAGTTATCCACGCTTAAAGCCCTCCTGATACTTGTCGGCCATGGCTTGAAAAACTTCGTCTTTGCTTTCATCACGTGCTTTATCCACAAAGTGATCGCCTTTTAGATGATGAGAAGTTCCATCGTTCAAAAAGCGGGCAATTCTCCCATGGTTAATTCCTGAATCAGAAGCATCTTCAAATCCAACTGTTGAATTACCGTTTTGAACACCATCGAGATCTTTGTTAACTACTTTAATTGAATCGGCTAAATGCTTAACCTTTCCCAATTTTCGGTCTTGATAATGAGATGCACGAGTGTTTTTTTGTAAAACGTCCGCAAATTTATTAGCTCCAACTTTTGTTATCTGCTTTTTAGCTTCAGCTGTTGGAACAGCACGATTGATTTTTCTCATCATTTCGGCCATTTGTTCATCAAGTCCCATAACTAAGCCTCCTTTTGGATTTGTTTAATCGTCAAGGTATCATAACCGCCAAATCCCCAGCTATCATCAGGAACATAAGAAAGAATTGTAAAGAGCTTATTATCATAGCCAACATAAATTTGTTCAGCAATTCGGTCATCGTGTTTAACTACGATATCTACCGTGTCTTGCAAGTTAGCACCAATTGCAGTGATGTTTTGAAAGCGAGTTCGTTTGAGTGGCTTGGCCCACACTTTAAAATTTTCTACTGGCACACGGTTTGTAGTCCCAGTATTTTCATCATCAACTGAATTTTCTTGATAAAACTGAACTTTCAAAGAAAAATCGCTGTACAAATAATGTTTAGCCATTTTCTGCCTCACTTTCCGCTTGCAAATACATCCCCCGTAAAGCACCGACAATACTGTCGTAGGTACTGTTTACTGGATATTGGGCACTATCAGTAACAGAAACTCGGTAAGTATAAAGAGTTCCAGCTAATGCATAACATGCCGTTCGGTATAGCGTTTTAACATCATCATTTGAATAGAATCCATTAAAATCTTTACCGACTGCAGTTTGTAAAGAAACTTCAGCTGTATTTAGATAGTTGCGTAGAATCGAATCATCTTCATCAGTTAGAATACGCAACGTGTCTTTAAGACTGTTAAGGTCTTCATCGGTATTCAACAAAAGCATGACTATTTACCAGTTCCTGTAGTTGAAGCAGTTGGTGCAGTTGGAGCAGTTGGTACTTGGTCAGGAATGTCTTTAAATGAACCGTTGACAAAAGCACCATCATCAGCAATTTCAACATCAAAACGATCAATAACACGTACTTTATTAGTATCATTTTCAAAAGCACCAGCTCCAACATTAGTTGAGAGTAAGCTCATTTGTTCACGGTCAAACAAAGTAACACCTTGTGTTAAATCTCCGAAAATAAATGGATGTGAACCAGCATTATCAGGTAACCAACGGTCTGAAACAACAACAACAGGAGTACCATTGATTTGCTTTTTAGATGGATCAGTAACATCTGGTTGAATTAAGTAACGACCTTTAGCGTCTTTAACTTGAGAAAGAACATCAAAACCAGAAACATTAGTAAAGATTGTTGAAGTAGCAGCAATTGCTGGATCTAATGACGTGTTAAGAGTGTGGATAACATCATCAAATTTAGAAATAGTTGGTTTCTTTGATTGATTACCAACAGCTTCCAGAATCTTTTGGTTGCGAGTAACAACGACTTTTCGAGCAATCCAGTTATTCAAGTAAGCCATCAAATTCTCAGCACTATCTTGAAGTAGTGTATTAGTAATTGTTGAAATGCCAGCGTAACGGTGAATTTGGTACTTGACGAGAGTTAATGCTGGATCGTCGTTACTTCCAATTTCAGCAGTTTCATCATCAAGGTTAGCTAATGGTGTAATATCTTGGAATTTTTCCCACACACGGCTACCAGAGATTGTTGAAACAGCTTCAACATTTACAAAGGGTTCTAGTGATTGATATTGACGAACTAATTGATGAATAGCTGTTTGTTGATCGAGTGGAATAGTTAATCCAATTTGGTTACCATTTACATCAGTCGATGAAGTCATTTCATCTACGATTTTAGGATCGCCCTTCATCATTCCAACAAACTTGTTGGCAAAAGTTAATTTATTTTTGTTTGTGTTAATTTTTGTGTTAACTGGTTTAGGATTATCTCCTTTATCATCAATTTCAGTATTAGCTGGTTTTTGATTTGCTCGTGCAATATCTAAAGAATGTTTAGCAGCGTCACGTTGTGCAACTGCTTGATCATATTCATTTGATAACTTTTCGTAATCTTCCTTACTAAATTCGTCATTTAAAGCTGCTGCTTGCATTTTGTCCGCAAGGTCACTAACTTGTTGTCCTCTTGAAATCCAAGCGGTGTTTAGGTCATTGATTTTTTGCATTAAAGTTCTCCTTAGTTAAATTAAATTTATTTAATAAAATAGCCAGCTTCTCGTTTGATTGAGAAGTTGGCTTCTCGTTTGATTGAGAAGTTGGCTTCTCGTTTGATTGAGAAGTTGGCTTTTGAGCTTTGTTTTCTTTTGGCTGTAAGTCGCCAGCTTTTAATATTTCTTTAAATCTTGCTAATCCAAGTTGTGTTGGAACTGCTGCTAATGAATTACTAAATACGGGCTGCTTTTGCGAATCGGCAAAGGTCATAATGTTGTCACAGAATCCTTTATCTTTGGCTTCCTTAGCATTCATAAATGTTGTATTAGACATCATCTGCAGAATGGTTGAATCGTCTAATCCAGTTCGTTCTGAATATAAACTAACAATCATTTGATCAGTAGAATTTAAAGAATTCATAACTTGTTCTAAGTCATCCGCATTTCCTGACATACTTCCAACACTAGCTTTATGAATCATCATTTGAGCAGATGGTGACATGTTAATGGTGCTACATGCCATAGCAATTACTGAAGCGGCACTTGCGGCCAGTCCTTCAATATTTGCAGTTACTGAATTATTCTGTTGAGCATTTCTTAACATTGTGTATATTTCGCTTGCGGCAAATACGTCTCCACCGTCGCTTGCAATTTGAACATCAACTTGTTCACCATTAGTTAAATTAGAAAGTGCATCGCTAACTTTTTTAGGGCATACATTTTGCATTTCAAAGTAGTCCATAAAGTCCCCAGTGTCATTATCAACTACTGGGCCTTTTACATTAATTGTTGCCATTATTATCACCTCCTTTCGCTGGATATACCGGTTCTGGTAAATCAGTTCCAATAAATCCTGACTGCTGAAGTAATACCGTTGCTTGGTTAGGAGCAAGTGCATTATGTGCAGATAGGTCAGAAATCGCAGACGCAAAAACATCTCCAGTTGGATCAACCGC
>NZ_MIYK01000002.1 GCF_002907375.1 Fructilactobacillus lindneri DSM 20690 = JCM 11027
AAGCATAGTGTGGTGGCGATAGCCTGAAGGATACACCTGTTCCCATGCCGAACACAGAAGTTAAGCTTCAGCACGCCAAAAGTAGTTGGGGGATCGCCCCCTGCGAGGATAGGACGTTGCCACGCAACCCAAAAAGAAAGAGACGCTCACCTTAATGGTGGACGTCTTTTTTTGTGTCTTTAATTATAAAATGAAGTTCAATTTTAAAATCTATTTTTTATTTATATTGTATTTTTAGATTGTTTTGAAGCTGACTTACTGCTTTCCAATTAATAGTTACACCAATTCCAGGATTTTGAGGGACTTTAATTAATCCTTGATGAATTTCGATAGTCTCATTGATAAAATCTTGTTCGAAATAATGATTACTAGCGGAAATATCAGCTGGAATGGGACTATTTTTTAATTGAGTTGCTAATGCCAAATCAACTGAACGACCTAATCCAGAGGTTAACATTCCACCTATCCAAGGAATTTTTCCAGCTTGAGTAATTAAATCAATTGCAGTTAATGCTGCTGAAATCCCGCCTAGTTTTCCTTGTTTAATAGTGAAAGCTTTCGCACTATTACTATTTAATGCTCTTTTCACTGAATCTAAATCAGTGAGACTTTCATCTAAACTAATCATTAAATGGGAGAAGTTTTGTTGTAGTTTAGTATAGTCGACAAATGTTGAGTTTTTTAAAGGCTCCTCAATTAATTGCAAACCATTGGCTTCTAGTGTTTTTAGAACATTGATAGTTGATAGATTGTTCTCCCAAGCTTGGTTAGCATCAATCGTGGTAATGAGTTTGGGAGTTAGCTGATGTGCCAGTTTAACTAACGTTAATGCACTTTCATAATTTGCTGCTTTAAATTTTATTTTTCGGTATCCTTGCTGAGTAGCTAACTTAATTTTGTTGGAAGTTTGCTCAAGGTTAGCTTGAATTCCCAATACGGTTCCTACTGGAATTAGTTCACAATTAGATATTTTTCCTGTAATTAATTGAGATAACGATTGATTAGTTGTTTTGCCATAAGCATCCCATAATGCCATTTCCACACTTGTACGAGCAAACGAAGTTAACTGATTAAGTTTTCTATTTAAATCAGTAGGATGTTTAAAATTTAATCCAATGAAATTTGGCAAGATCTGATTTAATTCTGCAAGAGCCAAACTTTGTGTTTGTGGAGCATAACTGTTATCAGCAAAAGCTTGTATTTCTCCGTAACCAGTTACTCCAGAAGCTAGTTTGATTTCGACTAAGGTAAGAGGACGATTAGAAGTTGTGCCATGATTAGTAATAAAAGGGTGTTTTAATTTTAAGCTTTATGGGAATAAATTTATTTGTTTAATTTTCATGAATATTTTCCTGATTTAATAATTTGGTAAACATTTTAGGCTTTTCAAAGTGAATGTTGTGTCCAGCTCCGGTAATTGAAAGATGCTGTGAATTTGGCAGTAAAACATTCATTTTCTGATTTAAATTAGTGAATTTAATATCTTGCTTACCGGTAATTAAAATTGTTGGAATTTTTAGCTGACTAAGTTGATCCCACCAACTAGGCATAATTCCAGTTCCAAAGTAACGGAGTGAGTTAGCCATGTTTACTGGGTTGTGGTTAATTCTTTGTTGATGCATAAATCGTTGGCTTTTTTCACTGAGTTGACGTTGAGAATTAAAAAGAGGAAGACCTTCCCAGTGGTTAACAAAAGTAGTTAATCCATATTGCTCAATTTGTTTCGCACGATTTTGATCAGCTAGCTGTCGTATATGCCGTTCATTATCATTAGCAATTCCGGCAGTTCCACTTTCTAAAAATAATTGTTTCACTAACTGTGGTTGCTGAATTGCAAAGGAAAGTGCTAAACGAGCCCCCCATGGAATATCCGACTAAATTAATTGAATTTATTTGTAAAGCTGTTAGTAAAGCAACTAAATCATGAACTTGATGGGCAACTGTAAAGTTATTCTCCGGGAGATTTTTATCATTTTTAGCAAAACCATAAGCAGTGATATAAATTTTTGTTCCACATGGGACAATTTTTGCAAAATCAGCTTTACTACCTAAAAAGCCATGTAAAAAGACCCAAGTTGGATTACCTTGACCTACAATTTCAACTTGGTAATCGTAATCATTAATTCTCATGAGCAAGACGTTCCTTTACTTTTTGCAATCGTTGTTGGTGAATGGTTAAGTTGTGAGATCTAGTATCTTGAATTTCGATAATTCTTAAACCTTGCCATGGTTGTAAGCATAACTTATGCAGCTCATCAATCTTGTTTATTTTAAAATATTCAGCATCATATAGATTTGCAACCTTATCAATCGCCAAATGTTGAGGGGTGCCAAACATTGTTTCAAAATATGGTGCTTCAGCTTGCGGTAGGAAAGAAAAAATTCCGCCTCCATCATTATTATTTACTATGATTGTTAAATTAAACTGGTTTTGTTTTGCTAGCAGCAAACCATTCATATCATGATAGAAAGCTAAATCACCGATGACTAACCAAGTTGGTTTGCGATTGAATGCCATTCCAGTTGCGGTTGAAATAGTTCCGTCAATTCCATTGGCGCCGCGATTACCCATGATTTTAATTGAATTAGTAGGATTAAAATATTGTTCAAAATCGCGCACTGTCATGGAATTGGCTAAAAATAATTGACTAGAACTGGGTAAATTGGATAATTCATCAGCAATGCTAAGGGCACTCAACCGCTCATCAGTAAATCCAGTTAATTTCTTTTTAAGTGGTTTCCAAGTTTTAGACCAATAACTTTGATTACCACTTAGGTTACTATTTAATAGTTGTTGTATAAACTGTTCTTCATCAACGGCGTAACTGGCTTGGGTAGAACGCGTATGATCCTATCCAATGTAGTTCATACCGATTTGGATGATTGGAATGTGATGTTCTTTTAACCATGGAAATAGTTTGGCTGAAACAGGAGTTCCGCCAAATCGTAATACAACTTCTGGGAGAATCTCGTTAGTTTCGGAATGTGATGCTAAAATTGCGTCCATTCCGACAATTGCATGTTGAGATCCTCGTAACTGACTGAGGACATCAGCAATGATAGGGGCACTAATTTGCTCTGCTAATGTTTCAAAATTAGTTTTCGACCATAAACGGTCAGTTGGTCCCACTACTAACATAATTTTTTTGTTTTCTAGTTGTTTGATTAGTTTATTTAAAGATGTTTGGGTTAATTGAATCGTAAGATCACCAAAATTTTCCTTTGCCACCTTTGGCCAAGGTTGATTTAACTTTGGTAGCAATGGTTTTCGCAATGGCAAATTGATGTGAATGGGCCCCACTGGGGCATTTTGACTAAGATGAACTAGCTGCTGTACTTTATAATCAATATATTCTGTAACATCAGTATTGACTTCTTGGACATTTAAATTGATGGTTTCTTTAACTTGATCACGATATAAATTAAACTGATTAATTGTTTGAGGAGCACCGATATTTTGCAACTCTTGGGGACGATCAGTTGTTAAGATGATTAATGGTACATGGTAACTAGCTGCTTCAGCAATAGCTGGCAAATAGTTGGCCGTGGCTGTTCCAGAAGTAGCAACTAGGGCTACAGGATGATGAGAAGCTTTGGCAATTCCTAATCCCAAAAAAGCAGCCGAACGTTCATCAACTGCCATAGTAAAATTGGCATGTTGTTCTGCTAAAAGTAAAACTAATGGAGTATTTCTTGATCCTGGAGAAATTACGAAGTGCTCCACTCCTTGTGCTTGCAAGGCTAAAATTAAATGTTTAAGATTATTGGTTAAAGTTTCATTCATGGAGCTGCTCCTTAATTAAATCTTCCATTACTGACATTTTTAATTTTATTTCGCGTGCTTCTTGAGTTAAATTCGAACCCGCTAGAATTCCAGCACCAGCGAAGAGCTTCACAGTTCGTTGTTTTTCCCAGAGCGAACGGATGCCAATCACAAATTCACCATCGCCATTTGGTAAAACATAACCAATTGGTGCTGCAAAGAGTCCGCGAGGGTTGAGCTCAGTATTTTTAATCTGACTAAGTGCCCAATCTAAGGGAATTCCTCCTAAAGCAGGTGTCGGATGTAGAGCTGCAACTAATTGTAATAAATTAGTCTGCTGTTTTAGGACTCCAGTAATTGGAGTGTAAAGATGTTGCACTTGCGGTGTTTTTAAAATTTTAGGTTCATCTGGATAATCTAATTTAGCTAGATTAGCAATTTTATTAGTAATTTCTTGAACTACTAATTCGTGTTCGTGTAGATTTTTAATATCGTGTTTTAGATCATTAGCTAATTGTTGGTCAATTTTAGGATTTAGATCCCGATTGGTAGTCCCAGCAACTGCTGCTGTTTCAATGGTTGATTTATTTAGCCGAATAAGTCGCTCAGGAGTAGCAGAAACAAAAACTTCATCGTTATTTTTGATTATCAAATGATATGAATTAGGTTGGTGTTTATTTAATGAAATAATTAGCTTATCAAGATTTAGGGGATAATCTAGGTTGATTGTTTTTTGCATTCCTAATACGACTTTTTTCTTTTTTTGATCATTAAGCATTTCTTGAAGTGGGGAAGTGGTTCTTGCAATCCAATTTACGTCATTAATACTAGAAATAATTTTGTTTAGATGGTTAGTTTGAATTTGAGAGTCAACTTGCGGTATTTTCCCCCAACTTTGACCAGTTTTTTCATCAATTACATATTGTGGAGCAATGAAATATCCGTTCATTAAATTACTATCTAAATGTTGTTTATCAAATGGAATACCACCAAAAACTGGAACAGTTTGTTTAATTTGCCAGTTATTAATTTCTTCAACGTCATTTGAAATGATTTCATCACTTTTACCAAAACCAAAATAACGATGTTGGTGGTTAGCGGATGAAAAATACACTGCATTTTGATAGTAATTGAATTTTTTTGCTAAATTTTTGATGTTCATACTTGTCATACTTTCTAATAAAAGTTGTGATAAATTATATAGTATTAATTATACGTGTTAATTTTGATATTGAATAATAATACTACAAGCATTGAAAAAGTAATCTATTTTTATTTATAAGATTAGAATATGGATATTATTGATTCTTTAAAAGAGTAAATGAATTTCTTTAAAAGAATTAATTAATAGGGTATAATTAAAATTGATAGTTTATTAAATTTTATAATTATTTTGTTGAAACTTATAAATTTTATAACAGAAAGAGAGATATTATGAATTACAAATATTTAAAACGAATTTCATTATTTTCAATTGCCGCAATTCCTTTAGTTTGCGGAGCAATTTTGACTTCCAGTGTTAATGCTGATGACACTAATACTAGTGATACAGCTAATACGAATGCTTTTATTTCATTTACGGGTAAAAATTCACCAGTTAACCCAGTTAATCCAGATAATCCAAGCCAACCAGTTAATCCTAATAATCCTACTGGACATACAGGGGATTTAGCATTTGATTATATCCCAGCAAACTTAAACTTTGGTAATCATGACAAAAATGCTAATACACAAACTTATAGTTTGGTAGATCCTTTTGCAAGTGGCTATAAAGCTAGTGATGATGCCCAAGATCCAGTTGGTACTTCAATGGGTCAATCTACTGTATTAAAGGGTGCCCAGAAGGATTATGTCTTTGTTCAACTCCATGACATGATGAATCCTGATAGTGGATGGAATGTAAATGCTTCTTTTGATGGTTATACTAACTCTGGTAAAACTTTAAACGGTGCTACCATTAATTTGAAAGATGGTAATGCACAAAAGTTAAGTGCAGATGGGCAATCATGGAGCCCAATGACCGGCGTATCTAATAATATTCAATTAGGTTCCGATAATGCACCACAGAATGTTTTATCAGCCGATAAAAGTAAAAGTGCTGGAATAACTCAAATTTATTGGGATCCTAGCAATATTAGCACTACCATTCCTGGAGGTTCATCATCAGTTGCTGGTAAAGATCAAGAAGGATTTCGTGGCAAAATAACTTGGAATGTTAATGCTACTCCTAATAGTGGTGAATAAACTGATTGGAACAAAATAGAAATGGTAATTATTAAATGAAATCATTAAAAATAATATTACTCTCATTAATGTCAATCTTCTTGTTTGGCATTTTTGGTCTAACAAATGTAAATGCTGCTGAAAATTCAAATCCTAATTTAACGCCAATTGGAGTAACTCCTGATTTAAATGTTGATGGACAAGTTAAAGATAAAGGATATTACGATTTTAATGTTGGAAACGAAGGAATTAATAAAAAGCTGAAAGTTACGCTTGTTAATCCAAATCGAAATAAAAACGTAAATGTTATAATTAAAACGAATCCTGCAACAACTGGGAATAATGTTACGGCCGTTTATAGTAAGACTCCACATCATTTTGATAATTCGATGAAATTATCAATGGGAAATATGCTTCAGCTGGAAAATGATAGTGATAATTCAGTTACATTAAAGCCTAATGAACAAAAGAATATTTATTTTAATTTAAAAACTCCCAATAACAAACAATTTAAAGAATTCAAAGGAACTATTTTAGGTGGAATCTATATACTAGAATACACTAAAGATAATCCTAATCAACAAATTTCTAATCGTTATGCTTATGCTATTGGTGTGAGAGTAAATAAAGGGAAACATGTTTATCCTGATTTGAAATTAAATAAAGTTCATGCTTCTACTACTAATTTACAAAATCAAGTGATCGCTAATATTCAAAATTTCAAGCCTTCGATTCTTGGATCTGTTGATGTTAATAGCAAGGTTACTAAGAAAAATTCAAAAAGTATAGTTGCTTCGAAAACTACGAAAAATGGTCAAATTTCTCCAAATAGTAGTTTTAATTATGCAATTCCATGGAAAACTGGAAGAGTTACACCAGGTCGTTATACTTTAACCACTAAAGTTGTTAGTCACGATCCACAGTTTAATAAGCCAAAAACATGGTATTTAAAAAAAGATTTTTCAATTTCTGTTGGTGAAGCTGCAAAATTAAATACTAAAGTCACTCATTCAATTCCATGGTTCCTTATTTCTACGCTTTTATTATTGTTGATTTTGATTATTTTTATAATTACAACATTAGTTATGAGAAAGCGTAAAAATAAATAAACTTTATAAAAATACTTAGTAAGTGGGAGATGAGTGGCTTAATGACCAGTAAATTTAAATATTCTTTTCTAAAACTTTTATTTTTATGTGTGTCGTGTTTATTTTTTATGTTAATACTTAATTGTCACGCTTCTGCTGCGACAGTTCAAGTTGATAATTATGATGATTTTGTGAAACAATTGGACAATCCAGATGCTGATAACATCGAAGTTACAGGAAATTTCATGGCTAACAGTGGAAGCAATGATATTAGAATTGCGGCCCGAAATAATCCTACAAATTCGGTAAATATTTACGGGAAACAAACTGAATCTTTAGGCGGTGAAATAAAAGGACCAACAATTGATTTGCGTGGTAATAGAATGAGAGCAGATGTTGGATCTCCAAATTCTCGTTATTATTGTGCTAATGTTAATATTAGTAATCTAAATTTTTATCAATCTAGCTATTATGGTATTTGTGACGCAAATTCAAATGGAGCACATATTTCTTTAAAGGATGTTTCCTATGTTGGGGCTCAGCCAATTTATAATCGTTATGGATTAACAACGCTTTCAGGTAATATTTATTTTCATCAAGCAACGTCATATGTTTCCCCAATTGACAATTCTTTGGTTAGAACACAAGGAGCAGCTGGGGGAGGACAGCAGATTTCACAATCATGTGCTCTTAATATTTTAGATGATAGTAATGTATATGTTGATGCATTACAGGGTCAAGGAAATAGCGTTGCCCCTATATTTTCTGAAGGTGAAGCTAGTTTAGATTCATCTGGATTTGGGAATGTCTATAATCCAATTACGAAACGTAATTTTGCACAAGGTGATAATTCAATCGGAAATAATGCTAAGGTGACCCTTAATGTTCCTGAAAAGGGGAATTCTAGTGGTGAAAACAGTTCTGGAAAAGTTACCGGTTTCTACTCTACCAATACTCCAGATGAATTTTCTGATAGTATTAGCCTTGGAAACAAAGCAGAAGTTAATGTTAATGGTTTACCAGGTCATGCGATTCTATATAGTACTGCTGGCATTAGTTTGGGTGATGATAGTGTCGTTAATTATCAAGCGTTGGGAGAAAATGGCGGTTCAAATTTCCCTGCAATCGCTGGGAAAAGCATGAATGCTGGAACTGACAGCATTATGAATGTTGATGAAAGTGGTCCAGTTAAAAACAATATGCCTTTGTTACGGATTACTGGTTTAGCTGATTTAGGTCAAATGAAAGATTTAAATCTTCAATATAGCGGGACAAATGTTTCTTCAAGCAATCAAATTATTGATGGAAGTCCAACATTAAAACTGGCTTCTAATCAGTTTAGAAGGGTTGATGCCTGGAATTGGGGAACCAATACTGATAGTAGTCCTTCAGATGAAAATTGGATTGTTAAAAATGCAACTGCTAATTATAGAGGTGGTAATGTAGATTCTGCCAACGCTACCATGTTTGGTACAAATACATTTGGAAACTTTAATAGTGCTAACTATTCACGATTACATGTTGCTGGTGATTATTTTCAGATTAAGGATTGTAAAATTCAAATCGTCAATTCTGAGTTAAATAATGCAGTTGATTCTGAAAATTCAAAAACGATTAAAGTTAGAGTTACTGATCCTGATGGTAATCCACTTCCTGGAGCCTATGTCCGTTTAACTGGAGATCCTCATATTCATGATCAATATGATAGCTATCCAACAGATGGTTCTCCAGAAGGTAAAATTCCTGATGATCCGGATATTCGTGGACCATATACAGGTGGGACAACAGATGCTAATGGTGAGTATTCTTATACATTACCTAAGGATTCCAAAGGAGAACAGTATCATTTAACCGCAGGCGAAACGATTACTGCGTTTGCTGCTAAATATCTTGGAAATGGAAATTGGTATAAGTCTGTTCCTACGGCTTCTAAAGTAGTAAAGAATTATGCAAATCGACCTTATAATCCATCAAATCCAACTTCTGGAGTAAATAATAATCCCGGGACCGGATCATCTGCAAGCTTATTACGATTGGATAATGTACCCAATAACTTTAATTTTGGAACTTATGACATTAGTAAATCAATGTGGAATGAATCTGTTTCCGTACCATTGTTAGATTATGCTGGGAAGCTTGCCACTGATTATAATAATCCTAGTAAAACCTTTGGCAATAAGACCAGTTCAGAAGCAGATACTAATGACCCAACAGTTAATGATGTTTTTGTTCAGATGACTAGTGGTAATAGTAAGCAAAATTGGGCATTGTCAGCGACTGCTTCTCCTTTAACATCTGATATTAATTCTTTGACTGATCCATCGATTACTTTTTCGAATGGGACATTTCAGCGATTGAGTAATGATGGTAAATCGTGGCAGAAAATTTCAAATATTGATAATAAAACGTTACCGCTTAATAATGAAAATACTAATATTTTGAATCCTAATAATAGCTCAGGGACTTATCAGGGAGTTTGGGACGTAAATAATATTAAATTTAATTTCAAACGCTCTTTAGGAAAAAATAATGTTGTAGGAAGCAAGAATGGTAAAGATGGAACTAATTATCATTCACAAATAACGTGGACGTTAAGTTCTGGACCTAACAGTGGTTCATAAAATTATATTGGATATTAAAAGGGAAAGCTCTATATGAGCTTTCCCTTTTAATATCCAATGATTTTTATATCAATAAATTGACGTAATTCAGGCGTCAATTTATTTGTATCCAATGACAATAATAAGTTATAACGAGGATTATAAATTCCAAGTGTTTGCATTTGCTGAAATATTTTAGCAGCATAACTATGCAATCCCATCAGATAATATACTACAATTTGCAAACTCCATTTAGTGCTAAACTGTTGTTTGCTGACTTTTAAATCCCATAATCCGTGGTTGTCATGAAAATCACCATCCCCATTAATAATGGTTTGAGTGTAACCGCCATCAAAGTTGAAATCAGTGACTAATTTTTTTTCATCTGTTTTTTGTTTTAAAAAATTAAGTGTCCGAAATACCATAGCTTTGATATGTTCATACGTAACTTCATTTAGTTTTAAATTTTTATATCTATATGGATTACCATACCCTGTGCGATAAAAGGTATCAAAAGAAGCTAACTCAGCAGCAGTTAAAATAGTAGTCTGGTCTAAATTATGATTTAAATTTGCAATTTTTTCTAAGAAAAATTGGTCGCCAAAATGACCGGTAGAAATTTCCAAATTGTGTAAGCCAATTCGAGAAATTGCAAATGCTTTTTCTGCACCATAAAGTTGGTAACGCGTTAAATAATCGACTGTAAGACCAACTAAAGCAGGATTTAATGATTCATCTGTTAAAGAAATGAATTTGCTATCAGGATTCAACAATTCTTTAGTAAAATCACTTTTTTTAATTAAACCACCACGAGGTTGTTTTATTTCTTTGAGTCTTCCAGTTACAGTTGTTCCCAACACAATCGCCTCTTTTTAGATACATATTTGTTATAATTAGTCTAAAGAAATCTTGCCGTAATTGAAAGGAAGAATAGCTATTATGAGTAAAAGGGAAATTGTTCCTTATCAGTTTAATCAAACAGATATTTTAACTAAAACTTCTGTTGAACTTATGGATGAGGGAAAACGTTTAGGAATTGATGCTGAATTTGATGAGATTGCTGATTTTAAAAGTCATAAACGGGATATTAAAAAAATTATGGATGTGCGGAATTCTCTGCTTTATCATAAATTATTGAAGTTAAAGCGAAAAAGAATGTCGAAGTCAGCATTTGCTTTTTATCGTGGCACAGTTGATATCATGAATCACGATTTAGAACAACATTATACGAGTGGAATCAAAACCTTAATTGGTGGGGATGCTCATTTGGGTAATTTCGGTTATTATGGTTCTCCTGAAGGGAAATTATTATTTGATATGAATGATTTTGACGAATCTCATGTGGCGCACTGGGAATACGATGTAAAACGTTTGTTAGTTAGTGCATTGCTGGTTGCTAAACAACAAGGATTTGATATTGCTAAAGACGTTAATCCCTATCTTGAAAAAGTTATGAATACTTATTTAAATGCGTTAATTCATTTAAGAGATATGCCTTCAATGAAGCGTTTTATCATGCCTAATACTTTGGAAAACATTGCTTCAACTTTTGACGCGATTCACGATGATCGCGATCATTTTGACCAATCATATATGAAATTAGTTAATAAAACTGTTGAAAAAGCAATTCGTAGTAATTCAGATTACGCGGTGAAAAAGTACACTGAAGTAGTTGATGGTAAACGTCGTTTTATTGAAGATGCCCCAGTTACCAAGCATGTTGGCAATAAAACTTATCAACGACTTACCAAAGGTTACTACAATTATCGAAGTTATACTCGTAGTGATGTTCACCAATTTTTAGCCCAATTTCATATTGTCGATATTGTTCGTCATAGTGTTGGAGTGGGAAGTGTAGGAACATTATGTTATTTAATTTTATTAGAGGATGCGAACGGAAACTACTTGGTATTGCAAGTTAAGCAGGCATTGCCAATTTATCAAAAATCAATGATTTATGTTAATAAACGGCATTCTCCAGGTGAAGAAATTGTTAATTGTCAAAGAATTTTACAAAGTTCTTCGGATGTCTTTTTAGGGTACTTTGATACTAAAAAGCGCAGTTTTTATGTAAGACAGTTTAAAGATATGAAAGGTTCGGTAAAACTTGATAAGCTCGATTGGGGAGCTTTTAAAGATTATGTTTCTGTTTGTATGAGTCTGTTAGCTAGAGCTCACAGCCAATCTCCAAACTTCCCTAAGGTAATTGGTTATCTCCAAAGTCATGAGTGGATGCCAGCTGCCTTTGTTACTTTTGCAAATAATTATTTAAAACAAGTAGAAATTGATTATCAAACATTCATTGAAAGAGGAAAACATGATAAATGAACATAACAATACTGGCAATTGTTATAATCGTGATTTAAGTTGGTTGTTATTTAACCGTCGCGTGATTGATTTAGCAAATGAAAATACCACGCCTTTCTTAGACCGATTTAAATTTTTAGCAATTGCTTCAAATAATTTAGATGAATTTTATAGTGTTCGAGTCCCTAGTCTCCAAAGTCAGATGGAATTAACTGATGATGGAGTTGAAACAAAATCGGGAATGGAATATTCTAAAATTCTCAAAAAAGTGCATAAACGAAACGAAAAAAATTTTAAAATTCAATATGGTTATTTTCAGCAATTAAGCAAAGAACTGGCTGAAAACAAAATGGGAACCTTTGCTAAATATCGTGATCTAAATGAACATCAACAAGAAAAAGCCGATCAATTATTTGATCAGCGAATTTTACCTTTTTTGAGTTTTACAACTTATGATACTCGTTATAGTTTGGATTATTTAAAAAACAAACGAATGGCATTGGGTGTTTTAATTAAAAAAGATAACAAAAAGAAAATTAGAATTGTACCGATTCCAACTAATATTAATCGACTAATTAAATTAAATTTTGACGGAATCGATCATTATTTATTGGTAGAGGATTTAATTCGTAATAATTTAACCAATTTGTTTGATGATGGCAAAATTGAAGAAATCATTACTTTTAGAATTATCCGCGACTTGGATGCGTCTTTAGATGTCGAAAAAGATGATAATAACAAAGATACCATTCGAAACTTGCGTCACTATTTAGCTGATCGTGAAAAAGGCCGAATTACGATGTTTGAAGTTGAAGAAACTGATGATTTAAATTTAGATTTTTTAAAGTCATTTCTGAAAAAATTCAAAGTTAATAAACGAACCGTTTATCCAATTGATGGTCCACTGGATTTAACCTTTTTATTTAGTTTAGTTAAACCGTTAGCAAAACAATACCCAAAGCTTGTTTATCCACCATTACATGCCGTACAGTGGAACCAATCGGAATCAATGCTCAAGTATCTTGATCAACATGACCTGCTTTTACAATATCCTTATGATTCATTTGATCAGTTTTTGACCTTTTTACGTGCTGCTATTGATGACCCTAAAACAGTGGCGATTAAACAGACAATTTATCGAGTTGCTAATCATTCAAAAGTAATTGAACTGTTAAAAGAAGCAGCTCAAAAGGGAATTAAAGTAACGGTTATGATTGAATTACGGGCTCGTTTTGACGAAGCTAATAATTTGAAAGTTACTGGTGAATTAGAGGATGCTGGTTGTAACATTGTTTTTGGTAAAAAATACATGAAAGTTCACAGCAAGACTTGTTTAGTCTTAACCGAAGATGGCTTAAATCCTAAAGGTTATGTACAGATTGGAACGGGGAATTATAATGAATCCACTGCTACTGGGTTCGTTGATTTGAGTCTATTTTCTAGTCGTGATGATTATGTAAAAGATTTAGCTTCGTTCTTTAACTATCTAGAACAACCGGTTGCAGAACCGCCTAAGTATAAGGTTTTAACGGCTTCTCCTCATCGAATCGAGGATATGGTAATTCAAAATATTCAAACAGTAAAAGAATATTATTTACGAACTGGAAAAGGTCATGTCTTTTTGAAAGTTAATTCATTGACGGATGTTGATGTGATTGCAGCTATTTATGATGCAGCAACTGTCGGGGTTCCATTTCGGTTGGTAGTCCGGGGTGCTTGCTGTCTTAAACTGGGCATTTGTGGTCCCAAAGAGAAAATTGTAGTTTCTAGTATCGTGGGAGAATTTTTGGAACATAGTCGAATTTATGCTTTCTATGACGATGACACTTCATTATGGATTTCATCAGCTGATTTGATGACTAGAAATATGGATAATCGAGTTGAATTAGCCGCCCCGATCTTAAGTCCTAAATTAAAAAAACTAATGCAACATATTATTGATGTTTACGAACAGGATGATGTAGATGGTTTCTTTATGAATAAAAAAGGTAAATACTTTAAGTATGCTAGTCCCAAAGGGAAATCTGCACAGCAAACTTTTATCAAAGAAATCGACGAACCGCATGAGAAACCGGAAAAACCGAGGCAAAGCAGTAAAGATGTTAAAATTCCTCAAAAAGTATTTTTAACCGTAATATTAATTATTGCCATTATAATAATTTTAGTTGCATTAAAATTATTATAATCAAAAAAGCTGAACTTCATAATCGAAGTTCAGCTTTTTACATAATGTCTTTAATTTTATAATTGTTTAATTTGTTAATAAACGCTTGAAACGATTCACCAATAATATTATTTAAATTATGGTCATATTTATCAATAATCTTACCATTTTCAAATAAATTATTTTGTAATTTGGAATTGATAATGACTTCGTTATCTTTTTCGGTGATAATAAATAGCTTAGCTAATGAAATGTTAACTAAACTGATGTTAGGGTTGGGTGAAAATCCGCCTTTTGGTCCAGAAACAGAGAGTAAAATATCATTATTAACTAATTTAGTAATATTTTTTTTGATTGAAGAATCAGGAAATTGATCGAGAGCTTTGCAAATTTCTTTGCCAGACACGAATTTATTATCATTATTATTTTGATTATTAATAAAATATAAAATAATTGAAAGCGTTTGCTTAAACTTGGTTAGTAGTATCATCTTGAATCTCCTTTAATTAAATGTTATCATAAAATGAAATTGACGAAAATAAAAAGCGTTAATATTATCAATGAATTTTTATAGGAGGTAATAAAGGATGAGTTTTAAAAAGTTTATGACCAGTAAATTAACCATTGCTGCCATTATCTTTGCGATTATTTATCAATTCATTATGGCGATTGTTTATATCCCTGGATACAAACATTCTGCCGATCATATTGATCGTACAAGAATTGCATTGGTTAATGAAGATTCTGGTTCAACTGCAAACAAAATTAAGAATAAAGTGGCAGATGGGATTCATTATAAAAGTAATAGTCCTAAAGTTAAAAAATATTCAAAATTATCTACTGCCAAGAATGATTTGAAAAATAAGCGAGTTCTTTTAGTAATTGATATTCCTAAGAATACATCATCTAAAATTTCACATGGTGAAAAGTTTAAAGTTAAGTATTATGATAATAAATATGATGATGAAGCAAGTAGCAAGATTGCTGCCAAAGTGAAAGACTCGGTAGATAATTCCTTAAATAACGAATTTACAAAATTAGGCAACACGGCTGTCATTACGAAAATGATGATGAAAGCTCAAGGGTCTCAAATTGTAAAAGAAAAAATGACACAAGCAATGCAAGCTAATCCACAGCTAGCTCAAAGTCCAGAAGCACAACAAAAATTACAAAAACAAGTTACTAATCAAGTGATTGCTGGGATGGAACAAAAGGCTAAGCATTATGTTATTTCTGATCCGGTAGAATCTGATTCACAAACGATTAGTAATAACGGATCAAGCAACTTAGCAATTACTATTGGTACGATGTTAATTTCTTTAGGTTGTTTTATTAGTGTTATGGCTGCATCGATTATGGAATTTTCACAATTTGAAAATGCTTTAATCCATGGTCGTAGTAAATTGGCTGCCTTTGGAATGTATGAGGCTGCTTTCTTGGTAATGTCAGTATTAGCACCAATCTTTAGTATTTTAACTTTTAAACTTGTAACGCATATTGATAATGTCGCTGCTATCCAAATGTACGGTCAAAATGTACTTTTGACGTTTGTATCGGCGCAGTTTGTTAGTATTTTTGCTTTAATGCTTGGTCGAGTTGGATTGTTAATCAATCTTCCGTTGGCATTAATTCAAACTTTAGTTGCAGGTGCAATTATGCCTTATGACTTGTTGCCAAGTGTCTATCGATTCTTCTATCACATATTACCAATACCATATAATTACATGGCTAACATGAGTATTATGTCTGGAGTAAATAAAGGATACATCTTTAATTATGATATTCGTTTAGTTGTGATGGGATTGATTGCTGGAGTGATTTCACTTGGGGTAGCAATGGTTCGCAAGTATCACAAGAAAATTAACGAAAATATTAGTTAATAGATTAAAAAAAGATCATCAATGTGATGGTCTTTTTATTTTAAAGGAAAATAAGGTAAGATAGTAATATAAGAAAATTAAGGAGCTAATAACTATGGATGTTCATTCAAAGAAAAAAGAGTTAAAAAAATTAATTAAGGATCAAGAAAAGTACCAGGAAACGGATTCCGGTAAATTTGATGCTAAACGTTTTGATAATTATAAAGAACGTTACCAGATTGTTGAAGAATTAATTGCTAATGAAGAACAAATTAATCAGTTGAGATCAGAAGATGTTATAGATCCTAAAAAAGATCATGACAATGGAATGGATAAGAATCGTCACATCGAAGATAAAATGAATGACTTAGGTCGAGCACAACGTCGATTAATGGATAAATTATTACCATTAGAAAATAAATATGATAAGCATAAAAATTAAGATGTGTATAATAAAAACACTCAGCTACCACCAATAGCCGAGTGTTTTTATTTAATTAAATATTTTTGGTTTCATATGTCTAATTGTTTTATTATTCAAAATCCAATACAGTAAAATAGTTTGAATCGGAAATGAGATTAAATTTTTGATAATTCGAACCGGTAAAAAATAATAAAATGAAGTATGAGCAAGAATGGAAACCCATAGTGAATTAAGTAAAATGTTAATGAAAATAGTAATTATTAGCGTTGTTACTAAAACATTCCAAATTGAAACTTTATCTTTTCCATAAAAAGCTAAACTATAAATAATTACTACAAGAACTGCTGAAAGTGTAAAACCAATAAAATATGGCTGTCCGCTTAACATAGTTCCGATGAAATCAACAATAATGGCAATACCTACAGACCAAAAAGGTCCATACCATTTTGCAATTATAGCAATAATAATAAATGAAAAAGTAAATTGAACACTACTATTCCCAATTACTAATCTGCCTAAAATAATTTCAGCAACCATCAGAATAGCTAAGTATGTTATTCCTTTAATGCTAAGGGTTCGTAAACCCCATTTTTTCAAAATATTCATTTGACATCTCCTGGCTGGAGCTGCCACTACCTGGTGAAATTAGTGGCGAATGCGAAACTAGCACCGCAAGTAAATACTTTTCGTCCAATGTTCACATTCCGTTCCATTGGCACTTAACGCGCTAGTTTCTACCCCAAAAAATTTTGTTCCTTCTATATCTTACCATTATATTTCAATTTTAGTGAATTTATCTTTTATTCACGAATGTTATCAATCATTTAATAATTAATTTATGATTTTTGAAATCAACAAAATAAAATTTGACTTTTTTTGACCAAGCTGTTGACACGTGATTTAACCAGGTGTATATTATTAATTGTCGCTTGAGGAATGACATGTTTTTATGATTAAAAATTGAAAATAAATTTTTTAAAATTAATTGTTGAAAATGTTTGACATTCTTTGACCAATGAGATATACTAATAATTGTTCGTTAGGGAATGATTACGAAATGCTTTGACAAATTAATCTTTAAGTAATTGAGTTTTTTAAAATTAATTAAGTTAAATCGTTGACAATTATTTCTAAACGAGTTATTATAGTAATTGCACTGCAGAAGCAGTGCAAGAGTAGATCTTTGAAAACTGAACAAGATTTTGATTACAAAAGTGTAAGGTAATCTTTAAACTTAGTTTAAAGGTTAAAACATTATGCAAAGTCAATTTGCTTTAAGAAATAAAATAAATAAGAGCTAGTAAAGTTCTCATTTTTAAAATGAGAGTTTGATCCTGGCTCAGGACGAACGTTGGCGGCGTGCCTAATACATG
>NZ_MIYK01000003.1 GCF_002907375.1 Fructilactobacillus lindneri DSM 20690 = JCM 11027
CAACTAACCAACTATCATAGTTGGAAAAACGGATAGTCATAGTTTGAGAGGAGCCATTTAATTATGAAACGCTGGAAAAAAACGTTATTTGTAATTTTAGGAATGATTATTATTCTTTTTGTTATCGTTATTATTCTTTTTGTTATCGGTGCCATCTATTTCTACTTAGGCAATTAACGGTTCTTGCATAAACCCGATTAATCGGCTGAATTGCAAGCGCAACAATTCCAGCAACAACTCGAAAAATGGGACGTAGACAATTGGGGCAACAAACTTGACTACAAAGCATTCTATCCTGAGTTGTTGACCTTCTTTCGCCAATTGAATCACGTGGAAAACTCACGCTGATAATTGCGGCGAAAGTACCCCTTTACCATGCCGGTAAAGGGTTTTTTTCGTTGTAATTAAATTGCCAATGGCACGTATCAATTGCCAGCTCCAACGAAGACAATTCGGATTAAGTAAAAGCCATCGTGTTTAATTCGTGGTTATTTTTTAATCACGAATTAAACACGAAATGAGCAATCGCAGCTATCATCAGAAAATCAAGCACTGCGCAGGCTTTACAAGGGAGTGATATCACTCTCCCTTATCCTGTTCTATCCACGACTTGTGAAACTGATTGGAATTAAATCGCAACTCGAGTAAGAGCCATTCAGAGGCCTTCTAAGCCATTTTGACTTTTTAGTGACCGATTAGAGGTGGTCTTGCCGTGAGCTGTAGCGAAGGGCGTTTTTGAGCCTCTGGAAACGTTCTGCCGAGCGACAGTCGAGGCTTCTTTTGAGCCACGCAGTTGCTAAAACTAGTCATAATTTACTGGCTTGTGTTCATTTTCAACCAAAGAGAAGTGTTATGCATAAAAAATTACGAGCTTTAGCAATTACCTTTATTACAGTGGTTTGCTTATCTCTAGGAGGTATTGTAACCAATAATAATATTCCTGGGTTTGGTGACACAACAGCTTCAGCTAAAACGTTATTGTGGAAATATGGAAAAGCTTGGGTGTGGACTTCAAAAGTCGAAAGTTTAGGTAAAAAGTCAATACATAAAACGCATAGCAAAGTAAAGGTACGTACCTATCGCGTATACATTTCAAAGGGAGATCTTAAGGCAAAACATGCTTCTGGTCTAACACTTATTGGAGGTCTATCCGCAGGAAAAGCTGGTGCAATTGTGGCAGGACTTGTAGGTGATAATTTTAATTCCCTTAAACATGGTTATCGATATGATATACAATTAGTAAATTCAAAAGTGACATATTCTTGGAATTATCACAAGTGGCATTAGTTTTTTTAGGGAGATGAACATTTATGCAACTAGCTTCGCTATTCATTTTTATATTCGGTATGCTGATTTTTGTAAACGCAACAACTTGGCCAATCAAGATTATTGGTATCGTCTGTCTCCTTGTTGGTTTGTGTCTTGATAAACGGGTTATCAAGTGGCTGAAAAAATAACGCGTATCTCGGCCGGTTTTTGGCCGAGTTTTTTTATATCAGAGCTTTCTAAAGCTTTTGACAACATGATAATTACTCCTTTTCTCAACGTTTATACTTACTGATACATATGGCATTTAACTTCTAGTTCACTAAGCTTTGTAATTTTCATTAGAAAAGTTGATGGTGCCGGAACAATTCAAACGCCAGCAACTAAATTAGCTGCTTTTATTGTGCTAGTGGTTTTCTTTATTTTTATCGTCTTGATCCAACTTGTCTTACTGCTATTTGTTAAGCCTAGAAAGTAAAACTAAATTATAGGGGTTATAAGTTCCAAATAACCCCTCAAAAACATTGTTAAAATAACCCCTAATATCTATAATGTAGATATTAGGGGTTATTTATTTTTATATGGTATAAATGACTTCTCTTATTCGTCATTTTTTCGATACCTTTTGGAACGATTTTGACCAGGAAATAAACGATCATGCGATCCGACTCGAATGCCAATTAAGACTAGTTCATCTTTATCAATCGTATAAACCACCAGGACATCGTTAGTTTCGCTTGGTGTTTTGTTTTTCGGGGTATCTCGTAAGTGAAATTCATTATAACCGCTCATTCGCCGATTAAGCTCATGATCTTCAAATTCTGGTGGTAATTGTTGCTGCTCAAGCAACAGGTCAATGGCTGCTCGAACTTCATCAATAATAGCTTTGTCTAAACTGGCTAACCGTTTTAGATCAGCATTAAAGGTTGCACGTGGTTTAAATCTTAGTTTTTTCATTATTTAAACTGGCCCCAATAATCATCATCTGATTCAACAATTTCATCGTCAAGTAAAACATGGCGTTTAATTAACTGATCACGTGCAATTGCATATTCTAACGAACCTTCTTTAGCTTTTAATGCTCTTTCTAGCCAGTCCATTTTTTCTTGTGAAACGATGGCTACTGCGCGACTATTTGAACGAGCAATATAAACGGTTTCGTCTTCGTCATTAACTTGATCTAAATATTTTTTTAGGTTAGCGCGAAAATCGCTCTGTGTTAGTGCTAATGTCATATTTACCACCCTTTCATTGTACTTAATATTGTACTTTAATTTGTACTAAAAATCAATTTTTTAAGGAGCTAAAACTATGCAACAAGTTGTCTTACCCATCAAAGATTCAAACGTTCTCAAAGAGGTTCAAGATACGTTACTCAATAACTTTAAAGCTGGCCGGCGTAACTATACAGTTTTTCAAGTTGGCAAAGCTACGCTACTGCGAGTGAGTGATGTCATGCGCTTAAAGCAAACCGATATTTTTAATCCGGACGGTTCTATTAAACAAAATGCGTTCATTCACGATCGAAAAACGGGTAAACCGAATACCTTGTATCTTAAACCAGTTCAAACAGAGCTCTTATTGTACCGTCAATGGCTACTTGATCATAGACTAGCCTCTGAGTGGCTCTTTCCTTCCATTCAACACCCTGAGCGCCATATCACGGAAAAACAGTTCTACAAAATTATGAGTAAGGTTGGCGATCTGTTAGGAATTAATTATCTAGGGACCCATACAATGCGTAAAACCGGGGCTTATCGTGTCTACACACAATCTAATTATAATATTGGTTTGGTCATGCACTTATTAAACCATTCAAGTGAAGCCATGACTTTAGCTTATTTAGGCTTAGACCAGGCTAGTACTGAAACGATGCTGGATAAAATTGATTTTGGTTAGGAGGCTGGCTTTATGGATTTAGATTTTAAATCAAACAAGTATGATCTGTTTGATGATTGGCATCAAAACAAGACTAAACAAGCCTTTACACAAAAGCTGCAGCAACAAGCTCAACTTGAAAAAACACAGCTGCCACAGTTATTGTCGCGTGAAGATTTAAAAATTCGTTGGCAGATGAACTCTCGTCAAAGTGTTCATCAAGTTGCTAGTAAGCCTGATTTTCCGCAACCCGTTTTTGCTTTTAATCATGGTAAGACGCCACTTTACTTAGCAACTGAAATTCAAATTTTTGAAATTAATCACCCCTGGGTGATAACTCCCAGTGCTCGTCTTGCTTATAGTCATTGGATCCTTCGCAATGTGATTGATCAATCTTGATATTCAGCTCTAGGTTTTTGAGGGTTTACTCTAGGTTTTTTATAGTTGGCGCTAGCCTTCTAATACAAATAATACCCATTTCGATGGGTATTAAATCTACCATTGACACTTGTCAAGGGTGTAAGTGCGCATTGACCTCGTTTCACTCGGTTTGCTGATAACCATATAATCGATTTTTCCCGTTGTTGAATGGAATGTATTTTTAATTCAATTTATGCTTGTACTTAACTAAGTTTGTTATGCTTTAAATGCTAAAAATTGTTGCATATCCCGCTGCTTTCAACCAAATTTTTTTAATTGCTTTATGCAGAGAATCTTCATAAACCTGGCAACAAAATTTGAATAACTAACTTTAAGAACTGCGTATCTAAATTGAAATCATTATTTTAATGTTAGGAGTAATTAAGCTGGACTAAAAGAAAGTATTAAAACCAATTGATGAAATGCTTGCTGATCCTTGGCAAGTTGATATTCAAGAATTGTTTGAAGCTTCTGTCAATGAACCTGACGAGATTAAAAAGAATTTGTATGATTCCTCATACACTTATATTTTGCAAAAAAGACAAGAAGATATTATTAATCGTCCTGGCTTCGTTATTTAGCCCTCTAAGAGCCTGTTGAGGGCTTTTTGATTTTGCTTTGGTATAAATATATATAAACAGTCTTAAAACCGCTAAAAACGAAAAATAAGGCCCTTAAAAACGAACATAGCCGCTAAATTCTTGTTAAGATTCAGAAAAACTAACTGTTTGCTGTCAATTCCTTATGCTCCCACGCTACGCTCGTCCGCTACCATTGACAGCTCTTAACCAGTCTTAACACTGAAATGGCGAAAGCCAAAGTTTCTACAAAACTTTGCTTTCCTGCCTAACGGCGAGTGAAAAAGCAGTCAAGCTGGCTCAGCTTGGACGGGGTTCGGGGCGTTAGCGCCCGATTAAATGTGGCTTGCCACACCTTTTAAGCAACGAACAGCGTGAGGCGCAAGGAGCTGTGCGACTGGAGTTTAATGTGAGCCGTTTTTTGGCTCACTCCTTTGTGTTTTTTGATTCTAGGTTTTGACCTCGTACAGTGGTGCCTCTTTTAAACCTCTTTTATAAACCTCTTTTAAACCTCTTTTAGACCCCTCTTGCGCCTTACTCTCCCAAGGCTCACAGAAGGTTATCAAGTACCTTTTGTCTGTTTATCAAGTACCTTTTGTCTGTTTATCAAGTACCTTTTGTCTGTTTATCAAGTACCTTTTGTCTGTTTATCAAGTACCTTTATAAGTTCTGTACTTGATAAAAAGGTACTTTTATTTTAATATGTGTTTGAGGTGATAATCATGTCTAATGAGTTAGTTAAGTATGATCCTGAGTTGAATACTATTCCCTTGAGAAAATTTACCCCAATTGAGATGAATTTATTTTTTTCAATTGTTTCCCGCATGCGGGATCAAGGGAATAAAACTGTTCGTTTCTCTTTTGACCAGTTAAAAGAGCTTAGTAACTATAAACCAACCGCAAATAAACGTTTTATTGATGATATTGAAAATACATACCAAAAGATCCTCAGCCTTAGGTTTGGCCGTAGAAGTAAGAGTGGCTTAAATCGTGAATTTTTTGTTATGTTTACTGAATTTGAAATTAAAGGTGAAGCTGAAGAACCTTATGTTGATATTCAGATTTATCCCAAAGCATTGCACTTGCTAAACAATTTAGAAAGTTGGGTTCGTTATGCCCTAACAGAATTTAGAAATTTAAAAAGCAGTTACGCTAAAACAATGTTTCGTCTAATTAAGCAATTTCGAACTACTGGCTATTCTTATTTCTCTAAAGAAGATTTTTTTGAATTGCTTGATATACCTAAAAGTTATTGGAATAGTCCTTCAAATGTTGACAAAAAGGTTATTAAGCCAATTAGAGAAGAATTAACCCCGCTTTTTAGAGGGCTAACGATTAGAAAAAAATATGGCAAAGGCAGAGGAAAACCAGTTATCGGTTATTCTTTTACTTGGAAACCTGAAAGAAAGGACGCAAATGATTTTTCTCAAGGCAAATTTCAAGATGAGCGTCAAAAACTCTTTAACATTCAGCACAATGATGAATTATCAGATAAAGAAAAGTGGCGTGCAATTGACAAAGTTAAATGCTTGCCTTTAGGAACAACTGAAAAACAGGTACTGGCTGAAAAACAAGCTGAACATGATCAAAAAATCAGAGATCAAGCAAGACAAGAATTTCTCGCTGATCTCCGAAAGGGGTTTTAAAATCATGTCTAAAACTATTAGAGAACTTGCTGATGAATTGAATGTCTCCAAACAGACTATTCAATATCACTACCAAAGACTACCAGCAAATAACCGGCAAAAAGATAGTCAGGGTGCAAACATGATTAGCCCTACAGCTGAAAGAATTATCAAAGACAAGGTAGCAAAGCCTTTGGTAGCAAAGAACCAACAAACAGGTAGCAAAAAAGCAACAAAGGCTAGCGAAGAAAATAATGAGCTGGTTTCTACTCTGAGAAGGGAATTAGCAGATTTAAAGTCTCAACGTGACAAACAGCTTGCTACTAAAGATCGACAAATAGCCCATCTAATAAGACTGATAGATCAGCAACAACAACTGCAATTAACAACTTTAGAAGAAAATAGAGAGTTAAAAGCCCATATTCAAAAAATAAGTGGCTTACTTGAAACTTCTGGGCCATTTCAGAAACGACAAAATAGTACCTCAGAAGAGGACGTGTATAAAAATAAAAGCAATAAAAATTGGTGGCACTTTTGGTAAAGTTTTCTTAATATTAGCAAAAATGTTATATAATTAATTGACTGAAGAAATCATATTAGTGATAAAAAAGAGAGGTATACATATTGTATAAGGGTTTTAGCTTAAATTTAACTCGGGCAGATAAAATGGATTTTATGGATGTCTCTTCTCAAAATATTGAATTGTATTCATCAGGAATACGTAAACTTCGTTCAAATTTATCAGATAGAGTTGGCTCTAGTATAGATTTGACAGATGGAACTGGAATAATAGACGTAACTAAATTAAAAAATAATTGGTTTCCAGAAAATAATTATGATGTTTTTATATCACACTCTCACAATGATGTGTTGATTGCTAAGAGGATAGCTTGTTGGTTAAAAACTGAGTTTGATATTGATGCCTTTATAGATTCAACCGTTTGGGGATACTCAAATGATCTTCTTAAAAAGATTGATGATGATTATTGTGTTTTGTCTAAAAATGAAAAAACTGGCAAGATTACTTATGACTATGACAAGCGAAACTATTCAACTAGCCAAGTGAATTTAATATTGTCATCAGCATTACATGACATGATTGACTCTTGTGAATGTATTATTTTTTTAAATACAGAAAATTCTATTAGTGTTGTTAACACTATTAAAAACAAGACTAATTCCCCATGGATATATGATGAGCTTCAAACTACTAGGCTTATAAGTAAAAAAGTACCCAAACGACTAATGGAAAAGGCAGAATTTAGAGACTCTGATTCTATCAATAAAAGTTCTAATAAACTTCCATCTTTCCAGCATGATGTGACTCAAGAGCTTACCAAATTATCAAAAATAACGGGAAATGATTTAGTGAATTGGGAACGCAAGTGGCATTCTATGCAGAAGAATAAGGGTGATCGTAAACCATTAGATCTATTATATTTTTCATAGGTTATATAACGGGAGTCATTAACTTGGAGGAAATCGCATTGGGATACAAAGTTTTTGTTTCATACAAATACAAAGATAGTAATGTGGCATCGTTAAACGGATATTATAAAGATACCGTTAGGGATTATGTTGATTACCTACAAAATACTAAATTTAGTGGTGATGATTTAAACAAGGCCGAGAATGATGACCAAGATCTAAGCATTTTTAAAGATGAAACTATACGTACGAAATTAAAGGATAAAATATGGGACTCGTCAGTTACTTTAGTTTTGATTTCCCCTAATATGGTTGAACACTTCAAGGCTGAAAAAGATCAATGGATTCCTTGGGAGATTGCTTATTCTTTACGCACACAAACAAGAATAACAACAAGGAGTTTACCTAATGCTATTATTGCGGTTGTTCTTCCTGACAGACTTAATAGTTATGAATATTTTTTAACTCGTTGGACCTATGAAGACAAAAATGATCCACAAGAAAAGACAGTAAGAACAATACATACAGATAAAACCTTTCAAGTAATAGCTAAAAACATGTTTAATCAGAAAAATCCTGATATTAAAGAAATTTATGGAAAGACTGTCTATTTTGGTAATAGCTCATATATTACCGCTATCGAATCGAAACATTTTATATTAGATGTTGATGGCTGCTTAGACAGAGCCGTCTCTTTAAGAAATAGAATTGATGATTATAATATGTGCAGAAAACCCTAATAAACTAATTTAGATTTTGGAGGATATATAAGTGAAAAATGATGAAAACAAGCGCTTGCATATTCAAATGATTGAAAATGTCATCAATCGTATGTCATCTAATTCATTTCTTATAAAAGGGTGGTCATTAACGATACTTGGCGGATTAATAACTGTGTATTTAGCTAATATCAATAAATCTATGAGCTATTTAATTTTGTTACTATGTCTCTTTTTTTGCTTGATATTTTGGGTTAGTGATACTTTTTATCTAAGAGAGGAAAGGTATTTTCGAAATCTTTATGATGTTGTAAGGAAAAAAGATGAAAAAGATATCGATTTTTCAATGAAGCCCATTAGATCCGGAGAATCTTTTTTGTGTTGTATGATGAGGCCCATATTTTTGATTTCCTACTTACCAATCTGCATAGTGATTATAGTTGCTCTATATATTGTTAAGCCATAATTGAATTTCAATCTTTCAAATAATACCAAAATACTTATTGCCATATTTAGTTAAAATTCATTCAAGGTCTATAATTAACAAATAGGCCTTTGATCATTTCTAAAGCCATTCTTCAGAACGTTATTACGATCTGAAGAATGGCTTTATTGGCTTGTGCAAGTAACATTTGCGTGACTAATGCTAGTAATTCTTGCTAGGATTGCCTTAGATCCTTGATTATGATTTAGGAGGAGTGAGATTTGAGCTTTAAAGACGATATCAAGACCTTGCGCAGGCAATCTAACTTAACCCAAGAAGCGTTAGCTCAAAAATTACATGTGACCCGTCAAACGGTCTCAACTTGGGAAACTGGCAAGAATATGCCAAGTTTAGAGACCCTGCATGCTTTGAGTCAATTGTTTAACATCTCACTCGAAAAACTTCTATTTAACGAGGAGATTGCAATGAAAAAAGATAAAGAACCCTCTTTGGCTACCCAGATAGATCATGATGTTAAGCTTAAAAGTCGTTATCGTCGTTGGACTTTTGGTTTAGGTGGCTTGATCGTACTAGCACTGGTTAGTATTGGTATTTTATGTTTGGGATATTATAAAGGTATTGGGACGATTGATCGCTTTGATCCGTTTTTATCCTATAAAGTCGGGTACACTAAATTACCTAGTGAAAAGGAAATTTCGCCTAACAATAAGGCGAACAATGGTTACTGGACCGCTTGGTTCACCGATAATACGATGGGTAATGAATGGACCAAATTAACCTTAACGACGGGGCTTAATCCTGGGGTCAAAGATCCTTATGTGATGGCGTATCATAAGGGCAGCTATGTTAAAGTTGCACGTATTGTGTCTCGCACCTACATTAATCAGACTTATGTTAGCAACCTAGCAGCGCTAGATGCCTTGTTAAATCATAAGGGAAATACAGCGACTAACAATCATGACCTTAAGAAGTATAAGACACAAATCCATATATCCGATACTGTCCAGCAATTAGTCACTGAATAAGCCGACGTTTAAGCGATTTAAATTGATAATCTAGCCATTAAAAACAATTGTCACAATTCAAAACGCTTATATTGTCAGAAATCTATCAGGTTAGCCAAGGCTACTCTGATAGATTTATTGCGTTAAAATGGGGCTATATCAACGATGCCAGAATACCTGGCTTGTTAACTTAGACTAATCGGCTTAATTTTAGGCCCGCTGGAAATACGTGCTTGGTGTCGGGAAGTATGGGGCACATTTAGGCAATATCAATTTCTCTATTTGGGGGAATTACAAAGGCCAACTAACCAACTATCATAGTTGGAAAAACGGATAGTCATAGTTTGAGAGGAGCCATTTAATTATGAAACGCTGGAAAAAAACGTTATTTGTAATTTTAGGAATGATTATTATTCTTTTTGTTATCG
>NZ_MIYK01000004.1 GCF_002907375.1 Fructilactobacillus lindneri DSM 20690 = JCM 11027
TCTCCTTTGTATCTTGGTTTTGGTCGACTAAAGTATACAACGCAGGAGAGCTTGCGTTTATTTTTTTGCCAAAAAAGCCAATAACCACACGCCTTTGGCGTGATTATTAGCTTTCAAGTTTCAGTTAAATAAACAAAAAGCCGAAGTACCAGGACTTCGACCCTTTAAAATTTATTTTTTTAATTCTTGTTTAGCGTTCGCTATTTGCTTTTTAACTTGTTCAAATCCAGTTCCACCTTCGGAATTTCTTCGTTTTACAGCTACTTCTGGAACTAATTCTTCGTAAACATCATTTTTAATTACTGGAGAGGCAGCTTGTAATTCTTCCAAGCTAAGATCTTGCAAGTCTCGTTTCGTCTGAATACAGTTTAAAACAAGCCGACCTACAATCCCATGTGCTTCCCGAAATGGAACTCCCTTAGCTGCTAAATAGTCAGCTAACTCGGTCGCATTGGAAAGATCATGTTCAGTACTGTGCTTCATCCGCTCTTTATTAACTTTGAGCGTTTTTAGCATTCCATTAAAAACCCGCAAAGCCGGCATTAAGGTTTTAACGGCGTCAAAAACACCTTCTTTGTCTTCTTGCAAATCTTTATTATACGCTAACGGCAATGATTTCATTGTGGCTAACAAACCCATTAAATCGCCATAAATCCGACCGCTTTTTCCACGAATCAACTCAGCCATATCTGGATTCTTTTTTTGCGGCATAATCGAACTACCAGTAGCGTATTCGTCGCTTAACGTTAAATATTGAAATTCATAACTAACCCACATACTAATTTCTTCACAAAAACGTGAGAGATGCATCATTAAAATCGAACTATTGCTCAAAAATTCCAAGGCAAAATCCCGATCAGAAACAGCATCCAATGAATTGGCATAAACTTCTTCAAAGCCTAATTCTTGTGCCGTAAACTGTCTGTCAATCGGAAAAGTCGTCCCTGCTAGTGCTGCTGCTCCTAATGGCAGCATATCAGTATGTTTCTGATTAAACTCAAATCGTTCTTTATCACGTTTTAACATTTGATAATAAGCCATTAAATAATGTCCATACGAAATTGGCTGAGCATGCTGTAAATGCGTATAACCAGGCATAACCGTTTCCACATTTGCTTCCGCCATTTGTACCAAAGTAGTCTGCAAAGTTTTAATTTCAGCAATAATCTTTGGAAGTCGTTTTTTTAAATATAAATGAAAATCAGTTGCTACCTGATCGTTTCGAGAACGAGCCGTATGTAATTTACCAGCTACTGGTCCAATACGATCTGTTAGGATTTTTTCAATATTCATATGAATATCTTCATTATCGTTGGTAAACTTTAATTTGCCAGCATGAAGATCCTGCTGAATTTCTTCTAATCCTGCTACAATCTGACTCACATCCTCATGAGTTAAAATTCCAGTTTTTCCCAGCATTTTAACATGAGCTAAGGAACCTTCAATATCCTCATCAGCCATGAGTTGATCAAATGAAATCGAAGCTCCAAATGAATCGACTAATGCATCGGCTTGTTGTTGAAAACGTCCACCCCATAATTTATTACTCATGGGATTTACCTGTTTGCTTTTCATTTTTAATTTCAACCTGTCTATTAACCTTGGTTGGCAAGCCCCATAACTTAATAAAGCCTTCAGAAGCAATTTGATCAAATGAATCAGATGAGGTATATGTTGCCAGGTCTTTATCATAAAGTGAATTAGCTGACTTCCGACCTAACACTATAACATTGCCCTTAAACATTTTTACTTTCACAGTTCCACTGACATTTTTTTGTGAATCTTTTAAAAAGGCTTGTAACGATTCCATTAATGGCGAGAACCAGAGTCCATTATAAATAACTTCACTAATTTCTTTTTCAATTACTGGTTTAAAATGGGCTAAATCTCTTTCAAAAGTTAAATCTTCAATTTCTTTATGAGCTTTTAATAACACTTCTGCACCAGGAGTTTCATAAACTTCTCTAGATTTAATCCCAACTAATCGATTTTCAATATGATCAATTCTTCCAATTCCATTTTCACCAGCAATCACATTTAATTTTTGAATAATGTCAGAAAATTTCATTGGCTGACCATCTAACGCAACTGGAATTCCTTGTTTGAATTCAATTTCAACCGTTGTTGGCTCATCTGGTGTCGCTTCAATTGGTTTAGTCATGTCGTACGCATCTTCAGGAGCACTTTCCCATGGATCTTCCAAAATGCCGGCTTCGTTAGCCCGACCCCAAATATTACTATCAATTGAATATGGGGAATCTAAATCGATTGGAATATCAATATCATGATCTTTAGCATATTCGATTTCTTCTTCTCTCGACCAATGCCAATCACGAACGGGACTTAAAACATCTAACTCAGGGGAAAGGGCATGAATAGCAACTTCAAATCGAACTTGATCATTCCCTTTACCAGTACAGCCATGTGCAATCGCATCAGCATTTTCTTTTTCGGCAATCTCTACTAATTTTTTAGCAATCAATGGTCTTGATAGTGCTGAAACTAGTGGGTAAGAATTTTCATACATGGCATTTGCTTGAAGTGCAACTGAAGCATAATCATCAGCAAATTCATCCATTGCATCAAGCACATATGATTTAGTTGCACCTACTTTAAGTGCTTTTTCTTTGATAAATTCTGAATCTTTACCTTCTCCAACATTAATACAACAAGCAATAACATCGTATCCCTTGTCTTTAAGCCACGCAATCGCAACCGAAGTATCCAAACCTCCGGAGTATGCTAAAACAACTTTTTTTCTTTCGTTTGACATTACTAAATCACACTTTTCCTTTTTAAATTATTTATAGGTTACACTTTAAATCATATATTTTCAATAAAGATTGCAAAATAAAAGCAATATCAACTTAATGATATTGCTTTTATTAATTAAGATATTTTTTCAGTTTTAATTTTATGAACATAATTGGTTGCTTTTTGGTGGTTAAATTCATGTTCTGAGGTACCAATTACCACAGTTGCCAGCGAGTTTCCGACCACGTTAACAGCCGTTCGTCCCATATCAATGAAGCGATCAATTCCAGCAATAAAGGTCAATCCTGACATTGGCACACCAATTGTTGAAACAGTTGCCAGCAATACTACAAACGAAGCTCCAGGGACACCCGCCATTCCCTTGGAAGTAATCATCAAGACAACTGCCAAAGTTATTTGTTGTCCAATCGACAAATGAATTCCGTAAGCCTGAGCCAAAAACAAAGCAGCCAACGATTGATAAATCGCTGATCCGTCAAGGTTAAAAGTGTATCCAGTAGGAATTACGAATGAAACAATTGAAGGACTAACCCCAAAATTATCCATCTTTTGAATCATCTTTGGCATAACTGCTTCCGAACTAGCAGTTGAAAAAGCTAACACAATTTCGTTTTTAATAACTAATAACAAACTTGAAAGTTTAAAGTGGCAAAGTTTGGCTACAAATCCCATAACCACTAGCACAAAGAAAATCATAGTTAAGTAAACCAAAATGACAAAGTAACTAAGGGGAATTAAAGCTTTAATTCCCAATTCCGCAATAGTAACTCCAATTAGAGCACAAACCCCAATTGGAGCGAGATGCATGACCCAGTTTGTAATTTTAAACATAACTTGCGAAACTGCATTCATAAAGTCGACAATAATCTGTCCTTTTTCTCCAATTGCTGCTGTTCCTAAACCAAAGAAGACTGAGAAGACAATTACAGGCATCATGTCTCCTTTACTTAACGATCCAAAAATATTAGTTGGAATTAAACCAATCAATGTTGACCAAATCCCAGTATTTTTGGAATGCTGTGCAGTAGAAACATACTGACTAATATCCATTGATGAATGCATTTGATGTACATCAATTAATGTTCCAGGGTGAAAAATATTTCCAATGATCAATCCTAAAATAATGGCAATCGTCGTCATAACTTCAAAATAAACTAGCGTTTTTCCGCCAATTCGGCCAACTTTACGAATATCACCCATGCTAGCAATACCAACCGTCAAACAAGATACCACAATTGGCATTACAATCATTTGAATCAAGCCGATAAACATAGTTCCAATACTTTGCATTGCCGTAATGGCAGTTTTATTTTGGTAAAAAATAATCCCTAAGATAATCCCTAGAAACAACCCAATTACAATTTGCCAACCCAATGTGACTCGCAATTTTAATTTCCTTTTCACTAGAATTCCCACCCTTTTTTGTAATTGCATTGATTATACAATAAAGTAAATGTTTTCACAAAGTCAAAAAAATTATTGATTTAATTTATAATTAAAGACACAAAAAAAGACGTCCACCATTAAGGTGAGCGTCTCTTTCTTTTTGGGTTGCGTGGCAACGTCCTATCCTCGCAGGGGGCGATCCCCCAACTACTTTTGGCGTGCTGAAGCTTAACTTCTGTGTTCGGCATGGGAACAGGTGTATCCTTCAGGCTATCGCCACCACACTATGCTT
>NZ_MIYK01000005.1 GCF_002907375.1 Fructilactobacillus lindneri DSM 20690 = JCM 11027
TTGCGTGGCAACGTCCTATCCTCGCAGGGGGCGATCCCCCAACTACTTTTGGCGTGCTGAAGCTTAACTTCTGTGTTCGGCATGGGAACAGGTGTATCCTTCAGG
Source organism: Fructilactobacillus lindneri DSM 20690 = JCM 11027 (assembly GCF_002907375.1). Lineage (GTDB taxonomy): Bacteria > Bacillota > Bacilli > Lactobacillales > Lactobacillaceae > Fructilactobacillus > Fructilactobacillus lindneri. Next base: position 106 of record NZ_MIYK01000005.1, read on the forward strand.
CTATCGCCACCACACTATGCTTATTTTTCATAAGCCTGAGCGAACTTCGTTCTCTCAAAACTAGATAATATCTTCTCTGTTAAACTTTGATTTAACCCTGTGTCTTCCTTGGTTAAGTCCTCGACTGATTAGTATTAGTCCGCTTCACATATCACTATGCTTCCACTTCTAACCTATCGACCTGATCATCTTTCAGGAGTCTTACTTCCATATAGGAATGGGAAATCTCATCTTGAGGCGAGTTTCACACTTAGATGCTTTCAGCGTTTATCTCATCCATACATAGCTACTCAGCAATGCGCCTGGCGGCGCAACTGATACACCAGCGGTATGTCCATCCCGGTCCTCTCGTACTAGGGACAGCTCCTCTCAAATTTCCTGCGCCCGCGACGGATAGGGACCGAACTGTCTCACGACGTTCTGAACCCAGCTCGCGTACCGCTTTAATGGGCGAACAGCCCAACCCTTGGGACCAACTACAGCCCCAGGATGCGATGAGCCGACATCGAGGTGCCAAACCTCCCCGTCGATGTGAACTCTTGGGGGAGATAAGCCTGTTATCCCCAGGGTAGCTTTTATCCGTTGAGCGATGGCCCTTCCATATGGTACCACCGGATCACTAAGTCCGACTTTCGTCCCTGCTCGACCTGTTTGTCTCGCAGTCAAGCTTGCTTTTGCCTTTACACTTTACAAATGATTTCCAACCATTCTAAGCAAACCTTTGAGCGCCTCCGTTACTATTTAGGAGGCGACCGCCCCAGTCAAACTGCCAACCAGACACTGTCTCCGAGCACGTTAAGTGCTCAGGGTTAGAGTGTTCACATAGCAAGGGTAGTATCCCACTGACGCCTCCACCGAAACTAGCGTTCCGGCTTCTATGGCTCCTACCTATCCTGTACAAGCTATGTAAACACCCAATATCAAGCTACAGTAAAGCTCCATGGGGTCTTTCCGTCCTGTCGCGGGTAACCTGCTTCTTCACAGGTATCTTAATTTCACCGAGTCTCTCGTTGAGACAGTACTCAAATCGTTACGCCTTTCGTGCGGGTCGGAACTTACCCGACAAGGAATTTCGCTACCTTAGGACCGTTATAGTTACGGCCGCCGTTTACTGGGGCTTCATTTCGAGGCTTTGCCGAAGCTAACCTTTCCACTTAACCTTCCAGCACCGGGCAGGCGTCAGCCCATATACTTCATCTTACGATTTTGCATAAACCTGTGTTTTTGATAAACAGTCGTTTGAGTCTTTTCACTGCGGCTGGCCGTGAGGCCAGCACCCCTTCTTCCGAAGTTACGGGGTCATTTTGCCGAGTTCCTTAACGAGAGTTCTCTCGCTCACCTGAGGATACTCTCCTCGACTACCTGTGTCGGTTTGCGGTACGGGTAATTAATTACTAACTAGAAGCTTTTCTCGGCAGCGTGACATGGGTTACTTCTCTACTTAAATTTCGATCCTCATCATCGCTTGTCAACCCGGTTACAAGCATTTAACTCATAACCTGACTTACGATTTGAACATACATTTCCATCAGTATGCATAACTTAGCCTTCTGCGTCCCTCCATTGTTCAAACATAATTAACTAGTACAGGAATCTCAACCTGTTATCCATCGCCTACGCTTCTCAGCCTCGGCTTAGGTCCCGACTAACCCTGGGAGGACGAGCCTTCCCCAGGAAACCTTAGTCATTCGGTGGACCAGATTCTCACTGATCTTTCGCTACTCATACCGGCATTCTCACTTCTAAGCGCTCCAGCAGTCCTTGCGGTCTGCCTTCATTGCCCTTAGAACGCTCTCCTATCACGCAACGTAGTTGCGTCCGCAGTCTCGGTAATATGCTTAGCCCCGGTAAATTTTCGGCGCAGAATCACTCGACTAGTGAGCTATTACGCACTCTTTAAATGATGGCTGCTTCTGAGCCAACATCCTAGTTGTCTATGCAACTTCACTACCTTTTCCACTTAGCATATATTTAGGGACCTTAACTGGCGGTCTGGGCTGTTCCCCTTTCGACGATGGATCTTATCACTCATCGTCTGACTCCCGGACATAAATCAGTGGTATTCGGAGTTTATCTGAACTCAGTAATCCTAGATGGACCCCTTGCTCAAACAGTGGCTCTACCTCCACGATTCTAATTCCGAGGCTAGCCCTAAAGCTATTTCGGAGAGAACCAGCTATCTCCAAGTTCGTTTGGAATTTCACCGCTATCCACACCTCATCCCAGCACTTTTCAACGTACACGGGTTCGGACCTCCGGTGCGTATTACCGCACTTTCATCCTGGACATGGATAGATCACCTGGTTTCGGGTCTACGGCAACATACTAAAACGCCCTCTTAAGACTTGCTTTCGCTACGGCTCCGCTTTTTCGGCTTAACCTTGCATGCAACTGTAACTCGCCGGTTCATTCTACAAAAGGCACGCTATCACCCGTTAACGGGCTCTAACTGCTTGTAGGCACATGGTTGCAGGAACTATTTCACTCCCCTTCCGGGGTGCTTTTCACCTTTCCCCCACGGTACTGGTTCACTATCGGTCACTAGGGAGTATTTAGCCTTGGGAGATGGTCCTCCCGGATTCCGACGCCGTTACACGTGTGGCGCCGTACTCAGGATCCTGAACTGAGGGTATTCGATTTCATTTACGAGACTATCACTCTCTTTGGTGCAGCTTCCCAGCTGCTTCAATTATCAAATACTTTTGTAACTCAAATGTTCAGTCCTACAACCCCGGACCATAAAGGTCCGGTTTGGGCTATTCCCAGTTCGCTCGCCGCTACTTTGGGAATCGAAATTTCTTTATATTCCTGTGGGTACTTAGATGTTTCAGTTCCCCACGTCTGCCTCTGCGCAGCTATGTATTCACTACGCAGTGACCAGTCATGACACTGGTCGAGTTTCCTCATTCGGAAATCTCCGGATCAAAGCTTACGTACAGCTCCCCGAAGCATATCGGTGTTAGTTCCGTCCTTCATCGGCTCCTAGTACCAAGGCATTCACCATGCGCCCTTTTTAACTTAACCTATAATCCTTCGGATTATAAATTATTGAGTTTAGCGATTAAACTATTAATTTAAAAAACTCAAATAACACAATGGTTATTTCTCGGTTGAAATTATATTAAAAATATAATTTTTACAGAAAATAATATTATCTAGTTTTCAAAGAACAAAGT
>NZ_MIYK01000006.1 GCF_002907375.1 Fructilactobacillus lindneri DSM 20690 = JCM 11027
CGCTATACCAAATACGGCTCAGGGTCAGCACCACGTTGCGTTCATCACCCGCCCAATCCGGCGGGCTGTTCCACAGGGTCAGGGTTTCGTTCAGCGCTTCAAACAGGTCCTGTTCCGGCACCGGATCAAACAGTTCTTCCGCTGCCGGACCAACCAGCGCCACGCTATGTTCACGCGCTTTGGTCAGCAGAATGGCCAGATCGATATCAATGGTCGCCGGTTCAAAAATGCCGGCCAGAATATCGTTACGCTGCCATTCGCCAAACTGCAGCTCACGTTTCGCCGGATAACGCCACGGAATAATGTCATCATGCACCACGATGGTCACTTCCACCGCACGCAGAATTTCGCTTTCACCCGGGCTCGCGCTGGTTTCCAGCAGATCGTTAATCAGCGCACGACGGGTGGTTTCATCCAGACGCACGGTCACGGTCACCAGCAGATCAATATCGCTATGCGGTTTCAGGCCGCCATCCACCGCGCTGCCATACAGATGCACGGCCAGCAGGGTCGGTTCCAGATGACGTTCAATCACGCCCACCACTTCAGACAGCTGGGTGCTCACTTCCGCAATCACCGCTTCACGCATAATGTTCAGTTTGGTTTTCGGACGGCTGCCCTGCTGGGTCACATCGTTGCTGCTCCACAGCATCAGGCAACGGCCCACCGCATAACGCGCCTGCTGTTTGCTCGCACGCGGCATGCTCTGCACGCCAAAAAAGCAATCATAGCACGCCATAAACACCGCCACCGCACCATTACCGCCGCTACGTTCGGTCAGGGTACGGCTCCAATTACGGCTACGCATACTCTTCCTTTTTCAATATTATTGAAGCATTTATCAGGGTTATTGTCTCATGAGCGGATACATATTTGAATGTATTTAGAAAAATAAACAAATAGGGGTTCCGCGCACATTTCCCCGAAAAGTGCCACCTAAATTGTAAGCGTTAATATTTTGTTAAAATTCGCGTTAAATTTTTGTTAAATCAGCTCATTTTTTAACCAATAGGCCGAAATCGGCAAAATCCCTTATAAATCAAAAGAATAGACCGAGATAGGGTTGAGTGTTGTTCCAGTTTGGAACAAGAGTCCACTATTAAAGAACGTGGACTCCAACGTCAAAGGGCGAAAAACCGTCTATCAGGGCGATGGCCCACTACGTGAACCATCACCCTAATCAAGTTTTTTGGGGTCGAGGTGCCGTAAAGCACTAAATCGGAACCCTAAAGGGAGCCCCCGATTTAGAGCTTGACGGGGAAAGCCGGCGAACGTGGCGAGAAAGGAAGGGAAGAAAGCGAAAGGAGCGGGCGCTCGGGCGCTGGCAAGTGTAGCGGTCACGCTGCGCGTAACCACCACACCCGCCGCGCTTAATGCGCCGCTACAGGGCGCGTCCCATTCGCCAATCCGGATATAGTTCCTCCTTTCAGCAAAAAACCCCTCAAGACCCGTTTAGAGGCCCCAAGGGGTTATGCTAGTTATTGCTCAGCGGTGGCAGCAGCCAACTCAGCTTCCTTTCGGGCTTTGTTAGCAGCCGGATCTCAGTGGTGGTGGTGGTGGTGCTCGAGTGCGGCCGCAAGCTTGTCGACGGAGCTCGAATTCGGATCCGCGACCCATTTGCTGTCCACCAGTCATGCTAGCCATATGTATATCTCCTTCTTAAAGTTAAACAAAATTATTTCTAGAGGGGAATTGTTATCCGCTCACAATTCCCCTATAGTGAGTCGTATTAATTTCGCGGGATCGAGATCTCGATCCTCTACGCCGGACGCATCGTGGCCGGCATCACCGGCGCCACAGGTGCGGTTGCTGGCGCCTATATCGCCGACATCACCGATGGGGAAGATCGGGCTCGCCACTTCGGGCTCAT
>NZ_MIYK01000007.1 GCF_002907375.1 Fructilactobacillus lindneri DSM 20690 = JCM 11027
ATCGAAAAAATGACAAATAGAAGAAGTTATTTTTATAATATGAAAATAATTAACCCCTAATATCCACATTATAGAGATTGGGGGGTATTTTAACAATGAGTTTGAGGGGCGATTTGTTAATTATAGCCCCTAAATTAAGGAATGTTTTAGTGACCACCTAGGATCATAGTTAACTCATAGCAAAACTCCTGGTATTTTACTTAGAAGTCAATAAATTAATTGGACTGCTTTATGGTGGTAAGTTATGACGTATTTTAACACCTTTAATTATAAGGCATAAAAAAAGCGACACAATTGTTGAGTTATGTCGCTTTTTAGTGTAAATCTTTATTTATATATAATGGTCAGTCAGTGACACCAGTCTTAATTCGTTTTTTCAAGGGATCAAAAATGCCAAGTCAATCACTGTTGATCGTGGGCGAGAATTTGCAAAATATAACGAAATCGAGCAAAAACTAGGCATTCTAGTCTATTTTGCGCACCCATATTCACCAGAAGAACGTGGGAGTAATGAGATATTAAATCGATACGTCCGTCGTTTTATACCGAAAGAACGCAAAATTGAAACAGGTAGCGCCAAAGAATTAGATCAAATTAATCATTGGATCAATGCGATAACCTATTCCTGATTTACAGCATAAAAACAGATTACCAAAGTTAAACTTTGATAATCTGTTAACTCAACGATTTAGCCCATTAAAACATAAATTAATGCGATTGCAATTGCAACTTGGAAAATAATTGTTACCAATCCATAGCCCAAGAACTTAGCACCTGATGACTTGATGGTTGACCACTTTAGGTTCAAGCCGATTCCAGCTAAGTTAACAACTCCAACGAAGCTCGTAACTTGTTCTGCTGAATTAGTTAAAACATGTGGTAATGTTACAAATGAATTGATTAACATAAAAATAATAAATACAGTTACAAACCAAGGAATATTAATTTTAGTTTTATTTGCCGATTTTGCTGATGTTGTTGCTGCTAGATTTGAAAGCTTTGATGCATTATTTGCCATGAAAATAACAACAACTGACAACATAATCACACGTAGCATTTTAAAGATTGGTGCATAAGTCACAACACTGCCACCAACCAAAGATGCAGTTCCAGCAACTTGACCAACAGATTGTACTGTTCCACCAATCAGAGCACTAACCATCATATTATTTGGCAAGATAGCTGGTCCAATTACTGGCAAAACAAATAACAAAATGACTCCTGCTAGCGAAACAGTCGCAACACTCGTTCGTCGTTGATCATCGGTTGCACCAACAGCTGGTGCAACTGACGCAATCGCACTAGATCCACAGACAGCGTTTCCAGCACCCATCATCATTGCTGATTGTGGGGATACCTTAAAGACACGACCACCAATCCACATAACAAATAGAATCGTTAATGCCATTTGTAGCAAAATAAAAATAACGCCACTCCATCCAAGCGATTCCATATTTTGCAAAGTAACATTTAACCCTAATAACGCAATTCCAATCTCAATTGGATACTTTTCTGCCCATTTAACACCGGCACCCCAGCGTTGATTAGCAAATACAGTATTTCCTAAAACAATTCCTGCTAGCATCGCCAACGCTTCTGCACCCAATGTTGGTAAAAATGGTGATAGCAGTTTTGCAACTAAAGCTAGTGCTAAGGTTAACACAATTCCTGCTACCATATTGTTATTGATTCCTATAACAAACTCCTTAAATATACTTTCATAATTCAATGTTATACATCTTATGCTCTTATTGCTCTTACCCTAGTTTTTGGCACATAAATTCCGGAACAGTTGTGCAATACTGAATAAAACAAGTTAGAAACAATCCACTGAAT
>NZ_MIYK01000008.1 GCF_002907375.1 Fructilactobacillus lindneri DSM 20690 = JCM 11027
CTGGTAAATCAGTTCCAATAAATCCTGACTGCTGAAGTAATACCGTTGCTTGGTTAGGAGCAAGTGCATTATGTGCAGATAGGTCAGAAATCGCAGACGCAAAAACATCTCCAGTTGGATCAACCGCAGACCGCAAGTCCATCGTTATATTTGCTGATAACTTATTATTCAACTCAGCAACAATTGCATCAGAATAACGTGATAAAGATTTGGTGTAAGCATTACTTTCCATTTGAATTGAAGATTGTTGGTCGCCTGTTCCGTTAATTACACTATCTGGTACTCCATAAACTTTAGCAATCTGTTTACCAGTCCAATTAACTTGGTTAAGCAAATCAGCAACGTTAGATTTAATTTCTAGTGGTTGATAATCTTCCAAATCATCTAGGACAACTAACCCGTTTTGACTATCATTGATAAATCTATTAGCCCGTGCCTGTTTCATTTTTAAATCTAATTTAGTACCGGCATTTAATTTCAAAATTCCGCCAGCAGTAACAGATTGTTTTAAAGCGTTTAAAGTGAGGCGGTTAACATTATTCTTAATATCAATTTCGCTAGATAACGCACTCAATGGACTGATTCCGGTCATCCCACCGTTCTGACTCATTAACCTAATGTGAATCACGTCTTGCTGCGGAACATTTTCCATAATCCCAATATCAGGTTCATCAAACGTTAAGTTATATATCATTCCGGAACCGTCAGATAAGAGAAAAGGACTAACTTGCGATGGTCTTAAATACTCCCATCGAAAATCAGTCCCATTCATATTTCTAAAACGATAAGCAAACGACTCACCGCCTAGTAAAGCTTGAGCAAACATACTTTGCCAAAACGCATGTGCGTTACTTGTTTGGCTTGGATTATCTAATATTCCTTGTGCTCGTGGTTGATCAGCTTTCAAAGTCGAACTAGCTAAATCAGAAGACAATTGGAAAATCAAACTATAAATATCTGAATTTAACAAAGCATCTCGTGCGTTTACATAAGGGCTATTGCCATTAGTTGTTGGTAATCCAAAGTTTAAAATGTCATCGTCGCTTGATACCGATTGATAGTTCATTTTATTTTGAATCTTAAATAGAGGCATTAGTTTTCACCTCCTTTACTAGCCATTAGTTCACTTAAAAAACCAGTAAAAAATAAGGCAATCCCAGTGGCTAAAATTCCCCACGAGAAGCCGAAAGTAAAAGCGAACCCAACTATGCACACTGCTCCTAAAACGAAGCATAGAACGTCAAAATAGGCCCATATCATACTAAAAAGTCTTGTAAACAACATCAAATCACCCCTTACATTTTTTAAATTAACCCGTTTTCAGGGTTTGAATACCAGTCATTAACTTCTTCATCACTCATCCGCTTAATCTGATTATCAATATCATCTGCATAAGCATAATCTGTAAAGTGTAATTTAGCTTGATAACAAGCATCAATCGTTGCATCGACTGGATCAATTCGCATTCTTCGAGCGCCTTTATCTACTCTAATTCCCATTCTTGTTTCTCTAATAATTGAATTTAGCAAACTCTTTTTAAAAACTGGGTCATTCTTAATCGTAATTTTATGATTGATAAATTCTCGTCTTAGCCATTCAGTTGGATCAGATAGCTCTGACGGAATTTGAGAAATTGGCATAATTGGATAACTTGTACTATTTACCAAAGCCGTACTAATGTAATTACCTTTAGCAGCATTATCAATCCCGAAAAACAGAACGTTTAATTGATGGTCGTCAATATAGGCGTTAATCCATTTGAAAATAGATTCATAATCAAT
>NZ_MIYK01000009.1 GCF_002907375.1 Fructilactobacillus lindneri DSM 20690 = JCM 11027
TTAAAACATTATGCAAAGTCAATTTGCTTTAAGAAATAAAATAAATAAGAGCTAGTAAAGTTCTCATTTTTAAAATGAGAGTTTGATCCTGGCTCAGGACGAACGTTGGCGGCGTGCCTAATACATGCAAGTCGAACGAGGTCTCCTAACTGATAGCTGGTGCTTGCATCAGCTTGACGATAGATCTGACCGAGTGGCGAACTGGTGAGTAACACGTGGGTAACCTGCCCAGAAGAAGGGGATAACACCTGGAAACAGATGCTAATACCGTATAACAACGAGAACCACATGGTTCTCGTTTGAAAGATGGCTTTTATGCTATCGCTTCTGGATGGACCCGCGGCGTATTAGCTAGTTGGTGAGATAATAGCTCACCAAGGCAATGATACGTAGCAGACCTGAGAGGGTAATCTGCCACAATGGGACTGAGACACGGCCCATACTCCTACGGGAGGCAGCAGTAGGGAATCTTCCACAATGGACGAAAGTCTGATGGAGCAACGCCGCGTGAGTGAAGAAGGGTTTCGGCTCGTAAAACTCTGTTGTTAGAGAAGAACGACCGTGAGAGCAACTGCTCACGGTGTGACGGTATCTAACCAGAAAGTCACGGCTAACTACGTGCCAGCAGCCGCGGTAATACGTAGGTGGCAAACGTTGTCCGGATTTATTGGGCGTAAAGCGAGCGCAGGCGGTTTTCTAAGTCTGATGTGAAAGCCTTCGGCTTAACCGGAGAAGTGCATCGGAAACTGGATAACTTGAGTGCAGAAAAGGACAGTGGAACTTCATGTGTAGCGGTGAAATGCGTAGATATATGAAGGAACACCAGTGGCGAAGGCGGCTGTCTGGTCTGCATCTGACGCTGAGGCTCGAAAGCATGGGTAGCAAACAGGATTAGATACCCTGGTAGTCCATGCCGTAAACGATGAATGCTAGGTGTTGGGAGGTTTCCGCCTCTCAGTGCCGCAGCTAACGCATTAAGCATTCCGCCTGGGGAGTACGACCGCAAGGTTGAAACTCAAAGGAATTGACGGGGACCCGCACAAGCGGTGGAGCATGTGGTTTAATTCGATGCTACGCGAAGAACCTTACCAGGACTTGACATCTTCTGTTAACCTAAGAGATTAGGTGTCCCCTTCGGGGGCAGAATGACAGGTGGTGCATGGTTGTCGTCAGCTCGTGTCGTGAGATGTTGGGTTAAGTCCCGCAACGAGCGCAACCCTTGTCTTTAGTTGCCAGCATTAAGTTGGGCACTCTAGAGAGACTGCCGGTGATAAACCGGAGGAAGGTGGGGATGACGTCAAATCATCATGCCCCTTATGTCCTGGGCTACACACGTGCTACAATGGACGGTACAACGAGTTGCGAAACCGCAAGGTCAAGCTAATCTCTTAAAGCCGTTCTCAGTTCGGATTGCAGGCTGCAACTCGCCTGCATGAAGTTGGAATCGCTAGTAATCGTGGATCAGCATGCCACGGTGAATACGTTCCCGGGTCTTGTACACACCGCCCGTCACACCATGAGAGTTTGTAACACCCAAAGTCGGTTGGATAACCTTTACGGAGTCCGCCGCCTAAGGTGGGACAGATGATTAGGGTGAAGTCGTAACAAGGTAGCCGTAGGAGAACCTGCGGCTGGATCACCTCCTTTCTAAGGAAAAATTCGGAACTTACACCGATCAAAATCTTGCTCAGTTTTGAGAGTATCTACTCT
>NZ_MIYK01000010.1 GCF_002907375.1 Fructilactobacillus lindneri DSM 20690 = JCM 11027
TCTCCTTTGTATCTTGGTTTTGGTCGACTAAAGTATACAACGCAGGAGAGCTTGCGTTTATTTTTTTGCCAAAAAAGCCAATAACCACACGCCTTTGGCGTGATTATTAGCTTTCAAGTTTCAGTTATTTAAAATAATAAAAATTGTAAATTGAGGTTGGTTTTTATGAGGTTCAATGATATGATATTAAAAATTAACTTTTAGTTAATAAAAATTTAAGGAGATGAAGTTCAATGTGTAAATCCAAGTTAAAAACTGTCATGCAGTTTATGTTGTTAGTCGTTGTTGCGTTATGTGTAGGTAGTATTGCATCTCGACCAGCACATGCTGAGGATCAATCATTGAATCGAGTCAAACAGAAGGGGACTCTGGTCGTCGCAATCTCGCCCGACTATCCTCCTTATGAATTTCAAGTTAATCAGAATGGTAAACAGGTCGATCAGGGAATTGATGTCGATCTGGCTAAACAGATGGCTAAAGATTTACATGTAAAGCCAGTCTTTAAGAACATGAGTTTTGATTCTGTTTTAGTAGCCGTACAGACAGGTAAAGCCGATATGGCAATTGGAGGAATTAATCCGACTCCGGCACGTCGGCAGAATGCTGATTTTTCTAAAATTTATTATAATGGTGGTCAAGATTTTTTAGTTAACAAAAAAGATGCTGGGAAAATCAAAGATAAAAATAGTCTCAAAGGCCAAAAATTAGGAGTTCAGTCGGGAACACTACAAGCTCAATTAGCTAAGAAAAACATTCATGGTGCCCAAATTACTCAAATGTCCAAAACTCCTGATTTAGTTTTAGCGCTTAAAACTAATAAAGTTGATGCAGTTGGGTAGAAAAACCAGTTGCGGAAGCCTACGTAGCAAATGATAAAGATTTAGTAGCAGTTAAATCTGGTTATAAGTTAAGCAAAAATGAAACCGGTTCGGCAATTGCCTTTCAAAAGGGTAATAGTTCATTAGCAAAAGCAGCCAACCAAACGATTGATAAAGTTCATCGAGATGGTTTGATTAAGCAGTACATTAAAAATGCTGGAAAGTATATGAAAGTTAACGTCCAAAATACTTCCATGTTGCATTACTGGAAATACTTTGCCGACGGATTGAAATATACCTTGATTATTTCAATTGTCGGATCAATCATTGGGATTATTTTAGGAGTCTTACTTGCTTTAATGAGAATCAGCAAATTTAAACCATTTAGTTGGTTCTCAATTAGCTACACCGAGGTAGTGCGTGGTACACCAATGATGGTTCAAGTCTTGTTAGTCTACTTTGGACTAGGAGTATTAGTTAATATTCCTGCACTGACAGCTGGAATTATCGCAGTTTCACTGAATAGTGGTGCATATGTGAGTGAAATCATCCGAGGCGGAATTGCTTCCGTAGACAAAGGACAGTCTGAAGCAGCTAAAAGTTTAGGACTTTCGAAGAAAGATGCTATGGTATCTGTCATCTTGCCACAAGCCTTTAAAAACATCTGGCCAGCTTTAGGAAATGAATTTATTACCATCATCAAGGAAAGCTCAATCGTTTCAATCATCGGGGTTACTGATATCGTTTACGAACTGAATATCGTTCGAGCCGATACGTATCGGGGAGTTTCTCCAATCGTAGTCGCAATGGTAATGTACTTTGTACTCTCGTTTACGCTGACTAGAGTATTAAACTACTTTGAAAGGAAGATGAACCATGACTAAAACTGATGATAAAGTAATGATTCAAGTTAAAGACCTAAAGAAAAGTTTTGGCGATAACGAAGTTTTAAAAGGAATTGATGGAACAGTTAAATCCGGTCAGGTGATTTGTGTGATTGGTCCTTCAGGATCTGGAAAGAGTACCTTTCTTCGTTGTTTAAACTTATTAGAAAATCCCACTAGTGGAGAAGTTTTATTTGATGGCAAAGATATGACCAAGTTAACGCATAGTGAAATTGCTGGTTTGGGTGCTAGAATGGGAATGGTATTTCAGAATTTTAATCTCTTCCCTAATATGACAGTTTTAGAAAATTTGAAATTATCGCCTAAAAAAGTTAAACATCTAAGTGATGAAGATGCCACTAAAATTTCACTTGATTTGTTAGATCGGGTTGGTTTAAAAAACAAAGCAGATGTTTATCCTTCCAGTTTATCAGGTGGACAAGCACAACGGGTTGCAATGGCACGAGCATTAGCGATGAATCCTGAAGTCATGTTGTTTGATGAACCAACCAGTGCTTTGGATCCTGAAATGGTTGGAGAAGTTCTTAGCGTAATGCAAGAGCTGGCTAATGAGGGAATGACAATGGTAGTTGTGACACATGAAATGGGATTTGCTAAAAAAGTTGCCGATCAAGTGTGGTTTATGGCTGACGGTTATATTCAAGAAAAAAGTGATCCGGAAACGATGTTTGAAAATCCACAAACAGAACGGGCTCAAGACTTCATTAATAAAATTATTACAGATTAAAACCAAAAAAGCTCAATCACTATTTTTAAAGTGATTGAGTTTTTTTAATATTATGTAGAGGTATGATTTAAGTTAGCTTGAATTCACTTCTTTGAGAGTAGATAATTAAAGTTGAGTGTAAAAGTGGAGGTTAATCAATGTTTACATTAACTAATATTATTATTTTAGTGGTAACCAGTATCATTGCTGGAACTCTCAATGGAGTTGTTGGTATGGCAACTCTAGCATTGTATCCAGCCATGTTATATGTTGGAATTGAGCCAATTACAGCGAATGTGACCATTACGGTTGGATTATTATTTAGCGATGCTAGTGCTGTTTTGTCATCGCGTAAAGAGTTAAAAGCCGATGTTCCTGAAACGATTAAAGTTTCAGCCTTAGTAACGTTTGGATCGTTATTTGGATCGATTATTTTATTATATAGTTCCACAGAAAGTTTTAAAAAAGTTGTGCCTATTATTATTTTATTCTCGGGAATTTTAATGGCACTTCCTAAAAAACATAGTTCCGCAGGCAAAGTTAAAACCTGGGTGAAACTTGTCTCAATCATTGCATTGGCAGCTGTGGGAGTTTATGAAGGTTACTTTGGTGCTGGAACTGGAGTTTTATTGACAGCGGTATTATCTAGAATTACGACTGCTCCATATGCCGAATATAATGCAACCCGAAATATGGCAGCCTTATGTGCTGATATTTTATCGGTCATTATCTTTATTTTCACTATTCCAATTGATTGGTTAGTAGTACCAATTATTGCGGTTGGTTTGTTTTTGGGAGGGTATTTAGGACCGATAGTGGTTCGTTTTATTCCTTCCAAGGTAATGCAATACGGGATAAGTATTTTCGCTATTATTGTATCGTTATATTTAGGATATCAAGCTTTTTTCTAGGAATAAATAAAGAAACAATCACAGTTTAATTGTGATTGTTTTTTGTTAAAGAAAAATAATTGCAACGATAATGATGGCTAAAACTAAAATGATGGTTAAAAAGCATGGAACTAAATTTAAAATTTTTGTCATAAAGTGCTACCTCCGTTTAATCGTAATCGCCGTCATCATCATCGTCGCCAAAATCAAAGGAAATATGATTATTATTATGCGTATATGCTTTTTCAAAGCCTTTCATCTGACCGCCGCCATAGTACCCAGTTAATCCAATTGCTAACCCAAAAACTGTCAAAAGTAGACCAGTAATGAGGGTAATCTTCATAAATTTAACCATTGTTATCACTCCTAGTAGTTGATTTTTCTAGTTGGTTGCGTTTGAAAATTCGTTTTAATAGAGCTGATAAACCTTGAATGATAAAACGAATAATAAAGTAACAAAGCGGAATCAATGTAACGATAACCCCAATAATTAAAATTCCTAATCCTAAAGCTGCAAAGGCAATTAGTCCCTTTGAAGCAATGGTAGTAATTCCCATAGTGATTAACATTCCAGCAGATAACAAACTGAAGAAAAGTAAGATGCTAATTCCGAAAATTGCCATAACAATAAAGAACAGTAATCCAAGTGCAGCTGTTAGTAAAACAGGGGAAGCCAAGGCTAATAGAATAGTGACAATTAATTTAATATTTTGATTAACGCTTTTATGTTTAGCAACCGTTTGATTGGTTTCTTTTTCATCTTGAGAGATGGAATAATTAGCGGTAATTTGGCGTGCTAATTGACGCGGCGTTCCTAGATTATTAACGATTTTTTTATAGTCAGACAGGTTTCCATCTTCTAAGTATTCAGTATAATAATTTGTTGCTTCATCACGTTCCTTATTAGGTACGTTTTTTAAATAATATTTGAGCTCGGTGATATATTGTTGACTGTCGTTTGGCATCTTATTCACCTTCCTGTTTAGTATCGAAAATTTGATCTACGATTTTTTTATGTTCAATCCATTCGGCTTTAATCTGATTTAGCTGGGTTAATCCGGAATTTGTGATTTTGTAATACCGACGATTTCGTCCATCGAAGGGTCGATCATAAGTAGTAACCCAATCTTCTTTTTTTAATCTTCTTAAAATTGGATATAATGTCGAATTTGAAATTGGTATAAAATATTTAACGTCCTGAGTTAGAGAATAACCATAATAGTCTTGATGCGATAATAAGGCTAAGACCATTCCTTCCAAAACTTCAGAGCTAATTTGAATTGCAATAATAACCCACCCCTTTGCTTATATTAATATTATACAACGTATAATATAGATTTCAACATCAAATTAAAGCTGATTACTACTTTAGTTTGAATTTAATTAACGATTTTTTGGAAGCAAAAAGCCCGTAAAAATTATTTTTACGGACTTAATCGGCATTTATTTAAGTAAATTAGCATAGTGGGCAATATTAACTACTACATTTTTAATTGCTCTAGCATAATAATCTTGTTCTTTACGACTTAAATCATCTTTAAATTCTCCATTAGTTTCAAAGACATTTTGCACGCTTTTAATATGAAGATTATGGGGCAAGGTGATTAAGTTTAAGGCTTGATACACTGGAAGGAGAGCCATTGATGCTAACAAGCCGCCAAATCCACCCATTGAATAACTAATGCTTTGAATTGGTTTATTATTTACTCCGGAACCGAGATAATCTAAAGCATTTTTTAATGCTCCCGGAATGGAAAAATCATATTCTGGCAACAATAATAACAATCCATCTGCATTATAAACATCCGTTACCCATTTTTTGGCATTTTCAGGTAATGTATTGACATAATCAGGAGTATTAAATGGTGGTAATGGCTGATTATAGGCAGCTAAATGATAATCGGAAATGCGAATAAAGTTTAGATGAGCTTCACATTGCAGCTCTAATTCGTCTTGATGGTTTTCAAGATAAGTTAAAATTCTATTTCCCATAGATGGTTCGCGAACACTACCTAAAATTACATTAATTGTCGTCATAATTATTCTCCTTATTGTTATAGTAGTTAGTTTAGCACTAATTATTTGTAAGCGTAAGTAAGAATAAATTTATTTTTTTATTAGATATTGATGCAGATAGTAAACTGGGATTCCTGCTAGAGTGATTGCCAAACCAACCATTGCTAATTCTGTTTCATTAATTACCGTGGTTATTACGATAAACAGTGCACCAATAATAGCAATGATAGGTACTACTGGATACCACAACACACGGTAAGGACGTTCTAATTCGGGTTCTTTTTTACGCAGTACGAAGAGGGCAATAAAGAGTAAACAGTTAAAAATCCACATTACAAAGACCAGCATATCGGTCAAAAGATCAAAACTTCCTAATAAAATCATGATGATAGCAATAGTTAAAATAAACAGACTAGCGACATAGGGAGCTGCTGCTTTGTTTAATTTTTTAAATTGTTTACTAAATGGCAATAGATTTTTACTTGCTAAAGCATAAGGAATCCTAGCCCCAGTCATAGTATAACCATTTACAGTTCCAAATACTGACACTAAAATACCGATGGTAACTAGCTTACCGCCAAATTCACCAAATAATTTACCGGCGACTTCGGCAGCGGTATTGGTATTGCCAGCGATAGCATTGATTGGCATGTTTTTCAAAAAGATCCAGTTCACTAATACATAGATAACCATGATAAAAGTTAATCCTAATACCACAGCTTTAGGGATATCTTTTTTGGATTTTTCATTTCTCCAGCGATATCGCCAATATTAATCCAGCCTTCATAGGCAAACATAGTGGCTAATAAGCCTCCTGAAAAGGCTGTTAGAAGGTTAGCGTGGTTGGTAGGTGCGATTGGTACAAAAGTTACATCAACGTGACCAGGAATGATTAAACCCACTACTACAATTAAAAAAATTGGAATTAATTTAAAGATTAAACTGATTGATTGAACTGTTCCGCCAACTTTGGCACCCATGGTATTTAAAGCAGTAATAAATATGACAACTGCAATTGCAATTGGAACGGCTAATGCCATGTTTAAGTGGAGTAAAGTTGTGACTTGGGTTCCAAAAATGATAGCTAAGGCGGCCATATTAGCGGGAACATAGATTAACATTTCTGCCCAGCCTAGTAGAAATCCACTGAGCGGTCCGTAGGTATGTCGCATATATTGTACACTTCCTCCGGTTTCTGGGATTGCAGCTCCTAGTTCGGCTACGGTTAATCCTCCGCAAATAGTTAAAACTCCAGCTACTACCCAGGCTAGTAAGGTTAAACTAACTGAATGCGTTGCGTTTACAACACTAGCGGTTTTGAAAAAGACTCCGCCTCCAATTACAGTTCCCATTACTAATGCTAAAGCACTAAACGGTCCAATAGTTCGTTTTAATTTTTGTTCAGCCATTTTTCTATCCCCTTAATTTCAATTTTCTATTTTGTAAAAAAAGAGCCTAGTTAGTTTAACTAACTAGGCTCTTTTACTTAATTTGATAATCGTAGAATATAAACGAACATCAGATGACCTAGTTAGCAACTCAACGAGTATCTAACTAGGCGTCCCAAACTAACCATACTTAGATACATACTTACCAAGTAGAGTTAGAGGAGGAGTTGTTTTGTGTCATCATTTGTTTGTTCATTGTTATATCCCTTTCTGTCTTCGTTACTTATGATTAAACCATCAAAATTAAGGGAAGTCAATCTTTTTTTAGAGAAACTTAAAATTTAAACGAGTTATGCTTGAGTTTGGAGTTTTGTTACCCACTTTTGATAGGCAGATTCTTCATCAGTTGGCTGATAATCTGCCTTTGCAAAGTCATGATTTAGTAAGTCGGATTCATTGATGTTTAAATGACCTAAATTAGTAGCATTTGCAATTAATTGCAGATGATATTCGCCATTTTCACTCGTTACTTTGACTTTTACCATGCCGCCGGGATTATAGACGGTGATTGTTTTTGCAAAATCACCCTGATAATGGTTAAGGGCATAGGCAAGGCTGGTCGATGACATCCCGGTTCCACAAGCATTTGTAAAACCAACTCCGCGTTCAAAAGTTCGAACAAATAATGTATCAGGTCCGATAATTTGAGCGAAGTTAACGTTAACGCCATCTGTGAAATAAGGGTTTTCTCCGTTTAAATAAGTTCCTAAATCCTTGAGTTTGTCAGATTTTAAAACTGCTTTCGAAACAAAACTAATCAAGTGGGGATTAGGTACGGCAATTGCAGTAAATTTTAAATCTGGATCTAATTCGGGAACTTTTTGATCTCTAATCTGATCTGTTTTTAGATTAGAAAAGGGAAAATCTTGTTGATTGAAACGGATAGGGGAAATGGTAACCCCAAAACTCGGAACTTGGTCAGCTAAATCAGGATATTTTTCTACTGCTAAATCAGCGTCTCTCGTTTCCACTTTGAATTTAGTTTGACCATATTTATTGGCTAAATACCTTGAGACGGTTCGCAATCCATTGCCACACATGGAAGCAATGCTGCCATCAGCATTGACGACGGTCATTTTGCCCAAACAGTCAGCATGATCAGATTTATCAACCACTAAAATCCCGTCGATATTATTTAAATTTTTATAATCAGATTGTTTTAAAGCAACCGTTAAAGCAGAAATTTCGTTTAGTGTTGGTTTTTTAGAAAATTGAGTAACATCTAGAATGAAAAAGGTGTTTTCGGATCCGTGTATTTTCAGTAGTTTTATCATGGTAGTCCTTTCAATTTACGATACGATTATTATCAAAGAAGTGCTGATAAATTAGTTTAACCGATTTTTCAGCATCCGCGTCATCAGTTCCCAGCATTAAAGCAATCTTAGAAGCCCCTTGGTTAATCATATGGATTTTAATATCGTGGTCGGTGAGTGGACGAATAATATTTTCGATGGTAGCCGAACTTTTTTGCATCCCTTCACCGACTATCATGATAATAGCATAATTATCAATCCATTCCAGCTGGTCGGGATGTAAAGCAGCATTAATTTCAGCACAAATTTTTTCTTTTTTGGCAGGTGTAAGTTGCTTGTTGTCAAAAATAATGGTTAAATCGTCGATTCCAGAAGGCATATGTTCATATGAAACATCATATTTGTATAAGATCTGGAGAATTTTGAGTGTAAATCCGACTTCCTTATTTAACAGATATCGATGTAAATATAATGCCGAGAATCCTTTGGAACTGGCAACTCCAGTGATTAAGTTGGTCGGTTCGAACTCATTTTCAGGAATAATCATGGTACCTGGTAGCTCCGGATGACTGGTATTTTTAACGTTAATGGGGATTTTGGCTTCGATAGCCGGAATAATAGCTTCATCATGAAATACGGAAAAACCGGCATATGATAATTCACGCATTTCGCGATACGTCATCACGTGAATACTAGTTGGATCTTTAACAATGTGCGGGTCAACTGAATAAATTGCATTTACATCGGTAAAGTTTTCATACACGGATGCATTCAATCCCTTGGCCACAATTGATCCTGTAATGTCAGATCCACCACGAGAGAAGGTCGCAATCTGATTATCTTTCGTAATTCCAAAAAAGCCGGGGAAAATTAAATGAATATCGGTATTGGGGTATTTTTCCAAGTTATCGTATGTATCAGGTAAGACATGAGCATCTTGGGCTTTGTCGCTTACTAAGAAACCAATTTTTCGCGGATCCATAAATTTTGTTTTAATTCCGATTTGATTTAAAACTTGACTTAAAGTGTAGGCATTTAAATATTCGCCTTGGGCTTTAAAACCAGCCATCAAATAATCATCATTGGGATAATTTTGGAATGGTAGTTGTTTAATTGTTTGCGTAATTTTTGCTAAAATGCTGGAATCTAATTGAAAATGTTCCGTAATGTTTTGATAACGAGCAATAATTGCTTGTTGTAATTCTTGATAATCTTCGTTGGCTAACACGGCGTTAGCATATTGAATCAATAAATCAGTAACTTTTATATCACCTTTAAATCGAGTTCCTGGTGCTGAAACAACCACGGCTTTTCGTTCGGGATCAGCTTTGATAATTTTAATAATTTGTTCGAAATGGTTGCCATCAGCCAGGGAACTTCCACCAAATTTAACTACTTTCATTGTTAGTACCTCACGGAATTTTGTTAGTGTGAAATTACCACCATTTAATTAAATAAGCAAATAAAATTTAGTAAGAAAACGACACTTTTAATTACGATTATTATATAGTAATAATTAAATTTTCATTTGATATCTGTTGACTTATTAGTTTTTATTAGTTATGATTTTAACAAATCAAATAGAGGTCGCAAATAACAAAATTAGTTAGCGGAGTTTTCCATTCAGCAAAGAAACTAACGAAAGGGTTGTTTGCCGAAGTGCCAAGTAATGGAGCTTGGTTAACTGGGACATAACTTAAAAGGTTATGGACTGTCGGAATTTATTCCGGGGAGCTATGTATAATCGATTCTAAAAGTAATTAAGGGTCTTTTTTGACGGAGCTACCGGGCAAAAAGGACTCTTTTTTTATACAAAATTTGATTTTAATAAAACTACGGAGGAAACAAAATGCACGATGATATTGAAGTTCAAGATAACCAGTTAATGATTGGCGGAGTCCCCGCTACTAAATTAGCTGATGAATATGGGACGAACCTGCAGGTGTATGACGTCAGTAAAATTAGAGATCAAATTCGTGCATTCAAACGTGTTTTTGAAAAAAATAATCTCGAATATGCAGTAAGTTATGCTAGTAAAGCTTTTGCTTGTATCGCAATGTATCAAGTTTTGAAACAAGAGGATGCACATGCTGACATTGTTTCTGGCGGAGAACTTTACACGGCAATCAAAGCTGGATTTCCTATGGATCATGTTAGTTTTCATGGGAATAATAAGTCACGCGCAGAATTAGAAATGGCAGTTGATCATCATGTGGGGATGATCATTTTAGATAATTTCTATGAAATCCAATTATTAAATGAAGTTTTAGAAGCTAAAGATGCCACAGCAGATGTAATGCTTCGTGTTTCTCCAGCAGTTTCAGCTCATACTCATGAATTTATTCAAACTGGACAACAAGACAGTAAATTCGGCTTTGATATTTTAACTGGACAAGCTGATGAAGCTTTACAGCAAGTTTTGAATAGCGAGCGTATGAATCTCAAGGGAGTCCATTCCCATATCGGTTCGCAAATCTTTGAAACAAGCGGGTTTAAAATTGAAACTGAAAAATTAGTAAGATTGATGAAACATTGGCAAGATGAATTTGACTATACCCCTGAGATTGTCAATGTGGGTGGCGGCTTTGGAATTAAGTACACTGATGACGATCATCCTATCCGACCCGAAGATTTTGTACAGCAAATCATTACCACCATGCAGGAAGAAACCGAAAAGCTGGGAGTGAAAACTCCTGCAGTTTGGATTGAGCCTGGTCGTTCTATTTCTGGACCTGCCGGAGTTAGCTTATATCGAGCTGGTTCTAGCAAAACCATCCCCAATATTCGAAAATATGTCGCAGTTGATGGCGGTATGGGCGATAATATCCGTCCTGCCTTGTATGGGGCCAAGTATGATGCCGTAGTTGCCAATGATGTGGTTGATGATGAAACTGAACTGGTTACGTTAGCTGGTAAATATTGTGAATCCGGCGACATTTTGATTAAAGATATTGAGTTGCCAAAGATTAAGCCGGGCGATGTGATTGCGATTTTAGCAACCGGAGCTTATGGATATTCGATGGCATCTAATTATAATCGTAATCCACGACCCGCAGTGATTTTTGTTGAAGACGGTAAATCACAAGTAGCAATTAAGCGAGAAACTTTTGCAGACTTGGTTCATTTAGATCAAAACTTAGACATTTAAAGGAGAAAATCAGATGGCTGAATTAAACGCACAAGAAATTATTCAATATATTAGTAATGCAGAAAAGAAAACTAACGTAAAAGTTTATTTAAAAGGTGATTTAGCAAACGTTGAATTTCCCAAAGGGGTTAAAACTTTCATTAATGGCAACACTGGGGTCATTTTTGGTGACTGGGGAGTGATTCAACCATTATTAGAAAAATATCAGGAAGAAATTAGTGATTATGAAGTTGAAAATGATGGGCGTAATTCAGCAGTTCCATTATTGAACACTAAAAACATTGCAGCCCGGATTGAACCAGGAGCAATCATTCGTGACCAAGTTAAAATTGGTAAGGATGCTGTGATTATGATGGGGGCTTTGATTAATATCGGTGCTGAAATTGGTGATGAATCTATGATTGATATGGGTGCCGTTTTAGGTGGCCGTGCAATTGTAGGAAAACATTCTCATATTGGTGCCGGCGCTGTATTAGCCGGAGTAATTGAACCAGCGAGCGCACAACCGGTACGAATTGACGATGATGTTTTAGTCGGAGCTAATGCGGTTGTAATTGAAGGCGTTCACGTTGGTAAGGGAGCGGTAGTAGCCGCCGGAGCGGTAGTAACAGAAGATGTAGCTCCTTACACAGTCGTAGCCGGAATGCCAGCCCAAAAAATTAAAGACGTGAACCAAAAGACACTTGATAAAACTAAATTGGAAGATGATTTAAGAGGTTAAACATGGGAGAAGCTAAGACCGATTTATTAAAGATTTATCGAAATTTACATCAAATTCCAGAATTAGCACTTCATGAATTTCAGACTCATGACTATTTAATGAAGCAAATTAAACAAGATACGGCTGCGATTGATTATGCAGAAATTCAAGTTCCTAATGAATTACCAACTGCAATCTTGGTGTTATTACACGGAACCCAACCCAAACGGACTATCGGTTATCGGACTGATATCGATGCATTACCAGTTGCGGAAGATACCGGATTGGATTTCTCCTCAAAACACGATGGAGTGATGCATGCTTGCGGGCATGACATTCATATGACAGTTGCTTTAGGAGTTTTACAATATTTCACGCAACATCAGCCAACTGATAATTTGTTATTTTTCTTCCAACCAGCTGAAGAAAGCGAAAATGGCGGCAAGCTAGCTTATGAAGACGGCATTTTTACGGGGAAATGGAAACCTGATGAATTTTATGGGCTACACGATAATCCCCAACTTTCCGCTGGTGCGATTGGATGTCGGATGGGAACTTTATTTGCCGGAACAACCGAAGTAGATGTTGATTTTACGGGAACACAGGGACATGCAGCCTATCCGCAATTTGCTAACGATATGATTGTGGCAGCTAGTCAATTTATTAATCAGGTTCAGACGATTGTATCGCGAAGTGTTGATCCAATTGAAGGTGGTGTGATTACCTTTGGCCAATTCAATGCTGGCACTATTAGAAATGTGATCTCCGGCTCAGCTCATTTAAAAGGGACGATTCGCGGACTGACGCAGAAGATGATTGAACATATTGATGAACGGCTTCAAGCCGTCGCCAAAGGAATTGAAACTAGTTATGACTGCCAGGTTGATTTGAAATTGAATCAGGGTGGTTATCTGCCAGTTGAAAATAATGATAAACTAACAGCTGACTTTATTAATTATATGGAAGAAAATCCAAAAGTTGATTATGTAGAAACTGAACCTGCTATGACGGGGGAAGATTTTGGCTATTTGTTAGCTAAATTTCCCGGAACCATGTTTTGGTTGGGAATCGGCGACCCCAAGAATCAGTTGCATTCTAGTAAGCTGGTTCCTGATACTAACGCGATTCAGCCTGGGATTGATGCAATTACCGGATTCTTGCAACATCGAATGTTAGAAAAAGATTAGGAGAAAATATGTTTGAAAATACTGATATTATTACAGCTTTAGTCACTCCGTTTGATTGTCATAACCAGATTAATTATGATGCTTTACAAAAATTAGTTGATCGTTTATTACGCGAAGGTGGTAACGGATTTTTGATTGGGGGCACAACTGGGGAAACTCCAACTTTAACTCATGATGAAAAGATTAATCTTTACCAACACTTTGTCAAAATTGTGGCTGGACGAGCACCAATTATTGCTGGAACAGGTAGTAACAGTACGGCTGCTACAATTGAGTTTACTCAAGAAGTTAGCAAGATTGATGGGATTGATGCCGCTTTGGTCGTAGTTCCTTACTATAACAAGCCAGATCAAGTCGGGATGAAAGCTCACTTTAAAGCAGTTGCTGATGCTTCTGATTTACCCATCATTATGTACAATATACCCGGTCGAACCGGTGTAACGATGGACGTTGAAACCATTGTTGAATTGAGTCAATATCCTAATATTGTTGGAGTTAAACAATGTGGCACGATGCCAGAGTTTGAAGAATTAGTGGAAAAAACTCCGACTGATTTTCTGGTTTACACTGGTGAAGATCCACAAGCATTATTTACGCGAACAGTTGGTGGTAGTGGAGTTATTTCAGTTGCGTCTCATTTATATATGCCTGAAATGCGGGAAATGTTTGATGCAATGGGGCATTATTTAACTCGTGCTGGACAATTACAACGTTATTTAACGCCAAAAATGCAGGCCTTGTTCATGTACCCATCTCCATCCCCAGTTAAATTTATGCTGTCGCGAAATGGTTTGAATGTCGGTGGGTGTCGTTTACCAATCACTAATTTAAATGAATCAGAACAACATAAGTTATTGCAAGCACTTGGAGAAAAGGAGTTAATCAATGATTAAAGTATTAGTTTCCGGGTTTCGCGGGGCAATGGGCGCAAAAGCCGTTAAAATGATTACCGCTGATCCTGATTTAAAGTTAGTTAGTGTTTACAGTCCAAATGTTGATCCCCAAGATGGTGCTAAATATGATTTACCTAGTGATTGTAAAATTTTTAATCATTTAGATGAAATTGAACCGGATGCACAAGTCTGGGTTGATTTTTCTACTCCGGACGGAGCATTTGAAAATGCTAAATTTGCGTTAGAACATCATATGGTTCCTATTATTGGAACTAGTGGTTTAAGCGATCAAGCAGTGAGCGAATTACAAAAAATTGCCCAACAAAATCAGATGAATGGTTTAATTGTGCCAAACTTTGGCTTGTCAGCAGTTTTATTGATGCAATTTGCTAAACAAGCTGCCAAGTATTTCCCTGATGCAGAAATTATCGAAATGCATCATGCCGATAAAGCCGATTCACCTTCTGGAACGGCCATTAATACTGCTAAGCTGATTGTTGAGGGACGTGAAGCAGACGGTCAAAAAAACGAAAAAGAAATTGAAACAATGCCAGATGCACGTGGAGCTGATTATGAAGGAGTTCATATTCATGCAGTTCGGCTGCCAGGTTACGTTGCGCATGAGCAAGTATTATTTGGGGGAGCTGGCGAAGCCTTAACTATTCGTCAGGATTCATTTGATCGAGAATCGTTTATGCATGGTTTAAACATTGCCATTAAAAATGTTGATAAATTAGATGGTTTTGCAGTTGGTCTTGAAAACGTTTTATAAAAGAGGATAGTAATGAAAAAATATAATGTAGCAATTTTAGGTGCCACTGGTGCCGTTGGAACAAGAATGATTGAACAATTGGAACAATCTTCAATTCCAGTCAACCAAGTAAAATTATTGGCTTCGAAACGTTCGAGCGGTAAAGTTTTACAATATAATGGGAAAGATATTGTTGTTGAAGAAACCACTCCAGAATCTTTTGATGATGTTGATATCGTACTTGCATCTGCTGGTGGTGCTGTTTCAAAGAAATTCTTGCCCGAAGCAGTTAAACGTGGAGCTGTGGCCGTTGATAATACTAGTGCCTTTCGAATGGATCCCGAAGTTCCGTTAGTTGTTCCTGAAGTTAACGAACAAGCAGTTTACGATCATAAAGGAATTATTGCTAATCCTAACTGTTCTACCATTCAGATGGTAGTTGCGTTGCAGCCAATCAAGGAAGCAGCTGGATTAAAACAAGTTATTGTATCTACATATCAAGCTGGTTCTGGTGCTGGTCAAACTGCTATTCAGGAATTGGATGATGAAGCACAACAACATCTAGACGGTGAAAAAATGACCGCTGATATTTTCCCTGTCAAAGGCGAAAAGCATCATTATCCTTTAGCTTTTAATTTGTTACCACAAATTGATGTGTTTGAAGAAGATGGTTCAACGCATGAAGAATGGAAAATGGTGCATGAAACCAAGAAGATTATGGCAGGCGATATGAACTCTGATGCTATCAAAGTTAATGCAACCTGTGTGCGAGTTCCAGTTGTGATTGGTCATGGTGAATCAGTTTTCTTTGAAGTGGAAGATAATAGCAAATTAGACACTGCTAAAGTTCAAGAATTAATCAAGAATGGAGATGGATTAGTTTTACAAGACGATCCAGCCCAGCAATTATATCCACAACCAATTAACGCTGAAGGTCATACTGAAACTTTTGTGGGTCGAGTACGTGAAGATCCAGAAAATCGTGGTAGTTATAACATGTGGGTGGTTGCCGATAACTTGCTAAAGGGTGCAGCTGCTAATACGGTGCAAATTGCGGAAAAATTAGTAGAACATGATTTGGTTCGTGTACCTGAAGATTATTATGGTAAAGAATAAGTATATTTTTGACGTCATGATAGTATATATATAAACAATTAAAACTTTATCTATTTAATTACCCATAAAAGTAGATAAGGTTTTGCTTTTGATTTTTAAGCAACTATGTATATAAAATGTGTGAATTAGTTCGTTTTTTGTTGATTTTATAACATTTGTTTATGAATTTAGTTCATCACGTTCCGAATGATTTGTCTAAAAATTCAATTTAAAGGTTGACAAACCTCTGATTTCAATTTAGTATACAAATCAAAGATATGAACGAAAGAGTAACCGAATGCTGAATGCACAGAAAGTCACGAGAGTTGAAAAGTGACCATTCACTGAGGCGAACCACACTCGTGATGATCCAGTATATTCTAGAAAATACTCGGTTTGCTCCGTTAAGAGCTGTACCTTACTAATTAGTAAGGTACCTGAGTAGATAGTAGTAATGCTATCTAAAATAGAGGTGGAATCGCGAACGAATCGTCCTCAAGTTGTCATTTAATTGATAACTTGGGGACTTTTTTGTTTGATCCTAAAATAAAATTGAATTAAAAGGAGCTAATTATGGATTATATTTATCAAGTTTTACCGAGTCTGTTAGATGGACTCAAGATGACGCTAGGTGTATTTATTTTAACTTTACTTTTTTCTTTACCATTAGGAATAGTGGTTGCAATTTTACAAAAGTCTTCCTTACGAATTATTCGTTGGATTGTTGATGTTTACATCACGATTATGCGAGGTACCCCTTTATTACTACAAATTGTGTTTGTGTACTATGGGTTGAGTTTGGCGAACATTGTGACCTTACCCCGTTTTGAAGCAGCTGTTTTTACTTTCGTGTTAAATTATGCGGCTTACTTTGCCGAAATCTTTCGTGGCGGAATGCAGTCGGTTGCACAAGGACAATATGATGGTGCTAAAGTTTTGGGATTTAATCGCCTGCAGACCTTGCGTTACATCACCCTTCCCCAAGTAGTTAAAACCGTTATGCCATCCGTTGGAAACGAAGTAATTAATTTGGTAAAAGATACTTCTTTAGTTTACGTGATTGGACTTGGCGATATGATGCGTGCCGGCAACATTGCAGTGGCACGAGATGTTACCTTGATTCCATATCTGTTAGTTGGAGCAATGTATCTATTATTTACGATTATGTTAACTGTTGGAATGCGGTCCATCGAAAAACGACTCAACTATTATCGTTAGGAGGGAAAATCATGTTAACAATTAAAAATTTAAAGAAAACTTATAATCAGAAAACTATCTTTAAAAATTTGAATCTAACGGTTCCAAATGGGGGTATTTTAACTGTAGTCGGACCGTCTGGAATTGGTAAAACGACTTTTTTAAATATTTTAGCTGGTTTAACATCGGCCGATGCCGGTAAAATAATTTTAGATGGCAAGCAGTTAGAACTAGATCCGCGACGGAAAAGTACCGACGTGGGAGTTATTTTTCAGGATTTTAATCTTTTCCTCCAATATACAGTGACAGAAAATGTCACTTTGGCTCCCAAAGTTGTTAAAAAGGAGCGACCATCTCAATATCAAAAACAAAGTGATCAGTTACTTGCCGAACTGGATTTGAGTGATAAAAAAGATTCATATCCGTTTCAGCTTTCTGGAGGACAAAAACAACGAGTATCCATTGCTAGAGCATTAGCTATGAATCCAGGTATATTAGCTTATGACGAACCCACTTCCGGATTAGACAAAAAGGCGACGGAACGAGTAACCGAAGTCATTCAAAAACTCCAACAGCGCGGCGTAACTCAGATTGTAGTTACCCATGATTTACCTTTTGCCAAAAGTTTGACTGGAGAAGTTTTAGATTTTGGGAAAGACGTGGAGCGTTAGAAAGGAAACTTTGATGACTTCAAAACGAAAAAAATTACTTGGTAATCTTTTGGTTCTTGTTTTACTAGTATTAGTGGCTGGAACAATTTGGTATCGTTTTAATCATCGTACTGATAGTTGGAGCAGCCTGAAACATGAAAAAACGCTTAAGATTGGGATTGACGATACCTTTGTGCCGATGGGATTTCGGGATAAACATAACAAGTTGGTTGGTTATGATGTTGAAATGGCACAAGCAGCCTGTAAAAAGTTAGGCTTAAAACCAGAATTTCAGGTTATTGATTGGTCAATGAAGGAAACAGAATTAAATACTCACCATATTGATGCAATTTGGAATGGTTATACCGTTACGCCCGAGAGAAAGCAGCACGTTGCTTTTACAAATGGGTATCATCGTACAGGACAAGTCTTATTGACACGAGCTGATTCCGGAGTAAACAAATCAGAAGACATGCGCGGCAAACACCTGGGAGTTCAATCTGGATCATCAGGAGTCACTTTATTTCAACAAGATCCCAAGGTTTTGAAACAATATTTAACCAGTAAGCCAGTTCAGTATGATACTTTTGACAAGGCAATTAATGATGTCAAAGTTAAACGCTTGGGAGCAGTTCTGATTGACGAAGATTATGCTCGGTATTATCTAGCACACAACCAGCAAACGATTCCGTTAAAAATTGTGGAAACAACTTTTCCACCTGATGAAATGGCAGTTGGGGTTCGAAAAGAAGATAAGACCTTACGCCACAAATTAAATTGGGCAATCGCTGAACTTCGTCAGGATGGAACTGAACAACGCTTGGCACGGAAATATTTTGGAAAAACTGATTAATTTAACTATTAGAAAATTTAAGTAAAGAAAATCAACCATTGTTAGACTTATTTTATTTAAAGATGATTCACTAGAAATTTGAAATAGTTGGTTGAAATTTTACCTCAATAAAATAAGTAAGCGTATTATATTTCAAAAATGAAATATTTTACTATGATAATTAATCCTCATGTGGTATATTTAATTGTGCGCAATAATGTTTTACAAAATACATGTATTTTGGTTATTATCTATTAATTTATGAAAGAGGTATCTTTATGTTTAAACACACAAGAAAACTACAATACAATGCCAAACCTGATCGCCCAGACCCAATCATGGCAAGACGTTTGCAAGAAGCTCTTGGTGGACAATGGGGCGAAACAACCGGTATGTTATCTTATCTTTCTCAAGGTTGGGCATCAACTGGTGATGAAAAGTATAAAGATTTACTTTTAGATACTGGAACTGAAGAACTTGCCCACATTGAAATGATATCAACGATGATTGGTTATCCATTAGAAGATGCTCCATTTTATAAAAATGAAGAAACATTGAAAAAAGATCCTTCATTAGCTGCTACAATGGCTGGAATGGATCCAGAACATGCATTAGTTCACGGATTAAATGCTAGTTTAAATAATCCTAATGGAGTTGCTTGGAATGCTGGATACACTACTTCAAGCGGTAATTTGGTTGCTGATATGAGATTTAACGTAGTTCGAGAATCAGAAGCAAGATTACAAGTAAGTCGTCTTTATTCCATGACTGAAGATGAAGGTGTTCGTGATATGCTTAAATTTTTACTTGCTCGTGAAACTCAACATCAATTACAATTTATGAAAGCACAAGAAGAACTTGAGGAAAAATATGGCGTAGTTGTTCCTGGTGACATGAAAGATATTGAGCATAGTGAGTTTAGCCACGTTCTAATGAATTTCTCTGATGGAGATGGATCACGTGCTTTTGAAGGTCAAGTTGCTAAAGATGGTGAAAAATTCACTTATCAGGAAAATCCTGAAGCAATGGGTGGAATCCCTGAGGTTAAGCCTGCTGATCCACAATTACACAATGATCAAGGATAATTAATAAGAAAAATTATTTATCGTGATTTTATTATAATAAAACACCTTTTTAGAAAATTTCTAAGAAGGTGTTTTTGTTTTACAAATGTGATAATGAAAAATCAAATCTAGTAATTACATTTTTAAAAAACATCTTTAAATGAAACTTCCTTTTAATCGCTTACTCAACATAGTAATG
This sequence comes from Fructilactobacillus lindneri DSM 20690 = JCM 11027, assembly GCF_002907375.1. Taxonomy (GTDB): domain Bacteria; phylum Bacillota; class Bacilli; order Lactobacillales; family Lactobacillaceae; genus Fructilactobacillus; species Fructilactobacillus lindneri. The sequence goes on from NZ_MIYK01000010.1 coordinate 19,753, forward strand.
ATAATAAAATTGGCTAAAAGAAACACTTAGAAAAAGAATAAGAAATGCATTAAATTTATTATGTTATGTTACGATTGTTACGTAAAAAATAAATGATTATAAAGGAGATTCTAAGATGGCTTATAAATCAATTAATCCATTTAATAATAAAGTACTTGGTGAATATGATTTTGCTACCCAAGATCAATTAGATTTAGCATTGGAAGCAGCTAACGATTCATTTAAAGATATGAAAAAGCAAGATATTGAAGCACGTAGTAAAATTTTACAGAATGTTTCTAAAGTTTTAATAAAACATGAAGATGAACTTGCTGAAACATGTACGATGGAAATGGGAAAATTAATCATTGAATCACGAGGAGAAGTTGAATTATGTGCCCTAATCGCTGATTGGTTTTCTAAACACAGTAAAGAATTATTAAAACCAGATAGTATAGATACGATTGCTCCTGGTAAAGCCAAAGTTTATAAACGGGCATTAGGGGCTTTGATGATGGTTGAGCCTTGGAATTTCCCTTATTATCAAATAATGAGAGTATTTGCACCTAACTTTATGGTTGGAAATTCTATGATCTTAAAGCACGCTTCTAATACCCCGGCTTCTGCAGAACTATTTATAAAGATTATGCGAGAAGCTGGGGTACCTGAAGGTGCGATTACTAATATGTTTTTAACCTATGATCAAGTGACAAAAGCAATTGAAAGTCCAATTGTTCAAGGAGTTACATTAACAGGATCAATGCGTGGTGGTTCAGCAGTTGCAAGTGTTGCAGGTAAAAATGTAAAGAAGAGTACCATGGAATTAGGTGGAACAGATCCATTCATTGTATTGAGCGATGCCAATCTTGATGATGTAAAAAGTATTGCTGGTCGCAGTCGTTTATATGGTGCTGGACAAGTTTGTGCTTCTCCAAAACGTTTTATTGTAATGGATAATGTATATGATGATTTTATTGATGGATTAATTAGTAGTTTTAGTAAAGTTAAACCAGGGGACCCTTTAAATCCTAAAACTACCTTAGCTCCATTGCACAGTGAAAAGGCAAAAGAGAAGTTACAACAGCAAGTAAATGAAGCAATCGAACACGGTGCTAAAGTAATTTATGGTAATAAGGAAATTGATTTGCCTGGTCAATTCTTTATGCCAACTATTTTAACCAATATTTCAAAAGATAATCCAGCTTATGATACTGAATTTTTTGGTCCAGTCGCTGAAGTATATAAAGTTCATAGTGAACAAGAAGCAATTGACTTAGCCAATGATTCTTCATATGGTTTAGGTGGAGTTGTATTTTCTGGAAATGAAGATCATGGTGCTGAAGTTGCTGCTAAACTTGAAACCGGGATGGTATTTGTTAATAATGGATTAACTACTTTGCCAGAATTGCCATTTGGTGGAGTAAAAGGTTCTGGTTATGGCCGTGAATTAAGCAAATTGGGACAATTGGCTTTTGTTAATGAACAATTAATTGTAAAATCTGAAAAACCTGATTTGGATAATCCAGCTAGTGCTTTACTTGGACCTAATCCAGATGAAAAATAAAAGATTAGAATTAAATAAATTTGCTTAGTATTAATGGAATGTTCTATAAGTTAGTTAAAACTCTAATTTATGGAGCATTTTTTAGCAAAGTATTGAATTATAATTGAGCTTAAAAAATATAAATTTAGGAGTGTAATATAATGTATACGATTTCTGATTATTTATTAGATGTTTTGTATTACTTAAATGTTAAGGATATTTTAGGTGTTCCAGGAGACTACAATTTGTCTTTTTTGGATCATATTACTAAAAGAAATGATATGAAGTGGCGAGGAAATTCGAATGAATTAAATGCAGCTTATATGGCAGATGGATATGCTCGTCAAAATGGTTTTGCTGCTTTTGTAACTACTTTTGGAGTCGGTGAACTTAGCGCTATTAATGGTATTACTGGAAGTAAAGTTGAAAGAGTTCCAGTATTAGAAATTGTAGGTAGTCCTAGTACTCAAGTTCAAAATAATCATAAGTTAATGCACCATAGCTTGGGAGATGGTACATTTAATCATTTTAGAAAAGTACATCAAGATTTGGGAATTAAAACTGGTTATCTGACTAAAGATAATGCAGTAAGTACCATTAATGATGTTATTAAATATGTAATTGATAATAAACGACCTGCATATTTAAATTTTCCAAGTAATCTCGCAGATATGCCACTTAATCCAATTTTTAAAAAGATAATTCCACAACTTTTTGAAGATAAAAGTAATAGTAGTAATCAGGTGGATAATCAAACCGTTATTAATGAAATTAAAAACGCTAAAAGTCCTATTATAATTGTAGGTGAAGATATTGAACGATTTGGTCTATCAAGTGAAGTAAAAAAGTTAATTATTGATAACCAAATTCCTTTTGCGGATTTAATTGAAAGTAAAGGCACGATTGATGAATCTTTAGACCAATTTATTGGAACTTACAATGGTAAGTTGTCTAGTCCAGAAACAAATAAATTAATAGAAAATGCAGATTTAGTTTTATTATTAGGAACAGTGATTTTTGACACTAATATAGGTGGATTTGATCAGATTTTTAATAACCAGAATACAATTGATATTAATTCAAGTAGAATTGATTTTTATTCTGAAATATTTACATATTATCATGAAAATAGCTTTATAAAAGTAATTAAAGAAATTAGTAAATTAAAATTAGAAAATGTTAATCATAAAAAAATAAAATTTATTAATAAAATTTCCCAAATAAATTCTAAAGATCAATTATTGACTCAGAATTTTTATATAAATGCAATGCAAGACTTTATAAAATCAGGGGATACAGTGGTGGTTGACCAGGGGACCTCTACTTTTGGATTATCATTAGTCAAACTTCCAGCAGATGTTACTTTTATTTGTCAGCCTAGTTGGTCTTCAATCGGGTATTCATTTCCAGCAACCCTAGGGAGTGAACCAGCTGCTCCTAAGAGAAGAACAGTATTATCAGTTGGCGAAGGATCATTACTACTCACGATTCAAGAAATGGCATTTGCAATTAAAAACAATTTGAAACCCATCATTTTTATCTTGGATAATCGTGGTTATACAGTTGAAAGGGTAATTCATGGCATGACTGAACCATATAATGATGTTCCCCAATTAGATTACGCAGTAATTCCTCAGGCTTTTGGAGCATCAAAAGATCAGTATGAGTATTTTGATGTAAAAACTGAGAACGAATTAGTAGCTGCCATGAAAAAAATAAATTTAAGTGAAGAAAAATTGACTATTGTTAGAGTTTGTCTAGCAAAAGATGACGCTCCATCAAATTTAAAACAATTGGGTGAAACTTTATCTCAACAAAATAAGTAAATGAATGATATTAATACAATACTGAAAAGGTTAGATAACAAGTAAAGTTTTTTTAGGGTATTTCAGTGTCTTTTCTAAATTAGCGAATATTTTGTTATTTTCAAAGTCCTTAAAAGATATAGTTAGGTTGTGAAGCATATCAAATCTATTTCTGATAATAATAATATTTTATTAATATTTTTATTTTTCATAATTAATAGTTCATCCTTGTTAGTTTGTAATTATATAAATAATTCAAATAGAAAAATAAAAAGCCTACTGATTAATTTCAGTAGGTTTATCAATATAATTTGTATTTTTAAAAATTGAGTATCAGTAGCCCCGAAATCTTTTCCTAATATTATTAATTTATCTTACTAGACTATGTGAATATGTACTTGATAAATTTATTGATTTTAAATTAATTTACTGGACTGAAACTTCTTTTATTGTATTTATGAGATTTTTTTCTTCATCATTTAATTTATGTTTTTGTGGATAAATAATTGATAAAACAAAACTTGGTAATTCATTATTTTTAACTTTCAATGCAATTAATCCATTTTTAATGTCTTTTGTTAACCATTGGTTTAATGAAAATGAATAACCAATGTCTTTTTGGACTAATTGATTAATTAAATTAGGATCACCTGAACAAGAGATAACAGAAATAGAAGTTTCATATTTTTGTTCAAAATACTTAAATAAGTATTCTTTTAAACATTTATTTTGTGTTGTGATAAAGGGCATTTGTTTTAAATCGTTAAAATCAATATAAGCTTTAGAAGCCAAACTATTATTTTTACTTACAATGATATTAATTTGATCGGTTTCAACAATTTCAGCTTTAATTCCAGGTTCTCTAATAGGAGTGGTTGATTCAACTAATGCTAAATCTAAATCTCCAAGCTTCAAAGCTTTCAATAATTTTTTTTATCATTTTCGATTAAATTAATTTTTTCACTATTTAATTTATTTAATAAACTTGGAAAATAGCCATCACTAATCAAATGAGAAATTCCTAAATTGAGATCTTGTAAACTTCTATTTTCAATGCCAGTTTCAAGTTTTTCCCATTGTTGTAGAATTACTTTTGCATGTTTGTGTAAGTCTTTTCCGGCTTTAGTTAATTTTATATTACCAGTAGTTGGATTAATGATAAATAGTTGATCATTAAATTCAGATTGTAACCTTTTAATGTTCATTGAAACTGATGGTTGAGTAATGCCATAATACTTTGCTACTTCGCTATAATTTTTTAGTTCAATTAATTTTTCAAAATATTGTAAACTAGTTAATTTCATTATTATTACCTGCTTAAGTTTAAAAAAGTACTTATCACTATTATATAACTATAAACTATTTGATTAAATATAATGTTACACAACTTGCGATTTGTAATTACTAACTTTTATGAAAATGGTTTTATGAAATCATTAAAAATGATATATCAATTATAACCCAATTATCTCACAATACATTGAAGCTTTAAGCTTTTAATTGTGCAATAATGTTAATATTTTAAATAATTTTAGGGTTAAGTTTTAAATTTTTAATTGTTATGTTGAGAAGTATGCCTTGTTCATAACGAAAAATTATGACAGTAATAATGAAAAATGATATAGTTATAATAAGTTTTACAAAATCATGTTTTATTATAATTTGCACAACATGATGTTTAAAAATAGTATGATGATTATCTTTGACTTAATTTTTATAATAATTGCAAAAAAATGATAAAATGAGCAATTAAAATTTTACACTTTCAATAAGTGTCTACTATATAAAGATATAAATTTATTTTAGATAACCTAAAGAAAGTTGAATGATTTAAAATAGGAGATTAGAATGAATCTACAAAGTTTACAATACTTTGAAAAATTAATTGAACTACAAAATTACAGTAGTGTGGCTGATTATTTTAACGTCTATCAATCTACAGTTTCAATGGGAATTAAAAGACTAGAAAAAGATTTAGGGTGTCGTTTAGTTATTCATAATTTCAAACGTAATGAACTAATTTTAACCTCAGCTGGGAAAGCACTGCATAAATATGCCAAAGTGATGGTTGGTCAGTTACCATTAATTAATAATGATCTTAAAAAGTATCAGCAGCAATTAAATCTTGAATTAGGAATGCCACCAATGGTTGATAATACTTATTTTCCTAAAGTAGCTATGAATTTAAGCAATAGTATGTTGTTGAATTTAAAAATTGTTGATAGAACTTCCAAAGAATTATTAAGATTATTAAAAAGAGATGAACTTAATATGGCAGTTGTTGCATCAGTAAAGCCAATCAAATTAAAGGATTTTCATTCTGAAATTTTAGCTAAAGATAAGTTTAAATTAATAGTAAGTAAACAAAGTTCTTTAGTAAATAAGAAGAAAATTGAATTAAAGGATTTAGATTCCCAAAAAGTTATTCAAATGGACGATGGCTTTATTCAAGCAGATGTAATTAATGAAATTAAGAAAAAATATCCCGACGCTCTTGACGTTATTTATCGAACTAAAGATCCAGAGTTGATTAAGGAGTTAGTTTCTGCAAATGTTGGGATATCTATGATACTTGGTGAAGAGATAGATGAAAAAGATGATTTATTAACAATTGATTTGGATTGTTATAATATTCCTGATGTATACATATCATTAATTTGGCGTACAAGTCGTAAAATAAATGAACGAACACAGAAATTGATAAATACTGTCGTTGATTCAATTAAAGTAAGTTAATTTTTAAAATTGGTGATAATAAGTGTGTCTTAAAATTCACTAATATTAAATTATGTGAAAAGTGGATAGAATAAGCTTTGGAAAAACAGAACTTATGCAATGTAAGGTCTGTTTTTATTTTTAATTAATGAAATTTTTATGTATGTTAGTTAACAAACTTTTTTAGAAAAACTTACCATACTCGCATTTATAACTATATGGATAATATTCGTCAAAGTGACATGTATATTATATAATATAGTGTTACACGATTATATAATGAAAAAGAGATGACTTAGAATGAGATTACAAAGCTTACAATACTTTGAAAAATTAATTGAACTAAAAAATTATAGTAATGTGGCAGAGGCTTTTCATGTTTACAAATCAACTATTTCGAGAGAAATTAAACGTTTAGAAAACGAAGCTGGTTGTCGTTTAGTTGTTCATAACCCTAAACCGAATGAATTAATTTTAACATCTGCTGGGGAAAAGATGCATAAATATTCAAAAATAATTGTTGATCAATTGTCTATCCTTAATAATGAAACTAAAGAATGCCAAAAACGCTTAAAAATTAACTTAGGTATGCCACCAATGATTAATAACACTTATTTTCCTAAAGTTGCTGTACATTTAAATGATAAGACATTGATAAACCTAAATATTGTAGATGACAACTCGGTGGAATTGATAAAAATGTTAAAACGCGGAGATCTTAATATAACAATATTAGCTTCAATTGAGCCCATTAATTAAATGGATTTCAGTCTGAGATTTTAACCAAAGATAATTTTGAATTGATAGTAAACAAGCAAAATCATTTAGCCAATAAAAAGTTTGTCAATTTACAAGATTTAGATTCAGAAAAAGTCATTCAAATGACTGATGGCTTTATTCAAGCAAATGTGATTGATAATATTAAAAATAAACAGTTTAAAAAGCTTAATGTAGTTTATCGGACTAGAGATCCAGAGTTAATTGAGGAACTTGTTCAAAAGAATATTGGGATTTCTTTGTTACTTAGTAATGCTATTAAATTAAGGGATAAGATAGTTCCAATTAAATTAAATGATGATAAAATCCCTCAAGTATATATTTCATTAGTTTGGCGTAATGGGTATGAATTAAATACTAGATTGAACAATTTATTAGAAACAATAATAAATTCTATTAAAGTTAGTTGTTAAAAAATAATTTTACATCTCAAGTTATAATCTCTTTCCTTACAAAATTTTATAATTATTTACTTTATATTTAATTTTAGAAATAATAAAAAACCTTAAGTTAGACGACAAATCTAACTTAAGGTTTTTTGCCCTTGTAATTTTTGTTTATTTTAAAGCATCTTTTCGTTTATTCTTACGAATCTTAATCAAGTACAAGGCTCCAATCCAGATTAATGAACCAATCAAGGCAATCAAAGAACTTGTTTTAAAGAGTAATACAATTGCGACAAAGATTAGGAATGCTAAAACTAAGTAACTTGAGAAAGGATAAAGCGGCATTTTGAAAATCAATTTATCAGCTTTGCCAGCTTTATCAACTTGTTTCCGATATTTCATTTGCGCCAGAATAATCAATGACCACATGAATAAGAAGAGGGTGGTTGATATACTGGCGATAAACACGAACACTCCTTTTGGAATAATCACATTTAATAATGTAGCAATTCCAACTACCAAAATCGAAAAGGTAATTGCATTTTGCGGAATGCGACGTTTAGAAAGAGTTCCTAGTTTGTTAGCGAATTTGTTATTACTTCCATTAGTTAAGGAAAATAGCATCCGTCCCGTCGTATAAATTGAAGAGTTACAAGCAGATGTAGCGGCAGTTAGAACTACAAAGTTAACGATTCCAGCAGCGCCAGTAATTCCAATGTTTTTAAAGACTGCTACGAAAGGACTAGCATCTGGAGAAATGGATTGCCAAGGAATTACACACATGATGGCAGCTAAAGCCCCGATATAGAATAAAATGATTCTGAAAGGAACCGCATCAATAGCTTTAGGAATGACGTGGACCGGGTCTTTGGTTTCTCCAGCAGTCATTCCAATCATCTCAACTCCTGTCAATGAGAAAACTACCATTTGAAATGATAGGGCAAACCCTTGCCAGCCATGTCCAAAGAACTTGTGACTGTATAAGTTGCTGACGGAGGCGTGACCAGTAGGAGTTTTGTAGTTGATTAATACTAAAACTACCCCAATTGCAATAATGGCGATGATTGCCAGCACTTTAATTAAAGCAAACCAGAATTCGTTTTCCCCATACGCTGCCACGTTAATCGTGTTGAGAGCATAGATTAAACATAGAATTACTAACCCAGTTAGCCAAGACGGAATATTTGGAAACCAAAAATTAATATAGATCCCCGCCGCAGTTACTTCAGCAATTGCTCCAATAATCCAACACATCCAATACGTCCAACCGGCAACAAAGCCAGTAGTCGTTCCTAGAAAGTGAGCAATTGGTTCAATAAATGAATTTGCTTCTAAATCAGATAATAATAAAGTACCTAAAGCTCGCATGATTAAGAAACAAATTACTCCGGTGATGGTATACGCTAATAAAATAGAAGGTCCGGTTAAACTGATAGATTCACCAGACCCTAAGAACAGTCCGGTTCCAATGGTACCACCGAGGGCAATCAACTGAATATGTCGATTTTTTAATCCCCGTACCATTTTACGATCATTTTTTTGTGCCATACTTGTTCCCCTTTAAATATTCATAAAATTATATTTGGCTTTTTATTATACTTTTAATTTTATCATGCACCGATATTTTATGTTAGATATTCTGAAACTAAAGCAAAAAAAGTTGCTCTCAACTTTGATTGAGAACAACTTTAATAATTAATTTATTAACACATATCCATGCCCATCTTTTTGTATGATTCCATACTTTTAATAACAAGTTGGTCGGGAAGACAATGACGTTCTTCAGCGAGAGCATCTAATAAAGTCTTCATATCCATTAATTTGTATTTCTTATGTGGATCATCTTTAGTCCAAACTTGCATTTGGGCCATCATCCCGCCATCTTCATGTTCGATGATATGACAGTGATACATAAAGATTCCAGGATAGTTAAATCGCATTTTAACTCGAACAGTTTCACCGGCATTCACGCCAATCGTATCTTTATAACCATGTTCATTTGGATAAGGAGCTTTTCCATTACGAGAAATCACCTTAAATTGACCGCCGTGAGTATGGTAAGGATGAATCATTCCACCACAACAATCGTTAGTGTTAGTAATATCCCAATATTCTGTTTTGCCAAGTTCTTGACGATCATCGATTCTCATCATACCGAATTTTTTACCATTAATTTCGACTTCTTCATCTGTTCCAGACATTACCACTTGGTGAACCGGAGCAGATGGATCAACTTCAGGATAATCAATCTTGGTTAGTTGGTCTGGAATTTCGGTATTGTCAGGAGCAAATGCATGAATTTTGAATTTTAAAATTGGAGTATCGTCTGAATAAAGGGTAACTTCATCTCCAGGTTTATATTTACCGAAGTCTAAGATAACTTCAGCACGTTCAGCACAAGTAATCATGAGTTTAGTCATGTAGACTGGTTCTGGTAAAATACCGCCATCAGATGCTACTTGAGTCATCACGAGGTCGTCACTTAAATGTAAGCGCCATTCACGACGGTTAGAACCGTCTAAGAAACGAAGTCGAACTTTTTGGGTTGTAACATCAAAGTAGGGGTTGACCGTTCCATTAATTAGAGCGGTTTTTCCTTCAGTTCCATCAGGATCGTAATCCTTATCGTAATTCCATTGATTATTTTCATCAAAGGTTCGATCTTGTAAAATCACAGGAATATCATCCACTCCATAATTACGTGGCAATGGTAACTTGGCTTCTTCCTGATCTTTAACAATTACAGGAGCAGCTAATCCATGCCAAACATCCCATCCAGTTAATGGACATGGGTGAGCATGTAACCATAAAGTAGCAGCGGGTTGGTCGACTTTAAAGTTGATTTCACTAGGTTTGCCTGGGAAGACGGGAGCATGACAGCCACCGTCAACGTAAGGACCTGGAACATCAAGACCATGCCAGTGAAAAGTAGTTAATTCAGGCAAAGTATTTTTTAAAGTAACGTGGTAGTTTTTGCCACTTTCATAAATAATGGTTTTACCTAAGAGACTTTGATTATAGCCCCAAGTTTTAGTTTTTTTACCAGGTAGAATTTGAGTTTCACCCGGTTGTGCTTCAACTGTATACCAAATATCGGTATCAGTTTCCTTATCAGGTTTTAGCACTTCAGGAATGTTTAATTTGCTTTCTGGTGCGTCGGATACTTCTAATGGAATATAGCCGCCATCATGATAATCATAAGCGGATTCATTAAAGAAATAGTTATTGTAAACTTTATGCTCTTTGTCAGTCATTGGTTTGACTTCTCTTCTTATTTACTACTTTTAGTTTACTACAATTATAATGTACGCTGAAAAATTTGACTTGTAAATAGGGAATACTTAATCATTCGTATATATTAAAGAAGGGAGAAACGGACATTGTTTTTTTGTGTTACAATGTAATACAAAAGAGAGGAGCTGTTGTTAATGGCTACAATTACTGTGAGAGTATCCACTGAAGAAAAGGAATGGTTACAAGAAATGGCTGATTTTTATGGAATTTCATTATCAGAACTAGTTAAAAATTATTCAATTGAACAAATTGAAGATGAATATGATCGACAAACGGCAGTGACGGCTCACAAATTATGGTTGAAAGATAATAAAAAATCAGAACCAATTGAAAAAGTCATGAGGGATTTAGATTTGTTAGACAAATAAATTATTTTTTTACTTACCTATATTATTAGTGAGATCAAACAAAGGTAGGTTAATAATCAATGGAAAGAAAGCATTATAAATTAAGAATTTCATCAGTTTCAAAAAAGCAGTTAAAAAAGATGGATAAACATCAAGCTAAATTAATTTTACAATGGCTGCTTAACAATGTTGATGGTATTGATAATCCACGTCGAATTGGCAAGGGATTGACTAGTAATCAAAGTTGGAAATGGCGTTATCGGATTGGAAATTATCGAGCAATTTGCGAAATTGAAGATCAATATTTAGTTGTTACGGCAATCAATATTGGTCATCGCCGAACGATGTATGATTAATATTTAAACTAATATAATTACTAAGACTATTAATCATTGCAACTTTTATTTTAATTATACGAGGTGTAAAAATGTTTACTGATTCTGACTTTTTGGTTTTTACTGATCCAACTTTATCGGGGCGAATGGAAAAGATTAGAGCAACTATTGATCCTAAATTTGAAAAAATGGCAGTACCAATGTTAAGAGTTCTGGAAGCAGCAACTGGTGAAGCGTGGTTTGATCACGTTGCCAAACATCGGATGCGGACAACCAATGCCCCTGACACTACCTGGGTTGCCTTTTCAACTAATAAGCGAGGATATAAAATGCTTCCTCATTTTGAGCTTGGATTTTGGCATGATAATCTTTATTTATATTTAGCGGTGGAAAGTAATATGAAACCTAAGCAAACGGATGTAATTTATCCTAAATTGAAAGCCCTAGGAAAACTAGTTGAACAATTACCTAGTTACTTTGTCCTTAGTCAAAATCATATGGTTAATCAAACGCTGCCATTATCCGAATATTCTCAGGTTGTAGAACAATTTAAGAAAGTAAAAGCACTCGACGTTTTAATCGGTATTAAAATTGAACGCGGTGATAAGCGTTTTGGAACCAGTGCACTTGATGATGATTTAGAACAAACTTTAAAGACATTGCTGCCACTATATGAAAAGTTGGTATAATAATTATCCTAAATAAAAAAGAATCGACATATGTCGATTCTTTTTTATATTCTTGATAGAATAATTTCTACTGTTCTTCGTACCATGGGTAATGGAAGTTACCTGGACGGTCAGTACGTTCATAAGTGTGAGCACCGAAGTAATCACGTTGAGCTTGTAATAAGTTAGCGGGAAGAACTTCTGCACGATATGAATCAAAGTATGAAACAGCAGCTGCCAATGAAGGAACTGGAATACCGTATTCAGTAGCAAAGGCTACGATACGACGAGCTGAGTCTTGGTACTTGTTAGCAATGTCACCAAAGAATGGATCCATTAACAAGTTCTTAAGATCAGGGTTCTTTTCAAAGGCTTTAGTAATTTCGTCTAAGAATTGAGCACGGATGATACATCCTTCACGCCAGATTTGAGCTAATTCACCATACTTAAGGTTCCAGTCATAGTTATCTGAAGCCATACGCATTTGTTCAAAACCTTGAGCGTAACTCATGATTTTACCGAAGTATAATGCTTGACGCATATCTTCAACAATATCATCGCTACCAAACTTAGGTTTCTTAGCTGGGCCATGAAGTACTTTAGAAGCAGCAACACGTTCGTCTTTTAACATTGAAACGAAACGTGCGTAAACTGATTCAGTAATAACTGATTGAGGAGCACCTTCGTCAAGAGCATCTTCTGAAGACCATTTACCAGTACCTTTGTTAGCACCACGGTCAAGAATAGCATCAACGATAGGTTTGTTCTTGTCATCGCCAAGATCATCTTTTCTAGTTAAGATGTCAGCAGTGATTTCGATTAAGTAACTGTTAAGTTCGCCTTTGTTCCAATCTTTGAAGATTTTAGCAAGGTCGTCAACTGAGTAGCCAGCAGCATTTCTAAGAATGTTGTAACTTTCGTCGATTAACTCTTCGTCACCATATTCGATACCGTTATGAACCATTTTTACATAGTGACCAGCACCGTTAGGGCCGATGTAGACAACACATGGTTTGCCATCTTCAGCTTTTGCAGCAATCTTTTCCAAGATAGGTGCAACACGATCATAAGCTTCTTTTTGACCACCAGGCATAAGTGAAGGACCTTGTAAGGCACCAAGTTCACCACCAGATACACCCATTCCGATGAAGTTAACACCAGATTTAGCAAGTTCTTCGTTTCTTGCCATGGTGTCATGGAAGTTAGTGTTACCACCATCAATAAGAGTATCACCCTTATCAAGAAGTGGGAGAATTTCGTTAATAACTGCATCAGTTGGTTTACCAGCTTTAACCATCATTAAGATAGTACGTGGTTTTTCAATTGATTCAACAAAATCTTTAAGATTATATGCAGGAAGCAAGTGCTTGTCAGCATGATCCTTCATTACTTGTTCAGTCTTTGATGCGCTACGGTTGTAGATAGCTACGGTGTAACCGCGGCTTTCAATGTTAAGGGCAAGGTTTTTACCCATAACAGCCATACCAACAACTCCGATGTTTGCTTTTTTGTCAGCCATAATATACCTTCCTTTTTGTATACATGTTTTGTATTTCTGCTACACACATAGTTTATCATTACATTTTAAAATTGTGAAATAGATTTACCCATTTTTTGAAAACGCTTTATTATCTTACGTTAGGGTAATACCAAGAGTTTCCATCACGTGCCAAGAGATCATCGGCCGCTTTAGGACCCATTGAACCTGGTTTGTAGTTAGGGAAGTCTGGTTGAGTAGCATCCCAAAGATGTTGAATAGGGTCAACGAACTTCCAAGCAGCAGCGACTTCTGGCCAGCTAGCAAAGTAAGTTCCGTCGCCATTTAAGATGTCATGGAAAAGACGTTCATATGGAAGAGGAACTTCAGCAGCCCGTTCTGGAGATTGAACGTAATCTAAATCAACGGTTTCAGTATGGAAACCTTGTTCAGAGTTTTTGGTATTGATGTTCAAAACAATCCCGACTTTAGGATCAATCAATAATGATAAGACATTTGATTGTAATTCTTGGGGTTGTTTAGTTCCCTTGGCAAAAATATCAACTAACGGTTTCTTGAACTCAATATCAATTCGACCTTGTTTAGCAGCTAATTTTTTACCAGAGCGAACGTAGAAAGGTGTTTTACCCCAGCGTGGATTGTTGAAAACAATCTTCCCGGCAGCGTACGTATCATTGTTAGAATCCTTTGGAACGCCTGGTTCGTCACGATAGGCTGGAGAGCCATCACCTGCGCCATATTGACCACGGACAAAGTTTTGTTTAACACCTTCAGCATCATAAATCTCCATGCTTTCTAATGCTTTAACTTTTTCTTTCCGAATCTCTGTATCAACAAAAGTATTAGGTTCGTCCATTGCTAAATAACTAACAATTTGGAGGGCATGGTTTTGAATCATGTCGCGAAGGGCACCAGCTGTATCATAATATCCAGCTCGATCTTCGACACCTAAACTTTCAGCAAGAGTTACCTGAACATTTTTAATGAAGTTTTGGTTCCAAACTGATTCAATGATTGGATTGCCAAAACGAATCACAGGAATTGCCTGAGTTGTTTCTTTACCTAAATAATGATCAATTCGGTAAATTTGGTTTTCATTAAAAGCACTCGTTAATTCATCGTTTAATTTTTTAGCTGATTCGTAATCGCGACCAAATGGTTTTTCGATTACTAAACGGTTGAAACCGCCGTTTTCAGATAAAACATGCTGATCCTTTAAATTCTTGGCAACAATACCAAAAAATTGTGGGGCCATGGAAACGTAGAAAACACGATTTCCTTCAAGTTCGTATTTTTTATCAAGTTCATCAGCAATTGTGCGTAATTCTGCATAATGACCAAGGTTATTTACATCGTGTGACTTCCAGTAGAAGTGACTTGCAAATTCTTCAGCTTGTGCTTTGTCATCGGTTTCGGATGCAATGGAATCAATAATTTTTGCTCTGAATTCGTCATCGGTTAATTCTTTTCGAGAGAGACCTACTAGTGCAAAATGCTTGCTCAAACTACCCTTTTTATAAAGGTTAAAGATAGCAGGGTATAACTTTCGCAAAGCAAGATCACCGGTACCACCGAAAAGCATAAATAATGCTCGTGTTGGTGTTTCAGTTGCCATAACATTCACTCCTTTTATAAAATTCTATACATACTAAAGAATATACCAAATTCTAACATAATAAAAGGGGTTTGTTCCCTTGAAGTGTCTAAATGTAACCGCTATCTTATATGGTGATAAAATGAGGGCAAAAACAACTGCTTAATTTTAAGTGATGGCTATTTTTCATTAAAATTGCAGTTGTTTTTTGTTAAAATGATAATCTAACTAAATTATCACAAATAAAGGAGGTCAACATGTCAAAGCAATATGAAACAAACTTTCAAGCTATACCAGAGGATAATAAGTATTGGTGGAAGGATGAAGTGATTTACCAAATTTATCCACGTTCATTTCAAGATTCAAATGGCGATGGGATTGGTGATATTCAGGGAATTATTTCTCGTTTGGATTATATTCAGAACTTAGGAGTAACAGCGATTTGGATTTCACCAATCTATAAATCACCGATGGTTGATATGGGATACGATATTACTGATTATCAACAAATCGACCCTGTTTTTGGGACTATGGATGATGTTGATGAATTAATCAGAAAGGCTCGTGACCGAGGAATTAAGATTATTATGGATTTGGTTGCCAACCATACCTCTGATCAAAATGAATGGTTTCAGAAGGCTTTGCATGATCCTCAAAGTAAATATCGTGATTATTACATTTTTAAACATACAGATGATGGCAAAGCGCCGAATAATTGGCGGGGGACATTTGGTGGTTCAACATGGACTCCAGTTCCAGGAGAACCAGGAACATATTATTTCCATACTTTTGCAGCTGAACAACCTGATTTAAATTGGGAAAATCCTAAATTACGCCAAGATATGTACAAAATTATCAACTGGTGGTTGGAAAAAGGGATTGCTGGATTCCGATTGGATGCCATTACCCAACTGAAAAAAGACTTAGACTGGGCTAGTCTGCCAGCTGATGGGCGTGACGGTTTAGTTAATGTAGAACGTAAAGGACTTAATCGTCCAGGTCTTGGTAAATTTTTACGTGAACTACGTGATGAAACTTTTGCAAAGTATAATGCAGTTACAATCGGGGAAGCGTACGGGGTTAAACCAGAAGATTTGTCTGAGTTTGTTGGACCAAATGGTTATTTCTCGATGATTTTTGATTTTAGTTATTTGAATATTGATGTGGCTGATCCGAATGAATGGTATCGGAAAAATGATTGGCAAGTAGCTGATTTAGCGCATACAATGTTTTCAAGTCAACAATCAATCAAGGAAGCAAATGGTAATTTTGCAAATGTGATTGAAAATCATGATCAAAATCGGGCATTGACAAAATTCATTCAAGATCCAAACAGTAGAACCCCAGCAGCTGCTAAAGCTTTGGCAGCAATGTATTTCTTTTTACCTGGTGTTCCAATCATTTATCAAGGTCAAGAATTGGGAATGAAGAATTTTGAACGGACTAGTATTGATCAATTTAATGATGTTTCTTCATTAAATAACTATCAACGTGCATTAAATAACGGGTATTCTGAAAAGGAAGCACTTAAATTTGTTAATTGGCGTTCACGAGATAATGCCAGAGTACCAATGCAATGGGATGATAGTGAGACTGCCGGATTTTCAACCCATAAACCTTGGCTTAATCCAGGGAATCATCGTGCTGGAATCAATGTATTTAATGAAGAAACTGATCCAAAATCTATTTTGAACTTTTACAAGAGGATTTTGCAGATTCGGCAAGACCCACAATATAAGTCTTTATTTATAGAAGGGAATTTACAACCACTTCCATTAGCTGATAAGGATATCATTGGATATCAGCGTGAGTATCAAGAACAAAAGATCACTATTTTAGTTAATTTAAATAATCAATTAGTTGATTTAGGACATCAATTCATAGGAGAAGTGATTGTTGATTCTCTTTATAACCATGATGATCATCAAGTGAATGTTGATAAATTAGCACCGTTTCAAGCAGTAGTATTAAAATCAGAATAAGATAAATTGCGTGTTTAGGTTCTTGAAATGAATCTAAGCACGTTTTTTTGTTGCAAAATTCAGCTTAATCATGAGTTAAGTTACAAAATGTGTACGCTGTATTACATAATTACAAAAAACCGTTTTTTTTTAAACTGTCTGTAATCTGTTTGTAATGTGGAGTCTTTAACATGGGTATTGTTGATTGATTGACGAAATCAACATCAAACAAAAAAATAAAATAATTAAGAAGAAAACAAAAAGGAGAGTAATATATATATGAAGTCAAAAGGTCTTAAGTCTATCGTTGCATTAAGTGCTGTATCACTAGGTGTTTTATTTGCTGGAGCAAACAGTGCTAACGCTTCTACTAAAGTAACTGTTCAATCAGGTGACACTCTTTCAAAGATTGCCAAAACTTACAATGTTTCAATCCAAAGCTTGCAAGAAGCTAACAAAATTCAAGACATTAACAGAATTTATGCTGGTGAAACATTTATCATTGGTAACGATGGCGATGTTCAAGTAGCTGCTTCAAGTGCTCAAACTGCACCTACTACTGTTAAGGCACCAGTTGCAGCACCTGCACAACAAACACAACCAGTTCAAGCACAACAAGCTGCAAAACCAGCAACAACAACTCCTGCAGCACAACCAGCTAAACCAGCTCAAGTTGCAGCACCTGCACAACAAACACAACCAGCTGCAAAACCTGCAGCACAACCAGTTCAAACTGTAAAACCAGCTGCTACTCAACAGCCAGTACAAAAACAACAAACAACTCAAGCAGTTGCACAACCAGCCCAAGCAGCTGCTCCTGCTAAAGCAACTACTACTAACAATTCAGCTGCTACAAACAACGATGGCTCATTAGATTCAATTGCTGCCGTTGAATCAGGTAACAACTACAAAGCTCGTAATGGACAATACATTGGTAAATACCAATTATTATCATCATACTTAAATGGTGATTACTCACCAGCTAACCAGGAAGCCGTTGCACGTCAATACGCAATTAGTCGTTATGGTTCAGTTGCTAATGCCGTAGCTTACCGTAGCTCACATAATTACTGGTAGGATTAAGTTTTAAACAATAAAGTTTAATAATAGAAAGGCCGAGATGGATTTTATTCATCTCGGCCTTTTTGTATTTAATAATTTTTTGAACCTTATTCAAATTTTTTGAACTAAAATTATCGCTATAAATATGACAATGGTTTTATGACTGTATTATCTAACGAGATATTATAAATGTTGAAATATTATATTTTTTGGATGTTGTAGTTGAACTAATACCATCAAAGCAATCTTTTATAACTATTGATTTATTTCATATTTAATTTTAGATATAAGAAAAACCCCTCAAGCTAGATTTATTTTCCAACCCCAAGTGGTTCATATCATTTAAATCATATTATATTGTTTTTATTATTTACGTGATTAAAAATTAAGTTTTGTGAAAATCAAATTTAAATAAAATTTTGAAAATAAAATATGTAAAAAATTAGTTTTGAAAGTGATGTAATTTTATATAATTATAAAATTGGTATTTATGAATATCGTAATGATGTAAAACCATGTCACCAATCTATTACTTACTAGAAAAATCAGCTATCTAATTAAAGTCACTGAATACGATGTTTAGTGTTTAAAGTAATTAATTTAGTTTCGTTTTATTATTTTGTATAAAAGATATTTATGATTTTATTCTACAAAAGTGATGATTATCATTGCTGTGACAACGTTTAAGGTCTTCAGAGATGTAAACAATATTTATTTACATCACAAATATTGATGATATAATTATATATATGGCCTAATTATAATTTTTTTAATTAATATTAATGATTAATTATTGTGGGAAGAAGCATTATTCCAATCAAAATAATTGCAATTAAACCAATAGTAATTTTTAAGATAATATCTCTAATATTTGTTTTTTCAGGCTTTGGATGTTGTCTATCTAATTTTTTGAAACGTTTTTCCAAATCTTTATCAAGTAATTTTTTGTTTTTTTTCATAATGTTTTTATTATATATCTTATAAAAATAATAATCAATTAATAGTATTTATTTGGAAAGGCGGTGATTTTTATCAGCTTATTGCAAAAACAAAAATATCAACAGACAGTTAAAAAGATTCAATCATTAGCTCCTAAATATCATCAAATGAATGATGATGAGTTACAACAACAAACTCAACAATTACGCAAAGTTGTTCGTGATAATCCCCAAAAATTAAAAAGTATTCTGCCTCAGGCATATGCAGTTGTATGTGAAGCTTGTGAGCGCGTTTTAGGAATGCGACCCTTTCCAGTTCAGATATTAGGAGCTGTTGACATGGAAGATGGCAATATTGTTGAAATGAAGACTGGTGAAGGAAAAACTTTGACTGCTACTATGCCAATGTATCTCCATGGATTATTAGGATCAGGTAATTTTTTAATTACAGCCAATGAATATTTAGCTGATCGAGATGCTAAAGATATGGGAAAAGTATATCGTTGGCTGGGTCTAACTGTGGGCCAGTGCAGTACCAGAACTTGGCAGCAAGCCAGAAGATCGTGATTTAGATGAAATTTATGGGTCTGATATTGTTTATACCACGAATAGTACTTTGGGATTTGACTATTTATTCGACAACCTTGCTAAGTCGATTAGTGATCAGCATTTACGTGATTTGAATTTTGCCTTAATTGATGAAGCTGATTCAGTATTATTAGATACTGCTCAGACCCCATTAGTCATTTCTGGAGTTCCAAGAGTTCAGTCAAATTACTATCAAACTGCCGATCAGGTCGTGAGATTATTAAAAAAAGACACTGATTATGAAACTAGTGATGACTTAAAGAATGCCTGGTTTACTCCTGTTGGAATTGTAAAGATGGAGCAATACTTAGATGTCGACAATCTACTTTCAAAAGAATGGAAAGATCTTTATCGACATTTGGTCTTAGCTTTAAGGGCTAATTATATACAGAATCGAGATCAAAATTACATTGTTAAAGATAATGAAATAGTTTTAATTGATGCAGAAAACGGACGTGAACTCCCAGGAATGAAAATGCAGGCGGGGATGCATCAAGCTTTGGAAGCTAAAGAACAATTACCAATTTCAGTTGAACAACGAACCATGGCTACAATTACATATCAAAATTTGTTTCGCATGTTTCATCAATTGGCTGGAATGACAGGGACTGCTGCTACTGATAAAAAGGAATTTTTGGAAGTTTATAATTTATCAGTTTTTAAAGTTCCAACTAACAAACCTAATATTAGAAAAGATTTACCCGACCACCTATTTATTGGGAATCGAGCTAAATTAATGGCAACTTTAGATGTGGTTAAAAAGGCTCATGAACAGGGACGACCTGTTTTGGTTGAAACGGGATCATTAGAACTATCGGTTCTTTATTCTAATTTATTGTTAAAAGAGCGAATTCCTCATAGCTTGTTGAATGCTAGAAGCGAGGTTAAAGAAGCTGACATTATTAAACATGCTGGTGAACTTGGTGCTGTAACTGTAGCAACTTCAATGGCTGGTCGAGGAACTGACATTCAAATTGATAAAGAAGTTGAAAAATTAGGTGGATTGTTGGTTTTAGGAACCGAACGGATGCAGAATCGTAGAATTGATAATCAATTGCGAGGAAGGGCTGGACGACAAGGAGCACCTGGTGAGAGTGTTTTCTACGTTTCACTAGAAGATAAAGTTGTCACAGAAAATGCTTCTAAACACGTTCGTAAGTTTGCATATCGAAACGCTGATAATAAAAAACAGGAATTAAATAATAAGGGACGTTTTCGTAATGCCATTGATGCTTCTCAAAAGAATTTGACTAACCAGGAACGGAACGCTAGATTTGATACGCTGCAATATGGTGAAATCTCTCGTTTACAGCGTGATAGTGTTTATCGAGAACGAAACTTAATTATGCAATCTCAAAATTTAGCTCCAGTAGTTGAACTTTGTTTTAAAAAGGTTGCACATCAGTTTGCTTATGAAAAAGAGAAATTACCTAATCCTGACAGTTCACTTTTAGAGTTTATTTATCAAAATATTGATTCTGCATTTCATGCAGATCAAGATTTAAACAGTTTGTCTAATAAAGAACAAGAAAATTTACTGTTTCAGGTGATGCACAATCGGGTAAAAGCAATGCACAAAAAGCTGCCACATAAAGATCAATGGTTATACTTTGAAAGACTGGCAACTTTGCGATCGGTTGATCAAGGATGGGTAGATCAAGTAGATCAGCTTTACATGTTAATGCGGGTTACTAAGAGCCGTTCAATTGCACAGGTTAATCCGATTTTTGAGTTCCAAAAGGAAGCACAAAAATCTTATCAAGGAATGCGAGATGCAATTTTTCTGCAAGTAGTGAAAAATATCACTAATTCTGATGTAATTCCCCAAGACGATGGAACTGTAGATATTGAATTTCCATAAAGAAAAGGAAGTTACCAATTAAAATGAAATTTTTGCGAACACATACATTACTATCACGAACGCTCTGGATGCTATTTTTCTTGACTATTCTTTTGTTAGGACAAGCAGTTACATTGCCTGGAATTGATCCAACGGTTGCTCACGTAGCTTTAGAGAAACAAACTTATTTACAATTTTTAGGAGTAGCAGTAGGTGGACAATTAAGTGTGCCGACCCTTTTCTCACTTGGATTGGGTCCATATATGACTGGGTTAATCGTTTGGCAGGCGGTGACATCATTAGATTTAGAGTCGGTTAATCGTATGTCAATTAATCAAGCAGGATATATTCAAAAATTCATTACTTTGATTATTGCGTTTTTGCAAGGATATCCGGTTTTACAATACGTTCAACCAGCTCTTGAACCGATTTATATAGGGAACACACAGGTACCAACTTCAATAATTAGTTTTGGCGCTGTTTTAGTATTAGTCGCAGGAGCTATGTTTACAGTGTTTTTAGGTAATCTAAACAATGATAAAGGTTTGGGCGGTATTTCGATGATGATTTTGCCAGGAGTGCTGATGGGATTGCCCAAAACTTTACAAGTTGGTTGGGGGTCATTTGATTATAAGTTAACTGCAATTAATTTAATAATTGCTGGAATTGTGATGATTCTAGTCATTATAATTTTAGTTATGTTGTTGCAAATCGAACTTCGTATTCCACTACAAAAGCCATTAATGGAAGGAAGTGGCAGCAAATCCTATCTTCCATTTAAATTGTTAATCGCTGTTGCAATGCCATTTATGTTTTCATCTACATTATTTATGTTGCCTAGAAACTTAGTTCAAGGTAATTACGATTTTAGTCAGACTGGATTAGGAAAATTTATTTTGCTTATGACAAATCAGCAAACAGGATTAGGAATTGTTAATTATGGGATTATTATCATGTTGTTGACGTATGCATTCGGTTTTATTACAGTACAGCCATTACGTTTGACTAAACAAATGAAAGAAAATAATGAATACATTTTTGGCGTTTTCTCAGGTTCAGATAATAGTAAATATTTGTTAGATCGTTTTTTCACGATGGCAACCTTCGGAGGATTATGTTTTGTTATTATGGCAGTCATTCCTTTGATAATTGGTCTGAAATATCCAGGGATTGCCAATTACACTCTCTATATCGGAAGCGTAGCTATCTTGGTTACTTTAATTCAGGTTTTGTGGGATCAAATTCGCGCACTTTACAGTAAGAATCATTATCGTATTTTTTAAGGAGGGACGTAATTGAGCTTAATTATTCCAAACTTTAAAGATTGTCAGGATAAAGCACTGGCTGATTTGCCAGAAGTAGTTTTGGCACAAATGTTGCAAAGTGATCATAACCAACATGTTCAATTGGCTTTTTTACAGCAGTCTTATACCTTGAATCGTGATTTGCAGGAGACGGGATTACAAAATGTCCCTTATTGGAATGCGTTTGATGATATACAACAAGTAAAGGATCGAAACGGATTGCCACTTACTATTTATGATTTTTCGCTTTCAGATGGTACGGAACCAATTTTTAACAATGGTAATAATCAAATATGGTTATATCAAAATAACAAGTTAAAAATGGAAGTACAACTTCATAATCAAATTGAAATTGAACAAGTGACTCACTTTTTAGACGATGGTTGTATTCGAATTGATAATTACGATGATCGAGGTTTTCTTAGCACATCTAAATGGCTTACACATGAAAAAGAAATGAGCAAAATGAAATGGTTTACTCCATTTCATGAAGCAGTAGCAGAAATGAATGCTAAAAATAAGGTAACAATTAGCACTCATTTTCGAAAGTTTTTTAAAAAAATAGCTATGCTGATGTTAATCAATTAATAGAAGAGATTTATAGGAAAAGATTCAAACTTCCTTCAGTTGCAATTGCGGCATTTCGTTCGGGGGCTGATCTGCAAAATCAATTTTACTTACAACTCCCTGCCGTTCGTAAAATTGCTTTATTAGATCAGGATGTTTCATTAGCTAAAGTTAGAGATAAAGTTTCATCTAATCAAAAAGTAAAATGGATTTTTCCTAGTCAAATTTTAGAGAAGCAATTTACAAAAAGTGAAACTAGTCATCATAAAAAACTTGATACTACTGCAATCGAGCCTTATCCGACTGATTTTAATTTAGGTGCTAGTAATGAATTTGAAGATCAAATTGTTTATTGGCAGTTTAAACAGCAGTCTAACGAAACGATCGAAAAAAGCTTGACGAACATCCTTCCTATGGTGTTAAAAAATGAAAAAATAATTTTATTGATGGATGCGCCAACAGCGCAACAAAATTTGATTAAATCTTTAGCAAAACAATGGATAAAAAGTATCACAACCGTTGATCCCGATGGTAGTGATTATCAAAAATATTTTGAGATTGGGAAACCACAATCATTTAGTACAGAAGCTGAATGGATAGATTATTTAGATGAACATTTAGAAGACGAGCCAGAATTTCTGGGGAGTGAACAAATTCATCAGTTTTATCGTGTTGGTAATTTTCTTTCTAGGATTAAGTTTGTAACTGAGAAGGACGATATCAATGAAATTTTTAGTAAAATTCGACTTTTTATTGATCAAGGGGTTCAGGCGGATTTGCGTAAACAAATTTTAGCAATCTCGACAGGAGTTCCAATTATAAGTTTTGCTGTAACTGATTTGGTTAATCAAGGTGGTAATGGATTCCAAAAAACCACTAGTGGTCAATTGCTTGAACAGGTTAATTATTTTTTACAGGATTTACATCATTGGAATCAGGGATTAGTTGATAGTGTTAGTTTAATAGAAGAATATGAACCAGATAAACTATTAAAGCGCTGGAAGGTGGTGATGACGGATGGCTAAACCAAAGATTATAACCCCAGTAATTCAATTTGGTGATCGAGATTGGACGACTTATTCTGATTATTTAAGTGACGATTTTCAATACTATCAATCAGATCAGCCAGACCTTCATCAACAATTTGTGGCCAACAAACCGTTATTTAAAACGAACGGGAAGTTAAATTCTGCATATCGAAATGCAGTGTTTATTCTAGATGAAGGATTTCCTTGGTTCGAAGATTTAGATATTTTAAAAAAATTACCGGCTAATGAGTTGTTAGTTAATTCAGCTGTAAAGTTAAGCGATGAAAGTAAACATATTTTAGAGCTTAAGGGAGCATTTTTTTTTGATGCTGATACCAAACCACAACAAATGATGAGTGACATTCAACATTATTTTTACTATGATCCAGATGGTTATCGATTAGATGCACGTGGATGGCACATTAATAAAAAGTCAGTTAAATCGATATCGCAGCGTGGAGAGGTTTATCGCGAATTAGAGTTAAAACCAAGTGATGATTGGAAACTATTGATGACTCCCAATAATTCTACTTATATTCCTGAAAAGATGGGCGATAAGATTTCCCTTGATTATCAAGAAGGAGAACAAAGTAGTATTGGAATGAAAATCACAAAAATTGATGCTAAGACTCATGAATTAATTCAATCCGTTTTTTTACAAGGTAAACAACTCCAAAAAAGTTTTGCCATTTCTAGCGATGAGAGATCAACTTTTTTTCAAATTTTAATTTATGGGAAAGGTCAAGGAACTGTTAAAGTTGGGGACCTTCACGTTCGGCGTTCTCGAGGACCATATGGTGAAATGATGCCAAATGATCAAGTGATTTCAGATGAAAATTTACATGGGAATGTCGGTATTTATTTTGATGCTGGTGACTTAAAGCCGCCACTTAATGTTTATTTTGCTGGATATAGAACTAAAGAGGGCTATGAAGGACGCCGGATGATGCAAAATTTTGGGGCACCATTTCTTTTGATTTCTGATTGGCGTTTGGAAGGTGGAGCTTTTTATCTTGGCGATGATGCATTTGAAAAGCAAATCATTCAAGTTATCAAGGACACCTTAAAAAAATTACATTTTAAAGATAACGATTTAATCTTATCTGGGATGTCAATGGGAACCTTTGGAGCTTTGTATTATGGTGCCAAACTAAATCCTAGTGGAATCGTAGTTGGGAAGCCGTTAGCGGAAATAGGAACAATTGCTCAAAATGGACGAGTTAAACGACCAAATGATTTTCGCACTAGTGAAGATATACAGCTTTATTTTGAAAACGATTTGTCTGAAAATTCGAGTCAAAAATTAGATTATCGATTTTGGTCTAATTTAGAAAATGGCTCATTGAGTCAGACTACGTTAGCAATCGCCTATATGTTTCAAGATGACTATAATCGTGATGCTTATCAAGGAATCCGTAAACGTTTTGAAATTTTAAATCCAACTGGAAAGCTATTAGCAAAAGGATTTGAAGGTCGTCATAATGACCAGACTGGTCAGGTGGTTGCTTGGTTTCAGCGTCATTATTGGCATCTACTAGAACAATATGGTCGAAAACGCCCTCCCAAGAAAAAGAAGAGGAAGAAAAAATAAATGGAAACAATGTACGTTTTGCATTGGGACTCAGATGATACCAATACTGATACTTATGGTTCGCAGATTAATTATCAAAATAATGGAACTGTTCACTATCAAAATGAACTTCAGCCGGCTGGGAAAAAAATTCATTGGTGGGAAACACATTATTATGGTGATCCGGATCCACTTAATGATACTCGGTATGGAAGTAAAAGATTGCCACAACTGCCAAGAAATCAAACATTTTCGCTTTCTTTTAGTGGATCAGCAGAGCCTGAAAACTCAGTTGGTCTAACTGTAATGAGTTTTGATGAAAGTGGACAGCTGTTAAATCAAAAGATGACGTTAGAATCGGAACTTAATTTTGATTTGGATGATGACGAAAAAGAATATGAAATTGCGCTGGTAAAATTTAATAATACTAAACTTCTTTTCCGAGGATTATTAACGATTCCTGAATCTATGTTGGAAAATTATCAGATTAAATCTCATTTAGAACAGGGATTTATTGATTTTATTCCACGAAATACGGATAAAACAGATACTGTTGAAATCATGGTACGTACTTTTCATCGAATAATAGATGCCATTGAACTTCCAGAGAGGAAGCTAAATGTTCCTGTTCGAGTAGTTTTGATTAATGACAGCTGGAATTCAAAACAGCTACAACATGTTGGTAATGATTTTCAAAAACAATTTCAACAGAAACGAGTTAAATGGATGGCCAATGATTTAAAGGCTCAAAATCTGCTTAACTCTGTAGATATGAATTTGAAAAGAAAGTAGGGATTTTATGAATTTTTTCATCAATCAAGCAATGGGAATGGGAAACTCCGGAGTTGAACATGCAGAATTCTATCGAGCACGACGTTTTAAACAAGAAAGTATCCCATATAGATTTTTATTTTTAAATTTAGTTCCTGAATTACATCAAGCTATGGACCGCTGGGGATTGAAAGACAATGAGGTCTTAAATATATGGGAATATTTTGTTTTAGGCGGTAATTATCTAAAAACAGGGCTTGTTAATAGAATCAATCCTAATAAAGGTACTATGATAGTTGATTCTACGAATACTAACCGGAAGCGTGAATTTGTTACTGATTCTGGTATGCGGGTTGTGCAACATTTTTATAAAGGCCCAGACAAACAACATCCCGATAACAAAGTTTTACAAGTTGGGATCTCACGGGTTGAATTGTTTAAGTCATCAACCGGAGAACGCAAAGTGATGTATGAAATTGAAAATGATACACACCGCGGCGCAAACATCGTTAACATTCATCTTTTTGATGAAAATGGACAACATATGTTTTTCCGTAATCTGCATGGATTACATCGTTATTTCTTTGAACAAGTTGATAAAGCATACGGTGGTAACAGTAATTTTATTATTGATCGGGGAGAGTTTGCAGATGATGTTTTGATGCGGAATCGAATTCCTAACTCAAAGATTATTTACATCGTGCATGCTGACCAATTGTCTAATCGGGATGATAAAAAGTATCCATTATGGAACGACCATTATGAGTTCTTATTGGAGGATTTACATAAGGCTGACAAAGTCATTACTGCAACTAAATTACAACGTGAGGATATGCTGGTTGATGATCCAACTGCCGACGATATTGTAACTGCTATACCTGTTGGTGGTGTGCGAGATGGTATTGCTAAGCAGAAGAATCGTAATCCACACAAACCATTCCGTTTTATTACAGCATCACGTTTAGCAGCTGAAAAACATATTGATATTGCAATTAAGGCCATCGCAAATCTTCATAATCAAGGTATTGAAGTTATGTTTGATATTTATGGTCAAGGAGAAGAACAAAACAAATTGGAACAAACCATTAAAGATGTTCATGCAGAGAATTATATTCATCTCAAGGGCCTTTCAAATGATTTAGAGCATGTTTACCCTGAATATGATGCATTTGTTTCAACTTCATTTTCAGAAGGATTTGGGCTGACTTATATTGAAGCTTTGAATTCTGGCTTGCCAGTCATTACTTTTAATGCTCGTTTTGGAGCACAAGAATTAGTTCATGATGGTGTAAATGGCTATCTTGCAGATTTACATCGTGGTGATGACAAATACAATGTAAAACAAATTGAGACTGCTATGAATAAACTGTTATCTGGTAATTATCATAAGATACAAGATTATACTGCTGAGTCAGTAGCTGATTTCCAAGATCATATTATCGCTAAGAAATGGAGGATGCTGTTGGATGGATTACGTACTAGTAAATAACGTTGTTTCTGATAATCAATGGAAAAAAATCAAATCTGAGTTTAAAGATGGTGAGAATCCAAATGTCATTTCATTGGTTTCTGCACCTAAAATTGGAGCGTATTTTGGTGAAGCAAATGTTAATGGATATAACGTTTTGGATCATTTGACGCATCGAAAATATCATTTTGGAAAATATCGGTTCTTTAATGATGTTCCAGTTCCTTCCTGGTCAAAGATTTTTGTAAATCGAGATGGTAGTATTTCGATTTTAGATCGTTGCGAAGAGATTGGAAAAGAATATTTGTATCCGAATACTAGACGAGCAGTTCAAGATGTTCGTTATTCTAATGAAGATGGCAGTCTAGATTATATTGAAGAATATGCTTTCGATGGAACATTATTTAGTAATCTTTTCTATGCTGAAAACGAGATGTTGGAAATGGTCTTTTATGATCAAAAACAACGACCCGTTGTTCGCTATTACCTTTATGAGGGGGTGATTAATTACATTACGGTTGAAGATCCAAAAACACAAGAAGTTATCGAACATTACGATAATTTGCCAGACTTTTACAATGATCAGGTTAAGCGTATGGTAACTGATCAAGATACAGTGATTATTTATTATATGGGAGTTGAATTGTCTTCTTTGCGTGGAACAAAGTCGCATAATGTTTTACGTTTAAGTGAAAGCCCATTAGATGATAATCAAAAAGTAAGAGCTAATCTTGTAAATATATTGTATGACCGTATATCTACTATTCAAACTGTACAAGTTACACAAGTTGATTATGATACTTTGAAAATGAAGCATATGCCTCTTGAAAAAGTAGAAATAATTGATATTTAAGTTATTTCACTTGTTTATTTTTATTTAGTGAGATAGCTGACAATAGATTATATATAAAAAAGGAGGGATTTTATGAGTAGATTTAATGAAAAAAGGCGTGAAGCACTTTTTGAAAACAACAAAAAAGTTCGTTATCGAATGTATAAGGCCGGGAAACAATGGCTTGTTTCTGGAACAGCAACTGTTACTGGAATTGTTGCCAGTTTATTTTTAGGTGCTCCGACCACATTAGCAGATGCCACGCAACAAATTGCAAAACAAGCAGAGAATCAAAATAATTTATTGGTAAATAAGCAACAAGAAACGATTCCTGCCACCTCTGAATCAACTAGTTCTCAGTCAACTAGTGATTCATCTACAAGTACCGATTCACACTCTTCAGATGAAGATAAAGTCGCTCCTTCTAAAAGTACGTCAGTCTCACAATCTCAAAGTTTTAGTGAACACGATAATGGGAAATCAACTAATGATTTACAAACAGATAACAATGTTGAAGAGAGCAAATTTGTTAAATCAAATTTAGATAGTGAATCTTTTAATGACTCGGATGCTCCTGACAGAAATACGTCATTTCGTAAATCAAGTATCGATAAAATTGATACAGCAGTTAAACAACCAATTTCAACTAATCAAAGTGTTTCTAGTGCTGATAGTGATAATTTAAGTGATGATAATAACAGTACTTCTGCTAAATCAAATCAAGATAGTCACTCAGATTCAGTAATTGAAAATCGTTTGTTTGCTCAATCTAATAATGAATCAAATACTCAAAGTGATTCCAATGCTGATAGAAATGCTTCAATTAGTGAAAGTAGTAGTCAATTAGCAGACAGTCAATTGCAAGTATCACAACAATCTTCAATGTCTGAACAAATACAACAAAGTCTTTCAGCACAACAATCAACTTCAATTAGTGAAGATTCACAAAATCAATTGGAAAATGCTGTTACTAATTTTGCGGCTCAACCTCAACAATTTAACTCTGATCCTAATGTTGATCCTGAAACTGGAGAAACACTCATCAATAAGGATAATTTTTTAGATTATTTTAACCTTAATGGTAGTGCTAAATATGACCCTGATACTGGGACGGTCACTATTACTGAAGCTGAAAATGGTCAAGTTGGAAGCTTTTCATTAAAAACTGCTATTAATGTTAATCAAAGTTTTACATTAGATGGAGAAGTTTATTTTGGTTTAGGAGCAGATGGAATGGGATTTGCATTCCATCCCGGCAATATTGATGAACTTGGAGACAGTGGTCAAGGACTTGGGATTGCAGGTCTTTTAGATGCTTTTGGGTTTAAGTTGGATGGATATTACAATGGTGCAGATAAACCTGATGAACCACCTGCTGATGCGAATGGAAACCCAATAGGATATGGAACCATTAATAAACCTTATGGTGGATTTGTAAATACTAATTCTAAAGGTGATCCTACTCTTGATCAAAATAGTGTTCAATGGTTAAACAAACCATGGCAAACATTACCGTTTCATCTTGCTTATAATGTAACAAATCGAGAAATGACGATTGAATATAATGGACTTACATGGAGTAAAATAGTTGATACTTCTTTATCAGTCTTTAGCATTTTCAGTAAGTGCTTCTGAAGGCAGTGTTTCAACTAGTATTTCAAATTCTGACGAATCAGATAGTGCTAGTGAAAGTACTTCAAATAGTACCTCAAGTAGTATATCTAATTCTGACGCTTCTACTAGTTCTAGTGAGAGTACCTCAACTAGTTCATCTATAAGTGCTTCAACGAATAAAAGTGAAAGTGACTCAATCTCTGAAAGTGGATCTGGAACAAACTCACAAAGTACTTCTCAATCAGCTTCAACAAGTACAAGTGAAAGTGATTCAAGCAATAGCGAATCAAGTTCTGTCAGCGATAGTGACTCAGCCTCCACAAGTGCATCTGAGAGTGCATCAGCATCAGATAGTACTAGCAATTCAGCAGCGAAATCGGAAAGTAACTCGGCAGCTAGCGATAGTGAATCAACGAGTGCTTCAAGTTCTAATGCTTCTACAAGTGCTAGTGATAGTGCTTCAACGAGTGATTCAACTAGCACCTCAACCAGTACTTCAAGCTCCAATGCCTCGAAGAGTGCGAGCGACAGTGCTTCCATAAGTACCTCTATCAGTGATTCTACCAAGAAGAGTGATAGTGACTCAGCTTCTATGAGTGGCTCAGGTACAGATTCAGAAAGTGCCAGCAAGTCAGCTTCCACGAGTGCGAGTGCTAGTGATTCTGCAGCCAAGAGTACAAGTGATTCAGTAAGTACTTCAGCATCTGGAAAAGACAGTAATGGCTCAACTAGTTCATCAGCTTCAGCCTCAACGAGTTCATCTGAAGCCAAGAGTACAAGTGATAGTGAATCCACTGTAAATAGTGGATCAGAATCAGCAAGTACTTCAGCTTCAAGCTCTGACAGTGCTTCAAGCAGTAAGTCAGCATCAGACCATGGGTCTGAATCAACGACTGAATCGGCTAGTGCTTCAACCAGTATTTCAGATAGCGAAAGTACTTCGAAGAGTGAATCAGCAAGTGCTTCAACTAGTAGAGCATCACAGTCAGATAGTGAATCACAAGCTAGTGAAAGTGATACAAGCAGCAGTGAATCAAGTTCTGTCAGCGATAGTGCGTCAGCTTCCACAAGTGTATCTGATAGTGCATCAGCATCAGATAGTACTAGCAATTCGGCAGCAAAATCGGAAAGTAACTCCGAAGCTAGTGATAGTGCTTCAACGAGTGCTTCTAGTTCCAATGCATCGAAGAGTGCCAGCGTTTCAACTAGTTTCTCAGCTTCAACTTCCACGAGTGCTAGTGCCTCAGCTTCTATGAGTTTATCTAATAGTGAATTAATGAGTACTTCAAGTTCTAATGATTCAACTTCAATTATTGTTTCTGATAGTGCTTCCACTAGTAATTTAAGTTCAAATACTACTAGTACAAACACTAACGAATCAGAATCAAAATCTTCTGCAACTATTGCTAGTAGTGGAGTAGTAAATACTTCTGCAACTCAATCAGCTCAAAATTCATCAGCAAATGGTAATGAATTGAACTCAACAAGTTCTAACAAGTCTGCTAAGAATCAAAAGACTAATTTACCACAAACTGGACAAGATTCATCAACTGGATTTATGAGTTCTATTGGTTCTATGATTATTTCAATCATGGCTCTCTTAGGCCTAGGAAGACTAAGAAAGAAAAAGGAAGATAAATAATATTGATAAATAAGTAGTATTTTATTGATTTACAAAAGCGTCTGAATTCTTTATGAATTCAGACGCTTTTTGCTTTATATATTTTAAATAATTTATATTTGTACAGTTATATTGTTATAAATGTAAAATGATATTTCATTTAATTATGCTTTAATTTTAAACCAATTAAAAATAGATCGAATTCATTTCTGAATTCGATCTATTTATTTTGTTATTAACTTACAAAAATAGAATTTAATTCTATTTTTATTCGTAAATAATTGCAAATCCACCAGGACCAACATGGGTCATAATAATTGGACTGGTTAAACGAACTAGAACTTGAATATCTGGACGTTCTTTATTAATTTTAGCAGCAATTTCTTTCACATCTTTATCTGAATCAACATAGGATAAACCAACACGTTTGACTGATTTGTCAGCAATTAATTGATCAGTAATCTCATCTATAAATTTAGTTAGTTTTTTTGAACCACGACATTTAGCTGCAAAAACTAATTTATCATCTTTCATTTGTAAAACTGGTTTCAGTTTGATTAAAGATGAAATAAAACCTACTGCACGATTGGCACGCCCACCTTTCACTAAATAGTCTAGACTGTTAACAAAGACGTAGAGAGTAATTTGTGGAATAAATGCTTTTACATCTTCTTCAACTTCATCCAAGTTTTTACCAGCTTTAATTAATTCTCCAGCTTTTAAAATTTCAAAAGCTAGTCCACGGTCAGTTGATTGACTATCAATAACTCGAATATCTCCTTCAACTTGTTGGGCAGCTGTATTAGCTGTTTCAACGGTTCCGCTCAAAATATGAGAAAGATGAATTGAGATAATCGATCCGTTTGGATCATCTTTTAAAATATCTTCGTAGGTTTTGATAAATTGTCCTAAAGAAGGCTGACTAGTTTGGGGAAATTCGGTTTCATCATCACTTAACATTTCAGAAAATTGTTGTCTAGTAATATCAACGTTGTCTTTGTAAGTCTTTCCTTCAAAAGTGATTTGAAGTGGGACAATATGAACGTCATTTTCTTTGATTTCTTCTGGAGTTAATTGCGCGGTTGAATCTGTAACAATATGAATCATAATTTGGGTCCTTTCAGTTAATTAAGTTAGTCGATTATGTATACATTGATTATAGTAGAAACTGACTGAGATTAATACTAATGGTTGACACAATTATCTTTTTAAAAGGGATTAATTGTGCGAAAATGAAAGTATCGAAGTATATTACTTTAGGAGATGATTGATTGAAATTGAAAAAACGTTCGGAAATCAGTTTGACTGCGGTTTTAGTATATTCACTATTACTAAATTCCGGAGCATCGCTGATGTGGCCGTTAACAACTGTCTACATGCATGATACTTTACATGAGTCACTAACAGTTGCAGGAATTGTGTTATTTATCATGTCGTGTTTTATGGTTTTAGGAAACTATCTTGGCGGGATTTTATTTGATCGTTGGTCTCCGTATAAAACAGCACTGATTAGTATCTTTATTTCGCTAATAGCTTTAGTGGTTTTAATATTTTCACATGGCTGGCCGATATTTGCCATCATGCTCTTTATTTACGGATTAGGAGAGGGATCTAGTCTGACCTTGTTGAATTCATATGCTTCCAAAGTTCAGTCTACTAGCACTCGTCATGTCTTTAATTCTCTTTATATTGGTATCAATTTGGGAGTTGTGATTGGAACAGCAGCAGTGGGCTATTTGTTAAAATTTGGAATTTCCACAGTTTTCACAGTTGCCACATCATTTTACGTTATTCTATTAATAATGACTATTTTTGAGTTTAATGTAGATTTTCAAAAATCACAATCTACGATTAACCAAAATAGTCAGAGCGATGTAGATATGGGCCCGCAAAAGCCTGCCAATCCAAAGCTGATCTGGTTAATCTGTACCATGGTATTTTTTATTTATATGAGTTACACATTGTGGGAAAGTGTAATGCCAGTTCATATGGGACAGCTCTATATTTCTTTTGAAAAATATAGTATGATTTGGCCTATCAATGGGTTGTTGATTGTCTTTGGACAGCCAATCATTAATCGAATTGGGACCAATTTTAAAATGGTACGGCAGATTAGTTTTGGAGTTGTTGTGTTTGCCTTGACCTTTTTTATGTTGATTTGGGCCAAACAATATGTATCATTTATTATTATTATGGTGATTTTAACTTTTGGCGAGATGAATGGTTTGCCAGCAATTCCTGCCTGGATTGATAGTTTGGCTGATGCCAAGCAAAAGGGTAAATATCAAGGAATGTTCAATATTTTTATGTCGTTTGGCCGAGCAGTTGGACCATTATTTGGTGGTATTATGGTTGAATGGTTTAACTATCCGATTTTATTTGCAGTTTCCGGTTCTTTAATCCTTCTTTCCATGGCAGCAGTAATGATTGAGAATCGCAAGAAATTTTTGGCACAGGATTAGCAAGGAGTTTTTAAAATGGAAGATAATTATTATCGCAATCAGATTGAAGTCGCAGATGCACACCAAAATAACTTGAAACACGTGGACATCAAATTACCCAAACATGAAATCACCGTTTTTTTAGGTGAATCAGGTTCTGGTAAATCATCATTGGTATTCGATACAATTGCAGCTATGTCACGACGGGAACTAAATGAAACCTTCCCTAGTTTTAGTCAGCAGTACTTACCTAAATACGGTCAGCCGGATGTGGGCGATATTAAAAATCTCCCAGTTGCCATCGCGATTGAACAAAAGCAGCTGATTGGAAATTCTCGGTCAACGCTTGCAACATATACTGGAGTTTATTCGCTGCTGCGATTGCTTTTTTCACGAATTGGGGATCGTTTCGTTGGATATTCTGAAGTTTTTTCATTTAATTTACCCCAAGGAATGTGTCCGCATTGTCAAGGTTTAGGCTATGTAGATGACATTGATGAAAGTAAATTAGTTGATCCTAATAAATCATTAAATACCGGAGCCTTAACCTTTGTTAGTTTCAAACCAAAAAGCTGGCGTTGGCGTAGATATGGAGATTCTGGCTTATTTGATAATGACAAGTTAATTAAAGATTATACCCCGGAAGAATATGAATTATTGATGCATGCTCCCAAACAACCATTTCCACATTCACCAAAAGAATTTAAGAGTTCTGATTATGAAGGAGTAGTTACACGAATTGTTCGTTCAATTTTGCATAGTTCTGAAGGAAAACATCATAAAGCAGCCATTGAAGAAGTTTTTTCACAACGTGAATGTCCCGTTTGTCACGGTGCCCGTCTTAACCAACGTGCTTTAAGTGTCAAAATCAAGGATGTTAATATTGATCAAGCTTCGAAGATGAACCTAGTTCAATTTTTAGATTTCTTAGAGTCCATTACTGACAGATTAGGTGATGAGATTGTTCGAAGTTTGGAAACTAAGATTCAGCCATTAGTTGACATTGGTTTAGGCTATTTGACTTTGGATCGAACAACCAGCACGTTATCTGGGGGAGAAGTGCAACGAATTAAGATTGCCAAGCATTTAACGAATGCATTGTCAGACATTTTGTATGTCTTTGACGAACCCAGTGTGGGACTACATCCTCATGATATTCAATTAATCAAAAAAGCTTTGATTAGTTTAAAAGAAAAAGGAAATACTATTTTTGTGGTTGATCATAATCCTGAAATCTTTTCAATTGCCGACCATGTGGTAGAAGTTGGTCCCAAATCTGGTTCTGAGGGTGGTAAAATCACTTTCCAAGGTACTTTCCCCGCACTAAAGGATTCTGATACGTTAACTGGTGAATGGCTGCGTAAAAAGCATTTCTTTGCTAAACCTAAGCAACCTAAGAAATTTATCTCGTTGGAACACGTTAACCTGCATAATATTCAAGATGTAAGTGTTAAAGTTCCAATGGGAATTATGACGGTCTTTTCCGGAGTTGCTGGTTCCGGTAAAAGTTCGCTAGCAACAGCTTTGAAAAACAAGATGAATGGTAATTATGTTGATTTGACACAAAAACAGGCTGGGATTAGCATCCGATCTACTCCAGTCACATATTTGGGTATTTTAAATCCAATTCGTCGTTTATTTGCAAAGCAAAACGATGTTTCAACGCAGCTCTTCAGTTATAATGGCAAAGGTGCCTGTCCTCGTTGTAAAGGAAAGGGTGTCACGATTACTGATATGGCTTTCATGGATCCGGTTGAACAAGTTTGTGAGCTGTGTGGTGGTAAACGCTATAGTCAAGAAGCTTTGCAGTATAAATATAATGGCAAGGATATTGCTGATGTGTTGGCACTTTCAGTCGATGACGCTCAAAAATTCTTCTCAGACGAACCTGATATTGCTCAACCATTAGAACGGATGCGCGAAGTTGGATTAGGTTATTTAGGTCTAGACCAAGCATTAACTACGGTTTCTGGTGGTGAATTGCAACGACTTCGACTAGCACAAACGTTAGGCGAAAAGTCGCAGACTTATTTCTTAGATGAACCGACGGCCGGATTGCATATGAAAGATACGCAGCGGTTAGTTGATTTGTTCCACCGAATGGTTAAGAACGGTGATAGTTTGATTTTGGTTGAACATAATCTTGAGGTCATTAGCCAGTCAGACTGGTTAATTGATATGGGACCAGGTGCTGGAATCTACGGTGGAAATGTCTTATATAGTGGTGTTCCTGAAGGATCTGAAAAAGAGCTCGATTCCTTTACTGGGCGCGCTTTAATTGATTACATGAAAGAAAATCGTTGAAAATAATTATAAAAATGTCGTTTCCAACTGGAAACGGCATTTTTTAGATAATTAATATTTACAAAATATATGAATAATAGTATCATTCCTTATATACGAACGTATGTTTGGTAACGGAGATGATACGCATGGATTATTCAAATGAACCGCACGGAGTGTATTTCTTTATTGATAATAAGTCGTTTTATGCTAGTTGTGAGAGCGTTGAACGCAAATTAAATCCACTGAAGTCAATTTTAGTGGTGATGTCGCAACAAGCTAATACAGGCGGGGGATTAGTTTTGGCATCCTCGCCGCGAGCTAAAGAGTTATTTGGAATTAGTAATGTTACTCGTCAATATGATTTACCAAAAGATAAACGCTTGCTGATTGTCCCACCCCGGATGAATTTATACATAAAACGCAATTTACAGATTAATCAAATTTTTGCTGAATTTGCAGCTGAAAAAGATATTCTGCCCTATTCAATTGATGAATCGTTGATTGATATGACCCATTCGTGGAAGCTATTTGGGAAGTCGGTTCGGGAAGTTGCTCGAAAAATTCAGCTAACTGTACGAAATCGCCTTGGATTATATACAACTGTCGGAATTGGGGATAATCCGATGCAGGCGAAGTTAGCCTTAGATATTTATGCAAAGCACAATCACGAACTAATGGGCGAGATTCATTACGATTCAGTGCCGCAAAAAATCTGGTCGATTAAACATTTAACTGATATTTGTGGGATTGGAAAACACATGGAATTACGACTGAACTCGTTAGGAATTTATACAGTTAATGATATAGCCCATGCTAATCCATATTTATTGAAGGATAAATTAGGCGTGATTGGAACTCAGATATTTGCGACTGCTTGGGGAATTGATCGTAGTAACATGAAACAGCAGTTAAAACCACAAGAACGTAGTTACAGCAACGGGCAAGTGCTACCACGCGATTATTTTAAGCAGGCAGAGAGTGAAGTCATGATTAAAGAAATGGCTGAACAAGTGGCATTGCGGATTCGTTTTCATGGATTGCAAACGTCATGGATTAGTTTGGCGATTGGTTTTTCCTTTGCTCAAAAAGAAAAAAGCGGTGCACGTGGATTTGCTCATTCCATGAAGATAGAAGCTACAGATGATGGATTATTGATTGCTAATCGATTGGTAAAAATGTTTCGTGAATATTGGCATGGTGAAACGATTCGAAACGTGATGATTGATTATGGGAAGTTACGTCCCAAGTGTGGCAACCAGTTGAATTTATTCGTGGATAATAAAGCCATTATCAAACGTAATCGGCTGAACCAAGTCAAAGATCAGATTATCCAGAAGTTCGGAACAACATCATTAGTTTACGCTGATAGTTTAGAGAGTGGTGCAACTGCCATCCAGAGGGCCGGATTAGTTGGTGGTCATCGAGGTGGAAATAGTTATGAATAGTGATTAGCAAAGAAGGGATTTTGTTGGAAGAGAAAGCTGTGGCAGCATTTTTTAAACATGATTATCATGATCGGGGATTAAAAAAGTGGCAGGGATATTTTTTGTCGGATCATACGCAACGGATTAATGTAATTAGAAAACGACGCCACGAAAATAAAACTCGGCAGTTACATGAACAAATGAATGCGACAGCAATTAGTGAGGTAGTCAGTCGGGCAATGACTAAACAACAGCAGGTTTGCGTGCAAATTTGTGAATATCGCGATGGGGAGTTGAAAATTAATGATTTAGTAGGCAAGATTACTGGACTAGATGGCAATTTTTTGCGACTTGACAATCGTTTGCTATTAACTTCTATGATTGTCAGTGTTGCATTAGTCGATAAAAAAAGCCGCCCAATTTGAACAAATAATGTTCAAATGTGACGACTTAATTGATAAATTTAGAATCCTTGAAAGAAAGCTTGAATTCGTGCAGTAATCATACTGAAACCATCTTGAATGGCAGCAGTGATTTGTTGCAGCATATTGCTATTATTTTGGTCAATATGTTGTTCAATTTGTTGTTTAGCATTGTCAATGGCATGTTGTGCTTGTTGATTATCCGAATTATTACTATTGCTATCGTTATTACCATTACTAGAATTACTATTGCCATTATTATTACTAGGTTTAGTATTATAGTTTTTCACAACAACTGGATTTTGTTTAACTTGTTGTTGCGCATTTTTACCAGCGTTATATAATCCCCAGACACTCAAGATGATAATTATTAAAAGAATGATAACGATCCAACGAAACCAGTGATGTTTTTGTTTACGAGGAGCAGCGGCAGCTTGGTATTGAGTTTGTTGTTGTTGGACAGGATTAGGATTAATCGGCTGTGCTTGGACATAAGGAGCATAAACTAGATTATAAGTTAATGTTCCTCTGCCAAATGTTCCAGCAGCGGTACCGTTAGGAGATACTGCAACTACACTTCCCAAATTAGCTGGGTAACTGACATTTCTTTTAAAAGAAGCATCAGTTAGATAACTAAGCGTGGTTGAATCGCCACTTAATCCTTGAACTATGTATCCATTTAAATCAGGAACATCAATGTAAAAAGCAGTTCCTGGCATTCCCTGATATTCTTCTGGTGGAGTTAATATTTGACCGTTTTTATCAACCACGTTGACGATTACTTTACCGACATTATTTCCAGTTCGGCTTCCAACTGTTTCGTTGTTCATTTATTAGTGCTCCTTTAATTAATTTATGTGTTAGATATATATAATAACATTATCTCTCACATGTTGAAAACTTTCATTAAATGACGAACATAAATCGATAATTTTTATATTATTATAAGAAAATCAGGGTATAATTTTTTATTAATGAATTAACCAAAAGAAATGGAGATATTTTATGACAGAGATTAAAGCAGCTGTGGTAACTGATTTTAATCATTATCCAAAACTAACTAATTTCACAGCACCAACACCAGCAGCTAATGAAAAATTAATTAATGTTGAAGCTACAGCTGTTTATAACTTGGTTCGGGGACGGGCAAACGGATCACACTATTCTAGTACAACTAAGTTTCCCTTTATTCCAGGTGTCGATGGAGTTGGTCGTTTGACTGATGGCAACCCAGTCTACTTTTT
This sequence comes from Fructilactobacillus lindneri DSM 20690 = JCM 11027, assembly GCF_002907375.1. GTDB lineage: Bacteria > Bacillota > Bacilli > Lactobacillales > Lactobacillaceae > Fructilactobacillus > Fructilactobacillus lindneri. The sequence goes on from NZ_MIYK01000010.1 coordinate 59,675, forward strand.
TAATTTTGACGGTAAACACGGTTCTATTGCCGAGCAAACTGCAGCACCTACTAATCAAATTGTAGCATTGCCTAGTAATATTACACATCAGCAGATGGTTAAAGTAGCAGCTGGAATGAATCCAGCAATGTCGTCATGGATGGCATTAGTTTTACGAGTTGGTGATTTAACCGGTAAAGATGTTCTAATTATGGGTGTAACTGGCGAAGCAGGTAAGATGGCGGTACAAATTGCTAAGCATTTAGGTTCCAAGCAAATTATTGGAGTAGGGAGAAATCGAGAAAAATTAGCAGATGTTAAAAAGCTTGGTGCTACAAAAGTTATTTCTTTATTGGACGATCCCGAAATATTAAAGCCTGCATTATTAAAAACAGCTAATGTCGATGTAGTTTTAGATTATTTGTGGGGTGATGTTACCCAAAATTATTTGCAAAATATTTTGCCAGCACGATTTGATCATAGTAAAGAGTTAACTTGGATTGAGATTGGAAATATGGCAGGACGCAGTTTAGATTTGCCAGGAGCGGTTTTACGTTCGATTAATCTTTTGTTAGTTGGAAGTGGCTTAGGCAGTTTTTCAAACACAGCTTATGCAACCCAATTTAAAAAATTAGCTGAGTTGATTGCTCATGGTGAATTAACCATCAAGCCTAAAGAGGTTCCATTAAGTGAATTGAACGAAAAAAATTGGCTAGATAATTCGCAAAGAACCGTTTATACCATGAAAAAATAAGCTAATAAATTGCGTCCTACTTTTGAAAAGAGCTATAATTATATACTAACTTTAAATAAGTAAATAGAAAGTGTGGAGTTATGGTTAAAATTGATATTTGGTCAGATGTAATTTGTCCTTTTTGTTATCTTGGTGCAGCACGTTTAGAAGCCGCGATTAAAAAGACGCATCACGAACAGGATGTTGAGTTACATTTGCATTCCTTTGAACTAGATCCTAATGCTCCTAAGTATCAGCCTGGAGATGATACTCTGGTACAAATGGTAGCACATAAGTATCATGTTCCGGAAGAACAAGCAGCAGCGAGTCAAGAAAAATTGGCAGCTAGTTTAAAACAAGTCGGTTTGAATTTTGACTGGAAACAAGCTAAACCTACGAATACCTTTATGGCGCATCGCTTAATTCATTATGCTCAGAAGTTTAATCTTGATTTGGCATTGGATAAGAATCTAAAGACTGCTTATTTAAGCGAAGGTGAAGATGTGTCTGATCCAGATGTTTTAAAACGTCATGCACAAGCAGTCGGACTTACTAATACAGATGAGATTGATAAGGTATTGAGTTCTGATGAATATGGCGATGCAGTTCGAGCAGACGAAGCAAGAGCACACCAACTTGGTATTACTGGAGTTCCTTTTTATCTAATTAATGATAAATATACGATTTCAGGTGCTCAGCCAGTTGAATTATTTGAACAAGCCCTTAACCAAGTTTATGATGAACAGCAAAATATTAAACCTCAACCTTTAGATCAAGCTGGTCAAGGTAAGAGCTGCGATGGCGATGGTTGTTCGATTTAGATTTATAGTTGCATTAATTTTCACTAGATAATCATGATATAACATAAAATCCTTAACTACCACCAGTAGTTAAGGATTTTTTTAGGTTCATTATTTATTACTTACTTACTGTTACTTTTCCAATCATATGGCCATCTTCGACTAATGCAGTAGCTTTCCGTAAGTTTTCAGCATTTATAGGAGTGAATGATTTGGTTAATGTATTTTTTAATTTTCCTTCATCAAGTAAATTACTGATTTTATCAAGAATTTCGTGTTGTGTAATCATATTAGGTGTTTCAAAATATGATTTGGCAAACATCCATTCCCAAGCAAATATGACTGCTTTTTGTTTCAATGGGGCAAAATTCATATCTTTACCACTGCCAGTGATAGAAGCAATGTGACCAAAAGGAGCAATTAATTTTGTAATAATTGACCAGTAAGCATCCAAATTTTTTAAATCTAAGATATAATCAACAGTTTCAAAACCAAGCTGATGAATTTGTTTGATTAAATCATGATGATAATCAACTACGTGTTTAGCACCATGTTCCAGTTCCCATTTCTTTGATTTTTCATTTCCAGCGGTAGCGATGACTTGTAAACCCGCTAGGTTAGCTAGTTGGGTAGCAACTGAACCAACACCACCGGAGCCGTTGATAATTAAAATACTTTTAGATTGATTATTTTGATAAGCATTAAAATCAATTTCAAGCTGTTCAAAAAGACATTCCCAGGCAGTTAAACTAGTGAGCGGCATTGCTGCACTTTCTTTGGGAGTAAGACTTTTTGGAGCATGTCCCACAATTCGTTCGTCGACTAATTGGTATTCACTATCGCTGCCGGGACGAATATATGATCCAGCATAAAAAACACGATCTCCTTTTTGAAACAGACTGGTTTCTGTACCAACTGCTTCAACGGTTCCACAAGCATCATAGCCGATTACCTTTGGTTCGGGTAAAGTTGTTTTTTGACTGCGACGAGTAAAAATATCAACGGGATTAACTGAAACTGCTTCGACTTTCACAACTAAATCATGTGGTTGCGGTGTTTTTAATTCCGTTTCGAAACTAAATAAACTTTTTGCGTCTGAGATAGGTAAGTATTTTGTGTAACCAATAGCATTCATTTTTTGTGACATAATCTAATCTCCCTTGTTATTTGATTAACTAAACTATAAGCCGTTTTGACAATCATAAATGTGTCTATTATTCATTTTGATATTTCCTTACATAAAGTAATTATATTAACTCTAGTATAGTAGAAGTTTACTTTAATGGATAGAAAACCGTTTATGTGATTGGTATAATGATGAAATGAATTAGGGGGATTGTGATGTTATATTTAACCGCTAGTATTTTCGGCTTTATTATCGGTGTTTTTATCATGTGGTTTTTGTATCGAAAAAAAGCAACTGGGGTTTTTCCAGTCACTTTTGTGATTACTTTTGCTATTTTTTTAGCTGTCATTTTATTAGTTACCTTGTTTTTATGGTTTGAGTTGCCTAATGAATCAGATTGGATTGATTATGCGGGCGAAATTATTGGAGCAGTTACTGGATCTTTGATTGCTGCTTCAATTTCTTATTATGTAACGGTTGGCACGCAAACTAATTTGGACCGACAAAAAGCAATTAATCACTATATTTTGGATTGGCAACTGAATAATAAAAAAGATCTTTATAATGATTTTAAAAGTTCGGAAGCAACAGTGAGTGCGATTACGGATGCTGGTAATCAGTTAGGAGCTTTATTTAGTGAAAATAATGGTGATACTCGGATTGCAGCTGCGCAAATCAAAGCCATTAATTTGAGCTTAAAAACTAATCTTACTAACTTTAAAAATCAGTTGAATTATATTGATGACAAATATAAACCAACTTTTGATTTTGTAACCAAGATGAGTTATAAAGGAACGTCAATTCAGGATTGTTTAAACGTTATTAATCAGGATTTAGATGGTTTATCGTCATTTGAAACATCGTTAACAAATTTATTGCAGACTTATCAAAATGATGATGCAAGTCAGACAGCTAACTTGTATCATCAAGCACAACTTGACTTTGTAAACGCAAAAAATAGTTTTCAGCTAGAAAAACCATTTTCTGAAATGCTGAATATCTTAATTGAATTTCCAAATTAAACAAGCCAGTTCTCAATGTTTGAGAGCTGACTTGTTTTTGTTTTATTTCAATTTTTTAATAATATAATATGCTACAAACGCTAAGATAGCAAAAGTTATAATGACATAAATAAATCTCATTAAATATCCTTGTGCAGGGAATAAAATAATTAAAATCATAACGAAAACGCAAATTATTAATGCAGTTTTTTTCTTATCCATCATTTTCTCCTTTTTTGTTTATTTATCTTAAAATTATTGTATTGTAGAATAAATAACAAGCTATGATATTAAGACATTACGAAATTTTTGTCGTAAAATCTTTACCAAGTAGTTAAGAACGTTATTATTATGAGGATATTATGAACTTATCAAATCAATTAAAAAAATATAGACAAAAGCAAAAAATAACGCAAGAAATGTTGTCTAACCATTTACATGTTTCGAGAAAAACAATTTCTAACTGGGAAACGGGAAGAAGTACTCCAGATTATGAAACCTTATTAGCTGTCAGTGATTTTTTTAATGTTAGTATCGATGAATTATTGGGGAATGATATTAAGCAAACTGATGAGTTTAATTTTACATCACAAAATCGCAAAAATTTATTTTGGTTTTCCTATTATTTAAACATAATTTTATTAGGATTAAGTTATTTAAACTTTCTTCGTTTATTTATATTTCCGCTCATTTCTCTTGTTTTAGTGGTTAATCTTATTTTTCTGCTTTTATTGGGGGGAAAAGTAAAGTTACATTTTAAACAAAAGTCACATTTGCTTAATTTATTTATATTAGTGGGAGTTCATACTTTTGTTAATATATTATTATTAAATGTTGTTAGAAATTTTAAAGCTATTTTTGCTTTTCATACTTTGATTTATAATATTGGCTCAATTACTGGTAACATAGTCTTATTAACTATCATGGGAACAAGTTTTTTGTTGACATTATTGATGTTTAATAAGTAATTATTATAATTACAGTTATTACGGAATCAAAAGTTGAATAACACTATTTTTATACTTAATGCAAAAGAATAATTATCATAATACTGAAACTTACCAGATAACAAAAAAGGATTCATTCGATTAAATATCGGAATGAATCCTTAGAAAACGTATATTTTTAATTAGAATCTAGATGATTTTCATTTAGAGATTATCTATTTTAAATAGTTATAAACTTCTTTGGGTTGTCCCAAACTTAAATCTGCAACGATATCGGTACCACCAACAATTTCTTTTACTGGTAAATCTGCTACTGGTGCATGTACATGTTCAAATAATTGTAAACGAACAGGACTATTCCAAGCTGACTTAACTTTAATGTCATTAATTGTACTTTCAGTTAATTCGCAGATTCGTAAAGAACCATCATAATTGCGCATAATATTTAAACGATAACTAGGCTGTGTAATGATATCAGTTGCTTTTTGTAAATTCATTGGTTGATAACGATATCCCATTGTTCCTTGAGCTACCCGTAAAGAACCATAATCAAGTTTTCCTACGATTGTATCTCCATCGACATAGACTTCAGGTTTCGCTAATTTTTTAGGGAAAGATGCCATTTCACGTCCAGAAGCAATCGCTCCAAAATTATCAACATACATGGCTAACGTAAATTCACCAACTTTTCCATTAAAAGTACATGGGATTACCTGACCAGCTTCAGTATAATTACCTAATCCTGTTGCGTCTGGCATCTTAATAAATTCAAATTTAACCTGATTGTCAATTGGCTCCAATGGTTCTGGAAGAAGCTTTCTCAAGGCTTTTCCATCTGTTTTGTAGACAAAATTTACAAATTCACGATTATAAAATTTAACTTTTGCAGGTGGAAATGCGGGATCATTAATTGGAGTTGTCACTTGTTTTAATAGGTCTTCTTTTTTCATGATTAATTACCTCTTTAGTTTTCTTTAGTTAATAGTGCAGAAAATTTTTGCATAGTATCATTAAATTCAGGTAATTTACCCGTATTTTGTGATTTGGTAACAATTTCAATTACTAAATCATTAAATGGGGTAGGGATATCATGCTTTTTGCCAGTTTCAGCAATAATGCCATTAATATCATTAATTTCAGTTTGTCTTCCTTTTTCTAAGTCTTGTAACATACTAGCTTTTAAGTTTTTACTATTTTGCATGATCTTATTTAAAAATACTAACTGCTTTTTTTCATCATTTTGAGAGTTAATTGCAAAAGAATTCAAATCTAAACTACTCATCTTAGCAAACACAACTCCATCAGCTTTGCCAGCTTTTAGTCCTTCGTTGATAATGTTCAAAGCACTTTCAATTCCAACTTTATCATCAGCAATTTGTCCAAAAGTAGCATTGCTAGCAGCTGATAATCCGCTAAACGAAGCATTAATTAACAACTTAGACCACTTCGTTCCAAGTAAATTGTCAGAAATTTCAGTACCACCAACATTACTTAAAACTTCTTTGATTTTTTTAATTCTTGGAGTAGTTTTACCATCTAATTCGCCAATTTGGAATGCTAATTTGTTAAATAATGGTAGTTCTGTAGTTAATTCCGATTCAACATTATTTAATAAAGTCCCACCAAATTCTACTGATCCTGCGACAACGTTTTTAGGATTAATTTGTTTAATTATTTTGACCTCTGGAACTCCATTTTGTAATGATACCAAAGTTCCATCTGGCTTTAGAATTTTTTTAATTTTCTTTAAAACCTCATTATTATGTGTCTGTTTTGTCAAAAGTAAAACAATATCATAATCTTGATTTTTCAATTCTTCTGGAGTTTTTGCTGAAACGGGGACAGAAAAGTCGACTGAACCAGTCACATGAGCTCCTTTATCATTTAAATCTTGAATATGTTGTTTTCCATGTGCAATTAAATCAACACTGTTCTTACCATATTCTTTAGTTAAGTATGCCCCAATAATTGTTCCTAAAGAACCTGCACCATATACTGCAATTTTCATTAAAATACCTACTTTCTAATTTTAAAAACCAATAATAATCAATAGGAAACTATAGTCTTTGAAAAATAAAAAAGCAAAATATCTGATTAGTTTATTGTTATTATTTGATAAATAACTGATAATTTTAAATATTAAAATAGCCTTAACTTATTTTAATAAGTTAAGGCTACAAGATTATTCCTAGTTAAATTTTGGATTGTAACAGTTTTCGACGTATCTTTCCGTTATTCGTTTTTGGTAATTCATCTATTAAAATAAACTGTTTTGGAACTTTATATTTAGCCATTTTAGAGGTTAAATAATCGGAAAGTTGTTGTAAATTGATAACTTTATTTGTGACTATAAACGCTACTGGGACGGAACCCCACGTTGAATTTTGTTTACCAATAACCGCTGATTCAACTATTCCGGGAAATTGATTAATTACGTTTTCTACTTCACGAGGATAGATATTTTCTCCACCAGAAATGATTAATTCTGATAAACGACTTTTAAGATAGAGAAAGCCATCTGAATCCAAGTAACCCAAATCACCTGTCTTAAACCAGCCTTCAGAAGTAAATTGATTGTGGTTAGTTTCATTGAGATAACCAGGTGAAATATTAGCGGCTTTTAATAAGACTTGACCAACTTGATTTAGAGCTATACTATCAGCAATTTTTAAACTAACCGGAAATAAGGGCTTCCCAACGGAACCGATTTTATTGATAGCATCGATTGGATTTAACGCTACTACTTGCGAAGCAGTTTCCGTCATTCCATATGATTGAATAACATTGATTTGTTCATCACGACAAGCTTGTAAAGTTGCAATGTCAATCTCTCCACCACCAAGCAGCATATAAGAAAAGTAAGAACTATATGGTTCGCTTTTTTTTGACAATAATTTTTTGAGCATATAAGGGACAACTGAGATAATGGTTCCAACTCCTGTAATTAAGTCATGGTTAATTGATTCCTCATCAAAATGATCATAAAGGCGAACACTCATACCGTAAATTAAGCTACGCATCATAATTGAAAATCCACTAATGTGAAATAACGGAACGGCACAAATCCAGGTATCTTTCGCCGTTACTGGTAAATTCAAATTAGCACCAATTGCGCTAGACCAATGATTACGATAAGTTTGTAAAACACCTTTGGGCTTGCCAGTTGTTCCAGACGTGTACATAATGCTAGTAACTTGGTTTAAATCAAATTCCGATTTAATAAAGTCAGCTGCATCACTGGTTTTTGCTCTCATTAAATTATTTAATGATATTAAAGTTACTGAGGCTAATTTTTGTAGTTTGTTTTGAAACTCATCTGCATAAATTAATAAACTGATTTGAGCGTCTTGAAGCTGATAATGAATTTCAGGCAGTGCCAAATTTTTATTAATAAAAACAATCTCGATGCCCAATTGTTGCAGAGCTAAAATGGTGAAATAAAGTTGAGGAGTGTTATTTCCTAAAATAGCTACTCGTTGTAATTTTTGGATGTTACTTCCTACTAAATGGTTACAAACCTTAATAACTTGTTGTTTTAATTCTGTAAAATTCCAGCTTTGTTGTTTAAAAGAAAGTGCCATTCGTTTTGGGGTTAATAAAGCTCGTTTTTGCAGCCAATTATCCATTTAACAAACCTTCTTTAAGGAAACTTAGGGAATTGATCGAAGTTAGGATCACGTTTTTCCATGAAAGCATCTCGGCCTTCTTTGGCTTCATCACTGGTGTAGTAAAGTAAGGTAGAATCACCGGCTAATTGTTGAATTCCAGCTAAACCATCGGTAGCGGCATTCATAGAAGCTTTGATTAAACGAAGCGACATTGGCGAACGTTTCAACATTGTATCGCACCATTCCAATGTTTCTTTTTCAACATCAGCTAAAGGAACGACTTTATTAATCCAGCCCATATCATAAGCTTCTTTGGCAGTATAAGTTTTACACATAAACCAGACTTCTTTAGCTCGTTTCATACCAATGGTATCCGCTAATAAACCAGCCCCGTAACCCCCATCAAAACTACCAACTTTAGGACCGGACTGTGCAAATTTACCATTGTCAGCCGAAATTGTGATGTCACAAACTAGCTGCAACACGTTTCCGCCACCAACTGACCAGCCACGAACCATCGCAATCACTGGCTTAGGAATGATACGAATTAAGTGTTGTAAATCAAGTACATTTAAGCGGGGAATGCGGTCTTTACCAACGTAACCACCATTGCCACGAACGCCTTGGTCGCCACCGGAACAAAAGGCAAGGTCTCCTTGTCCAGTTAAAATAATTGCACCAATAGTCGAATCATCACGACAACGTGCAAAGGCATCAATCATTTCTTCCACTGCCACGGGCGTGAAAGCATTTCTGACTTCCGGACGATTGATGGTGATTTTGGCAATTTTTCCAGTTCTTTCAAATAAAATATCTTGGTAATCGTTTTTGATTGTTTCCCATTTTCTAGTCATAATGACCTCCAAATTGATTGTGATAATATGCTTAGTATAAGATTAATTAAAAAAGATTGTTAGCGGAAGGGATTAACTTGTGAATTTAATCGATTTATTTAACATAAAAACTGAACTATTAACTCCAGCAAAAGTAATTTTAACGATGGAAATCAAATCAGAACATCAGCAACCGTATGGTTTAATGCATGGCGGCATTAGTTGTGTTCTAGCTGAAACTGCAGCTAGTTTAGGTGCTAATCAGAATCTTGATTCTAGCAAACAAGTGGCAGTTGGACTGGATATTCAGACTACACATTTAAGACCAATGAAGCTGGGACAACTCAACGTCACAGCTATCCCAGTGAAAATTGGACAACAAGTTCAAACTTGGCAGGTTAAAATTTTCCATCATGATCGACAAATAAGTGAATCAAATGTAAATCTTTTTAATCAAATGATTTAAACTAATCATGCATTACTAATTATAACGATATATTTAATTGAAATATGAAAAAAGTCTTAACTTATTTGATAAGTTAAGACTAAAAGTTAATAATTATTGATTTGTTCCAGTTAAAGTTATAAATATCTAATCTTCAGTCAAATTCAATCAATATTCTCCCGTTTTTGCCATGATCTGCTAAATGTTTTTGCGCAGTTTTGATATTTTTAAAATTATAAATAAATTATTTCTTATTTAATTTCAAAATGATTTTAAAGTATAATATGATTAAAAGTTATTGACTAATATTTTATAACATGTTTAAATATTATTAACATTTAATTAAGAGAGGAGGAAGAATTAATGACTACTTTTATGAACGCTTATCAATCAAACTGCTGCTGTACTTGTTGCATGATATAGGGAGCGTTCGTAAACTTGTTTGGATACGGATGTTGCCACATCTGTATCTAAGTGGAGTAGTTGTCATATCCGGTTAGATACAACTTGATTGTTAGTCTAGCTGGGATTGTATGTTAAAAGTGTTTTTAACATACTTTAATTCTTTTTCTGAATTACGTTTAGAAAATAAAAAGCCAGTTAGACTAATGATTGTTAGTTTAACTGGCTTTTTTGTTTTCTTGAATTTAATAATCAGATTGGAGTAGAAAAAATGAAGAAAAAATTACCATTAATTTTAATGCTGGGTTTGATCACATTGGTTTTAGCTGCTTGTGGGAATCAAAACTCAGAGACTAAAGAAAAAGGAACTTTAACGATTGGATTAGAAGGAACATATCCTCCATATGCTTATCGCCAAAATGGAAAATTAACTGGTTTTGAAGTTGAATTGGCAAAAGACACTGCTAAAAAAATGGGTCTAAAACCTAAGTTTGTGACGACTGGCTGGGATTCTTTAATTCAAGGAATCAACTCACAAAGTTACGATGTAGTTTTTAATAATTTGGCAGAAAATCCAAAACGTAAAAAGCAGTTTAGATTTTCAAAACCATATGCATATTCTAAAGCAATTATTATTACTAAAAAAGATTCGCCAATTAAAAATTATAAAGACCTAAAGGGTAAAAAAGTAGCCGAGGGAACTGGAACTGATAATTGGAATAACGCTGTTAAACTAGGAGCTAAGCCGGTTGCTTCACCAGAGTTTCAAACTTCGATGGATATGATTGATGATGGACGGGTTCAAGCAGCAGTTAATTCCAAAGAAGATTTTGTTTATTGGCAAAAAAATCATCCCAAAACTGATTTAACTTATCAAGTAATTCCTAGTAATGTGATTACTCCTGCTGCAATTGCTCCAATGATGAATAAAAATTCGAAAGAATTAAACCAAAAAATGAATAAAGCATTAGATGAAGAACGACGCGATGGAACTATGAAACGTTTGTCAATCAAGTACTTTGGAACTGACATTACGAACAAGTAGGATTCAAAGGAGATAAAAAATGAAAAAATTTTGGAAATGGGCTGCTGGGATTGTAGTGGTTTTAGCAATCGGATTTGGTTTTTATCACACATTTATTGGTAATCACCAAGAAAATAATAGTTCTAAAACCATTACGATTGGTTCTTATGGTCCAGATACTGAAGTTTGGGAACACATTGCTAAATTACCAGAAACGAAAAAAGCTGGTCTTAATTTAAAAGTACAAGATTTTTCTGATGGAGTTTCACTAAATAAAGCTACATTGAATGGGGAAGTTGACGTAAATGCCTTTCAAATGTATGGATATTTGAAATATTTTAACAATGAAAGTAAAAATGGCAAACTTGCTCCTTTAGGAACCACTTATCTAGAACCAATGGGAATTTATTCTAAGCGTTACAAATCTGTAAAAGATCTGCCAAAAGGTGCAACAATTGCGATTTCTAGTAATCCTGCCAACACTTCACGAAGCTTAAAATTATTACAAAGTGCTGGTTTGATTAAGTTAAAAGGCAAGCCAAACGGTGGTTTGTATAAGCCGGAAAATGTTGCTGATAATCATAAAGATTTGAAATTTCAAGAAGTTGATGATCACACTGGACCACGTTTGTTAAATGATAAAAATGTAGCCGCTGTGGTGATTGGTAATACGATGGCCTTACAAAGTCATTTGAACGTTAAACACGATTCGATTTATCATGAAAAGATGGATCAATCTACTAAGAACAACATTAACGTCTTAGCAACCAACGAGAAAAATAAGAATAATCCGCAATACAAAAAACTAGTTAAGCTCTATCATAGTAAAGCCGCACAAGATTACATCAATAAGAAATTTAAAGGAACTAAGATTGATGTTGATAAGCCAGTTAGTTATTTGGAAAATTAAACAATAAGGGATGATAAAAATGAAGATTGGGATTACGGCTAATGTGAATCTAAAAAATCCAGATGATATCAATTTGAATTTTTCTAATTACACGGCGCGTGTTTTTTTACAATTGTTAACAGCACATGAGATAATGCCGCTTATTATTCCAGTGGTGCCATCGTCCTTAATAAAAGAATATGTTGATTTGGTTGATGGAGTTTTAATTCCAGGCGGGCAAGACGTTGATCCAGAATTATTTCATGAAAAACCAATTTCAGAATTAGGAAAAACTTATCAGCCTCATGATCAACTGGAAATGCAGGTATTACAAGAAGCAATCAGACAACACAAACCAGTCTTCGGAATTTGTCGCGGGTATCAAGTAATTAATGTCGCTTTGGGCGGAATTTTGTATCAGGATTTAACCACTCAAATAACTAGTAAAACCTTAAAACACAATCAGCCAGAAGAGATTGCAACAGCAACTCATACAGTTCAAGTAGCCGAGAATAGCAACTTAGCAAAAGCGGTTGGAGTCCGCCCAACCGTTAATTCCAAGCATCACCAAGGAATTAAGCAGGTTGCTCCGGGATTACGAGCAGTTGCACGAGCAGATGATGGAGTGATTGAAGCGATTGAAAATGAAGACGCCAGTGTAGCAGGGGTGCAATGGCATCCAGAATATTTGTGGCAGCATGATGCCATTCAAGAACAGTTATTTTTAGATTTCTTTCAACGAGTAAAAAATGGTTAAAATAAAATCAGCAGTGAATTGAGAAATTCACTGCTGATTTTTTTAATTATTTCTAGTTTGGACTTTATCTAAAATCATTCTTGCAATTGGTCCGACAATAATTAATTGCAGGGGCAATGCTAAAATGAAATTTCTAATCCAGGTAATTCCAAAGTTACCCAAAGTAGGACTAGAAAATCCATTTTCAATTACGATTCCAAATACAGACATACAAGTTACCATCCCTAATACCATTAATGTTGAAATACCAAGGGCAATCAAATAAGGTTTTTCTTCCATCTTAGGATTAAATATTAATTTGAAAAATATTCCTTTGGCAATGGGACCAACTAATAATAAATCAAATAAAGCTGCGACTAAGAGAGCTAATGGATAGCCCATAATCACTTTTAGAAAAAGTGATCCATTGACACCAGTGCTAATCGCAATATTATATGTTTCCATTACTAGAACCATCATTCCGGCCATTAAGCCAGTAAATAATAATTCTTCTTTAAAATTATTGGGCAAATTTACATCTCCTTTTCATAAGTATTGATTAATTTAACACAAAAAAATTTTTTTCGTAAGTTTTATTATTTTAAGCTTGAATAGGGTTATTTGTTTTCCAATCTTCATTAATATCCATTGTAATTAATTTATCTGATTGAGAGTTTAAGGTTACCTTAGTTAACGTTAAACAAGTGGGGATTTGTAAGTACAAAGTCCGATTTTTAATGTCATATCCAGACCAATATTGAGTGTAATCCGTTAGATTATGATTATTAGGATATCTACCCATTCCCTTTGGAATCATAACTGGTTTAAAGACATTATATAAAGTTGGGATGGCTTCTTCATCTGAAAAATCATTAATGTTATTGGCAATATACATGGAACGAACAAATCTAGATGGTGAAGTATAATCGCCTGGCAATCCGAATAAGCCATATCCAGTTCCTTTTTCAATTGGTTCTAAGGGAAGTTTTCCACCGATATTACCACTAGTAATGTTCATATCATTTAAAGAAATATAATTGCGAATGTTATTCGTATGATATGAATATTCTGGACTGTTGGTCATAACTCCAACACTGTCATAGATTTTAAAAGCACCATTGTCGGTTGGCTCTAAAACAACGGCTGCCCCAGATTCTTCCATAAAAGTATAATGGGGGCTTAATGAAAGTTCATGATTTTTTAAATGATATTTTTGATCTAAAAGTCCTAGTTTACTTGTTAGTTCTTTTACTTCAGTAATATTTTTGCATTGCGATAAAATATATGTGAAAAATTCTTCGCCTAAAACGGGCTTTAAATTACGAGATTCTAAGGAGTCCAAAGAAGCATGAGTTGCTTCCGTTAAAATCTGAATATCTCCTACCAATCCTTTCTCGTTAATTCCATCGTATAAAATTTCAGAGTTTTTAAGACCTACTCCCATAATTGCATACTTGCTTTTCCAATTTTCTAATTCAGAGTGAATTTCATAATTAGCAGGAATGTTGATAATTTGCGATGGAATTATAGCAGGTTCATTAGGAGTATCAAAAAATTGAGGAACAAAATCCATTGTTCTTCCCCAATATGGATTTCCTGATTTTGATTTAATAATAATTGAAGTACACATAAAAAGTCTCCTTAAATAAAATATCTTCTGTGGTAGTTGTCAGTTATAATGGTTACGTAAAATTTACTATAATTATATACCTTGTTTATTAATCTTAAAAAATATTCAGTAACTAACTTAATGTAAGCGATATGTTATAATTAGTATAAATGTACCTGCCATCATTGTTACAACAATAATAAAAATAAATAGTTAGTTAAAAGGGGATATTCTTATGGATAAAATGAAAGCAGCAGAATTTATTAAACCTGGAGAAGTTCAAACAGTTGAGGTACCGAAACCAAAGATTGAACAACCAGGAGACGCAATTATTAAAATTGTACGTGCTAGTGTTTGTGGCTCGGATTTATGGTGGTTCAGAGGTTTATCAGACCGTCCTGCTCATTCACGAATTGGTCATGAAGCGATTGGGATTGTAGAAGAAGTAGGCTCGGATGTTACTGATGTAAAACCAGGTGATTTTGTAATTGCTCCATTTACGCACGGATGTGGTCATTGTGCTGCATGTCTAGCTGGATTTGACGGAAACTGTTTTAACAAAGAAACTGGTGGTAATACTGGTTATCAAGCTGAATACCTTCGTTTTTACAATGCTAATTGGGCTTTGGTAAAAATTCCCGGCAATCCAGAAGATTATTCAGATGAAATGTTGAATTCTTTTGTTACTTTATCTGACGTTATGGCAACGGGTTATCATGCCGCTGCTAGTGCCGAAGTAAAACCTGGTGATACTGTTGTAGTAATGGGTGATGGTGCTGTAGGACTTAGTGGAGTAATTGCGGCAAAATTACGCGGTGCTAAACGAATTATTGCTATGAGTCGTCATGAAGATCGGCAAAAGTTAGCTAAAGAGTTTGGCGCTACTGATATTGTACCGGAACGTGGTGATGAAGCAGTTAAACATGTGATGGAATTAACTGATAATGCTGGGGCTGATGCTATTCTTGAATGCGTTGGAACGGAACAATCAGTTGATACAGCTACTAAGGTTGCTCGTCCTGGTGCTATTATCGGTCGGGTTGGAATTCCGCAAAAGGCAGAAATGAATACAAACCAACTTTTCTTTAATAACACTGGTTTACGCGGTGGAATCGCGTCAGTTACCACTTATGATAAAAAAGAATTACTTCAAGCTGTCTTGGATGGTAAGATTAATCCCGGTAAAGTATTCACAAAACAATTTGACCTTGATCATATTCAAGATGCATATGAAGCAATGGATAAACGTGAAGCAATTAAATCGCTTTTAATTATGGATAAGTAAAAATATAACTCAAAAAGGGAGAATATTAATTTTTCTCCCTTTTTAACTAGTTTGATAAATATTTCTAATTTAATTTTGGTTATTTCTGTTCTGTGAATTTGATGATAGAATACCAATTCTAAACTGAAGTGTAAATGAAATCGATTAATGATAAGATAGGATAGTCAAATGAAATTGCAAAATTTACAGTATTTTGAAAAACTGATTGAACTTAAAAATTATAGTGATGTAGCAAATTATTTTAATGTTGGGCAGTCAACAGTTTCTATGGGTATCAAGCGATTGGAACAAGATATTGGCTATAATCTAATTGTCCATAAATCAAAATATAATGAGGTGATATTGATGCCAGCTGGAAAAGAATTTCATAAACATTCAAAAGAAATCGTGGTACATGTTGCTTTACTTGAAAAAGAAGTTGAAAGACAGTTACAACAGTTAATTTAAAAGGTTTCCAATTTTGATCAAAGACAAATTTAAATTAATAGTAATTAAATAAAATGATTTAGTTGACATTAATCTTGATTGCAATAATATTCCAGATGTATATATTTCGCTGGTTTGGCGTAAAAATTATGAAACAAATGAGCGAGAAGAAAATTTAGTAAATACCATTATAAACTCAATTAAATAAAGTTATTTTAATAATTAGCATCTTTTGCCAAAAATAGACTGAATAGATTAATTAATCTATTCAGTCTATTTTTGTTTTTATTTTTTGGGATCATGTTCTTGATGCCAGGCATTAATTTGGTCTAAACGTTTAGCGAAAATACTTTCTTTTCCTTGATCAGAAGGGTAGTAATATCGATGTCCTTTTAAATTTTCGGGCATCGTATTCATTGTAGTTAATTTATCTTTTTCTCTTTGCGCAAATTTATACCCTTTTCCATAATGCAAATCTTTCATGAGTTTGGTTGGAGCATTTCGAATCTGCAAGGGTACTGGTTCATTACGAGAATTTTTAACATCATGACTAGCCTTTTGTTCTGCTTTATCAATCGCATTAGATTTAGGTGCAAGTGCTAAGTAAGCAGTTGCTTCAATTACAGCATCGGCACAGTCAGGCATTCCCACAAATTTACAGGCTTCAGTAGCATTGATAGTTACATTTAAAGCATTTGGATCAGCCAATCCAACATCTTCGCTGGCAAAACGAACCAGACGACGCATGATATATAAAGGATCTTCACCGCTATCAAGCATGCGAGAAACCCAATAAATTGCGGCATCAACATCACTATTCCGCATTGATTTGTGAACAGCCGAGATTAAATTGTAATGTTCTTCACCATTTTTATCATATAAAAGTGATTTACGTGTGACAAGCTGTTTTAAATCATTTAAAGGAATTTCGACTGTATCGCCTTTCTTTTTGCCATTGGCAACAGCACTTTCTAAAATATTGAGAGCCACTCTCGCATCACCATTGGCAAATTCGGCAATGGAACGTAAATTTTCAGTGGTAATTTTTACTTTTAACTTACCAAAACCGTTGGGATTTTTGATTGCATTTTCTAGTAATTTAACAATGTCATCGGTGCCTAAAGCTTTTAAAACAAAGACTTTACTTCTAGATAACAACGCTGAATTAATTTCAAACGAAGGATTTTCAGTAGTTGCACCAACTAAAATGATACTGCCATCTTCAACATAAGGTAAAAAAGCATCTTGTTGAGCTTTATTAAAACGGTGTATTTCATCGACAAAGACAATTGTTTTTAAACCCATTTTGCGATTGGCAGCGGCATTTTCCATAATTTTTCGTACTTTAGTAATACTAGTATTAACGGCACTGACGGTAATGAATTCAGCTTGGGTCATTTGGGCAATGATTCTAGCCAAAGTAGTTTTTCCGGTTCCAGGGGGACCCCAAAGAATCAATGATGAGATTTGATCATGTTCAATCAGGCCACGCAAAATTTTTCCTTGACCGACTAATTGTTCTTGTCCTACAAATTCTTCTAAGGTTTGAGGACGAACACGTTCTGCTAAAGGTGTGTTATTTGCATTGCTTTTTGCATTAAACAACGATTCTTGTTTCATAGTTAACCTCCTTATTAAATATTTATCTGAATTTTTTATAAAATCGTGTGTTTCTATACGTTAGTGATTTTACCACAATTATTTATTGTGCTGATACTTAGCGTTTTTAAATGAAAATGGAACAAACTCAAAATGAGTTTGTTCCATAAAAGTAAAAGTAATTTAGTTATTTAGTTTCTTTTTTATTTTTGAAACCATTTAATCCAAAGATTCCGAAAACTGAAAGTAAGATTGCACCAATTATACTTAATAAACGATTATCTTTGCTTTGACCAGTTTGTGGTAAAGTAGTTGTTTTATTAGTTTTATGCGTTGCTGTTTCATTTACTGAACTTGTAGAGGTAGAAATAATAGTTTCAGTTACAGTCTTTGGTAAATTATTATTACTAGTAGTTACAGTTTTATTAGTTTGACCATCATGGTCTGATGAAAGGACGTGATGCATATTTCCATCAGTTTCTGTAGTTTCAGGTGTTACTTCACTAGTTTGATTATGAGATTTAGTTGAAGTACTAGTTCCTTTACTATCAGTCGAAGTCTTTGGTTCAGAGGGAGTCTGCGAACCATGTTCTTCATTGTTGGTTGGTTTTGTAGGTTCATAAGGCGTCTGTGAACTATTACCATCGTTATTTGTAGGAGTGGTTGGCTCGGAAGGAGTCGAATTCTTACTATAAACGATTTGAATTGTCTTAGTTCCTGGTTCAAAAATGCCACTTACCATAATTTGCTTTGCCGTGTATCCTGCAACTATCGGGCTGACAATATTGTACTGACTGTTAATGTCTCCACTTTCTATTGCGGAATCAGCTAGTTTATTTCCATTCTCGTCAACGTAGTTAATTATTACTTGACCAGTCTTAACAGGAGTTTCGTCTTTAGCAATAATAACAGTAACGATTTGATTCATATTAGCGTTAAAAGTATAACTTTCAGGACCAGTTACATAGTGATAACCATTAGGAACACTAGCTAGAGTATTTCTTTGATTGCCATATTTACCATTAATTTGTGTACTTGAAATAATAAGTCCATCACTTGTTGTGTAATTTATGGTAGCTGTTTCATCATTAGCAGTATAAGTAACAATTTTATCGTTATTCTTGCCAGCAGTAAGATTGTCAGTGACGATTTGTTCGTCAGCAGTATAACCTGTAATTGATGGTGAATCAATGCTTACGTTAATAGTTGCTGGAGACCAATCATTCCAGGCAACATTTCCAGTTACTTGATCTTTAGTTCCACTTCTAGAGAAATCAACTTGCTTAGTAACTGTATCAGCAGTAGCTTTTCCATCATCGTATTGATAATGGACAGTTAACGATCCAGTTGTTGAATCATTTACTTGTTCGGTAGCGTGCTTAAAGCGAACTGAATAAGTTGGTATTTCGCCATCAAAGTCAAAGATATTAGGGACATTTGAACTTACATATTGATAACCTTGATTTTCTAAGTTTTTGATTTCAGCAGCAACTGTCGATTTATCAACTGCTTGGCCATATTTACCGGTTAAGGCAGTATCAGCTACACCATCAATTGTTTTTCCAGTTGTATCATCAATGTACTGAACTTTGGCTGTTTCATCATTGGCGGTGTAAATAACAATAATTGTTTCGTTTTGTCCCGCTGTTAGAGAAGTGGAAACAGTTTGTGGGTTAGGTTTATATCCTTTAATGATAGGAGAATTGACACTAACGCTTGTTGTTGCTGGAGACCATTCACCATAGCTAATTACAGCTCCAGTTGTATCGTCAACAACATTAGTACGTTGAAAAGTTGCGGATTTGGTTACAGTAGTTGCTGCAGTCGTGCCATCTGAATATTGATATTCAACGTTAACTAATCCAGTCCCGGTTTCGGTAACAGTTTTAGTTCCTTTAACAGTTACTACACAAGTAAAGGTTTTATAATACCATTTGTTACCTTGATAAGCATAATTGGGACTACCGTACCAGTTATAAATAACGTTGTATTTACCTGGTGTAGTTCTCAAGATATCTTCATTAACTTGTTTTCCATTTTCAGTTTCATATTGAACTGTTAATATTCCGTCTGAAATGGCTTGTTGGATTTGTTCTTTATTTATCGTTTGAGAACCATCTGGATTGGTTAATGATTTAATTTCATCTTCAGGAGTCCAATTCTTAGCTTTTTCAGAATTGGCATACCAAGCATCAGTGGGTTTTCCATCTATTGCAATTAAATCAACTGCCCAAACCCAAGTTCCTGCATGAGACTGTCTGTCCGTTAAAGTATAAGCGTTTAAACTTTGACCATTAGGGGAATAGTTATCACTATATGTGATATATGGGGCACTAGGCAACTCACCTGTACCAAGTTCTTGCCATAAACCAGAAGCAGTCAAATCAATTGTTGGTGGGATAAGTGTTCCAGTCACAATGTCAGTTAAACCAACTGTATTATTTAATATTGTATCTTTACCTAAAATTAGTTGCCATAATCCAAAGCTAACAATATTTTGGTTGTCATCATAAGTTAATACAACTGTGTTCCCTAGCATATTGGTCATATCAGTTACGTTACGAGTATTAAAATTACTTAAATTTAGAGAATTTAATAAATTATCAGTAAAAAACATCTCTTTCATATTAGTAACTTTATCGGTATTAAAATTTTCCAAATTTAAATTAGGAACATAAACAAATTTAAACATAGCTTCCATATTAATAACGTTTTCTGTATTGAAATTACTTACATTTAAATTATCTAATAACTGGTCTCCATTAAACATAAATGACATATCAGTAACATTATGGGTATCCAGTTCTTCAATTCCTGTAATTTTTGTAAGTCCTATACGTGGGATATTAGGACCATCAAAGGGACTTCCGGAAGTAAATAAACCACAAAACATATAACTCATATTTGTAACATTGCCAGTATTTTTGCCAAACTTTCCGCCTACGTTTAAATATTCCAAACTACCACAACTTTGAAAAATTCTGCTCATACTGGTGACCTTACTAGTATCCCAGTTGCTAACATCTAGATTTGTAAGTTTATAATCGTTATAGAACATAGCATTCATATTTGTGACAGCACTTGAATCAAATTTATCCAAACCATTAATAGAAGTTAAGACAGGTAATGTCGTAAACAAATTAGAACTATCTGATGGCAATTTTATTTGTGCGTTAACGTCAATTTCTTTAACATTTTGCACAATTTTTTGATTGGTAAATGGACTACCTGTTTCATCTCTTGTTCCAAGAGTACCAGAAGTATTGAGACTTAATTTATTGTTTTCATTATCGTATGACCAGTTGACAGTTCCCCAGGTTCCAGTTAAAGCATCAGTATTATTAGGGTTTTCAGCTGCCAAAAATACATTTTTATTTCTTTGGTCGTCAGCACTCACATCAGTATTAGCAATGTTGATATTTGTTGGTGTAGTAATCTTTAAAGCATCATTAGGAAGATTATTATCATTTTCAACCGCAGTTGCATCAGCTTCTGGTTGGCTATTAGTTGTACTTTTAGTAGTCTGGTCACTATTGTTACGTTGATTGTTTTCAGTTGAGGTAGTAATTGGAGCATTGGGAATTACATTTGCTTGGTCATTATTAGTTATAACTGGAGTTGGATTAACAGGAACTTGTTTAGAAGTCTCACCCGTTTGATTAGAAGCAGTAGTGTCAGTAGTTGCTTTAGCAGATTGGCTGCTTTCTGCTTGCACTTTGTCATTTGGTAAATTATTTTTTGAATCTTTATTTACGTCAGGAGTGTTAATTGGCTGTTTTTGATTATTTTGATTTGACTCATAAGCTTTAACTTGCTGATCATTTGAAATTTCGCTAGGTTGAGTAACCTCTTTATTTTCAGTATCATCCTGCGAATTGGATTGTTTAGTAGTAATACTTGAGTCGGGATTGGTTAACTTATTATTTTCAGAAGCATCAGGATCAGGTGTAGTTGTAGCAACATCCTTTTGATTTAATTCAGTTATTTTATTATTGTTTGAGTTTTGCGGTTTGTCATTGTTATTAGCTTCATCATTTTTAATCGTTGTAGTTGATTGATCGGTTGTATTATTGCTGGTAGTTTGTAGTTTATCATTACTATTTTGATTATCGGCAGCGACTATAGTATTATCACTAGCACTTACATTTGGACTTATGATTAAACCAGTTCCGACTGCTAAAGTAGCAATTGAAGAAAAAAACCAGAATTTGCCAGCTTTATACATTTTGTAATGTAATCTAGTTTCATCCTTTTTTTGTTTTCTTAACATAATTCCTCCTTTTTAAACTTTACATTATTATACTAACTTTAAGGTTTTATTATAGATGGTATTTTAAGGTAGTCAAGAATTAAGAATAATAAAAAAGGAAGCTGGAGATTAAATCAGCAGTTTCCCATTAATTATTCATTTTCATTCTTATAGTCATTTAACAGAATTGTTTCTTCATAATTTACATTTTGTCTCAAGCGTAATCCCATACTTTTTGGAATATGATGATTATCAATTAAAGTATCAATTGCTTTTCGTTCTGCTTCAAGTGCCTGAGTTTTTAATTCTAAGACTTGAGCTTCATATTGCTGTTCTTCAAGCTCCGAGTCACCGAATGATTTAGCTTCTTGAATTTGATTTTGGTAGTAGACAATCAAGAAATGGACAGTTTGAGCAGAAAAGTCTTTTTTATTGATATCGTCTCTGTTAAGAAATTTTTTGATGGCGTCAATTGCAGCTTGTGAACCAACTTTTTGAATCAGGCGTAAATCAGCTTTTGTCTTTTTACTCTCGGATTCATTCCATTGCCAAATCTTGATTAAGCGAATCAAACGATCAATCAAGTTTAAATGCGGCATATTTCTTTGGGTTTGTTTGTCGCCATTGATTTGTGAAATTTTGTATTCAGTATGATTTAAGCGGCGACTGGCAATCCAAAAGGCGTCTTTATTAATCAGCTTTTGCTTGTAGAGGTTGTTAATAGCATCCCGTTTTCCGTTTAAAGCAACCCGTTGTAAAGCTAGTGTTTCATTCATTTTTTTATTAAAGGTAGCTTTATCATGAAAACGACGCTGATATTTGCGAATTGCCACTTCATAATCCATGATTATATCAAAAACTGCTCGTTGATTAGCTTCTGTTCGATTGGATTCGAGATAAGCAATTGCTGAATTCATCATGTAAAGACGGGCAACGTCAAAACTAACATAATGATGTTCTTCATCGGGTTCGTCTTCATCGTCGTCAGATTCTTCGTCCTGAATTAAAGTAGCTCGCGTTTGCACGGTTCCCTGTCCAGGAGCAATTAATGGTAATGTAATGGAAGCTGCTAATAAACTGATGATAATGACACAGGCTGCGATGAACAGCATCAAGGAACGATCAGGGAAGGGTGCTCCATTTCCAACGAATGCTGGGACTGATAAGACTCCGGCCATCGTAATTGCTCCACGAACTCCAGACAAGCCGGCCGACAAAGCCACACTAAATTTAGGCTTTTTAGTTTCTTTCTTAGTAATATAGTAGGAAAAAGATTGATAACCTAAAATCCAGATAATCCGAATCACTAAAATCATGAACCAAATCACAAATGCATACCAGATGGATTTAATGGTTCCGTATCGGGTGCTCTTAAAGACAGCAGTCATTGCTACTGGTAGTTCAATTCCTAAAATTAAGAAAACAACTCCATTTAGACAGTAGACAATTACATCCCATGTTCGATTAGTTAATAAAGTAATCTCAGGTGTCTGTCCAGCAACTCGTTTAGTTTGCACGTGATCTAAAATCCCAGCCGTTACTACGGCAATTACACCCGAAGCGTGTAGAAAGTCTTCGGCAACGACATACACTAAAAATGGGGTCAAAATTTGGAGTACCACATTAAAAATGGCATCGTGAAAATGTACGTTATACAACTGATTTCTAACCCAGATTAACAGATACATAATCACGGCTCCAACTAAAAAGCCGACAATCGACATGTAAACAAAATCTCCAGCTGCTTTTGAAATTGAAAAGTAGCCAGTCACAACCGCAGCAACCGCATATTTAAAGGCAATCAAACCACTGGCATCATTGATTAGACTTTCACCGCTAACCAGATGCAGAATGCTTTTAGGTAAATTAACTCGTTTGGAAATTGATTGTACAGCGACCGGATCGGTAGGCGACAGAATCGCAATTAAGGCGAAACTAACAGCCAACGGCATCGTAGGAACTAGCCAATTAACAAAGAATCCGCCAATAATAGTGGTAATAAAGACCAGCAGAATGGCATTTTCAAAAATTGGTCCACGTAGTTCCCACAGTTCTTTTTTGGGGAAGTCTCGTCCGTCATTGAATAACAGCGGGGCAATGAATAGTAATAAGAACCAGGTTGTATCTAGTTCGATTTTAAATTTAAAAAAGACGGCAATTAAGACACCCAGGGCGACCTGAATTAAACTTACCGGCACAATCTTAATATAATGACTTGCCACATTTGAAACTAAAACTAAGCCAAGCAAGACTAACACAGCTTCTAAAATGGTCATCGATGAGTTCCTCCTAATTATTGGTTAGTTTAATTATACCGAAAAAAATTGGTTTTATAAAATTTTGTTTAGAATAAAAAAGAGAGACCCAAAAGTCTCTCTTAATTTTTAATATTTTAAAGGTTTTCTTCAATCTCATCATCAC
Organism: Fructilactobacillus lindneri DSM 20690 = JCM 11027; assembly: GCF_002907375.1. Taxonomy (GTDB): domain Bacteria; phylum Bacillota; class Bacilli; order Lactobacillales; family Lactobacillaceae; genus Fructilactobacillus; species Fructilactobacillus lindneri. Next base: position 83,787 of record NZ_MIYK01000010.1, read on the forward strand.
TAGGAGAATCAATATCAGAGTTAGCATGTTTCATTCCGTAAGCAAAGTAGATGATGACACCAATTAAGAACCAAACTGCTGAATAAATCTTAGCTTGAACATCAAGTCCCATGAAGATGGTAAATGAACCAATGAAACCAAGGGCAGGCAAGATTGGATAAAATGGTTCTTTGTAAGCAGCTTTAGGCAATGATTTACCTTCACGTTTCCGCAATGGGTACATTGCTAGTGAAACAGCCATAAAGGCAATCAAAGTTCCAGCAGAGATTAGTTGTGCCAAGAAAGTGAAGGGGAAGATAGCTCCCAAAACAACTCCGGCAATGGTAATCATCCAAAGTGCATTGCTAGGAATTTTCTTTTTGTTCAATTTACCAACGGATTTTGGTAACATTTTGTCACGACCGAATGAGTAAATCAAACGAGAACCAGCCATCATCATTCCAATCAAAGCTACCAACATTCCGGCAACAGCAACAGCTTGAACTACACTGGCAATGATAACATGGCCGCCTTGACGCAATGCCCAGCCAACTGGTTCAGCATTGTTAGCGTACATTGTGTATTTGAACATTCCAACCATTACAAGGGAAACACAAACGAAGAAAATGGTTGCGATAACTAGTGAGCCAATGATTCCACGAGGCATGGTTTTTTGGGGATTTTTAGCTTCGGCAGAGTTAGAAGCAATTGAATCAAATCCAATATATGAAAGGAAGATTGTTGAGATACCAGCATAGATCCCTTGCCAGCCACCGAAAGTAGTTCCGTCGGCATTAGGATGACTCTTAGGGAAAAATGGTACATAGTTTTGCATTTTGATGGCTGTGGCACCAACCACGATAAAGGTAATGATAGCAAGCAGTTTCAAAACAACCAAAATATTTGAAATTTTAGTGGTCTGACGATCACCGCGCAAGAGGATGTAGGTAACTAATGCAACCACAATCACTGCAATAATATCAATTACCCCACCATTAGTTCCTAGCGGCGAAGCAATTGCTTTTGGCAGGGCGATTCCTAGCGGCGAAATCAATCCTTGTACATTCGAGGAAAGACCGGCAGCAACGAATGCTACCGCAATCAGATATTCGGCTAAGAGAGCCCATCCAACAATCCATCCCCAGAATTTACCGAAAAGAACGGAAATCCAAGAATAAGCTGATCCGGCAAACGGTAGTACGGATGCCATTTCAGCATGGTTCATGGCAACTAGTCCAGCAACCACAGCTGCTAGAATAAATGAAACAACAACCGCAGGACCAGTGTATTTTGCAGCTACAATCCCAGGTAAAGTAAAAATGGAAGTTGACAGAATCGTTCCGAGACCAAGAGCCAAGAAATCTTTTACGGTCATGGTTTTTTCCAAGCTTTTATCCTTGGACATGTAAAAATGAAAATCCACTTTTTCATTCATTTTTTTGAAAATATTTTTCATTGTTTTAAAACTCCTTTATTTTACCAACCCATGTTGGTAGGGGATTTAGTTAACTTTCCTTCGTTTAATTCCTGCATTGCTTGTTCAATCATTGCAAATGCTTTTTTTAAATCAGATTCTTTGATAACGAGCGGTGGCTGAAACCGCAAAATGTTGCCGCGAACTGTAATCATTAGAGCACCAAGTTCGAAGATGCGACAGATAAGTTTGGTAGCAGCCTCACTATCCGGCTTGCCAGTTTCTGGATTCACAATATCAATTCCACCGTTTAAACCATAAATGCGGACGTCACCAACAAAAGAAAACTTATTTTTCATTTTATCAAAAAATTGGTGTGCCTGCTTGCCTAATTTTGCACTTCGCTGAACTAAATTTTCATCTTCAATGACATCAAGAGTGGCGTTGGCAGCAGCAGTCGTTACTGGATTACCAGCAGTAGTGTAGACATTACCAGGTGCATCAAGCGCATCCAGAACTTCTTTGCGACCTAAAACGGCACTCAGCGGTAAACCTGAAGCAATTGATTTGCCTACCGCAACCAGGTCGGGATGGACATCTGGGAAGTGATCAATCGACCACATCTTGCCGCTCCGACCCAAACCTTGATTAACTTCATCAATCGCAAATAAAATTCCATGTGCTTGGGCAAATTGATAAACTTGGTTTAAAAATTTTTCAGGTGCTTTGACAAAACCACCATCGCCTTGAATGGCTTCAATCTCAATCACCGCAGTTTCATCGGCAGGGAGATAAGTTTCAAATGGTAATTTAAATGCAGCAAACATTCGATCGCTAAAGTCGTCATCGCTTTCATGAGGAAGTTTGTACCAAGGGCTAGGGAATGGGACTTTAACTACTCCTGGTAATAATGGTCCAATCTTACGGGTCATATTGAGACTGACTCCCGAAGTACTAATGGAGCCATAAGTTGAACCATGGTAGGCACCAGTAAAACTTACGATGTACTGACGACCAGTGTACGCTCTGGCAAATTTGATAATTGCATCGTTAGCATCAGACCCCGAGTTTCCAAATGCCACTTTGACTGGTCCTTCAATCGGTGCTAATGCAGCTACACGCGGAGTTAACTCGGCTTCAGGTGTTGTGGCAAAGTAGGCAGGCGTGTATTGAATCAGCTGATTTGCCTGATCTTGAATCGCTTTAACCACGTGGGGATGAGAATGACCAGTGTTGGTTGATGAGGCACTTGATAATAAATCAATGTACTTATTGTCATCTTCATCTGTTAAAATAGCGCCTTTCCCAGATTTGATTACGATATCAAAATATTTAATTCGAGCGGCTTTGGCATAATGCTGCTGTTCTTTATCCAGCATTTTCTGATTAGACATTTGAAACACTCCTTTAATTTAATAAATCTAATTGCTGGCAATCACTCCTTTAGGTAATAAAAAAGTCCTCCAGTTTGTTTAAACTGCAGGACGGAAACTTTCCCCCACAGCTTAAGTTGAGAAAACTGCGAGGATTATAAGAAGAAATTAGCTTTGACGAAAAAGCATCTTATTATCCACACAATTTTTAATAATTAATGCGACTAACACGACTAATAAAATGCTAATAATGTAAAATGCTACATTTGTCATTGCTAAAAACTTCCTTTCTTTAATATTTTTTTAAATTATAAATTAAAAAAAGAGGTTTGTCAATGCCTTTTTTAATAAAATCTTAATGAAATGCAAAATAAAAGCTGTAATCGTGGTTTAATCACGAAGTTACAGCTTTTATTTTTGTGTTATTTAAATGATTTACGAACTATTCGTAAGTTGATAAAAATTATACATTACCTATGGTTTGGTTTTAGAATTGTATAAGATTTTCCTACAAAATTTTAAACTTTTGGGGAATCTGTCAAAATACAATTTTAAAATCAAAATAACCAATCATTAAACTTTATACTTTAATAATTATTATTTTTATAAAATATTCCTGTTTTATAATCTATTGTAAATCCTGGTTGATTATTATAAATAAAACAATCTTTTTCTACCATTGGGATGTCGTTGTACATTACTTGTATAAAAATCCCTTTAGCAACTAAATCATTTTTACACTGATAATAAAGATTAACGCTATATATAATTTTATTGTTATTTTCAAGTTCCTTAGTAATTCCATCTTCTATATGTTTCATTACATTCAAATTGCTGTTGGATGTTTGAGTAAAAATGTTTTTACGATTATCCCACGTACCCGTTTTTCCATTTTCATAATTACCATTATCATTAATGTTATTTAGAAAATGAAATGCAATTATATGACCTCTATTATAAAATTTTTGTTTATAATTTATGTGTCCATTTTGCCATCCAGATGGCTTATATTTTGAAGTTCTTCTTTTTTTATAAAGTAAATTATCTTTTGTTAAATAGGCTGTGGCACCTCTGGGTCGATTAAATTTATCTAATTCTTTAAAATCTACGTATCCCTTTTTTAAGTTTTTACATTTTAAATGCGTATACAAGTTTTCTTTTTTCATCAAATCAACAAAATCCATTTTGAACCTCAATTCTAGTTAAAATAAGAATCAAATTATGATTTTCCACTTTATATAACAATAACCAATCTGATTGAATATGCAACTCATAATATTCTTTTAAATTACCACTTAACTTATGGGCTTTTAATTGCTTTAATTTATTATTATCTTGTTTAGTAATAGCTGTAATTGCAATCTGAAACTTTTCCATATCAAAATGTTTTCGCTTGATTTTCTTTAAGTCTCTTTCAAATTGTTTTGTAACTTTTACTTTCAAAGGTTATCTACCCATTCCATAACTTCATCAACACTATTACCAATATATTTAGTTGTACCTTCTCTAACATCACTATTTGCTTGATCTGTTTTAATTTTATTAATAGACGTTTCAACATGTAAGGAATTAGTCATAACAGATTGTTGCAAAAACATATTAATAGCTGTACTCATATCTAATCCTAAAGCATTATAAATATGGTTAGCTTTTTCTTTTATTTTAGGATCAACTCTAACTGCAATAGTAGCTGTTTTTGCTCCCATATCATTTACCCTTTTTTAACGTTTGTATAACTTATTGTGTACAAAGTATAACAAAATTTCATAATATCAACATAAATATTTATAGTACAAAAAAACAGTTGAAATATAAAAAAATTCAACTGCTTTTGCCTTATAAAGGTCCACTTAAACTAATTTACTTAACTTAATGCCTATGTAAATGCTTTAAAAGCGCTGTATTCTAGGGAATGTATTTATTAGTTACTATCCATATTCAATCGTTGCTGGTGATTTAAAAATAGCTCGAAATAAACTTACAATCTGTCATATTTTAAAATAACAATTATAATCTTTTTAATATTTTAATTTTCGATGTTTCACAGATATCTATATTATTAGATAATGCTAAAAATTCTACGGCTTTACGATGAGTTTTCATTTTATATTGTAATGTATACATATATTTATTATTTGAAAAATCATATAAATTTATTAAATCAGGAACAGAATCATATGTTAAAACCCAATTAGTTTTTAATTTATTTATTTTTTTTGCTATAATTTCATGTTCTTTCATTGATTTAATGGGTAAATACAATCTTTTACCTTGATTAACATATGGGGGATCAATAAATATTAATGTTTCTTTATCTGTGAAATTTTCAATTAAATTTAGAAAGGTTTTTTTAGAACTTATAATATCGATATTTTTAACAGAAATTTCATTAGAATATTTTCCAATTTCTTCTATTAAAGGACGCAGTCTGCTTTTATTATATTCATAATTAATTTTCCATTTTCCATTTTGTTTCATTCCACCAACAGGTGTTGCTCCTCTTAGTATGCCTGAAAAATTTGTTCTATTTAAAAAAAATGTTGAAAAACCTAAGTCTAATAGTTCAAAGTCATTTAGGTTATGTTTATTTTCAAGGTTATTGAATATATCTTTTTGCTTTTTCCATTCATTTATGTTTATTTCTGTATTGTCAAATTTTTTTAAAAATTTTTTATTATATTTGGTAATTGAAATCCAAAATGAATATATTGCCAAATCTAAATCATTTAGTGTAATATGTTTTACTTTTTTATTTAGTAATAAATATATACCAATTCCTGCTCCACCTGCAAATGGTTCAACATAGTTATTAATATTATATTTAGAAACAATATCTTCAATAAGTGGTGCTAATTTTAGTTTTCCTCCTGGGTATCGTAAAGGAGATCTCCATGGACTCAAAACTTCACCCCCTGATTTTAAGTTAATTATGTTGTTTTTCTTTTACTTTTTTAATTTCTTCAATTAAGTCATCGGAAAAGTATTTTTTAGATGTAAGTTCATTAGAATTAATATTACTTCCAGCTACTTTATCAATTATATCAATCATTTTTTGCATTAAATTTTTACATCTTTCATTATCCCATAAAATCTTATTAATCTTATTACATTCACGTTCGGTTTCTTTTGAAGAAGAAGGTTTTTTGATATTTCCAGTTATATAAAAGTTAATCATGAACAGTATAAAATATTTAAATTTTGCATATTTTCTTTCAAAAATTGAATTTCGAATATAAAAATTATACTTATAAAGTGCGTAAGAAGATGTGTAAAAAGCAATTTTAGGATTTTTAATATCAAAGACTTTTTCAGAAAAGTCTTTATAGAGTCTTCCATAGTATCTACTTGCATAGTGAGGAATTCCTAGGAACATTGAACTATAAGAACGTAAGGCAATAGCCATTGGGACAATTCTCACCTTTTCAAGGCCTTCACTGGAATTATATTGATTTGATCTACGCTCATAAAATAATCTTTTATTTTTATCATCTTTAAAAGTATTAAAGTATGACTCTAACTCTTTTTGTACCTCTGTTAAAGCAAGTAATGATTCCTCTTTAACAGCAGTTTGTCTATTATTACTAATTGTTATTTTTGTAGAAATAGATGGACTAGTTGGTACAATAATCTTTACAGGAACGTATATATTAGAATTTTCATTTATTTTATCTCTATTTTGATACATAACGTAAGATGTTTGACAACCATTGACAATCTGGTAGTTTTCAAGTACTAAATCACTTCGAACAGTTTTTGCATTATCTGCAACAATGGTTATTCCATTATTTAAAATAGACATGTCTTCAGGGTTATCAGAATTTATTGTTTCCTTAATCGCATTGTTTGTTTTTGTTTCTCCTTGGAAGTCTCTAACATTATCGTAAAAAAGTGATCGACGTAAATCTCCATTATCATCAACAATTAGTTTAATTAATTCTTTACCATTTAAAAATCCAAGCCAACCGTCTTTAACACCTGATACATCTGGTATTACTACTTTTTTATCAAAATTTATTTGTTTTTTTACTTTTGAATTAGATTCCTTAAAATATTCTCTTAGTTGTGATGCGTCGATAGGTTTAAATTCGAAATTGTCAAAAACATTTAAATTATCGATTTCACTTTTTATATTAGAAATTTTAGATTTTAAATTTTTATCCTCTTGGAACCATTTTCCTGTAGTTACATAATATGCTCGTCCTTTAAATTCATTGACTGAAGAACTAAAATTATTTATTATTTCATTTGTCATTTCCCATTTTTCTTTAAGTTCGTTATTTTGAATTAGGGATGGTTTTTCTTTTAGAATATCAGATATACCATCGCCAAAAGTTCTCATTTTGCTTCCTTCAAACTTTGGGCTTATCTTAGATTGTATTAAAATCATAAGTATATTTAGCTTTTGATTTTTGTTAGCTAAAATATCATCTAATTCTTGTTTGTTATTAATGAATTCACCATTTATTAGGAAACCTACAGTATCTATACCGCCATCGTTTCCACCATCAATTATCATGTTATCGATATCATCATAACTAAAATCATTATCCATTAGTTTAGAAATTATACAATACGTTGAAAATGATTCAAATAATGACTCTTCACTCAAAGAATTTTTTAATTCCATTTTTTCTTTAAATTGGTTCATTAAGCTTTTAATTATTCTATTATTCAAAAAGACCTCCAATAATAATCACTATTTTTAAAGTTTATTCGTATTCAATCGTTGCTGGTGGCTTACCAGTAATATCATATAATACCCGGTTAACTCCAGCGACTTCATCAACAATTCGTTTGGAAACCTTACCTAAAACTTCCCAAGGAACTTCTGCATATTCAGCAGTCATTCCATCGACAGAGGTTACGGCACGAATCGTGATGGCTTCGTCATAAGTTCGTTCGTCACCCATGACTCCAACACTGCGAATCCCGGGAAGGGCAGTGAAGTATTGCCAAATTGTTTTATCTAGGCCAGCTTTGGCAAATTCATCACGCAAGATAGCATCCGAATCACGTACCATGCGTAAACGTTCGGGAGTTACTTCCCCAATAATTCTGATTGCTAAACCAGGACCAGGGAAGGGCTGACGCCAAACGAGTTCTTTAGGCATGCCAAGTTTTTCTCCCAGTTCTCTAACTTCGTCTTTAAAGAGTTTGTTTAAAGGTTCGATTAGTTTAAATTGTAAGTCGTCGGGTAATCCGCCAACGTTATGATGCGATTTGATTGTTTGGGCAGTGTCGGTTCCTGATTCAATTACATCAGTATAGAGCGTTCCTTGTGCAAGAAAGTCAACATCATCGAATTTACGGGCTTCTTCTGAGAAAGTATCAATAAATTCTTTACCAATGATTTTTCGTTTCTTTTCAGGATCGGTAACGTCTTTTAGTTTGCCTAAGAATAACTTGCCAGCATCAACAAAATCAATATTTAAACCAAAGTCATCACCTAGCGAATGCAAAACTTGTTGTGCTTCGTCTTTTCGCAACAAACCATGATCTACAAAGACTGAGACTAATTGATCACCAATAGCACGATGCAGTAAAACAGCGACAACTGAGGAATCAACTCCACCGGATAATCCTAGTAAGACGCGCTTGTCGCCTACTTTTTCACGAATGGTTTCAATTGCATCATTAATAAAGTCTTCCATGGACCAGTTGGCTTCAGCACCCGCAATATCGAAGACAAAGTGGCGGAGCATCTCGCGACCTTCGTCAGTTAAGTTAACTTCAGGGTGGAATTGAACAGCATAAAAACCGCGTTCTGGATCAGCCATTGCTGAGATTGGACATGAACCGCTGGTTGCGGTAATTTCAAAGCCATCTGGAACTTTGGTAACAAAATCACCATGACTCATTAAGACAGTTTGGTCGGGTTTCAAATCCTGGAAAATTTTAGATTTTTTATCAGTAATTTCAATTTTAGCCTGACCATATTCACTATTGTCAGCGGTAGTAGTTTCACCACCTGGCAGGTCATGTGCCATTAATTGCATTCCATAACAGATTCCTAAAATGGGAATCCCAAGTTTAAAAATTTCTGGATCAACATCTAATGCATTTTCTCCGTTAACACTATTAGGACCACCGGAAAAGATAATGGCTTTCGGGTTCATGTCTTTAATCTGAGCGGCAGTGATAGTGTGTGGTTTTAATTCTGAATAAACACCCATTTCACGAATGCGGCGGGTGATTAGCTGATTATATTGACTCCCGAAGTCTAAAACGACTACGGAATCATAATCACGAATGGTTTTTGCCATTAGTATTCCTCCTATTTTTGATAATTAGGTGCGCTCTTAGTGATGAGAACATCATGAGGATGAGATTCGCGTAATCCGGCATTAGAAATGCGGACAAACTGAGCGTTGTGTAAATCATCAATGGTACGCGAACCGGTGTAGCCCATTCCTGCTCGTAAACCACCCATCATTTGATAGATAATGTCGGAAACGTCGCCTTTGTAAGCAGTTTTTCCTTCGATACCTTCGGGAACTAGTTTCTTTTCAGCTTTGACTTTTCCTTGGAAGTAACGATCTGATGAACCATTTTCCATAGCAGGAATTGACCCCATGCCACGATAGACTTTAAATTGTTTGCCATCGGCACTTTCTAAGATTTTACCTGGAGCTTCGGTAGTACCAGCAAGCATACTACCAAGCATTACAGCATTTCCTCCGGCAGCAAGGGCTTTGGCGATATCACCAGAGTATTGCAAACCACCATCAACGATGATTTGTTTGCCGTATTGTTCGGCAACTGCAGCACAGTCAAAAGCAGCTGTGATTTGTGGAACTCCGACACCGGCAACCACTCGCGTAGTACAAATTGAACCAGGACCAATTCCAACTTTCACAACATCTGCGCCAGCTTCAAAAAGATCTTTGGTAGCAGCGGCAGTAGCCACATTTCCAGCAATTAAAGTTTTATCTGGAAATTTAGCTCTGATTTCAGTAATTTTATCAAGGACGCCTTTAGAATGTCCATGAGCAGAGTCAAGCACGATGGCATCTGCACCAGCATCGAAGAGACTCTTAGCGCGGATGAAAGTTTCTTCATTAATTCCCACTGCAGCAGCTACAAGGTAGCGACCATTTTCGTCAACGGCGGCTAAGTCGCCTTCAACAGCGGCATTTTTAACGTTTTCAACTTCTGCGGCTTGTTGTTCCGGCGACATATTTTTATGTACTACACCAAGTCCGCCGTTTTTAGCCATTTCGATAGCCATTGGTGCTTCTGTGACAGTATCCATTGCGGCACTTAAGACCGGAATGTTTAAGAGAAGATTATTGCCTAATTTTGTTTTTAAGCTGACTTGGTAGGGAAGCACATCACTTGCTGCCGGAACCAAAAGTACATCATCATAGGTTAATGCTTGATGTTTGCCAAACTTGTTTTCCCAATTATCCATTATAATTCTCCTATTATTAAGTTGTAGTTGTTAATATAATAGATTAGCAGATATTTTCGTTAAAATCAACGCTAATAACGAACACTAATGAAAGAAAAAGAAAATAACGTACGTAACCGAATTATTGCTGAATAAATTAAATTAATGGTCGGAAATCAGTGCTGATTTCAAAAAAATGCAGCTTAATTTAAGTGAATTTACTAACTTGATTTAATTGGTACAATCTCTGCTAATAATGGTAAAATTTAAGTAAATTGAGTAATAAGAAAGTTGGGTTTAAAATGGACGAAAAATTTAAAAGTGTACGAGGAATGGAAGACATTCTTCCCGGAACAACCAGCGTTTGGCAACGGATTGAAGGAACTGCTCGTGAAGTATTTGCCCGTTATAACTATGCTGAAATGAGAACGCCAATGGTCGAAAAGACAGACGTTTTTAGTCGCACATCGGGAGATTCATCAGATATTGTAACGAAACAAATGTATACCTTTGAAGATAAAGGTGATCGAAGTATTACGCTCCGTCCAGAAGGAACTGCCGGAATTGTACGTTCTTTTGTAGAAAACAAATTATTTGGACCAGAACATCCAAAGCCGGTCAAAGTTTACTACATGGGACCAATGTTTCGTTATGAACGTCCAGGTGCTACGCATAACCGCCAGTTTTATCAAATTGGGTGTGAATCAATCGGAGCAGTTAGTCCGCAAATTGATGCCGAAGTTATCAAATTAGCTCTCGATATTTTCCATGGCTTAGATATTGATGATTTACGCGTTGAATTAAATACCCTTGGTGATGACGAGAGTCGAAATGCTTATCGAGAAACATTAGTAGAATACTTTGCACAATTCAAAGATGAGTTAAGTTCTGATTCACAACGTCGTTTGGAACAAAACCCCCTACGGATTTTAGATAGTAAGGATCGTGGCGACCAAAAAATTGTGGCTAATGCACCTAAATTAGAAGATAGTCTCAATGATCGTTCGAAAAAGTATTTCCACGATTTATTACAAGCCCTTGATATTTTAGGCGTTGACTATGTAATTGATGACCGTTTGGTTCGTGGACTGGATTATTACACCGACACTGTCTTTGAAATTCAAGCTAAGGCACCCGAGTTTGGCGACGACTATACCACTATTTGTGCTGGTGGTCGTTACAATAATATGGTACAAGAATTTGGCGGTCCTGAAATGGGTGGAGTTGGGTTTGCCTTTGGGGAAGATCGGTTGGCCACAGTGGTTCAATCTGAAGAAACTGAAGATGTACTGGATTACTTTATTTGTACTGATACTAAAGGTAAATCAGAAGATGAAATTAACACTATCTTTGACCAAGCTTTGAAGAAAGCAGAGGAACTTCGTGATCAAGGCAATTCAGTGGAAGTTAATTTCCAACCACGTAGTATGAAGAGCCAAAAGAAAGAGGCCTTTAAACTTAACAGTCAAAATACGATTGTAATTGAATAATAATTTCCAGATAAAAACCGCTCATCGAAATGATGAACGGCTTTTTTATTCATGAGTAGTTAAATCTTTTAACTGTTGATAAATATAACCAAAATTATTTTTATGAACCAGCACAATCAGAATGTCGCCAGGATGAATCTTAGTCGTCGGCTGGGGAATGATAGTTAAATTTCCGCGTTTAATCGTAATTAAAAGAGAATGCCCCGGCCAATCAACGTCTTTGACAAATTCATGAGCAATTGGACTGAATTCAAACACAGGGACTTTGACTAAATCAGTTGCCTCTCTTGAATCAAGATAACGCTTGACCTTCGTTAAGCGTTCGGCAAGAGCTTGATAAATTGGCTGACTGCCTAATGAATCAGCAACTAGGTAAGAAACTAGTACGACAATCGCTAACGACATAAAATTATGCGTGTTTCCCACTAGTTCGGTAATTAGAATCATCGAAGTAAATGGAGCTTTGCTGACCGCCGTAAAGTAGCCGGCCATCCCAAAAATCAAGAAGTTATTGAGCAGACCGTTATTAACCAAGCCTAATTTAGTGGATACGTCTCCATAGACTGCTCCAATTAATGCACCAACTGCCAAAATCGGCATAAAGAATCCACCGGGAATGCCGGCTCCATATGAGATTAGCCCGAATACCATTCGTAAGATTAAAAAGAGAATCAGCATTTGCAACGGAAAACTTTTCGTAGAGGCCAGCATAATGATTTTGCTTCCGCCGCCAATAGTATCAGGAAAGAAAATTCCAATTGGAATTACGAGAATGATAGGAATGATACACATAAAATACCAGGGAATAAATTTGATTTTAGCAAACCACAGCGGTAAATCTAGTAATCCAGCATTATAAACGTATCCCAAGACTCCTAAAATAATGCCAAAGGGAATTAATTGCCAATAACTAGATGGTTGTAAATCGTGACTGTAAAAAATGGGCAAGACAGGTTGCAGTCCAAAGACATTGATCGAAACAAAATTGGCGGTGATGGCTCCAGTTAAAGACGAAAGCCAGATTAATGGTTGGAAATTGCGATAAATTCCTTCCATTACAAAGAAAGTTCCAGCTAATGGGGCACTAAAGGTTGCAGACAAACCAGCAGCTGCCCCTGTCGCAATTAGAAGTCGGCGTTTTGATCCATACATATTTAGTCCATAAGCAACTCCTTGACCAACTGCACCACCTAGTTGAATCGATGGACCTTCACGACCCATGTAAACTCCAGTTCCATCGGTTAAGACGCCAGCAATAAATTTGCGCCATAGCACGGAAAACCAGTTCATCTCCAAGTTTCCGGCTAGTTGAGCTTCGACTTGGGGAATTCCCGAACCACGGATGCTGGGGTTACCTTTCATTAGCAATCCTACAACTATTGCAATCAAAATAAATACTGGAATAATGATCCACAAAACGTTGATATTATGCCAGACTGCTTGATAGGCATTTAAACTATATTGAATGCCGTTTTCAATTAGAATTCGAAACGCAGAAATAACAATCCCCGTTAGAGTTCCAATAATGGCACTGATTCCCACAAATTTTAAATTAGTAAAATCAAATGGAAGTTTTTTACTCACAATTTTCATCTCCAAATTAATGTTTTAATTATATCATTTTCCAAAAAAATGCACATTTTATGGTAAAATGATACAAATATAACAACGAAAAAGGAGTAATATATGAATTCAAACGCTTTATTATCGAAGGTTAACACGTTATACTTAATTACGTTGATTGCAGCTATTATTGAATCAGTTTTGCTGATTCCGGTCATTGGCGGAGTAATTGTCGTGTCAACACTTTGGTTTCCTTTAATTGCTTTGATTGGATTATATATTGCCGGTTTGGTGATAGTTAGTCAGGCAGAAACCACTGGTGGATCTGATCGGTATGCAACAGAATTATCAACTGCAAAAACCAAGTATATTGTTGGAATTGCTTGTGCTGCGATTGCTTTCATCCCCTTCATCGGCTGGATTTTGCACATTGTGATGGCTGTGATGATGTGGTTGCAGTTTGTAACTTGGACCAATATCAAAGAAAAATTAAGCAAAGATAACATCATTGCTGACGTAAAAGCCGAAGACGTAAAATCTGATGATGACAAAGAAGCTAAATAATTTATAATTTCTGAGATGTCCATAGCAATTGGGCATTTTTTTATTCGATTTGAGATGATGATAATGAAAAAGAAGCGAACGGAACAAAAAACAAAACAGAAAAAACAAAAAGAAAAACGAGTCTGGACGAGAGTGATTTTAAGCCTGCTGGTGATTTTAATCATTGTCGGCGGCTTTGTCATGTACTTATTATTTAACTACGCGTTTGAACGTGGTGGTTTCAGCACGCAGCTGGGAACAAATGTTAATACTGAGTGGTATGATAATACGCCATCGCAAACCTGGACACAGAAGACTAAGGACGGCTTGACGCTAAAAGCTCACTATATCCCTGCCAAGGAGCCAACGAATAAAACGGTTTTGGTAGTGCATGGTTATGGGGGATCTGCGCAACGCATGAGTACTTATATTCGGATGCTTCATAAAGATGGTTACAATGTGCTGGCTCCTGATAATCGGGCCTTTGGTCAAAGTGGCGGTAAGTACATCGGTTACGGTTGGAAGGATCGAACTGATTTGACGAACTGGATGCATCAGATTAATGAATATAATCCACATTCCGAGATTGGAATGTATGGGATTAGTATGGGTGCTTCCGCTGTCATGTTTACATTGCCAAAAGCACCCCATAATGTGAAGTGGGCAATTGCTGATTGTGGTTATTCGAGTATTTATGAAGAATTAAAATATGAGTTAAAAAACTTATTCCATCTGCCTGCTAATCCAATTTTGCCAATTGCGACGGTTTATTCCAAAGTGTTAGCTGGTTATAACTTTGAAGATGGGGATACGAAGCAGACCTTGAAACATAACGAGATTCCATTGTTTATTATTCATGGGGATGCTGATACCTTTGTTCCAACGAAATTTGCCTATGAGAATTATCGGAATAATCATGGAAAAGAAAAACAGCTGTGTATTGTCAAAGGGGCTTCGCATGCTCATTCTAAACATGTTGAACCTGAACAATATCAAGAAAAAACAGCTGCTTTTGCTAGTAAATATTTTAATTAAAATAAATCCATCACGTAAAGTGGTGGATTTTTTAGTTTAAATTCAAAATAATATTGTAAAATTTAGTCAAAAATGGGTTAATAAAATAATAAGGATATTTTTAGAGAGACTTAATCTGGGATTGGAGTATTTGCTATGAAGCACAATGGTTTAACATTTTTGACCAAATGGTTTAATAAGACGATTATCATACTTTTTACCGGGTGGATGCCTTTGATATTATTGGGGGCTTTGAATGATCAAAATTTGAATCCATGGGGATTAACTCCACTAATCTTGAAGTTGGTGATTACTGGAATCATTATGTATTTAGTGATTTTTAAAACACCATTGAAACATTGGGTGGTACGTTATCGCTTCTGGCTAGTAAGTTTATTAACTATTACAGCCATTATTTGGCAATTTATGCTGGTATTTAACATATCCGCGCCAATTGGATTTGATGTTGGAACAATTCATCAATCTTTAGTGAATCATAAAGTTGCCAGTGGATATTTGTCGCTTAATCCAAATAATTTTTTCTTATTCTATTTTCAACATACAATTTTAAATTTATTTAATTTAAGTCCGAGTTGGATCAACGTTAATTTGCTTAACCTAGTGTGTTTAGACTTGTCATTGGGGTTAAATGCAGTGAGTATTTATGTACTTAATCATCGAGCTTTGCTGCCATTATTAATTTTACAAGATATATTGATGTTGTTATTGGTTCAAGTAATCGTGCCATATTCTGATGTGATGGTACTGCCGTTTGTTTCATTGATGATTTTGGGCTTTGTGATTGCTGAAAAAGGTAAAAATACTTTTTTAAAATATTATGGAGTGGTGGTTTGTGCAATTGGAGCATTATCAACGTATCTCATGAAGCCGTCTTCCATCATTTTTATACTAGCTGTGTTGTTATGGATGTTGTTTAATTTTTCTGCTGTTGCAATGACACGAAAAAAAGTAATGAACTACGTCATAGCGGCGGGATTGTTTGGAATCATCTTTTTCGGTGGAGTTAGTAGTTTTAAGCATTTTGAGTATCATGACAAATTAGTTAATGTGACTAAAGACCAGGGTGAGCCCGCTACGCATTTTATGGCGATGGGGGTTTCTGATCGAGGCGGCTGGAATGCTGAACAGGTTGCTAAAACACAGGCGATGAAAACCAATAAAGAACGATCCGACTATTCGCAAAAAATTATTCAGCAACGATTTAAAGAGTACGGAATAATTGGCTTTATACAGTTTTTTATTAATAAGAATTACGCTAATACTTCAGATGGAACGTTTGGCTGGTATCACGGTGATGAACCCTACATTGTTAAACCCGCTAAAACTAAACTTCAAAGTATTTTTTATGAACAAGGAACTCATTTTCACGATTATCAATTTTTAGCACAGATTTTTTGGATTATGAATATCTTATTGTTAGGACTTGGTTTTGCAATGGTTGATAAATATACGCAAATTTTTCGGTTAGCAATCATGGGTGGATTATTATTCCTATTATTATTTGAAGGTGGTCGAAGTCGTTATTTGATTCAGTTTTTACCTTTAATGCTAATGCTGAATGCTTTAACGTTTGCTGCAGCTAAGGAAAAATTAAAGCAACTGAAGATGGTGTTTAGTTCTCAATAAAACTAAAAAAGTTATCTTAATTAAAATTTAATTGAGATAACTTTTTTTATTCAAATAAATCAGATAAAGCTATTTTAGCTTCTTTAAGAGCTTTTTTTATCTAATGTTTCGCTTATTGTCCCATTTCGTGCAAAAAAATCGTAACCTAGAATTTGAGCGACGGCATATCCTTTTATTTTAGGCGTATTAATTTTTATTGATGGAGAAAATTTTGGTTCTTTGTGAGTTATTGGGAATCCTGCTATCATTCCAGTTCCTAAATTATAGTAATTTCCACTAAGTACTAGAAATGGTCTTCTAATATTTTTGTTAATTTCATTGTGACCGCCATATTCATGTCCAGAATGAGGTTCTGCATCTATAAAAATGATGTCACCTTGTTTTGGTCTATTAATCCCAGACATTTTCTTTTCCTACAGTATGAAAATTATCATTAAGACTTAACTTTTGTCTTTCGTTTTGAATTTCAGATGGATTACAATTTTCATAAATATTTTGATGAGCTGGTTTAAAAGAAATAACCCCATCTTTACTTACTTCAGGTGTATATTCCATATTTTCTTTAATTCCTAAACTAGATGGAATAGTTATCATTATTGAATTACCTTGCTTTCGAGTTTTAACCACCATTAATATCACCTCATAAATTTTTTGTTTTATAGTAATTATATATGTAATTACAAATATTGCAAATTTAAGCATTAATATTCTCAATAAAAATAAAAAAGACTTCAAGCAGTTAATTCAAACTGATTGAAGTCTTTTCAATTATAATTTTAAAGTTTAACCATTACCGTTTTGGAATGAAGGGTAAAGAGTCATTCCACCATCAATGTAAAGTGAGATTCCAGTAACATAACTTGCTTGATCAGATGCTAACCAAGCAGCACCGGCAGCTACTTCAGAAGGTTTACCAATCCGACCCATTGGAACCATTGAAACAGTTTCTTCGTAAGTCTTTGGATCAGAAAATTTCTTAGCATTGATAGGAGTGTTAATGGCACCTGGACAAATTTGGTTAATCCGGATGTTCTTCTTAGCGTATTCCATTGCAGTGGTTTCAGAGAATAGCTTAACGCCACCTTTACTTGATGCATAACTTGCAAAAGTAGGCCATGGAATTTGTTGGTGAACTGAAGAAGTATTAACAATTACACCTTTTTTATTGTTAGCAATCCAGTAATCTAAGGCAGCTTTAGTACCTAGAAAAGTACCAGTTAAATTAACTGAAATAACAGCATTCCATTGATCTAAAGTTACTTGATCAGTAGGACATTTCTTTTCTAAACCAGCATTGTTGTAGAAGACATCTAAACCGCCAAATGAATCAACAGCAGTTTGAACCAATCTATTAGCGCTAGCTTCGTCACTAATATCTCCTTGTTCAATA
The DNA here is from genome assembly GCF_002907375.1 of Fructilactobacillus lindneri DSM 20690 = JCM 11027. Taxonomy (GTDB): domain Bacteria; phylum Bacillota; class Bacilli; order Lactobacillales; family Lactobacillaceae; genus Fructilactobacillus; species Fructilactobacillus lindneri. The sequence continues at coordinate 101,590 of NZ_MIYK01000010.1, forward strand.
ACAGCTTTTCCACCATTTTTTTCAACAATGGCTTTTGTTTCATTAGCAGAATCGACATTTTTGTGATAATTAATAACAACGTTCATGTGTTCTTCACCTAAACGCGCTGCGATAGCAGCTCCAATACCAGAATCACCACCAGTGATTACGGCAGTTTTTCCTTCAAGATCTTTGTACATAACCATAATATTACCTCTTTCTTATCATTTACATTGCACTATAAGAATAACATAATCATAAATTATACAATAGGATAATGTCTGTTTAAGTTGTGTACAATATTATTGCATTATAAAAAAGGGCATGTTATGATAAGTCTGTAAGTTATATATGAGGAGGAATAAATCATGGAACTAACAATTACAGATCCAGCAATGGACTATATTAAAAAGAGATTACCAAACGCTAAATATTATTTATTAGCTACTGATGATGGTTCAAACCAATACTCTAAAGGTGGCGGATCATGTACCGTTGGCGATACTTTCCAAGTAGTAGGGGTTAATAAATTAGCTGCACCTTACGACATTAAAATGGAAAATAATCAGGATGTTCCTTTCTATACGAGTAAAAATGATGAATCATTCTTTGATAAGGGAATGAAGATTGATTTTAAGAATAACTGGTTACAATTGAAAAATGATGGTGAACTAATGGATGGTCAAATGACTACCAACGACGCTACTAAAGGCGTTGAAGATAATGGCATGGATGGCGTTATTGGTTGCTAATTAAATATTAATGAAAAGAGTACGTAAACATTTCGTTTACGTACTCTTTTTGAGTTAAATTTTTATTTATTTCATAAAAAAAGAACCCACCATAGTGAGTTCTTTTTTAGATTACCATCTTAAGATAGCAGCAACTTTTTTGTCAGTTGGCATGTCAGAAGCAGGAAGCATAGTAACGTCACCATCAAGACCTAATACAGTAAGTGCTAAAGTATTAAGTTCGTTAGCAGGACGTGATCCTTCGGTGTTAACTTCAACAGTTTCACCGTTGTCTTTGCTTTCAACGTAAGCGTCATCTTGAATAATCAAGTTAGCAATACGATCTTCTTCAGCAGCTTTCATGATAGTATCGAAGTCGTCAGTAGCTTTCTTAGCTCCATCGGCTTTATCATATTCGCCTTTGATAGCTTTTTTACCATCAGCAACGAATTGGTCATGAATAGTTTGAGCAATATCTTGGGCATTTTCACCAGCGTTTTTAACAGCACCGTCAATTTCAACAGATTTATCAGTAACGAGGTAAGGGTTATGCGAAGCTTTTTTGAAACGACCTTCATCTTCGGCGTTAGCAACAAGTACTAATGGGTTATGGTCTTTGTCTGAGTAACGTTTTTGTACGTACTTATCAACCATTTCGAAGTATTTGTGTGTATCCCATTCGGCATCGTTAGTCTTAGGGTTTTTGATAGTTTCTGTTTCAGTCTTGTCGCTATCAAATGGATCTTGGGTATCATTATCAGGTTGAGTAACGTCAAGATCTTTAACGTTGTCTAACTTGTATGAATCACGTTGCAAGAACAACATATCAAAGTCGGGAACAAACTCTAATTGTTTTACGATTGGGAAAATTTGAAGTTTGTCGCTGAATGAGAATGCTGGTTCTGGAGCATAATTTAATTTAACGGCTTTTAATGAGTCGTTAGTTACATAAAGAACTACACCTTTAGCGATTGAAGCGTTAGGTTTTAAAGTCTTCAAGTAGTTCTTAATGTGAAATTCGTAAGCGTTCCAAAGATCTGGTTTGTAGATTTTTTGGAATGCATCCTTAGCTGAATCAATTAAACTGTCAGTTTGGATTTTATCTAATCTAGTATCATCTAGTTTAGGATTCAATGGAATAGTAATAGTTACGACTGGGCCGTTTTCGGCTTCCAAGTCAAGTAAGTCTTTAATTTGACCTTTTTGATCATGTTTAGACATGTAAAAAAACCTCCGTTTTATTGAGTACTACTTATATTTTAACATTTTACGAGTAAATTAACACGTTATATTTTATCTGTAACTAGCATTTTTAGCAACCAATTTGCGGCGAATAAGAATAAAACAATGATGATTAATAAAATAATCACTTGCAATAGGCTACCTTTTAAGATGGTATTTCCACCTAAGGCATAGATTAATGCTACTGGGAAAGTACCTAAGACGGCAGTTAGCATTACGATTTTGGGACTATACTTCTTTTCTTCAGCAGCGGCTTCCAGACTGACTAGATAGGAAGGAATCATGGGGATAGAATAACCAACGAGCAATTGAGTCAGGGGATTCTTAATTCTTTTAAGATGTCTGCTGTATTTATTGTTTTTATACTTTTTTTCAGCATCTTTTTTAAAGAAAGAAATGAGCTTAATCGAAGCAATGTTTCCCGCTCCAATTGAAATCACGTTGATTAAGGTTCCCCAGAAAACGCCAAAACAAAGTCCTGAAAGGACAGCAATCGGCATGACAGGGATTCCTGGTACTGAGGTACCAATGTACAGTAACAACATTAAAAGTACTACATCGACTAAACCTTGGCTTCTAATGGCATGGATAGCAGCAGGTCGTTCTTTAGGATTAAACAACATCTCAATTTGTGGCTGGTAATCCTTAAAAAGAATGTAAAGCAGTAGGACTCCAATTAAGGCAGCTGCAATTTTGAAAATAGTAATGCGATGAGTTTTAATAAAATTCATGAATACAATCCTTAATTATTTATTAGCGTTCTTTAAAACATTTTGCGCAATAAATGAAGCGTATTTTGGTGCTCCTTCAGTGTTATGGTGAGCTTGATCAGAGTAAAGCCATTCAGGATGCTTTTCAACATAGCCGTTCCAATCAATTATGTGGAGATTTTTGTATTTTCCAGCAGCCTTGTTAAGGGTGTCATTAACTTGATTTTGCCATGGCTGCGTAGGTACATGGGCATTAATCCAAAAGGCTTGCCGCTTGGAGCCGACAGTACTCATAATCTGCTTGACCGTCTCAGGAGAAACGTTTCCGTTGGTTCCTAATCCAATAATGACATTGTTACCAAGGAGACCTTTTTTATCAAGACTACGGATTTCTGGAACAGCTGAGGCAGATTGGCGAGAAACTTGGGCGTCAATGTAGAGACGAGGAAAAATCTTTTGTAGGTCATCACGTCCAGCTAGCATGACAGAATCACCCACTGCGCTTCCAGAAAGGTTTTGCGCTTCTTTCAGTTGAGCAGCTGACAGACCATCTTTTTTAATCTGAGCTTCATCTTTGGCAGACCGTTTGACCTTTTTGCCGCTTTTAATATTTTTAGCTAAGTTTTTGTTATAGCTTTTAGCTTCTTTGGCATTTTCCTGAATATGATTAGCTAATTTAGTATGGTTAGCCTGCTTGGGATTAATAATAGTAGACTGGAAAATACCTAAAGTTCCAAGTAACATGATTAAACCAAAGATGATACCACGAAGTCGAATCTTTGAAAGAAGAGATAATATCTTTGAAAAAATCGATTTGTAATTATACTTGGCAAAAGGATTACCGACAAAACGATAAGAAAGTTCTGAAATGACTACAATCAAAATGATTTCAATGATTCCGTATAAAAGTTGATGATCAGCTACATCTTTGAATTTATCGCCGAAAAAGACAAAAACAGGTAATTGATAAACATAGATTTCGTAACTACGTGAACCGATCCAATCAAACACAGGGTTGGTCATAAGGTTATTCCAATGACTAGCATTAGAAACGATGGCCCACATGGCTAAGACTGTAAAACAGGAAAATAAAAACATACCGCCATGGTAGAGAAAGGTTGATTGAGCCCCAACAGTGAAGACAATCACTAGCATTCCAATCATTCCCAACAAACCAGTGATATCAAAAAAACGTGTCTGGTTTTGGTTGGGACGTTTGATAACACGATTACTTGGCCAAATAACAGCTAAAGCAGCTCCAAGTAAAATAGAAAACATTCGAGTATCTGTTCCATAGTAAACACGACTAGGATCAGCACCTGGTTTGAAAAGAACTGCCATCAAAATCACTGAAAGCAGCGAAAGTCCAATAGCAACGTAAAAAACACTGCGCTTATTTAGGGATCCATGTTTTCGTTTGTTAAAGATACTCAATAATAATACTGTGATTAATGGCCAAATGAGGTAAAATTGACCTTCAATTGCCAATGTCCATAAATGTGTAAAGGGTGACATGGAGCCAGCAAAGTTTTGAAAATATGATTGACCGTTGGCAATTTCGTACCAGTTATAAACATATGTAAGGTTAGTAACGACACTTTGCCATAAATTAGCCAATAAATTGCGTTGAAATAACGTGATATATGCTGCAGTTACAAATAACATCACAATCAGCGTTGGGTAAAGACGTTTTAAACGTTTATACCAAAAGTGACCATAGGAAAAATTTCCAGTGGCACTATATTCACTAATTAAATGATCAGTAACTAAATATCCTGAAAGAGTCAGGAAAACTGGAACTCCTAAATAGCCCCCGCTAAAAAGGTTAGGATTAAAGTGATAGAGAATTACACAAATGACTGCTAAGGCTCTAAGACCTGTGAATCCGGTAATGAATCGATGCTTTGTTGGCTGACTAACCATAATCGTTCCCTCTTAGTTTTTTAAATTTTTTACCAGTCTTAATAGTACAACTGAAAAGGGCTGTGATACAACCGAAAGCAATAAAAAATTGCAGAATTAAATTTTAATCCTGCAATTTAAAAATAATTCATTAGATTCATTTAAAATCCAAGTAAAAAATTTTAATAAACAAAAAATAGAACCCATCCAAAGCGGATGAGTTCTATTAATTTAAATTGAATTATTTAGCAGCTTTTTTATCAGCAGCCTTATCTTTGTTTTCTTCAATTACAATTGTACCGTCCTTAAGAACAGCCTTAAGATTTTTAACATCTTGGTGATCTAAGTAGTACATAGCAATCTTGTCACGTAATTGTTGTTCAATTACACGACGGAGTGGACGAGCACCCATTGCTTCGTCATAACCTTGTTCCATCAACCAGTCTTTAACATCTTGGGGAATGGTAATAGTCATGTCTTTTCTAGCTAAGGTATAGTTCAAGTTTTGAATCATCAAATCAACAATCTCGCTTAAGTCTTCCTTAGTCAAGTGAGTAAATTCAACAATTGCATTGAAACGGTTCAAAAATTCAGGTCTGAAGAATGGTGCCAAACGGTCCATAATCTTCATATCTTCTTTTTGGTTCTTAGTCATTTGGTTGTCACCGAATCCGGCATTTGAAGTAGCAATGATAATAGTGTTCTTAAAGTTAACCACGTTACCTTGTCCATCAGTCAAACGACCATCATCCATAACTTGAAGTAATAAAGTAACCACTTGTGGATTAGCTTTTTCAATTTCATCAAGTAATACGATTGAGTAAGGATTTCTTCTTACACGTTCAGTTAAGGTGTTACCGTTATCGTTGTAACCAACATATCCGGCAGTAGCACCGATCATCTTAGAAACAGCAGTTTCATCTTGGTATTCTGACATATCAAGTCTGATGATTGAATCTTCATCGTTAAACATGTCTTTAGCTAATTGTTTAACTAATTCAGTTTTACCAACACCAGTAGGTCCAACGAATAAGAATGAACCGATAGGACGGTTACCTTCGTCAAATCCGGCACGGTTACGACGAATGGCATCAACAACAGCGTCAACAGCTTCGTCTTGACCAATGATATGTGATTTAAGACGTGAACCCATGCCTTTCAATCTTTCCATATCGTTAGTACTCATCTTAGCAACTGGAATACCAGTTAAACGTTCAACTGATTCTGCGATGTCTTCAGGCTTAGCAACTGGTTCTTCAGATTTGTCTGATTGGTTGTTAAGTTTCTTTTCGATTTCAGCAATCTTAGCTTTATCTTTAGCAGCTTCTTCGAATTTTTCAGCTTTAGCATTTGCAGCTTTTTGAGCTTTAGCAGCTTTAAGGTCTTTTTCAAGACTAACCTTGTCAGTAACAGGGTGTTTAGCAGCTAAATGAGCAGCAGTCATATCTACAAGGTCAATAGCCTTATCAGGTAATGATCTTTGTGGAATGTATTGATCTGAATATTCAACAGCTGCTTTTAAAACATCGTCAGGTAATTTAACTTGGTGATGTTTTTCGTAAGCGCCACGAATCCCTTGTAAAATCTTCAAAGTAGTTTCTTTACTTGGAGCATTTACAGTAACATCATTGAAACGACGTGCTAAAGCAGCATCTTTCATAATAGTGTTACGGTATTCATCTTGAGTAGTAGCACCAATGATTGAGATTTCACCACGTGAAAGAGCAGGTTTCAAGATATCTGATAAACCTTTTCCACCAGTTTCGTCACCAGAAGCACCGGCACCAACGATTTGATGAATTTCATCAAAGAAGATAATAACGTTTTTACGTTCTTCAACTTCTTTAACTAATTTTTGAATATTCTTTTCATATGAACCACGGTATTGAGTACCGGCTTCAAGAGAAGATAAATCAATTGAAATAATTTGTTTGTCTTTAATAGTTGCAGGAACGTCACCATTGACAATCTTTTGTGCTAAGCCTTCAACGATGGCTGTTTTACCAACACCAGCGTCACCAACTAAGATAGGATTGTTTTTGATACGGCGACTCAAGATTTCTGCTGTTTCTTGGATTTCTTTATCACGGCCGATAACTGGATCAAGAAAACCTTGCTTAGCTTCATCAGTTAAATTACGACCAACTTTGTCTAAATAACTTTCAGCTTGTTGCTGTTGTTGACCATTTTGTGCGCCACCAGCAGCATTATGACTGCCTTGTTGGCCAGGAATTTGTCCTGTTCTTCTCATTTCAGCAACTTGTTCAGGAGTTAACTCATGTCCGTTAACCATGTAACGTGCATTTGCGTCTCCATTTCCCATGTTGCCAAATAAACTACCGAAAATGTCATCCATTCCGCTTCCGCCGAATGGGTCGTTTCCAAAACCATTGTTTGCCATAAATAATCCTTCTTTCTATAAAATAGAGGCAAAGTTGTTCCTAACTTTTGCTTACATTATAAACATTTATTAAGAATTATTACAGTATTTTGCTCAAAAAATACAAAAAAGGTTAAAAATAGTCAAAATTAAATAAATTTTTGAATTAATTGCTTAACTTTAACTATAATTTTTCATTTCATTTATTATGTCTTTCTTAAAAAAAGTTTAAAAATAACTTTTCTTTTGATAAACTGGTATTATTGTGGTTGATTGAATTATAAACAAAATAAAAAGGGGAATAAAGATGGACGAAAGTCGTATGCAAAAAGACGAACCTGAAAAAAAGTCACATAAAACCCGCAATAGTATTATTGTAGTGATTTTACTTATCTTGTTGGCTGCCGTTGGTTTTGGTTCATATAAATATATGTCGATAAAAAACGCTGTTGACAAGTCTTATAAAAGTGCCGGTATACATAAAGAAAGAGATACAGCAAAACTTCTAAAAGATAAAAAACCAATCTCAATCTTGTTAATGGGAACTGATACAGGTGAATTAGGTCGTGATTATAAAGGTCGTACCGATACAATGATGGTCGTTACTATTAACCCTCGGACTAATAAAACGTTGGTTACTAGTATCCCTCGAGATACAGCTGTTAATATTCCTGGTTATGCTAGTGATTCTCCAGCAAAAATCAATGCTGCCTACGCATATGGTAGCGCTAAGACGTCAATTGAAACCGTTCAACAAATGTTGAATATTCCAATTGATTACTACGCAGTTATTAATATGCATGGTTTAGAACAGATTGTTAACCAAGTTGGCGGAGTAACAATTAAACCAGAATTAACGTTTGATTATGAGGGCTACCATTTTGAAAAAGGCAAATCAACACAAATGAATGGTAAAAAGTCCTTGGCATATTCCCGAATGAGATACAGCGATCCTCGTGGTGATTTTGGTCGTGAACAACGTCAGCGTCAGTTGTTAGAAGCAGTTGTCCAAAAGAGTGGATCAGTTTCTTCATTATTAAATAAAGGCTTTATTGATTCAATTTCTAAATCAACTCAAACTGATATGAATTTTTCTGATTTGACATCAATTGCCGAACATTATCTTGGCGCTCGTAAAAACATGGAAAATACTTACTTACAAGGTCAACAAGGCGAAATGATTGATGGACAAAGTATGGAAGTTACACCAAAATCAGAATTACAAAAGACAACTAATAATATTAGAACTAGTCTAGATCTCCCTTATAAAGAAACAGGAAGCATTGCATTACATTAGACGACACATTGAAAAAGGAGTTTTGAAAATTGGAATATACGAAACTTAATTATTTGTTATTTAAGATGGGTAATTTATTTAATAGTAAATTGTTTATGATTGTTGTTGCGTTGGTAATTATAATTGGTGTTACATTGTTTTTTGTTTATGATTATAAAAATGATGGACCTGTTTTATCACGCCCTAATGATCATAACGAACAAAAGGGTAAGCATTCCAAAAAAAGAAATGGGAAAACTGAAATTTGGTTGGCAGTAATTCCAGTTATCATTTTGCTTGTTTTGTTTGGAACAAGAATGGCACTTTCTCATGCTTCTGCTCCAGATACTATTGTTCCTAGTAAAACAGAGAAAAAGGTAGCTACTGGTAAAGTTGTTTGGGTAAATAACAGTACTGGTAAAGTTGGGATAACAACTAAAGATCGTAAAGATGATAATCCAATTGTTGCTAGAGTAAACAACATTCCTGTAACCCCTGACACACCACTAATCTCTTCTTATGCGGGAACAAGTATTAGTAATAAGCAGTTTTTAAGCTTGACCGTTGGGGATAATGTGAAAATTAACGTACATCCATATGAATGGCTATATAAAAATCATGATGAATATGGTAACGATGAACATGCTTCACATGTTATTAGTATGTTAAATCAAGCTAAAGTAAATGGAGAAGTCATCAAAATTAAAGCTGATTCACATACTAAAAAAAATTCAAACAAAAATTTAAAATTAAATCGAGCTAAAGCACAAAATGCAACTTATTCAAGTGGGTTAGGATATTAAAATTAGTTTTCAATAAATTTTTAAGTATAGAAACGATTTGAGGAAGTTAATTAATGATAAATAATTATATAAAAATGTTGAATAATGATTCATTTCAAAACATTAGAAGTAAATTAGTATGTACATTTTTTGGGGTTTATACTTTCTTGATGTTTTCTACTCTGCTTTATGCTTATTGGCTACCCCAATATGGAATATTTTTTGGTGTAATTCAAAAAGTTGCATCTTTAGTACTTATTTTGGGTTGCATCGAAAGTTTGGTTTTAAGGAAACCTAATTCATCATACCTAATTTATGTTTTATTAATTATATTAGGGGTTATCGTTAAACATTCCTCTACTATTGCTTTTCCACTTTGGTTTTTTGTTGTTTTATTTATGATAAGTGGGATTGATTTCAGAAAAATTGTTAAGATATTTTTCTATATAACTGGAATTTTGACTTTTATAACAGTTTTTTTAGGATTTTTAGGATTAATTCCCACTTTTTCAGCACCACGTGGGACATCTCCAGATGGAAGTGTATTATTACGTCAGGCACTTGGGTTTAATTGGGTAACGCTGTCTTCTCAATTATTTTTCTATTTAGTACTTTGTTATATTTTTTTGAAAAAAGGAAAGATAACCTTAAAACCATTAATCATTATTTTTATTATCAGTGTTTTTCTTTACGAAGAAACTAATACAAGAAATGCTTTTATTCTTGAAATTCTTTTAGTTTTAATTTTTGGACTAATGAATACAAATTTAAAAGAAGTTGTTTTAAGAATAGTTGAAAGCAAATTTATTGGTGCATTATCCATCATAATTTTTCCAGTCGCCACATTTATTTCTATGCTATCGGCATTTTTAGGTAATAATAGTTCGTTCATGACCAAACTTGATGTATTGATGTCAGGAAGAATAAATTTATCCCATATTGGATTAGAAAGATATGGTTTAAGCATGTTTGGAACCAAAATAACCTATAATACTTTTAATACTAGGTATGGTTTAAAAGGAATATATTTTTATTTGGATAATTCTTATATACAATATTGGTTAAATTTTGGGACTATTTTTATCTTAGTACTAATCACTCTTATAACTATTACGTTAATTTGGGAATATAAGCAAAAGCGTTGGTATATTTCTCTTATATTTATATTTATTGCACTTCATAGTTTGGGTGATCCACAGCTTATTTATTTACAGTATTCGCCATTTGTTTTAATTGTTGACCAAATGATTGATAAATTTCGTATAAATAAACTTTTTTTAAAATGAGGGATAATTATAAATGGACATTAAAATATTAGTTGCATCTCATAAAGATTCTCCAATGCCTAAAGATAAGATGTACCTACCTGTTTTAGTTGGAGCAGATAAAAATTATAATGGTCAAAAAGGATTTCAACCTGATAATCAGGGAAATGACATTTCTTCAAAAAACCCCAATTACAATGAGTTAACTGCTATTTATTGGGCATGGAAAAATTTACACAATGTAGATGCTATTGGTCTTGTACATTATCGTCGCTTATTTAGTAAAGGGCATGCTCGATTATTAGAAAATGTTTTGACGGAAAACCAAGTTATCAAAATGTTAGAAAAAGCACCTGTTATTTTGCCACGAAAACGTCATTATTTTGTAGAAACTATTAAGTCACATTATATTCATTCACATTATCAAGAACCCCTTGATGTCACACGAGAAGTTATAAAAAAAGACTTTCCAGATTATTTATGTTCTTTTGATAATGTCATGAAAAGCCGTTCAGCACATATGTTTAATATGTTTATTATGAAAACAGATTATTTCGATGACTATTGTGAATGGTTGTTTTCAATTTTAAACAAAGTAGAAAGTAAAATTGATATTTCGGAATATTCAGTTCAAGAAGCAAGAGTTTTTGGCTATCTTTCTGAACTATTAATGGATGTTTGGATTCAAAAAAACAATGTTAAATATACTGAATGTAATTGGATTCAAATTGGTGATCGTCATTTGATAAAAAAAGCATTTGGATTTATTAAACGTAAATTATCAAGTAATGTTGGCAAGGATGAAACTCATTATTAATTAAGAAAGGACATTTTCAAAATGAAAGATTATGACATTAGTGTGATAATGCCAAGCTACAATTCTGAAAAAACAATTGGTAGCGCAATTGATTCTATTCTTAATCAAGAAACAGAATATAATTTTGAAATCTTGATAATTGATGATGGGTCTTCTGATAAAACTATTGATATAGTAAAGAGACGAATGGCTGTTAATGATAACATTCGTCTCTTTTTTCAAGAACATAAATTTCAAGCTGAAGCACGTAATAAAGGTATAAAAAATTCAAATAGTAAGTATATTATGTTTTCTGATGATGATGATTTGTATAAACCGGATTTTATTGAAAATATGGGGAAATCAATTCAAACTAAAAAATTAGTAATAGCTGGTATTGAAAAGCGATTTTCTGATAATCATATAGAAATTGAAGATCACTCAATTCTTGAAACTGCACAAGACGATTCTCAATTAATCGGTAATTATCTAACTAAGAATCAAGAAATGGATGTAGGTTTATGGAACAAGATTTTTGTTAAAAAAGTTATTGATGATAATGAGATAAAAATGAGCAATGAAAATTTTTTCGAAGATAGTTTATTCGTACTGCAATATCTTATGTCCATTAACATTAATGAAATATTTTATATACATAAACCTATGTATATCTTAAATAAGCATAGAGGCTCTACTACGAATTCATACGATTCAAATTTGCTAAACAAATGTAATAAATATATAAATGAAGTTGAAAATGTGCTTAAATCTAACCAAAATTTAAATAAATATGCTGATTCATTTCGAGCAAGAATTTATTTATTTTATGTACATCGTAGTATCTTGAATGATAAATTATGGAATAAGCAAAAACAAAAACATATTTTGAAAACATGTTTGTCATTTAGTACTTTTAAATATTTAAATTATAAATATAATTTAGCAATTTTAATGGCTTACTTTTTTCCTAATACATACATTAGGTTATATTCAAAAAAATAAAAAAAATAATATGAAAGGATTTTTAGATGAAAATTAAATCTTTTTTTTATAAAGCTATAAATGACATTGTATATATACCAATATATTATTTATTATATCGCAATGAATTTCAGTCAATTGACATTAAAACAATTGAGGAAACAATTGATAGTGTCACTGAAAAGGGCATTTCAATTAGTCGTTTTGGAGATGGTGAATTTAAATGGATAGATATGACTGGTCAAAAATCTTTTGAGAAAGACTCTAAAGAATTAAGCAGTAAACTTTTAGAAGTTCTTAATTCTGATGATAAGCAGGTAGCAATTGCTTTACCACAAGCATTTAAGGATCCGTCAATATTAACGGCTAATAAATATTGGGAAAGAGAAATGGGGAAATATGGTAAGCAATGGTTAAATGATATAAATTTGAATTCACATTATTATAACGTTAACATTACTAGACCATATATGGACCTTAGAGATAAGAAAATAGCTAACTATGTTTTTGATAAATTTAAAGAATTTATGGAAAACAAAGATATTTTAATTATAGAAGGAACCGAAACGCATTTTGGCGAGGGTAATGATTTATTAAAAAATGTTAATTCTATAAAAAGAGTTGAATGTCCAGCACATAATGCTTTTGAAAGTTATGATAATATCTATAATCAATCAGTTGATGCTATTAATAAATGGAACCCAGATGTAGTATTAACTGCTTTGGGGCCAACTGCTACGGTTCTGACATTTGATTTAACCAAAAAAACTAAAAAACAGGTTATTGATATTGGTCATTTTGATATTGAATATGAATGGTATCTAAAAAAGGATAACAAAAGAGAACCTATTTCTGGTAAAGCGGTTAATGAAATAAAAGATAAATAATATATTAAGTGTAAGTATTCGGAGAAATAAAATTGAAGAAAAAAGTTACAGTTATTAGTAATGGTCTTAGTGGTAAGGGTGGGACTGAAACAGTACTTTCTCACCTTGGTAACAGTGAATCAATTAATGCTGTTTTTGAATTGGATCTTTTTATATTTAGTAAGGTTAGATATTCAAAATGGTTAAAAAGTTGTGGATATAATCGTGTATATTCAACAAAAATGAATAGTAAAATTTTACGTTTAATTAAACTAATTTTATTTTTGATTAAATTTAATGGTGAAGCTCTGATAGTGACTGATCAAAAAATATTACCTGTTACTAGTATTATTAAGTCAGTATTTCATAAAAAATATGAAGTTATTTTTTGGAGTCATTATGCTCTAGATAATGATACTCTTAAAGATAATGAAAATGGAGTATATATTGATTTTGGAAAAATAAAAAAAGCGGATTATTTTTTTGCCATTTCAACTGGGATAAAAAGAGAGTTGATTGCTGCCGGTGTATCTCCAAATAAAATAAAAGTCATATATAATCCAATTAGTAAGAAACAAAAAACTATATTTCCTGATAAAAATGAATGTAAATTTATATATATAGCAAGGATACAATTAAAAGGACAAAAAAATTTTGGTGGTCTACTAGATTGCTTAAAAAAATTACCTGGAAATTGGAGTTTAGATGTTTATGGTGCAGGTGATGATTTGTTTAAAGCTGAAAAATTTGTTGAAAGTAACGATAATCTAAGAAATAAAGTTAATTTCAAAGGATGGATTGACAATCCTTGGCCAAAAATCAAAGAAGCTAACGCACTTTTACTTAATTCAGAATTTGAAGGATTACCAATGGTTTTAGCCGAAGCACTTAGTTATGGTATTCCCGTAGTGTCAAGTGATTGTCCTACAGGTCCAGAAGATTTAGTTAAATCTGGGGAAAATGGATATCTATATAAGGTACGAGATTATCAAGAACTATTAGTAATTCTTGAAAAATTTGTCGATAAAAATATTTCTTTTAATATTGATACTATTAAAAACTCGGTTAGTTTTATGTATAATTCAAATTATGATAAAAGATTTATTGAAAATATAAATGATATAATTAAATAATTTATAAACTTATTTGAAAGGTGACTATTTATGACCGACAAAACAGTAGCGTTGATTATGGTTACATATAATCGATTAGAGTTGCTCAAAGGAGCAATGGATACTATTTTTAATCAAACAAATAAATTAGATGGAATATTTATCATCAACAATAATAGCACCGATGAAACTGAAAAATATTTGGATACTATAACTAAGTCGCATTCTAATGTTCATGTTAAAAATCTCAAGAAAAATATTGGTGGTGCTGGAGGATTTAATGAGGGCATCAAATTTGCCTATCAATTTAACGACTATGATTTTTATTGGTTAATGGATGATGATACTTATCCTAAGGAAGATGCTTTAAACAATTTGTTGAAAGCTGATTTAAATATAGATAATTTAGGATTTCTTTCAAGTAATGTTTTGTGGACGGATGGGAATCCTGTGGTTATGAATGTTCCAACTGTTAGTGCAGTTTGGAATTCTAAAGTTAAAGATGGACTAGTTGGGTTAAGTTCAGCGTCATTTGTCTCAATGTTAATCAGTAAAGAAGCAATACATAAGTGTGGTCTTCCAATCAAAGAATTTTTCATTTGGGGCGATGATGTAGAGTATTCTAATAGAATTTCAAAGATATTTTCTTGTTATTTTGTTTCTGAAAGTACAGTTATTCATCATATGAAAGCTAATAGTGGTGTTGATATTTTAACTGAAAATGGAGACAGAGTTAGTCGTCATTATTATGACACTAGAAATAGATTTTATATGGCAAAGCAAGAAGGAACTAAGGCGTCACTTAAATATGTCTTGAATAGAATATCTATGATGTTTAAGATATTATTCTCTGACAGTCAGAATAAATTTAAAAAGATTAAGGTTATGATTCATGGATTATGGTCAGGAATGTTTTTTAATCCAAATGTTGAATATTTGAAAAATACAGACCAAAATTAATTTAATTAGGAAATAATATTTATGAAACCAAAAGTCGAATTTGTTGGATCAGTTGCTGGACGTGGTGGAATAGAAACTGTTTTAACGCACGTTCTTAATAGTAAGATTATTAATGATAATTTAGATGTTTCTCTTTTTTTAGTAAGGAAACCTAAATATAATGACTTTTATAAAAGTCTTAATGATAATGTTATTGTTAGTAAAACAAATTATTTAAATAATTTTAAATGTTTAATTAGATTTGTTAATTTTTTAGTTAGTTATGATGGTGATGCATTAATCATAATGGGATCTAAAGAAGTGTTAATTGCTCATTTTATAAAAAGAATGTTTTTTAAAAAGTATAAAGTGATTTCTTGGATGCATAACTCTAAAGAAGATAGGACTCTTAATTTTTCCTTATTAAGGTATGCAGATGCTAATTTAGCAATTTCAAACGAAATCAAAGATGATATTGTTGAAGAAGGAGTTAATCCAGAAAAAATAAAAGTTGTTTATAATCCAATTAAGAAAAAAAGTAAGGTTATATCTCCAAACAAGGAAAAATGTACTTTTATTTATGTTAGTAGAATTATTCTTGATGGACAAAAGAATTTTAGAGGACTTTTGAAAAGTTTGAAAGATCTTAGTGGAAATTGGGAATTAAATGTTTATGGTGCTGGGCAAGATTTTGAGAAAGCAAAAAAGATTGCTTCTGAAAATGAAAATCTAAGAAAAAAAATTAATTTTAAAGGCTGGGTAAATAATCCTTGGGATGAAATGAAAAAAGCTAATGCTCTAATTTTGAATTCTAACTACGAGGGATTTGGAATGGTTATTGCAGAGGCAATGAGTTATGGAATCCCTGGAATTTCTTCAAATTGTAAGGCTGGTCCAAGTGATATAATTAAACAAGGTGAAAACGGATATCTCTATCCAGTAGGAGATTATCATTTATTAAATGAGTATTTGCAAAATTTTATTGAAAATAAAAATGTATTTAATCCAAATTTAATAAAAGAATCTATAAACTTTTTGTATGATGATGAATATGATAAAAGGCTAGTAAATGACATTAAGTATTTTATTGAAAAATAAATTATTAAATATTTAAAATATAGGGAGATTATATTAATGACTGATTATTTAGTAGTTGGTTCAGGTTTATTTGGATCAACATTTGCACATGAAGCAGCCAAACGTGGTCATCACGTAGAAGTTATTGAAAAACGTGATCATGTTGCTGGTAATATTTACACCAAAGAAGTTGAAGGAATTCAAGTTCATGAGTTTGGTGCTCACATTTTTCATACAAAAATGAAAAATATTTGGGACTATGTTCAACAATTTGCTAAATTTAATAACTACATAAATAGCCCAATTGCTAATTACAATGGTGAGATTTATAATTTACCATTTAATATGAACACATTTAACAAACTTTGGGGCGTTGTAACTCCTGAAGAAGCCAAAACAAAAATTGAGGAACAAAAAGAAACTGCAGATGTTCCTGAAAAACCAACTAACTTGGAAGAACAAGCTATTTCGTTAGTTGGACCTGACATTTATCAAAAATTAATTAAAGGTTATACAGAAAAACAATGGGGAAGAAAAGCAACTGACCTTCCTGCCTTTATTATTAGAAGAATCCCAGTTCGTTTTATTTACGATAATAACTACTTCAGTGATCCATACCAAGGTATTCCAATTGGTGGATACACACAAATCATTGAGAAAATGTTAGATAATGATTTGATTGATGTAAAACTTAATACTGATTTCTTTGATCACAAGGATGAATATTTGAATTCTGGGAAACGTATTATATTTACTGGGATGATTGACCAATTCTTTGATTACAAACTAGGTGAATTAGAATATCGTAGTCTTCGATTTGAAAGTGAAATTAAAGATGTTGATAACTACCAAGGTAATGCTGTTGTTAACTACACAGATGATAAAACACCATATACTCGGGTAATTGAGCATAAACATTTTGAATTTGGTAAAGGTAATAAAAACAAAACTGTTATTACACATGAATATCCTAAAAATTGGAGTCGTGGTGATGAACCCTACTATCCAATTGAGGATAAGAAAAACCGTTCATTATACAAAGAATATACAGAACTAGCCGATAAGGATGCTAAAAATGTTGTATTTGGTGGACGTTTAGGACAGTATCGTTATTACAATATGGATCAAACAATTATGTCAGCATTACGTTTGGTTAAAAGCGAATTCGGTGAATAATAAATGAAAGTTGTTAAAAACTATTTATATAATGCATCTTATCAAATTTTCATTTTATTAGTTCCACTGATTACTACTCCTTATTTGTCAAGAGTGCTTGGACCAAAAGGAATAGGAATTAATGGTTTTACTAATGCCAATATGCAGTATTTTATTATTTTTGGAAGTATTGGTGTAGCATTATATGGTAATAGGCAAATTGCTTATGTAAGAAATAATAAAGAAAAATTAACTGATACTTTTTATGAGATTTTTTTCATGCGTATTATAACGATTGGTATAGCATATATAGCATTTTTTATTTTTTTGGCTGTAATACATCGTTATCAGACATATTATCTTGCACAATCATTTTCTTTATTAGCTGCTGCTTTTGATATTTCTTGGTTTTTTCAAGGTGTTGAGAATTTTGGAGTAACAGTTCTTAGAAACTTTGTTGTTAAAATCATTACTTTAATTAGTATTTTTGCTTTCGTTAAATCTTATGATGATTTAGGTCTTTATATTTTGATTCTTTCCTTATCACTCCTGTTTGGTAATTTAACTCTTTTTCCTAGTCTACGAAGATATATAGGCAAACCAAATTGGAAAGATTTCCATTTATTTCAACATTTTTTGCCGTCCATGGTACTATTTATTCCTGAAATAGCAACTCAAATTTATTTATATGTAAATAAAACAATGTTAGGTCTAATGACAAATATGAATCAATCAGGTTATTTTGATCAATCTGATAAAATAATTAAAATGTCATTAGCTGTAGTAACAGCTACAGGAATGGTAATGTTACCCCACGTTGCTAATGCTTTTAAAAATGGTGAAAATGAAAAAGTTAGAAAGTATTTATATACTACCTTTGAATTTGTTACTGCAATTTCAATACCACTAATGTTTGGGATTGCTGCTGTAGCTCATACGTTTGTACCATTATTTTTCTCTCCAAAATTTACTCCAGTAATTCCCTTGATGATGCTTGAATCAGTTGTAGTTCTTTTAATTGCTTGGAGTAATGCAATTGGAGTGCAATATTTAGTCCCAACTGGACAAAATAAATCTTATAATTATTCGGTAATTATTGGAGCGGTAGTTAATATTTTTGCAAATATTCCTTTAATCCTGCTGTGGGGTGCAGTTGGTACTGCACTTGCAACAGTTTTATCTGAAGCATTTGTAACAATATATCAAATTTATTCGATTAGAAAACAAATTAGTTTAAAACAAATGTTTGCTGGGTACTATAAATATTTGTTTGCAGGAATAGTAATGTTTTTTGTAGTGTTTGGATTAAACCTATATCTTCGTATTTCATGGTCAATGTTAATTATTGAAGTTTTTGCTGGAATGATTTCTTATGCATTTATGTTATTAATTTTGCGTCCAAATTTAATTAAAGATTCATTAAAAAAATTGAAAATAAAATTTTCTAAGCAAAATTAAAAAAGAATCATAATTAATATGATTCTTTTTTAATTTAAATTATGAATAATATAATTAACCAATTTTTGAAATTGCTGATTTCTTTGGTATAATACTCTTAGTTTGCATTTTAAGTTTTATAAAAAATGATTATTTAATAAAGAGTAGGTGATTGAAATTGACAAGTACTACTTCCGGAAAAGAGGTATGGCTTAATCCCAAAAGTGTTCAAAATAGACCCGTTTATTTTGCAATAAAAAGAATTACAGATGTTCTTTTTAGTTCATTGGGTTTAATTGTTCTTAGTCCTCTCTTTTTAACATTGAGTTTATTAGTAAAATTTGATGGCTCTCGTGGTAACGTGTTTTATGTACAGGAACGTGTTGGTAAAAATGGAAAGCACTTCAATATGTATAAATTTAGATCAATGATTCCTAACGCTGATGCAGAACTTGATAAATTAAAAAGTTATAATGAAGTTGATGGTGCCATGTTTAAAATGAAAGATGACCCTCGTATTACTAAAATAGGTAAATTCATTAGAAAATACAGTCTTGATGAACTGCCGCAATTAATTAATGTGATTGCTGGTCAAATGTCTTTAGTTGGTCCCCGCCCTCCAATCCCAAGTGAAGTTGCTGAATATACTAAATATGATATGCAAAGATTATTAGTAGTTCCTGGGTGTACGGGATTATGGCAAGTTACAGATCGTAACAATACTGATTTTAATGGCGCAGTTAAGTTGGATATTAAATATATTCAAAAAAGCTGTTTTACTTATGATATGAAGATAATGTTTGAAACTGTGTTAGTTATGATAAAGCCTAATGCTGCCTATTAATAATTTGCTGGAAGTGAATTAAATCTCAATTGCATATTTTTATGTATGCTTATGAGTTAGTTCGCTTTTTTATTTTTAAAAGAAAACGGAAGGTCGTTGTTTAATGAAAAAAAGATTAACTTATGTTGATTTAATTAATGTTCTAGCGATAATTTTTGTTTTAATTATTCATTCATCGTGGGATGAGTCTAGCACGGCATTAGGAATTTATGATTCAATTATTAGAGCGATTTGTGCTCCAGCTGTATTTTTATTTTTAATGAATTCGGGCGCTACTTTAATTGGCTATCGACGAAAATACACTACTAAGACGTTTTTGAATAAACGTATAAATCGAGTAGTATTTCCACTTATATTATGGAGCATTATTTATTATATTGTAGATTCTTTTGTAAAGAAACCATTACCAGATGTAACATTCAAAATAGATAATCCAAGTATTGGTAATTTTTTTGTTTCTTTTTTATCAGGTAATATTAATGGTGCTTTTTGGTTTTTCTATTGTGTGATTGCACTTTATCTTATTACGCCAATTATTTCTGTTTTAGTTAAAAATCATAAAAACATATTATTTTACATAGTGATTTTAGATTTCTTTTTTAGTTTTATAGTTATATATTTTAATAATAATTTGTTTCATTTAGAGTTGAGTCCATATTTAATTCCAATGTCCGGAACATGTTATATTGGTTTTTTTGTGATGGGATATTTAATTAAAGTTGGATATTTTACCAAAAAAGGTCTTAACGTAATTAAAATATTGGGAATTATTTCATTTATAGCTGCCATTTTAATTCCAGCCTTTAAATTTAAAATTTCTCTTCCTGTTATTCAAAATTTAATTGAATATGGCGGGCCACTTAACTTTTTATATACGATTGGTCTATATGTATTTATTAAGCAACTGGTTGAAGATGACACATT
Source organism: Fructilactobacillus lindneri DSM 20690 = JCM 11027 (assembly GCF_002907375.1). Lineage (GTDB taxonomy): Bacteria > Bacillota > Bacilli > Lactobacillales > Lactobacillaceae > Fructilactobacillus > Fructilactobacillus lindneri. Next base: position 121,988 of record NZ_MIYK01000010.1, read on the forward strand.
ATTTCAAAATGTTAAAATGCAAAAATGCTTGGCTGTTTTAGCTTCTCTTAGTTTAGGAATTTATATTCTTCATCCATTTTTCTTGAAAATATTTATGAAGATGACTGGAACTGAATTTTCAAGTTGGCTTGATATTTTAGTAATGCCAATTTTTGTTTATATTACTTGTGGATTAACTGTTTATATTCTGAAAAGAATTCCATTTGTAAATAAGATATTGCCATAAATTTTCCAAAGACTACGCAGCCTACAAACTGTGTAGTCTTTTTCTAATTTCTTGCCAATTTCTCTGAAAATCCTTTATAATTAAAATATCGAGCTAAATAGGAGAATGAATATGTTTAAAATAACAATTTACAGTGTACGTAAAGTGGAACGTCCGCTTTTTGAAAAATTAAATAAATATGATTTTGATTTAAACTTAGTTTCAGAACGACTTACGATTGATAATGTTGACAAAGCTGAGGGATCAGATGCAGTTTTAATCAGTGGGTTTGATGACTGTGATGGTGAAATCATCAAAAAACTACACGAATTTGGGATTAATTATGTTTATACTCGAGTTGTGGGTGTTGATAATATTGATTTTACTGCGATTGACGGTTACGGCATGCAGGTTGCCAATGCTCCGGGATATTCGCCACGAGCAGTTGCTGAATTAGCTTTCATTTTAGGGATGACGTTATTCCGTCACGTTTCTCCAGCCACTTACAACACGCACATGGCTAACTTCGCTTTATTACCATCTTACTTTGCCAATGAGATTCACAATGCCACCATTGGAATTGTAGGAGCTGGAACGTTAGGAACTGCTGAAGCCAAGTTATATGGTGCTCTTGGTGCTAAAGTTTTAGCTTACCAGCGTCACCCTGACCCAGAAAACAAAGCGGTTGAATTTACCGATATGGATACTTTATTAAAGGAATCTGATATTGTTTCCATGCACATTCCTTACATTCCAGGTAAGACTGGCAACTTCATCGGTAAAGAAGAAATCGATAAGATGAAAGACGGGGCTATCCTAGTTAACACTGCCAGAGGACCAGTTGTTGATAATCAAGCCGTTTCTTATGCTGTTCGCAACTTTAAACTTGGTGGTTACGGAACTGATGTGTTGCTTGATGAAGATAAAATCATGGGAAAACAATTTGATTCGCTTGATGACCTGCCAAACGATATTGACAAAGATTTGATGTTAAATTACCCCAACGTGATTGTGACACCGCACATGGGCTTTTACACTGAAAAAGCTGTTGAAGATATGATTAATATCAGTTTTGAAAACTTCGATAGTATGTTAAAGACTGGTAAACCAACTCACTTAGTAAATAAATAAGAGGTATTATTGTGGCTAAAATTACAATTTATAATGTAAAAGATTATGAGAAACCTTTTTACGAAGATTTAAATAAATATGACTTCGATTTGAACTTTGTAACTGGGCCCTTAACAGCTGAAAATACTAACATGGCTGAAGGTTCAGTTGGAGTTTTGATTGATGGATCCACCAATGCAGACGCTGATATTTTTGCTGCTATGAAGAATTTAGGGGTTAAATATGTCTTCACACGTTTTGTTGGTTATAACAACATCGATTTAAAGGCTGCGAGTGCTCGTGATATTACGGTTGCCCGCGTTCCTAGTTATTCACCTTATTCAGTTGCTGAATTAGCACTGACCATGGGAGTTACTTTAACTCGCCACGTTGCTCAGGCAACTACCAATACTCACTTAGGAAATTTCATGATTTTGCCAAGTTATTTTGCAAAAGAAATTGATCAGTTAACGGTTGGTATCATTGGTGTTGGGCACATGGGAGCTGCCGAAGCTAAACTTTATCATAACTTAGGAGCTAAAGTCCTTGGTTACCAGCGTCATCCCAATGATAATCCGGATGTTTCTTTTGTTGATGAAACAGAATTATTGGCCAGTTCCGACATTGTTTCTATCCATGTGCCTTATTTCCCTGGTGAAAATGACATGATGATTGGGGCAACCGAGATTGGTTCTATGAAAGATGACGCTATCTTAGTCAATACTGCTCGTGGAGAATTAGTTAATACTGGGGCAGTTACGGCCGCCTTAGATGACGGAACTTTAGGTGGTTATGCAGCTGATGTGGTTCCAGATGAAAATCAAATCTTTGGCAAACAATTCGACAGTTTGGATGATTTACCGGATCAGGAACTTTTGGATTTGATGAAGAAATATCCCAATGTTATTATTACACCACACATGGGCTACGATACTGAACCAGCCTTAGAAGATATGATTAAAGTTAGTTACGAAAACTTTCATGATGTCTTAACTAAGGGCGAAACAGAAAATCAGATTAAGTAAGAGGTCATTATGGATACACAATTATTAGATTTAATGAAAAAACGTCGGACAATTTATGCCTTGGGCAAGAACGTTTCCATTCCACAAGACGAATTGTACAAATACATTAAAGAAGTCGTTAAATATACACCGTCGGCTTTTAACAGCCAGCCGGTTCGTGCGGTTGTTTTGTTTAATGAACAACATGATAAGTTATGGGATATGGTTTCAGACGCCTTACAGGACAATATTGCGCCTGATGCATTCTTAAGAACAAAAGCCAAGATTAGTACTTTTAAAAATGCTTTTGGCTCAGTTCTATTTTATACTGATATGGACGTTGTGAAAGCTTATGCTGACAATCCTAAGCTGGCTACGTACCAGTATCAAGAATACAATTGGTCTGAAGAGGCTCAGGGAAATGCTCAATTTGCTGTGTGGACTGGATTAGAAGAAAATGGGTTAGGAGTAAATATTCAACACTATGATCCGCTAATTGATCCTTTGGTAAATTCTGAATTTAAGATTCCTGCTAGCTGGCAATTACGGGCTGAAATGAACTTTGGCTCAATTGAAAACCCAGCAGGTGACAAAGATTTTATGGATGATGCAAAACGATTTAAGCTATATAAATAATTTAATGAAGGGAATGCTGCCTAATGAATGAAAAAGAAATTATTGATAGGAAATTGCTAAAGCTACGCCGTTTCGCTAATTTCATTATCACGCCGCTGTGTGTGGCGTTAATTTGTGCTTATTTTATTCAGAAAAGTGTTACCCCATTAGTTATTATTTTAGCTTTGTTAGTAGTTTTTACCTATCTTCCTTATGGTTGTGTCGTGCTATACTATGCGGTTAAACGACGTAAACTAACCAAAAATAATCAATAAAAAAAATTAGCGCTTACTCTAAATTAATGGAGTTAAGCGCTATTTTATTGTACAATGGTTAATGTTGCTTAATAATGAACAAGGGGGAAGTTTGAATTGAAACAGGCTTTAAAAGACAAACGTAATCTAGTATCTTTAGCGGTGATTTTTGCCGCTATTTTGATGATGCTATCGCTCCAATTTTTTTCTAAAAATGTGATTATTGGATACGATACCTTTTTTCATTTTAATCGGATTTATGATGCTGCAATGCAGATTCAGCATCATAACTTTAGTTATTTTATGTCTAACTATGGTTATCACCAGTCCGGTCAGATTGTTAGTGCGGTGTATGGTCCATATATGACTTATGCTCTCGGTTTTATTTTATTTCTGACTCACAGCTGGTTCTGGTTTGAAATGATTGTTGATTTTATCATTTTAACGGTATCTGCTCTTGGTGCCTACATGTTATTTCGTTGGCTTAAAATTAATCACACTTTAGCAGTTTCTGGTGCGATTATCTATATGTCGCAAAATTTCATTACATACTGGATTACCAGTTCCGCTTTTTTGGACTGGGGGGCCATGATTCTACCATACTCAGTGATGGTAGCGCTTGATTTGCTATATGGTTCACCAAAAAAAGTTCATTACACGTTAGCGATTGTGGTTGCGTTACTACTAGAAATGCACGTTTTGAGTGCTGTGATTACGATTGTAATGTTTCTACCGTTTTTCTTGATTGGATTTACTCGTTCGCACGAAAAACTAAAATATTTTATTAAGGTATGTTTAAATGCAGTGTTAGCTACGATTTTAAGTGCAAATTACTTTGCTGCATTTTATGATGTCTTTTTACATAATAAATTAATCCCGCCATTTAGTATTGAAAACTTAAGTCGGGGAGCGATGAAGTTTGTTAGACCGAACTTGACCCAGAGTGAAGTGGGTGTGGTCTTTATGATTATTATTGTCGCTCAGGTAGCATTTATCATTTTCAACTTTAAACGGTCTCGTTTAAACCTTGGAATTACAATGATTGGATTATTGTTCTTTATTTTATCCTCTCAGTATTTCCCTTGGGATCAAGCTGGACATATTTTTCCTTTCTTTCAAGATTTCTTGCAGTTTCCATCGCGGTTCTTCTCATTTGCTGCCATGTTAATACTGACTGGTTTCTTGATGTCGTTAAATCAGTTTATTGATTCAACTAATTATCATCCGCTTAAGTATTCATATTATGCATTTGTAGTTCTTTTAGCGATTATGGCTTTGATGCTCGGGATGAAAAACATTAAGATTCAGATGGTTAACGATTGGGAACTAAATAACCAACCGCCCCAAGTCGGAGTATATGCCGGACATCTGCGTCCTTATGGCTATTATCCGGAAGGAGTAACCCAGACGAAGCTGAAGGATGATTTCAAGAGTCGTGATTTATCGAAGCCGTTGAATGATGTCATTCGTTCTGTCACAGATTATTTACCTAATGAAAGCGGCGGTCCAACTCCAGGTCACTTACAACATAAATATCGTCATCAGATTACTTACAATAATCATCGTTATCATAAACAGGTCTTGGATAACGGAAGTGTTGATGTTACTTGGAATAGTCGTCAAGCGGTAACAGCTCGAATCCCGATGTTTGCCTATAATGACACTGTCTTAAAACTAAATGGTAAAACTTTACAAAAATCAGATGATTCCACGATTAAAAAACATGTTCTTCATCATGGAAAATATCAAGTATCAGATATTGGTGGAATTTACGTTCCAGCTAAGCAGGGGAACAACAAATTAAACGTTAGTTATCAAGCACCATGGTACTTTACGCTGTCGCTGATTTGCTCTGTGATTGCATGGATTGCAGTTCTTGGTTACGAACTGGTTCGAAAAGTCAGAAAAACATTTTTTTCATAGAATTTAACCAAAAACGAACGTAGGTGTAAATTTACGTTCGTTTTAGTTTTTAAGCTAGATTATATGGTAAAATACTGACAATGGTTTAACGAAACGAGGATAATTGTATGGAACGACTATATTGGGATGCGATTAATGTATATGATCGTAAAATATTTTATACCGTAACAGAAAAAGGATTAAATTTTGTGGGATCGCCTGAACATGGAGTTTCCCAGGTTTTGGATTTTTATGATAATGATCAGTTTGAATATGTACATGCTCATAGTCAGACTGATCATTATCGAAAATCATTAAAACGTTATCTAAAAGGTAAAAGAGATCATCTAGAGTTTAAGGTTGATTATTTAGTTGATGGAACCCCACAACAAGAAACAGTCTGGCGAAAAATTACAACGATTCCTTATGGAGAAACTCGAAGTTTAGCTACTTTAGCAGCTGAATTGGACTTAGGTTCTGACGAGGTGCTTGATGCCATGAAAAAATGCCCGGTTTGGATTGCAATTCCATTACATCGAGTGGTTGATCGCGGCGAAACTAATGGATTTCGTACCGATGTCAGGATGCAGCAATACTTACGCGAGATTGAGCAAAAGCCTAAATCTGATTTAAAAGAATTATTGTGATTTTATTTGTCGGTAATTTTAATTAAGAAACACTTGAAGGGAACATTAATCTATGAAAAAACGTCAACTAACGCCATTATCATTGGTCCTGATGGTTTTCACCTCCATCTTTAACTTTGTTAATATTCCACGAGCTTTTTATTTGATGGGATATGCAGCGATTCCTTGGTATATTTTAGCAGCTGTTTGTTTCTTTTTACCTTTTGCATTTATGGTTGCCGAATTTGGTTCAGCCTATCCGGATGCACAGGGGGGAATTTATACGTGGATGGCTGAGTCAGTCAATCCACGCTTTGCTTTTATTGGCATTATCATGTGGTATTCATCTTTTATCACATGGATGTTAAATACGAGTTCAATTATTTGGATTCCAATTTCAACGGCAATTTTTGGAGTTGATAAAACCCAATCATGGCACTTGTTTGGACTAAGTGATGTGCAAACGCTAGGAATTTTAGCTGCTATTCTAGTAATTGTGATTACGTTTGTAGCCAGTCGAGGATTGGGTCGTTTTAAGCTGATTACTTCGATTGGTGGCTCTGCCATGTTATTGGCTAGCTTTATTTTGATTGTTGGCGGATCAATTATTTTGCTGTTAAATGGTCATCCATTACAACCGCTTAGTTTTTTAAGTTTAATTAAATCACCTAATCCGCAATACGCTACGGGGATTTCAGTTTTGAGTTTCTCGGTCTATGCAATCTTTGCCTTTGGCGGGATTGAGATTATTAGTGGATTAGTGGATCAAACGAAGAATCCAAAGAAAACTTTTCCGCGTGGAGTAGCCATTAGTGCTATCTTGATTACACTGGTTTACGCTCTAGGAATTTTTGTAACCGGGATGTTTACAAACTGGGACAAAGTCTTTAATGTAGCCGATGGTTCTAAAGTTAACTTGGGAAATGAAGCATTTATTGCCATGAATAACTTTGGGTATCAACTAGGTCTGGCATTACATTTTTCCCATGGGGTTGCGACTCAGATGGGACTTTGGACGGGACGCTATATTGGAATTTCGATGTTTTTGGCTCTGATTGGAGCCTTTACAACGGTAGTCTTTTCGCCAGTAAAGCAGTTGGTAGAAGGAACTCCTAAAGAAATATGGCCTAAATATCTACGTAAGATTAAAAATGATTTACCTGTCAATGCGATGAAAGTACAAGTTTTGCTAGTAATTTTGTTTATTTTATTAGTTGCATTTGGAGGTCAAAATGCCAAAATTTTCTTCCAAGTTGTAATTTCAATGACTAACGTGGCCATGTCATTGCCATACTTGTTTATTGCTTATGCATTTTGGCAATTCCGCAAAAAAGGTAAGATTAAACAATCATTTACATTCTATAAGGGTTATAGTTCGGCTCGCTTAGCTGCCATTGTTGTGTTATTGACGGTTGGTCTAGCCAATGTCTTTACCTTAATTTCGCCTGTCTTGCAGGGACAATGGATGACAACGGTTTGGATGATCGTTGGTCCGATTGTATTTGCTGTAATTGGTTTAGTCTTATATAGAAGATATGAGAAAAAAATTTAAAATAAAAGTAGGCAGCAATTTAATTTGCTGCCTACTTTTTTAATAGATTATTTATAGTGTCCTTTGACAGAAAAGATAGTTACTAATTTTTCTTCTGAATTAATTTTATATACAATTCTATCTTGAATATTTATTCGACGTGAATAATAACCATCGCCAGGTGGCATTAATTTTTCAAAAGAATTGGTTGGTTCATATGGATTATTATGAATTGTTTTTAGAATTTCATTAATAGTATTTACATAAGGAGTCCCACGATATTTTTTTAAGTCTTTTTTAGCTTGTTTTATTAAAATGATTTTATAACTCATAAATCATCCCAATTGATTCCATTTGTAATGTCAATAAAATCTTCTTTTTTGGCATTTTTAGATCTATCTAATGATTCTTGCAATTGTCCATTATTAATTACGTGCATTGTTTCAAGCATACGTTTGTAGTCATTCTTACTCATTATAACCATATCTTGATTTGGTTTTCTAACATTATTTACACTTATAACATTATGATTGTTGTTCACATCGGAAGCAATTTTAAATAAATTTTTTCGTGCTTGAGTGGGAGTACAATTGTCCATTTTAAATAATCCTCCTAGCTTATCCTAATTTGTTATGTACATTATAACGTACATATGAAAAAACACAATAAAAAAATTTAATTAATAAATTTCTCTTATTGTGTTAAAAAAATACGTTAAATATACTTTATATGTTCCCCTAAAACTTAATTACTTCTGGTTCCCCTTGAAATGATTCAATTAAAGCCGATTTCAAAGTGATAGTTAAGACGCATTGACCTTCCAAAGTAGGATTGTATTGTGTCATTGCTGGATAAGGTTTGGCAATTTCCTGCATGGTTTTTACATCAGTAGTGATGGTTGCAAAAGCTTCATTTGAAGTTAATCGGTCGCCATTTTTGTGATCATACCAAGTTGCGATTGCAACTTGAGGATGATTGGCAATATCTAAAGCTCTTTTGGAAGCAGGATCAGTTACTACGTAAAAAACATTTGGCTGATCCTTATCCTGGTTAGCTGTGATAATTGAGCCAGCGAGTTCTCGTTCTTCATTACAAGTAGCCAGAAAAATATTATTCTCGTTTTCATTTAAAACTGTTTGATATCTTTTTAAACTTGCTTCATCTGCCATAGTAATCTCTCCTTTGTTTTCTATACCGTTATCTTACACCATATATAGGGTAGTTTCTTGTACTTGGTACTTAAAAGATGTTTGTGATTTAATTTTAGTTGTTTTAAATAAATAACTATTTGGAACTTTGGTTTAAAGATTAATAAGAAACTAAAAGGCCACTGCCAATATAATTTGTAAAGATACTGGCAGTAGCTTTTTAGTTATTTTTAAAATCTTGGCAAACTTAGTAAATTGTCATCTAAAGTTCCGTCATGCATGGTACGGATGTAAGGCATTTTTCCTTCAGGACGAACAACTTCAACATCAGCAATTGCTTTTGAAGCAGTTGTGTAGAAAAATTTGGTACCAGAATCAATGTAAGAAATGATTAACTCAATCGAAACAACTCCGCCATTAAGCAATTGAACCGATGTGATATCACTTTCCTTGTCTGAATCCGGATTGTCTAAATGAACTTTAATAATTTCATCATTCATGATAATCACCACCTTTAAAGTCAGTATAACAACATATAGTTAATAAAAGTATGATTTAGTAGTTAACACGAAAAATAATGTAGTTTATTAACCAATGAAATGGGAAATTGTACCATTTTGCACTAAATCAGAAATCCCTAAATAAAGATAAATCACTGCTGCTAAATAATGCCCATAGCGGTTAAGTAATTGTTCAATTTTTTTATTATGACCAATTGCAATTGATCCTGCAAAAAAACTGAGTGCCATTAACATCATTATCATATAGCTAACTAGTAGTTCAAGATTCGTTTTATGAATGAAAATGGGGATATAAACGGCAATATTGTCAGCACCACAGCCTGTAATAGTCAAAATAGTGGTATTGAAAATGATTTTGAGACTTGAATTTAAGTTAGGTTCTGTTTCATTAATGGCAGGGGTTTTATTTGGAAATAAAGCTTTAATCCCAAAGAAAATTGGAAAAATCCCCAGTAACCCGATTAGCCACATTTTTGGCACTTCTCCTAATAACTTGGCAATTATCATAGGTAAGATGATTAAAACGGATGTACCAATTAAATCCCCGATTAAAATTAGCCTTGGTCGTCGATAAGTTCCTAATAATAAAACTAGTAGGAGAATATAATCTAAATTAGTTGAAAAGTAGGCGATGATTGAAGTAATTATAATTTCAATCATTGGGTTGCTCCTCCTTACGGCTTTATTTTAAAAATAAGTTTCAAAAAAGCGCTTGAATTAGATAAAATGCTAATTCAAGCGTTTTTGTATAATTGGTTAAATCAAATATTTAGGCTTCTTGGTAAGCAAATCTTTGACTTGGTCTGACAAGCTGGGTAACGGCTGACCTAATACATTTTCTAAAGCATTTTCATTTTCGGTGTTATTTTTTAGAATTTCTTCGTGTGACATTCCAAATTTAACTGCACTTTTTCCAATTCGTTCGTTTAAAGCACCAGAACGAATCAATTTTTGAATTGCAACTTTAAAAGCAATTACATCAGCAGGGAGCTTTTCTTGTTCCAAATCCGCTTGATATTCAGCTAAATCAACTGATTTAACCGGGAAATCTTTTCCAGTCACTTCATGGATTGCTTTAGCAAGTTCGTGATAAGTATGTTGTGCACCGTGAAATTCATAAACTTCTAAAGGAGTGGTTTCAATCATTGAAAGAACACGGGCAGCCCCTTCAGCATAGTAAATTTCTTCTGCCCAACCGACCGTTTCGTCTCCGGAAGCATCAATCAACGGGCTACCATTAACAACTTGCTTGATTAAATCCATTTCATTTTCCAAATACCAGTTATTGCGTAAAAAAGCATGAGGCAAACGAGCGTCAATAATCATTTTTTCAGTTTTCCGATGGTCTTGAGCTAGTGGTGCTTCACTGACATTGGCATGCGGGAAGCTCGTATAAGCTATGAACTTAACACCAGCTTTAGCCGCAGCTGTAACAACCTTTTGGTGTTGATCAAGTCGTGGATGTTTAGGATCTGGTTGTGAGGAAACGAATAAAACTCGATCAATGTCTTTAAACGCTTTTTCCATTGATTTTTCATCATTATAGTCTCCCTGACGAATCTCCAGACCAGCAGGAAACATTTTTTTGGCTTTTTCAGTGTCGCGTGCAATCACGACAATGTCATAAAATGGAACTAGAGTCACTAATTTCAAAATGGCTCGTTCACCAAAGCGACCTGTTCCAGCAGTAACTGCATATTTCATAATTTAAGGACTCCTTTGCTAACATTTTAGCATAAAAAAAGAACATGGAAAGATTCCATGTTCTGAATTGTTTTACTTAGAATGAACGAACAATTAATAAAATACCGAAGAACATGAAGTAGAAGGCTACTAAGAATAGACCAACACTAACTGCCATGCCAGGGCTGAATAAAAGGATAAATCCTAAGATAACACCTAAGACACCAAGAATCACGTCAAACCAAAAGTAACCCTTGTGTTGTTTACTAATGAAACGACTTGCCCAGAGTTCAAAGAATGAATCAAATATGAACCAAAGTGCAAGGACGATCCAAATGTAAACTGTTCCAAGTTCGGGTTTGATAAAAATCATAACACCCAAAATCAAATCGATTACGGCACTAAAAATCAACCAGCCAGAACTCATTCCTAAGGTTTTATCAATCATTGAAGTATCAGCTAGTTTGATAACTCCTTCAACAACTAATGCAATCGCAATTACATAAATCAATACTTTTAATGAGCCAAGCGGATTTCTTAAGATTACCATTGACATAATTGCAAATAAGACTCCAAGTACTAATGTAAATGGATCAAATTTTCTTTCTGAACTAAACATAATATTTTCCTCCTTCGATTTCTTTATACAATCTTAATTATATCACAGATTAGTTTTTTTATTATCGCTTGCTAGTGAAATCAAGTGTTTTATAGTAAACTTAAAAAGAAAATGTCGGGTGTTAACTTACGAAAAGAGTTGTTGATTCAACATGAAAAAATTTTTACACACCGCTAAATATTATTTAGCAGCGTTTATCATTCCAATAATTGTGATTTTGGTGGCATTTGCCTTTCGTGGTATTGAACCATTTGGGAGTCATAATTTATTGGTGAGCGATTTGGCGACGCAATATCTGCCTTTTTTTGACTTTTTGCGCAGTCAGTTAGTGCATCATACTTTTAGTACTTATTCATTCATGTTATCGCTGGGTGATAACGCCATTCCTATTTATACTTACTATTTGATGAGTCCATTGAATTTGTTAGTAGTATTTGTAAAAGCTGCGAACGTTCCGTTATTAATGGAAGCCATCATTGTGATGAAGATTGGCTTGATTAGTTTATCAATGGAATTTTTCCTGAATGTTAAGTATCATCGTCAGGATATTCAACAAGTATTAGCTGCCATTGCCTATGGATTATGCGGCTTTGTGGCGATGTATTTTTATGATTTTATGTGGCTAGAAGCTTTAATGCTGCTTCCTTTGGTAACATTGAGTCTAGAACGTTTATTTACTAAAGGAAAATGGGGCTGTTATGTTGTTACCCTAGCAGTTGCTATTATTTTGAATTATTACATGGGTTACATGATGTGCATTTATTCGGTCATTTACTTCATCTATTTAGTATTATTGCACCGACCTGCAGGAACTAAATTTTGGCATTATTTGCGTGAACACGGGGAAATGACTTGTAAGTATGTAATTAGTTCAATTTTAGCTGCGATGCTGTCATGTTTCATGTTGATTCCCACGATTGTTGGAATGCTTTCAACAGGAAAGGGAAGTCTTAGTTTGGTTAGTTTCTTACCTACGTTGCGGTTTTTGCCTTCAGCATTTGTGAGTTTAGGCGTTGGGGCAACCAACTTTGTAGGAAGATTGAATCACGAACCGTCTTTCTTTATCGGGTCGTTATTTGAAATTGGTCTCTTTGTTTTCTGGTTATCCAAACGAGTTAGTAAAAAAGAAAAACATGCTTCTTATTGGTTAGTAGGAGCAATTTTTTTTGGAATGTTGATTTCAACTTTTGATACAATTTGGCACATGTTTCAAATGCCGGCTGGATTTCCTTTCCGAGAAGTTTATATGCTGAGTTTTGTGGTAATTATGCTTGGGTATGAAGCTTATCTAAAAGGAGCGTTTCAAAATAATCAAATAGTCGTTAAAGCTGGAGTAATTGTAGCTGCACTGGTATCTTTGGGTTATGTTTCAGCTGTTATCGAATATTTCATAGCAGGCAAGTTCGGCTGGTCGACTCCATTTTACGTTGCAAGTTATTGGCATTTGGTTTGGGCCTTATTATTTATTTTGGCAACTATCCTAATGCTGATCGCTATTAACCGATATGGAAATAAGCTTTGGTGGTTAATGTTGGCATTAGTGGCTTTAGAAATGGGTACAAATGCTTGGATGTCACTAGGCGGAACGCATGAGTATGGCAGCCAGAGCAAGTTTGCTCATGCCTTTGAGCAGTCGACCAAAATTATTAAGACACAGCAAACCGGTAAGCATCAATTTGGGCGTTCTAACATCAATAATCAACTTTATGGTAAGAGTTTTAACATTAACTACAATCAATACAATGATTCGCTTTTGTATAATTTCTTTGGTGTTAATAGTTATACGTCTTCCCTAAATGTTCATACGCATGATTCGTTGTCTAAACTAGGTTTATACAGTCGTAATGAACGACGAATTAGCGTTAATGGCTCGATGCCGGTCACTAATCAATTATTAAACATTGATAATCATGTTCAGATTAACCGGCATGGGAAATATCATACCCATCGTGATTATCGCTTTAGCGGACTGGGTTATGCTGTTTCTGATAAGATTAACGGATTACACCTGGATTCAAATAATGTGTTTAAAAACTTGAATTCATTGGTTCAAAAAGAAGCGGGGAACCAGACAAATTATTTTGTGGCGAACCAAATCAACCATGTTCAAGTTAAAGAACATCGTCATGGTTATCAATATAAAGTTAAAACTACCCCGCAAATGAATGGTATTCAATACTTTGATTCACCAACGACTAGTCCTAATCAATTTTTGCAGATTAAGGTTGATGGGAAACCTTTAAAAACTGCTTATCATCAGCTTGGAGCAGAGATTATCAGAGTGGGACGTTATCAAAAAGGTCAATCATACACGATTACTTTTAATTCAAATCAGAAAATTAAGCATTTAAATCGTGATTTAGCAGGATTTGATGAAAATAAATTCAATCAATTTGTAAAAGATACTCAGCCATATAGGCTACAAGTTAAAAATCCACAAAACTTGAAATTTAAGGGAAATCATTTTGTCGGTTTTGTTAGAACTACTAAACAACGTCCACAATTATTGATTAGTATTCCTTATGATAAGGGATGGCAGGTTACCGATAATGGAAAACCTGTTAAACTTAAGAAAGTAATTAATGGATTAACTGGAATTAAGTTAAAACCCGGAAAGCATAAATTAGAATTCACATACCATATTCCCGGTTTGGTAGCAGGTATTATTTTAACAGTGCTTGGAATAGTTGGAATTGGCGGTGAACTAATTTACTTTAGAAGAAAAGACAAAAATAGGGGGAAATAAAATGGGAGTTACAGCTTATTTAGTTCGTCACGGACAAACATACTTAAACCTTTATAACAAAGTTCAAGGTTGGATTGATTCACCTTTGACTCAAAAAGGAATTAACGATGCCAAAGAAGCGGGGCGTCGTTTATCTGTTCTTCCTTTTGATGCTGCTTTTACCAGTGATTCTGGTCGAGCAGTTGAAACTGGACGTCAAATTTTAAAAGAAAATCCGAATGGATTAAACATTATTACTTACCAATATCCTGAATTACGAGAACAGTTCCACGGTTATTTTGAAGGCGATAACTTGGAACAAATGTGGCAGTTTGTTGGAGAACAAGTTAAAATCACTAATGAAAAAGGTGTTTTAGAACACTTTGGACTGGAACGTGCTCGTGATTTGATTGCCAAAGCTGATTTATATCATGATGCTGAAGACAATCAACAATTTTGGACGCGGATTGATCGTGGCTTTGATCGTATTCGAGAGAATACTAAAGATGGTGAAGTAATCTTGATTGTATCGCACGGAATGACGATTCGTTCGATTGTTGATCGTTACGCTCCTGAACTTGATCAGGGTCAACCAGCCAAAAATGGTAGTATTACAAAGTTAAATATTCTTCCTGACACGATTAAGGTTGAATATTACAATAAACTGGATGATAACATCTAATTTAACCCTAAAATAGGGTAATTATGCTAAACTAAAAGCAATCAAATAAGAAGTTGGGGTGCCTTGAGCTGAGATTATACCCATTGAACCTGATATAGTTCGGACTATCGCAGGAAACTTATCTTAATTTATGCAGGACAATTTGTCTTTTAAATTAAACAACTTTTTCGAGTTCTCAGCTCAGCGCTGAGGACTTTTTATTTTGGATTAAATTATGAAACGAGGAGTGTGGTTTATATGAAACAACAATTTTCAGAAGCATTAACGATTGCTGGAACTGATTCTGGCGGTGGAGCCGGGATTGAAGCTGACATTAAAACTATGCAGGCTTGTCAAACCTTTAGCACCAATGTAGTAGTTGGAGTAACAGCTCAGAATACGCTAGGGGTACAAGGACAGTATCCGTTGCCACGCGGAATTGTGAACGAGCAGTTTAAATCAGTTTTGGCTAATTTTGCGATTAAGGCCGCTAAAACAGGAGCATTGTTTGATGCCGAACATGTATCCATGGTGGCAGATAACTTAGCACATTATCAGTTACAGAATGTAGTGGTTGATCCGGTAATGGTAGCCAAAGGCGGTGCTCATTTATTAACCGAGCAGGGAATTAAAACTCTCAAAGAAAAATTATTACCGCAAGCTGATGTAGTAACCCCTAACTTGCCGGAAGCAGAAATTTTAGCTGGACAAAAAATTAATAGTGAGTCAGATGTAAAACAGGCTGCTATAAAGATTCAGCAGCTTGGGAGTCCGAATGTAATTATTAAAGGCGGGCATGCTCAGGACGCAACCGTTTCTGATTACGTTAGATTAGCAGATGGAACTGATTATTGGCTGACAAGTCCCCGCATTAATACTGAAAGAACGCATGGAACTGGCGATACTTTATCAGCAGCCATAGTAGCATATTTAGCTCAAGGTGCTGATCTTAAAACGGCCATTAATAAAGCGCATAAATATTTAGCTGATATTATTCAACATCCCTTGTACATTGGGAATGGTCACGGACCGTTGAATCATGGCAGCTGGAAGGATGATAATGATGAAATTTAATCCACAGATGCTACAGGTTTATTTAGTAATTGGCACGCAAAATACCAATAATGATCCCCAACGTTTGTTGAAAATTGTCAAAGAAGCACTTGCTGCAGGAGTAACAGCGGTGCAGTATCGTGAAAAAGACGGAACAACTTTAACAAAAGCTGAAAAAGTTGCTTTAGGACGGCAGTTACATCAAATTACTCAAGCAAAACAAGTTCCGTTATTTGTCGATGATGACTATGAATTAGCTCGTACAATTGGTGCAGAAGGAATCCATGTTGGACAAAGTGACACGCGAGCTGACGTAATTCACCAGCTAGCACCTGATTTAATGATGGGATTGTCAGTTCATAACTTAGAAGAACTAGAACGCAGCCGGTCTTTATTGCCAGTTGTTGATTATCTTGGAGTTGGACCGATTTTTGCAACCGCTAGCAAAATTAAGGTTAAAGATCCGATTGGGATGCAAGGATTAGACGATGTAATAACACAAACTAGCAAACCAGTCGTTGCTATCGGTGGAATTCATGAAAACAATGTAACTGATTTTAAAACTGAAAAAGTTACAGGTGTTGCTGTGATATCAGCGATTACTAAAAGTTCAGATATTAAAAATACCGTTCAAATTTTAAAACAGCGAGGAAAATAACATGAAACAAAATTTTATTCAGCAAATTAGAGCTAAAAGTCCGATTGTCTTAAACATTGCCAACTTTATTACTCCCCAACATGTTGCAGATGGAATTAACTATGTGGGCGGTTCTCCGATGATGGTAGCTGACCCGCTTGAAGTTAAAGACTTAGCAAAGCTAGCTAACGCCGTTACTATCAACATTGGCTCAACTAATCCAGCTGCACAACTCTGTGCTTTAAGTGCAGGAGAACAAGCTAATACGATGGACACTCCGGTAATCTTAGATCCAGTAGCGGTTGGTGCGACTGCTTTGCGAAAAGAACGAGTGCAGCAGATTTTGCAAAATGTAAAGATTGATACCATTCGCGGAAATATTGGCGAGATTGCAGCATTGTCAGGCATAAATTGGCAAAGTCATGGGATTGATGCTGGAAGCGGAGCTGGTGATTCAATTGAAATTGCCAAAAAGGCCGCACAAACATTACAAACTAAAATTGTGATTTCTGGATCTACTGATATTGTGACAGATGGAAAGACTGTTTATCTGATAAACAATAACGCCCCCATGTTAAAAACAAATGTGGGGATGGGAGACGTTTTAGATGGTATTTTAGGAACTGGTCTGAGTCTAGATAATTCATTAGAAACGCTTGCTTATACGACCGGAATTCTACCAGTGGCAGCAGAATTAGCTACTGTAGATAATAAAAATGCAGCAACCTTTTTACAACATACGTATGATAATTTAGCTAGTTTAGACGATGAAACTTTTTTTAAACGCCTTAAAATTGAAAAAAGATAAAAACAAAAATCCATCTCATAATGAGGTGGATTTTTTGTAACTTTAAAATTATTTTTAACTGTTGAAATTATCCTTAAAAGGGTTAACATATATTTTAGTTGTTTTAAATTTTAGAGAGTTTGAACGATTTTAAAGATGAGGTGAACTAGGATGGATCATAAAATGACAGATGACGATTACGCACAACTCCCTGTTGCCGAACTAGTGAAGGATTTAGGTTCATCAGTTACTGATGGATTAACCAACACTGAGGTTCAGCAAAAGCTGAAGACTGTGGGGAAGAATGTCATTGAAAAGGGACAGAAAGAAAATGGATTCTGGAATTTTATTAAGAATTTTACTTCCTTGATGGCTTGTCTCTTGTGGGTTTCAGGTGTGATTGCTATTTTGGCAGGAACTCCTGAACTTGGGATTGCGATTTGGGCGGTTAACATCATCAACGGGTTGTTTTCTTATTGGGAAGAACACGCTGCTAAAAAAGCCACGGATGCTTTAAGTAAAATGTTACCTACATATGTAAGTGTGATTCGAGATGGAAAAAAGATTCAGGTTATAGCTGAAGATTTAGTTCCTGGAGACTTAGTGGTCTTGCAAGCAGGAGATGCAATTCCAGCTGATGCGAGAGTTTTAAGCTCATCTTCGCTGCAAGTTGATGAATCAGCTTTAACCGGTGAATCTGTCCCTGTCGATAAATTTGCCGATTATAAACATGGCGATGGAAAATTTGCAATTGATAATATTGTTTTCGCTGGAACGGTTGTTACTAGTGGAACTGCTACCGTAATGGTAGTCGAAACGGGTATGAATACTGAATTTGGTCAAATTGCCAAGTTGACACAAAATCAAAAAGGAACCGTATCGCCTTTAACTAAAGAATTAAACCGACTTACACGTCAGCTTTCTGTACTTGCTTTAGTAATTGGACTTGGATTCTTTGTGTTAGCTATTTTCTTTGTGCATTATCCAATTGCCAAATCATTTATTTTTGCATTAGGAATGATTGTGGCCTTTATTCCTGAAGGACTGTTGCCAACAGTTACTTTGTCATTGGCACATGGAACGAAAGTTATGGCTAAAAAACATGCGTTATTGAAAAACTTGGATAGTGTGGAAACATTGGGTGAAACTAACGTGATTTGTTCTGATAAAACAGGAACGTTAACGCAAAACCAAATGACGGTTAATCACATTTGGTTGCCTGATAAGGAATACACGGTTACCGGAACAGGTTATTTTAACAATGGAAAAATCCAGTTTAATCAACAAGATGTTAATTTAAAAAATGAAAAAGACTTATCTCTGCTGCTAGATATTGCACTTTTAAATAATGATACGAAAGTTCAAGGCGGCGAAGAAGGTAAAACCGCACCTAAAATTTTAGGAACGCCGACTGAAGCCGGCTTAAACATTTTAACAGCAAAAGGCGGGTTGGATTTAGACCAACGCATGCAAGCTACTCCTCGTTTGAAAGAATTACCATTTGATTCGACTAGAAGACGGATGACAACTTTGCAGCAAGAATCCGACGGCAAAGTTGCTGTGTATGTCAAAGGGGCTTTATCGAATATGATGCAGGTCTGTGACCGAATTTTAATTAATGGCGAAGTCCGTCCTATGACCAATGCTGATAAAACTAAAATCGATCAAGCTAATCAAGATTATGCAGCCCAAGGATTACGCTCATTGGCTTTTGCTTACAATACAATTGCAGCCGACGATGTTTCTAGTGCTATGATTGAAAATACAGAACAGCATCTGATTTTTGTGGGATTAGCTGTTATGCAGGATCCGCCTCGAGAAGAAATTTATGATGCTGTGAAAAAGTGTCATAGTGCTGATATTAAAATCATTATGGTAACTGGAGATAGTTCTTTAACCGCTAAAAGTATTGCAGTTAAGATTGGGATTGTTTCTGACAAAGCCCGTGTAATTACTGGTGCCGAATTAAATCAGATGAGTGATGATGAATTACGTCAAGCAGTCAAAGGCGAAGTGATTTTTGCACGAGTTGCTCCAGAAGATAAATATCGAATTGTGTCAATGTGTCAGGCTAATGGTGAGATTGTCGCAGCCACTGGTGATGGAGTAAATGATGCACCGGCCTTGAAAAAAGCTAACATTGGGATTGCCATGGGAGTAACAGGTACTGATGTTGCTAAAGAAGCTGCCGATATGATTTTAACTGATGATAATTTTGCTTCAATCGTATCCGCAATTGAAGAAGGACGAACGGTTTACAGTAATATCCAGAAATTTTTGGTATATATCTTTAACAGTAATTTGTCTGAAGCATTTCCATCCTTACTATTTATTATTTCAGGCGGTTTAATTCCGCTTGCCTTAACGGTAATGCAGATTTTAACCGTTGATTTAGGAACTGATATGTTGCCAGCTCTAGGTTTAGGAGCTGAAAAAAGTGAACCGGGGATTATGGATCGACCACCACGCAAACGGGATGCCCATTTGCTAAATAAAGGAATTTTATTAAAGAGTTTCTGTTATTATGGGTTGATTGGATCGCTGGTTTCAGCAGATGCGTACTTCTTTGTCAACTGGCAATATGGTTGGCCAAGTGTATCATTAGCTCATGGCGGTTATGTATATGCGGCTGCTACTACTATGACTTTGGCAGCAATTGTCTTTTGTCAGGTAGCTACTGTGTTAAATTGTCGAACGGAAACCACATCATTGTTTAAGATTGGAATTTTTTCTAATCATCGAATTATGTGGGGAATCGTCTTTGAAATTTGTTTGTTGACATTTTTAATCTACGTGCCTTTTGTCCACGGACTTTTTGGAACTGCCCCAATTAATTTGCTAGATTGGATTTATTTATTATGTATTCCGGTTCCACTGATTTTAATTGATGAAGCACGTAAATGGTTTATCAGAAAATATATGAATAAGAAAAAAGCAGCATAACAATACAAAAAAGTCCAAGTAATTAAATTTTTAATTACTTGGACTTTTTGCATGTAATATTTTAATTATTAAGAACCATTGGCTTTATTAACTGCTTGGTTAACGGCATTTCTAAAACCGTTTTGATCTAAGGCAACGACACCCTTAATCGTTGAACCGCCAGGAGAAGTTACCTGATCTTTTAAGATGGCTGGATTAGTTTTGGTATCAAGAGCTAACTTAGCACTACCAAACACCATGCTGGAAGCCACTTCATATGAAGTTTCACGATCTAAGCCATTTTGCACGGCTGCATCAGAGAGGGCACTTAAAAAGACATCTACAAATGCTGGACCGCATCCTGCGACTGTTCCTACAATACCAAGATCTTTTTCTGCAACAGGAACCAATGTACCAAGTGATTTCAAGATGGAATCAGCAGTTTCCTGATCTTTTTCAGTCGCAGTGTCAGATTTAGCCATGGCAATACAACCAGCATTAACTGCAACTGGAATATTAGGAACGATTGCAACTACTGAATTATCTGGAAAGACTTCTTTAAGTGAATCAGGAGAAACACCTTGAGCAGCTGAAATAATGATTGTAGAAGGTTTTAACTTCACACTGTCCAAGATGTTGATGGTAATAGCAGCTGGAGTGGTAATGAACAACACATCCAAATTACTTAAATCGTCGTTTTTTGAAATTTGGAAACCGATTTCTTTTTGGAAATTTAAGAGACGTTCGTTTACATGGTGACCTTTTACAAAAATATTATTTACATCATATTTGTTGGCTAAGCCGCGAATGATGGCACTGCCCATGTGTCCAGCACCTAAGATACCAATATTCATAAATAAAACTCCTTTTGATTAATATTATTTTCCCAAGTATAACATGCACAATGCAATTTTTTGAAGGAATTACGAATTGAATCAGTTAGTAGGGGTTGTTGCTAAAGCCTGATCAAGATCGTCATTAGTAATGTTAGTTAAATCTTCAGTGCTAGGTTCGTCTTTTTGAAATGCAACTCGACGAGCCTGTGCTTGCAACATTGCTTGATAGACATTTCTGGCCCAGCGAGCATTTCCAGTTGGCTGATGTTTTTCAATAAAGTTTTTAATTGTTTCTTGGAAATATTTTTCGTCACTTAGTTTGACAATTTCGTCATGAGTAATCATTTTAAATAGGATTTGGACTAATTCGTCAGTAGAATAATCAGCAAAGAAAATTCGATTAGGAATTCGGGATCTTAATCCGGGATTATCGTTTAGGAATTCTTCCATTTCATTGGTATAACCAGCGAGAATTACGATTAAATCTTTTCGGTGATTTTCCATTCCAATAATCAACTGATCAATGGCTTCATGACCAAAATCAGTTGGGCTATCGGGATGGGAAAGCTGATAGGCTTCATCAATGAAAAGAACACCACCAAGCGAACTTTGAATGACCTTTTTAGTCCGATCAGCAGTAGTTCCGGTATAGTGGCCGACTAAATCGGAACGGTCTGTATTAACGAACTTGCTATCCTTGATGATGCCATTTTGATAGAGAATGGTTGCAAACAACTTTGCAACCGTTGTTTTACCAGTCCCGGGATCTCCGACAAAGACCATATGTTTACTAATGCCGGCAGGAACTTTGAGACCGTGTTTTTCCCGAAGATTGTTTACTTTAGCAATCGCAATCATATCAGTGATTTGTTTTTTGGCACTCTCTAGCCCAGTTAAATTTTCTAATTCTTTTAAGGCATCGATGGAAGTATCTAATTTCTCGATGTTAAGGTTTAAATCATCACTGGATTGCTCGTTATTGTCACTATTAGAATCGGTGGTTTTGTTTTTAATATCAGTTAAATTAGATAAGTCTAAATCAGCAAGCGGCTGATTATCGTAGAGTCCGGCAGCGTATTCATAACGATCGTTGAATTTCGAAATATCGACTGTGGCAATATTGGAACTATCATCTTGTTCTAAACTGATTAGATCAACGAGGGGCAAAGCCTGATTTAGTTTTTCAGCAGTGGTTTTTTGTTTTAAAGGAAAGTACAAATACATTTCACGTTTTTTAAAGTTAAAATTATAGCCGAAAGTATCTCCAATCACTGGACTAAGCAAGTTGTATAAAGTGACCATATTGTCAGTCCAGTCGGTAAAACCACCTTCATCATTTTGTACATGTTGATTGGACTTGATGTTTTTTATTTTAAAAGTTTTGGTTTCTAGATTACTGTCTAATTTATAGTTAGAGCGGTAAAACAACTGACCATATTCTTTTAATTCTTCAAAAGTCATAAATACACTCCCTTACTTATATGTCTAACCTATTTATTTTATAAGTAAGCGGGCAAAAAGTAAACAAAAATAAAAGACGATTGCTCGTCTTTTTTGGAAACTTATTTATTTTTGTAATAATTCGTTGTCAATTGCTTTGACATAACTTTGTAAACGTTGTTTGGCAGCTTCAGCTGTATCAGCTTTTATTCCGACATAAAATTTAATTTTAGGTTCGGTTCCAGAAGGTCTGATTGCCAACCAGGTTCCATCTGCTAACCAGTATTTCAAAACGTTGGATTGAGGTAAATTGATTTTGGTTTGATGTCCATCTGCATCCGTTTTTTCAGAAGTTTGAAAATCTTCTAAGGCGGTTACTTTCACGCCATTAAATGAAGTTAATGGATGATTTCTGAAGTTCTTCATCAAATCAGCCATTTTCTTTTGACCATCAACTCCGTCAAATTCTTCTGAAATAGTTTTTTCTTCAAAATAGCCATATTCTTTGTATAATTCTTGCAAACCGTCATACAATGTCATACCGCGCTTTTTGTAATAAGCGGCAACCTCTGCCAATAACATGGTAGACTGAATGGCATCTTTATCACGGACGAATGGTTTAATTAAGTAACCAAAACTTTCTTCAAAACCAAAGAGGAAGGTGTGATCGTGATTTTCTTCAAAGTTTTTAATTTGTTCGGCAATAAATTTAAAACCAGTCAAAACGTTTCGCATTTCAATGCCATAACTTTTAGCAATATCAGTAGCTAATTCGGTTGAAACAATTGATTTAACTACCATTCCGTCAGCAGGAAGTGTTCCAGCATCTTTTTTAGCTTGTAAAATGTAGTGCAATAATACGCTGGCGATTTGATTACCGCTCATTAAAGTGTATTCGCCATCAGGCTGACGTACTGCTGCCCCGAGCCGATCAGCATCAGGGTCGGTGGCGATTAAAACATCGGCATTTTCTTTTTTGCCTAATTTGATAGCTAAATCAAACGTTTGGGCAAATTCTGGATTAGGGAATGGGGTAGTTGGGAATTCTGGATCAGCAATAGTTTGTTCAATCACTGCATCGTAATTTTTGAAACCAGCATCTGATAATGCTCGTCTAGCAATGATTTTTCCTGTTCCATGTAAAGGTGTGTATATAAATTTTAAGTCTTTCCCGACTTCTTTGATTAAATCATGATTGACATTGACAGTTTTCGCTTCTTTCAAGTAATCAACATCAACATTTTCACCGACGATACTCATTAATTTTTCGTGACGCAGTTCTTTTTCATCTGCAACCGGAATTGCAAAGAGATCGTCAACTTTACGAACATATGAAGTCATCAAGTCTGATTCTTTAGGTGGCATTTGTCCACCATCGGCACCATAAATTTTATAACCGTTGTATTGTTTAGGGTTATGGCTGGCAGTAATCATAATACCAGCATAGGTATGTAAATTGCGGACAGCAAATGAAAGTTCAGGTGTGGGGCGAATGTCATCAAAAACAAAAGTTTTGATACCATGAGCACCCAGTACGCGGGCAGCTTCATGTGCAAATAATTGAGAATTATAACGGGGATCAAAACTAATGGCAACCCCGCGATCCCTTTCGGCTGGATCAAGTGTTTCCATTAGCTTAGCGAGTCCTTCGGTGGCTTGTCGAACCGTATAAATGTTCATTCGGTTAGTCCCAGCACCTAGCAACCCACGCATTCCAGCGGTTCCAAATGACAATGAAGTACTAAAAGCATCTTCTTTAGCAGCGTCATCGTCTTTAATTTTTTCTAAATCTCTTTTTAGTTCAGCTGGCATGTCTGCTGCATTTATCCACGCGTTATATTTTTGATCAATTTCTGTTTTGTTCATTAAATAGTCTCCTATAAAATTGTTCCATAAGTATTAATGCTATGCCAAATTATAGTTATTAATCTTAGTTACGTCAATTAAACTCGGATTTATTAGGATGATTTGGTACCTTATCTAGTTATGTTACAATATATATAAATTGAGTGGGGTGACTAAAGATGAAATTTGATTTTGAACCCGGACGTTTTTATGCAAATGACGAACAAGGAAATTTGGTTGCAGAAGTTAGTTTTACGGTTGAGGATGAGACTATTTTTATTAACCATACTTTTGTAAATCCTGATTACCGTGGTCGAGGATTAGCTGGTAAATTAATGTTGGTGATGATTGATTATGCTGAAAAGCAACATCAGCAGATTGTTCCGGTTTGTTCTTTTGCACAGACGTTTTTTGCACGCAATACCAAATATAATCATTTATTAAGGAGAAATTAAAATGGCAGTTTTAGTTGCTGGAGGGGCTGGATACATCGGCTCTCACATGGTAGATCGATTAGTTAATGAAGGTTATGACGTCGTTGTAGCTGATAACTTATCAACTGGTCATAAAAAAGCCATCAATCCTAAAGCTAAGTTTTATGAAGGCGATACTCGGGATGGCGAATTTTTAGACAATTTATTTGCAAATGAAGATATTGATACAGTGATTCATATGGATGCTTTTTCATTAGTATCAGAATCAATGAAAAATCCATTAAAATACTTTGATAATAACGTAGTGGGTATGATTGTACTTTTAGAAGCAATGAAAAAGGCAGGCGTTAAAAACATTGTCTTTTCTTCAACGGCCGCTACTTACGGTAATCCAGAACGGATTCCCATTCACGAAAAAGATCATAAAGAACCAATCAACCCTTATGGTGAAAGTAAGCTAATCATGGAACACATCATGAAATGGGTTGATAAAGCTGATGGAATTCACTCCGTCGCTTTACGTTACTTTAATGCTGCTGGTGCTAAACAAGATGGATCAATTGGAGAAGACCATCATCCAGAAACTCACTTGATTCCAATTGTGTTAAAGGTGGCTGCTGGTCAGCAAGATAAACTAAAAATCTTTGGTGATGATTATGATACTCCAGATGGAACTAACGTTCGTGATTACGTTCATATCTTAGACTTGGCGGATGCCCATATCCTAGCAATGGAATATCTTAAAAAAGGTAATCCTAGCAATGTCTTTAATTTAGGTTCATCAACTGGATTCTCAAACAAGGAAATTGTGGAAGCTGCTAGAAAAGTTACTGGTAAAAAAATTCCAGCTGAAGTTGCTACTCGTCGTGGCGGTGATCCCGATACTTTAGTAGCTGATAGTACTAAGGCTCGTGAAGTTTTAGGCTGGAAGCCAAAATTTGATAACATCGAAGATATCATTAGTACCGCTTGGACTTGGAAACAAAAACATCCAAATGGTTATGAAGACCAACAAGGCTAGTCAATGAAGAAAAATAAAACTTATTTAGGAGTTATCTTGGCAATCTCTGGAGCACTTATGTGGGGAATTCAAGGACCGGTTTCTCAATTTCTGTTTCAAGATAAGAGTTTTTCAACTGAATGGTTAATGGGAATTAAGATGTCGATAGCCGGCATCTTAATTTTGCTTTTTACCAAGTTTGTGCAAAAAAACTCTTTAATCACGATTTGGAAACAGAAAACCGCTTGGCTACGTTTGCTTTGTTATGCTGTTTTTGGTTTAGCCGGCGTCCAGTATTTTTTCCTGCTAACGGTCCGTGCTAGTAATTCAGCAACTGCTACGATTATGCAAAGTCTTGGAACTGTGATGATTGTGATTTTAACTGCGCTTATTTATCATCAATTACCATCCAAACCACAAGGAATAGCGGTATTGGTTGCTTTAGTTGGAACGTGGCTGTTAGTTACCAAAGGTGATTTGACCACCATTGCAATTGGTCCTAGGGCATTTGGATTAGGGTTAACCGTTGCTCTTGCTGGAGCTTTGCAAACCATGTTACCGGTAAAGTTAATTAAGAAGTTTAGTACGTTTGTCGTTGTGGGCTGGGCGATGGTAATTGGCGGATTGATTTTCACTTGTATTCATCCTTTTTGGATGAACGCTCCTCATTTATCGCTGGCTGGAATATTTGGAGTAGCTTTTATTGTAATTTTTGGAACAATGTTGTCGTTTCTCTGTTTTACTTCCAGCCTTCATTATATTTCTCCTACTACCGCTGGTTTATTAGATACTTTTGAGCCTTTATCGGCAACAATTGGGACAGTTGTCTTTTTTAACACTAGTTTTAATATATATGAAATAATTGGTGGAATTTTAGTCCTTAGTACGGTCTTTATTCTAGCAATCAAACCTAAAAAACAATCCTAAGTGATTGTTTTTTTATTAATCTAATTGAACACCATGTTGACTTAATAATAAAATAGATTAAAATAAAACTAAGAAAAAAAGAGGTGGAAAAATTGGTAAAGCAACTGCGAAAAACAAATACCGTTGCCGAGATAAAAAATGCTTTTGTGGACTTAATTTATTCCAAAGGTTTTCGGTCTATGAATGTAACAGACATTACCCGAGCTGCGGGAATCGGTAGAGGAACATTTTATACTCATTACACTGATAAGTATGATCTTTTAGAAAAGATTGAAGATGAGTTGCTTGATCAATTGCAGTCTGATTTAAAAAACGTGATGCCAAATGCGATGCAATGGCTGATTGTGGATAAAAACGCTGCAACACCAGCACCATTTATTTTGGAAACGTTAAATAATTTTTATCAAAATCGGCGTTTGATTGCAGCATTATTGAGTGAAAAGGGAGATCCACATTTTATTGGCAAAGTAAAAAAAATTATTTTTGCTGATTTAGATAGTTCTTTAACGAAACTTGATAAGCAAGTTACGGTTGCTGATAAAATACCCGAAGATTATGCCCGCGAGTTTACGATTGATGAAGTTATGGGTGTAATTGTATATTGGATTTCCAAAGCTCATCCGGAAGAACCAGCTGAAGTTGCTCAAATTATTACTAAGTTACAAAATGAAGCACCAATGCAATTATTTTCCATGAAAAAGGATAAAGAAAGGAAGTCCAAGCATGAATAAATTTGTGAAAAAGTATACAGTGGTTGCCATTTTATGGATAGTAGCAGTAATAGCAGCTATTTTATTCTTACCTAACATTAACAACTTGGAAGCACAAAAGGGTCAAACTAAAATCCCTAGTGATATGCAGAGTCAAGTGGCAGAAAATATGCAAAAACACTGGGGTCATCATATTAGCAACACACGTCAAGTAGTGTTGGTCTATCATAATGACAAAAAGATTAATGCTAGCGATCAAGCTAAAATTAATCATCAGCTTCATCAATTAACTAAAAAGTCCGATTATTATGGGATTAAAGGGGTTACTTCTGTTCAAAATACCCCAGTTGCAAAAAAACAACTGATATCAAAAGATAAGACAACTGAATTAGTGCAGTTAAATATTTCTAAGCAGGATTCAGTTGAAACAATTAATAATAAATTACAAAAGGGTGCCCGAATTAACGGACTTCAATCATATGTCACTGGTTCAGACATTTTGAATAATGATATGCGGGTATCGATGGTAGATGGGATTAAAAAAACAGAAATTATTGCGACTGTCTTTATTCTGATTGTCTTGATTATTGTTTTCAGATCGCCAATTGTGCCGTTGATTTCCATTTTGACGGTCGGAGTTTCGTTTATTACGTCGCTGAGTTTAGTCATGAATTTGGTAAAATACTTTAATTTTCCACTTTCAAACTTTACCCAAGTCTTTATGGTAGTAGTTCTTTTTGGAATCGGGACCGATTACAACATTTTACTGTATGATCAGTTTAAGGATGATTTGGCAGATGGAATGGATAAAGTGGCAGCTACCATGCATGCCCGTAAGCTAGCTGGAAAAACAATTCTTGATAGTGGAATCTCAGTTTTAATCGGATTCGCTGCATTAGGGTTAGCTAATTTCTCAATTTATCGTTCTGGAGTTGCAGTCGCTATCGGGGTAATTTTATTACTTTTGGTATTGTTAACGTTAAATCCATTTTTTATGTTGACTTTAGGCGGAAAGATGTTTTGGCCAGTCAAACGGTTGGAAACACAAAAGCAACGTAGCAGATTATGGGGGTTTCTTTCATCAAAAGCAGTTCAATTTTCAGTGCCAGCTATTTTACTAGTTCTAGTAGTTGTGCTGCCATTGGTAGTGATGGGTCATGGCAAATTGAACTATGATGATGCTGTTGAATTAAATAATAAAATTCCTTCTAAACAAGGGTTAAATATTGTACAAAAACACTTTTCTAAAGGAACTGCTGAGCCAGCTACCATTTACATTAAAGCAAATCATAGCTTAAATAATGAAAAGAGTTTGATGACAATCGATCGGATTACGCGACAACTAGCTAAAAGAAACGATGTGAAGACCGTTGCTTCAGTTACGGAACCAAGCGGACAGCCCATCAAACAATTATATTTAAATGATCAATTAAAAACACTGACTGGTAAAATGAGTCAAGCTAATAGCGGACTAAGTAAAATTCAAGCTGGTGCTGCTAATCAGTCGTTTAATGGCAGCCAATTAAAGGCAATTGGTGAATCCGCTCAATCCATCGGACAACATTTACAAAATATTCAAAGTACAGCTGGCGGAAGTAATATGACTGCAGGACAACAGGTAGTGGCCTTGATTCAACAAAAAGCAACCGCAATGGGTTCTCCATTGAATCAAGCTCAATTACAAGTTGTAACTGGTGCATTACAACAAGCCGGTGCACAAGCTCAGGCTAAACAAAGTGGTATGAGTAATGATTTAAATGGGATAGCAAGTGATACACAAAATATTGGAAATAATACGCAGTCCATGGCTAATCAATTACAAGCTCTGCAAGGACAACTAGCTGCTGCTAACGAGGGACTCGGTAAAATTTCACAAGGAAGCGCTGCAGCTAATGATTATCTGAGTGCCTTGCAAAGTTCTGCTGTTTCTAACGATACTTTCTATATTCCTAATCAAGTTCTGCAAAGCAAGGAATTTAAACAAGCATTAAATAATTATCTTTCAGAAAATCAAAAAATTACCAAGCTTACAGTAGTATTGAAAGATAATCCTTCAAGTTCTCAAGCAATGAAGTCGATTAATAACATTCAATCTCAAGTAAAACAAAACATTGGCGGAACCAGTTTAAATGGATCCACTGTTGCTATTAGTGGTCAAACGGCTACTATGTCTGATACACATGAGATTGCTACTAAAGATTTCTTACGAACTGCCATTATTATGTTAATTGGGATTTTGTTGGCTTTGATGTTTGTGACAAAATCAATCTTACAACCACTTTATATTGAAGGAACCTTGCTGTTGGCTTATCTTTCTTCATTAACGATTACTAAACTAATTAGTACTGTCATTTTGGGGCAAAAAATGCTGACTTGGAATACGCCATTCTTTGCTTTTATTATGATTATTGCTTTAGGAGTCGATTACAGCATTTTCTTGATGCGTAAATATCAAACGATTGATCCTGAAGCGGAACCAGCCGAGCGAATTGTAGAGGCATCGAAGTTCATAGGGGTGGTTGTGTTATCATCTGCCTTGATTTTAGGCGGAACCTTTGCTGCTTTGATTCCATCTGGTGTCTTAACACTGATTCAAGTTGCAATTGCGGTGGTAGTTGGATTATTGATTTTGATTATCATCTTGCCAATTCTACTTTCAGCTGCTATTAATTTAACGTATGGTGATCAGCGAAACTCAGAACGCAAACGAAGAATTAAATAAACAATTAAAAAAGTCTAGAGTCTTTCTAGGCTTTTTTGATTAGTTAAAATATTTTAAGTTTAAGATTATTTACGCTATCGTTTGTATAAGAGTATTATTAAACTGTTGAGAAAAATTTAAAATTATTTTTGAGGTGAATTGTATGGGTGCCACGAAAAAGGGAATACACGGAAATATTATGAAAGGAATTTTATGGGCAGCTTTGGCGTCTGCCTTTTGGGGTGTTTCTGGAACAATTCTTCAATTTGTTTCACAAAATGCTAAAATTCCAGCTGGCTGGTTTTTATCAGTTCGGACTTTATTTTCTGGGATTATTTTATTAGTGATTAGTGCAATTATATATAAAGGTAATATTTTTAATGTTTTCAAAACTTGGAAATCGATTTTGTTAATTTTTGGGTATGCAATTTTAGGCTTAGGTGCTAATTTACTATCATTCTTCTTAAGTGTACAGACTGGTAATGCAGCTTCTGCAACTATTTTGCAATATTTGGCGCCTTTATTTATTTTATTGGGAAGCTTTATCTTTATGCATAAAAAACCAAATAAAATTGATTTGATTGTTTTTTTAATTGCTCTTGTCGGAGTTGTTCTTTCTATTACGAAGGGTGATATTAGTCAGCTTTCAATTCCACCAATTTCATTATTTTGGGGAATTATTTCCGGGATTACGGCTGCATTTTACGTAGTCATTCCGAGACCTTTAATGCAGGATAACTCACCACTCACAGTTTTAGGCTGGGGAACTTTGATTGCTGGATTCTTCTTTAATATTCATCAACCGGTATGGGTTGGGGTACCACAACTGACATCTGGAGGGACAATTGGAATTGGCGCCATTATCATTTTTGGAACAGTTCTTCCATTTGCTTGTTTATTACATAGTATGCATTTTGCGAGTTCAGAGGATGTTAGTTTGGTCGATGCAGTTCAGCCGGTAATGACATTTGTTTTGAGTGTGATATTTTTACACACGCAAATTAGTTTTATGGAGATTGTGGGTTCAGCTCTGGTAATTTTAGCAATTTATATTTTGCAAAATTATAAACGAAAAGTAGTTGAAACTGAAATTGATAAAATGAAACTTTGATGGTGAACTATGACAGAAAAATATGAAGTATTGAGGTTTATTGGAGTGCCTGTTGAACAAGATGATTCTGGCAACTATCAAATTAAGTTGGATGCCAACGGTGATTTCAAATTGCATGAATGGAGAATCGGGAAACATACCAAAGGTAAATTTCGAAATATCGGACAGGTTTTTTTGACTGAGAATCAGATGCGGGTTGCAATTATAGCTTCTTTTAAGGTATCCTTTAAAAAACGCCATCACTTTACCCCAATGGCACGATTCTTGAGCGATGATGTCGACTCGGAGGTTGTGAAACGAGCTAAGGTTAAGCTAACAGGCGATAAATGAGGAGTTAAAATAATGTTTGAAAGAATCAAAAATATGAGTAATACCGCTAAAGGAATTATTCTTGCGGGATCAGCTTCTGTTTCTTGGGGAATTGCTGGGGTTATTACTCAATTTGTTTCACAAAATGAATCAATTCCAGCTTCCTGGTTTTTATCTGCCAGAACTTCTGGAGCAGGGTTAATCTTGTTAGCAGTTAGTGCTTTAGTTTATCGTGGTCGAATTTTTAATATTTTCAAAAGTTGGAAATCAATTATGATTTTGATTGCTTATGGATTATTTGGATTAGCTGCAAATATGGGTAGTTTCTATGTAAGTATCCAAAATGGTAATGCAGCTGCAACTACAATTTTGCAATACTTAGCACCACTATTCATTGTGTTAGGAAGTTTTATTTTTCAACATAAAAAACCAGTGAAAATGGATTTGGTGGTTTTCGTAATTGCCATTGTGGGAGTTTTCTTGTCAATTACGAAAGGCGATATTAGTCAATTATCAATTCCAATGGATTCATTTATTTGGGGGTTGATTTCAGGGGTAACTGCTGCTTTGTACGTTGTTCTTCCTCGTTCTTTAGGAAAAGATAATCCGCCAATTGTGGTCATGGGTTGGGGAACTTTAATTGCAAGTATTGCCTTTAACCTTAACCATCCGGTTTGGACTAATGTACCGCATCTTACTAGCGGAGCAATTTTGGGTGTTTTAGGAATTATTTTCTTTGGGACTTTATTAACTTTTTCAACTTTAATTTATGCTTCCCGTTTTACTTCTTCTGAAGTTATTAGTTTAATGGATGCATTACAGCCAGTTTCAACTTTTATCTTAAGTGTTATTTTCTTTCATGCAGCTTTGAGCTTGGCAGAAGTAGTTGGAGCAATCTTAGTTATTCTGGCGATTTATCTCTTACAGTATTCGCAACGCAATGATCCAACTAAATTAAATTTATAAAAGTAAACTAAAGTAAAGACCTTCACGGCTTAGTGAAGGTCTTTATTATCGTTTTTAAATAGGAGTTTGAAACTAATAATGGAAAGGATGAATTGATAATAATGAATAATAACAAAGGGGTATCGCTGCTAGGTCTTACGATGCTGGTGATTAGTGCATCGATTGGAGCTGGAATTTATAATGCCAGTGAACAATTAGCCGCGGTCTCGACTCCTGGTCCTGCCCTTTTATCGTGGTTAATTACAGGGATTGGAATTTTTGGATTAGCACTGAGTTTAAAATCACTGAGTGAAACCAATCCAGATTTAAATGGAATGGCTGAATATGCTCAAGCAGGTTTTGGTAACTTTGTTGGTTTTATATCAGGCTGGGGTTATTGGTTATCGTCGTGGGTTGGGAGCGTAGCATTTGCGACCATGATGATGTCAGCCGTTGGTTATTTTTTGCCAGCTTTTCGGTCGGGAAATTCAATTCCAGCGATTGTGGTAGCATCGATTATTTCATGGTTATTAACGTTTTTGGTAATTAATGGAGTTGAAAATGCAGCATTTATCAATGTTTTTATTACCGTAATTAAGTTAATTCCATTAGCGGCCTTTGTATTGTTAGGGATTGTGATGTTTAAAGCCCATGTTTTTACAGCTCATTTTTGGCAAAATTTCACAACTAATTTTACATATACTAAAGCAACCCCAAAAGGGATTTTTGACCAAATCAAAGGATGCTTAATTACCATGATGTGGGTTTTTGTTGGGATTGAAGGAGCTACGATGATGGCTGGCAGAGCACGTAAACGGTCAGATGCGAGTCGTGCTACTATCATTAGCTTTATATCATTGTTGATTATTAATGTTGTCATTTCAATGCTGCCATATGGATATTTAGATCAAGCCCAGTTAGCACATGTTAGTAATCCCGCTTTGACATATGTAGTTGAAGATATGATTGGGCCAATTGGAGGAACATTGGTCAGCATTTCATTAATTATTACTATTTTTGGATCGTGGCTATCATGGACGATGCCGCCTGTAATTGCGACATCGCAAATGGCAGAAAAAGGGATGTTGCCACATTGGTTTGGTCATTTGAACCACAAAAATTCACCTTCACATTCACTTTTTTTAACTCAAATTTTGTTGCAGTTGTTTTTAATTTCGTTAGCATTTTCTGATCAGGCTTATAATTTTGCAATTTCATTGTGTACAGCAGCCATGGTAATTTGTTATTCGCTAGTAGCAGCTTATCAAATCAAGGTTGGGCATCATCATCATTCTTTTAAAATGATGTTACCGGGAATAATTGCTCTCGTTTTTGAAGTTGTAGGGATTACATTTGCTGGACTCCAATATCTTTGGTTATGCTCAATTGCTTACGTTTTAGGGTTTGTTTTTTACATTAAGGCTGCTAAAGAAAATCAACGTCCCATTAACAAAAAAGAATGGTTGTTGATGATTTTAGTAACCGTGATTGCAATCATGGCAGTCGTTGAGCTAGCACTGGGGAAAATCAGTTTGTCTTAGTAAGTTTTTAGCTCTAAATGAAAAAAGTGCTGTATACTTGATAACAATAAATTGTTAAGGATGCTTTTATCATGAAAACAAACAAGAAATATCGGAAATGGATTATTGCGGCACTTATAAATTTGTTGTTGATAGGTTTATTAATTCTATTTGGTTTTAATTTATATAGTTTAAATAAAAATCAGCAAAAATTGAGTAATGTACAAACTAAATATAGTATGTTAAAAGATTCATACGATGGGATGAACACTAATGATGTGACCTACCAAGAAAATTTAACTTATCAAAATATGAAAACAATTGCTAAAACCAACAATGATTCATTAACTGATAGTATGAAAATTATTTTTGGTAATTATCCGACGGTTGCTAAGAACGAAGCAGCCGTTACTAAATTGACTAAAAATTATATGACAAAAGCTGATGCGCAAGCCTTGATTGGTTCAGTAAATCACTATACACGGTTACATGACATTAAAATTTATAACTATAGTGATGAAATGTCACAAAAGGAACATTATTATTACTCCAATGTCACGGTTACTTATTATGAGAGACGAGGGAATCATCTTCATACCAACCATTATCTCTTTAAGGTTACTTTGAATCATCAAGATTTGAATTCTGATAAGATTTGGTTCCACTTAATTAGAAGTTTTAGAGGTGATCGACATGCTAGATAAAATTAAAATTATATTAAAAAAAAATAATTTAATTATTACCATTCCAATTATTCTGATTGTTATTTTAACAGTTGGGAATGGCTATTTAATCTACCAAAACAATCAAGTTACCCAAAAAATCACTATGCAAAACAAGGCAATTGCTAAGACAAGTAAAGATTTTACTAAAAAGTATAAAAAAGTTGCTAAAAATGCAAAACAAGAATTTAAAGCAAAGCATACTAACCCGTTAAATCAATAAAGTTTGTACAAATTATAAATTTATATTATAATTTTAACAATTAATTGGTTCAGAGAATCCAAATTGAATTAAATATGAATTTAATTGAAATGGATCATTCTCTAGAGCAGGGGATGGTTCATTTTTTAATAAGTAATTAATATACGGAGGTAATAATGGAAAAACCGCTGATGATTGCATTAGATTTTCCTGATTTAGATCAAGTGCGCCAATTTTTAGCTCAATTTGAGCAGACAGATCAATTAACTGTCAAAATTGGAATGGAATTGTTTTATCATTATGGACCAGCTGTGGTAACTACCATCAAACAAGCCGACTGTGATATTTTTTTGGATTTAAAATTATTTGATATTCCTCATACTGTTGAAAAAGCAATGGAACAATTAGGTGCATTAGGAGTTGATTATGTAACCGTACATACTTTGGGTGGTTTTCAAATGCTGCAGGCAGCTAAAAAAGGTTTATCTGATGGAGCTAAGCGTGCCGGTTTGCCTAAACCACATTTATTAGGTGTCACTGAATTAACTTCAATTTCAGAACAAGTTTTAAAAGAGCAGCAAAATTGTCGTTTAGATATGAATAATCAGGTCGTTTCCTTAGCTAAATTAGCCAAAGATTCCGGTTGCGACGGTGTGATTACTTCTGCTTTAGAGTTATCGGATTTAGTGAAAAGTGTGGGAACTGATTTTGAATATGTAGTTCCAGGAATTCGAATGCACCAGGATGCAGCCGGTGACCAGAATCGAGTTGCTACTCCAAAAGATGCTCGAAAAGACGGAGCTTCTGCCATTGTAGTGGGACGCCCGATTACTCAGAGCAATGATCCAGAGCATACTTATCAACGTTACTTAAAGAGTTGGACACTGAAATAAAATCAAGGAGTAAAAAATGAATAAGATAGAAAGTCAAATCTTACACCAATTAGTTGAAAATCAAATCGTCAAGTTAAATTCTAAACAAAACTTTCAATTTGCTAGTGGCATTAAGTCACCCATTTATACTGATTTACGTTTGACAGTTTCATATCCAAAATTGCGGACGATGATTGCTAAGGCGCTTACAGAATTAATTAAACAAAAGTATCCAGATGCAACCGTGATTGGTGGAGTTGCCACTGCTGGAATACCTCACGCAACGTTAGTTGCAAATAATCTGGAGCTTCCAATGGTCTATGTCAGATCGAAGCCAAAGGACCACGGAACTGGGAAACAAATTGAGGGAATTATTAATTCAACTGATAAAGTAGTTTTAATTGATGATTTGATTTCAACTGGTGGTAGCGTGATTCAAGCAGCTCAAGCGGTCCAAAAAGAAGGATTTAATGTTGCTGGAATTGTTTCAATTTTTTCTTATGGATTTAGGGATGCGGATAACAATTTTAAACAAGCCGAATTGCAGTTTGAACCACTTTTAACTTATGCTAAATTAATCAAAGAATTATTAGATTCAGATGTAATTAATCAAGAAAAATATGATTATTTAAGTAATTGGCATCAAGATCCGTGGGCTTGGAAATAGATTGTCATTTGACAATTTATTAAAGTAAAAAGAAAAATTGTCAAGATGTTGCTATTTTGTAAACTAGATGTAACAATCTTGTGCTATTATAAAGGTGTTTAAAACTTAAAAAATGATTAAATTTTGAATTTCTATAATTCTATAAAAAGGGGATTTTAATATATGAACAAGTTTACTAAAGCGCATAATAAAATGGCTCTAGCAACTGGCGAAACTAAAACCAGAACCAAATTGACAAAGTCAAAACATGGCTGGCTTAAAATCGCAATGGGGATTACATTTGCTTCAACTTCATTATTTGCAGTTGGACATACTACCCATGCTGAAACACAACCAAGTGTTCAAGCTAATGTTGCTAGTACCACAACTAATAATAATGACAATAAAACTGTAGATGCACCTAAGACTAATACTATTCAAGATACAGCAGATCAAGCAACTGATGCTTCAGCTGTAAAGGATGATGCAGTAAAAACTACTGACGCTAATAAAGCTAATGATAGTCAAACAGCTCCTGTTAAGACTGACGATAATCAAGTAAACACAGATGCAGCAAAGACTGTTACTAGTGATAGTGCAGCAGATAAAATTGCTGATGCAGCTAAACCAGCAGAAACCAATCAATCGGCAGCCTCTGTTCAAACTGACCAATCAAGTCAATCTGTTGACAGTCCTGCTAAGACAGATGCACCTGTTAAAACTACTGACGATAGTCAAGATGTTGCTCCAGTAGCACAAACTACTGATCCAGCTTCTAAAGCAGCAATTCAAACTACCGATGCAAAGGCTGACGATAGCGACAAAGTTTC
Organism: Fructilactobacillus lindneri DSM 20690 = JCM 11027; assembly: GCF_002907375.1. Lineage (GTDB taxonomy): Bacteria > Bacillota > Bacilli > Lactobacillales > Lactobacillaceae > Fructilactobacillus > Fructilactobacillus lindneri. The sequence continues at coordinate 159,041 of NZ_MIYK01000010.1, forward strand.
ATCAGACAAACAAACATCTGAAACTAAAGCAGCTAAAGTTAGTGATGATGTAGCAACTGATAAGGCTGCTGACAACACTAAAGCAGATGACAGTCAAAAATCAGATGTTAAAGCTACAGATACCAAAGCTGACGATAGCGACAAAGTTTCATCAGACAAACAAACGGCTGAAACTAAAGCAGCTAAAGCTAGCGATGATGTAGCAACTGACAAGACTGCTGATAACACTAAAGCAGATGACAGTCAAAAATCAGATGTTAAAGCTACAGATACGAAGACTGACGATAGCGATAAGGTTTCATCAGACAAACAAACAGTAGATGACATTAAAGCAGATGATGTAGCAACTGACAAGACTGCTGACGCTACTAAAGCAGACGACAGTCAAAAATCAGATGATCAAAGTAATGACAATGCAGATGATAATGATGAATATCAAATTACTGATCGTCTCGGTGATGAATCAGACGAAGATAATTCTGCTGCAATGGCATCAGCTCAAGCTGCACTTGCAAGTTTGAAGAGCCAAAGTCCATTTATGGTATTGGTTGCAAACAACAGTAATACTGCTGGTATGACTCCCGCTTCCGGTACATATACGCTTTCAGGGACTCAAAATGTTCGTGACGGTGCAGGAACTAATTACAATATTACTGGACAATTAAATGCTGGCGATTCTATCAATTATGATGGAACTAAAAATGCTGATGGGTATACATGGGTTCATTACCAAAACTACGAAGGTTTAGACCGTTGGGTAGCTCAAATTGCTAGTGCAAATACTAGTCATCAGGCTTTTATTAGTTCACTTTCTGCCGGAGCAATCGAAACTTGGAAAAAGTATGGTGTACTTCCAAGTGTTTCAATCGCACAAGCTATCGTTGAAAGTGCTTGGGGTCAATCTGCTCCCGGTAACAACTTATTTGGTATTAAGGGGAGTTACCAAGGACAATCAACTACACAAAAAACACAAGAATATCTTAATGGACATTATGTAACTATTTATGATCAATTTAGAGCATATCCTAGTTATACTGAAAGTATCCTTGATCATGGTAGTTTTTTAGCCGTTAATTCACGTTATGCTAACTTGATTGGTAGCCGTGATTATGCACAAGTATGTTCAATGCTTCAAAGTGATGGATATGCAACATCACCAACTTATGCTAGTACATTAATTAGTGTGATTAGATCAAATAATTTGAGTCAATATGACCAAAATCTTGATAATCCAACTCAAGGAGCAAACAATCCTGATAATGGAAGTACTAATGTTGTTCCAGCCAATGGTACTTGGACATTTAGTACTGATACCAATGTAAGAACAGCTCCAAGTCTTTCCGGATCTGTAGTTGGTATGGAAAATACTGGTACTAAAATTACTTATGATGGATTAGCTGATAATAACGGCTACACTTGGATGCGCTTTAAGGATGGTTCTGGTGCAGAACGTTATGCGGCACAAATTGGTGCAAATGCTGATGTTCCTGCAACTCCAGCTCCAGAGACACCAACTGCCCCTGCAGCAAATAATAATGGCGGCGCAACAACTAACAATAGTGGTTCATATACACTGCCAAATACTCAAAATGTTCGTAATGATGCTAGTTTAAATGCTGGAATTACTGGACAATTAGAACCAGGTTACACAGTAAATTATGATGGAACAAAAGATGCTGACGGTTACACATGGTTGCACTATAACAACTATGCAGGCGCTGATCGTTGGGTAGCTAATATGGGAAGTACTGCACCTGCAGCAACTCCAGCTCCAGAAACACCAACTGCACCTGTAGTAAATAATAATGACGGTGCAACAACTAATAATAGCGGTTCATACACACTTGCAGGAACACAAAATGTTCGTGACGGCGCTAGCTTGAATGCTGGAATTACTGGACAATTAGAACCAGGTTACACAGTAAACTATGATGGAACCAAAGAAGCAGATGGATACACATGGTTACACTACACAAACTATGCTGGTGCAACTCGCTGGGTAGCACAAATCGGAGCATCAACTGCTGCTCCTGCAGCACCTGTAGCAACAACTAACAATAGCGGTTCATACACACTTGCAGGTGACCAAAATGTCCGTGATGGTGCTAGTTTAAATGCTGGGGTTACCGGTCAATTACATGCTGGTGATACAGTAAACTATGATGGCACTAAAGAAGCAGATGGATACATATGGTTACACTACACAAACTATGCTGGTGCAACTCGCTGGGTAGCTCAAATTAATGCTACTCCTGCTGCAACTCCAGCCCCCGCTGCTACAGTAAATAACCAGGGTGGAAATTACACACTTAGTGGTGACCAAAATGTTCGTAGTAGTGCTAATGTTGGTAATAATGTAACCGGTCAATTACATGCCGGTGACACAATTGCTTACGATAAAACACAACAATCCGATGGATACACATGGTTACATTACAATAATTATGCTGGACAAGATCGTTGGATTGCCCAAATGGACAGTATTCCTGCCACAACTGAATTAGCAGTTTCTAATGGTTCTGTTTCACAACAAGCTCTTAAGATTGCTACTTCATTAGCTGGGACTAAGTATGTTTATGGTGGAAGTAATCCACAAACTGGTTTTGATTGTTCTGGATTGATTTACTATGCTTATCAAAAAGCTGGTAAGACTTTGCCTAGACATGCAGCTGGTCAATATGGAGCAACTACTCGTATTAGCAAAGCCCAAGCTCGACCTGGCGATTTAGTATTTTTCCAAGATGGTTCAGGAATTTATCATGATGGATTCTACCTTGGAAATGATAAAATGTTAGACGCCCAAAACAGAGGTGTCGTATATAACGACTTACTTTCATACTTCAGTGGTAGTGTTTACTTCGGTCGTGTAAACTAAAATTAAATTAAAAATTATATTTTAATTGAAAAAGGGAGAATCTACTTAAATTGGCGACAATTTGAGTGGATTCTTTTTTTGAAAATAATTTTAACAAGGGATAAAACATCGGTATAATGGAAATATAAACTTTTCGATGGAAGGATCTAGAATGAAAGAATCCGATTATCATATTGATATACCAACTAAAGTAGTTGAATATTTGAATTTAAAACCCAATGAACCAATGAATTTAATTGTAGAAAAAGATGGCATATCTTTGGAAAAGGCTGATACTGCTCAATCAATGAGTTGGGATTTTTCTAGTTTATGGAGTATTGTTCCAACAATTTTGACTAGTATTATCTTTTTTATTTATTTTTCATTGGAAAAAAGAAGTTCAATAAAACTAACTGGAAACCATTCAATTGCTACTGCTACAATTGTCCTAGGTCTTATTTCCGGAACTATTTTATTTACAATTTTTTTAATTAAAGCTCGCAAAAGTTCTGTAAATCTTACCTATCGGAATATTTATTGGCGTAATTTTCCAACAATTATTATTTCTTTTGCAGCGATTCTGTTAATTTTCCTGCTAGGTATTTTTTGGGTATTTGTAAGAGTATTCATGGGAGTTACTTTTGGAATTTATACTTCTACAATGATTTTTTTAATTTTTGATTTAATTATTAATACTTTTATGATTAATATTGCAGATAATATTACACCAACAGTATTGGTAGATTTATTGGCAGTAACTATTATTGGTGGGTTGATTATTTCAATGCTTGCTAATAGTAATCGACATTGGTGGCGTCATAACATTAGTTTTTTGGGAACTGCTAAGGCAACTGATAGCTGGCAGTTTAATTTAACTTTTATTTTTGCAGCGTTGTTAATGGTAGCGTTGGTTGATTATCTTTTTGTATCGATTAAGCCGCTGCATCGTCCTAAAGTGCCAACCTTTATCTTACGAGTTTTATTAACCTTGATGGCGCTTGATGCACTTGGAGTTGGATTAATTGCTAATAATCGTAAAATCCCTTGGATGCATGTATGGCATGATCGTTTTGCGTGGGCAATGGCTTTTGATATTATTATTTTAATTTTTAGTATTAAATGGCTTTGGCCAGGGATTTCTCGTCGATTTTTGCGAGCTTCCAACTTAATGGGGATAATGATTATTATAGCGAGCGTGTTATTTAAAAACATTCATTACTTCTCTTTGACTGCTTATGAGATTTTTGCTTCGGCTTTAGCATTTTCCTGGATTATGATGTTATTTCAGTATATTTTAAAAGAGATTAATCAAGGAACACATCAATTTATTGTAAAAGTAAAAATTAATAAACCAATCAAATGAAATTAAATGGCACAAGATTTATAATACAGTTGGAGGTGTTACTATGAGTCTTAATGTAAAATCAACTGTAAAATTAAATAATGGTGTAGATATGCCACGTTTTGGACTTGGCGTTTGGAAGAGCGATAACGCTACTGCTACTCAATCTGTTCGCTGGGCTTTAGCCCATGGATACAAGGCAATTGATACTGCTAAACAGTATGGGAATGAAGCAGGAGTTGGCGAAGGACTTACCAAAGGTTTAGCTGAAAATGGACTAAAACGTGAGGATGTCTTTTTAACTACTAAAATTTTTAATGGTGATGAGGGTTATCAATCAACATTAGATGCTTTTGAAGGACAACTAAAACGACTCCAAACAGACTATGTTGACTTAGTGTTAATTCACTGGCCTGTTACTGATAAATATAATGAAACTTGGCGTGCATTAGAAAAAATTTATCGTGAAGGTAAAGCTCGTGCCATCGGGGTTTCGAACTTTGATATTAACCGTTTGCGTGATTTGATGAAACATGCTTCAATTAAACCGGTTTTAAATCAAATGGAATTTAATCCATTAGAACAAGAAACGGATATTCGTGCATTTTGTTCTAAACATAATATTGAATTAGAGGCTTGGTCTCCACTTGGTCATGGTGAAGCTTTAACTAATCCTCAAATTGAAAACTTGGCCAAGAAATATAATAAATCAACTGCTCAAGTTATTATTCGTTGGGAATTACAAAGTGGTATTATTACGATTCCTAAGTCGACTCATGAACAATATATTATTGAAAATGCCGATGTTTATGATTTCGAACTATCTGATGATGATATTGCTTTAATTAATGGATTGAATCTTGATAAACGTTCAATCTGGTATGGAGATTTTCAATGGAATGGTAATCATGATGGTAATGTAGATGCTGTTGATCAATGGGATAACTAATTTTTATGAAATGAAGAGTGCTTCAATTATGAAGTGCTTTTTCTTTTAGTTTAATAGTGATTAAATTTTTGTTAAAATTGAAAAGAATGGTTTATATCGCAGAAGGAGGAATGTTTTATGATAATGAAAGCGTTAAAAGATGGCTACGAAAGCGTTAAAAAGCATTTTGGCGTAATTTTAGGAATGTGGCTACCAGTTTTAATTGTTTCGTTGTTTGGTGAAGGATTATTAAATTCAGCTGGTAGTGGATTTCTCTCTATGACTAATCCTGGTTTTTATCTTTTTTTAACTTGTGTCACTTTGATTTTGGGAACTTTGTTTACAGTTTCATTTCAATATGGTTTGCTTAAGAGTGATCAAGACGGAAAGTTTGAATTTAAGCGTGCTTTTGTGGCATTTGATGGTTTAACTTGGATTGGAATTATTGTGATTTCATTCTTAGTAGGTCTGATCGGCTTTTTATTTATCTTTTTCTTTGGATTACTAGCTGGGGGCTTTCTTTTCTCAGCAGTTACTGAAATGAATTATGCCATGATTGCTGTAGCAGCTGTGATTACCATCATTGGTGGATTAGCATATCTTTTCATTGCGTTAAGTCTTTACTTTGTTTTCTTTACGTACTTTACTGATACCAAAGGAACTGACGATGGAATTTTCAAAGCTTTTCCAAAAACTTGGAAGTTAATGAAAGGACACAGATGGCAATTACTTGGTTTATTAGTAATTGAATGGTTAATTGAACTAGTGGTTGCAATTGTGTTGGCAATGTTATCCGCAATTGTCATTTGGCTGGTATTAATGATTACTTCCTTTGGAATTAAAGTAGCAGTTGGAGCCATTTTAGGCTTAGTTGTCTTTGTAATCGGACTTGTTGCTTTTGTTTCTTTGACATTATGGTTCAGTATGACAAGTGTTAAATTTTTCGAAGCATTGAATAAATGAACCTCAAAACTTACCTAATGGGTAAGTTTTTTTGATTTTAGTAGTAAGATTATAATGTTAAGATTATTGATAATGTGATAAAATTAACTGGTATTGTATTGATTATTAATTTATGGAGTGATAAAAATGGCTGAAAAAGCAAACAAAGAACAAATTTTAACAGAAATCAAAGAAATTGTGGAAGATCAAACAGATATTGATCCTAACAAAATAACTTTAGATGCTAGTTTTAAGGATAACTTAGAATTAGATAGTTTAGATATTTTTGAAATTGTAGATGCTCTTGAAGACAAATATGATATCGAAATCGATGGCGATGAAAACATGCAAACTGTTCAAGATTTAGTTGATTTTGTTGCCCAAAAGATTGATGAAAATTAGTTTTATTTGATTGGAGGAGTCACACTTGCTTAAATTTAAGAGTGGAAGACTCACTGATTTACAATATCAGCCATATTATCAAGCACGTGGGATTGAAGATCAACCTAAGAAACAGCAGACAATTGTTGGGAAGATGCTACTCGCTAAGTTATTAGAGTTACCGATTGAACAAGTACTTGAAAATGATGGTATTGATTTTGGGAAACATGGGAAACCATATTTTAAAGATCAAAATATTTATTTTAATATTTCTCATTCTAATAATTTAGTTTTGGTTGCCATTTCGGATCAACCATTAGGCATTGATTTAGAAAAAATCAAACCACTTTCTTTAGATCGATTGAGTAATGCGTTTACTGTTGGTGAACTTGCTTATCTTAATAAATTCAAAGAGCCACGAAAGTCAGAACAAATTTTGCGGCTTTGGACGATAAAAGAAGCAGTTTTAAAAGATTTAGGGATAGGTTTATCTGGGAAACCCAAATCAATCGCTGTTACTGTCCCAAGAATGGATGTGGCAGAACGTGATGGTCAGCAATTTAAAATTGATTTTTTAGGTGTTGATCCGCAATACATTGGCACGATGGCTAGTAAAATTTAATCAAATTAAAAGAGACTTTCAAAATTCATTTGAGAGTCTCTTTTTCGTTTAATTATCTTTTGTGGGTTTGTTCGCGATCAGGTCCAACAGAATACCAGTCAATTGGAACGTTAACTAATTTTTCTACCGTTTTAATGTAGTTTTGAGCATTTTGAGGAAGTTGTTCAAAAATTGTACATTCTGTGGTACTTACTTTCCACCCAGGCAATTCTTGGTAAATTGGTTTACATTGATCTAAGACATCTAAATTAGCAGGATAGTAATCAATAATTTTACCGTTTAGTTCATATCCAGTACAAACTTTGATAGTATCAAGCTCATCTAATACGTCGACACAATTCATAGCCAAACTGGTTAATCCCGAAACACGTGCAGCATGACGTAAAGCTACTGTATCAAGCCACCCAATTCGACGGGGACGTTTAGTAACCGTTCCGTATTCATGAGCAGTATCACGAATATGATTTCCAATTTCATTTAATAACTCAGTTGGGAAGGGACCTTCACCAACTCGAGATGTATAGGCTTTACAAACTCCGATTACATCTGTGATTTTAGTCGGTCCGATTCCAGCACCAACTGCAGCACCGCCAGCAACTGGATTAGAAGAAGTAACGTATGGATAAGTTCCATGATCAATATCTAGCATAATTCCTTGGGCGCCTTCAAATAAGACGTTTTTATTATCAGCCATCTCATTGATAATCATTGAAGTATCAGTGACATATTTTTTCATTTGCTGACCGTAATTTTTATATTCTTCGTACATTGTTTCAAAATCAAGTGGTTTTACACCATATAACTTGGTTAATAGTTGGTTTTTTTGTCTTAAGGTTTCTGACAGAATTTTTTTCAAACTCTCAGGATGAATTAAATCTGCAACTCGAATTCCTACTCGAGCAATTTTATCCATATAAGCGGGACCGATTCCTTTTTTAGTTGTCCCAATTTTATTAGTTCGATCTTTTTCACTTAGTTCATCTAATAAAATATGATATGGCATAATTACTTGAGCTCGAGAAGAAATGCGAAGATTATCAGTTGTGACCCCATTATCGTTTAAATATTTCATTTCTTTAAATAAAGATTTGGGATTTAAAACAACACCATTTCCGATTATTGCTAATTTATCAGAATAGAAAATACCAGAAGGTAAAAGCTGCAGACTAAATTTGTGGTCATTGAAAACAATAGTATGACCAGCATTATCGCCACCTTGGTATCTTGCAATTACATCTGAATCTTTACTGAGGTAATCAACAATTTTTCCTTTGCCTTCATCACCCCATTGACTACCAACTACAACTGTTACTGACATATATGCACCTCGTTAATTTTTTTTACCACATGCAAGTTTAACAATCTTATGCACTTAAATCAAGAACTTAAGTAAATTTATTTTAAACAAAGTTCGTGTTTTGAGAATTAGTATTTTAACCTGTTTCTAATGTTAGATTTATTGACAAAAAACCCGAACGGTCGGTAAAATAAGAGTTAATTGACTAGTAAAATCAAAAAATGGGTGGATGAAATGTTGTTAATTAAACAAGTACATATCGAAAATAATGTAACTAAAAAGGATATTTTAGTTGCAGATGGTAAAATCAAAGCAATTTCTGAACATATTGATGAAAAACAGGCCGATGATGTCTTAGATTTGGATGGCAAATTGGTTATTCCACCATTTGTTGATTCGCATGTACATTTAGATTCTACATTGACGGCTGGAGAACCAGAATGGAATGAATCTGGTACTTTATTTGATGGAATTAACATTTGGTCTAAAAGAAAGCAAATGCTGACGCAAGCAGATGTTAAAAATCGTGCCATTAAAACTTTGAAAAAGCAGGCAAGTCATGGAATTCAGTTTGTTAGAAGTCACGTGGATGTGACTGATCCGACTTTTACAGCTCTAAAAGCTTTACTAGAAGTACGAGCAGAAGTTGCTGATTTTATTGATTTACAGTTAGTTGCTTTTCCTCAAGAGGGAATTTTATCTTTTCCAAATGGTAAAGAGTTAATGGAAGAAGCAGCTAAAATGGGTGTGGATGCAATTATTACGGTCGTGATTCTTTAACTTTTTTAATGAATCTGGCAAAAAAATATAATAAATTAGTCGATGTTCATTGTGATGAAATAGATGATCCAAATGCACGTAATTTAGAAGTTTTGGCTACCTTGGCATATGAATCAGGAATGAAAGATAAAGTAACTGCTAGTCATACCGTGTCGTTAGCTAGTGTTAATGATGCCTATGCGTACAAATTAATGCGGTTGCTAGAAATGTCTCAGATTAACATGGTAGCTAATCCATTAGTTAACATGCACTTAGGCGGTCGCTTTGATACTTATCCGAAACGACGCGGCTTAACTCGAGTAAAAGAATTATTAGAAAACCACGTTAATGTTTCCTTTGGTGAAGATGATGTGAAAGATCCGTGGTATCCAATGGGAAATGGTAACATGCTGGATGTATTATATGTTGGTATTTTAGCAAGCGGATTAATGGGATATCATCAAATTTTAGACTCTTATCAACTGATTGGGGCTAATGGGGCTAAAACGCTGCATGTGAATGATAAATACGGAATTGAAGTGGGAAAACCAGCTAGTTTTTTGGTGTTTGATACCGATAATTTCTATAATGAATTAAATGAACGTAAAACAATGTTATATTCCATTAAAGATGGAAAAGTACTAGTTAAAAACCATCCAGAAATGGCTGAAACTCATTTAAAATTAAAGTAATAATTTAAGTTTCTTATTTGAAAAGGAGACACACTATGACAAACGATTATCGAATTGAAAGCGATACGCTGGGAGAAGTGAAAGTTCCTAAAAAGGCTTTGTGGGGTCCACAAACCGAACGGAGTCGTCATAATTTTCCAACTGGTCATTGATACCGGAATTATTAATTAGAGCGCTTATCAGCATTAAAAGCTGTGCGGCACATGTGAATGCTGAAGAGGGAATACTTGATCCAGCAAAAGCAAAATTAATTGAAAAAGCCGCTCAATATTTATTAGATTTGCCAACTTCACAACTAATGAAAGACTTTCCTTTACATGTTTATCAAACGGGTTCTGGTACGCAGACTAACATGAATGTTAATGAAGTAATTTCTCATGTTGCACATCAAATAAACGATAAGATTACGATTATTCCAAATGATGATGTTAATGAATCGCAAAGTTCAAACGATACATTTCCAACGGCGATGAACATTGCAGGAATTGAAGCCATTAACCAGTTAATCCCAGAGTTAAATCATTTGATTCAGGTATTAGAAAAATTAGAAAAGAAATATTGGGATGTGGTTAAAATTGGGAGAACGCATCTCCAAGATGCAACGCCGATTACTTTTGGCCAAGAAATGTCTGGATGGGTTAGTACCATTAAACATGATCTAGAGTTTATTCAGTTAAATGCTAAAGGACTCTTAGAACTTCCAATTGGTGGTACCGCAGTCGGGACGGGATTGAATACACACCCAGGTTTTGATCAGGAAATGGTAACCGCTTTAAGTGAAAAGTATGACTGTGATTTTAAAGTAGAAAATAAGTTTTATGGATTAGCATCTCATTCTGCGCTAGTGGTCACACATGGAGCAATTCGAACGTTAGCGACTGATTTAATGAAAATTTCAAATGATATCCGCTTTTTAGCTAGCGATCCGCGAGCTGGATATGGTGAAATCACGATTCCGGCTAATGAACCTGGTTCTTCGATCATGCCTGGAAAAGTTAATCCAACGCAAACTGAGGCAATGACAATGGCAGATGCTAAAATTATGGGAAATGACACCACTATTGAGATTGCAAATAGCCAAGGTAATTTTGAGATGAATGTTTATAAGCCACTAATTATTAGTACCTTTTTAGAATCAGTCGAATTATTAACAGGTTTATTGCCAAATTATACTGATAAAATGATTAGTGGAATCAAAGTAAATCAACAGGAGATGAAAAAAACTAGTTGATGAATCATTAATGACAGTGACGGCTTTATCGCCACACATTGGCTATCATAATTCGGCTAAAATTGCGCAACAAGCGTTAAAAAATAAAACTGATTTACGAACTGCTGCGATTAAATCCGGTTACTTAACTGGTACTGAATTTGATGAATGGGTCGATCCTTTGAAAATGACTAATAATCAACAAAATTAAAAAATAAACTACCGAATTACTTCGGTAGTTTATTTTTTGCTTATTATTTATTTATCATTATTATGGATGTCTTCAGATGATTTATCGAGTTGGCCACGTTTGTCACGTTTAACCATTTCAGCAACTAACATCCGATAACGAGTACGATACATATTGTATTCTTTTTGTGATCTTTGCATGTTATGTTCAGTATCTTGAATTTGTTTAATTAATTCTTTGTTAGTATAACCAGCCAAATGCATTTGAAAATCCAAGGTGGAATTATAAGCGTTGGATAACGATTGATATCCGTGTTTAGTAGCCTTAGTAACTCCACTAGCAAGATTTTTGAATGATGGGTGATCACTAAGTTCACTAATGTAATCCATTAATGGATTACTAATGGTACGGTTCCAGTATGAAATTAGAGGACCATCAAAGAAAGCTACCACAATAGAAGCAATACCAACGGGTCCATGAACAATTACTGCTAAGATTAAGAAACACATATCCTGAGCTACCCGGGCAGTTTTGTACTTACAGTGTAAACGAGTGGAAGCAATTGGAGCAATTGCATCATAAGGTGCAACTCCTAAATCGGGTGCCATATAAAGCGAACTACCGGCTGTAAATAAAAGTAATCCAATAATTAAATTGGCAATTAAAACAATCGCAGTTGCTTTTCCAGGGAAAAGTTGATGGTAGATTGTAGAAAACCATTGAATTTCAAATCCAACCAGTACCATGTTCATAATGGTTCCAATCCCAATCTTTTTTCGGTCTAAAAAGAAAATAAAAACGAAAATTACAAAGTTGGCTGCTAATTGATAAAGACCAAGTGACGTATGTAAAATAGCAGCCATTCCAACGTTAACAGCTGTAAAGGGATCAAGTCCTAAAATAGGAGAAGTTTTTAAAGCTGCTGCTCCCATTGATAGGATAGCAATTCCTAAAAACGACATCAGTGTTCGTAACGAAATGTTAACTGTCTTACCTAATAGCGAAAGATTTTGTGGTTGCTGTGCTGTCTGGTTATCAGTATCATTTTGTTGTTTATCCATAATTAATAATTCCTTTCGATAAAGTTACATCAATGCTTTATATTATATCATAATATAAAGCGAAATTTATTTTATACTAATATCAGTTTTTAATTATTTTATGCATAATAAAAACATCTCCGACTTTAATTTATTCGTTTAGGAAAAATTATCGAAGGTGCTTTTACGTTGTAATTGAATTTGAAAGTTAATTATTTCCAGTCTTTTTTAGTAGAAGTCATTCCAATCCCAGGATTAAAAGTATTGGTAGGATCATTTTCTTTATAATGATTAACGAGACTAGCGGGAGCGTGGTATAAATGTCCAACATTATGTTCGGCTGGATAAAGAGCACCTCTCTTATCAAGATTTTTAAGCATTTCTGTTTTTAATTTATGTGCATCAACGCCCTTTTTTAAAATATAGTCTTGATGCATTACGTGGTCTAAAAAGTGTCCATAATATAATTTATATTGAATTTGATCATCAATTGATTTGGGGAGTTTTTCAAACCAATTGGTTTCATTTCTTGGTAGGGCAATGTCTAGTGGCAGAATTTGAATATTATCTTTAGGATGCGTTTTTTGATAACGAATTGGAACAGCGGCTGCTACATAACGATGAGTAGCTGCAACTTTAGCTTCTTTTGGGGTACATTCAAAATAGATTCCCTCATTTTTGGAATCTTGAAAAAACTTTTTGAGATATTGACGTGTTTCATTAATGCCTTGATCAGCTACTTTTAACTGTAAATAATGGGCATATTGATTACGAAATCTTTCCATTCGTTTTGGTAATTGATCAGGAAAGATTCTACTGATATTTTGCAACATTCGATCAGTAAAATTAGGTTTGAAAGTGGGAACGTGATGCAAAATACGTTCGGTAACAGCTTGAGTATGAAATAAAAATGGTAAGGGTTTAGTACCAAGAGTATCAATTACCATGAGTGAATCTTTACCATATTTTTTAGCTAAATCATAGGCTTCTCGATGCATATATTCTCCAGAAACTGGTAAATATTTAAATTCAGTTAAAATATGTCTTCTTAAATGTTCTAGTACTGAAGGATCATTAGTTCCAATGTAAAAAACTTTTTCCTCCTTGGGTTTTGGATAAGTATTTAAACGAACTGCAAAAGCTACCAGTTTACCGGCTGACCCTGAAACTTCATATAATTCCTGCGGATCGGCATTATATCGGGTTGGAGAATCTGCGTTTACATCCCTAACTCGTTTTTCATAATCACGATTATGTCCGACTCGGTTGTTATCATAATTAATATCTTTATCTGAATAATTATGGTTTTCTAAATTGGTTAGTATTTCTTCAGGAGTCTTACCTAAATCAATTCCTAAATGATTAACTAAATGTAAATCGTTATTTTTATCGATTTGAGCGTAAAGCGATAATTCTGTGTAAGCTGGTCCCCTTTGAATTAAAGCACCACCTGAATTATTGTTAATTCCTCCAATAACAGTTGCCCCAATATTAGAAGATCCAATTACAGAATGAGGATCACGATCAACTTTGTCTAAGCGACCTTCTAATTCATGAAGGGTAGTTCCCGGAAATGTAATAACTTGTTGATTATCGTCAATTAATTGAATTCCTTTTATTCGCATGGTGTTAATCACAATTACGTTGCGGTCATAGCCGCTGGCAGTTGGCACTGATCCCTCAGTTAGACCAGTATTAGCTGCTTGCATGATTACGATCAAATTATTTTTATGAATAATTTTTATTATCTGCCATAGTTCCAGTAATGTTTTAGGCCTAACAACTGCTAAAGCATTTCCGTGTCCAGATCGATATCCTTCACGATATGGTTCAGATCTTTCTTTTGAGGTAATGACATTGTTTGCGCCAACGATATTTTTTAAATCTTTTACAACTGACATAAATGTGACCTTCTTTTCTATATAATGAGAAACTATAGATTAATGATTAAGATTATTATAGCATTTTTGAAAACGCTTTCAATAAAGAGGACGCGATTTATTTATTTTAAAAAATATATTAAAAAAATAAGAAATTAATTAGTGAATAGTTAGGTCTTTTATATTATAATTTTAACTAGCTGAATAGTTGCTATTAAAATGTTAGTTAAATGGAGGCTCTTTGTGGAATTAAATCAGTTAACTCAAAAAGATATTTTAGCTCTTAAAAAGTGGCGTTCTCATGAAAAGAAAATGAATTATGTCCACGAGTTAATTCATCTTGGTAAAATCAGTACTTTGAAATTAACCGAAAAACAAATTTTTGCTTTTATGCAGATTAAATTAAAATATTAATTTGAAGGAGCGAAGCGGTTCTTTAACCGACTTCGTTTTTTCTATTTATATAAGATTAGTGTTACTCATTATCTTATTTGTAACTACTAGATTAATTATCGCTAAAAGTTGTCAACTAGGCATTTGAATTACTAAATTAGTACTTTGTTTCTGACAACAAATTGAAAATAATCAGTTTTTTTATGAAAATGAATGGTGAAGAAAAATGAACTAATATTTGTTTATAGGAGTGAATACTATGGCTGTAATGAATGCAAAAGAAATTATGGATTTAATTCCAAATCGTTACCCAATATTGTTTATTGACCGGGTTGACGAAATGGAACCAGGCAAGTCAATTGTGGCTACTAAAAATGTCACAATCAATGAAGAATATTTCCAAGGGCATTTTCCTGGAAATCCAGTTATGCCTGGCGTTTTGATTATTGAATCAATGGCTCAAGTAGCATCTATCTTAATTTTGAGTTCACCAGAATTTGAAAACAAAACCGCATACTTAGGCAGCATTAAGAATGCTAAGTTTAGAAAAATGGTTGAACCAGGTGATGTTTTAACATTTAAGGTAACAATGGACAAAATTAGAGATCATGCTGGTTTGGTTTCATGTGTGGCTTATGTTGGTGATGAAAAAGCTTGTGAAACTAAATTAACGTTTATCGTTGATGAAAAAGAAAGAAAATAAAAAATGGGTAGTTTTGCGATTAAAGCGGTTGCTAAATCCGTTCCGCAAAAAATTGTTACGAATGATGATTTAACTAAAGTACTCGATACTTCTGATGAATGGATCAAGCGGCGCACCGGAATTTCACAACGACATATTGCAGTAAATGAAAGTAATACTGAGATGGGTGTCAAAGTTGCCAACCAATTGCTTGAAAAATCCGGGATAGATGCTGATGAATTAAATTTTATTATTGTGGCTACTATGTCTTCTGATTACCAAACACCATCCACAGCTGCTAGTATTCAGGGAATAATTGGCGCACAAAATGCGATGGCCTTTGATATTAATGCTGCCTGTTCTGGGTTTGTTTATGGGTCAACGGTGTTGAATGCTTTGCTAGCTGGGAATCCTGGTGGTAAAGGGATTATTATCGGTGAAGAAAAACTGAGCAAGTTAGTTGATTGGCATGATCGTTCAACGGCAGTTCTTTTTGGTGATGGAGCCGCGGGGATGCTAGTTGAAAATGATGGAAGTTCTTCGCAGATTTTAGCGGAAGATTTAAAAACCTATGGTCAATTAGGTTCATCGTTAACAGCGGGACATTTTCCAGAAGACACGCCCTTTGGAAGCAATGAAAAACAAGTGTCCCAGTATTTTAAAATGGACGGACATTTAGTTTATAATTTTGCGACCACTAAAGCACCAGCTTCGATTCAGAGGGCTCTTGATCAAGCAGGATTACAAGCGGATCAAATTAAATTTTTTGTAATGCATCAAGCTAATGAAAGAATTGTGAAACGGGTGGCAAAAAAGTTATCATTATCAATGGATAAGTTTCCATTGAATATTAGCGATTATGGAAATACCGCTGCGGCTAGCGAGCCGTTACTATTAAGCGAACTAGTAGACAAAGGAAAAATCAAACGCGGCGATTATCTGGCTTTAACTGGTTTTGGCGGTGGATTAACCGTTGGGACTATGATTATTAGATATTAAATTACACTACATTTATAGGAGATATTATTATGACTGAAAATAACCAAACTGAAATTTTAAATAAGATTAAGGAAATTGTTGCTGATCAAACTGATGACGTTAACGTTGATGATATTAAAATGGATACCAATCTTAAAGACGGTTTGGATCTAGATAGTTTAGACATTTTTGAAATTATTGATGCACTTGAAGATGAATATGATATCGAAGTTGATAGCGACGAAGGCATTGAAACGGTTCAACAATTAGTTGAATATGTTCAAAACAAAGTTAACGAAAAATAATCTGGTTAGAGGTGGATAAATGGCAAAAATAGGTTATTTATTTAGCGGTCAGGGAAGTCAGTTTCCAGGAATGGGATCTGACTTATATCAAGCAGAGCCTAAATACCAACAAGTAATTGACACTGCCTCAGAAGTTTTAAATATTGATTTAAGCGATTTATCAGTAATAGACGATCCGAATAACGTACAAGTTGCAATTTTAGCAATGAGTTATGGGATTTACCAAACGATTGTTGATGATTTTCCAATGGCACAGGGAATGATTGGACTTAGTTTGGGCGAATATAGCGCCTTAACTGCTAGTCAATCTTTAGACTTTTCACAAGGAATTTCTTTAGTACATGATCGTTCTCACTATATGGACGAAGCTGGGCAACAAAATCCAGGTGCGATGGCTGCAGTATTAAAAATTAATCCCCAAAAAGTGATTGAGATTTGTAATGAAGTTACAGGGGCTTATCCAGCTAATTTTAATACAACTGCTCAAACAGTTATTGGCGGCACTAAATCAGGCGTTAAAACAGCTAGTGAAGAATTAAAAGCTGCTGGTGCCAAACGCGTTGTACCTTTAAAAGTGGCAGTTGCTTCGCACACTCCACTGATGCAACCGGCTAGTGATCAGCTTGCTAAAAGATTACAAACAGTTGAGTTTAATAATCCGGTGGTTCCAGTGATTAGTAATACCACCACTAAACCGTTTACGGCTGCCAATGTTAAAGCAACTTTACGTGATCAATTGATTAAACCAACTCATTTTAGTGCTGATTTAGAAGAATTAAGAAAATTAAAAGGTTTTGACACCTTAATTGAGATTGGACCGGGCGAAACATTGAGTCGGTTTGCTAAAAAGACCCTTCAAGGAATTAAAACTTATCATATTGATAGTGTTGCGTCTTTACAGCAGGTTCGAGAAGAGCTGAAAACGGAGGATTAATGAATGACAGAAGATAAAAAAATTGTATTAGTAACTGGCGGAACCAAAGGAATTGGATTAGCAACTTCACAACGGCTTGCCAGAGATGCTTCTAATCAAGTCGTAATTAATTCACATCGTGAGTTAGCAGATGACGAAAAGGAAGCCTTATTAGCATCATTTGCCAATCCGGTCGAAGTTGTGACTGGTGATGTCTCAAAGGAAGAAGATGCCAAACGCATGATTGATGATTTGGTATCTGAATATGGTCATATCGATGTGTTAGTTAACAATGCCGGTATGACACAAGATAAATTAATGACACGGATGACTGAAACATCTTTCAAAGACGTTTTAAATACCAATTTGGTAGGGACATTTAACATGTCTAAATATGCTTTGAAAGCAATGCAGAAAAAACGTTTTGGAGTCATTATTAACATGTCAAGTATTGCTGGAATTCATGGAAATATGGGACAGGCAAACTACTCTGCCAGCAAAGCCGGTATTATTGGTTTGACGAAAACAACAGCTCAAGAGGGTTCATTACGTGGAGTTCGTTGCAATGCCATAGCTCCTGGAATGATTAAAACCGCAATGACTGATAAATTGAGTGATAAAATTATCAAGCAATGGACGGAACAAATTCCATTACATCGTTTTGGTAATCCTGACAATATTGCTGAAACAGTTGAATTTTTGATTAAAAATGATTACATCACAGGGCAAGTAATTACAGTAGACGGTGGCCTTACAATGTAAGGTCCTGTTTTCTGAAGGAGGAAGCAATAATTGAGTAATAGAGTTGTAGTAACAGGTATGGGAGCAGTATCTCCAGTTGGAAACGACGCTGATGAATTTGTAAAAAATATTTTAGATTCTAAGGTAGGGGTCGCTCCTATCACTGATTTTGATGCTTCAGATACAGGAATTACAGTTGCAGCTGAAGTGAAAGATTTTGATCCAGGCAAACGGTTAACTAAACGTGATTATAAACGGTTAGATAAATATGCACAGTATGCTTTGTACACGGCTAAGGAAGCTATGGAACAAGCTGGATTAAAAGATGGCGAAAATTACCAGCCAGAAGATTTAGGTGTGATCTACGGTACAGGAATTGGTGGTATTCAAACTATTCAGGAACAAACTGAAAAAGCTTATACCAAAGGTCCTAAACGTGTTTCACCTTTATTTGTGCCCAAATCAATTTCTAACATGGCAGCTGGGAATGTTTCAATGTATTTTGATGCAAGAAACACGTCTCAAACAATTGTTAATGCTTGTGCTTCAGGTACCAATGCCATTGGGAATGCTTATGAATATATCAAAGCTGGCAAAGCCAAAGTAATGATTGCTGGAGGAACAGAAGCAGCCGTAACCAAAATGGGAATTGCTGGCTTCGCTTCATTAACTGCACTTTCAACTGCTACAGATCCTAAAGATGCTTCATTGCCATTTGACAAAGATCGTAATGGTTTTGTAATGGGTGACGGTGCTGGAACCTTAATTCTTGAAGATTATGATCATGCCAAGGCTCGTGGTGCCAAAATTTTGGCAGAAGTAGTTGGTTATGGAACTACCAGTGATGCCTATCATTTAACTGCTCCTGATCCAGAAGGAAAAGGTGCGATTGCAGCAATGAAACAAGCAATTGATGAAGGTGGAATCAAACCTGAAGAACTAGATTATGTAAATGCGCATGGAACTGCTACTCACGCAAATGATGTGTCAGAAGCAGGAGCTATTGGGAAATTATTTAAAGATAATGATCACCTTAAAACAAGTTCAATTAAAGGAATGATCGGTCATTCACTTGGAGCTGCTGGTGGCCTAGAAGCAGTTGCCGTAGTTGGAGCACTTGAAAATGACCAAATGCCCGTTAATGTTGGAATGAAAAATAAGGATCCAGAAATTAAAATTGATTTAGTTAATGATCAAAATAAAAATGATTCAATTAAGACGGCAATTAGTAATTCATTTGGATTTGGTGGTCATAATGCAGTGATTGCATTAAGAAAGTGGGAAGAAAACTAATGAATGAAGCAGACATTGAACGTTTACTGAGTAAATTCGATAATTCTGGGTTACAGGAATTAAAAATTAATGGTAATGGCGTTGACGTCTATTTCAGTAAATTAGAAGATAAACAGCCTACTACTGTCACACAAAATAATAAGAAATCGACTACCAGTAACGAATGGCAACCATCTGTTAAAACTGGCAATTATAAATTAAAAGCACCAATGGTAGGATTGATTTATTTTGCCCCTAGTCCTGACAAACCAGCTTATAAAGAAGTTGGTAGTCACGTTAAAAAGGGTGAAGTAATTTGTGCGGTTGAAGCAATGAAATTAATTAATGAAGTCAAAAGTCCTGTTAGTGGTACGATTAAAAAACGATTGGTAGATGATGGTGACATGATTGAATACAATCAGCCATTATTTGAAATCAAGGAGGATTAAGATGAGTTTTGATGTTAGCAAGTATATTCCTCAGCGTTATCCTTTTGAAATGATTGATAAGATTGTGGCAGTTCAACCAGCTAAATCAGCAGAATCTATCAAAAACGTCTCTATTAACGAATGGTTTTTTGCAAATGGTAATCAATTAACGTTACCGCATCCAATTATCATTGAATCATTGGCACAAACTGGAGTTGTAGCAATTTTGTCAATGCCTGAAAATGCTGGGAAAAATGTTTTTTTTGGTGGTATTAAGCGGGCCGAATTTCAAGATGAAATGCGTCCAGGTGATGTGTTGCATTTAAAAGTTGAACTTACTAAATTAAAAAAGAATATCGGTGTTGGACATGGTGAAGTCGTTCGTGATGGTAAAGTGATTGTAGATGCCGATTTGATGTTTGCAATTGAATCATAAGGTGGGAAAAAGATGAAAAAAGTATTGATTGCGAATCGTGGTGAAATTGCGGTTCAGACAATCAGAGCTCTTCATGAATTAAACATGGAAGCAGTAGCGGTTTATTCTACTGCCGATGCAGATGGATTGTTTGTCAAAATGGCAGATGAAGCTATTTGTATTGGAAGCGGTCTGCCTACTGACTCTTATTTGAATATGGGTGCGGTACTTGATGCGGCAGTTCTGACAGGTTCTGATGCCATTTTTCCAGGTTATGGTTTTCTTTCGGAAAATAGTGATTTCGCTGAATTATGTAAAGAATATGGCCTTAAGTTTATTGGTCCAAGTGCTGAAGTGATTGATTTAATGGGAAACAAATCTAATGCGAAGGCTGCTATGCAAAAACTTGGCGTTCCAACGATTCCTGGTTCTGATGGTTTTGTGAAAGACGTTGCCAGTGCTGTAAAAGTAGCTGAAAAAATCGGTTATCCAGTGATGTTAAAAGCAGCAGCTGGTGGCGGAGGTAAAGGAATTCGTAAGGTTAACAATCAGTCTGAATTAAAAAAAGCATTTGTTGATACGAAGCGAGAAAGTAAACTTTCATATGGTGATGATCGCCTTTATCTTGAAAAAGATCTTTCAGATGCCAAACATATTGAAATGCAGGCGATTGCAGATCAACAAGGTCATGTCGTTTTTTTCCCAGAACGAGACTGTTCTTTGCAAAGAAATCATCAAAAAATAATTGAAGAATCGCCATGCTCGGTGATTTCTCCAGCAGAGCGAGCTCATATGGGTGAAGTAGTGGTAAAAGCCATGAAAGGAATTCACTATGAAAATACCGGCACCTTTGAATTTTTAATGGATCGCGAGCATCGGTTTTATTTCATGGAAATGAATACCAGACTCCAGGTTGAACATACGATTACTGAAGAAGTTGCAGGAGTAGAATTAATTAAAGCTATGATTATAGTGGCTGCTGGCAATAACTTACCTTTTACACAATTAGATTGTGGTGTAAAAGGATACGCCTTGGAATGTCGAATTAATGCTGAAGATCCTGCTAATAATTTTCAGCCAACTCCAGGAACAATTAAATCAGTTCATTTTCCTTTTGGAACTAAAGGGGTTCGAATTGATTCAGGGGTCGAAACTGGCAGTAAAATCTCACCATTTTATGATTCAATGATTGCTAAAATCATTGTTCACATGCCAACTAAAAAAACAGCAGTACAAAAGATGCTGCGTGCTTTAAAAGAATTTGAGATTAGTGGAGTAAAAACTAATCGTGAATTTTTAGTTGATCTTTTACAAGATAAACATTTTTTGGCAGGAGATTTTAATAATCGATATATCGAAGATGTTTTTTTAAAAGATTGGGTGAGTCAGCATGAAGAAAAATAAAAGACAAAAATTAAGTTCGCAAGAGTTGCATAAACGGATGGATAAAGTTCCTGATGTGTGGGTTAAATGTCCTTTCTGTGGCAAAACAATTTATAAAAAGCAATTAGGTAAATATCTTGAATGTCCAGATTGTCACTATGCTTTCCGAATTGGAGCAAAACAGCGAATTGAATTATTATGCGATAATTTTGAACCATTTAATTTAGAGTTGAAAGCCAATCCTAAGTATCAAGATCCTAAATACCTTGCTAAATTAGAAAAAGCTCGGGAAACTACCGGATTAAATGAAGGAGTTTTGACGGGAATTGGTACCATTAATGGACATCGAACTGCTATTGGAGTAATGGACTGGCGGTTCATTATGGGCAGTTTAGGAACTGCAACTGGAGAACTGCTAGCAAGACTTTTTGAACGGGCTACTCAAGAAAAATTACCAGTGATTGTTTTTACTGCGTCAGGAGGCGCCCGGATGCAGGAAGGAATTGAATCCTTAATGCAAATGGCCAAAGTTTCAGAAGCAGTTTCAGAGCATAGTAAGGCTGGATTAGTTTATATTAGTTATCTGTGTGATCCGACAACTGGTGGAGTTACTGCTAGTTTTGCGATGCAGGGAGATTTATTATTATCCGAACCGCATGCTTTGATTGGTTTTGCAGGACGACGAGTTATTGAAAGAACTATTCAACAAATTCCACCAAAGGATTTTCAACGGGCCGAAACATTGCTACATAACGGATTTTTGGATGCTATTGTTAAACGAAACGAAATGAAAACAACGTTAAGTCATATTTTAGCAATTCATGAAGGCGGTGATAAAAATGAGTAAAGATACTGCCTTTAATCGGGTTTTACAAGCTCGCTCAAAAGATAAGATTAGCATTAAAGCCCTGATAGATGGAATTACTGATGATTTTATCGAATTACATGGTGATCGAGCTTATGGTGATGATCCAGCTGTATATGCTGGGATTGGTTCAATGAATGATAAACCAGTTACAATCGTAGGTATTCGAAAAGGTGACGATGACCAAACGGATGCCGAAGTACACTTTGGTTCTGCTGAACCTGATGGTTATCGTAAAGCTTTGCGTTTAATGAAGCAAGCTGAAAAATTCAAGCGTCCGATTATTACCTTAATTAATACTCCTGGTGCTTATCCGGATGTTGAAGCAGAATATCACGGACAGGGGTATATGATTTCACAGTTAATTATGCAGGGAATGCAGTTAAAAGTTCCATATATTGCCGTGATTGTAGGAGAAGGCGGTAGTGGTGGTGCTTTAGCTTTGGCAGTTGGAGATTGCGTCTGGGCCTTTGAAGAAAGTATTTACTCCATTTTATCTCCAGAAGGTTATGCTACAATTCTTTGGAAAGATTCAAGCCGAGCTCGTGAAGCTGCCGAAGTAATGAAATTGACCCCAGAAGATTTAATTAAACAAGGGATTATTGACCGAATCATTCCTGAAATTAGAAATAATGATGAATTGAAACGGTTTAAAGCTGATTTATTTGGTAAAATAGAAGAGTTAAGTGCGATGCCGACTGCAGAAATGTTAAATCAACGTTTTGCACGTTATCGTAATTTTTAATTATAAGCTAACTAATGAATGTTCTATTTGTTGGTTAGTTTTGTGTTTCTTAGACATTTTAAATTGAGAGGATGATTAGTATGGCTACTAATTTATTAAATGGAAAAAAGATTGTTGTCATGGGTGTTGCCAATAAAAAAAGTATTGCCTGGGGAGTAACCCGTGCAATTAATGAACTTGGCGGCGAAGTGATTTTAACTTATCAAAATGAACGAATGAAGAAGAGTATTGAACGATTCGTGCCAGAAGATACTCCAATGTTTGAGTGTGATGTTGCAGAAGATAGTAATGTTGAAAAAACTTTTGCTGAAATTCATGATAAATTTGGTAATATTGATGGGGTAGTTCATGCAATTGCATATGCTGATCCAAAGACATTAAAAGGTGGAGTAATCAATACTACTAAAGCTGGATATAATTTAGCCGAAGATGTTAGTGCCTATTCATTAATCTCAGTGACTCGTTATGCTAGCAAAATTATGAATAACCCAGGAAGTATCGTGACACTCACATACATGGGATCTACATATGCAATTCCAAATTACAACATGATGGGAATTGCTAAAGCTTCGCTTGAATCAGCTATGCGTTACCTAGCAGTTGAATTAGGTGATATGGGGATTCGAATGAATGCTGTCTCAGCAGGGGCCGTTAGAACTCTTGCAGTTACTGGAGTTAAAGGACATGGTGATTTATTAAAGACTTCAGAATCTTTGACTACTGATGGTAAAAGCGTAACTAAATTAGAAATCGGAAATGCAGTAAGTTTCTTATTAAGTGATTTAGCAAGCGGAATCACTGGTGATGTCGTTTACGTTGATAAAGGAGTTCATTTATTCTAGGGAAACCACTAGTTTAGATGATATGTTATAGTGAAATTAGATCAGCAAAAAATTTTAAAATTAACTAATTTAACTGCTAAGCATGTTTTTATTTTTAACCAAATCGATTCAACTATGATATACGCACAACAGCATTCTTTTGACGGTATTAATTTAATATTGGCTAGTCAACAAACTGCCGGTAAAGGACAGCGTGGTCATTCTTTTAACTCCCCAACCACAGGCCTTTATGCGACTATTATCGTTCCAGCCAAAGATGAATTTTTAAAAAGCCCGGGAATGCTAACGGTTGGTGTTGGGGTAGCGGTACAGCAAGCAATTAAGCAGGTACTTGGTATTGAAACTCAGTTAAAATGGGTGAATGATATCTATGTTCGTCAGCAAAAATGCGGTGGTGTCTTAGTCGAAGTAAAAAGTAATAATCAAAATGTTGTTGAAAGCTTTATTATTGGCATTGGACTCAATTTAACGTATCATGAATCATTGAAGAGCGTAAAGGCGACAGGATTAACTGACACTGATGAAAAAAAGAATGAACTGATTGCGGCAATCTATAATTTAGTGGTTAAAATGTATCAGCATCCTCAACCAAATCAAATTGGGAAAGCTTATCAAAATCACTTGATTTGGCAAAATCAGTTAGTATCAGTTAATTATCGTGGTCTAAAAATGATTGGAAAAATTGATGGGGTAACACCTGATTTTAAGTTAAGGTTAATAGATAAGGTTGGACAGCATCATTTATTAACGGCTGCTGAATCAGAACATATTCGAGAAATTTAAGTAGTCAGTTGGAGTTAATATGTATGAAGAAAAAGTTTGATGATAAGAAAATTACAACTAAACAACAAATTATCTTTGGACTCTTCGAAATGATGATGGAAAAGCCATATGCAGATATTACAGTTAAAAGTATTTGTGAAAAAGCTGAAGTATCACGGATGACATTTTATCGTAATTTTCATACTAAAGAAGATGTGATTACTGGTCAGATTGATATGGTCTATTCAACTTTTATTCAACGTTTGATTATTCAAAATCGTTTTACTTTTTATGATGTGGCAACGACTTTTTTTACCATCATCAAAGAAAATCAATTGATGATGGAAGCGATTGTCAAAAATGACTTATCTAATATCTTATTGAGTGTTTTGAGTGAATATATTAAGCAGTTAATTGATAATGAAATTTTAAAAACAAGGGAAAATTCTTCAGAGATGTTAGTAGCTTTGATTTCTGGCGGATTAACCGAAGTGATTATTACATGGACTAAGAACGGAATGAAACAGCCTGTTGATGAATTAGTTATTTTTGCTTCAAAATATATGCACTTTAAAATTAATTAAAAAG
This sequence comes from Fructilactobacillus lindneri DSM 20690 = JCM 11027, assembly GCF_002907375.1. GTDB lineage: Bacteria > Bacillota > Bacilli > Lactobacillales > Lactobacillaceae > Fructilactobacillus > Fructilactobacillus lindneri. The sequence goes on from NZ_MIYK01000010.1 coordinate 184,490, forward strand.
AGACTGGAAAAAATTTCCAGTCTCTTTTTGAATAAATATGTATAAAAAAAGATCCCAACCGAAGTTGAGATCTTTTTAAAAGTTGATTATTCTTCAACTGGAGTAACGTTAGCAGCTTGTGGGCCACGATCGCCATCTTCAACATCCAAAGTAACTTTTTCGCCTTCATCAAGAGTCTTGAATCCGTCTTTGTTAATAGCTGAGAAGTGAACGAATACGTCACCATCGTCAGTTGTAATAAAACCGTAACCCTTGTCAGCGTTAAACCATTTAACAGTACCTTGCTTCATAATATGAAACCTCCATAAAAAAATTTTATTAATGTTGCTTTAGTTTGAATCTAATAAGGAAGTCATTCTATAATAAAACAAAACAAGAAACCTTAAAAACTCGAAACCTATCACACATCTACTTAACTATAACATGGTTTCATAATATGTCAATACAAAACACTAATAAATGTTAAAATAAATTAATTAACTAGAAAGAATGGGGAAAGTTCATTGAAAACACTAATTATAGTGTCGCATCCAAAGTATCAGGGGTCTGGAACTCAAGCATTTTTAAAAAAGTCATTGACATCATTTTCAGATGTTACCTGGCATTGTTTAGATGAAGAATATCCTGATCAAATTATTGATGTGGAAAAAGAAAAAAAACTACTTCAAACACATGATAGAATTATTTTTCAATTTCCAATGTATTGGTACAGCGCTCCGGCATCTTTAAAAAAGTGGGAAGACGAAGTTTTAACACGATCTTTTACTTATGCCAATGAGATTGGAGCATTAAAAGGGAAACAATTAGGAATTGTCACATCGCTTGGCTATCCAGCAAAAGAATTTCAAGCTGGAAGAGCGGAAGGATTTAGCATTTCAGAAATTATGATTCCATATCGTGCTTTGGCGCATCGAGCGGGGATGCAATTTATGAGTCCCTTGATAATTGATCAGTTTGCTTATATGACCGAAACTCAGAAGGCAAAACTTTTAATTAATTATCAAGAATATATTACAGCTCCATATCCGTTTGATTTTACAGTGCAACAAAAATGGATTTCAACTCAGTTAAACAAATTAGCAGCAAATATTTCTCCAAAACAAGAAGTAACTTTACGACTAATTATTGAGCAGTTGGAACAAAATCAAGATGATTTAGATAGTTTGAAGTGGCAAGTAAAATTAATGCGACAAGAGGAGGAAAATTAATTTGGAAAATGAACAATGGTTATTAAATCAAATTACTGATTTAGAAAAAAATCAAACCTCATTTGATGTTAAGGCGCTTTTAGAAGCTACAAAACGAACCGTTATAGAACAAACTAATCGAATTGAACAAACACAAGCTGAATTAGACGGCCGAGCTTGGAGTCCAAATAATTGGTAAGAAAAAAAGCCATAGCGGCTTTTTTCTTGCTTATATAATAATTTATGCCCAATGGTTAATTGGTCCAAATTGATGTCCGACATTAATACCATCTTTAATACACTTATCTACGTAATCTTTAGCAGAACGAATAGCATTTTCTACTGATGCGCCTTTAGCTAATTCAGCAGTAATGGCAGCAGACAAGGTATCACCTGTTCCATTTTTGTGTGTAGTATCAAAGTAAGGTCCAGTCATTTCAAATGAACTTCCGTCTTCTAATAATACGTAATCAGTTACTTCTGTTTGGGAAAAATCATCATGACGTCCTTTTACCATGATATTTTTAGCACCAAGTTGTTGCAATTTATGGGCAGCTTTGGACTGAAAATCGGGATCATTTTCATTAATTCCACTTAATTTAACCGCTTCAAAGAAGTTGGGAGTCAAAACATCGGCTAATGGGATTAGTTTTTTCACAAAAGTGGAATAGGCTTCATTTTCTAACAACATATCACCATGTTTAGTAATAATTACCGGATCAATAACTAAAGGACCAAAAACGTATTTTTTGAGATTGTCAGCTACTGTATTGATAATTTCAACATCTGCCAACATTCCGGTCTTAGCAGCTTTAATTTTGAAATCGTCGGATAAATCCTTAAATTCCTGATTAATAAAAGAAGTCGGCATATTTACTGCATCGTGAATCCCGAATGAATTACCAGCTACACATGCTGTTACAATTGATGCTCCGTAAACTTTTTTTGCAAAAAATGTCAATAAATCAGCCTGCATCCCTGCACTACCATCACTATCGCTACCTGCAATTGTTACTACTTGAGGATAATCGTTAATCATTTTAGTCACCGCGCTTTCTTTTTCCCATGAATTTAATTTGATTTTTACTTGTTTGGTGTATTATAATACAAGAAGCTGTTATTTTGAAGTTAAAAAGTAAAGGAGTTCTTAATCATGAGAATTTGTCATCCAAATGGCGTTCAAGGTCGTCGTCCGATTGACCAAAAGAAACGTAAAAAAGAACAAAAAAGAGTAGCAGATTTACAAAAGTTAATGAAAGAAAAACCTGCTAAATAATCTAAAAGTTGCTTTAGCGACATTTTGTTTTTAAAAAAGAGTTATAAGTTCATTCGAACTTATAACTCTTTTTATTATTGTTTTGGTTTTTTAGCTTTAGTAGCTTTATTGATGTCTTTCTTCTTAGGTTTTGACAATGCTCGTAATTGATCTTTAAGAGCATTGATTTCATCTGTATGGCTTTCTTTCCATTTTGCAAATGAATTCTTAGAATCAGAATCAGCCGGCTTTAAACCGGTATTAAGCCAAAACATAGCTTCAGACAAGCTAGTGAAGTTATGCAACCATAGTGTCTGACCGTTTTCTGAATCAAAAGCGACATATGATCTTGGTTTTTTCTTTAAGAAAGTATGACGTCTGATTTTGAATGCTTCTCTTTTTCTAGTTAAAAAGTAGTCTGGTAAAATATAACTACCTGGAGAGATAAGCTCAGGAAAACGTTCATTACGTTTGGCGTGACGATCTCGTAACATTTTCATCGCTTGGTCAGCTGTAATTAATTTAATATTCATATCGGCCATTATTTTTGTCTCCTCCTGCTACTATTATTTTTACATAAAAAAGGGAACATGCAAAGGATTTCAGGGAAATCCTTATAAATTATTAATATTTTTTTGAAAAGGGAGAGATTAGCTTGACAAAACCTAAAAAATTTTATGCTGTCCGTAAAGGGAAGCATCCGGGAATTTATCAAACTTGGGATGAAACTAAACAACAAGTAGACGGTTTTTCAGGTGCTGAATATAAAAGCTTTTTAACTCATCAGGAAGCCAGTGATTATTTGAAAGCAACATCTATAAAAAAAGCGGGAAAAGTAACTAAAAAAGACACTGCAAATGACTTGGGAAAAACATCTCCTGAAATAATTGTGTTTACTGATGGCGGTTCGCGGAATCATGGAAATGTTGCTGGAGGACATGTACGTAAAGACGATAAAGCAGCTTGGGCATATTTGATTGATTATCATGGCAAACAGCATTCTGATTCAGCTGGAGAATTTGGCGTTACTAACAATAAAATGGAAATCACAGCTTTATTAAAAGCGTTACAATGGATGAGTGAAAATCATTTAAATGAAAAAAATATTGGAATTGTTTCTGATTCACGATATGTGCTGAATGCCATTCAAAAGGGTTGGTTACAAGGTTGGAAACGCCGGGGGTGGAAACGAAGCGCCGGTCCATTGAAAAATAGTGAACTTTGGCAGGCTTTAGATCATCAACTGCAACAATTCCCCAGAATCCAATTTGCTTGGACGAAAGGGCATGCTTCAAATAAAGGCAACATATTTGTCGATGAATTGTTAAATAAAACAATGGACAACATGTAAGGAGAAAAAATGACAACTGAAAGAGAAAAAATGACTGCTGGGAAACCGTTTGAACAATTTGATCACGAATTGATTAAACGTCGAATCTTAGTACGCGAGATGCTGCAAAAAATTAATAATACTCCTAATAATGAAGAACGAAATACAATGATTAAAGGTTTATTTGCAGAAACTGGCGATGAATTTTTTGTCGAAACGGATTTACAATTTGATTATGGATTTAATATTCACATTGGGAATAACTTTTTTGGTAATTATCGCTTAACTTTGATGGATTCTTGTCCAATTACTTTTGGGAAAAATTGTTATATTGGGCCTAATTGTGGTTTATATACTAATATTCATCCGCTGAATGCTAAAGAACGTATTAACGATGTTGAATTAGGAGCTCCAATTACAATTGGAGATAATGCTTGGTTTGGTGGAGATGTAACTATTCTCCCAGGTGTAACACTAGGAGATAACGTTGTAGTGGGCGCAGGAGCGGTTGTAACGAAATCTTTTGGTGATAATGTTGTAATTGCTGGTAATCCAGCAAAAGTGCTTAAAACCATTGATAATGGACAAGATGATAATTAGACCAATTGCTAGTAAGTGTTATAATAATGGCATAAACTAATCATTTGGTATTGGTTAAGGCATACCTAATGGTTCGATATTCGATCCATTAGGTATTTTTTTGTGCAATAACTTATTAATCTAATAGCTTATATTAATCTGAGGGGGATTATTATTTTTAAACGTTTTAATATTGATAAATATGTCTTTATTCCTACCATCTTAATCTTTGCTGTAGCGTCGATTATTTTAATTACTGGCGGATCCGGATTACAAGGAGTCCTTACTGATGCTTTAACTTGGATTACAAAACAAATGGGCTGGGCATATATGATGGTGTATATTGTCAACTTTATTTTTTTATGTGGCTGATTTTTAGTAAATATGGTTCAATTCGATTAGGAGATCCGCATTCTAAGCCTGAATATAGTAGCTTACAGTGGGGGAGCATGGTGTTTGCCACTGCTATTGATGCTAGTATCTTGATGCTTAGTATGGTAGATCCAATTCGATATGTTTCACAACCACCATTTGGAATTAAGCCTTTTTCTCAAGATGCTTATAATACTGCCCACATGCTTGGTCAGTTTGACTGGGGACCAATGGCATGGATGATGTTTGCACCTGCTGCAATTGCGATTGGCTACCTTTTATTTGTAAAGAAAGCTAAAGTACAGCGACTGAGTAAAGCAATTGGATTCATTCAAGGTGATGAAAAGTGGAAATATGCTTGTCGTCAGTTGGTTGATTTTATGGTCGTTTTTGGGATTATGGGTGGAGTAGATTCATCAGTTGGAATGGAAATTCCAATTATTTCCAATGTTTTGAGTAGTTTAACTGGAATTCCAGATAATTTAGAATTAAAAATTGCTTTGTTTGCGATTTTGTTTGTGATTTTTGCTTGGACAGTATGGCATGGATTAAATGGTGGAATTGATAAACTTAGTGATATGCATATTTGGACTGCTATCTTATTTTTAGCGTTTGTGTTGTTTGTTGGTCCCACTATCTATATTTTGAGTTCAGAAACCAACAGTTTAGGTTTGCTGGCAAGTAAGTTTGTTACTTTGAGTACTAATACCGTTCCAAATGGAACACCAGATATTGCTAATTCAGAAACTATCTTTTATTGGGGCTGATGGTTATCATATATGCCAGTCATGGGATTGTTTATTGCCAGAATTTCAAAAGGACGAACGATTCGTCAGGTCTTGCTTGGAATGCTAGCTTACGGTTCAGTTGGTTGTTTGAGTTTTTATGCAATTTTAGGTGGATATTCACTTTGGTTACAAAAAAATGGGGTTATCAATCTAGTACATATCTTGAATACTAAAGGACAAGCTGCTGTAATTACAGCTGTCTTATCAACTTTGCCGTTTAAAGTAATTGTATTTGCAGTTTATTGTATTTCATGTTTTATTTTCTTAGCCACTACGATTTCTTCATCGGCTTATATCGTTTCTTCGTTCACTAGTTTGAAGCTAAAAGATGATCAAGATCCCAGTCAGGTTAACCGAATGACCTGGGTTGTTATTTTTGTTTTATTTGCTTTTGGAATTGTTGTAGTGGGAGGATTTAATACAATCCAAACTTTCTGTGCTATTGCTGGTTTCCCACTGATGTTTGTCTGTATCATGGTCCTTGTTTCTATTTATCATATGGTTAAAAATGATGAAGGAATCCTTTTGAAGGCACAAGGAATGGATGATATGAGAATTGAAAAGAAAAAGGAAAAGATGCTGCGGTTACGTGCTAAGCATATGACAGAAAAATTAAACCAAAAAAATGATTCTGATGACTAATTAAAATTTAAACTAAAAGCATTATGACAGAATAATATCTGAAATAATGCTTTTTTAATTAGATAAAATAAATTTTTGATAATAAACAGGCAAAAAATTAAATATTCGTGCTATGATATTGATAATAGTAGGTGACAATATGACAAAATTAGTAGAACCAATGGTTTTTAAAAGAATTTTATTGACGATTGATGCAGATGATCCAGAAGCTAATGAAAGAGCATTGCGGTATGCGGTAACACAAGCCAAAGAATTTGATGCGGAACTTGGGATCTGTTCGGTATTAGAGGGTAGCGATATTAATATTTACGATTCTTTAACACCGAAGAAATTAGACAAGAAACGTGAAGCACTTAACGAAGTGATTAATAAATACGTTGAGATGGCTGAAGATTTTGGTGTAAAAAACGTTACAGCAATGACCAGTGAAGGTGGAGATATCGACGATGAGATCTTAGATACCATCATTCCTGATTTTAATCCCGATTTATTGGTCTGTGGGGCTGATAAAGATGGAGAGCACCGCTTTTATAGTATTAGCATTAAATTAGCTAAGAAGGCTAAAATTTCAGTAATCGTAATTCGTTAAAGGTAGGTAATAAAAAAGTGTCGGATAAATTAAGAAAATTTTTTAGTGAGGGAACGACTGATGAAATCACTAAAAAGTTGTTGGGGAAATTATTAGTTTATAATTCCCCACAAGGACTGATGAGCGGGTATATTACTGAAGCAGAAGCTTATTTAGGAGCCAAAGATTCCGCTGCTCATGCTTATCAAGGTAAACGTACTCCTTCAAATGAGGCTCTCTATGGTTATCCCGGCACAGTTTATATCTACTCAATTCATTCACGACTATGCCTTGATATTGCGACTCAGGCTAAGGATACTCCGGAGGGAATTTTGATTCGTGGAATTGAACCTTATCAGGGTATCAAATGGATGGAAAGAAATCGATCCAAACATGGTTATAATCTTACTAATGGACCTGGGAAGCTAATGCAGGCACTTGGGATTGAAGACAAAAAAATGAATTTATTAGAGTTCGGTGAAACTGATTTAGATATTAAATTAGATGATGGTAAAATTCCTGAAAAAATTGAATCTAGTGGACGTATCGGAGTTAGTGATCGAGGTAAATGGACGGAAAAACCATATCGTTTTTATGTTGCTGGCAACCCTTATGTGTCTAAAATGGCAAAACGCGATATGAATTTAGAAACTTACGGTTGGAAATGAAAAGACTCATGATTGGTTTATATCAATCATGAGTCTTTTTTATTTTATTTTTTTAAAAGATATTTAGCATCAATCTCAGGATCTTGGGAGGTCAAAATCTTAGGACCATCATTAGTAATTACCAAAGTATGTTCGTATTGAGCAGATAAAGAACCATCTTGAGTTACATAATAAGTCCAATCATCCTTTTCATCATAGCGATCTTTAATTTTCCAAGTTCCAAGGGTTACCATTGGTTCAATGGTAATTGTCATCCCAGGACGAAGGCGTAAACCGCGTCCTTTTTCACCATAGGCTGGAACAGCAGGATCTTCATGAATTGAAGGTTGGATTCCATGTCCAATTAATTCGCGAACATCACCCATGTGATTTTCGTCTTCGACGTATTCTTGAATGGCAGCACCAATATCACCGATTCGGTTTCCAACTTGGGCTTGATCAATTCCTTTATAAAGCGCTTCTTTAGTAACATCCATCAATTTTTGGGCTTTTGGATCAACTTCGCCAACAGCATATGTCCAACAAGAATCGCTTTCAAAACCATCCTTGTTAACACACATATCTACTTTGACGATATCGCCTTTTTTTAGTTTGAGACCCTTACGTGGAATACCGTGTGCAACCTCATCATTAATGGAAATGCAAGTTCCAAATTTGTAACCGTCAAATCCTTTTTCAGAAGGGGTAGCGCCATGTTCAGTAATATATTTATCTGCAAATTCTTCAATTTCCCAAGTATCTAAACCTGGTTTAATAAGTTTCCGCAATCCTTTGTGGACACCAGCTAAAACAGCACCGGATTCAGCCATTTTTTCAATTTCACGATCTGATTTTAAAGTAATCAAGTGAATTTCTCCTTTGTAACTAATTAATTAAACTCTGGTTGTAACGCCTCATCTCTAATATAGCACTATTTTACCGTGATAATCTAATGGAAAGTTCGTGCTATGGGATAATTAGCTTAATATTTATCGTTATAAGTAATTGCAAATCCTTCAGGACCAGCATGAGGCATTAAAGAAGGACTGGTATAGTTAAGAACAATGTTAATGTCAGGGCGTTTAGCCAAAATAGCATCGCGAATCTGTTTGGATTCAAGATCATCATCTACAAATGGTAACCCAACATCTTTAATGTTAGGATTACCAATGATCTCTTGAATTACTTTTTGAACAATTTTTTCCATTTGTTTTTTGCCCCGACATTTGTGGGCAAAATTTAATTGGTTATTTTGAACGGTTACCACTGGCTTTAGTTTAATTAAAGATGAAATAAAACCGGTTGCTTTACTTGCACGTCCACCTTTTACTAAATAATCCATGTTATTAATAAATAGATAAAATTTTGTATTAGGAATCATTGCAGTTACTTCTTTTTCAATGTCATCTAAAGTGAATCCAGTTTGAAGCATTTGTCCGGCTTTTAAAACGAGATAGCTGGTTCCGCGATCAGCAGTACCACCGTCGACAATTCGAATATCATTGTCAAATTGTTGGGCTGCCATTTGAGCTGTGTTGGCAGTTCCGCTAAGAACAGTACCAATGTGGATTGAAATAATTTGTGCATCCGGATCATCATCAATGATTTTTTGATAAGTTGCCACAAAATCGCCCAGTGATGGTTGACTAGTAGTTGGGAATTCTTGGTCACTTGCTAAAATATCAGAAAATTCTTTGGAAGTAATATCAATCTGATCTTTGTAAGTTTTGCCGTTGGCAATCGCACGTAATGAAACTAAGTTAATACGATATTTTTCTATTTCTGCAGGAGTTAATTGAGAAGTGGTATCAGTTACAATATGAATCATTTTTTCTCCCTTTGTGGTTTTAATTTATTAACCAAGTATAAAGAATGTTTGTAAAATCTGCTAATTAAAATGAAATAAATAAGTAAAAATCAAAGATTAAGGTTGACAGCATGCTATTTTGATTTTGATACAAAATTGGTTGATTGTAAATCAATTAAGTTTCAATGTTAGCCTTAATTATTAAAGAAATTATTAATTAAAATATGGAGAAAGCCGACTTACGTATGATAGTATATAAGTTGATGGATTTCATTTAATTATGAAGTGTATTTTATGAATGGTTAGATTAATAAAAATTAAAAAGGTGATTACTTGAATAAAATATTTAACAAAAGAGATTTGTTTGTATTGATTGTTGAAGTAGCCACAATTATTTTTGGGTTCTTTTATATTCAATTTGGAGCTGGTGGAGATAAAGATAATGTGGCACCAACGCAACAACCAATTATTTTTGTTTCGGATCAAAATCGGGCATCAGCGGCTGCTAAACATTTGGTAACGACTACTAGTCGTTCTGGTGGAGATGTTGCCATGCATATTGATGTTTATGGTAATGGTAAGATTAAGTATCATGCTAATAAAAACGTAAGATCAAAGCAGCCGATTATCGAAGTTAATTTTGGTGATCGGGCTAAAACTACCAAAGCTCAATCAGAAAAATTAAACGAAATTTTTAAGTACCTTAATCAAAAGTATAATTATAAACAATATGATGCAATTGGTTATGGAGCAGGATGTTTAGCGGTTTATGATAATGCGGTTACCTATGGGACCAAACAAAATAAGATGGGATTGAGTCATTTTATTTCAATTGCTGGTCCATATCAAGGAGTGATGCCGATTCGAGTTCCAGCTGATAATCAAAGAAATATTCCACGTTCGGGGCCACATCATAATCTGGCACATCATCAGGATATAATTCGCCAACAATCAATCGCTCAACAGCAGAATATTAACCAACGTTTCCCTAGTTATAAAGAATTAAAAGCAAAATCTAAAAACTTGGATAGTAATACTAGGGTTCTTAATATTTATGGAGTATTAGGAGAACATGATCTTTCTGACGGTAGAGTTTCGGAAGCATCAGCAAGTTCATTGAAGGGATTAGTAAAATCTGATAATTATCAGGCTCTTCGTTTGACTGGTCCGGATGCTGAACATGCTCGAATTTTAGATAATCAGATTGCCGAAAGATTGGTAAATCGCTTCTTATTTAGTGAATAACATAAAAAGCAGCTAACTTTTAAAGTTAACTGCTTTTTTGCTTAGCTTTTTTAGAGATTTGAAATGAGACCACTTTCGACAGCTTTATTAATGCGATGTAATTCGTCGATTTTAGCATCAAATAAAAACTTTGTCTTTTCATCCGAATTTTCGGTTGCTTGATTAGCTTCTGATTCTAAAAATTTAATTTGTTTTTCTAAATATTCTTTTAAATTCATCATTGTTCTCCTTTTTTACCAAATTTGTACTCGGTCAGCAGGGTCTAAGTACATCTTGTCTGTGTCAGTCACATCGAATGTCGAATAAAAATCATCCAAATTTTTAACTTGTACGGATGCTCTAAGTGCAGCAGGGGCATGTACATCAATTGACAATAATAATTGTTGATATTCCATACGTGCTTTCATACGCCAAATGCGAGTCCAATTAATGAAAAATTCATTTAAATCAGCGTCGGGTTCTTGTTTGGCAGCTGCTTCAGCACAACTAAGACCACCTGCATCAGCGATATTTTCTGACACCGTTAGTTTACCATTAACTTTTCCGCCAGCAAAAGGAATTCCATCGAATTCTTTAATCATTTTTTGGGCTAATTCAGTAAAATGCTGATGATCTTCTTTACTCCACCAGTTATTTAAGTTACCAAATTCATCAAATAAGGATCCATTATTATCGAAAGCATGTGAAATTTCATGAGCGATTACTGCACCAATCCCGCCATAGTTAGCACTTGATGATTGGTTAAGACTGTAAAATGGTGCTTGTAAGATGGCTGCTGGGAAAACAATAATATTTTTAAATGGATGATAGTAAGCGTTGACTGTATTTGCACTCATTTCCCAACGTTCACGTTCCACAGGTTTATTCCACTTAGAAAACATGTCTTGGTTAGCAATCTTACTAAAGTTGAGCAGGTTTGCTAAAATCGATTCATTTTCATTGGTTTTAAATTTACTGTAAATTGGAGTAATCTTTTCTGGATATCCGACTTGAATTCCAAGGGTGCTTAATTTTTTGATTGCCATTTTTTTAGTATCAGGACTTAGCCATTCGTTTTGAGAAAGTCGATCTTTATAAACGCCAATCATTTTTTCAACCATGTGATGGACATCAGCTTTAGCTTTTTCTCCAAAGTATTTTTTACCATAGTAATCGCCTACAACTTGGTCAAAAGTTCCAGAAGCTAGATAAAATGCTGCTTTTTCAGGTTTCATAGCCTCTTCTTTACCTGACAAGGCGCGACTATAAGTGTCCCCAACTTGTCTAAAATCTTCTGATAAGGTTCCGCTGAAGCGATTAACAACCTTAACTAACATCCAATCTTTCATTAATTGAAAATTATTAGCTGATAATAATTCAGCTAAATGTTGGAAATATTGTGGTTCGGTTACAATTATTTTATCAGGTACCGCACCAACTAACTGATTAATAGCAGCCTTTAAATTAAGAACGGACGTTGAACTAGCGAGTTCATCGGTTGTTTCTGGATTATACATTTTACTGTAATCAGCAGCTTCTTCAGCAGATTTAACGTTTGGAGCAATTAATTGATCAAATTTTTTAGCATTTACAACAATTTTGTTGGCATCATTCTCATTATAACCGACCATTTGTAGTAATTTACTACTCATCTCAGTAAAAATTGGCATCAACTGCTGAAAAGCTTGATTTCCTTTTTCATAATAGGTTTTATCTGGCATGAAAAGGGAAGGTCCGCTAGCAAAAAGTGCATTTACTTTAGCGTTCTTCATATCTGGATCAAGATCTAATGAAAATGGAGTTGGTAGCCCAGAAAGAATCCAATCTGGCAACTGATCATTAAGATCATTAAAGTCTTTTAAGTTGATAATCCGTTCAATGATTGGCTTTACAGAAGCAGCACCTTCTGAGTCACGTTTTTTGAAGTTATTAGCCATTTTATAAAATTTGACGTATTCCTTTAACTCTGGAGTATTTGCTTCTAACGTTCCGTTTTTAAGCTCTTCAGAGTCTTTCATTAGAGTTTTTTCAATGTCGTCAACTAAATCCATAAACCCACCAACTGAAGAATGATCAGCAGGAATAGTAGCTTGTTTAGTCCAAGCACCATTGACAGCATCGTAGATATTATCTTTAATTTCATCTGTATTAATTGGAAATTGTTTATTTGTCATATGATTTTCCTTTCTAAATTAAGTTCATAGTTAAATGGTATCAAAAAAGCCTCGTAAAAGTAACTTTTACGAAGCTTAATTGTTATTTATTTCTGAGATCTTCAATTGAGTTAACATTCTTCATGTATTTTGGAACTGCTAATCCAACTTTGGCACCAGGACAGTTTGTGGTCACAATCTCAACTTTATTTTTAAATTTCTTGTAAAGTGGACCAGAGGTAACTGGTAACCATGCAGAGGTGGTTACATCTGCTGATCCTCTAGCAATGGAAGACCAAGCTGGTTGTGCTTCCATTGCACTAGTAGTGACGTTATAGCCTTTATCTTTTAAAATTTGGGAAGTTACATTAGTTGAGGCAATTGCATCATCCCAAGTTACATAAGTCATTCGAACTTGTTTACCATGACCGTCGGGAACCCCTTTAGTCCATTCTTTAACTTGTTTAGGATGGTCTTTGATAAATTCTCTAGCGGTCTTTTGTGGATTTTCACCTTTAAAGTTCTTATACATAATGTCGCTCATCATGTCGGAATTCCAGTGGAATTGCTTAAAGAATTTGTAAGCTCCTGGATTTTCTTTGGCAAAACCTTTGCGAGCAACAGTATCAATCTTTTCTGATTTACCATAAACATTTTTAGGATCTTTTAAAAATTTAATTGGATATTTTTTAAACATCCAATGTGGCTGCCAAGCAGTTATCACAATCGGCTGTTTATATTTGATTGATTTCTGCAATTGACTACACATTGCAGCTGTAGAACTAGCTTGGAGTTGCCAATTTTCCTGTTTTAATCCATAAGCAGGGAGTACTTTTTGCGTTGAAGCCATAATACCAGCTCCGGCATCAATTCCTGTAATCGTGTAATGAACCTGGGGTCCAACACTTTTGTTAGGACTGTACTTTTGGGGAGTTACGCTACAAGCTGACAAGGTAATTGCCAAGACGCCTAAAGTTAAGATTCCTACAATATATTTAGTAAATTTATTTTTCATAAATGTAGAACCCCCTTAGTTGTCTTTTTTGTTTTGATTACTGCCGCTTAGTCCTTCAGAGAGACGATCAAGAATGATTGCTAAGATAACGATGGCAATTCCGGCTGCAAAACCAGCTCCGGCATCATTTCTACCTACGGCAAAGTAAACTAATGAACCAAGTCCCATTGTACCAATCATAGAAGCAATAACTACCATTGAAAGCGCAAGCATCATTCCTTGGTTAATTCCAGAAATGATAGTTGCTTTAGCAAGTGGCAACTCAACCTTGAATAATTTTTGCCAAGTAGTACAACCAAATGAAACTGCGGCTTCATTTAAGTCAGCAGGGACTTGTTGAATCCCTAAACAGGTCATACTTACAATTGGGGGAAGGGAAAAGATTACAGAAGCAACTACTCCTGGTACCATTCCAATTCCAAATAAAGCAACTGCAGGAATTAAATAGACGAAGGCTGGCATCGTCTGCATGAAGGAAAGAATTGGTCTAATAATCACGTTAACAGTGTGGCTTTTAGCCATCCAAATTCCAAGGGGAACACCGATTACAATAATAATTAAACTAGTTGCTAATACTAAAGTAAGCGTTTGAGTCATATCGTGCCAGTAGCCTTGATTCCAAATTAAAGCTAAACCAAGAAGTTCAAATAACATGGAGCCCCAGTGTTTAGTTTTACGTAGAATAAACCAAGTTAAAATTAAAATCAGAATGATAAATAACCAAGCAGGGAATAAGTCTAATACCCATTGAATGGCATCTAAAATGGCACCAATTCCGGCAGTTAAAGCATTGAAAAAGCCAGCAAAACCAGTTAACCATGCTACAAATGAATTAATCCACTTAGCAAGCGGAATAGCGGGAATCCCGCTTAAGATTGCAAATAAGTTATTCATTATCATTGCCTCCTTCACTAGTATTAGAAGAAATTGCTTCTAATAAAGTACTTCTCAGGATAATTCCTTCTAAGTGTTTTTCATCATCGATTACTGCAAATGGAACTGGAGATTTTGAAATTTGAGCGAATAATTCAGCGATGGCAGTATCGGAGCTAGTGGTAGGAACATTAGTATTAAGGATTTTGTGCAAATCTCTTTCATTGTTTTTAATCAAATCGCTAACATCATCGGCATCAATTAAGCCCAAGAAATGTTTATCATTATCAACGACGAAAATACTTGATATTTGATCTTGATTCATGCGACGTAATGCTAATTTAGGTCCATCCTTTTCAATGTTAATTGTGTTAGGTTTGACCATTATATTACCAGCGGTAAGAATCTTAGAACGATCAACATTTTCAATAAATTTCTTAACATAATCATTTTTAGGATGTGTTAGTAAATCTTCTGGAGTAGCAATTTGAACTACATCTCCATCATGCATCATTAGAATTCGATCACCAATTCTCAATGCTTCGTTTAAATCATGACTAATAAAAATGATGGTTTTATGTAATTTATGTTGTAATTCAAGAAGTTCATTTTGCATTTCACGTCGATTAAGTGGATCAAGGGCTGAGAAAGCTTCATCCATTAACAAAATATCTGGATCATTGGTAATGGCACGAGCTAATCCAACTCGTTGTTGCATTCCTCCAGATAATTCATTTGGATAACTATTGTCATATCCCTTTAAACCAACCATTTCGAGTGATTCATGTGCTTTTTTATCACGTTCTGTTTTGGCAACCCCTTGAACTTCAAGTCCAAAAGCTGCATTTTCAATAATTGTACGATTAGGTAAGAGGGCAAAGTCTTGAAAAACCATGCTCATCTTTTTTCTTCGTAACTCAAGCAACCCTTTTTTATCAAGTTGCATAATGTTTTCACCATCTACAAAAATCGTTCCTGAAGTTGGTTCGATTAAACGGTTAAACATTCTCAAAAGGGTTGACTTACCAGATCCCGAGAGACCCATGATAACGAAAATTTCATTATCATTAATGGTAAAGTTGGCATCGTCAACTCCAACATTACTCCCTGTTTGAGCAAGAATTTCGGCTTTACTTTTTCCTTCAGATAAGAGCTCTTGTGCTTTGTTGATTTGTGAGCCAAATATTTTAGTTAAATGGTCCACTTTAATCTTTTCATTCTTTTCAGTCACAGAACTTCTCCTTTCATTTTCGGGTAAATTGTAAAAAAATAAAAAACCCACTATAACAACATAACAAGATATAGTCGCTTTTGTCAAACAACTTAAACCTTATAAAACACGTCATACGGGGTTTTATAGTTGTAAATGCCTATGGTATATAGGTTTTTCACAATTAATATTTATTAAATTTTAGTTAATTAATTTAGAAATAATGACCGAAAATAATTCCGACGAAGTAGTGAATAAACATCGTTAAAATTCCAACAATCACGTTTCTAATAATTGCAACTTTGACCATTCCGTTTCCAAGTTTGGCACTTAAAAATCCGGTTAATGCAACGGCAATGATAACAGCTACAATTGTGCCACTCCATTTTAATTCAGCAGGCAACAATGTCATTGCCAGCAAGGGAAGGGTTCCACCAGCAGCGGCAGACACTAGTGAAGAAAAAGCTGCGCTCCAGGGACTCATGTATTTGCCTATCTCTAAATCATATTTAACTGATACCATGGTTTGTAATGGATTTTTTGTTAATAAGTCGTCCGCAATTTCAGTTGAGGTTTCTTGAGAAATTCCTCGTTTCATATAATAATCAATGACATCTTGACGTTCACCGGAAAAGTCAGTTTTTAAAAGTTGCGCTTCTCTAGCCACTGCTGATTCTTCAGTATCGCGTTGGGAACTAACAGAAGCATATTTACCACCAGCCATTGAAAAAGCACAGGCTAGTAAGTCGGATAAACCGGCAATGAAAATGGTGAAGGGGTTCGTAGTAGCAACTCCAACGGAAAATAATACTCCAACAACAGTTAAAATTCCGTCATTAGATCCAAGCACACCAGCTCGCAAATTATTTAATTTTTCATCTAAAGTCTGTTTTTTATGTTTTTTAAAAATCATTTTTTCTCTCCTAAGCAACCATTCCAATTAAAAATCCAATGAGGTAAGTTACTGACATAGTAACGATTCCAGAAATCACATTTCGTAATACTGCCCGAACTCGGTTAGCCTGACTAAGGATGGCAGCCAGATAACCAGTGATTGCTAAAGCAATAATCACAGCGATAAAAGTCGTAATAATATGTAGACTTTGTGGTCCGACAAAGATTGAAACGAGTGGTAATAATGATCCGAGTGGAAATGAGATCATTGAGGCAATTGCTGCCGCATAAGGACTGGTAAATTTACTGGGATCAAATGAATAACGTTCTCGAACAGTAGTAGTTAAAGCATTTTCACCCATCATTTCAGTGGTAGCTTTATGAGCTAATTTAGGGTTCATTCCAGTTGCCACGTATTTATTTTGAACAAAATCAAATTCTTTTTGATAATTTGTTTTTAATTGTTCTTTAACAGTTTCGATGGCCTGATTTTCAGAGTCTTTTTGACTACTAACCGAAACGTATTCTCCCATTGCCATGGAAACCGTTCCGGCAAGCATTCCAGCTAATCCAGAAACCAAGATTGCCCAATGACTGGTCGAAGCTCCGGCAACCCCTAATACTATCCCTGCGATTGAGAGAATACCATCATTTGCGCCCATGACACTTGCCCGCAGAACATTTATTTTTTGAGCTAACGAAAATTTATGTTTTTTTTGCATAATAATCGAGCCTTCCTTATCTATAATTATTATAAAATCGTAACAGTTATATTTTACCCAAAAATATAACGAAAGTAAATAGTTAATTAGATTAAATTTAATTTATAGTAAAAAAATACCCCATAAAAATTAGATTTTTGTCTAATCTTTATGAGGCAGTATAGAATATGAACAGTTCTTATCTTTTAAATTTTCGAAGAATTCTAGATTTCATGGGATATTTAACTACATTTAGTTTTCCGTTGTTTAGTTGAGCTAAATAAACATCCGGAATGATAGTATGCTGTTTTTTAAGCATTTCAACTAGTTGTGGTTCAGTGATTCCAGCTCGTTCCATCACCAATTTGTTAATTTGACCATCGGCAATAATTGGATAATTAATCGCTTGATCTTTAAAAGTAGTAACAGTCAGCTGACCATTTTGTTCTAGAGTTGCATTTTTAACATCGCGAAAATTACTAACTCCATCAGTTCTAAGCTTAAAAGCTAGCTCATTAGCATTTACGCCGGTATTTAAAGCACGAGTTACATTTACTTTCCCATCCAAAATTAAAACTTGCGGTGTCCCGTTGATCAATTTATTAATCGAATTACTCTGACCGGTTAAAAATTTGATTGTAAAGACAATTACGGACCAAATCAAAAGAATGACAACAAATTGCAGAACGGTAATTTGTGAATTATAAATAATTCCTCCGATTATTCCACCAAGAATATAATTCTGAAGTTGGTCAAGTGCATTGGAAGGAGCTAGATTACCTTTCCCGGATAAATTAATTTGTAATACTACCATAATTAATCCGACAATAAATTTCAGAGCAATCGAACCATAATCGACGCCATTACTATCTGTTCCGCCAAACCCAAAGTTAAATTGAGCCTTATTAACATGCTTAGGGGGATTTACTAACTGAGTTTCTTTTAGATTGTAATTTGATTGATCATTATTGAAATTAACTACATAATATTTTTTGCCAATCTGAACTGTCATTCCGTCATTTAAAGCGTTACTACTGGCATATACATCATCTACCGAAACGTGCTTTTGATCAGCAATCTTTTTTAGTACCTGCACAGTCTGACCAGTTTGAATGGCAATCACTAACGCCCCGGAAAGAGATACTAGGATAAAAAGATTTCTAAAGCGGGGGTTATTACGATTTCGATAGTAAAATAAACCAACCACGATGATAATAAAGAAAATTAAGGCCATTAAACCTATAAAAAGCTGGTTAGTAATGTTGTAATTGTGTTTTAAATAATCATATGAATATAAATTCAAGATATACACCTCAATATTAAGATTGAATTTTGTATGTAATCAAAAAATACCCACAACTAAAACATTGGTTGCGAGTATTTTTTGTTTATTTGGCTTCTTTTTCTTGACATTCTTTACAAATCCCATGGACTTCAACACTAGTAACAGTCGGTTTAAACCCATCTTTACTAGCAGCTTCTTGTAAATGTTTATCAATTTCTGGAAATTCGGGATCATCAACATCAATAATCTTATTACAATTATCGCAGGTAGCATGAAAATGAGGATGATCGTAAAAATCATAACGATAACCACCATCAACGCTAGGCATTTCAATGATAAGATTTAACTTTTTGAATAATCTCAAATTGTTGTAAACAGTTGCCATGCTTAAGTTAGGAAATGTTTTTTCCAAAATATGAAAGATAGTTTCAACGGAAGGATGTTCATCAGTTTCAATCATATATTTTAAGATAATTTGACGTTGTGGTGTAATCCGAACATTGTTTTCTTTCAAACGGTTCATTGCATTTTCATAACGTTTGTCTGTCATAATGACACCTCTATTCTAAACGTATTTTTTAAATCACAATTCACTATAGTACAACCTATTAGTATATTACAGTATATTCCTATATAGGCATAAATTTCAAATAATAAACACTATGAATCTGATTTCCAGAAATTTTTGATTTCATTTTGAAGTTCGGTGAGATTGTGTGCAATTTGATAATTGCGCCAAGTTGGAGGA
This sequence comes from Fructilactobacillus lindneri DSM 20690 = JCM 11027, assembly GCF_002907375.1. Taxonomy (GTDB): domain Bacteria; phylum Bacillota; class Bacilli; order Lactobacillales; family Lactobacillaceae; genus Fructilactobacillus; species Fructilactobacillus lindneri. The sequence goes on from NZ_MIYK01000010.1 coordinate 203,768, forward strand.
AATAATTCGGTATAACGTCGTTGTGTAAATCTTCGATCCATTAGTAAAATGATCCCTTGATCCTGATATCCACGAATTAAACGTCCTGCAGCTTGAAAGACATTATTTAATCCAGGTAACTGATAGGCATATTCAAAACCATGACCATTATCTGCATCAAAATAATCTCGAATTAAATTAGTTTCTGTGTTTAAGCCAGGCAAACCAACGCCAACAATGCCAACGCCGATTAATTTATCACCAACTAAATCAATTCCTTCCGAAAAAAGTCCTCCAAGCAATGCGAATCCAACGACTGGTTGTTGTTGTGGTTGATTAAATGTTTGTAGAAACTTAGTTCGTTGTTCGTCATCCATATTGGGTTTTTGACAAATAGTATTTATTTCCGGAAATTTAGTTTTAAAAGCATCATAAACCATTTCTAAGTATACATTTGATGGTGCAAAAATTAAATAATTACCTTTTTTTTCTTTAATGAGGTCATAGATTGAACTAATGATTTTATCGAGACTTTGTTCACGATTATTATATGTTGTATCAATGTAGGAAGTAATGATGATTTTTTGGTGCTTAGTATCAAATGGTGATGGTAATTGATATTTCAAACTTTCTGGCTCGTCACCTAATACTTTTGTGTAGTATTTCATAGGCGATAGGGTAGCAGAAAATAAAACGGCACCGCCACCTAAATTAAGAGTATCGGCAATAAAAGGACTGGGATCCATACAGAATAAGCGAACAGTAATTTGATTCTTATTAAGTAACACTCTGAATTTAAAATTAGGACCAAAATATTCATCAATTTTTAAATAAGTTGTACATTGAAAGAAAAAATCAAGTATTTTGTCGGTAACATCACCTGGAGTCTGTTTTGCGAGCCATTTCCGCAAAACTTGAACTAAATTTGTGATTGACTTAGTGAATTTTTCGTCCGTTTCCAAATAATCGCGTTCGGTTTGTTGTTCCTCCAGAAGTGGTTTTGCAATTCTTTTGAAATTTCTTTGAAGACTGCGCAGTTTAGTGATTACTGGTTGATCGTTTTCATTGTCTTTATGTAACAAAGATAGCAAGTCGGTAATTGCAGAATTAGATAAGTTAGCAGAATACATCTCTCGTGAACGATCTACTAGGTTATGTGCTTCATCAATTAAATAAAAATTTTCCTTATTTTCAATTTCAAAAAAACGTTGTAAGTGGACCTTTGGATCAAATAAATGATTATAATCGCCAATGATGATATCACAAAATAAACTAGCATCTAATGAAAATTCAAATGGATCAAGGGTATATTGGCGTGCATATTTTTCAATTACAGCGCGATTAATTTGATGATTATTTAACAAAAGATCTTTTAAGGCTGGCTTTAACCGATCATAATATCCAATCATATAAGGATTTTCTTCTGGAGCAACCTCTTGTTCTTCTGGAAATTTGATTTTATCTTTGGCAGTTAACGTGATACTTCGAATTTTTAAACCATTATTGCTCATGAGACCAATTGCTTCTTCGGCTACCCGTCGCGTACTTTGCTTAGCAGTTAGATAGAAAATCCGTTTAATTTTTTCAGTTGCTAATACTTTGACTGCAGGAAATAGAGTAGAAATGGTTTTTCCCGTTCCAGTAGGAGCTTCTGCAAACAGGTGTTTGTTAAGTAAGGCTGATTTGTAAACCGCGGCAGCTAATTCATGTTGCCCAGCTCGATATTTTCCAAAAGGAAAGGTTAGTTGAGTAGTTGAAGTAACTTTTTCCGCATTTAACTGATCTTGCAACTGGAGCCACTCTTCATAATCACTAACTAATTGATTAAAAAATTTTGTAGCTTCAGTCTTACTGATTGTTTTTTCAGTTTTCGTAACAATTTCATCAGGAGTTTGAACATAAGTTAGATGTAATTTAACTTCATCTAATTCTGGATGGCTGTTCATTAGTAAATAAGCATAGGTTTGTGCTTGACCCCAGTACAGGGTTAATTTATTTTCAGGAATATCTTTGAATTCGATATCAGATGTTTTAATTTCTTCAATTGTAGCGGTTTGGTCTCTAAGAATTACTCCATCAGCACGACCGTGGATTAAAAATTCATGACCATTAATTTGGGCCGCTTTTTCTAAATAAAATTCTGCCTGATAGTCGCTTGACTGCTTCCTTTGTAGTTTTCGATGAATACGAGAACCAGTTTGAGCTGTGTTCATACTACTAAGACTGGTAGCCAAATCACCACTTCGCAAAATGAAGCCGACTAGGTCGCACACTCCTATCTTGTTCACTATTTACACCTCCTTGATTAATGACAAAGAAAAAAAGCAACTCAGAAAGTTGCTTTACTCTTCAGCCCATTGATTGAATTTGTTGGCATTTTTTCCTAGATAATTAATTGCTTCTCTAGCTAGTTCTGCTTTTTCTTGTTGCCCGTCTTCAGGTTCGATATGATAAAAATCGCAAATAAAACCTTGAGCTAAGTTTTCATACTGATTTTTACGACCATAACCATCATCTTCTAATAATTTATCAAGACCAGTTAAATCATTTTTTCCGGCTTCATAAAGTTGTTGGGCTAAATCGGGTTTGGGGCCTAGGATTGATTCAGCATACTTAATTAAGAAATCATTCATGTCAATCGCAATTTTTTCACGTTCTTGGCGTTCCAGCTTTTTTTTAGACATTCGTTTCACCTCATGATTATTTTAAAATATTTTGGATCTAAATGATAGCACTAATGACGACTACTACGAAGGTTATGGTTGCCTTTGACTTTGATGCTGTGTCGTTTATACCTTAACTTCTCGTCGTTGCTGACAAAGTGAAAATGTTTCATTTTACCATTATATGGTTTTCCAGCTAATCTAAGTTTGAGCCATTCTTACATAGTAGTAATAATACTTCGTGCAGATGTTACTCGGCTAGGAATCTTTTCTTGCTCAGCAGCAGGTAAAATGTTAGTTTTGACTTGATTTTGTAATTTTAAATGGTACTGAACTAATTCATTATTAAGCGGTTCATTACAATACAGATTGAACAACTTTTGAACTTCCCGCATGGCATCTTTTGAATCTGTGGGCTGATAGTATCTTTTTTCATTATTAGACATGATTTAAATACCTCGTATTAGTAGTATAGGCGAGATGGATAATAAATGAAACCAATTTAGCGTAAAAGCATTATCTCAATGGCGGATGTGATACCATAGAATATGACTATTTTACGAGTTTAGGAGCAACAAGATACTATGAAAAATATTTTAGCAATTCATACAGGCGGTACTATTTCGATGTCACAAGATGAAGGTGGTGCAGTCGTTCCCAACGCACAGAACCCAATTAGCAATGAAATTTCGGGATTAACGAATATTAATGTAATTAATGAAGAATTATTTAATTTACCATCACCTCATATGACGCCGCAAATTATGCTACAAGTAAAAAATCGCATTCAAAAGGCAATTGAAGATGGCATTGATGGAGTGGTAGTGACCCACGGGACTGATTCATTGGAGGAAACTGCTTACTTTCTTGATTTAACACTTCCTAGTGATATTCCAGTGGTAGTAACAGGAGCAATGCGGTCTTCAAATGAAATCGGATCAGATGGATTTTTTAATTTTAAGTCTGCTATTCAAGTGGCAGCTTCAGACAAGTCTAAACATAAAGGTGTATTAGTAGTTTTTAACGCTGCAATTTATGCAGCACGTTATGTTACTAAAACTCACACTACCAGTGTAGATACGTTTAAAGCACCCGTTTATGGGGCTTTAGGAACAGTTGAACACGGTCGGGTAAATTTCGTCCAAGAACTAATTGGATCGGCAACAACTGATATCGACCATGTGATTGAGCCAGTTTACCTTTTAAAAACTTATACTGGAATGACTGAGACATTCTTTAAAGCGATTGATAACTATGATACTAAAGGAGTTGTGATTGAAGCGATGGGAGCTGGGAATTTACCGCCAAAGACAGTTCCAGCCATTGAAAAGATGCTTCAGCACAAGATTCCTGTGATTTTGGTATCACGTTGTTTTATGGGATATGCCCAACCAGTCTATGCTTACGAAGGTGGAGGAGTCAGACTTCAACAAATGGGGATTACCTTTAGTGAAAATTTGAATGGTCCGAAAGCACGAATCAAATTAATTGTTGGACTTAGTGCAGGTAAAACCGGCAACCAGTTAAAGGAATATATGTCCAACGCAATTTCCTAATAGAATCGGGGGAAATAAATAATAATGAATAATTATCAAAGTAGTGAACTAATTAAAAATTTACATGATTCGCTCCAAAATCATACTTTAGTTAATGTGATTCAGGGTAATTCGTCAATTTTTTACACCGGAATGGTGATTGCACTTGATAATCAGGGCGTGATTTTAACTACGTATACTGAGGACGGATTAGCCAATGGGTTGGCATATTTAACTTTTGAAGATATTTCTGATGTTGATTTTTATAGTGAAGATATCACTAAAATGGAAGCTCGAATTGGAGCTGCCCAAAAGTTAGATTTAATTGGAACTAAGCCAGCTGAAATTAAATTAAACCAAAAAGTAGACTTGTTAACGCAGGTTTTAGGGAATGCGTTTGTCTATCAGCAACCTATTTTATTGATTAAGAATAACGGAACGATGATGGAGGGATTCGTAACTTCGCTAGGCAAGCGTCAGGTGCAGTTGTCAACTTTTGATAAATTTGATAGCAGTAATGGAGGACACGCGGATGTTTTAAAATCTGAAGTTCGTTCTATTGAATTTTTAGGTTTGGAATTAAATCTGCTGAGCAAGTCTAAAAAGCTTTTGCTTACTAATCACATTAAAACGGTTGAGGTTAACGAACAGTTGCAGATTTATGCTAGCTTGCAAAGAGCGATGGAAAGCGGACGTCGTATTATAATGATTCCTAAAATTAATCCAGAACTTTTTTTCATTGGTCAAGTTAAAGCGGTAAATGCAGAGGCTGTTATTTTTTCTGTCGTTGATATGAACGGTCAGTTTGGCGGTTATGAGTTAATCCGACTTGATGAAATTGGCGAGTTGGTGCTTAAAAGCGATTATCTACGACTTATTAATCATTTTGTCTCGCTTAATTTAGCCAACAATACTTATAAACAACCGATTTTAAATGATGAGCGCAGTTTTGATGATTCTGTTAATATGTTTGAAGCTTTGTTAAACCAAGCAATGGTTTTTAAACGTTTTTTACGGATTAAAACCAAAGATGGAGAAAGTTATTTTGGCGTTCCATTTAAGATTGGATCAGATCGTATTTCGCTTCGGTATATTGATAAAAATAATCCATATGCCACAAAACGGAAGCGGATGAATATTAGCGAGATTGATGAAATTGCGTTTGATTATTTGGAAGCAGTCTTAGCAAGAAAACGTATCATGGGAATTAATTAGTGAGTTTAATTATTTAAAAAAAGTGAAAAATTCTGAATTATTTCAGAATTTTTCACTTTTTATTTGTTATGAATTAAAAATTCTTTGATGAACTTAACTTCATCAGGGTTCGGTTTATCCCACATGCTTTTAATTGCGTGATAACGTTCGACTGTCATGTGTAAATTAACTGCCATTTGGTTATCATCAATATCGTGTTTTTCTTCGTACTTGATTAAATCAGTAGCAATTTTACTGAAATCTTCGTCGATATAAGCCATTCTTTTCCTCCTAAACACTCTTTGATTTCATTATAACGTAAATTAACTTCATTTTTATAAACTTATTTTAGAATTTGATGAGTAATGATGTCAGAAACAGCAAAATTATGATCATCAGATAAAGCATGTGGAAGACTGGTAGTTAGCCATTCTAGTCCCTGCAATGGAACTCCCCAGATGAATAACTGTGGTTCTATTTTACCGATTTTGTTAATGGCCTGATAAGTCATTAAATCGACATCCACGGCCGAGCTAGCAGTTTGTTGACCGTCAGACAAATGAAATAAATGAGCGGTTATCAATCCCTGATTTCGTAAGTCAATTAGCAACGGATTGGTAGTTTTTTCAAGATTAGGTTTTGGAACTCGTGCTTCAATTAAAGCATTACATTGAAAAATTTCCTTTGGATATAATTTAGACCGCGCAATAAACTTTTGATTGGCTCCAATAACTTGTAATTGTGGCCCTAAAATTGTAACAATATTTGCTTTCATCAGGGCTTGTAATTGCCGATAACGTAACAAGGGAGGACCAGCAGTGAGAAAACCAGAAAATGAATTAAATAGTTGTAAGAATTTAGTAACATACTCATCATCAGTCAATAAATGTTGGGTAACTATTTTTTGAATGGTAGTACGTAAATCAACTATTTTTGACAAAGCACCAGTTACAGGAGCCGTTTTTGTGCCCAACTTGGCATCATTGATAATTAGTTCCATCCATTGCAAAATAATTTTTTGATAGCTTTCAATTGTTGAAATCGAAACGCCAGCAACGGGATTTAAAATGAGATTCCAGTCCAAAATATCTTCATTTTTAAAGTGATAGTTACCGATGAAAGTAGCTCGGTCATCTGATTTTAAAAATCCACTGGCAAATGCTTCAGCATTATCTTGTGGATATTTTTCGATAATTAATAAGGGATAATATAAATATTCGATTTCTGCTTTTAATAATTCAACAAATTTTTTAAACGGTAACTTTCCATTGATCATATATTGTTGAATTGTATTTTGATTTAAAAAGACATTGGGACGATTTTCTCCCACTTTTTGCTGGTTAAGTGCCTTGGGATAATAAGGAACTCCACGTCGCGAGCCCGCATAAATTTGTGGCTCACGGCCAGATGGATGGTATGTTAAAGAGCCATCATGATTTTCAGTATAACTTCCGCCTCTTTCGATGGTTAATTCAGTTAAATAATAAAAAAATGATAATCCCATTCCGCGAATGATTACTTTTTCACGTGGCCGAATTTTTGTAAAGTTAGCTTCAGCAGGATAAGTGGGTATAAAATATTGTAATTTATTTTTTTGTGCATAATTTTTTAATGAAATTTCATCTTTTGAAAGTTGATTAGTAGAATTACCAGTGCTTAAAACTAATGAATCAGTTGTAACCGTATTTGTTTCGGTAGTAAGTTTAAATTTGCCATCAATTTTTTGAACACCGATTACTTTTTCATGATGAAAATTAAGTTTAATATTTTGAGGAAGATTATCTTTTAACTGATTGTAAAACCATTGAGCATAAACGCCAAAAAGAGCCCGCGGAGCATAATCATTTGGTTTTAAATTTTTAATAGCTGCTAGAAAATCATTTTCATAATCATGATTTTTTATAAATTCAACCGCAGCTTTGCTTTGCGACCATTCATAAAAAGTTGGACCAGTTAAACTGGTTTGACCGAAGTCATTAAATAATGTAATAAGTTGAGCTGACGAGTTCATAATCAGCGCTAATGACTGATTTGTTTGCCAAACTCGTCCGCCGATTGGATATGGATCATAAAGATCAATTTGAAGTTTGTTAGTTGTATGAGCTTTTTGAATAAGATTAGCAGCGATAATTAAGCCGCGAGGTCCAGCTCCAATAATACTAATATTCATGTTTAAGACTTCCTTTCTAGTCCACTGTAGCATAGTGGCAAACGAATCTCACTTATGTTTATAATGGAGATGAAAATTTTATGGTGTGGGAGGGATATAGATGGGAACGGGAATTCCTGAAACAATGGAACAAGTTCATGTTTTATTGGCCGAAATGCAGCAAAAAGGCCATCAAATAACTGAGGATGAGTTAATTTATCAAACTGTTCAAGATTTATTGCAAACTTATCTTGATGCTGCTGAAGAAGGACATTACGATTCAGTCAAAGCTGTTAATCAGCAAACGCTCGAAATTGTTAGTATTACTGGTAAGCATTTGGGAACATATCAAACTAAAGCAACTAGCTTGGTAGATGAATTTAAGAATAATGCTTTTAAAATGACGCTTGACTTAGAATACGTTGCTAATAAAGTGGTTGGCGGTAGATAGTAGTTGTAATTAGATAGAATATTTATTAAAGTTAATAGTAACAGGCGCCCTTAGTGTAATGGATAGCACATGAGATTTCGGTCCTCATGATCTCGGTTCGATTCCGAGGGGGCGCATAAGTAGTGAGTCGATTTAACGAAAGGGAAAAGTTGTGAATCATACATTTAATGAAAACGATAAAAGACAACTTAGTTCTGTTTTTAAAGCATTATCTGATCCATTGCGGATAGATATTATTAAATATTTAAAGGAAATTAAGGCAGAAATAACTTGTGGAGAAATTGGGAAAGTGATGAAGATTAGTAAAACCTCTGGATCTTATCATTTTAAGATTTTGGAAAAAGCTGGTTTGATTACGACCCGTAAGGATGCTAGAGAAAAATATATCAAATTAAATCCAGATACTTTTGAAAAATATGTTACTAATTTTTGGAATAATTTGTGAAAATATAAAGTTAGAAACTAACTTTTAGTTTCATTTTTATAATTATTGTCTTTTTTGCATTTGAAAAATCAAGTTTAATATTGTTATGTAACTATCAAAGGAGCCAACATATGAAAAAAGCATTATTCATTATTTTAAATGACTATGCTGATTGGGAAGGTGCTTATCTTTCTAGTCAATTAAATCAAGATAGTAATTGGCAAGTTAAAAATGCATCTGTGAATAAAACAGTAAAATCTATTGGTGGTTTTACAACATTAGTGGATATGTCAATTGACCAAATTCTTCCTAATTTTGATTTATTAATTTTAATTGGGGGAAATTCTTGGAATTTAAAAAATGATAAATTAGTAGATATCATCAAAAAGGCATTGTCTGATAATGTTATCGTTGGTGCAATTTGTGGAGCTGTTGATTTTTTAGCCAAAAATGGTCTTCTAACAAATTATAAACATACTGGAAATGCTCAGTTTTTTTGGAACGATTATAAAAATTATATTAATTCTAACGATTTTTATGAAAAACAAGTTATAAAAGACCGTAATTTAGTAACTGCCAATGGTACTGCACCATTAGATTTTACTGAATTGGTTTTACAAGCTGTTAAATTTAATACTCCAGAAAAAATTCATGAAAGCGTAGAATTATATCGATTAGGATTTTATGAATATTGTGAAAAATACGGTAATCCATATAAATAATTAAATTAAGTTGGTATAAAAAAATCATATCAGAGCAATTAAACGTTAATATGCTCTGATATGATTTTTGTTTTGCTTTAACTATTATTCTAAATTGAAGTTAGCGTGTGGTCTAAGATAGTGTTAATTAATGCAATGACTAAATAAATAATACCTAGTGTTTTTGAAATGAATAAATACGTTAATATTCCAGTACCACCGAAAATAACTAATTCACTACAAATTCTTCCAAAGTCATTTAATCGATGTTCTGATTTTGGGGCCATTAACATACCCCAGTAAATAAAAATCACTACTGGTAAAATTAGGCCAATACTTAAAGAATGAATATTTATTCCAACTTTTACAATCAAGCAAATTGTAAATAATTCACAAAATAAAAATCTAACAATATCATTTAAATTTTTTATTATCATTGTCTACCTAACCTTAAAAATAATATGAGCAAATTGAGAACATGCAATTATAAAGATAATTCCAATTATTTTTATCCATAACTCACGGTGTCCGTATATAATCCATAAACAAATACATACTAATTCCCATAAAAAAATAAAATATTTCATGTATGGCACCTCTATTTTTATAATGATAATAACATAGTTAAATATAAAAGTTATGAAAGATAAAATTATAGCAAAAATATATATTCAATCTTTTTATTTTCTTGTTAATTTTAAAATACCGTGTTAGTCTAAAATAGTACAAAAACATTTGAACTATCTTGCTGCTGAATATTTTAAAAAGGGGAAATAATGACAAAGAGAAAATATAATCCAAAATGGATTTTAATTTTAACTTCACTGGGCTTCTTTATGTCCATGATGGATTCCATGATTGTTACTACTGCTTCCACTGCAATTAGAAGTGATTTCCATATTTCAGTTGATATGCTGCAGTGGGCGCTAAATGCTTACAATATTACAATCGCAGCGGTACTGTTAGTGGGAGTTGCGCTTGGAGAAAAGTATGGTAGAAGAAAGATATATAATTTAGGGATTTTGGTGTTTACTATTGGATCAGTATTATGTGCGTTATCCCCCAATATTGGTATGTTAATTACCGCTAGAATTATTCAAGGTGTTGGTGCTTCGGTAATGACCCCGATGTCAATGGCGATTTTAACTAATTCAATTCCTGATGCAGAAAGAGGGAAAGCTCTAGGAATTTGGAGTGGAATCGGTGGATTGGCATTAATTATTGGTCCATCATTAGGTGGCTTGATTGTTTCTCAATTATCTTGGCAATGGATTTTTTGGATTAATGTTCCTATTGGAATTGTAACAATCTTTTTATCAAATAAATTTCTACCTGAGAGCAAAGGTTCAAGTAGTCCAATTAAGCCTTTAGATGCTTTATTAGTAATTATTAGTTTTGCTACGATGATTTTATCTTTAACTGAAATCACGACCTCTAAAAATATCATGCTTCCTTTAGCAATTGGTGCGTTCAGTATTTTAATTGGGATTTGGTTTATCATCAGACAACACCATGAAAAATATCCCATGATTCCTTTGAATTTATTTAAATCTAGGATTTTTTCAGGTGGTAATATTGCAACCTTTATGTTGTATGCTTCAATGTATGGAGTCGTATTTTTCCTACCCCAGTTTTTACAAACCGTTGCTCATAACAATGCTTTAGGAGCAGGATTGAAGATATTACCCTGGACTGGGACTTTGGTAGTAGTAGCTCCCTTTGCTGGTAAAGCAGTTGATAGATTTGGTGAGAAAATTATTGCCATTTTGGGTTTGTTATTACAGGGATTAGGATATCTCTTATTAGCAATTTTTGTTACAGCACAAACATCTTACGCGGTAATGGTAATTCCATTAATAATTTCTGGAGCAGGGCTATCAATGGCTGGTCCTGCTTTACAAAAGGCAGTTCTTGATGCTGTTAATAAACAAGAAATCGGGAAAGCATCTGGAATTTATAATGTGTTTCGTCTTTTAGGTGGAGCAGTCGGTACTGCAATTGCAGTAATTGTGTTCTATAAATTTGGGGGAATCATTTCAACATTATTGTTTGCTAACGGATTTAAAGCAGCTATGTTAAGTTCGGCAATTGTTTCATTTATTGGAATGTTTTTCTGTATTCGTTTTAAAAGATGACAGTTTCTAGATGTAAATTGATTTATTAAATTATTCATTGAGAGAACGACAGAATTGTTGCTCTCTTTTTGTTTTTTCATTATACTTAATCACATTACTCAATTCGATAAATAATCAGAGCCCCTAGGCTAATTCTAGGGGCTCTTAATGACCTGAAAGGAATGATAAGATGACGATTTTAAAAAATGCCAGTAAGAAGTTTCATGTTTCAATTATATTTGCAGTGCTGGCAGCGGCTTTGATGGTGTTAGCCACTCTTTGGCAGCCAAAGTTATTGCAAAGTATTATTAATGCGATTATGAAGCAAGAATCCAACAAAATTATGGGAATTGGCTTCTGGTTAATTACGATTGCTGTGATTGGTTTAATTGCAGGTGTTATTAATACGATTATGTCGGCTAAGGTTGCACAAGGAATGGCAGCTGAGATTCGGGAAGCGGCGTTTCGTAAAATTCAAACATTTTCTTTTGGTAACATCGAACAATTTTCCAGTGGAAATTTAGTGGTGCGATTAACTAATGATATTAATCAAATTCAAAACTTGATTATGATTTTATTACAATCTTTGGTTCGAATTCCGTTATTATTTATTGGTAGTTTTATTTTAGCAATGGTTACGATTCCCCAATTGTGGTGGGTCATTATCTTGCTGGTCATCATTATTGGCTGTATTACGTTCTTTTCTTTTGGGGTAATGGGAAAGCACTTTAAAAAGATTCAGCGTCTAATCGATAAAGTTAATGAATTAGCTAAAGAAAATTTGATGGGCATTCGGGTAGTAAAGTCATTCGTTCAAGAAAAAAGACAGACGCAAGGATTTGCGAATACGAGCGATCAATTAATGCATGAAAACATCTTAGTAGGAAATGTTTTTTCAATGTTAATGCCATTGTTTATGTTAGTAGCTAATATGGCAATTGTTGTATCCATTTATTTTGCGGGTGATTTGGTGCGTGCTAATCCTTATGTAGTAGGTGCCATTACCTCGTTTACCAATTATTTAATGCAGATTATGATGGCTTTGATTATTGGCGGTATGATGTCAATGATGGCCAGCCGGGCTGTTGTTTCTTTAGGTAGAATTAAAGAAATTATGGATACTAACCCAATGTTAAAATACCCTGATAAACCAATTCAAAAACTTGATGGAGCAGTAGAGTTTGACAATGTTTCGTTTGTATATCCTGATGAAACAAAACCAACCCTTAAAAATATTTCTTTTCAGGTAAATCCAGGTGAAAGGATTGGAATAGTTGGAGCAACTGGTTCTGGAAAAACCACGCTCGCCCAGTTAATTCCGAGAATTTTCGATGCAACTAAGGGAATTGTCAAAGTCGGTGGAGTTAATGTACAGGACGTTAACGAAACTAGTTTACGTAATGCAGTGGCCTATGTTTTACAGCGTCCGATTTTGTTTTCAGGTACGATTGCAGATAATTTACGGCAGGGAAAACGCGATGCTAATGAAACAGAAATGAAACGTGCTAGTGATATTGCCCAAGCTAGTGAATTTATTGATACTCGGGAACAAGGTTTTGCAGCTCCAGTGGAAGAACGTAGTAGTAACTTTTCAGGAGGACAGAAACAACGATTATCGATTACGCGGGGTGTGATTGGAAATCCGAGTGTGCTAATTTTGGATGATTCGACTAGTGCCTTGGATGCCAAATCAGAAAAACTAGTTAAAGAAGCATTAGATAAAAAAATGAATCATACGACCACGTTTATTATTTCAGAAAAAATTTCTTCTGTAATTAACGCAGATCGAATTCTAGTATTGGATAAAGGAAAGTTAGTTGGGTTTGGAACTCATCAAGAATTATTAGCTAATAATTCAATCTATCAAGAAATTTATCAAACGCAAAAAGGAAAACAAGAGAAAGGAGATCAGTAATGCAGGATTTTAAAACAGCAGTTAAATTTTTCTATCATTATTTAAAACCATACAAGCTTTTCTTCTTTTTGAGTGTTATCTTAGTGATTTTTGCGACTGCGATGCAGGTGATTGCCCCATTATATATGGGAAAAGCGATTTCTGAATTAGCTAATTATGCCATTGAACTTAATAAAGGAGTTAACGATAAAAGTAAATTTGTACATGTTGTAACTTTGTTAGGAATTTTCTTTTTTCTTTCAACCTGTGCTACCTTTTCATATAACTGGTTGTTAAACCGTGTGACGGGATATGCGACCAATAAAATGAGAATTAGTCTGTTTGCTAAACTACAAACTTTGCCAATCAGATTTTTTGATACGCATTCTGACGGTGACATTTTAAGTCGTTTTACTTCTGATATTGATAATATTACGAATGCCATGAATGAGGCTATGGGCTCAATTATGGCAAATATTATTTTATTTTTTGCAATCATTTTTATGATGTTTAAAGAAAGTGTTCCAATGGCATTGGTAACGATGTCAACGGTCCCAATTTCACTGTTGTTGATTACTTATTTTATTAAAAAGCACGTTACTATGTTAATTTACAACAAGCCGAAGTTGGCAAACTAAATGGGTATATTAATGAAAAAATCAATGGTCAAAAAATAATTATCACGAATGGACTTCAAGATGAAACGATTGCCGGGTTTGTAGACGAAAATAATAAAGTTAAAGAAGCGACTTATAAAGGGCAAGTCTTTTCAGGAATTTTATTTCCATTGTTACAGGGAATGTCGTTAATTAATACAGCCGTGGTAATCTTTTTTGGTGGGTGGTTAGCTTTGCACTCTGGTGGTAATCGAGTAGTTGCTTTAGGATTGATTGTGGTATTTGTGCAATATTCATCCCAATTTTATCAACCAATTACACAAATTTCATCACAGTATAATATGTTGCAGCTTGCAATGACAGGAGCTAAACGGATTAATTCATTGTTAACCCAACAATCTGAAATTAGTCCCAAAGATGGTAAAAAGATAACTGGGATCAAACACGATGTTGCATTTAATAACGTTCACTTTGGTTATAATCAAGATCATGAAATTTTGCATGGAATTTCAATGAAAGCGACAAAAGGAAAAATGGTAGCATTGGTAGGTCCGACTGGTTCGGGAAAAACAACCACCATTAATTTGTTGAATCGTTTTTATGATGTAGATTCCGGATCAGTTACGTTTGATGGAACGGATGTTCGAAAGTTGGATTTAGCTAGTTTGCGTAAACAAGTTGGAGTCGTCCTACAAGAAGCAGTTTTATTTTCTGGTACAATTCGTGATAACATAAAATTTGGGAGGCCAGCAGCTTCTGATGATGAGATGATTGATGCGGCTAAGCAGGCCAATATTCATGATTATATTATGAGTTTGCCTGACGGTTATGATACTAAGATTGATAATGATAATTCTATTTTTAGCACGGGTCAGAAACAGTTGGTTAGTATTGACCGAACTATTCTAACGAATCCATCATTACTAGTTTTAGACGAAGCGACATCTAACGTTGATACGGTGACCGAACAAAAGTTACAGAAAGCAATGGATAATGTGATTGATGGACGAACCAGTTTTGTGATTGCCCATCGTCTAAAAACAATTTTAAACGCAGATGAGATTGTGGTACTTAAGGATGGAAAGATTATTGAACGTGGAAACCATGCAGAATTATTAAAAAATAATGGCTTTTATGCTCAGTTATATCGAGATCAATTTTCAATTTAATAGACAAAAAAGAGGATTCTGGCGTACAGAATCCTCTTTTTTGTCTATTAAATTATTTAGCTTCCATTTCGTTTTGACTTAACCATTTGTGGTTAATGTATTCTTTACCACCATTAGTTGGGGTAAAAGTAACAGCATAAGCGGGGCCTTTGCAAACCTGGACAATTGTGCCTTTAGCACCTTTCATACCTTTCATATGGTTTGCTTCTACAGTTACTTTATCACCTTTTTTAAAGTTTTTTTTGTCACCTTTAAGTTCGGTTTTAACGACATATTTGTGATTTTTAACTTCTTTGCCGCCGTTTGTAGGAGTGTAATCAATTACATAAAGTGGGCTATCGTATGCCCCAGTTACTTTAGCAGTCGCATCTTTCATCCCATTCATATGATCAGCAGTTAATTCTACACTTGATCCAACTTTATATTTGGGATCCGTTGCTTT
Organism: Fructilactobacillus lindneri DSM 20690 = JCM 11027; assembly: GCF_002907375.1. Classification (GTDB taxonomy): domain Bacteria; phylum Bacillota; class Bacilli; order Lactobacillales; family Lactobacillaceae; genus Fructilactobacillus; species Fructilactobacillus lindneri. The sequence continues at coordinate 219,100 of NZ_MIYK01000010.1, forward strand.
CTTTAAATCAGTTGGCAATGAATTTTTATGTTTCATTTTCATATCCATATTCATATTATCCATTGAGTCGTTCTTTGAACCATCCTTAGACATTTCACTATTCATGTTATTATTAGATTTATTAGTTGCAGCATTTGCGCTGATTCCGACCCCAGTTAACGCAATAGGTAATCCAGCAACGGTCGTTAAAGCAGTTAAAGTTTTTTTCATTGATAGAGCTTCCTTTCAATTAAAGCATCATTATATTTTGCATAACCAAGTTTATTGTAACTCAATTTACATAGATGTATTAATAAATAGCTTGAATTTATTAAAATAATCAAATCTAAGTTGACAACTAAATTCAAATAATTTAACATAAAAACAACTTGAAAGTAGTAATTCTTTTTATTGCGTATAGCGAGTATTCAAATTAGTGAAATGGAATACCGTGATGAGGAATGAAGGCAGTCAAGATTGATTAAATAAATTAAATGTTCTTAACTAAGATTAAGACACTAAGGTATTAAGTGTGAGCTTAATATAAAATAAGGTGGAACAGTGTTGTAAACGCCCTTGTACGAAAGTACGAGAGCGTTTTTTGTCTTTACTTTTATATTTTTTGAGGAGGAAATCAGTATGTATGATTTTTCAAAGCAGGACCCGACCATTTGGAACGCGGTCCAAAAAGAAGAACAACGACAAGAAGATGTCATTGAACTAATTGCATCCGAAAATTTGGCATCAAAGGCTGTTCGAGCAGTTCAAGGATCAGTTTTGACTAATAAATATGCAGTTGGTTATCCAGAAAGTCGAGTTTATACTGGAAATGAAGCAATTGATGTGATTGACAACGCTGCTCGCAATCGAGCTAAAAAACTTTTCAATGCTGAATACGCTAATGTTTTTCCTCATTCAGGAACTCAAGCTAATCAAGCAGTTTATTCTGCCTTTTTACAACCAGGCGATAAAATTTTATCAATGAGCGAACATGCTGGAGGACATTTTACCCATGGACAAAAGCATAATTTCTCAGGAAAACTATATGATTCGTATTTTTATGGAGTCAATCCACAAACTGAGTTATTAGACTATGATGAAATTGCTCGAATTGCTCATGAAGTACAACCAAAATTAATTATTGCCGGAGCATCAGCTTATAGTCACGTGATTGATTGGTGGAAATTTAGAGATATCGCAGATGAAGTGGGTGCTTATTTAATGGTTGATATGGCATACATTGCCGGTTTAGTAGCTGGTGGAGTTCATCCTAATCCAGTTGACGTTGCTGATGTAGTAACGTCAACTACGCATAAAACATTGCGCGGACCACGAGGTGGAATGATTTTAGCAAAACGGCAGTATGCTAAAAAATTAGACCAGGCGGTTTTCCCAGTTTCGCAAAGTGGGACGTTGGAGCAAGTGGTGGCAGCTAAGGCAATTGCTTATAAAGAAGATCTGCAGCCGGAATTTAGAGAATATACTAAGCAAGTTATTAAAAATGCTCAAGCAATGGCAGCTGTTTTTAAACAAGCAGATCAGATTCGATTGGTTTCAGGTGGGACTGAAAATCATGAAATGACTTTAGACTTGAATGCCACTAACCTAACTGGGGCACAGGCGGCTGACTTATTATACTCAGTTGGCATTGCAACAAATAAAGAATTATTGCCTCTTGAAACTGATGATACGATGGAAGGAATTCGTGTTGGAACGCCAACAATCACTAGTCGTGGTTTTGATGAAACTGATGCGGCCACAGTGGCTGAATTAATTGTAAAAGTTTTGAATCATCCCAATGATAAAACTCAATTAAATGAAGCTAAAATGATAGTGACTGAATTAACCAATCATCATCCAGCTACTAGATAAAAATAAAACTCATTTCCGACTGATTGCGGAAATGAGTTTTTTAATGCTTTATTTGTTAACAGGAACATCTTGAACGATTTGAACAATTAATTCCACTGCTTTTTGCATGGTTTGTAATGAAACATATTCAAAACGACCATGCATGTTTTCAGGTCCGGCAAAAATATTTGGCGTTGGGGTACCTAAAAATGAAATCTTTGAACCATCAGTCCCACCACGAACGGGGAAAACATGAGGTGTGATGCCAACTTGTTTCATTGCTGTTTCGACTAAGTTAACTGGAGTTAAGTCTTTCTTTAAGACATCTGCCATATTGTAATATTGATCATAAATATTGATTTCAACCCGATTTTTACCATATTTTTGATTGAACTTGTCAGCTAAATCTTTAATAACAGTTTTTCGCTTTTCAAATTGATCACGATCAAAGTCTCTAATAATATAATTTAATGTAGCATTGTCGATAGTGCCTTTCATATCAGTTAATAGATAGAAACCTTCGCGTCCTTCAGTATTTTCTGGGCGCTCATCATCAGGTAGTTGTTCGTGAAGATCCATCGCTAATTGTGATGCGTTTACCATTACGTCTTTTGCTTCTGCAGGGTGAACGTTAGTACCATTAAATTTGATGTCAGCAGCAGCAGCATTAAAAGTTTCATATTCTAGGTCTCCTAGAGGACCACCATCAACTGTGTATGCATATTTAGCTCCAAAGTCTTTAACATTAAAATGATCAGCCCCAGTTCCAATTTCTTCATCAGGGCCAAAAGCAATCACAATATCACCATGTTTAATCTCTGGATGGTCAATCAAATACTGCATAGCATCCATAATTTCAGCAACTCCTGATTTGTCATCAGCACCTAAAAGGGTTGAACCATCAGTCGTGATAAGCGTCTGACCGGCATGATTTTTTAGACTTGGAAAGACACTAGGATCTAGTTGATATTGGCCTTTTTGGTCTAAATCAATTACCGAATGACCGTCATAGTCTTCGATAATTTGTGGCTGAATATTTTCTGAGTTAAAATCAGCACTGTCAACATGGGCAATGAAACCAATTTTGTCACGATTTTGGTTGTCGTTTGCTGGTAATTCTACAAAAACATAACCGTCTTTAGGATTAGTCCGAACCTTTTGTAAACCCATCTTGATAGCTTCCTGTTTTAATTGATTTAAGAAAGCAACTTCTTTAGGATCGGATGGGATGGTTTTAGAGTTCGGATTAGAGCGGGTGTTGGTTTTAACGTAACGTAAAAAACGCTCTAATAAATTTTCTGTTGTCATAACGATATCTCCTCTATTAATTTAACTAACATCATAGTATAAATTTAACACGGATTGTTATTATTTTGCTTTTTTTGCTGAATTAATTTTAAAATTGGCTATAATTAAAGTGAAACCTAAGAGGGAGAGATTACGATGGATGTTGATATTGAAGTAAGCGAGGGTCATATTAATGTAATTGGTCCGTTTTATTTGAATTCAAAAGCTGGTAACGAAGAGTTTGTGCGTTTTTGGAACCAATTTATTACTCAGCAGGTTCGATTGATTATGGATGAATTAGGTGATAAAAAATTTGCAACGATTGTCCAGAAGTCAAATGAAATTGAAATTAATGCCATTCCTGATCCATTAAAGATTCAAATTAAGTTAACAGCAGAGCCGGATAAAGTTGATAAAACTCAAACTCGTTTGTCAGTTGTAGGAGTATCTTTTAGTCCTGATTTAAGTGATGAAAAAGTGTTATTTATTTTAGGTTATATTAACGCTGCTATTACAGGTGCATAAAAAACGATTAGGAATCTGAAGAGTGGTAAATTCAGATTCCTAATCGCTTTTTTATTTTCATAGTTGAGACTAAAAAAATCCCGAACTCCAATTGGAATTCAGGATTTTTGTTTAACGATCTGTTGGTGTTAGTACTACTTCATCAGCATAATTCATGTTGGTATTTTCAGGGAAGTAAACACCATACCAGAGAATGAAAGTATAAATGGTAAAAATCTTTTGCATACTTGATTTACCATCAGCATGTTGTTTAAGGATGTAGTCCAAATTGTCAACATTGAAGAATTTTTGGGCAATATCAGAATGAAAGGCTTTTACAATTCGTTCATGATATTTTGGATCATTAATCCATTGTGCAATTGGTGATGGGAATCCAAGTTTTTCTTTTTCAGCTACAACTTTTGGCACTTGGGAAGCAGCTGCTTTTCTAAATGAAACTTTGGTAACCGGTTTGCCATCCTCAAAGGTAATTCGAGTTTTAGTTGGCATTGTAGCTGCGAAGTTAGCAACCACTTTATCAACTAAGGGAGTTCTAACTTCTAAACTATTTGCCATGCTCATTCGATCAGCCTTATGCAAGATATCAAATGGCAACCAAGTATTAATATCGAAGTATTGTTCTTGTGTTACTTCATCCTGGTTAGCGACATCATCGAAAATATGTTTAGTATATTCAGCAGTATCACGATTCAATGCCGGATTCTTCAAGACTTTAGCACGATCAACTTCATCAAAGACGTAGTTAACTCGGTAGTAACGACGCCACAATGGTTCAGCACCACGGATTAAGAAACGACGTCCATGGAAGCGAGGGAACTTAGCGGCAATTTTACCCAAAGCACTACGAATAAATCCAGGAACTAATTTTTGATAACGTTCAAAAGTAAATGCTTCTAGGTAAGTGTTATAACCTCCGAAGAATTCATCTGCACCTTCACCGGAAAGACTAACAGGAACATCTTTTCTAGCTCCTTGGGAAAGATAAAAGAGTTGTGGTGCAGATGGATTAGAAAGTGGTTCATCCATGTAGTACATCATTGTTGGTAAGAAATCAAAATAATCATCACCAGTCATGGTTAAAGCAGTATTAGGCTGGTCGAGTTCTTTGGCAAATTTAGTTGACCAGGATAGTTCACTAAATTTAGAGTCATTGAATCCGATTGAGAAAGAATGAATTGGCTGCAGTTTAGCGGCTTCAGTAAAGACATAACTAGAATCAACTCCACTAGATAAGAAACTACCTACAGGAACATCTGCAATCATATGTGCTTTTACAGAATCGGCAACTAAACCTTCAATTTTTTTTGCATCTTCGTCAATCGTTTGATTATGATCAATGTGGTCGTAATTATATTTGTAGTAAGTATCAGTAGTTACATTACCATCTTTGTAAACAAAATATTGACCAGGCATTACTTTATACACATTTTTAAACATTGTTTCCTTAGAAGGAATAAATTCAAAACTAAGTTGGATTGCCAATAAATCTTCGTTTAATTGTTTGTTAAAGTTGGGATTAGGTAAAAATGCTTTGATTTCTGATCCCCACATAAAGTTTTTACCATCATCATAATAGTAAAGAGGTTTGATACCGAAGTGGTCGCGAGCACCAAAAACTTGGTGTTTCTTTTGGTCATAAATTACAAAGGCAAACATACCACGAAGTTTGCTAAGTAACTTTTTAGGACCCCAGGCTTCATAACCGCGAATTAATACTTCAGAATCACAATCAGTTTTAAAGGTTTGTCCAGCTTCAATTAATTCTTTTTGTAAATCTTTATAATTATAAATTTCACCATTAAAGGTTAAAACATCGGTTTTGTCATCACCATACATTGGTTGAGCTCCGTGAGCTAAATCAATAATTGATAAACGACGAAATCCCATCGAAACGTCTTCATTTTGAAAATATCCGCTATCATCAGGACCACGATGTTTAATCTTATCAGCCATATTTTTGATGGTCTCTTTATTAGCGATGCCATCTTGATTAATATATCCAGTAAATCCACACATATTATTTGCTCCTTTACTTAATTAAATCAGAATTTAAAATTGCTCTACTATCTATTTTACGTGAAATCCTATTTTTTTCCAGCTAAAACCGGTTAACATTTGTCTAAGAAAGGGTTACATTACCGATTAGCTAGGCTTTAGACAAACGTTACATAGTCATTTTACTGTGAGTCGTTTAAGTGGGAAAATAATGGCCATTAAGATACTAGCTGTCATAGTGATTGTTAAAATTACTAGTCCAATTAAATTTATTGGATTATGAATTAAAGCTAAATTGTGATAAATATAAACATTTAAAATATACCCAGTTGCAACCACCACAAGAAAGATTAGGGGAACAACAATCATTAATTTTCGCATCAAAGGTTGATTATCAGTAATTGTTTTCCAATGACTTTCGTAGAGAAAAATAATTGATAAATCAATAATTAAAAGTGGGGTAATCCAGAGATTTTTAAGTGAAAATGGAGTTAATAAAATCACTAAACTAGCTAAAATTAAAATTAAGTCAAAATAATAAGCATATTTACTAATATAACCCCAACGCTTATAACGAATTAATTTGGTACGATAACTTATTTTAGCTTCTTGATTTGATTGTTCGCCATCGCTAATTAATTGACTAGTAGGGATGTGATATAAATCGGCTAGCTTGTTAACGAGTTCAAAGTTCGGAAGACTACGCCCAGTTTCCCAGCTGAAAATAGTTTTTCGCGAAACATTTAATTGTTTAGCAACTTCTGATTGGGTTAAATTTTGCTGCTGGCGAGCCTGCTTTAATTTTTCCGCAAGATTCAATGGTCTTTCCTCTTTCATTAATTTTAGGCAATAAAAAAGCTTACTGAATTCCTCCAGTAGGCATTCTTATGCTAAAAGCTTATTTTTTAGGTAATAACTTATTATCTAATCCGGTTCTTACAATTAAAACGTCACAAGGGGCATGACTATTAACGAAGCTGGCAACTGAACCTTCAAAGATTCTTTCAGCAGCATTTTTGCCAGTTGCTCCCATCATAATTAAGTCGGTATCGTAATCATGAGTGAAGTCATAAGTAATAATATTTTTAGGACTACCAAAGCGAACGTGCATATGAATATCAGTAATTCCAGTTTTTTCTTTAGTAGTTTTAACTAAATCTTTTAGATAAGAGATTTGATCGTCAACCATTTGAGTAATGGCATCACTATCAATCACTCCATAACTAAATCCAAAACTAGTGGTATTTAGCACATTTAAAACATCGACACGGGCTTGATTACGCATAGCCACTTCAGCAGCTTTGAGTAAGGTATCTTCAGAAAGTTTAGAACCATCAACAGGAACTAAGATACGTTTGTATTCATTTAACATAATGATCCTCCAATTAATTTTTAACCGGTAGCACTTGTTCAGCAACAGCTAAAAGATGCTGATTTATTTTTTGTTGTAATTCATTTAGCCAAAACCCATCTTGTAGATCTAAGATTTGATCTAACGCATAAACATATAAATGATAATTATGTGGTTGATCAGGAGGGGTAGGACCAGTGTAATGTTCGTTTAAAACTGGATTTTGCTCATTAATCAAACCGCCGGCAAGACTATTTTTTCCTAAAGTCATTTTAATACTATCGTCTTGACTACTATTTTCTGGTATTTGAGTTGTTTTTGGATCAATATTAGCCGCTACCCAATGAATAAAAGTAAAACCACAAACTGGAATAGCATCGTCATCTAACAAAACAATGGCTAAAGAAGCCGTTTTCTCTGGTACTGATGCAATTTTAATTGGAAAAGAAACAATTGGATTAGTACCAATTTTATCTTTAGCAGGCGCATGTTTAGTGTATTTATCGGGTAAATATCCATTTACTAGTGGAACATTAATTTTCATAATCAATTCCTCCTATTTTTATTATAACTTAAAAATAAATGAATATAAAAAATAAGGAGTCCGAAAACTCCTTATTTAACGAAAGTCAGAACATAAAATCCTTGTCCATTTTGGGTAATTGTGTAGTTATTATAACCAGCAGCAAGCCATTGACTTTGTGTTGTTTTAGCCCAATTTTTGGCATCTTCAACTGAGTTAAAGGTGCGTGATTGACTAAATCCTGAGTCTGTAGTTTGCGAGCTTGTTTTTGCTGTTGATTTTGGAGCAGTTGTAACAGTGTTCGTATTGTTCTGAATGCTGTTAGACGAAGTTGCTGATTTGGAATCTATGGATTTAGATTCCATTTTGTTAGAATTTGTTTCATTTGAATTCTTAGTAGCGGCTGGCTTAGATTTTTTATGTTCAGATTTTGAATCTTTATTTGTAGTTGACTTTTGGCTTGATGCAACTTTTGCAGTTGTAGGTTTATTTGCTTTAGAACTTGTATGTTTGTTGATTTCATGACGAATACCAAATGCCAATGCTAAAACGATGATAACCATGCCTAAAATCCAGGGCCAAATCAATGCTTTTTTACGCGTTCTTCGTTTTTGACCATCAACATTAAAATCGTAACGCTGGTATCTTGAGTCTGGATCTTGATTTTTCATAATTTCCTCCATCCATTCCAAGAGACTAATAATGACATGGTCTAAAAAGACGCATGTCATTATTAATGTTATCTATTAATTTTTAATCTTATCATTAACAGCCTTTGCATTATTCATTTCTTTAGTATTTTGGTAACTGTTAACACCCCAATAGAAGAAAAATAATGCAGCAAAAATAATAACAATAAAGTCGTAAGGATAGTGAATCCAGTTTTGTCCACCAAATGGTGTGGAACCAATATATGAAAAAGCAGACATGAAAGCTAGATAAATTAGCATCCATAGACTTCCTCTGAATTTTTTACGCCAGTTTTTCCAATTTAGCTTTACTTCATAGAAGAAGTAGAATGGCAAACCTAAGACGATTACTAAAATAACTTCGACAGTAGTAGGCCACATTGCCCAGTAAATTGCTAAACTAGCAAGAACGAATGAGAATGGGGCAACAATATTTGGAATATTAATAGTAACCGGACGTTTGAATTGTGGAGCATGTTTCCGTAATGCGATCAATGTAACCGGTCCAGTCACATAAGCAATCAAAGTAGAAGTGGAAATAACACTAGCTAAGATAGCCCAGTTTTTGAAGATTGAAACTAAGATACAACTAATAATCCAGTTGGCAATCATGGCAACACGAGGAGTTCCCCATTTTTTGTCGATTTTTCCAAGAATTTTTGGCATATGACCATTTTGAGTCATGGCAGCCAAAGTACGACTGGTTGATGCTACGAAAGAAACTCCAGTATCAAATGGTGATACGAAAGCATCTAAGTACAATAGAATAACCAACCAGTTAATGTTTAACATAATTGCTAAGTCAGCGAATGGAGATTCAAAGTTGATCCCGTGCCAACCATATTTGGCAATCATTGATGGTTTCAAAGCTCCAATGAAAGTGAATTGTAACATTACATAAATCACAATACTAATAAGAAGAGCAATTACAATCCCACGCCAGATATTTTTCTTAGGATTAGTGATTTCATCTCCAACGTTAATAACAGTTTGAAAGGCATTGTAAGAGAAAATAATCCCAGAAACAGTTGTTGCAGCAAAGATAGGGGCAGTTCCATATGGTAAGAATCCGCCAAAATGTGGATTGTTAAAGTTACCAGTATGGAAACCAGAAATGATCAACATAACGATAGTAACAGTTGGAACTACTAATTTGAAAATAGAAGTTAAACTTGTGAAACGAGTCAATAAGTTAACTGACCAGTAATTTAATAGCGTGAAAACTAAAATAAAAATGAAAACTACCATTAAACCAAGAGTAGTAACGGTTCCATTGGCAACAAAACCGTGAGTCCAACTTGCCCAAGACCAAGGTCATGAGCTCATGTATTGAACTGCAGCAACTGCTTCAATTGGAAGTAATGTTACTAATGAAACCCAGTTAGCCCAAGAGGCAATGAAACCAAGTAGCGGACCATGGGTATAGCCGGCATACTTACTCATTCCTCCACTTTCTGGGAACATAGTACCAAGTTCGATATAAATATAAGCAATGGCACCAATTACGATGGCCCCGATAATCCAGGAAATGATGGCAGCCGGACCGGAAATTTTTGCAGCTTCCCATGATCCAAATAACCACCCTGAACCAATAATTGAACTTAAAGCTAACATTACGACACTAAACAAAGACATTTTTGGCTTTGCTACACCGTTGTTGTTATTTTTAGTCATATATAAAATTAAATTCCTTTCTTAAAATCTATAAGGTTTATTTTTCGTATTCTCTAATTTCAATCAAGTTGCCAGCAGGGTCGTTAATATAAAGCGAAACAGCAGTTTTGTTTTTTAGAGTGCTTTTCACCGGTCCCTTTATAATTTCAATAAAATAATTTGCTAAATGCTGTTGAATTGTATGAAGAGAATCCTTTGCAAGAATACTGAATGTTGTCGAACCAACTGTTGGATGATCAGCTGTGAGATCTTCATTTTCAGGAGTTCGACACACTAATTTTTGTTTACCTAATTGAAAAATCATTTTAGTATTTCCTTCATAGATAATTGAAAGGTCGAGAACCTCATGGTAAAAACGGGTTGCTTGTTCCAAGTCGTCAACCGTTAATTCAATATAATCTATGTCTTGTACTCTCAAATATCTCAACTCCTTTTCAAAAAGATACATACTAGTATAACATTAATCCTAAATTGACTCCAATTTAATTCGCATGTTACTGTTATAGTTAGGTATTGAAAGGAATTCGGGTGAAATAAATGGCGCTATTAGATGTAACAGATTTAAGTATGAGTTTTGCAGATAAAAAACTATATTCCAATGCTAGCTTTCAATTAAATAAAGGCGAACATATGGGTGTGGTCGGTCAAAACGGAGTAGGTAAATCTACTTTAATTAAAATTTTGACTGGAAAAGAATTACCAGAGTCAGGCTCGATTAAGTGGCAAAAAGGAACTAAAGTTGGATACTTGGATCAATATGTTGATATTCCAGATGGAATGACACTAATTGATTTTTTGCATACCGCTTTTGCTGATTTATATGAAAAAAATGAGCGGATGACTCAGTTATACAATGAGTATGCTGAAACAATGGATGATGACTTAATGGAAAAAGCCGGACGGATTTCAGAACAACTGGAAGCGGACGATTTTTATGACATTGAAACAAAAGTCGAACAAGTAATTACAGGGTTAGGTCTTGATGATATTGGTCGAGATCATGAGATTGCTAACATGAGTGGAGGACAACGTTCTAAGATTATTTTGGCCAAGCTGATTTTAGAAAATCCAGATGTACTCTTGTTGGATGAACCAACTAACTATTTAGATACATCACATATTGAGTGGTTAAAAGATTATCTGAATAGTTTTTCAGGAGCAGCAATCATCATTTCTCATGATTATGATTTTTTGGAACCCGTTACAAATTGTATTGTAAATGTAGCGTTTGGCAAAATTACCAAATATCGAGGTGATTTTAAGTCTGCAATGCGTCAAAAGGATGAAAAAATCAAAACCCAGCAACGTGAATACGAAAAACAACAAGTTGAGATTGGCAAAGCTAAAAAATTCATTCAGAAGTTTAAGGCCGGTAGTCGATCAACTTTAGCTAAATCACGAGAAAAGATGCTTGATCGAATGGATGTGGTTGAGCCGCCTAAAAGTAATATTAAAGCAGAATTTAACTTTCCGTATGAAGAAACTGGTTCTCAAAACGCTTTGGTGGTCAATGAGTTATCCGTTGGCTATGACAAACCATTGTTAAGTCCAGTGACTTTCTCGGTTGATACTGATCAAAAGGTTGGTTTGCAAGGGTTTAATGGGGTTGGTAAATCAACTTTAATTAAAAGTATTTTAGGAATTATCAAGCCCTTAGGGGGAACTGCTACTTTTTCACCATCTGTTAAAATTAATTATTTTAGTCAGGACTTGGTATGGGATAATCCAGATGCAACTCCAATGCAGATTATTCAGGATAAGTATCCAAAACTCACGCAAAAAGAGATTCGAAGTAAATTAGCACGAGCTGGATTAGATGCTTCTAATGCTTTTAAAAAAATTAGTACTTTATCCGGTGGAGAACAAGTCAAAATTAAGTTGGCATTGATGGAATTTGTACCTAGTAACTTCTTAATTCTTGATGAACCTTCTAATCATTTGGATGATGAGACGAAAGAATCGTTGAAAAAAGCTATTAAGAAATTTCCTGGAAATGCGATTGTGGTTAGTCATGAGGCAAGTTTTTATGAAGGTTTAGCTGATAAAAAAATTGATGTTGAAAAATTGAGTTTAAAATAAACCGAATAAAATAAAAGGCGTTCCTTTGAAAGGTTCGCCTTTTATTTTATTTAATAGGGCTATAAAGATTGCAAAAAAGAGTAGATTTCGATAGGATAGTAACAATTTAATCAAAAATAAAAAAGGAGTGATCACGATGTTAACGCGGGCCGAGATTCAAAGATTTCCGAAAGCTGAACTTCACTGTCATTTAGATGGGTCGATTAAGCCGCATACTTTACGAAAAATTGCGAGAAGACAAGGAAAATTAGTTGATGCCAGTATTTTGGAAGTGACTGATGCCATGGTAAGTTCCAAAGATGTCCAAAATCTAAATGATTATTTAAAAACATTTGATTTTGTGGTTCAGTTTTTACAAACTGCACCAGCTTTAGAAATGGCTGCTTATGATGTGATGGAACAAGCTCATGCTGATGGTGTTCGTTATATTGAAATTCGTTTTGCCCCAAGTTTATCAACTAAACAAGGACTGACAGTTGCAGAAACAATTGAATCAGTTGCTAAAGGAATTGCTAAAGCCGAACATGATTTTAAAATGTTTGGTAATATATTAGTTTGTGGCATGCGGACGGATGATGAACAAGCAGTAAGGCAGCTCTTTCAGCAATCAATGTCAGAAAAAATAGTCGGTATGGATTTAGCGGGTCCAGAAGCTGACGGCTTTGTGAACACTTATCAAGATGCTTTAAAGCTGGTAGTTGATAATCAAGACGTCCAGTTAACTTTACATGCTGGTGAATGTGGTTGTCCTCAAAATGTACAGGCAGCTGTGGAAGCTGGTAGTAAACGTATTGGTCATGGAATTGCGATTAAAGGCGATGAAAAAGTTGAAAAATTATTAAGAGATCGTGATATTTGCATTGAAGGTTGTCCAACGAGCAACGTTCAAACTAAAGCGATTGCTAATTTAGCTGATTATCCATTTCAGCGTTGGATGCAACAAGGACAACAGCTGTGCATCAATACTGATAATCGTACCGTTTCTGACACTAATTTAACTGAAGAATATTATCAAATGGCAAAATATAACGGCATGACAAAAGATCAATTACGTCAATGTAATGAGAATGCTATTCGTCATTCATTTGCAGATGAGTCAGTTAAGGATAAAATATTAAAAGAAATTTTCGAATTTGAAATTACAAATTAATAAAAACGCTTCCGAATTATTATCAAGTTTGATAATGCATTTCGAAAGCGTTTTTTAATTATTTATTTTGATTAAAAGTACCATTTTCAACTTGTTTAATGAAAGTTGCCAAATGATCGTAGTAGACAGGAGCGTTGTCAATCATGTGGTGATGACCACCTTCTGGAGTTGAAACGAATTGAGCATTTGGAATCATTTTTGCCATTCGTTTTCCAGTTTCCATTGGCATAGTTTCATGTTCACCAAAGGTAACTAAGGTTGGTACCTTGATATCTTTGAGATGATCAGTGAAATTCCAATCTTTTAGTTTTCCAGTAATGACGAATTCGTTATCGCCTTGGAAAGCATTGTAGAGTGGAACACTCATAGTGTCGATTAAATGAGCAATTGCAGCTGGTTTTTTCCGGTCAACATATTGATCGTTTAATTTTTGAACTAATTTTTGATAACGGTCGTTATCGTAGTTATTTTCAGTTTCACATTTTTGCATGTAAGCCAGCTCATCAGGAGTCAAAGCTTCTTTTCTAATCTGATTTAAATGCTTAGTATAATCATCAATACGATCAACCATTGATGAAATAATGGCACCTTTCAAGTGATCACCATATTTAGCAGCGTACATTTGGACTAATGCTCCGCCCCATGATTGACCAATTAAATAGAATTTGTCGATACCTAATTTTTGTCGAACTTCTTCAACTTCATCAACAAAATATTCATAAGTTTCAATATTTTTAGCAACTTCAGGATCATCCCAGTCAGGAGTGTCTGAATACCAAGAACCTAGTTGATCGTACATATGAACTTGGACATTTAAGCCTTGTTTTTTAAGTTGTTTAGCAGTATCTTCCCAATATTCGTGAGTTCCACCAGGTCCACCGTGTAATGCTAATAAGTGAATATCTCCTTCACCTTGCGTGTTAGTCCATAAGTGATATCCATTGTCTAATGTAATTATTTTTGTTCCCTGTTTCATATTTACACCTACTTTTTAAATTTACTTCCATGATACCACTATCGATAAAATGTAAGGGAGTGGAATGTTTCAAATTATGATTAAAGCCAATGAATGATTTTTGTGAAAGTTTCGGCATTTTCACGACTATGGTGATGACCATTATTCTTTGCTTTTCCTACAGGCAAAAGCAAGATTGGTGACCAATTATTGGGTAAATCTAAATATTTCATAACTTTATCAAATTCAATTCCACGCATTGGGACTGAATCATAGCCATAAGCTCTTAATACATGCATGAGATTCATACTAAACAAACCGATATCTAATCTTAAGCCTTCTTCTTCTCGATCTTCTGGATGAACAGAAAAGTATTTTTCAATTCGCTGTTGTTTTTCTGCTACTTGCAATTCCGTAATGAGATGATATTTTAAACTCGCATTAATCAAATTTTCAATTTTATAATTTTGTTTGTCTCCTAAGATTAAAAAGAGTGCTGAAGCTTCGGAAACATGTTCTTGATTATATGAAAATATTTTTAATTTATCTTTGATATGTTGATTTTTAATAACAATTACTTTCCAAGGTTGGGAATTATTGTTAGAAGGAGCATTAGCTGCATGATTTAATATGTCGATAATTTCTTCATCTTTTATTTCAATATTGGGCTGAAAATGTCGTACAGATTTGCGTTGGTCTAATTTATCTAAAAAATCCATAATTATTTGTCCTTTTCCATTAGTTATAGTAACTACACTATAAATAGAAAAAACAAATATGAATAGTACGCACAATTTTGTAACCTGAATTTATAATTAGAAAGGGAGAATAACAATGCAATCAACAACTAATTGGGATTGTGGCATATCAAAAATAATGGATATTTTTGCTGGAAAATGGAAATTGAATATTTTATGGTTGATTTATAAAAATGATGGGATTGGATTTAACCAGTTAAAAAGAAAAGCAGCCGGGATTACTAATATTATGCTTGTCAGGTCTCTAGAAACGCTAGCTACTGAAAAATTAATTTCAAAAAAAGTTTTTGGCAGCCAAGCGCCGGTTCGTTCTGAATATCACTTAACTGATAAAGCCAAAGGGTTAATTCCAATCATGAAAGAATTAAATGAGTGGGGTAAAAATAATTTAATTTGAATATAAATGGACTTGTCTGTGGTTTAACGACTGAATGTTGCGATTATTGGGCTTAAAATGAGTTTCAAACCAGTTTAACTGTTTCATGCTAATTGTTAGTTTAGGATTGTCGATGATAACCCATTCAATGCCTTCAGTTAATGGAGGTGTTGTGAGAGAGCCGAGATAATGATATCCAGTTGGATTATCAGGAATCCAGTCTAGTTGATTAATTTTAATAGATTTAGCTGATTTTTCAATAAAATTATCTATCACTGATTGAATATTTGAGTTGGAATCTCCTAAAGAAACCATCAGGGAAATTACCACGGTTTGTCCAATTTCGTTTTGATGTACTAAATGAATTTCAAAAGGGAATGTTGTTCCATTAATTAAATGTTCGCTAGGAAAATGAAAATGGGTTTGAATGAATTGGAAAGGACGATTGAAAATTATTGCAGAACCATTTCCTAGCAGTTTAATGGTTGTCTGATCGTCTTTTTCGGTCACAAAATTATAAGGCTTTGTTATTTTGAAAGGAATATTTATTTGATGAAAATTAGCATTATGACTGATTAAATTGATGGGAGATTGTTGTTGACCAAAATTGTTAGGCCAATTATCCTGATTGTTATAATTAAGCATCGATTATCTTTCCTTTTTTATTTAAATTAAATTTGATTATTAGATGTTATTCTATTATTAAATACTAGTGTATTATTTTAATAATAACTAGTAAAAATTTGCTAATGTGATTGATGCTTAATATCTCAAAAGACTTATAATAAGTAAGAAGGGAAGTAATTATATGAAAGTCTTAATTATTAATGGTCATGAAAAAGCACCTAGCAACAAAGGTGAGTTAAATCAATCACTTGTAGGTGTCATGGTAAAAAAATTACGCAATGCAAATGATGAAGTACAACTATCTTCAGTCGAAGATTATGATACGATAACTGAAATCAATAAATTTTTATGGGCTGATTTAATCATATTTCAATTTCCAGTATATTGGTTCAATGTTCCTGGTAAATTAAAATTATATTTAGATAACGTTTTACAGCATGGAATTTTTTACGCAGGTGCTTCTGAATATGGACGCGGAGGATTATTACAAGGAAAGAAATTTTTATTCTCGACAACCTGGAACGCACCCATTACAGCATTTAATGATCCAACTAAATTTTTTGCTGGAGCTAGCGTTGATGATGTCTTTCAACCGTTGTATTACGCAATGGAGTATTGTGGTTTGCAGCCCTTGACGAAAAAAAGCATTTCGTTTCATAATGTTATTAGTCATCCTGAATATCAAGCATATAAAAAACAGTTGGAACAATTTATGGATGATTATGTACTTAACCAATAAATTGATTTTTAAAAGACTATCGGTTTCGATTTGGAACTGATAGTCTTTATTTTGGGTTTAAAGCAGTGAATTAGAATGTAATATAATAATAAAGGTAATGACTTTTTAAAAGGAGTATTATGGAATATTTAAGTGGTATGTGTCTAATTTTGATTAGCGCATTGTTAATGGGATATCTTGCAAGTCGGATTGGTTTGCCAACGGTAGTTGGACAAATTGTAGCGGGAATTATTTTAGGCCCAGCAATTTTAGGGATTTTGCAACTTAATCATTTAATTTCAGTTGGCTCGAATTTGGGTATTGTTTTACTAATGTTTTTAGCCGGTTTGGAATGTGATTTTGAACAAGTAAAAAAATATTTGAAATCAGCAACAGGGATTGCAGCTTGTGGAGTGATCTTGCCTATGCTGGTTTTTCTTGCACTAGGATTATTAATGAATCAAGGATTAAAGGATGCACTTTTTTGGGGTGTGATTTTTTCTGCAACTTCGGTTTCAATCAGTGTTGCTGTCTTACAGGAGTTTGGTAAATTGCAGACGGTTGCTGGAGCAGTTATTTTAGGTGCTGCCGTGGTTGATGATGTGATTTCAATTATTCTTTTAAGTTTATTTTCTAGCATTTTTGAATCTCAAGCAGCTAGTCCATTGGTAATCATTGGTATGCAGCTTTTATATTTGATTTTTATCATTGTGATGATCAAATGGATAGTACCAGAGATTATTAAATTGACGTCTCGTTTTAATGATGATATTGCCATTTCGATTGTGGGCATTTGTCTGTGCTTTTTAATGGCTTATTTAGCGGAAGAGGCCCATTTAAGTTCAGTATTAGGTGCCTTTTTTGCAGGAATTGCAGTAGCCATTACTCCTGCTA
Organism: Fructilactobacillus lindneri DSM 20690 = JCM 11027; assembly: GCF_002907375.1. Taxonomy (GTDB): domain Bacteria; phylum Bacillota; class Bacilli; order Lactobacillales; family Lactobacillaceae; genus Fructilactobacillus; species Fructilactobacillus lindneri. Next base: position 236,531 of record NZ_MIYK01000010.1, read on the forward strand.
AGAAAACAGTGATTCATAGTACTAATTTAATTGGTTATTCGTTTTTTATTCCCATCTTTTTTGTTTCAGTGGGGCTAGAACTGAAACTTGTCGGATCATGGCAGGGCTGGTTATTAGTATTGATTATGACAGTTTTAGCAATTCTAACTAAATGGATTGGCTGCGGTGTTGGAGCAAAAATATTTGGATTTGATTGGCATGACAGTAATATTGTTGGTTCTGGAATGGTTTCACGAGGCGAAATGGCCTTAATCATTGCTCAAATTGGCTTATCGAGTCACTTGGTATCTGCAAGCCTGTATTCTGAAATTATTTTAGTAGTAATTTTGACAACCGTTTTGTCGCCAATTATGTTGAAATGGAGTATTAAGAGTGTGTGAACGAAGCTAAATTAAGTTACAATTATTGTAAAGAAAAAGCGAGGCGATGAAGATGGCAAACGAAATTGATGGCGGTGCTGTTGTTTTTATGATGAAGGATAAACAGCCGTTATATTTGTTATTAAAAAGTGCAACTAGTGATTTTTGGGGTTATCCTAAAGGACATGTTGAGGGAAATGAAACCCTAGTGGAAGCAGCTCAGCGAGAAATTAGAGAAGAAACTGGATTGGTTGCCATAATTAATCCGAATTTCACTACTAAGGTTGAATACGATATGAAAAATGGCAATCATAAAATTATTACCTTTTTTGTAGCGGAAGTTTCTACTGATGTAAAAGTTAAGCGCCAAGTTGAAGAAATCAGCGAATATCGTTGGTGTACTTACCAAGAGGCATTCTCATTAGTAACTTATGATAACTTAAGACCACCATTAACAGCTGCTAATCAGTACATTAGGAGCCATTATGAATAACAATCAATACGTCATTGTTTTAACGGGAGCAGCAGGAACGGGTAAGACGTCAGTTCAGGATTATTTACAACAAAAATATGGAATTCCGCGGGTTATCACACATACTACTAGACCGCCACGTCCAGGCGAAAAAAACGGAGTTGAATATTATTTTGAAACGGATGCCAGTTTTGCTAAATTGCACTTGCTAGAAAAAGTGGAATATGCAGGTCATCAATATGGTTCTTCATGGGAAGCCATCCATCGAGCATTACAACAGAATAATATCGTTTCAATCGTGCTGGATACCAAAGGGGCTATTACTTACAAAAAAGAATTGGGCAAGCACGCAATTGTCTTGTTTATGCAGGTTGATAATCAAAATGAATTGCGACAACGAATGTTAAAGCGCGGGGATAAACCCGCTGCAGTTGAGCATCGGATTACGAGTAAAGAAGATATTCGCGATTTAGTGTTGCCAAAACAACTTGTTGGAAAAGCAGAAATTATTAATAATGAAAATTGGCAACAGACTGAAATACAACTTGATAATATTATTAAAAAGTTAACGGATAATTAACTTCTTTTTAATTAAAAAGGTTGATAATAAAAACTACTAAACTGAAGGAGATGAGTACATGAATAAAGTTCCTCCATTTTTAACTCCCTTTGCAATCTTTGCGATTTGTTTGGCATTGGGTGCTACCAACGTGGTAACAAATAAGGTAACTCATACGCAAGAAGGTGCCAAAGTTACGAAGACGACAAATTCGAATAACGACACCAATAATAAAACGGATCAAAATAATAACGATAATAAAACCACATCTAATCCAGATAAAAAAACGGATGATAATAAAGATACAACTGATAATAACCAAAATAATACTGATAAAAACGATAATAATAATTCAACTAAAGATAACAATGAAACAGATACTAACAAACCTGCTAATAATGATAACGATGCCAATAAATCTAATACAAATTCAGGTACTACGTCTAACTCAGACAATGCTGATAACAGTAATAAAAACACAGACAGTAACAAAACAGCTACTACAAGCAACAATGATTCCAGTAATAATAGCGGTAGCTCTGCTAATACCAACGAAGCTACTAAACCAGCTGCTAGTACCACTGCTAGTCAAGGAGGTAATTAATAATGTTTAGTTTCTTAGATGGGATTAACTCCTGGCTTTCTTATATTAATATTGAAGCAAAAACCAAAGCACGACTTTATGTCATTTTAGGTTTTTTAGGTGAATTATATATGGCTTATATTTCGTACCGTTTTATTGCTAACGGCAATATATGGTGGGGATTGATGCTTCTTTCTGTGACAATTGTTTTAGCCTACTTTTTATACTTGAATTTTGTGTATTATTTTTTGAGTAAAACATCCAAAATTGATATCACACCTTGGATTTATAAAGTTTTACACATTAAGCCAAAAGAAACACAGGAAAGATCAGGAATGCAATATCGGGATATTCCTGCTAATGGATTATTTGATGCTCGTAAAACAATGCCGGCAACGATGATATCTACGCCGGTTGAACAACAATTTATCACTACTTTGGCACAGGAAATGATTCAGAATAAGTTGTTAACTACTGATTATGGCGGACTTGGTGAACGTGGATTAAATAATCTGCTGAAAAAGAGTAAAAAGCCAGTTTATGCCATTGGCAAAGGTGCACTTGTTCCTTACTTTTCTATGAAACATCTCAATAACGATTACGTTATTTATGCCGGAATTAATGAAGCCGAAGCTCAATCAGTTGGTAAAATTAAAACGGTTGGACTACAGCCCATTAGTCAAATTAATCAACAGAAATTTGTTTTATATTTAGCTGCTGCATATTTAACTGGCGGAACTTATAAAATGATGGGTAGGAATGGAATTATGACCGATTCCAAAAATTATCAAATTGAGTTACGAATTGCTTATCAGAAAAAATAGATATATCTCAAAATAGCCTCAACTCCAAGCGGAGTTGAGGCTATTTTTTATTTATAGGTTTCCGACCATTTTTTCATTGAAACTAAAATAGGAGCTAAATCTAAGCCCTTCTTAGTTAATTTATAAGCAACAGTTGGCGGATTGGTATTAAAGACGTTTCTAGTTACAATCCTTGTTTGTTCCAACATCTTTAGTCTGGTAGACAAAGTTCTGGTACTAATACCAGGCAGGGCTTTAATAATGCCGCCGTAATGATTGTTTTCGTTATATATTTCCCAAAGTATATAAGCAGTCCATTTTCCGCTAATAATATCAACGACTGGTTGAATGGGACATTCTTCAATAATTTGTTTACTTTCCACTAGAAATCTCCTAATTCTTTAATTTTATGCAGTTACTGTAAAAAATTACCCTACTTTTCTTTTTAAAGCTATGCATTTATTATACAAGTAATAACAAAAGGAGGAAAGAAAATATGAATTTTAAATCTATTGATGATTTATTGGGTGATTCCCAAACTAGATATTTTGGGAATGGGTATAAAAAAATATCTCATAATGTTAAATCTATTGAATATATAGATAATCATTGGGAGGCTTATGTTCAAGTTTCTAAGTATAATAATTGGTCAGTGAAAAATAAAGTATCACAAAACCAACATGTTAGTAGTGTTGATACATTAGTAATTACCATAAAAATTTTCAAATCAATTTTAAAAGAACAAGGAATTGATAAAAATAGTTATATATTAACTGATTTTAATGTTACTACAGGAACAAGTCCAATTGAAATTATTGATAACATCAAGGTCAAATTTAACGTAGAAAATTTGAAGAATATATTTCATTTAAATGGAATCATTGGAAATATGAAAATTGATTGTAAATTTAAAAATAATAATGAAAACAGATCAAATGAAATTAATGATTATAAGAAATTAAAAAATAATATTACTAATATTTATTTTGATTCAAATGATTCAGTAGTGTCAGATTTTGAAGTTGATTTTAATAAAAATTCTTCTGTATATATAATTTCTTGGTTAATTGTTTTTGCACAACTTGGCGAAGTTTTAGCATTTAATAACGCAAAAATTTCACGAGATGATTCTAGTAATTTTTGGGTAAGAAAATTAAATTTGCATATTAATAATGAAAAATTATTAAAAATTAATCAAAAAGATAAAGTTTATTTTAATATAGCAAGAAATAAAATGATTGATTCAAAAAATGGTACTTGGCATTCATTTTATATGAAGGGTCACGATCAAATGAATTTGGTTAATATTGTTGCTAAAACTGCATTACAAAAGGGGGATAGTTAATATGAATAATGAAAAAAAACATATTGTTATTTCTGGAACTTATTCTAGTGGGAAAACAACAACTACAAAAGCATTATCAATAGCTACTGGAATTCCAATGATTAATGCATTATCTGCTAGAGAAATTCTAACATTTTTATATCCAGGATTAAGATTTCAGGATATGAATATGACGGAATTATTGGCATTAGGATTATATAGATTTAAAGAAAGAATTAAAGCTGAAGAAAGCTTAATTACAAAACAAAGTGATTTTATTTCAGATGGGTCTGTTCTTAATGAATGGATATATGGAACAATTAGAACAAAAATTGGAATTAATCCTGGAGCTTCATGGTATCAACAATTTATTAAATTTTTCTTGGGAATAAATGCGAACAAATTTATGAAAAAATATTTTAAAGGCTACGGAACTGTAGTTAATAAATATGCTAAAGATACCTACACAGATATTATTCATCTCCCAATTGAATTTAAAATGGATCCTGATGGACATCGCCCAGTATCAGAAAAATATAGAAAAATGTCTGACAAAGAAATTTTCATGGCTTATAAAAATCTAAATTTTCCAGTTCATATTATTGGAGGTACACAAAAAGAAAGAGTTAATAAGATTATAAAACAGTTAGATTTACCACAAGTCATTTCCACAGAACAAGCATTAGATGAAGCTAATGATAAAATCAAAAAAAGTTGTGAAATGGTTTCTCAAAAAATTATTAATCAATATCACAAACCAACATTTATTGAAAAAATCAAAATATTATCTCATTTTTAAAAATAGATATTATAGTAACTTGGAGGAAAGATAGAATGCTTAGCTTAAAACATGTTAGTAAAAGTTATCAAAATGGATCAGAAGTAACTCACGCTTTAAATGATGTAAGTTTTGATATTGAATCCAATCAAGTAACGGTCATTTTGGGACCAAGTGGATCTGGAAAAAGTACAACTTTAAATATTTTAGGAGGAATGGATCGACCAACTTCTGGAACCGTAACTTACAATAATAATTTCATTAATACAGAATCTGATAAACAGTTAACCGATTATCGAAAAGAGATTGTTGGATTTGTCTTTCAATTTTATAACTTAATTTCTAATTTAACTGTTTTTGAAAATGTTGCCATCTCTGCTCAGTTAGAAAATAAAAAATATCGCAATATCACTGAAAAATACCTTCAAAAGGTTGGCTTGTTAAAACGGAAAAATAATTTTCCTGATCAATTATCTGGAGGAGAAATGCAGCGAGTTTCGATTGCCAGAGCTTTAGCCAAGAGTCCGAAAGTTCTTTTATGTGATGAACCTACGGGAGCTTTAGATACAGAAACTTCTAAACGAGTTTTTGAAATTTTAAAGAAGAGCAAGAGTAAGGATACCGCCGTAGTGATAGTTACTCATAATCCCTTAGTTGCTCCAATTGCTGATCGGGTAATTCATATCAAAGACGGACGAGTCGATAAAATCATTGATAATCCAAGTCCGCTTGAAGTTGAGGAGGTTGATTGGGGATGAGATTTCTATTAAAAAAGTTAGTTCGGACGGTGTTTAAAAACTGGACGCAGTTTTTTTCAGTTTTCTTGATGGCCTTTCTAAGTGTCCTTTTTTATACCGGGTTAGAAGGAACCTGGAATGGGATGAAACAAAATATTAATCACTATACTACGCGAACTCATTTAGCTACTACAACTTTGCAATCGACTGGTTTGAGTGAAAATGAAGTAAAGCAAATTAAGAATCTTCCAGATGTTTCTAAAATTTCAGCGCAGACTGAGATTAATACGACAACTCATTTAAAAGGAAGTAAACGTTATTTAGCAGTTAGTACCCCAGGAACACAACAATTATCCAAAACTCTGCAAACTAATGGTCAAAGAATAAATACCAAGGTTAGTGGAATTTATTTAAATGAAAAATTTGCACAAACTAATGGATTGCATAAAAATAGTACAGTTACAGTCAAATTTAATAATCAGCCAGTTAAATTAAAGGTAGCAGGGTTAGTTAATTCACCAGATAAAATGTATTATACCGGATCAAATGATTTTATTTCTCCACAGAATCAAAATTATGGTTATGGCTTTATTAGTGATAAAACTTTAATGAATAAATTTAAACTACCATTATTAAATAATGTAATTGAAATTAAAGATAGCAATAATCAACAGGTTGAAAAACAAATTAGAAAATTGATTGGTAAAAAATACATTGCCTTACAAACGCAAAAATCAAATGTCGGAATTGCAACCGCAGTTGATCGGGTGGGGCAGATTAGAAATATCTCCATTTTATTCTCAATTATCTTTATTCTGCTAGCTGTGCTAGCCATGTACACTACGATTAGAAAAATAATTGACCAGCAACAACGAGATATGGCTACTTTACAATCATTAGGTTATTCTAACGTTATTTTGTCACTTTATTACTCTATGTATGGTTTATTAGTTGGAGGAATTGGTGCTTTGGTAGGTTTAGCAGTGGCTCCATTACTTTCTAACTTTGTAATGGCATCACAAAAACCAATGTTTTCACTGCCATCATGGAAAATTGCTTATACTGTTGTTCCTCTCTATGTTGCATTAGGAGTAATCATAATTTGTGTTTTATCAGCATTATTTGCAGCCCAAGTAAATCATGGATTGACTCCTGCACAGGCATTTAGAAAAGGTAGTACAGCTAAACATGGTAAACGAGTTTTATTAGAAAGATTTCCAGCAATTTGGAATAAAATTCCTTTTGGAAATCGTTGGTCGATCAGAGATAATCTTGGAAATAAAGTTCAAATGTTAATGGGATTAATTGGTGTAATTGGTGGGTTAGCTTTAGTTATGACTGGATTTGGAACGAAAAATTCAATGGATAATCAAGTTGATCAAACTTATGGGCATGAATATGTTTATGCTAAAAAAATGAACTTGAGTAATAACACGAGTCAATCTGAAATCAATCGAATCACAAAACAAGTTCATGGTGAAAAAATTGAATCAGTTTACAGTAGTTTGCAACCTAAAGGTGAGTTTGATCGTCCATTAACTATTTTAGATTCTGGTTCAAAAATTAAACTAAAAACGGAAAATCAACAGAAAATTAAAAATGGAGGAGTTTATGTAGCAGAAGGAATTGCTAAAACTGCTCATATTAAAAAGAATCAAACTATCAGATTACAACCGTCTTTTAGTGATAAAACAATAAAATTAAAGGTTAAAGGAATTATTAAATCTAGTGCACCTCAGGGAATTTACATGACTAAAAAAACTTGGCAGGATCAAGGAATGACGTTTAAACCAACTGCTATTTTGACAAGTCGTCATCAGATTCCACAAAAAATTAAAAATAACTTAGCAGTTACGCAAGTTGTTAGTTTGAAAGAACAAAAGAGTAATGCTAAAGAAATGGTAAATAATTTAAGTAGTATTTTCTTGATGATTCAAGTATTCGGAATTCTTTTAACTATTGTAATTTTGTATAACTTAGGATCGTTGAGTTTTACAGAACGATCAAGAAGTTATGCGACTCTTGAAATCTTAGGATTTTCGCGTAATCAAATTAGAAACCTCACAATTATTGAAAATCTAACGATTACAAGTCTTGGTTGGCTTATTGGAGTTCCATTTGGCTATTGGTTCTTATCTCGATATGTAACCACTTTTAATACCAGTCAAATTATTTATTATCCATTTATTTCGACTATTAGTATCGCATTAGCCTCTATAATTGTAGTTGCTGCGGCTTTATCGACAGTAGGAATGATGGGAAGTAGGCTTAAAAAGTTAGATATGATTGCCTCAACTAAAGGTGTTGAATAATAAATTAGGCTAATATATATAAACAATTTCAATATTTATGCATAAGCATGCTATATCTTCTTCAATTTTTATTAATATTTAATATAAAGTGCATTTTTTTACATTTAAAGTGTTATTATAATATAGATAATGATTTTAAATTATATTACTACACTTTTAAACCTTTATTAAGGAGGGGAATATGTATAAACTATTGACTAAAGAATTTAAAACACCTTATGTAATATGTGCTCAACCACATGTATTAGAAAAGGAAAATAAATGTTCACTTCTATATTTGCATAATACTTCAAATATAGAACTAGTATGTAATTGATTGAAACACGATGTGTCAATTTATCTTCCAGATTTTAAAAATAAATATTCTGATATTATAGATTATTTTTCAAAAAATGATATTAATAATATATATATAAGGCAAATTTAAAACCTGATGATTTATTAAATATTACTGAAAAAATAAAAATTCCAACTCATATTATTAAATTATTATCAAAATTGAACGAATCAGATTCAAGTTTAATTAATAAAAATATTGTTCATATGGAAGATATTGATAATGTTTTGATATCTAATTCATTTAATTCTAATAGTTTATACTTTTATAGGGGTTATAGAAGGACAAATGAAATAAGAATTGATCATGCATCAAGTGATCATATTGAATCAATGATTTTAACAGAAATTTTTAGACAAGCATGTATTGCTGCTTCTGAACAATATTTGGGCAATCATGAGTATTTTGTTCCTATAAAAGATACTAAAATATATAAAATATTTATATCTAAAGATAAACCCTTGTACGTTCAAGTTATTGTCCATAAATCTCGTAAGCATTCAGGATTTTGTACAGTTTCATTTTGGCAAAATAACAAATGCTGTTTGAAAGGATATATAGTAGGGAAAATTTATTCAGTTAATATGAAAGATCATTTAGCAGAAAGATAATATTATGAATAATAATTTAGAAACAATGTCAATCAGTAAACTACTGAATATGTTGATTTTTCCTTCTCTTATAACAGTATTAGTTAGTGGTTCTTATAACATTATTGATGGTATTTTTATTGGTCAAAAATTGGGTGTAATGGTGAATTCAGCTAATGCATTTACATTTATGATTTATGCCATTGTTTATAGTTTTTCAGCGTTAGTTAGTCAGGGAGCTTCTTCATTATTAACAATTTATGCGGGAAAAAAAGATAAAGTAAAATTCAAACAAACTCTAATTCAGGGGATTATGTTATCCATTTTAATTTCAATTATTCAAGCATTATTAATTTGGTTTTTTTTATCTCAAATTATGTGTTTATTAGGTGCAGATGCCAAATATTTTAAGTTTATTACCGAATTTACCTTAGTCTTCTTATTGGGATCACCATTTTATTTTGTTGCACATACCCTCTTATATGATATCCGTGCTGAGGGAAAGATTAAAAATGTTTTAATCATAAATGTAATTGCATTTTTTACTAATTTAACTTTTGGATCATTTTTAATTCTCAAATTAAACTTAGGATTCACAGGTTCAGCACTTGCCACTATCATTGCCAATATAGTTATTTGTGTATTGTCTGGATTTTATTATTTACCTTATTTAAAAAATAGCGTTAAGATTACAAAAATTTTTGATTTTTCTTCTAGTTTGAAAATTTTATCCATGGGATTGCCATTTTTCTTAACTAGTTCTTTTTCGGTAATTCTTTTATCTTTTTATAATCGGATTGCTATAGCATATGGCGGAATTTATGGACTAGCAGCACTATCAGTTGTATCTTCAATTTACAGATATGTAATTTCTTTGATGAATGCTATTACAACTGGCGTGCAGCCAGTGATTAGTTATAATTATGGAGCTGGTTTAAATTTACGGGTCAAAAAAAGTTTGAATTATTCATTAAAGGTAGCTACTATCTTTACATTGATTTTATTTTTTCTATTGGAATTATTTGCAGCTAACATCACCGAATTATTTAATCCGCATGATATTGCGTTTGTGACATATGCAGCTAAAGCATTACAAATTGTTATGCTTTCTCTACCACTACAAGGGATAATCAACATTGGAACCAGTTATTTTCAATATATAGAAAATGCCAAAGTATCAACAAGTTTAGTTATTTTAAGACAAGTAGTCTTTCAAGTACCATTAGCTTTCTTACTTTCCCATATCATCAGTATTAATGGTCTATGGTTCTCTTATGTTTTATCAGATATTTTAATATTTATAGTAATAATTTATTTAATAAGAGCAAATTATAAAAAAATAGCTTATTAATAATTATTTAAGCATTTAAAAAAGAGACTTCCAAAATAAATTGGAAGTCTTTTTTAAATTTAATAATTTAGTTTTGCAAGTGCTTCTCGAATCTTATTACTATCATCCGAGTTAGTAGAAAAAATAATTTTATCATTTAATTGGAGAATAGTATCGCCAGTTGGATGAATCATTCGTTTATTTCTAAAGATACGATTAATGGTAATTTCAGAATGGAATGGTAAGTCTTTGATTTTAACTCCCGCAAAGTTACGATTACGGAGAGTAACTTCATGAAGTTCCACACTGTTGGATTTAATCATGTTGAAGGTTGAAGGAACTTCAATTAATTCACGCAACATGGCAATATTAACGGCAAAGGTATTGTAAACCTCCACACCAAGTTGAGTTAATTCTTTCTCATGACTATTAAGAATATTGCGATCTTCAAAACGAGCAATCACTCGCTTAACACCATAATTTTTAGCAGCCTTTGCAAGTTGGTAATTTGTTTCAGAATCAAAGTAAGAAAAGACCGCAATGTCACAATCAAAATAGCCTTATTGAATTAGATATTTAGAATCTAAAGATTTTAAGAAAGTAACATTCGTTTCAGAATTAAATGCTTCATAATTTTTTTGGTTATCAGTATAGATATTGACATCGTACCAACTCTTTTGTAATTGTTGAGCTACCGGAACTGTCATAATATTAACACCAAAAATATGCACTTTAATATTTTGATAAATATCGGCATCCGGTGTAAAGAGCTGATTAAAGATTAGTGGCCCTACAATACAAGTAATAATGGCAGCCAATAGAAAAGCACCTGATTGCTGCGATGTAATTACTTTCATATTATTAGCGACACTTAAAATTGCCAATACCATAGTTATAGTAGCCATCGGAAGGGCGGTTCCAGCGAGCGAATTTCGCTTGTTAAAGCGTAATCTAAAGATTGGGTACAACATAGATTTAGCAAGTAAATAACTTGCTAAAATAACTGGAATCAAAACTAAAGCTTTCGGATCTGCCAAGATTTTTTTTAAGTCTAGACCAACTCCGCTCATAATGAAGAAAATGGGGATGAAAAATCCATATCCGATAGAATCCAATTTGTCCTTAGTTGATTCAGAAGGTTGGAGTAATTTATAAACCATTCCTCCAACGAATGCCCCTAAGACAGCTTCAGAACCAACACTAACAGCGATGATTGAAAGTAACGCGATAATGAAAAAAGCTAGTCGGATATCAATTTGGGTAGTCGATTTATTGACTTCTTCTAAATTGTGGAAGAAATTACGGAAATTAATCAATAAGAGCGCTGCCACTGCAAAGATAATCAAAGTTAGCCAAAGTGATTTTGAATCAGTGCCAAAAATAGAAGCATAAATGGTTAAACCTAAAATTGGGACAATTTCACCTAAGGCAGAGATTAAAAGAATAGTCTGACCAAAAGCAGTTCCAAGCGTGTTACGTTCCTTTAAGGCAGCGATAACTACACCCAGAGAAACGGTCATAAATAAAATTGAAGCTAACCAAATATCGCTAAACAAACCAGTTACAACGGTTAAACCTCCTAGTAAAAACGAAAGGATAATAATAGAAATGTAACCGTAAATGGCTAAGCGTACTGGTGAATACTTTGAAGCCTTAGCATTTGTCTTTTGTTGTAATTCGGTCGGATTTTTAGACTTTGGCTTGAATAAGCTAAAATCAATTTCCATTCCACTTAAGAACAACAATACAATCACGCCAATACTAGAAAGTGATTGTAAAATGGGGACGTTATTGGAAATTAGTCCAAAACAACTAGGACCTAATACGATTCCCACCAAGATTTCGACCACCGAAGTAGGGAGCGCCGAAATATGAAATCGATTAAGCACTAACGGGGTTAGTAATGCCGCTAGCAATATGACTACTAAAGAAATTTGATTCATGGGTTCCTCCAAGTTATTAATGTTGATTACTAAATGAGTTAAGCACAGATTATCATTATAAAAGTTTTTTGTTGGTTTGGCTAAAAATATGTAAAAAGGCGCTCAAAAATTTTGGGCGTCTTTTGATAATGACGATTAAAGTTTTACTTCTTTATCTGAAGTACCAGTTTTAATTAATGATACATTAGCATCTAACGCATATTGTACCATGTTTTTAACTGCTACTTTGGTGTAAAAAGCGATGTGGGGAGTAATTAAAACATTATCACGTTCCATAAGATTTTTAAGTCTAGCGTCAGGAATTTTGTCAAAACTACCAAAGTCAACATTAAATATACCAACTTCATCTTCATAGACGTCTAGAGCGGCTCCTTTAATTTTTCCACTGTCTAGACCGCGGATTAAAGCATCTGTATCAATTAAAGAACCACGAGCACAATTAATAATTCGAATTCCATCTTTCATTTGCCCAATAGTTTCATCGTTAATCATATGTTCATTTTCTTTTAATGCGGGTGCATGCAATGTTAAAATGTCTGAATTTTTGTAAAGTTCTTCAGGGGTATCAACATAAACACCCTCTTTTTTTAGTTTAGGATTAGGGTATGGATCATATGCAATTACCTTAGCACCAAAGCCTCGTACGATATCGATTACTTGACGACCAATTCGACCAGTAGCAAAAACTCCCACGGTTTGTTGATTCATTTCTTCAGCAATATCAGGAGCCCAAGTTAAGTTACCATGACGTTCTTTATCTTCGAACTTCTTAGTTCTCCGCAATAAACGCATCATTTCAGTCACAGCTAATTCAGCAATTGCAGCAGGTGAATAAGCTGGGACGTTGGAAACTTTAATGCCATTCCTTTTAGCGGCTTCAGCATCAATATTGTCAACTCCAACATTACGCAATGATAATGATTTAATTCCGAAGCTGCCTAATTTATCTAAAACTGTTGCTGTATAAGTCTTTTGTTGGTATGCCACCACTCCATCAAAATCTTTTGCTTCATCAACGGTATTTTCATCTAACAGTTTTGGTTCGCTTTTAACCTCAACATCAGGGTGATTAGCAACCCATTCATCTAAGTAAGGTTTTTCATCATTTCTAATTCCATATGCAATAATTTTCATAATATCGTCCCCCTTTACATGTCGAGTTTAACACGAGTTGAGAGCAAAATGTTGAATTTAACTTTTGATTTTCCAAAATAAAATAACAGTGTTATTAAAATAAAACTAGATTTCTAACCAAGTTGCCCAACCAGGATAAAAAATGTATAAAGATTATTACACAACATGATGGTTTCTGCTTCACTATATTGGTGTTTGAGAATGTCAACAAACGTAGCGTAGAAAGCAAATACGTGAAAGTGTAATTCTTGGTAATTAAATTTAAAACTAATGGGAACGATACCGTGTTCCTGCATCGTATCAATAGCAATAATGATTTTTTGGGTAAAATACTTGGTTAAAATTTCTGATAACCGATCGTACTTGGAACCATCAGCTTTAAACAAGATTAGTTCTTTATATTTAGGGTTGGCATTCAGGGTTTTAATAATGCCATTCATGTTCAAAATATTTTGTTGCCAAATTTGTTGAACGTTTTGCTGCTCGATTTTTTTCATTCCAATTTTAAATTGTTCATTGTATTCGGCAGCAAGCTGGTGTAAAAATGGCTCTAAAATTTCATCCAATATCTCAGCTTTTGATTTAAAATGCTGATAAAAAGAACCAGTAGTTCGATGAGCATCACGACAGATTTCCCGAATTTTAGTATTATCAAAACCATTTTTTAAAAAGGCTTGAAACCCAGCATCAAGCAGTTGTTTGTGAGTTTGATCCTGATTACGAATGTTAGCCATGAAAATTCCTCCATTTAAGAGTTGCATATTTTTAAATAACAGTGTTATATTAATTAAGCAATATTGCTGAATAATTTTGATGAAAAAGATATATGTTAATTATAGGAGGAAAAATTGGGGATGACAAAAATAAGTCGAAGAATCATGGTAATTTTAGTTTTATGTTGTGGTTTTATATTAGTAGGATGTGGGAAACAGGCTACTAATGAAAAGAAAGATCATAAGATATCAGTTGTAACTTCTACTAATTTTTATGGACAAATTGCCAAATCGGTTTTAGGCGATAAGGGAACCGTAAAACCAATTATTAAAGGAAGTGGCGATCCGCATGATTTTGAACCTTCTATTGGTGATGCTAATCAAGTATCAGGGGCGGATGTCGTAGTTGAAAACGGAATTGGTTATGATAATTGGATGAACAAGCTACTCAAAAATGGCAATGATGATATAACAGTGGTGGATGTGGGTAAAATTATGCACAAAAAAGATGGTGATAATGAACATCTTTGGTATGATCCTGAAACTGCCGAAAAACTAGTTCACGAATTAGAAAATGTTTACAGTGCTCGTCAGCCTCATAATAAAAAATATTTCCATGAAAATGGGACTAAGTATTTACAAAAATATAACAAAGTGAAAAAACAGGCTGATACTGCTAAAAAGAATTTAAAGCAAAACAATTTAAATAAGAAGGTAGATGTGAGTGAACCGGTTTTTGACGATGCTCTGAACTATATGGGATATCAGGTGAATAGCCCCGAATTTGCGAATGCAACTGAAAAAGAGGTTGATCCATCACCAAAGAGTATCAAAAAAATTAAAGATGATATTACTAAACATCGGATTGCTTTCTTTGTTGACAATACCCAGGCAGATAGCAAAATGGTAAAACAGTTAGTTGATCTAGCTAACCAACATGATGTACCAGTTGTAAAAGTTACTGAAACAATCCCAGCCGATAAAAATTATTTAGAGTGGATGGACAATGCTTATTCTCAGGTCCTTAAAATTCAGCAACAGGAAATGAATAAATAATTTAAGTTCAAACAAAAAGACAGTCTGCAGATGATATAAAAATCACTGCAAGCTGTCTTTTTAATATTTATTCAAAAATATTTAAATTTAAATCACGCACTAAATCGGTTAATAAATGAATCCCGGCAACACTATTTCCATCCTTGTCTAAGGCAGGGCTAAAGGTACCAATTCCGTATTTTTGAGGACTAGCAACCATTAAACCACCACCAACACCAGACTTAGAAGGCACTCCAACATGGAACGAGTAATCTCCAGATTGGTTATAAAGACCAGCAGTCGTCATAATGGATTTTGTAATAGTAGCAGCTTCCTGACTGATTAAACGTTTGCCACTCCAAGGAGCTACACCATTGTTAGCAAGCAGTGCCCCTAAACGGGATAAATCTTCAGCAGTTACCAAGATTGAACATTGTTTACAATAAACATCAATGATTTCTTCGACATCTTTATCAAATGGGAACATATTATTGCCAAGCTCGTAATAAGCAAGGGAACGGTTGATACTACAAGTAGCGTGTTCTGATTCGTAAATTTCATTATCTAAAGTAATATCATCATCGTTCATTAATTCCTGCATGAAACTTAAAATTCGACCGAAACGTTCTTCGTCAGTGTCGCCTTTAACTAATGATGACGTCATTAATGCCCCAGCATTTACAAAAGGATTCATCGGATGTTTTAGATGATTGATTTCCATGTTCAAAATTGAGTTGAAAGCAAATCCGGTTGGTTCAGCTCCCACAGCTTCAAAAACAGCTTTCATACCGCGATCTTTAATTGCTAAAAGCAAAACAGGAACTTTTGAAATACTTTCAATGGCAAAGCGAACATTAGCTTGTCCAGCAGACATTTGGGCATTATTTTGAATATCATAAAGTGCTACACCTAATTGTTTAGGATTTACACGTCCTAAAGCGGGAATATAATCAGCTACATGACCGTCTTTATAATATTTAAAGTTTTTTTCAACTAATTGATCTAATTCTGTTTGATTCATGTTATTTCACTCCTTAATTAAAATGCTTTCTAAATGCGTAAATCGTAAATGGAATTGATAAAACAATCAAAAACGAAATTACTAAACTGACTTCATAGATGCCATGTTGATTGGCAGCGATACTTGCTGGTGGGACAAATGAGATTACAAAGGCAAAAATTGAAGTTAATAATCCAACTCCGGAAACAAGAACTTTTCCGACAATTCTGCCTGGAACTTCATAACTGCGCTGCTTTTTGCTGTGATCATTTTTATGAAGGGCATCGTTAATAACCATTTTAAGATAACCAATGAAAAATAGGAAATATAACATTAGGTAAATTACAACGGTTAATGAAAGGGCAATCAAAAAGGCTAAGTTTGATCCGCCTCCAGAAAGAGTGAAGACGACTGCCCAGATAGTAGCCACAATCCCGTTAGCAACGACTAGATGAACTGGAACTTGTTCTTTGTTTTCATAACGGAAATATTTAGGTAATAAGCCATCCACAGCAGCGACATGCAACGCTTTTGAGGGTGAAGTTACCCACGAAGCAATTTCACCAATCACTCCTAAACAAATCAAAAGTGCAATAATGCGGGCAATCCAAACTAATCCGGGATTAATGTTACTTAATAAAATATCAAACGATTGTAAAACTCCGGTATTTAAAGAAAGTCCTTTTTGTGGAATGGTTACAGCAACTGTTAATCCACCCAAAGTATCTAAAATAATTGCTAAGATAACTAAGACGAACATAGCAGTTGGATATTCTTTTCGCGGATTTTTCAAAGCATTCGCATGACTAGCAGATGTTTCAACTCCCATGTAGGCTAAGATAAAGGAAACAAAAACTACTAAAGTTGAGAGTTTAGAAAAATCAGGAATAAGTGCGTGAAGCGAAATTGGAGTGTGAATCTGACCGCCTGCTAAGACGTAGTGGAAACCCAATCCAAAAAGTACAATTGCTGGAAGCAAGATTCCGACTGCAAACCCAATCTTGGCAATCGTAGCAGTATACCTTGATCCACGTAGTTGAGTCAGCAACACTCCCCAAAAGATAACCAGCAAAGTAACTAATTTCACGTATTTGTTATTTTGAATTGCTGAAATACCAGTTACATATGATAAAGCTCCAGTTAAAAAGTACAGCATGGTTAAATAACCAACCGTAATTTCAAACCACTGGAAGAAAATAGCGGCAAATCCCCAGCGGCGTCCTAAGGTGCCGCTGACCCATGTGTAGACTCCACCGGTTTCCTAACCAGGAATAGTAGCAAATTCCGCAGCACAAAGTGCTACAGGAATAAACCATAAGAATCCTCCTAATAATAGGAAGAACACTAAACTTAATCCAGCAGTAGCAAAAGTTGGATATTCATAAAGTGCTACAACCATCGAAATGGTCATTGACAAAAATCCAAAAAAAGAAAGGTAATGAACCGGAGTTCGATTCCTTAATTCATCGGAAGATTTTGGCAAGTTTGAATTACTTTGAGAAGTATTCATCAAAAAACGTCCTCCTAAATAAGTAGCAATCAAGCTAAAAATATTATTAAAATTACCAACTTTAGAATAATACAGTTCGAAGAAAAATTAAATGTTAGTAAAGTATGAAAATAAATTTATACACTTTTTTAATTGGAAATAGCAAACCACAATTAAATTTTGCAATCGCTTTCTTTCGCGTTTTGTCAACGAAAACAAGGCGCTTCATAATTGACATGTGAAAAAATGAGCGTTATTATAGCTTTGAGAAGAAATATTTAAGTAAAGACAATTATGGGGGTTATTGATTATGGTTAAAGCTGCTGTTGTAAGACCGGATTCTGATGGTTATGTAGATGTTAAAGATGTTGAATTAAGACCAATCAAAGATAATGAAGCATTAGTTAAAGTTGAATATTGTGGACTTTGTCATACTGATTTGCACGTTGCTTCAGGTGATTTTGGTAAAGTTCCAGGTAGAATTATCGGACATGAAGGGGTTGGACGTGTTACTCAACTAGGCAAAGATGTTGATAATCTAAAAATTGGCGACCGTGTTTCGATTGCTTGGTTCTATTCAGCTGATGGTACTTGTAAGTATTGTGTAACTGGAAACGAAACTTTATGTCGAAACGTTAAAAATGCTGGTTTTACTGTTGATGGTGCTATGGCAGAAGAATGTATTGTTGATGCTAAATATGCTGTTAAAGTTCCTGAAGAACTAGATCCAGTTCAAGCCACTTCATTAACTTGTGCTGGCGTTACTACTTACAAAGCATTAAAAGAAGGCGATACTAAACCGGGTGAATGGGTTGAAGTAGTTGGTGCCGGTGGTTTAGGTAATCTTGCTGTTCAATTAGCTAAAAATGTTTTTGGCGCCAAAGTAGTAGTAACTGATGGTGATCCTAAGAAATTACAGGCAGCTAAAGATAATGGCACTGATTTAGTGGTTAACCGTCACGATGATGATGCTACGGAACAAATTATTAAAGGTACAAATGGCGGAGTTCACGATGCTATTGTAACTGCCGTTAGTGCTCCCGCATTTACTAATGCCGTTAATTCACTGGAACCAAATGGTACTTTAGTTGCTGTTGCACTTCCAAAAGGTGATATGGCACTTAACATTGATAAAACGGTTTTAGATGGAATTAAAGTTGCCGGTTCATTAGTCGGAACTAGACAAGATCTTCGTGAAACATTTGATTTTGGAGCTGCTGGAGACCTTAAACCAATCGTTAGAACCGATAAATTAGAAAATATTAACAAAGTAATTGATGAAATGAAAGCAGGTAAAATTGTAGGACGAGTAGTTTTTGATTTTACCGGTAATGAAAAATAAAGTTAATTTTTGAACCTTTTCAAACGGATTCTTTCGGTTTGAAAGGGTTCTTTTTATATTCATAATTAAAATATGTGTAATTGGTAACAATTATCTTTTTAATAATTCAATTTGATATATATAGGCAGAAAAGCCTTTAAAACGGCAAAAGAAAAAATTAAATAAAAACTAAACAAAATGATTGCGTTCTCAAAATGATATGTTATTATAAGTATGTGAATAAGATAACAAATGCCTAATGACCGGAGGGTTAAATTATGACAGAAAAGAAACAAGCAAGTGC
Source organism: Fructilactobacillus lindneri DSM 20690 = JCM 11027 (assembly GCF_002907375.1). Classification (GTDB taxonomy): domain Bacteria; phylum Bacillota; class Bacilli; order Lactobacillales; family Lactobacillaceae; genus Fructilactobacillus; species Fructilactobacillus lindneri. The sequence continues at coordinate 255,654 of NZ_MIYK01000010.1, forward strand.
AGCAAAGCAACAACCAAATGTAGAAGAAATAAAAAACAATATTAATACAATGGTAGAAAAGGCTCATGTCGCCTTAGATGAAATGAGTAATTTCGACCAAGAAAAAGTTGATAAGATTACCCACGCAATGGTAATTGCTGGAGTTAATGCTCATCAAATGCTTGGTAAGATGGCCTATGAAGAAACGGGCCGTGGAGTTGCCGAAGATAAAGCAATTAAAAACCTTTTTGCAACTGAAGAAATCTGGCATGACATCCGCAACGATAAAACCGTTGGTGTAATTGAAGAAAACTCAGAAGATGATTTAATCAAAGTGGCTGAACCACTTGGTGTTTTAGCCGGGATAACTCCTGTTACCAACCCAACTTCAACGACTTTATTTAAGTCAATTATTTCAATGAAAACTAGAAATGCAATTATTTTTAGTTTACATCCTCAAGCATTAAAATCATCAATTAAAGCTGCTGAAATTATGCGTGATGCAGCGGTTGCTGCTGGTGCTCCTAAAGATGCCATTCAATGGATTACCGAACCAAGTCGTGAAGCAACCAATGCTTTGATTCAAAATCCGGGAGTTGCATGTACTTTAGCTACTGGTGGTCCTGGTTTAGTTAAAGCTGCTTACTCTAGTGGTAAACCTGCTTTAGGTGTTGGTCCTGGTAATGGCCCTGTTTACATCGAGGAAACTGCTAACATTCCTCGTGCCGTTAATGATTTGGTACTTTCCAAGACCTTTGATAACGGAATGATCTGTGCTACTGAAAATAGTGCGGTTATTGATGAATCAATCTACAAGGATGTTAAAGAACAATTAGAATTAAATCGAGTTTACTTTGTTCCTGATGATGAAAAACAAAAATTAACTGATGCAATGTTTGATAGTACTCGTTTGAGTGTTAAGGGTCCGATTGCTGGAGCTACAGCACAACAGATTGCTGACATGGCTGGCATTAAAGTTCCAAAGGATACTCAAGTATTAGCAGTTGAAATGACAGGAATTGGTCCTAAATACCCAATGTCTGGTGAAAAGCTTTCTCCTGTAATTTCAGTTTACAAATCAAAAGATCATAAAGATGCCTTTGAAATTGTATCTAAGTTATTGAACTATGGTGGTTTAGGTCATACTGCTGCTATTCAAACCAGCAATGATCAATTAGCTATCGACTTTGGGGTAGCTGTTAAAGTTTCTCGAGTTTTGGTTAACTCACCAGCTGGATTGGGTGGAGTTGGAAATCTTTATAACAACATGACTCCTTCATTAACACTTGGAACTGGATCATGGGGTCGTAACTCAATTTCACATAACGTTACCGATTATGATTTGTTAAACATTAAAACTATCGCAAAGAGAAGAAATAATATGCAATGGATTAAATTACCTAAGATTTACTTCGAAAAGAACTCTGTTCGTTACCTTAAAGATATGCCAGATATTAAGAAGGCTTTCATTGTTACCAGTCCTTCAATGGTTAAATATCACTATGTTGACAAAGTTTTAGATGAATTAAATGCTAGACCAGATGGAGTTCAATACTATATCTTTGATGATATTCATGGAGAACCAACTACGGACACAGTTAATGCCGGAGTTGCTCAAATGAAAGCCTTTAAACCTGATACCATCATTGCACTTGGAGGTGGATCTCCACTTGATGCTGCTAAGATGATGTGGTTAATTTATGAAAACCCAGAAACTGATTTCTTTGGAGCAAAACAAAAATTCTTGGATATCAGAAAACGGGCTTACCGCTTTGATAAGGCTAATAAATCACAAATGGTTGCTATCCCTAGTACTTCAGGTACTGGTTCAGAAGTAACACCATTCTCAGTTATTACAGATTCAAAACTTCACGTTAAATATCCATTAGCTGATTATGCTTTAACTCCTGATGTAGCTATCATTGATCCTCAATTTGTCCAAACAGTTCCAAAGGGAACTATTGCAGCTTCCGGATTAGATGCTTTGACACATGCGATTGAGTCTTATGTTTCAGTAATGGCATCTGATTACACTCGTCCATTGTCACTACAAGCAATCAAAATGATTTTTGATAACTTGACTGATTCTTACAATGGCAATATGGAAGCACGTGATAAGATGCATACTGCTTCAACCATTGCAGGAATGGCATTTGCTAACTCTTTCTTAGGAATTACTCACTCAATTGCTCATAAAATTGGTGGACAATTCGGAATTACTCATGGTCTTGCAATTGCAATTACTTTGCCTCATGTTATTCGTTATAACTTCAAGCAACCTAAGAAGATTGCTACTTGGCCTAAATATGAATCATTTAGAGCCGGCCAAGACTATGCAGACATTGCTCGTTACTTAGGGTTACCTGGTAACACTAATGAAGAATTGAAAGAAGCATTGGTTAAGAAATTTATCGACTTGGCACATTCAGTTGGAGTAACGCTCAGCTTGAAGAGTCAAGGAGTTGACAAACAAGATCTTGAAGCAGCTGCGCAACACTTGGCAGAACTTGCTTACGCTGATCAATGTACAACTGCTAACCCTAAAGAGCCACTCATTGCTGATTTGAAGAAGATGATTCTTGATGAGTATGAAGGTGTTGGCGTTGAAACAGATAAAGATAAGGAAGTTTAATTAAATAATTTTAAAAGACACCGCCATCTCATTGGTTAATGAAGTTGGCAGTGTCTTTTATCTTTTAATAATATTTAGAAAGGGAGTACGATATATGATTTCAATTGCTTCTACAACTGATAATAATATGGCAATTCCATTGGCCGTTGAGTATGCGTCAATCTTGGAAAACAATCAAAAATCGCAATTTGATTTTTATATTGTTAAAGAAAAACTTTCTCAGCAAAGTATTAATTTATTACAAGCAATTCAGGATATTTATCCTAATTGTCATCAGATTAGGTTTCTAGAACCATTAGCAGATCGCTATCAAAATGCTAATACTAATTCTCCTGATAGTGATATTATCAACGCTTACTATCGGATCGAAATACCTCTTGAAGTAAATGTTCCTCGAATTTTGTATTTAGATGCAGATATGATTTGTTGTGGAAATATTGATAAACTTTGGCAAACCGATTTGCATGGACATGCTTTTGGAGCAGCAGAGGATTCAGGGTATGTTAATCGTCTGAAGGAAATGGGAATTAGCAAGGAACCGGGACGTTATTTTAATTCTGGTTTATTATTGATTGATGTTAAAAAATGGAATCAAGAACAAATTTCGCAACGTTCGCGAAAAATTGCTAATGATGAGCCTAAATTATTGAAGTATCAAGATCAGGATGCTTTAAATGCAGTTGTTGATGGTGATTGGGAACGACTTGATCCTAAGTATAATTTGCAAACCCATTTAGTGCGGCGAGAAAATGGCTTTAATCCGATTGTTGACAGAAGGGCTAGTGAAGCCGAGGCAATTAAGCATCCAATTATTATTCACTATAATTGCTTTGATAAACCATGGATTAGTCGTAATAATCATTTGCATCCGCTTCGCAAGTATTATTTTGCTGCTAAAAATCAATTAATCCATCGCTTGGCTAATTTTATAAAAAAAGAAAATAGTAAATAAAAAAATTATTAGATTATTATTTTCATTTTTATGTTGACAGCTTAAATAAGTGGGAGTATTTTAATAACAATCATTAATTCATTTAAAAACGATGACGAGCATATTAAATATCATGATGATTCAGAGAGCTACTGTTTAGTGAAAAGTAGTAGATTCAGGTATGAAACTATCCGTTCCGAGTCATTAGCATCAGGAACTTGGGAAGCTAATTTTGATAATGGTTTAGGTACTGTAACGGTCCAAGTAGAACGTTAAAATACTTAATTATTAAAAACACTATCAGATTTAATAATTAAAAATCTGATAGTGTTTTTATGATTTAAAGGTGTGTCGAGTTGCATCCCAAATTGATTTGGCGGCTTCGACATCATTCATGGTAAATAAATGAATACCAGCAACGTGATGTTTACTTAAATCAATTATTTGTTGAATAGCAAATTCAATTCCAGCTTGACGCATAGATTTTGAATCAGATTGATAGTAATTTATTAGAGTTGTCAATTTGGCAGGTATTGGGTGTCCGGTTAAATGAGTGATCTTTTGCAGTTGTTTTTTGCTAGTACATGGCATGATTCCAACTTCGACTGGAGTTTGAATCTGATGTGCTGCTAATTGATTTTGAAAATGATAGAAATTTTCATTATTAAACACCATTTGACTGATTAAGAAACTTAATCCTGCCTTGATTTTTTGCTTTAAATAGTAAAATTCTTTTTCTGTATCTTTTGATTCCGGATGATTTTGCGGATAACAAGCTCCAGCAATCTCAAAATCACCATGTCCCTTAATAAAAGCAATCAGTTCATCAGCATGTCTGAAATCTCCTAGTGGCTGAGAGCTATTTCGATAGTCTCCACGAATAGCGAGAATTTTTGTAATATGATGTTTTTTTAATTGCGCGAGTTGCTTTGATAATTGTGGTTGTGATTGATATAAACCGGTAATATGAGCCATAGCGGTAATTTTTGATTTTTGTTGAATTAAGTCTGCGATTTTGAGTGGGTTTTGATTATTAATTTGACCACCAGCACCAAAGGTTACTGAAATAAAATCAGGATTAATGTCTTTAAGAATTGCTAACTTTTCGTTAAATCCTTCATTATCTAATTGTGCTTGTGGCGGGAAAACTTCTAAAGAGAAAACTGGGTTAGGTTGAAAAATACTTTGGCTGTCCATAATAACTCCTAATGATTTAGTGCCTTTTATAAAGATATTATACCTGATAAAATGTTAAATTAGGTTGTTAGCAGAACAGTTGACGTTATACTATAAAATTGATAGTATTGTATTTGCTTAAGTTAAGAAAACTTTAATAATTAATCATAGAAATGTCTTGACGCCAAATTATTTGATTTGAAACGCAGACATTTTCTTTTTAGAAAGGTGTGATATTAATGACAGAAAAAGATCAAACAAAGCAGGATGATAAAGATTTATCAAGAGGTTTAACTTCGCGACATGTTCAAATGATAGCGATTGAGGGAGCCATTGGAACCGGATTGTTTTTGGGTTCCGGGACAGCCATTAAATCTGCTGGACCTGCATTAATCCTTGCATATTTAATTACTGGACTTTTTTCATATTTAATGATGCGTGCCGTTGGTGAATTGTTATTATCAAACACCAAATTACATTCTTTCATTGATTTTGTACGAGAATATTTAGGTGATAGATGGGAATTTGCGATTGGATGGGCTTATTGGCTTAGTTGGGCCAGTTTGGCAATGGCAGATTTAACTGCCTCTGGGATTTATTTGCGATTTTGGTTCCCGCAACTGCCGCAATGGGTTACTCCGTTGATTGTAGTTGCAATTCTAGTGGCATTTAACTTAATTAATGTTGCCTGGTTTGGCGAACTAGAATCAGCATTTTCTAGTATTAAGATTTTTGCTATTTTAGCTTTGATTGTTGCTGGTGTTGGAATGATTGCAGTTGGTTTCCATACGCAGGGCAACACTGCTTCATTAGCAAACTTAGTTGACCATGGTGGTTTCTTTGCGACTGGTGCGGTTGGTTTTATTCTGGCTTTTCCAATGGTAATCTTTGCCTTTACAGGAATTGAAATGGTTGGTTTGACTGCTGGAGAAACAAAGGATCCGCAAAAAGATATTCCTAAAGCAATTAATTCGGTTCCAGTAAGAATTTTATTGTTCTACATTGGATCAATGATTGTAATTATGTCAGTTTATCCTTGGAATCAAATTAATCCTAATCAATCTCCATTCGTGCAAGTTTTCTCTGGATTAGGAATTAGCTATGCTGCTAATATCATTAACTTTGTTGTTTTGACGTCAGCATTATCAGCTGCTAATTCAGCAATTTTCTCTACTTCAAGAACATTATTCATCTTGGGTAAAAACGGACAAGCGCCTAAATCATTTGCTAAATTATCTCGTAATAACGTTCCATACGTTGGTATCTTAGTTTCTTCCATGGTTTTCTTAGGAATTGTATTGTTGAACTACTTCTACCCAAGTAAAATTTTCGTTTTGATTACAGGAGTTGCTACTATTAGTTTCATTTTTGTTTGGATTATTATTATGATTACTCATATTCAATATAAGAAGACGGTTGGCAATCCGTTAGACACATTTAAAATGCCATTCTTCCCATATTCTAGTTATGCAACCATTATTTTTTACCTTGCTGTCTTGGTAACTTTAATGTTTAACTTTGAAACTAGAATTTCGGTAATTGCAACAGTGATTTTCTTTGCTGCTTTGATTGTTGGATATGTAATTTGGGATAAAAAAAAGAAACAAAAATTAAATTAATTAAACAAAAGGATCGTTAGCTCAATCAGCTAGCGATCCTTTTTGATTGAAAATTATTTCAAATTATCTAAAGCACTTTTAATTGGGGTAGCTCCACTGTGCATTAAAATCACCTTTTTATAAGTGTTTTTATTATTTAAAATTTGGAAGAGAACTTCAGCTACATCCGGGATTGGATTTTCAGTACTTTTTTCATCTTCGTTTAAAGCTACTTTTCCAGTCCCAGTTTTTTCAGTTAATGAACTAGGTTGTAAAATAGTGTAGTTTAAGTCAGTATCATGAATTAGATAATGATCAGCCATGAATTTTGCTGCTTGATAGGCTTGTAAGCTGGCATATTTAGGGTTTCCAATCCATTGATCTGGTTGCAAAGCTCCAAAGGAACTTAACATGATGTAACGACTTACGCCAGCTTTTTGTGCTGCAATCATCGTTTTGATGGCACCAAAGCTATCTACTTGTACTGGGCTCTTTCCACGGGAGCCTGCTACAAAGTAAATCGCATCATATCCTTTTAACATAGCTGTGATTTGTTCAATTTTGAGATTAGCAAAATCAAATTTAATCACATTTACGTTAGGTAGATCTTTAAACTGAGTTGCCTTTTCTGGATGTCCCACTGCCACCGTAATTTCATCATTAGTATTTTTAACAAAGTCTTCTGTTAATGCAGTTCCAACTCGTCCGGAACCACCAATAATCATAATTTTCATTGTTATTCCTTCTTTCATTCATTTTGTTTCATTATAAAGGTGACAAGGAGTGAATTCTAGTGAGACGGGTTATCGATTTTAGAACTAAGCATGATTAAACTAAAAAAGTTATCGTTATTAACGATAACTTTTTGTTTTGTACTTTATTTTTTACGCATTACTTCGAAATAATAAACCGGAATTCCTAAAGCTACAATTCCTAATGAACACACGACCCCGATTGGGTCAGACATGATTTCTGAAATGATTACAAAGAGTGACCCACCAATAGCAACCAGTGGAACAAATGGGAACAATGGAACAGAGAAAACTCTTTTTTGTTTAGGATTACGTTTTCGTAATATGAAGACACCAACAAACGCCATTACATAGAAACAATAGATTGTAAAAATACATAATTCTGAAAGTCGATCAGCATCAAAAAAGGAAATCATAATTCCAGCAATTACCAATGTCAACATAATAGAAAAAATTGGAGTTCTAGTTTTTTCATTAAGGTATGAAAGCTGTTTAGCAAAGGGAAGTTGTTTTTCTTTGGCCATTGCATACATAATTCTAGGAAATGTCATGATTTTTCCGTTCATACAACCAACGATAGAAATGATGATTCCAATACTTAAGATTTTTCCGCCTAGAACTCCAAAATCTTTTTGTGCGATGTATGGAATAGCAGCAGTTCCTAGTTCGTGGACTTTTTCTCCCCCAATACTCTTCAAAACTCCAAATGAGACCAATAGATACGCAATCATAACGATAATAATTCCTAATGAAATTGCCCGAGGCAGCATTTTTTTAGGATTTTTAATTTCTCCCCCTAAATTAGCAACTAAAATCCAGCCATCAAAGGCAAATAATGTTGCTAACATGGCAATTCCAAAACCGCCAGCAGTAGTATGAACATGATTGATACTTTGGGAAAGAGCATTAGCATGACCAAAGAAAAGACCAAAAATAATTAATGCAGCTACGGGAACTAATTTACATATGGTTGTTATAATCGCAAATGCTGCCCCATAACGATTAGGAAAAACGTTTAATAAACCGATTAAACAGACAGCGCCAATTGCAATCGGAATGTTCCAAAAGGGATTAATATGGAAAAAATCACCTAATAAAATCGCTAAGTATGAACCTAAAGCAGCAATCATGGCAGGACCGTAAACAATAATCTGCATCCAACCAGATAAAAAGCCCCAAAACTTATTATAAATTTCTTCCATATATGCATATAGACCACCAGTGCTGGGAATTTGTGAGGCTAGTTCAGCAATTGTGAGACCAGCAGCTAGAGTGAGCAACCCACCAGCTAGCCATGCTAATAATGCAGCCGTTGGAGAACCTGCATCATCAATTACGGCAGCTTGGCGAACAAAAATTCCCACTCCGATGATGGTTCCGATTACTAACGAAAGTGCCGACCAAAGGCCAAGTGATCGATTTAGTTCAACTTCTTTGTGTGGTTTTTCCATGATAGTTCCTCCTTTAAATAAAAAGCGCCCTGACAAATAAACTTGTCAGGGACGCTAAAGCGCGGTTCCACCCAAATTCTTCTACAAAATGTAGAAGCACTTTTAAATCTAACCTGTTCAATTAATCAATTTGAATTTTTCATTAAGCTAGGGTACCAAGCGTAACAATTCTCATTTTTAGGTAACCTAACTTAAAGATTTATTCAAACATGTTACTACACATAGAACAAAAACAGATAACTTAAAAATATAAAAACGCCCCCGACAAATAATTGTCAGGGACGCTAAAGCGCGGTTCCACCCAGATTCTTTTACAAATGTAAAAGCACTTTTAATTAATTTTTAAGTTGAAGAACTTAAAGTGGCTAATTAAGATGCAACATCTGAATTACAGAAAGAATCAGACTCTCTTAGAAGCATTACTTAAATTTTTTCTTTAAGTTATTAACAACATTTTAAATGGCTAATCATTAATTGTCAACGACTAAGTTTATTTTTTTATTTCATACTTAGAATAACGTTCAGCGCTAGCTTGAGGAAGATTTACAGTTAACTCAGTTCCATTTTCAGTATAGTTCGTCTCTTGAACATCAAATTTTTCGTTAAAGGTTGAGCTTAAATCTCCTTGATCAAAAGGAATTAAAAAGGTTTTGGTTACATAGTCTTTGAAAAAGCTTTTCAAGAATCACACTAATTAACAGGTCAATTGAGTGGGAGTCGAGGGCAGAAATAATCAAATTATTACCTTCACGATTAGGAAAAGAGGCGCCAGCCAGATCAGCCTTGTTGAAAACTTTAATCATTGGTAGATTAGGAACCCCAATTTCTTTTAAAGTTTTCTCGGTAGTCTGCATCATTAATTCCTGGTTTTCATCCGAGTAATCAACGACTTGAATTAACAAATCAGCATTGGCAGCTTCAGCTAGGGTTGACTTAAAAGCCTGTATTAATTGATGGGGTAAATCACTAACAAATCCAACTGTATCACTGAGAAGAAAATGTTTATTATCAGCCATTTTTATGTCGCGGACACTAGTGTCTAAAGTAGCAAACAGCATGTTTTTCACCATAACCCGTTTGTCTTCGTTTTCACCAAATCTTTTTACCAGTTGATTCATAATAGTAGATTTTCCGGCATTTGTATATCCGACTAAGGCAACTGTTTTTATATCAGATTCTTTTCGCCGTTTGCTTTGAGTTTGATGTGATTTGTCAATTTCTTTTAATTCACGGCGAACGTGGTCAATTTGATGTTCAATATTTCTTCGGCTTAATTCAATTTTAGTTTCTCCAGAACCACGGTTAGCTAAACCTCCGCCAGCAGATTGCTGGTCAAGTCGTTGGCTGGCACTGGTTCGCAAGCGGGGGAGTTGATATTTTAACTTTGCCATTTGCACTTGGAGCTTAGCTTCGCTAGTTTGAGCACGATTAGCAAAAATTTCTAAAATTAGACCAGTCCGGTCAATGACAGTTGCATTGGTTTGTTTTTCAATGTTTCTTATTTGACTGGGACTCAGTTCATCATTGGCGATAATTGTGTCAGCAGCTGTGGTCTGGATTAATTGAGCAAGAAACTCAATTTTTCCTTTGCCAAAATAAGTGCCTGCATCTGGATGATCCAATTTTTGTACTACTGTTTCAATTGATTCCATATGATTAGCAGCTGCTAGGTTTTGTAATTCTTCCATTGAATAGTCAAAATGAGAATTATTGACATTTAAACCAATTGTAATTACTGGAGTGGGTTTATTTTCCATGAGGTCTCCTTAGGAGTTGATATTTGAAACTTTATTGTAAAATTCAACATTGTATTTACCATCTTTGTAAACTACTTTAGTAACACTACCATTTAAAATGGGCTCGGTAATATCAATATCGCTGAATTTACTAACAATACTGCGAATTAAGGTGCCATGAACAGCCACTAAAATATTTTGTCCATTAAGTGCAGTTGCAACAATTTCATCTAAGCCGGGTTGCAAACGTCCCCAAAATTTTTGATCATTTTCAGCATCCCCATAAGGGTCGGCGTCTGCAATCATATCACGCGTTTTTTCCATTCCAAACATTTTAATCATTTCAGCATAGTTAAAAGCACCGTGTGGACCACCAATCATATTCCAAGCTTGTGCGGCATCATTTCCTTCAAAATATCCAAAGTTTTCCTCTCGTAATGATGGTCTTTGAATTGCATCTTCAATTTCTGAAGGATTTGCTTTTAAAATAATATGAGCGGTGTTGCTGGCCCGTTTAGTATCACTACTATAAGCCTGATCAAACTTAATTTTTGAAAGTTCCTTACCAGCGTTAATAGCATCGTTAATTCCTTTCAAAGTTAGACCTGAATCAGCCCATCCTTGAATTCTTTGATAACGGTTCAAAAAAGTTTGACCGTGACGTACGAAATATAAATTAATTCCATCCATCTTAAATTCCTCCTCGTGTGCTTTTTCTAAATTTTATCACATTCGCTTTATTATCGTCGTCTTTGTGCAGTAAGTATGTTAGAATGATTAATCGAGTTTAACGAGTTGGAGGTGCGTGATGAGCGAGTCGAATGAAGCAATGAAACAATATGAACAAAAACATTTGAATTTTGTTAGAGACCAAATTGGAATAGCTGAGCAGCAAACTGAGAAGACAATTAAGCGAGCCAAAGCTGGTCAAAAAGATTTAGAAAAAAACTTTTATAATGATGTTCGCATTAAAACTAGTACCTATGCTGGTCAAATGGACACAGGGGTATCAGTGCGTCAACAACAGCAAATGTTATCGCAAAAGCAGAATCGCTGGCAAACCGCAACTCGCGATTTGGAAACATTACAAAAACTGGATCAGAATGCTTATTTTGCTAGAGTTGATTTGAAGGAAGATGGAGAGCAGAATCCAGAAAAAATCTATATCGGGTTAGCTTCGTTCACAGACCCAGAGCATCCAGATCATTATTTGATTTATGACTGGAGAGCCCCTATTTGTAGTGTTTACTATGACAGTGGTATGGGGGAAATGACTTATAACGCACCAATGGGTAAACAGACGGTTGATGTAACTTTAAAACGTGAAATTCAAATTAAAGACGGAGTTGTTGAAACAGTTTTTGACACAGATGAAGCAGTTGGTGATCGAGTTCTGCTGGAAAACCTTGAAAAGCAATCTAATACTAAGATGAAGAGTATTGTAGCCACAATTCAACAGGAACAAAATGCGATTATTCGAGATACTAGTTCCGACCTTTTATTTGTTCAAGGAGTAGCAGGGTCTGGAAAAACAGCAGCAGTTTTACAACGAGTGGCTTATTTACTTTATCGTTATCGCGGTAATTTGAATCCAGGACAACTGATTCTTTTTTCACCGAACCAATTATTTAATGACTATATTAATCAGGTTTTACCTGAACTTGGTGAACAAAATATGGTGCAGATGACTTATTATCAGTTTATTAATCGCCGGGTACCTCATTTAGAAGTAGAAACGATTCAGCAACGATTTGATGAAAATTTAGATATTCAGCAGCGAAATATTGCGGATTTTAAAAATAGTTTGGACTTTTTCAAATTAGTGACAGACTACGCTGATCACTTAAATCAATCCGACATTCAGTTTAAAAATATTATGTTTCAAGGTAAAGTGTTCATCTCAAAACAAGAAATTAAACAAATTTATTATAGTTTTAATGAAAATTATAACTTGCGTAATCGACTTGCTGGAACAAAAGAAAAATTATTAAAAATTTTAAACCGACATATTAGTAGTGAAATGAAGAAACGCTGGGTTGAAGAAACAGTTGAAAGTCTATCAAAGCAACAGTTGCAAATGTTATATGCTAAGTATGGAGAAAAGATAGAAGATAGCGATAAGGAATATAATTTTTTAGCAAAACAAATTGTGACTGATGCTTTTAAAAAAGTTAGAGTTCAAATTATGAAAAACCGCTTTTTTAGTATTAATCGCCAATTTGTAAATTTATTGCGCAGTGTGCCTAAGATGGCTGATTTGAGTAAATGGAAAATTAGCGAAACTGAATGGCAACAAAGTGTGGAGCATACCATTGAGCGTTTTAAAGCTGGTCACATTAGTATGACTAACGTTTCAATTTATCTATATCTTTTTGATTTAGTGACTGGAAAGCATCCAGATACTGAAATGCGTTACCTTTTTGTTGATGAAGTTCAAGATTATACCCCATTTCAGTTAGCATATTTGAAATGGAATTTTCCGCGTGCTAAATTCACTTTATTAGGTGACTTAAATCAGGCAATCTTTACTCATCAATATCACCATACAATAATGGACGATTTAAAGCAGATGTTTGATCCAGAAAAAATTAAAGTAATTAATCTATTGAAGTCGTATCGTTCTACCAAGCAGATTACGGACTTCACTAAGTATCTGATTCCTGATGGTGGGGATATTGAAGCGTATGCTCGTACGGGAGAAAAGCCAGTTATCACAGTCGTTGATGATGAAACGCAAGGGATTACGGCGTTAGCTAACCAGCTCCAATTAAATACCGAAGTTAAAGATACTACAGCAATCATTGGAAAAACTTTGGCAGAGTGTCAGGATGTTTATCAAAAATTACAAGATCGCGGGATTCAAGCAACCCTGATTCAAACCGAGAACCAGAGATTAGTAAATGGTGTGATTGTAGTGCCAGCTTACTTAGCCAAAGGACTTGAATTTGATGCTGTAGTAATGTGGGATGGATCTGATACTAACTATCCAGATCAAAATGATGACAAATTGGTTTATACAATTTGTACAAGGGCCATGCATCGTTTAGACATTATTTCAATCGGGAAACCATCACCATTATTTGCCAAAGTTCCTAAGGATGACTATCGCCAAGTAAAGGAGTAAAAAGTGGATAATTTTTATGCATATGACAAAAATAACTGGGAACAATTTTATCCCACTAATTTAAATCCGATTACTCGAGCTGATTTAGAAAATTTAAAAGCATTTAATGATCAAGTTTCCTTAGAAGATGTTACTAAAATTTATATGCCATTAGTGCATTATATTAGTTCAGCGTTAGATAGTTATCGGCAATGGCAAACGAAAAAAAGTGATTTTTTACAACGTAAGCCATTTCGCGTGCCATTTATCATCGGTATCTCTGGCAGTGTAGCGGTTGGTAAATCAACTACGGCTCGATTATTGAAATATCTTTTTGATTACTTATTACCAAATCGTAAAACCCAATTAATTACGACTGATGGATTTTTGTACCCAACTGCGACTTTACAAGAAAAAGGAATTCTAGAGCGGAAAGGTTTTCCAGAGAGTTATGATATGAAAGCATTGATTGACTTTTTGATTAAAATCAAATCTGGAGAATCAGAAGTTAAAGCTCCAGTTTATTCTCACCAAGTTTATGATATTATTCCGAATCAATTTGATGTCGTTACTAATCCAGATGTTTTGATTATTGAAGGAATTAATACCTTGCAGATTCCGGCGGGACAAAATATTTATGTAAGTGATTTTACCGACTTTTCCATCTATATTGATGCTGATTCTACCTTGATTGAAGAATGGTATCTGAATCGATTTAAGAAACTGATGGAAACCGCCTTTACAGATCCTAAAAATTATTTTTATAAATATGCTAAATCAGAACCCAATGAAGCGATTGCGATGGCTAAACATGCTTGGGAGACGATTAATCTTCCTAACTTGAATGAATATATTTTACCAACAAGAGATCGAGCTAATGTCATCATTCATAAAGGGCAAAGTCATGCGATTGATAAAATATATTTACGCAAATATTGATTTTTTAGAATGAACTTTTTAGTTCATTCTTTTTTACTTGCATCGTTTACAAATGTAAACTATAATGTAATTTGTATTTACAATTGTAAACAATGGTGGTGAACAATGATGACAAATAAGAATGAAAGCGTGACTGGTGCAGAGTGGAATGTGATGCGCATTGTTTGGTCACTTGGATCTTGTACCACACGAGAAATTATCGATAATTTACAATGTGAATCTGCCTGGAAGGATTCTACCATTAAAACTTTGTTAACTAGATTAACGAAAAAGGGCTTTTTGCAGAATAAAAAAGTAGACCGACATTTTGTGTATTTGCCCTTAGTGCCAGAACAAGAAGCTATGAATCAAAGTGCGGAGGAATTGTTTACTAGACTTTGTGCTATGAAAAAAGGACAGTCGATTATTGATTTAGTAAAAAATACTAAAATGACACAAAGTGATTTAGCTGAACTAAGCCGTCTTTTAACCCAAAAAGCGAAGACGGCACCAACTAAAATTGATTGTAATTGTTTACCTAACGGGGAATGTAATTAAGAGGAGTGATATTTTTGAAAAAGATGAAGATGTCTCATTCAAATCATGGTGATATGAAAGGGATGCAAATGAACCACAGTGGGTCAATGGACATGGGCGGCGGACAAATGATGAATATGGGTAATTTTAAACGTCGTTTTTGGATTTCGCTAATTTTGGCAATTCCGATTATGCTCTTATCGCCTTTAATGGGAATTACCTTTGCATATCAGCGTGATATTCCTGGTTCACAGTGGATTGTATTAATTTTGGCTACAATTTTATTTTTCTATGGTGGTGAACCTTTTTTTAAAGGTGCAAAACGAGAATTAAAAAATCATGCACCAGCAATGATGACATTAATTACGATGGGAATTAGTGTTTCATATGTTTATAGCGTTTACTCATTTATTATCAACACGTTTGTTAATCATGATGCCCACGTTATGAATTTCTTTTGGGAACTAGCTAGTTTGATTGTCATAATGCTTTTAGGTCATTGGATTGAAATGAGTGCCGTTATGAATGCCGGAAGTGCCGTTAAGAAAATGGCTGAATTGCTTCCCAATACCGCTCATTTGTTGTTACCAGATGGATCAACGAAATCAGTTCCACTGGATAAATTGCAAGTAGGTCAAGAAGTATTGGTTCAAGCTGGAGAAAAAATTCCAACTGATGGTGTGATTGTGAAAGGTGACAGCGCAGTCAACGAAGCATTAGTAACAGGTGAATCAAAAGCAGTAGCAAAAAAACCTGGGAGTAAAGTGATTGGCGGATCTATTAATGGAAACGGCAGTTTAGTTGAAAAAGTTACAGCAACTGGTTCCAATGGATATTTGGCGCAAGTAATTAAATTAGTTGAATCAGCTCAAAAGGAAAAATCTAAAGCACAAACAATGGCTGATTACGTTTCAAGATGGTTATTCTATGGGGCTTTAAGTATTGGGATTTTAGCATTAGTTGTTTGGACAATTGTTAGTGGGTTAAGTTATGGATTGGAACGGATGGTTACAGTATTAGTAATTGCATGTCCCCATGCTCTTGGTTTAGCAATCCCGCTAGTAGTTGCTCGTAGTACATCAATTGCTGCTCAAAATGGTCTATTAATTAGACATCGTCAAGCAATTGAGAGAGTTAAAAAACTTTCATACGTTTTTATGGATAAAACCGGGACTTTAACTGAAGGAGTTTTTAATGTTAATGCCCTTGAAACGACTTCTGATTTAAGTAAGACGGAAGTTTTGACTATCTTGGCTGATTTGGAATTGGATTCGAGTCATCCATTAGCGTTGGGAATCTTAAATCAAGCTAAAAAAGATGGTATCCAGCCACATTCAGCAACTAATGTTCAAATTATTCAAGGAGTCGGGCTAAAAGGTACGATTTCAGGCAAAGATTATTTGATTGTGACAGCTGACTATCTAAAAGCACATCAAATTAGTTATGATATTGATCAATTTAATCAATTGGCGAGTGCTGGAAATTCAGTTAGTTACTTGATTAGCGACAATCAGGTTTTAGGAGTGGTAGCTCAAGGAGATGTGATTCGTCCACAATCATTTGAATTGATTAAAAATCTTCGCAAGATGCACTTGATTCCAGTAATGTTAACCGGTGATAATGATTTGTCTGCTAAACGGGTTGCGCATGAACTTGGAGATATTGCTTATCAAGCACAGTTACTTCCAAGTGATAAAGAAAAAATTATTAAACAGTATCAAGCTAAAGGGTACGATGTCATGATGGTGGGAGATGGAGTTAACGATGCTCCTAGTTTATCTCGGGCTAACATTGGGGTAGCAATTGGTGCTGGAACCGATGTTGCCATTGACTCAGCTGATGTTGTTTTGGTAAAAAGTGATCCAGAGGATATTGTTGATTTCATTAATCTAGCCAAAGCCACTAATCTTAAAATGGTTGAAAACTTATGGTGGGGAGCTGGATATAACATTATTGCCATGCCTTTGGCTGCTGGGATTTTAGCACCTTGGGGAATTATTCTTTCACCAGCAGTTGGTGCAATTATTATGTCGTTGTCGACTGTGATTGTAGCCGTGAACGCTTTAACCCTGCATATGAAAAAAGAGTGATTAAGGTTATAATAGAAAAGAAACTATTATTAGAGAGAGAGTTAATAACATGGAAAATAAAACCTATTCACAACTACTAAAAGATGCTGAAAAAATTGGATTAACAGTTAATAAAAATACTGCTGATGCTGACATTTTAGGAACCGTAACTGATGGCTTGCAACAGGGGGTTAAAGCAACTCCCAAAGCTGATGATGTAGTTGCTGTCCGTGCTTTTACGAACTATATTTCAGATACTGGGATGGTAATTTCTAAAGATTGGAATGGTTCGAAAGAACATGAATATAAAAAAGCAGCTGATGCCTATAATTATTTGATTACTTCAGGATTAGTTGATGATCAATCTTAATGTATATTAAGGAAATCCGATGACATTTTTGTTATCGGATTTTTTTATGCCCTAATTAGAAATCTTGTTGCAGTCGCATTTGTCTGATAAAATTAAAAAGAATTATCATGCTTAGACCGTGAAAAGGTGGTGTCTTAATGCAGGTTAAATGGAAAAATGAAACGCAAAGTGAGATATCATTAAAAAATTTTTTGAGTAGGCATGGTGTTAGTCATCGAATGTATTCTGCTTTAAAAAGTCGTGATGATAGTTTTAAAATTGATAATCAAAAGATTACTCCACAAAGAAAGATTAGCAGTGGGGAAACCGTAACAGTTGTGTTTCCCCCAGAAACTGCTGATCCAAATGTCTTAATCAGTCATCAGCAGATAGAGATTATTTACGAAGATGATAACTGGATGATAGTTAATAAGCCAGCAGGTTTAACGACCGTTCCCGGGCCTTCTAATCGAACTGATACACTAGTAAATCGAATTAAAGGGCATTTAGTTGCTGAACATACTAGTGATTTACGCCCGCATATAATTACACGTTTGGATCGATTTACGAGTGGATTGGTATTGGTAGCTAAAAACCGACTTGCCAATAGTTATGCTAACCAACAATTAGCATCCCATCAGATTGATAAACGTTATTTAACAGTAGTTGCAGGTAGGATAGAATACAATCACGGCATGATTGATTTACCGATTGGAAGGGTTGATAATAATTTTGCTCGTGAAGTAACACCAGCTGGTCAGGATGCTAAAACAGAATACTGGGTTAAAAATAGACTTCCAACTGCTACTGTACTCGAAGTTAAACTACACACGGGACGCACTCATCAAATTAGAGTTCATTTTACTGATGCAGGACATCCGCTGTTAGGCGATGAATTATATCACGGACCCTTGAATCAGGGAATCAAACGACAGGCTTTACATGCGGTTTCATTACAGTTTTATGACCCATTTCAAAAACGGGAATTAAGTTTTAAAGCTGCGGTGCCTGCTGATATGCTAAAATATGTATAAATAACGAAAGGGGAAAGTCCTTGGAAGATAATATACAGCTTGGTAACTCGGCTTTTGATAAGATGATGTTTACTTTAAAGACGCCAGTTACTAAGGAAAATCATAAAGATTATAAATTCATGGAATACCAAATGGATGAGATTGCCGATGGAATTTGGGCAATGCCGGTTTATATGACGGAAAATGATGATTTTACATTGTTTTTTGTAGTTACTAAAATTAAGACAGGTGAAACAGTAATGGCCTTTTCAGAAGGAATCTTAGGTACAAAAGGCGATTTTAATTTAAGTCAGCCGATGAATACCGGAACTGGATTAAACTTGTTAACTAAACATGATAAGGAACGAGCAGAGAATGTTTTACACTTTTTAAACCAAATTGCCAAAGCCGGTGAAGGCAATTGGCGGATTGTTGAAGAATAATAAGGAGAATTAAAATGGCACAAATTTATTTAGCAAGTCCGTTTTTTAGTGAAGAACAAATTCAACGGATTGAAGTAGTGGAAAAAGCACTTACTAATAATCCGACGGTAGCAGATTTTTATTCACCTCGTAAACACCAAGAGGCGAAGAATAAAGAGTTTACTAAACCCTGGGCTAAAGAAATTTATCAACGCGATATTGAAAATATTGAAGCAGCTGATGCAGTAGTTGCTGTGATTGATTTTGTAGGTGACAATGTTGATAGTGGAACAGCCTATGAAATTGGTGCAGCAGTTCAAATGGGCAAACCAGTTGTGGTTTTCCAACAAAAAGATAATACTGTTAATTTAATGATCTCTGAAAGCCTGCATGCGTATTTGAAAACTGGTGAAGAAGTAGAAAAATATGATTTTAGCAAAATACCAGCTAATGAATATGATGGTGATTTTATTTAGAGAAGTCGATTGTAAAAAGGAGACTTTGAAATGGATCAAGAACAATTGTCTGGACGGCGCTTTTTAGAAGTGACAGTGTTAAATGCTTTAATTACTGTATTTGAATTTGTCGGTGGACTTCTTTCGGGGAGTTTATCGTTATTGTCGGATGCCGTTCATAACTTAGGTGATTCTTTATCAATTATATTTAGTTATGTTGCACACGTGATTAGTAAAAGGAAACAAACCAAGACCAACACTTATGGATTTAAACGAGCTGAGATTCTTTCGGCGCTTTTTAATGCAATTTTTCTGATAATTCTTTCAGTTTTCTTGATTTTTGGAGCCATTGATCGCATTCAGAATCCGGAAAAAATTAATGGCTTAGTTATGCTAATAGTTGCAGTAGTTGGAACAGTTGCCAATCTGATTTCTACACTGTTATTAAGTAAAGGTGCGAAACATAACTTAAATATGAAAGCCACCTATCTTCACTTACTAAGCGACACTCTTTCTTCAATGGGTATTATCGTTGGAGGAATTTTGATTGAGCTTTTTAATTGGACCATTATTGATCCTATTATTACCATTTTAGTGGCTTGCTATATTTTATGGGAGAGCTTGCCTGTACTTCACAAAACAATTGCAATCTTGATGGAATGTGCACCCAAACTTGACTATGCTGGAATTAACCAGGATTTGTTGAAGATTGATGGTATTACTAGGGTGCACCACGTGCATGCATTGATGGTTGATGAAAACAGTATTGTATTTTCGGCGCATGTAAATATGGAAAATATGCAGCTTAATCAAGTACAACATATTTATGACCAGATTAATCAGTTATTAAAAGGAAAATACGGTATTGATCATGTTACCATTCAGCCTGAAACCACTCATGGTGAAGATGAAGACTTTTTTTATGATAAAGATAAAGATATTTAGAAAGTTATAGCTTATTTGAGAAAAAGATTCCAGCTAAAAGTTAGGAAAATAATTTTTAGCTGGAATCTTTTTAATGTTTTAATAAAAAAGAACTTATTATGATTTAAAATCGAATAAGCTCTTTAAAATAATCAAGATTTCGTATTTTATTAAAGGGTAGCATTTGGGTCTAATTTGTTAGTTTCAGAAACGTACCATTCACTCCAATCAGTAGTAGGATTACCATTATCAAAGTAAGTTTGTGGTAATTCGCTCATTAAAGTGTGATAGTCATCATTGTTAAAGTTAATGACATATTCGTATAAATCTTCTGGAATTTTGTTGCTAGCAGTATTAATCGTACGATTGATGTCTGCCATAACATGATTCATATCAAAGATGGTCATAACGTCTAATTCTTTGTTACGAAGTAGGCCAATATAAAATGGAACGAATTCATTAATTGCTTTTTCCTGTGCTTGTGAACTTAAGTCTTTAAATGATAAATTATCACTCATACAATTTCCTCCTGTGTTTCGAACGCAACTTGTATGTTAATTATAGCGGTATCTACTTAATACGTAAAATGATTTTTTAAAGATGTTTAAAATTCTGATTATTTATAGTAAGGTTTTACATGGAAGAATAATTCAAAAGAAAGCTGGTGAGTCAAATGGCAGAAAAACATGAATCCAAAAATTCACGAGAATATAAAAATAAAGTAGTGCAGACTTGTCTATTGGCTGGAAAAATTTTAATTGAAAACGGATCCGAATTAAATCGAGTTTCGGATACAATTAAACGAATTGCAAGAAATGCAGGGTTAGATGATTTGCATGCTTATGTAACGATTACCGGGTTGATGATTTCTGCCAATGATGAAGCTGGCGCACAAATTAGTGAAATTGAAAAACGTAATTTTGATTTACGGCGTATAGCAGCAGTTAACCGTCTTTCACGGCAATTTGCTGCCCATAAAATATCCTTGGATCGTTTTTATAGCTTATTAAAAAAGGTCGAGCACATTGGATTTTATTATCCATTCTGGATGATGCTTTTGTCAGCTGCTTTACTATCTGGCTGTATTACGGTGGTGTTTAATAATGATATTCATGATTTCCTTATCACTTGCTTGGTTGGAATGTTAGGCTGGTGGATTTTTCATGCTATCGTTTCACGGGTTAATGCAAGTTTTATTAGTGAATTTGTGGCGGCAGCCGCCATTGGAGCTATGGGAATCTTAGCGGTTCGTTTTGGTTTAGGTCAGAGTACCGATAACATTATTATTGGGTCAGTAATGCCGCTGGTTCCTGGAGTTCAAATTACTAATGCGGTACGAGATTTAATCACTGGAAACTTGATTAGTGGTCCAGCGCGTGGAATTGAAGCGTTGATTTGTGCTTGTGCTCTTGGATTTGGAGTATCTTTGTCATTAGTTTGGTTAGGGTAGGGAGGAATTAAATGCATTTATTAATTGTAATATTAGGCGTTTACGTTGCTACCTTAGGTTTTGCAATCTTAATCAATGTTTCGCCAAAAGCTTTAAATCTTGGTGGATTGGTGGGAGTAGCCGGATATTTGGTTTATTTGGCTTACTTTACCTTTATTGGTGGATATGTTGGAGCAAATGTTTTCGGGGCTTTTACCATTGGAATTTGCGGTATGCTAGCAGCTAAATATAAAAAAATGCCAGTCATTATTTTTAATATCCCAGCTCTAGTGCCATTAGTTCCTGGAGGTCAGGCTTATCAAGTTATGAAATATGTAGCTATGAATCGCCCCCATTTGGCGTTCTTTTATTTGATGCAAGTCTTGATGATTGCTGGAGCTCTCGCAATGGGATTCCTGCTATCGGAATTAGTGATTCAGTTATATAATTATTTAAAACGAAATCTAAAAAAAGAAGAAAAAGCGCATAAGCGTTTTTTCTTCTTTTGGTTTAAAGATGTAAAAATAATCCGAGTCCAAAACTAAAAATTAAAATTATCAAAACCACTGAAGTAATAATAACGTAGAGGTGGTCATGTTCTTTATAAAAAGAATAAATTGAAACGATTACTCGTAAGACTGGAGTTAAGATTAAAGCAAAAATTCCGAGCATCATGATGGAATAAGGCTTCATTTCGATAATTCCAGTAATAATTTGGGAAAATGATTTAGCATAATATCCTTTGGGGTAACCAAAACTATCTTTGATAATGTATAAAAACAGACCAATTATCATGATGATTGCTGAGACGATTACTCCCCAGCGTAAAATGTTACCAATCGTATATTCAATGCGATTCATTGATGATTGTGAATTATTTTGATTGACAGTCTGTTTTTCTGGATTTTTTTTCATTAAATACTCACCCCAAATCCTTTGAGAATCATTTGTAATCCTAGATAGATTAAGATGGGAATGAAAATAATTCTAATTAGTTTAGAAGGCATGATTTGCATGACTCTTGAACCAACTGCAGCTCCGACAATAATACCGAGAGCCATTGGAACCGCAATTTGGGGTAGAATTGATCCATTGAAAAAATAAATAGTAGCACTTGCCGCTGCTGTAACCCCCATCATAAGATTACTTGTAGAACTGGATGGTTTTAATGGCATCTTCATGAACGTATCCATGGCAATCACCTTGAAGGCGCCAGAACCAATTCCTAACAAACCACTGGCAATTCCAGCTCCAAACATAATTCCTAATCCAGTTGGAACATTAGTAACCTTATAGTCAACGTTTTTTTTCAAGTTTTTATCATAATATGAGCCATTTAATTTCAGCTCTTGAGCCAGTTTGTCATCAGAGTTAGCATTGGTTTCAATCTGTTTCCCACGTAATTTGCGAATCATGTTTGCACCAGAAAAAAAGAGAAGCAGACCAAACATAATATATAAAAAGATAGGATTAACAACTCCTGTTAATAATGCTCCAACGATTGCTCCGATTGAGGTTGCAATTTCTAAAAACATGGCTACTCGAAGATTTAAGACATTATCTTTTAAGTAAGCAATTGTAGCACCGGAACTAGTTGCAATGACTGCAATGATACTGGCTCCAATGGCATATTTAATATCAAGACCAAAGCCAAGTGTTAAAACGGGGGTGATAATCATCCCGCCGCCAATTCCGAGAATTGATCCTAAAATGCCAACGAAGACGCCTACGAATAGCATAATTAAAATACTATTAAGCATTTTTGAACTCCCTTTTAATTTAATTTTATACTACTAATTTTATTAAATTTTTATTGTGATTACTAGCGCTTATATTTAAAAATAACTATTTATGGTACACTTTAATTATATATTTCGCGGAGGTAAGCGATATGATAATTAAAAAGGACCCTAGTCGTCCGTATAAGTTAAGCATCTCATTAGTTATAACTATTTTGCTAGCGATAGCGGTTAAAATGAGATTTGGATTTATTGATTTTTTGGATACTATCATTGTTGGTAGTGTGCAACATGGCCAATCAGGTTTTGAAACGAAACTTTTTACTTTTATTAGTTTTTTGGGCAGCCCGAAGATGGATATTCTTTGGATGTTAGTCATTGCATTTATTTTATGGGGATTTCGTTATAAAGTTCCGGCGTTTTTCGCATTATTTTTGATTATTAGTGGAAACGTAGTGGCGTTCTTAGTAAAACACATTGTAGCGCGTCCTAGACCTAGCATGCATTTAGCTAAAGATACTGGTTTTAGTTTCCCTAGTGGACATGTCGTTGGAACCTTTTTTGTTATTAGTGTGTTATGGATTATCGTGGCACCAATGCTAAAAAAAGAATCAAGTGTTTGGATTATGAGAACTGCTTTAGGAATTTGGCTTATTTTGGTAATGGTTTCTAGAGTTTATTTAAATGCTCATTTTCCTTCTGATGTAATTGGTGGAGCATTCTTTGCTTATACTTGGTTACAAATTTG
This sequence comes from Fructilactobacillus lindneri DSM 20690 = JCM 11027, assembly GCF_002907375.1. Lineage (GTDB taxonomy): Bacteria > Bacillota > Bacilli > Lactobacillales > Lactobacillaceae > Fructilactobacillus > Fructilactobacillus lindneri. The sequence continues at coordinate 279,615 of NZ_MIYK01000010.1, forward strand.
TGAGTATTTATATGTACGTTATGCACCGGAATTAAGTGAGCGACGAGTTTTTATTCGTTCGTTGTATTAAATAATGAGAGTGATAAATTCAACTGAATTTATCACTTTTTGTTTACGCTAATTTTTAACAAATCTGAAGCTTATTTTTATTAATAAATTATTATTTTCTATCTTGGCAATTAATTATTGTTCTCTTATCTTAATGTGGATTAGATGGTGTAATGTTTTTGTTTCGATAAAAAAGACTTAATTCATTTGAATTAAGTCTTTTTAGTAACTGACGTGGCTGGGCTCGAACCAGCGACATCCTGATTAACAGTCAGGTGTTTCTACCAACTGAACTACACGTCAATATTTAAGTTTTTACAATCATAGCATGGCCTCCTATGGACGTCAATAAAAATTTGAAATTATTTAACAATTTTGGCTCCTAGGACATTTTTAAAATGATTTAAAGCAAATTGTTGATTTTTAGGATCAAAGCTAGCAATTGCATTTTCGTGAATTACTAATTCATAATTTAAATTATAAGCACTAATTGCAGTATGCAATACGCAAATATCTGATGACACTCCAACTAAATGAAGCGTATCGATATGATGTTCACGTAAGATTAAGTCTAAATCAGTTCCCACAAATGAACTATACCGAGTTTTATCCATTAACCAAACGTTTTCAAGATGTTTATGATTTTCATACCATTGATTTAAGTTGCCGTATAGTTTCCGTCCCCAAGAATTACGAATGTTATGGGGTGGGAATAATTTAGTTTCTGGATGATAAGAATCGTCTTTTTGGTGTACGTCAGTTGGCAAAATCACAAGATCACCGTTATTTTTAAATTCTTCAGCCAACTTGATAATTTCTGATTCACAAGCCTGTCCTGCTTTTCCTAAAGTTAAAGCACCATTTTCTGCTACAAAGTCATTGGTATAATCAATAATTAACAAAGCTTTTTTATTCATAACGTGCCCCCTAATATAATTTTATTGTCAGTATAACAGATGATTAACCATGAGCATGTCCACATGAATTATAAAAGAGTATTGCATTCATTTTAATAAGAACTTATACTAAAGATAATTGAATAATAAATTTAAGAAGAGGCGCAGCTTTTATTAGTAACAATTTTGAGACTTACTAGGTTGATGACAGATTGTAAAAGGGAAAGCTGCCGAAACAAAATAAATGGTAACTATTTTGTTGGGGTTTGATTTAATAAATCAAACACTGTCGTATTGTAAAATACGGAGCGCTTTTAAAACTAGAAATTAGTGTATTTTAGTGGGCTCTTCTGAATTAATTCAGAAGAGCCTTTTTAGTTTTTAGCGTTTGCTTAAAAATAGGAGGATATATTGATGGCTGAAAAAAAAGAACATGTAAAGCGTGGATTAAAATCACGTCATGTTTCAATGATTGCCTTAGGTGGTTGTATTGGAACCGGATTATTTGTTGCTAGTGGAGCAGCAGTGCACAATGCTGGACCTGGAGGTGCCTTAGTCGCTTATGTTTTGATGGGGATTATGGTTTATTTTTTGATGACCAGTTTAGGAGAAATGGCAACTAATCTTCCGGTTTCTGGATCATTTTCTACTTATGCTACGAAGTATGTTGATCCAGCAATGGGATTTGCGATGGGATGGAATTACTGGTTTAACTGGGCAATTACAGTTGCAGTCGATATTTCCACGGTTGCGCTAGTAATGGCTTTTTGGTTTCCTCATCTGCCTGCATGGATTTGGAGTGCGGGAGCGTTAGCAATTATTTTTACAATTAATATTTTAGCGGTTTCAGCTTTTGGGGAAACAGAATTTTGGATGTCGTTAATTAAGGTAATTACGATTTTTATCTTTTTAGGTGTTGGTTTTTTAACTATTTTGGGAATTATGGGAGGACATGCCACTGGGTTAAGTAATTTTACCTATAAACAAGCTCCTTTTGTAAACGGGATTCCTGGAATTATTAGTGTATTTGTTGTTGCAGGATTTTCATTTCAGGGAACTGAGTTAGTTGGAATTACAGCTGGAGAAGCTGATGATCCACATAAGAGTGTTCCGAAAGCAATTCATGAAGTATTTTGGCGAATTATTTTATTTTACTTTTTAGCTATTTTTGTGATTGCTGCTATTATTCCATATACTAGTCCTGATTTGTTAGGTTCCTCAGCTTCTGACGTTGCAATTAGTCCGTTTACAATTGTATTTAAACGTGCTGGGTTAGCAGCGGCAGCTAGTGTAATGAATGCAGTTATTTTAACTTCTGTGATTTCTTCTGCTAATTCCGGAATGTATGCTTCCACAAGAATGTTATATTCTATGGCTGATGAAGGATATGCACCAAAACTGTTTGGCAAAGTAAATAAACGCGGCATCCCAGCAGCCGCATTATTAGCTACTACGGTAGTTGCATTGTTGACATTTTTAACTAGTTTTGTAGGTCCCAAAATTTATCTTTGGTTAGTTGCTGCTTCTGGTTTAACAGGTTTTATTGCCTGGTTTGGGATTGCACTGTCACATTATCGTTTTAGACGAGCTTTTATTAAGCAGGGTCATACCCTAGACGAACTAGAATATCACGCTACTTTATTCCCAGTTGGACCAATTATGTGTTTGATACTATGTATTGTAGTAATTTTTGGTCAAGATATTGGTGCTTTTGCTAATGGAGATTGGTTTGAAATTGCTATCACGTATATTAGTGTTCCATTGGTAATTATCTTATTCTTTGCTTACAAGTTTACGCATCATACTCATTTGATACCGCTAGACGAAATTGATGTGTCGCCAGCTAATCTTGAAAATGAAAACAAAAAGTAAAAAGATAAACTAGCTTTTGATTTTTAATGATACAATTAAAAATGCGAGTTAAGCGAATGTCGTTAAAAGGAGATAATCAAATGATAGTTTTATCAGGAACGATTGGTGCTGGAAAAACGTCTCTAACTACTTTGTTAGCAGGACATCTAAATGCACCGGCGTTTTATGAGTCAGTAGATGATAATCAGATTCTACCTTTGTTTTATAAAGATCCAAAAAAGTATGCATTTTTATTACAAATTTACTTTTTGAATAAACGACTTGATAGTATTAAAGAAGCTAGCAATAATAAATATAGTGTGATGGATCGTTCAATTTTTGAAGATTCGTTATTGTTTCATCTTAATGCTGATTTAGGACGGTCAACTGACATTGAAGTACAAACCTATGACTCTTTGTTAGAAAATATGTTACAGCAGATTCCAAATAGTAAGTTTCAAAAGACGCCTGATTTATTAATTTATATTTCGGTTTCATTTGATACGATGTTAAAAAGAATCAAAAAACGTGGTCGATCATATGAACAAATAGATAATGATGCGAGTTTATATGATTATTATCATGAATTAAATCAACGCTATCGTTCGTGGTATGAAAAATATGATTTATCGCCTAAAATAGAGATTGATGGAGATAAATATGATTTCGTTACAAATGAAAAAGCACAAAAAGCAGTTATAAAACTGTTAGATGAAAAAATCAAAGAAGTATTAGGTTAAAATAAATAATTATTGTATAATTAAGAAAAAGCATATTTATAAGTAGAAATACAGAGAGATGGCGTTGCTGAGAGTCATCATTCGAAAATTCCGGTATGTGAATTGGCAGTTAATCCTGCACGGCGATTCCGTTATTAATCAAAATTAAGGGCCTGTAATAATTACAGGAACTTGGGTGGTACCGCGAAAAGACCTTCGTCCCAATTGACGAGGGTCTTTTTTGTTTATTTTTAAAGGAGGAAATAAGAATGTTAGATATGAAAATGATTCGTCAAAACTTAGATTGGTATAAAAATAAGATGGCTGAACGTGGAGTTGAAGCAGAAACCATTGATAAGTTAATGGAATTAGATAATCAACGCCGGGATTTAATTGTAAAAAGCGAATCATTGAAGGCTGAAAGAAATGAAGTATCAGATCAGATTTCACATTTAAAACGGAACAAAGAAAATGCTGATGACGCTATCACACGCATGCGTGAAGTTGGAGCAGAAATCAAGCAACTTGATGAACAGTTGGAGCAAGTTAAAACTGAACAAGATGATCTTGAAGCTCATTTGCCCAACGTTCCACATGATGGAGTTCCAGTTAGTTTAACTGAAGAAGGTGCGGTCGAACTACGCAAGGTTGGAACACCACGTAAATTTGATTTCAAACCCAAACCACATTGGGAAATTGGAGAAAATCTTGATATTTTAGATTTTAAACGTAGTGCTAAAGTTGCTGGTAGCCGATTTGTTTATTACTTAGGTGCTGGATCAATGTTAGAACGAGCTGTTTATAATTTTTATTTAGATGAAAATGATAAAGCTGGTTATACAGAAATCATCCCGCCTTATATGGTTAATTCAGCTTCGATGTTTGGAACTGGACAATTTCCTAAGTTCAAAGAAAACAAAGCTGGTTTTGAAATTAAAGACAGTGATTTGACGATGATTCCCACCGCTGAAGTTCCATTGGTTAACTTTTATCGTGATGAAGTAATTCCAAGTGAAAAATTACCAGTTAAGTTTACTGCTTTGAGTCCAGCTTTTAGATCAGAGGCCGGAAGTGCCGGTAGAGATACAAAAGGACTAATCCGGTTGCACCAATTTAATAAAGTAGAAATGGTGCAATTTACGAAGCCTGAAGATTCATGGGATGCGTTAGAGAACATTACTCATCAAGCTGAAAGTTCCCTTAAAAAACTAGGAATTCCTTATCATGTTATTACTCTTACTAGCAGTGACATGAGTTTTACTGCTTCTATGACTCATGATATTGAAGTTTGGATGCCATCACAGGATTGTTATCGTGAAATTTCAAGTTGTTCAAATACGACTGATTTTCAGGCTCGTCGTGCTCATATTCAATATCGTGATGAAAATGGAAAACTACAATATATTCATACTTTAAATGGTTCTGGATTAGCAGTGGGAAGAACAGTAGCTGCAATTTTAGAGAATTTTCAAAATGATGATGGATCAGTAAATATTCCTGAAGTATTGCAGCCATATATGCATGGAATGAAGAAAATAACTAAGCAAGAATTATTTTAACGATACATTGTTAATATTTAAACCTTATAATAAAACAAATGTATTATTTAAAAATAAATTTAAAAAATTAAATTAATTTTTAGAATGCTCATTACCGAATTAATACCGACAATGAGCATTCTATTTTTATACTATAAAATCCCTTCAAAGTCACTTAAATTATTAATTCTAGTTATTTCTATAAATTAATAAAGCAAATAAAAATGTACTGATTAAAACTATGTTGTAATAATTACTTTGTTAGACAATAAAATTAGACTATGTTATCTTAAAAACATCAATATAAATGATAATGCTATCATTTATATTAATATCTTTTTAAAATGTTTTGGGGAGGGATTTTCCATGTGGAATAGTGAAAATAAGATGCATTATAAAATGTATAAAGCAGGAAAGCATTGGATGTATAGTGCGATTACTGTAACAATGTTTTCAGTTGCTACATTAGGAGGTACATTATTATTAAATAATAACCATGTACATGCCGATACTAATAGTTTGACTCAAGGACAAAAGACAAACATAGGTCAAATCAGTAGTAGTATCACACAAGAAAATACAGGATCTGATTCAAAGAATGAATCAGCAACTAATGATACAGCAGTTACAGAGGAAAAAGCAGTCGCTGATTCCAAAAATGAATCAGTAGCTAATGATAACGCAGCCGCAAAACCAGAAGAACAAAAGCAATCAGCTGCAACAGATACAGCAGCTACAGAGGAAAAAGCAGTTACTGATTCCAAAAATGAATCAGTAGCTAATGATAACGCAGCTGTAAAATCAAAAGAACAAAAACAAGCAGCGTCAACAGATACAGCAGCTACAGAGGAAAAAGCAGGCACTGATTCCAAAAATGAATCAGCAGCTAATGATAACGCAGCTGCAAAACCAGAAGAACAAAAACAGCCGGTTGCAACAACTCCAGCAGCTACAGAGGAAAAAGCAGGCACTGATTCCAAAAATGAATCAGTAGCTAATGATAACGCAGCTGCAAAACCAGAAGAACAAAAGCAGCTAGTTGCAACAATTCCAGCAGCTACAGAGGAAAAAGCAGTTACTGATTCCAAAAATGAATCAGCAACTAGTGACAATACAGCTGCAAAACCAGAAGAACAAAAGCAATCAGCGGCAACAGATACAACAATTGCAGAGGAAAAAGCAGGCACTGATTCAAATAATGAATCAGTAACTAGAGACAATACAGCTACAAAATCAGAAGCACAAACACAAGCAGCTACTGATTCTGAAAATGATTATCAATCAACGGATAATGCACAAGATGTTGATAATACATTAGAAAGTGATAAGTTTAAAAATCTTGAAGTGGTTAACTCAACAACTGATGATCCAAATAATAGTAATGTTACCAAAAATCAAAATGTTGATGAGATTGATGATTCATATGATAAAGCTCAATTACGATTAGCAGCAACTGATACTGATTCTGTAACTGTAACTACTGCACAAGAATTTTATGATGCTTTAACGAAAGGTACCGCGCCTACAATCAATGTTGGAGCTAATATTGATCTTAGCACTTTGGCTCCTAGCGCAGGCCCTACTGAAATAACAATGCAAAATTTGCGAGATAATGTAGTTCTTCAATCCACTCCTGGTGAGACTTATACTGTAGATTTAGGTCCCTATGCTTTTAGAATACAAAACAGTAACGCTAATGTTACGATTCAAAATTTAAAGGCTTTTGGTCGTAGCTATTATGGAATTATTTCTAGAGCAGGTAGATATGATCTTAGTAATTTGGATTATACTGGATCTCAACTAATCTATTCACCAAGTGCTGATATTTATATTCATAATAAGGTTACTTCTGCAAGTGTTACATCATACAACAATGGATTTTCAGGTGGAGAAAAGTATACTCAAGATTGTACTCCAACTAGTGTTCCTAATAGACAACAAGTAATTCAAGGGGAATCAATTACTTTTACTTCCGGAAGTACTTTTGATGCTTCCACAGTTAATGGAAACGTTATTGAATTAAGTTCTGGTGGAAAAGGTGCTGTTTTGGAAGACAATTCTACTGTTACTTTGCATCCACATGGCGCTAATAGTAGTGGAGAAGACATAAGCAATGGTTCTGCTTATGCTATTAAAGCTAGTAGTGCTAATGTATCAATTGGGAAAAATGCAGCTTTGAATATTATTGCTGATGATAGTCAGCCTGCAGATAAAGGGATGACGGCTGGAGCTATTTATCTCAGTGGTACATCAGAAATCAACATCGCTGATAATGGAAAATTAAATGTTGAGACTGATGGACAAGCAAAGTCTGAGCCAATTTATTTAACTAATAGTTCAACAATGAATGTTTCAGACAGTTCATCGTTTACATACAATGGAAATAACCTTGGTAATTATACTGGCGATATTATCCATGTAGATGGAACTGGTATTTTCTCAATTAGTCAAAATGGTAATTTCCAAGTTAATGTTGATGGGAATGGAAAAATTCAAGTTTTTGGAATCAAAAATTCAGGAAACTTTACTGTTGACCACCCAGGGATATTTATTGTTGATACCACAAAAAACACTAATTCTGGAACTACGATGTTGGCGAATGGATCATTAAAAGTAACTAATGCGGAACTGAAATTATCAGATGGGTCTAATTCAATTCCAATTAAATCAGTTACATTGTATTTCCAAAATGGAATAGTAACAGATGTTCAAGATTTACAAACTATCTCTCGATCCGAAATTGATAACTTTATAGGTAAAACTGATATTTTAACGAATCTAGATGATAGTCAACAAGATGCAGACAATCAGGCAATTATTTCTACTTTGAAAAATAATGGTAATGCACTTCGGGTAGTTGAATTTCTTGCTGATACCCCATCAAAAGAGGACAAAGATGCAGCTATCAACAAACTTAAAAATTATGGACAGGCTGCTAAAGATAAGATTGCCAATATGCCTGGGTTGACTCCTGATGAGATTAGCGATGGCCAAAAAGAAGTTGATGATGCAGTAAATGATGGAGTTAATAATATTGAAAGTTCCCAAACTCCAGAAGCAATGATGGGTTCATTGAAAGATGGTGAAACCAACATTGATAAAATTGTTGATGGATTACAAGGAACCAGTGATACTAATATTAAAAATGCTAAACAAACGGCAAGTGATAATGTCGATAATGCTGCAAAAGATGCCATTGATCACATTAATAATGAACCGAACTTAACGCCAGACGAAAAGAAAGATGCCGTTAATAAGGTAACTGATGATGCCAATCAAGCTAAAGATCAGATTAATAACGCTGGTAGTCTAGATGACATTAAGAAGGCCGCTGATGACGGAATCACTAAGATTACTAACGATCAAAATGCTGCTGACTTGCAAAATGCTAAAAACGAAGCTAAAGATGAATTAGCAAAATACGGTCAAGCCACAAAAGATAAGATTGCTGAGATACCAGGTTTAACTAGTGATCAAATCAGTTCAGCAGATAGTGATATTGATAAAGAAGTCGCCAATGGATCTGCAAATATTGATAATGCTAGTGACATTGCAGGTGTTAAAAGTGCCTTAACTACCAGTGAAGGCAACATTGATAAGATTGTTGATTTGCAAAATGCTAAAAACAAGGCTAAAGGTGAACTAGTAAATTACGGTCAAGCTGCAAAAGATAAGATTGCTAAGATGCCAGGCTTAACTAGTGATCAAATCAGTTCAGCTGATGCAGCAATTGATAAAGAAGTCGCTAACGGTTCTGCAAATATTGATAATGCTAGTGACACCGCAGGTGTTGATAGTGCCTTAACTACCAGTGAAGGTAATATTGATAAAATTGTTGATAGTCAACAAGCCGCTAGTGATAGTAAGATTAGTAGTGATAAAACAGCTGCTATTAATAATGTAGATCAAGCCGCAAAAGATGCGATTGATCATATCAATAATAACGATTCCAGCTTGACGCAAGATGAAAAAAATAGTGCGATTAATAAGATAACTGATGATGCTAATCAAGCTAAAGATCAGATTAATAACGCTACTACTCCAGATGCGATTACGAATGCTGAAAATGACGGAATCACTAACATTAAAAATGATCAAAATGCAGCTGATTTGCAAAACTTGCAAAATGCTAAAAACAAGGCTAAAGGCGAACTAGCAGATTACGGACAAGCCGCAAAAGATAAGATTGCTAAGATGCTAGGCTTAACTAGTGATCAAATCAGTTCAGCAGATAGTGATATTGATAAAGAAGTTGCTAATGGTTCTGCAAATATTGATAATGCTAGTGACACCGCAGGTGTTGATAGTGCCTTAACTACCAGTGAAGGTAACATTGATAAGATTGTTGATAGTCAACAAGCTGCTAGTGATAGCAAGATTAGTAGTGATAAGAAAACGGCCAGTGACAATGTTGATCATGCTGCAAAAGATGCGATTGATCACATTAACAATGAACCAAACTTAACGCCAGACGAAAAGAAAGATGCCGTTAAGAAGGTAACTGATGACGCTAATCAAGCAAAAGACCAAATTAATAACGCTGGTAATCCAGATGAGATTAAGAAGGCCGCTGATGACGGAATCACTAAGATTACTAACGATCAAAATGCAGCCGACTTGCAAAATGCTAAAAACAAGGCTAAAGGCGAACTAGCAGATTACGGACAAGCTCCGCAAAAGATAAGATTGCTAAGATGCTAGGCTTAACTAGTGATCAAATCAGTTCAGCTGATGCAGCAATTGATAAAGAAGTCGCTAACGGTTCAACAAATATTGATAATGCTAGTGACACCGCAGGTGTTGATAGTGCCTTAACTACCAGTGAAGGTAACATTGATAAGATTGTTGATATTCAACAAGCTGCCAGTGATAGTAAGATTAGTAATGATAAGCAGTCAGATAGCGATGATGTAGATCATGCCACAAAAGATGCGATTGGTCACATTAATAACGAACCTAACTTAACTCCAGCTAAAAAGAAAGATGTCGTTAAGAAGGTAACTGATGATGCTAATCAGGCTAAGGACCAAATTAATAAGGCCGTTACACCAGTCGAGATTAAGAAAGCAGCTGATAACGGAATTATTAACGATCAAGAGAATTTTAAACATTCTAGTAATAAATCAGTCAGTGAAAATAAAAAAGATCTTCCACAAACTGGTCAAAGCAATAGTGTTCTAGAGCTATTGGGTATAATGGAATTAACTCTTCTTGGAATTTTTGGTTTGGCAAAAACTAAAAAAAGAAAAGAAAAATAATTTTATTTATAATTTAGATTCTCTGTTAATCTTATTAATAAATAAAATGTTTGAATAAATTGTTTTCGCATTAAGCGATTGAATTCTTAGTGAATTCAATCGCTTTTTGTTTAAGAAATTTTAAAAATTATATATTTGAAAATAAAATTATGAAGATTTATATAGATATGAAATTTTAATTAGATATTTTTTAAGAGCTTATACTGATATTCAATTGGTATGAGTCTTTTTTGTATTTCTTAATTTTTTATGTCATTTTAATTAAAAACAATATTTAAATATACTAAGATTCTGTTTTTTGATTAATCAAGGCAAAAAGCGAACATTAAAATTTGTAATTCACTAAAAAGTTAACTTTAATTGACATATATAAGAACTATATGGTTTAATTTATATGAAAGATAGTCCAAAAGGCGAATTATAAGGAGAGTATTAATGGCAAAAGTTATGATTGTGATGGGTTCTATTTCAGATTGGCCAACGATGAAAGAAACTGCTCAAGTTTTGGATGATTTGGGAGTTCCTTATGACAAAAAAATCATTTCTGCTCATCGAACTCCAGATTTATTAACTGAATTTGCAAAAAGTACTTTAAATGAAGGAGTTTCGGTTATTATTGCCGGCGCAGGAGGGGCAGCCCACTTACCCGGTATGATTGCCGCTAATACAATTGTTCCAGTAATTGGAGTTCCCATTAAAAGTAAAGCTCTTAACGGCTTAGACTCACTTCTAAGCATTGTACAAATGCCATCAGGTGTTCCGCGGTTGCAACTGTGGCAATTGGGACTCCCGGTGCCAAAAATGCTGGATATCTAGTTGCGCAACAACTAGCTATGTCTGATAAATCCATTCGAGAAAATGTCATTAATTTTAGAAAAAATGCGGTGCAGTCAGTACTTGAAAGCGAGGAAAAATTAGATGAAGAATAATAAAATTATTCCTCCAGCTACAATTGGAATTATTGGCGGTGGACAATTAGGCCGCATGATGGCAGAAGCAGCCAAACCAATGGGATATAACGTTATTATTTTAGATCCGCAACCTAACTCACCTGCTGGACAAGTTTCAGATAAGCAAATTGTGGCAGAATATGATGATGTTGCTGCTTTAACTGAGTTGGCTAAACTTTGTGATGTTTTAACTTATGAGTTTGAAAATGTTGATACAGATGCTTTAAAACAAGTCTCCGATTTAGTTAGTGTTCCTCAAGGTACTAAACTATTGGAAATCACTTCTGATCGACTATTAGAAAAAGAATTTATCCAAAAAATTGGGCTTCCAGTAACAGATTTTGCAGATGTCGCAACAATTGGAAATCTTCCTCAGGCAGCAGCTAAAGTGGGATATCCAGCCATTTTAAAAACACGTAGTGGTGGATACGATGGTCATGGCCAATGGAACATTGAAAATGAAGCCGAAATGAAGGAAGTTTTACATAAATTAACTGGAAAAATTAATGTACCACTGATTTTGGAAAAGAAATTAGCATTTAATCAAGAAATCAGCATCATGGTAACGCGTGATGGGAATCAAGAAATTAGAACTTGGCCCATTGCTCAAAATACACATCAAGATCACATTTTAAAAACGACTGAAGTAAATAATTATTTACCAGAAAAATTAGTTCAAGCAGCCCATGAATATGCCAGGATGATTGCCGACGCTTTGAATTTAAACGGAGTTTTAGGAATTGAAATGTTCGTGGTTGGCGATGAAGTTTATATTAATGAATTAGCACCGCGTCCCCATAATTCTGGTCATTATTCAATTGAAGGTTGTAATGTTTCTCAATTTGAAGGACATATTCGCAGTATTACTGGGTTGCCAATTGCCAAGATTGCACAATTGGATGATTCAATTTGCATGATTAATCTATTAGGTGATCAGATGACTCAGGCACGCAATGATTTAATTAATCATCCAGAATGGCATTTTCATGATTACCAAAAAGATCAAATTAAACCGAAACGAAAAATGGGTCACATAACCGTTTTAGGACAAAAAAATAGTGAGAATTTAAAAACATGGGAGAAGGCACATCATGAAATCAATTAAAAAAGGGGAACAAATCACTTAAGGAAAAGCAAAAGTGATTTTTGCAACTGATGATCCAGAAGTTTTATGGGTTCACAGTAAAGACCAAGCCACTGCTTTGAATGGTAAAAAGAAGGTAGCCATTAATCAAAAGGGATACTACACCAACCATATTAGTTCCTTATTATTTCAATATTTAAATAGTCAGGACGTAGCAACTCATTTTCTTAGTTTAGAAAGTGATACTGATGTGCTGGTAAAACGTTTGAAAATGATGCCTTTAGAAGTAGTTGTACGAAATTTTGCTTCTGGTCATTTTGTAAGTCGATTTGCAGTTCCTAATATGTTGAAATTAAATCCGCCAGTGCAGGAATTTTATTATAAATCTGATGAGTTAGATGATCCGATGATTAATGATTCCCAAATTATCGCTTTAAAAATTGCCGATGAACAACAAATAAAAGTATTGAAAACTAAAGCTTTGAAAATTAATGAATCATTAAAAGCACTCTTTGAACAGATTAAGATTGATTTAGTCGACATTAAATTTGAGTTTGGAATTACTAAAACTGGCGAGTTAGTTTTAGGTGATGAACTTTCACCTGATAACATGCGGTTAGTTGATCAAGAAACCGGTAAATCACTTGATAAGGATGTCTTTAGAAAAGAAACTGGTAATTTACTTGATGGTTATGCAGTTGTATTAGATCGTTTGCAACAAAAAATAGGAGAATGATTATGTATTTTGGGAGAGTCTACGTTTCATATAAACAATCAGTGTTAGATCCACAAGGTGAAGTCATTAAGTCTGGTTTAACGCACATGGGCTTTAACAAGATTGAATCTGTTAAACAAGGAAAATACTTTGAAATTAAATTTGCAGCTGCTGATATGGAACAAGCTAAACAAGAATTAGTAAAAATGATTGAAGCTCTTTTAATTAATGCCAATACCGAAACGTATCGTTATGATTTAAAAGAATTGGAGGATTAAGCATGAAAGCTGCTGTAATTCAATTTCCTGGTTCTAATTGTGATATGGACATGATGCATGCTTTACAAGATTTTGGAGTTGATGCCACGTTAGTATCACATAATGCAACTGATTTGTCTGACTATGATGCAATCTTTTTACCAGGGGGATTTTCTTTTGGAGATTATTTACGCTCGGGAGCAATTGCTAGGTTTTCACCAATTATGGATGCAGTAAAACAGGCTGATGAAGCTGGTAAAACAATTGTAGGAATCTGTAATGGGTTTCAAATATTGACGGAAGCCGGGTTGTTACCAGGACAATTAATGCAAAATGAGCATCCTGGGTTTCTCTGCGATGAAGTTAAATTAAACATCACAAATGCTGACACTGAATTTAGCCGGGCATATCCAACGAATGAAATAACTTTACCTGTTGCACATGGTGAAGGTCGTTATTATGCAGATCAGGCGACAATTGCCGATTTGGAAAAAAACCAGCAAATTGTATTTAAATATCGAACCAATGTCAATGGTTCTAGTGACGACATTGCTGGAATTACGAATCAAAAGGGAAATGTTTTAGGAATGATGCCTCATCCAGAACGTGCGATTGAAGCAATTCTTGGGAATACTGATGGCAGAAAATTATTTGAAAGCATTTTAGATAATTAGTTGGAAGACAAGGAGTGCGTTATGGGAAAAGTTCCAGAACCAATGAGAAATGAACCTTCTCCAGAAGAAATCAAAGAAAATAAAATTTACCGCGATTGGGCTTTGACGACTGAGGAATACGATTTAATTTGTGAACATTTGCATCGGTTACCTAATTACACAGAGACAGGATTATTTGCTGCTATGTGGTCGGAACATTGTTCATATAAAAAATCTAAGCCGGTTTTGAAGAAATTCTGGTCTAAAAATGAACGTGTTTTACAAGGTCCTGGTGAAGGAGCTGGGGTTTTAGATATTGGCGATCAACAAGCAGTGGTTTTTAAGGCAGAATCGCATAACCATCCTTCAGCGGTTGAACCTTATGAAGGAGCTGCTACTGGGGTTGGTGGAATTCTACGTGATATTTTTTCAATGGGAGCTCAACCAATCGCTGTGTTAGACAGCTTGCGCTTTGGGGAATTGAACAATAACGATACCAAACATCTAGTTAATGGCATCATTGCTGGAATTGCTGGTTATGGAAATGCAATCGGTATTCCAACCGTTGGTGGTGAAATTGGATTTGACGCTACTTATCAAGAGAATCCATTAGTTAATGTAATGGCAGTTGGATTGCTAAATCAAGCTGATATGCAAGTTGGTAAAGCCGAAGGAATTGGTAATCGAATTTTATACGTTGGAGCTAAAACCGGACGAGACGGAATTCATGGTGCTACTTTTGCTTCTAGCGATTTTGATAGTGGAGTCGAAAAAAATCGTTCTGCCGTCCAAGTCGGTGATCCCTTCTTAGAAAAATTAGTGATGGATGCTACCATTAAAGCAATCCGTGAACATGGCGATGAGATTGTGGGGGTGCAGGATATGGGAGCCGCAGGGCTAGTTTCGTCATCTGCTGAAATGGCTGATGAAGCTGGCACTGGTGTTCATCTTGATTTAGATAAAGTTCCGCAACGAGAAACTAATATGACTCCTTATGAATTAATGCTATCTGAATCACAAGAACGGATGTTGTTAGTGGTTAAAGCGGATCGGGTTGCTCAAGTTTCGCAAGTGTTTGCTGATGCTGGACTTTCAGCAGTTGATATTGGTGAGGTTACTGATGATGGAAAATATGTGCTGTCATTTAAAGGCCAACAAGTAGCAGATGTTGATGTTAATTATTTAACTAATCCACCTAAACAAGTAATGCAACAGTCCAAACCGCAGCATCTAAATGATGAAGGTAATAATCAATATCAGCCCCAAATAACTGATGCTAGTGAAACGTTAACGTCCTTATTAAAGCAGAGTACGATTGCTTCTAAAGCCGATTTATTTAAACACTTCGATAGTATGGTTAAAACCAATACCGTTATCAAGCCTGGTGGCGATGCTGCTCTAGTACGAATTAAAGGAACGTCTAAAGCACTTGCAATGACAACTGATATTAGCGGACGCTATACCTATCTTGCTCCAAAAGTTGGGGGAGAATTAGCGGTCGCAGAAGCTGCTCGTAATATCGTAGCAACTGGTGCTACCCCAATTGGAATCACTGATTGTTTGAATTTTGGTGATCCTGACCTGACGATCCAGAAATTTATTATGAACTTGCACAGTCGTGTGAAGGAATTAACGACATGGCAAAAGAACTGAATACCCCGATTATTTCTGGAAACGTTTCTTTGTATAACGAAACTGACGGACAAGCAATTTATCCAACACCAATGGTTGGAATGGTTGGTCTGCTTGATGATGTTCAAAAGGCAACTACGATTAATTTTAAAAGTGCTGACGATTTAATTTACTTAGTCGGCGAAGTTAAGCCGGACTTTAATGGTACTGAATTACAAAAAATGCAAACCGGTAAGATTAATGGCAAGTTAAGCGACTTTGATAAAGATAAGGAGAAACAACATCAACAACTAGTTTTAGCTGGAATTAATCAAGGACTGATCAATAGTGCTCATGACATAGCAGAAGGCGGTTTAGGAGTTACGATTGCTGAAATGACTTTTAATACTAATTTGAGTGCAAACGTCAAACGAGATATGCCGGTTAGCTGGTATTTTGCTGAAACCCCCTCGTTGTTTGTAATAACAGTTAAACCTGAAGATCAGGAACAATTTGAGAAATTAGCTGGAAAACAAGCTAAATTAATGGGGAAAGTAACGAAAAATAACGAATTGAAACTTGAAGCTCGTGATCAAAATATTACATTACCAAAAAATGAAATTGAAAAGAGTTATCAGGAGGCAATAACATGGCAATTGAACCATTAAAATCTGCTAATTCTTTAAATGAAGAATGTGGAATCTTTGGAGTGTGGGGGATGCCGAACGCCGCAGAATTAACTTTTTACGGGTTACATGCTTTACAACATCGAGGACAAGAAGGGACCGGAATCGTTGCTAATAATCATGGTCATTTATGGCAGGAACGTGGTTTAGGGTTACTTAGCACTGTATTTGAAGATCCACAGAAATTAAAAAACTTGAAAGGTAATGCAGCCTTAGGACATGTTCGGTATGCGACGGCTGGATCTGGCGGAGTAGAAAATATTCAGCCGTTTATGGTGAACTTTAATGATATGCAGGTTGCTTTAGCTCATAACGGAAATATTACAAATGCTAAAACGCTGCGCAAGGAATTAGAAGATAAGGGAGCCATTTTTCAATCTTCATCAGATACTGAAATTTTGTTGCATTTAATTCGTCGTTCAAAAAAAGCCACTTTTGTTGAACAATTAAAAGAAGCTTTGAATCAGATTCATGGTGGCTTTGCAGTCTTGTTAATGACCCCAGATGGCATATATGCTGCCTTGGATCCACACGGTTATCGCCCGTTTGTGATTGGTCAGCTTCCTAATGGAGCTTATGTAGCTACTAGTGAGACAGCAGCGTTAAATGCTGTAGGAGCTAGATTTGTTCGTGATGTTCAACCTGGTGAATTAATTACGATTAACGACCAAGGAATGAAAATTGATCACTATACTACTGATACAACCTTAAATATTGATTCAATGGAATACATTTATTTTGCGCGTCCCGATTCTGATATTTATGGGGTAAATGTTCACCAAGCTCGGAAACGAATGGGAGAACAATTAGCCAAAGAAGCTCCTGCTAATGCTGATATTGTTGTGGCTGTTCCTAATTCTTCATTATCAGCTACCATGGGATATGCTGAAGCTTCTGGACTCCCTAATGAAATGGGATTGATTAAAAATCAATATATTGCAAGAACTTTTATTGAACCAACTCAGGAGCGACGAGAACGAGCTGTGCGGATGAAATTAAGTGCGATTCCTTCTGTTCTAAAAGGAAAACGAGTAGTTTTGGTTGATGATTCAATTGTTCGAGGTACGACCTCAAAGTATATTATTCGAATGCTTCGTGAAGCAGGAGCAAAAGAAGTACACGTTCGAATTGCTTCTCCAGCTTTTAAATATCCATCTTTTTATGGCATTGATATGCAAACTAGCAAGGAATTGATGGCAGCAAATAATTCGACTGAAGAAATGCGCAAGAAAATTGGAGCCGACTCGCTTCAATTTTTATCAACTGAAGGCTTGGTTGATTCAATTGGATTACAGCATGCTGGTAAGGGAAACGGATTAACGACCGCTTATTTTGATGGTCATTATCCTTCTCCTATTTATGACTACGAACCTGAATTAGCTGCGAAAGAAAAAACAGGAGAAATTACTTTCGATCCCGAAGTGGGTCAGTAATATTTAAGGAGGATTGGAATGGGAAAAGACGCTTATGCCAAAGCCGGAGTTGATATTCATGCTGGCGATGAAGCAGTCCAAAAGATGCGTTCCGTAGTTGAGGCTACCTATACTCCCCAAGTACTAGCTGGACTAGGCGGTTTTGGATCGGTTTTTGAATTGCCAGTCGGTTATCAGCATCAAGTATTAGTGAGCGGAACTGATGGAGTTGGAACCAAATTATTATTAGCCATCGGTGCCGATAAACACGATACTATTGGGCAAGATTTAGTGGCGATGGTAATGAATGATATTATTGCAGAAGGAGCTAAGCCCCTTTTTTTACAAGATTATTTAGCGGTTGATAAAATGCGTCCTGAAACGGCAGCTGAAATTATTAGTGGAATTGCTCAAGCTACTAAAGCAGTTGGAGCATCGTTAATCGGCGGTGAGTCAGCTGAACTCCCTGGTCTTTATGCGGAAAAACATTATGATTTAGCAGCTTTTGGAGTTGGAATTGCCGAAAAAGATGAAATTCTTGATTCACCAAAAAATGCTACTGCCGGAGATATTTTGCTAGGATTGCCATCTTCTGGAATTCATTCCAATGGCTATTCGCTAGTTCGCTTAGTGTTTGGAATTAAAGATTCCAAGGACTTCAAAAAATTGTCCGATGATTTACAATCTCAGTTATTAACTCCAACTACGCTATATTATCCCTTGATTAGTAAATTGCTTGATAACCATCAAATTACTGGAATTAGTAACATTACTGGTGGTGGAATTGTCGGCAATCTGCCACGAGCCTTTAGCAAAAATTTACAAGCAAAATTAACATGGGGCAGTTGGCCAGTTTTAGATATTTTCAATTTATTACAACAAACTGGTGATTTAAGTACGAAAGACATGTTAAAAACGTTTAACAACGGGTTGGGAATGATTTTAATTGTGAAGCCAGGGAATTTAAATGCTGTGATGAATCATTTCAAAAAAATCAATCAATCAGTTTATGAAATTGGTAAATTACAACCTAAAACTAATTCAACTGATGCTGAAGTTATTTTTGAAGGAGAATCTCCATGGAAAAAATAACTCGGTTAGCTGTTATGGCATCTGGCAATGGTACTAACTTTGCTGCTTTACTAAAATATATTCAATCACAAAAGTTACCAGCCCAAATTGTCCGTTTAGTGGTTGATCATGATGATGTCAAAGTAATCCAAATTGCTAAGCAAGAAAACGTTCCAATCTTCATTATTAACTACAAAGATTATCCAAATCGTAAGGATGCTGAAGCAAAGATTTTGCAACAATTAGCTGCTGACCAAGTCGATGGGATTTTGTTAGCAGGTTATATGCGGATTTTAACACCACAATTTGTTCAAGCTTATCCCCAAAAAATTATTAATATTCACCCAGCTTTACTACCCAGCTTTCCCGGACGACAGGGAATTGATGATGCCTATAATTATGGCGTGAAAGTCACAGGGGTTACCATTCATTTTGTCAATGATGGCGTTGATAGTGGAAAAATTATTGCACAAGAACCAGTAAGAATTGAAGCAGATGACTCGTTAGATTCATTAGAAGCGAAGATTCATGCTGTCGAACATCAGTTATATCCAAAAACATTACAGAAGTTGATTACAGAGGGAGTATTTAAATCATGAGAAGAGCGTTAATTAGTGTTTCAGACAAAACCGATGTGGTTTCATTTGCAAAAGGATTGGAAAAACTTGATTTTGAAATTGTTTCAACTGGTGGAACTTTTAAAGCATTACACGATGCTGGCGTGAAAGTTATTCCAATTGAGGATGTAACTAATTTTCCAGAAATGTTAGATGGACGGGTTAAAACACTTCATCCCAATGTTCATGGCGGGTTATTAGCTCGTCATGATGTTCCTGCTCATATGCAACAACTAAAGGAAGAAAAAATTAAACCGATTGATTTAGTAGCAGTTAATTTATATCCTTTTAAAGAAACGATTGAAAAACCAAACATCACTGAAGCAGATGCCATTGAACAAATTGATATTGGTGGTCCCTCAATGCTTCGTTCTGGTGCCAAAAATTATCATGATGTATTGTCAGTTGTTGATCCAGCCGACTATTCAAAAGTGTTACAAGCAATTCAAGATAAAACTGATACTCCAGCATTTCGAAAAGAACTAGCTGCAAAAGTATTTAGACATACTGCTGCTTATGATGCTTTGATTTCTCAATATTTGACTGGTCCAGAATTTACGCAAAAAGTAACTAATACTTATGATTTATTTGAACCATTACGTTACGGCGAAAATTCACAACAAAAGGCGACTGCCTATCGTGATGCAATTTCTGAACCCTATTCTGTTTTAAACGCTAACATCTTACATGGTAAACAGCTTTCTTATAACAATATTCGTGATGCAGATGCGGCTTTACGAATTATCGCAGAATTTTCTGATCCAGCAGTAGTGACCGTTAAACATATGAATCCAGCTGGAATTGGGATTGGAAGAAACATTGAAGAAGCCTGGGATAAAGCGTATGAAGGTGACGATATTTCTATCTTTGGTGGAATTGTGGCTTTAAACCGTCCCGTTGATTTAGCCACTGCTAAAAAATTACACAGTATTTTTCTTGAAATCGTGATTGCTCCTAGTTTTGACGATGATGCTTATGAAGAATTAGCTCGAAAAAAGAATCTTCGCTTGTTAACGCTTCCCTTTACCAATCAAATTCCCCAAAAAATTGAAACCACTTCTGTTTTAGGTGGGGCCGTAATGCAAGATCGCGATTTAGAAACGGAAACAATGGATGATTTGAAAGTAGTTTCTAAAAAGCAGCCGACGGAAGCTCAAATGAAAGCAATGTTGTTTGCACAAACAGCAGTTAAATATGTAAAGTCAAATGCGATTGTGGTTGCTAGTGAAGGGCAGACCCTTGGAATCGGTGCCGGACAACCTAATCGGATTGATTCAGTTAAAATTGCAATTGACCATGCTCAATCAAAACCCAGCTTTAAAAATGCGGTATTAGCTTCTGATGCCTTTTTCCCAATGGATGATTCAGTTGAATATGCCGCTAAACATGGAATTGATGCTATTATTGAACCAGGAGGATCAATCAAAGATCAAGATTCCATTGATAAAGCTAATGAATTAGGGGTTGCTTTAGTATTTTCTGGTAATCGTCACTTTAAGCACTAAGGAGTAATCGATGGCAAAAGTATTAGTGATTGGGTCGGGAGCGCGTGAACATACTATCGCGCAGACCTTTAAACGTAGTCCTCAAGTTGATGAAATATTTGTAGTGCCAGGAAACGACGGAATGAAAAGTGCTGGAATTTCACCAGTTACTATTGACACTTCCGACTTTCCAGCTCTCATCAAATTTGCGAAGGAACATCAAGTTGATTTAACTTTTGTTGGAAATGAAGCACCGTTAGTAGCTGGAATTGTTGATGCTTTTGAAGCAGCTGGTTTAGCAATCTTTGGTCCTAATCGGCAAGCGGCAAAATTAGAAGGATCAAAAGCATTCATGAAGAAACTTTTAGCTGATGCTGACATTCCAACTGCCAAAGCTGAAACCGTAACTTCATTGAGTGCCGCTGAGAAAGTTGCCGAGGAGTTGGGATATCCAATTGTGATAAAAACGGATTCTTTAGCCGCTGGTAAGGGAGTTTCCATTCACCAAAATCAAACAGCTGCCAATGAATTTTTAACTAAGTTATATCAAAAACAGCCCAAAGCTAAATTGGTAATTGAAGAATATTTAGAAGGTTTTGAATTTTCTGTTTTTTCCTTAGTTGGGAAAGATCAAGTTATTCACACGCCGATTGCTCATGATTATAAACGGCGGTTTGAAGCCGATCGTGGACCAAATACTGGTGGAATGGGCTCATATAGTCCAGTTGCTAATGTTTCAAAAGAGAATGTTAAATTAGCAATTGATCGGTTAGTCTTGCCAACTTTAGCATCAATGAAACAACAAAACACTCCGTTTCATGGTGTTTTATATACTGGTGTGATGTTGACAAAATCTGGTCCCAAAGTAATTGAATTTAACGTTCGGTTTGGCGATCCGGAAACACAGGTGGTCTTGCCACAATTGCAAAGTGATTTTTATACTTTGATTATTGACTTGTTGGCTGTCAAACAGACGAATCCTAAATGGCAGCAGACAGATACTTATTTAGGAGTTGTGCTAGTAAATCCTAATTATCCGGCTGCCAATCAGAAAATATATGAAATACCTAGTTTAAACAAAGATATACTAGTTAATTATGCAAGTGCTAAGCTGCAAGGAAATCAGTTAGTGAGTGATGGTGGTCGAATTTTAACTACAGTTGTTCATGCTCCTATGTTAGAATTTGCACGTGAAAAAATTTACACCATTTTAGATAATACAAAAATGAACTTGGAATATCGACAAGATATTGGTAAATTAAATAATAACTAACTACAACATAACTTTTGAGGTGGAAAAATGAAGAGTGATATTGAAATTGCACAAGCTGCAACTATGTGGCCAATTGAAAAAGTAGCTAAACAAGCTGGGTTTGTTTCAGATGAAGTGATTCCTTACGGAAAAAATACCGCTAAGATTGAAATAAACGAACAGCTGCATAAGAATGAAAACGGTAAGTTAGTGTTAGTGACCTCAATTAATCCCACTCCAGCAGGAGAGGGTAAATCAACTGTTGCAGTTGGGCTGGCTGATGCCTTGAATTTAGCTCATCATAAAACTATGTTGGCATTACGAGAACCCTCACTTGGACCTGTTATGGGAATGAAGGGTGGAGCAACTGGAGGCGGTATGTCACAAGTTTTGCCAATGGATGATATTAATTTACATTTTACTGGTGATTTTCATGCTTTGACAATTGCGCAAAATACTTTAATGGCATTGGTTGATAATAGTATTTATCAAGGCAACAAATTGAATTTAGATCCCCGTCAAGTGTTATTAAAACGAGTTTTAGATGTTAATGATCGTGAGTTGCGTCATATTGTCGTTGGTTTGGGAGGAAGAACAAGTGGAGTTCCTCGTGAAAGTGGTTTTGATATTACGGCTGCTTCAGAATTAATGGCAATTTTAACTTTGTCGACTGATTTAAATGATATGCAACGCAGAATTAATAAAATCGTGGTGGGTTATACATATGATAAAAAACCTGTTACAGTTGCTGAATTAGGAGTTGCGGGAGCAATTACTACCTTATTAAAAGATGCAATTAAGCCCAACCTAGTTCAAACTATGGGACATACTCCAACTTTGATTCATGGGGGACCTTTTGCAAATATTGCCCAGGGAACTAATTCAATTCAGGCTACTAAGATTGCCTTGAAAATGGGTGATTATGCGGTAACTGAAGCCGGATTTGGTGCTGACTTAGGTGGAGAAAAATTCTTAGATGTTAAGACACCACTTTTAGGAAAACATCCAGATACAATTGTGATTGTTGCTACTGTCAGAGCTTTAAAGATGCATGGTGGAATGGATAAAAAAGATCTTAATCACGAAGATACAGCTGCTTTACAAAAAGGGCTGGCAAACTTAGGGCAACATATTAGTAGCATGAAACGTTATGGTGTCCCAGTGGTAGTTGCCATTAATAAATTTACTAATGATACCGATGCTGAGTTAAAAATGATTGAAGATTATGCAGACCAACAAGGTGTGAAAGCTTATCCTGCTGATGTGTGGGGTCAAGGTGGACAAGGTGCTACTGATTTAGCTGCTGGCGTTGTAACTGCTACTGAACAACCAGCTGATTTTCAACCTTTATATCAACCAGACGATAGTATTACTACTAAATTAAACAAAATTGTTCAAGTAATTTATGGTGGCAAAGGGATTGAATTGTCACCAAAAGCCAAAAAGCAAATTGCTAGTTTTGAAAAATTAGGCTGGGATAAGTTACCAATTATTGTTGCCAAGACCCAATATTCATTAACTGATGATGCAAAACAAATTGGAAAACCTGAAGATTTTGTGATTCATATTCGTGAGTTTGTGCCTAAGTTGGGTGCCGGTTTCTTAGTTGCGATGGCTGGTAACATTTTGACAATGCCCGGACTGCCCAAAGACCCAGTTGCTAATCATATTGAGATTGATAATGATGAAAAGATTACCGGATTGTTCTAAATTGATAGCGTATAATTATTTTGTAGCTTATTGCAAAACTATATTTTGAAATAAAAGAGGAAATTGCAGATGATTGATAGATATTCACGAGCACCAATGAAGAAAATTTGGAGTATGCAAAATCAATATCAAACTTGGTTGGATGTTGAAATTGCAATTGATGAAGCCTGGAATCAGCAAGGAATGATTTCTGATGCTGAAATTAAAAAAATCCAAGATAATGCAACTTTTGATGTTGATAAAATTGCAGAAATTGAAAAAGAAACTCATCATGATATTGTCGCTTTTACCCGCAATGTTTCTGAATCATTAGGACCTGAAAAACGCTGGATTCACTACGGAATTACTAGTACTGACGTAGTTGATACTGCACAAGGCTTACGTTTGAAACAGGCTAATCAAATCTTACGCAGTGATATCGAAATGTTAATGGAAACCATTAAAAAAATGGCATTGAAATACAAAAATACAGTTGAAATTGGTCGGACTCACGGAGTTCAAGCCGAACCAACTACTTTTGGTTTGAAAATGGCACGTTGGTATTCAGAAATGAAACGGAATCTAAAACGTTTTGACGAAGCTGCTGCAGAGGTTGAAGCTGGGAATATTTCTGGGGCTGTCGGAACTTATGCATATATGCCGCTTGAAATTGAACAATATGTTTGTAAAAAATTTGGTTTGCGTCCACAAGAAATCACTAGTCAAGTTTTGCCTCGTGATTTACACGCTGAATATATTGCTACCCTTGCCTTGATTGGTACAAGTTTAGAAAATTTTGCAACTGAAATTCGTGGTCTGCAAAGATCAGAAATTCACGAAGTTGAAGAACTATTTAATAAAGGCCAAAAAGGTTCCTCAGCTATGCCGCATAAACGGAATCCAATCGGTTCAGAAAATATTACCGGGTTAGCTCGGACCTTGCGAGGCTTAATTACAACTGCTTATGAAAATGTTTCATTATGGCATGAACGGGATATCTCGCATTCTTCTGCAGAACGTATCATTCTTCCAGAGGCTACTACTTTATTAGATTATATGTTAAATCGCTTTAACGGGATTTTAAGTAATTTAGTAGTTTTCCCGAACCGAATGAAAGAAAATATGAAAATTACTTACGGACTAATCTTTAGTCAGCGAGTAATGCTTGAGTTGATTGAAAAAGGTATGAGCCGTGAAGCAGCTTATGATTTAGTTCAGCCATTAACTGCCAAAGCTTGGGATGAACATCAACAATTTAAACCATTAGTTGAAAATAACGAAGAAATCAGCAAAAAATTGTCTCAAGAAGAAATTGATGAAATTTTTGATTATCATTATCAGATTCGTCATGCAGATGAAATTTTCAAACGTGTAGGGTTGGAATAAAAACTTAAATAATTTTTAATTAACAGTAGAATTCAAATTGAATTCTACTGTTTTTATTTGGATTTTAAATAATAAAAAAGTCTTAATCTAAATGAGATTAAGACTTGGAAATATTTATTGAAAGGGAATGTCAAGTGAACTATGTTCCTGATCAATTTTATAGTGGATAGCTTGATTGCCTCTAATAGTCATTTGAAAATCAGTGGCATATAAAACTAGAGTTAGTTTTCTCCCAGCAGGCAAATGGTAATAAGTTGGCTGTAAATCGAAACTAACATCATAAAATTTATCTGGTTCGATAATTTCATTTTGAGATGAATCATGACGGTTTTGGAGGTTTAGATGGGCTCGAGAAATTATTTTGAATGGAGTTTGCTGTTTATTTTGCAATAATTCGCGTAAATCATCAGTGTACCAGCGATAACCTAACTGGACCCCATTCTTTTTGAGGATAGTTGGTGATTCCTGTAAGCGGTTGGCATTCCCGGAATCTAACAAGAGAGCACTAATCATTCCAATATCTTGGTTGCTTTTAATTCTGAGCTTAATCGTCACATTACCATTAATAGTAGTATCGTGGTTAATATTGATATTGGCAATTAGCCGATTATCATTCAGCGTGTCGTTGCGAGGATTAAGCAAATCCGTTTGCCATTTATCAGGGTTTTGACAATATTTAATAAATTGTTGTGGTGCTATTTCATTTTTAAACTGTGTTTTTGAAAAAACAAGCGGAAAATTAGTAGTAGTTTGCGATAACCAATTAGGCTTAGAATTCCAAGTGTCAGCTTTTACATTGTCTTGAACAATCACATTGGGAATGATTTTTTCAGCTTGATTATTAATATTATATAATTCATGAGTTAACCACAGATTAACCAGGTCGGAAAAATCAAACGAAGGGAAAGCATTAATGTAGATATGTTGACCTTGATGTAAGATTAGTTTTTTACTGATAGGTAATTGTTGAATACCCCGCCACAGCTTAGCTGGATTTTTGAGTTTTACGTTCCAATCATTTAAACCATGAACTAACATAATGTCAGCTTTGATATTTTTTAAATTATTACGATAGTTGCGATTATGCCAAAATTGATTATAACTACCAGTTTTTCGATCTTGCCCAGAGGTTAAATGACTTAATTCTTTTATGAAAGCAGGTTTGATTTTTTGATAATCACCCAAACGTAAGCTCCGAGAAAAAGTTTCTCCTGCCAGCACGTCGGCATCTTCACCTTGAAAACCACCAGGAGCAATTACTAAACCATTTTCCCTGTAATAGTCGTACCACGAAGAAATTGCGGCTTCAGCAATGATGGTCTTTAAACCTTTGACTCCGGTAGTTGCCGCCGCAACTGCTAGGGTTCCGAGATATGAACGTCCAGTCATTGCAACATTGCCATTACTCCAGTTCGCTTTGACTGGTATATAATCCGTACGATTGGTGTAGGCAGTTCGATCACCATGCAACCATTCAATGACGGCAATGGTACTCGCGGTTTGTTGTGCATCTCCACAAGTTTGCAAACCGTCGGAATCGACTGTACCAATCCCGGCCGCATAAACACTTGCAAAACCACGAACTAACAGGTAATCATTAAGCGTATAACCAGGTTTAGGAGTATGTGTATGCGTGGCATTAGTAGCTGGTTGTTGATTTAGAGGCTTTTTCCCTCGTATCAAAGATGATGTTTGCATTAATTTATTCTTTTTAACAGGCTTTTTAGTGAGAGAAACATTAACGTTATGAGTTAGTTTTTCCCCTAATAAATCATTAGTCCCTTGATCATATGGAGAAGCAGTATAGGCTACTGCAACTTTCATGTTTGTTTTAGGACGAGTGATTTCAACTTTGATTAAATCATTTTTTCCGTCAAAATCAGAATCAAAATCAGTTTGGACATAAACAGTTTCATAAATGAAATTTTGGGCTAAAAAAGTAGCCTGAGCTTTTCCATTAAAAATTAATTGCTGATTTGGCTTGAAATGGTGCTGTGTATAATATCCTTGGGCTGCCAACTTATCAATTAAAGTTAGCCCATTTTTGGTATGCGTATTTAACAAATTATAGTAGGCAGTTACAAGATCGTTTGTGCTTTTGATATTATTTAGGGTAAACAAACCTAAATTTTTCATGCTAGCAATAGGAGACTCGATTTGAAAATCATCATCAGCTT
Source organism: Fructilactobacillus lindneri DSM 20690 = JCM 11027 (assembly GCF_002907375.1). GTDB lineage: Bacteria > Bacillota > Bacilli > Lactobacillales > Lactobacillaceae > Fructilactobacillus > Fructilactobacillus lindneri. The sequence goes on from NZ_MIYK01000010.1 coordinate 306,969, forward strand.
CAAAATCGAGCAACTGTAAAGCAACAAGATAAAAGACCTCATTGGTAATTGATTCTTTATCCTTGATAAAGCGACCCAAAGAGGTGCTTGGGGTCGCTAAATATTGATCCAGTTCCGCGTAAAAATCACTTGTAGCAGGAAATTGCCAAAAGATGGTTTGAAGAAAATTTTTAAATAAAGCAGTTGTAGTAGTTGCTGAAGTAGGAAAACCAATCGTATTTAATTCGTTTTTGATAGTGGTTATCTCTGGGTGTAATTGTGCAAATTGATTAATTTTCATTATGGGCCTCTTTTATTTTTTCTACATTGTACCTTATTTAATTTCTTTAGGATGTAATAGTGTAGAATTAGTAGTGAAAAAGATAACGAATTAAAAATTGGAGAATAATATCATGACAGAGAAACTAACATCAGAAGTCAAAAAGAATGTTTTAAACACCAAATTATCAAATATTTATGGGTTTAGTGAAAAATTAGCTGAAATTCCAGATTTAATCAAATTAACTTTAGGGGAACCCGATTTTGCGACTCCAGAACATGTGAAAAAAGCTGCTATTGCAGCGATTCAAAATAATGATAGCCACTACACAGCAACTTGGGGTCGGATTGAAACGCGCAAAGCGGCAGCAGATTTTTTAAAGCAAAAGTATGGATTATACTATAATCCTGAAACTGAGTTAGTGATCACTAATGGTGTTACGGAAGCGATGTTTGACACAATGGAAACATTAATTTCTGATGGAGATGAGGTGCTAATTCCTACTCCTGCTTTTCCTGTTTATTATTCTTTAATTGATTTAAATGGCGGTAAACGAGTTGCAATTAACACCCAAGATGATGATTTTTTGTTAACGCCGCAAAAACTCCAAAATGTAATTGCAAAACATCCGAATGCTAAGGCTTTAATTTTAAACTTTCCGTCTAATCCGACTGGTCGAACATATTCTGAGAGTCAGATTAAAGCATTAGCTGATGTAATCGCTAATACTAACTTATTAGTAATAAGTGACGAGATTTATAGCGAACTCACTTATGGACGAAAACATACTTCGATTGCTAAATATTTGCCGGAACAAACTATTTTGTTTAATGGTCTTTCAAAATCACATGCTATGACTGGTTGGCGAATTGGTTTATTTGCTGGTCCAGCTGATTTGGTGACAGAAATTGCTAAAGTTCACGAATTAGTGACGACCTCTGTAATGACTGCAGCTCAGGATGCTGCTGAAGAGGCATTTGGAAATGGAAAAGATGATGCATTGCCAATGGTTACAGAATACGTTAAACGTCGTGATTACTTAAGCAATGCTTTAGCTGATTTAGGTTTTGAAAATCATTTGCCAGAAGGTGCATTTTATATCTTTGCTAAAATTCCGGCAGAATATAATCAAGATAGTTATGATTTTTGTTTAGATGTTGCACAAAATGCTAGAGTTGGAATGATTCCTGGATCTAGTTTTGGACCTGGTGGGGAAGGTTATGTACGTGCTAGTTATGCAACTAGTATGGATAATTTGCATGAGGCCATTAAGCGTTTGCAAGCTTACTTAAATTAATTTTTTCGACAAAAAAACGGACAATTTAAAAATTGTCCGTTTTTATTTACATTAGCAAAATACTTATTCGATACCAGTTGCTTTCATACCGTTATGAGCAGTTTCTTGTAAAGTTTTAGCAGAAGCAGCCATCTTAGCTTTTTCATCATCGCTAAGAGGAATTTCAATCACATCAGCAATTCCTTGAGCATTAATAACTGCAGGAGTACCAATATAAATATCATTTAAGCCATATTGACCGTCCATTGGAGCACCAACAGGTAATACAGCATTTTCATTACGTAAAATAGCACGAGAAATACGCATTAAGGCAGTTCCAACACCATAGAAAGTAGCACCTTTTAAGTTAATGATTTGGTAAGCCTTGTTTCTAGTTTCGTCTTCAATTTTAAGTAAATCGTCTTTTGAAACACCACGATCGGCAGCAAATTTAACTAAAGGAACGTTACCGATTGAAGCTTCGTCAATGTCAGCGAACTCTGAATCACCATGTTCACCTAAGATGTAAGCATCAACGCTAGCAGGGTCGAGACCAAGCTTTTTAGCAACGCCAACTCTGAAACGACCAGTATCAAGTGAAGTACCTGAACCAATTACTTTTTCCTTAGGGAAACCTGATAATTTTTGTGTAGCATAAGTTAAGATATCAACTGGGTTAGCAGCGACTAAGAAAATACCATTAAAACCAGAATCAACTACTGGTTTAACTATTGAAGATAAAATTTTCAAGTTACGGTTAACTAAGTCTAATCTGGTTTCACCTGGTTTTTGGGGAGTACCGGCAGTGATTACAACTAAGTCGGCATCTTTACAATCAGGATAGTCACCTGAATAAATGTTCTTAGGGAATGTGTATGGAGTTGCATCTTCTAAATCAAGTGCGTCTCCTTCAGTACGGTCTTTGTTAATATCAACGATTACGAATTCTTCGCCGATACCTTGTTGCGTCATGGCAAATGCATATGAAGAACCAACAGCACCGTCACCAACTAAAACAACTTTTTGATGTTTTTCAGCCAAAATAATCATCCTTTCAAGATAGTTTCAATAAATGATACACTTATATTATATCATTTATTGAAACTTTTTCATGTTATATAGTAGTCAAAACAAAAACTAGTCAGCAATCTAATTTATTTAAAATTTTGCTTGACGAAATAATTTTCTGATGGTAATATTTAATAGTTGTCAAAACGAGGTTATTAATTTTTTGCCTCATCCCATTCAATGGAAGATTAGCTCAGCTGGGAGAGCATCTGCCTTACAAGCAGGAGGTCACAGGTTCGATCCCTGTATCTTCCATTGAGCCGTTAGCTCAGCCGGTAGAGCATCTGACTTTTAATCAGAGGGTCGGCAGTTCGAACCTGCCACGGCTCATTAGTACAATTTAATAATAAGCATATATGCGGACGTGGCGGAATTGGCAGACGCGCTAGATTTAGGTTCTAGTGTCTTCGTGACGTGGGGGTTCGAGTCCCTTCGTCCGCATTATCTATTATGCCGACTTAGCTCAGATGGCTAGAGCGCGTCACTAGTAATGATGAGGTCGGAGGTTCGAGTCCTCTAGTCGGCATTATGCGGAAGTAGTTCAGTGGTAGAACGCCACCTTGCCATGGTGGAGGTCGCGGGTTCGAATCCCGTCTTCCGCTTTTAACATCTAGTAATTTTGCCGCGGTGGCGGAATTGGCAGACGCACAGGACTTAAAATCCTGCGGTCAGTAATGACCATACCGGTTCGATCCCGGTCCGCGGCATTTTTATTTATAATAATATGCACCTATAGCGCAATTGGATAGAGTGTCTGACTACGAATCAGAAGGTTGTAGGTTCGACTCCTACTAGGTGCATTTTCATCGGGAAGTAGCTCAGCTTGGTAGAGCACCTGGTTTGGGACCAGGGGGTCGCAGGTTCGAATCCTGTCTTCCCGATTATATTTTAATAGTCCAACTAAAATACCGCTAAATAATAAATTTGGCGGTATTTTTATATACTTAAATAAGTATTTTAAGTTACTTTACTTGTCATTTAATTAAGTTGTTTATATAATTAAAGTCAAGATTAGTCAGAAATGAGATGAGATTATGGCAAGCCATAGTATGTCAGATACTATTGAAGAATATTTGAAACAAATGCTGGTTAGTTCAGATGAAGAAGAGGTCGAAATTAGACGTTCCGATATTGCGGAACACTTTGATGTGGTACCTTCTCAAATCAACTACGTCATAAAAACTCGTTTTGCACTTCAAGACGGTTATATCGTCCAAAGCAAACGAGGCGGCGGCGGTTATATTAGGATTGAAAAGATTAACTTAATGGAAGATTCAGATGTTTTTGACCGTTTGATTAATTCGATTAGTGACCGTATCAGTCAAAAAGAAGAAGAAGATATCTTGCATACTCTCTTTAATAATGATTTACTCTCGGATCGAGAAGTAAATATGGTTGCATCGATTCTTACTCACGATGCAATCAACGTTTCTGATCCTGAAACTGAAGAAAAAGTTCGTGCAAACGTATTGTCGGCTTTATTATGTCGACTTAAATATGAATGTTAGCCGAAAGGAGATTCTAATTATGGAAGATTCATTGACGCCTAGTGCTAAAAAAGTACTTGAAATTGCTCAAGAACAGGCACGTAATTTTCGTCATCAAGCTGTGGGAACTGAACATTTGTTGTTGGCTCTTACAATTGAAAAAAGTGGAATTGCGTATCAAACCTTAAATCAATTATCAGTTACAGAGCAAGATGTCAAAGAAGAGATTGAACAATTAGCTGGATATGGTGATTTACAGGTTGATGAAAACACTTATTTGTCATATTCACCAAAAATGCGAGATGTGATTGCGTTGGCTGGAAAAATTGCTAAACAATATGGCAGTGCAAAAGTTGGACCAGAACATTTATTGCTAGCTTTGACTAACGATAATGCAATTTTATCATCCAGAATTTTAACTAGTTTAGGTGTTGGACCTGAAGAAGTTCGCAAAATTACAATTCGAAAAATGGGAGTTCCGGATCAGGGATTTCCTAAAGATGGTAAATCTAGTAATAAAAAGGGACTTACGCCAACCCTTGATTCTTTGGCTAAGGATTTAACTAAGGTTGCTAAAGATGGTAATCTAGATCCAATTATTGGCCGTGATACTGAAATCAAACGAGCAATTCAGATTCTAAGTCGAAGAACGAAAAATAATCCGGTTTTAATTGGCGAACCTGGAGTTGGTAAAACTGCGATTGCCGAAGGATTAGCACAAAAGATTGTCCAAAAAAAGGTCCCAGAAGACATGCTTAATAAACGAATTATGATGCTTGATATGGGATCATTGGTAGCTGGAACGAAATATCGTGGTGAATTTGAAAATCGTTTAAAGAAAGTTATTAACGAAGTTCAAGCAAGTGGAAATGTGATTTTATTTGTCGATGAATTGCATACTCTAATTGGTGCTGGTGGCGCTGAGGGAGCTATTGATGCTTCTAATATTTTGAAGCCTTCCCTTGCTCGAGGAGAAATCCAACTGATTGGTGCTACTACTTTAGATGAATATCAAAAACACATTGAATCTGATGCTGCTTTAGAGCGTCGTTTTGCTACCATTCAGGTTGAAGAACCTAGTGTTGACGAATCAAAGAAAATTTTAAAAGGGTTACGACCAAAATATGAAGAACATCATCATGTGAAAATTACCAATGATGCAATTGATTCAGCTGTAGATCTTTCTAGTCGTTACATTAGTGACCGCTTTTTACCTGATAAAGCAATTGATTTAATGGATGAAGCAGCTGCTAAAGTTCGAATTGATAAGATGGGAAAGCCATCTGCTTTAGCGAAAAAGCAACGTGAATTAGATGCAGCTCGGCAAGCGAAAGATCAAGCAATTGAAGAACAGCGTTTTGATGAAGCGGTGGCAATTCGTTCTAAAGAACAAAAATTAGAACAAGAAGTTGCTGATTTAACCAAAAGTGAAGCAACTAAGCGAGCAGCTGAGAATCAACAGCATCAGTATGCATTAGCTGAAAACTCTGAGGATGTAGCTGCAATTGTGGCAGAATGGACTGGAATTCCAGTCACTCATTTGAAAAAATCCGAAGCTGATCGATTAGTAAATCTTGAAGACATTCTACATCAGCGAGTAGTTGGGCAGGATGAAGCCGTTTCATCTGTTGCCAGAGCAGTTCGTCGAGCTCAAAGCGGATTGAAAGATCCCAACCGTCCCATTGGCTCATTCTTATTTTTAGGTCCTACTGGGGTTGGGAAAACAGAATTGGCTAAAGATTTAGCTGAAACCATGTTTGGATCTGAAGATTCGGTTATTCGTGTTGATATGAGCGAATATATGGAAAAGTATTCTACTAGTCGGTTGGTAGGATCAGCTCCCGGATACGTTGGGTACGATGAAGGTGGTCAGTTAACTGAAAAAGTTCGTAAGCATCCTTATTCAGTGGTTTTATTAGATGAAGTTGAAAAAGCTCATCCGGATGTTTTCAATTTATTACTTCAAGTTTTAGATGATGGTTTCTTAACCGATTCTAAGGGCCGAAAAGTTGATTTTAGAAATACAGTTATCATTATGACTTCAAACTTAGGTGCTTCAGCACTTCGGGATAAAAAAACGGTTGGCTTTGATGCTGATCGTACTAAGTCTGATGAAACTGATATGAAAAAAGTGATTGATGAACAGGTTAAACATTTCTTCCGTCCGGAATTTTTAAACCGAATTGATGAAACTGTTACTTTCCATTCATTGACTGAGTCTGAGTTGCATCGCATTGTGAAATTGATGTTGCAAGATTTGATTTCACGAGTTTCAAAACAAGGTTATGAATTAAAAATCACTCCTGCAGCAATTGATGTGGTTGCTAAGAGCGGTTATAATCCCGAATACGGTGCTCGTCCATTGCGTCGGGCTATTCAAACTAAAATTGAAGATCCTTTGAGTGAAGACATGTTGGCTGGAAAATTTCAGCAAGGCGACAAGATCTCAATTGGATCTCGTAAAAACGAAATTACCATTACTAGTAAACATCAAAATTTAGTCAAAGAATAATTGAAAGGTCACTGTAATTACAGTGGCTTTTTTGTTGACGAAATTGTTTGACAGTTGTATTATTAAGTAGTATATAAAAATGAATTGAAATGAGTCATTGCGATCTATTGTCTGTAATGACGTTTATAGAAAACCAAAAGTAAGAAGATGATCTTATTTTTGGATTTTTTTTGCTCAAAAATTGGAATTTAGCCAATTTGTAACACAAATGTAACATTTCTTTTCGAAGGATTTTTTAAGGAGGGTGAACAGTTTGGCAGGAAACGTTCAAGAAAAAAAACAAGAAGACGCAATGGCTGGAAACGTTGTTAAGTATGGTAAACACCGTACTAGAAGAAGTTACGCGCGAATCAAAAAAGTTTTGGATCTTACAAACTTGATTGAGGTTCAAACTAACTCATACAACTGGTTCTTAGACGAGGGTCTTCGTGAGATGTTTAAAGACATTATGCCAATTGATGATTTTCAAGGAAAACTTTCGTTGGACTTTGTAGATTATCAGTTATTAGAACCTAAATACACTGTTGCTGAAGCACGAGCTCACGAAGTTAATTATTCAGCTCCATTACACGTTACACTCAAATTAACTAACCATGAAACTGGTGAAATTAAGACACAAGATGTGTTCTTTGGTGATTTGCCTTTAATGACTGATCAAGGAACTTTCATTATTAATGGTGCCGAACGAGTTATTGTTTCTCAATTAGTTCGTTCCCCAGGTGCTTATTACCACAAAGAATTAGATAAAAATGGTCGTGAAATTTACAGTGCGACTGTTATTCCTAATCGTGGGGCTTGGATGGAATTTGCAACGGATGCTAAAAATGTTTCTTACATCCGCATTGATCGGACTAGAAAACTTCCAATCACCGAATTAGTTCGAGCTTTAGGTTTTGGTTCTGATGATGACATCACCCAAATCTTTGGCAGTACAAATGATAGCTTGAATCTTACTTTAGAAAAGGATGTTCATAAGGATTCTAGTGATTCTAGAACTGAAGAAGCCTTAAAAGATATTTATGAAAGATTGCGTCCTGGAGAACCTAAGACCGCTGAATCTTCTAGAAATCTTTTAACCACTAGATTCTTTGATCCTAAACGATATGATATGGCTCCCGTTGGTCGTTACAAGACTAATAAAAAATTGAGTCTAAAAAACCGTTTAATGGGATTAGCACTTGCTGAAACCTTAGCTGATCCTGAAACTGGTGAAATCATTGCCAATAAAGGCGATATTGTCGACAAAGAGTTAATGAAAAAACTTGCGCCCCATTTAGATAATAAAGATTTCAAAGCTTATACCTTTAATCCATCTGCAGAAGCAGTTGTGACCGATCCTGTTACAGTTCAAATTATTAAAGTATATTCAAATAAAGATCCTGAAAAAGTTGTTCCCGTAGTTGGTAACGACAATATCAGTCTTGATTATAAACACATTACTCCTGCTGATATGCTCGCTGAAGTTAATTATTTCTTTGATTTACAAGAAGGAATCGGCTCAGTTGATGACATTGATCATTTGAGTAATCGTCGAGTTCGTTCAGTTGGTGAATTATTACAAAACCAATTTAGAATTGGACTTTCTAGAATGGAACGGGTAGTTCGTGAAAGAATGTCAATTCAAGATACTGCCACGGTTACCCCCCAACAATTGATTAATATTCGTCCAGTAGTTGCTTCCGTAAAAGAATTTTTCGGTTCCTCGCAACTTTCACAATTCATGGATCAAACTAATCCTTTGGGAGAATTAACTCACAAACGTCGTCTTTCTGCGCTTGGACCTGGTGGTATTACTAGAGATCGAGCTGGATATGAAGTTCGAGATGTTAACTACACTCACTATGGTCGAATTTGTCCAATTGAAACTCCTGAAGGTCCTAACATTGGATTGATTAACTCATTTTCAGGATATGCACGGGTAAACAAATATGGCTTTATTGAATCTCCATATCGTCGAGTTGATTGGAAAACACATAAAGTTACTGAAAAAATTGATTATTTAACTGCTGGTGATGAAGATAAATATGTGATTGCTCAGGCTAACTCACCATTAAATGACGATGGTTCCTTTAAAGAAGAACACGTTATGGCACGTGATAAGTCAGAATATGTTGAAGCTAATACTAACAATGTTGATTATATGGATGTTTCTCCTAAACAAGTTGTTTCAGTTGCCACTGCATGTATTCCTTTCTTGGAAAATGATGACTCTAACCGTGCTTTGATGGGTTCTAACATGCAGCGTCAGGCTGTTCCATTGATTAATCCTCATGCTCCTTTAGTAGGAACTGGAATGGAATACAAAACTGCTCATGATTCTGGAGTTGCAAAAATTGCTAAATATGCCGGAATTGTTGAGTATGTTGATGCCAGCGTGATTAAAATTCGTCGTGATAACGGTACTTTAGATACTTATGAATTAACGAAATTCATGCGTTCTAATAATGGTATGAATTATAACCAGTCACCAATTGTTAAAACTGGTGATCATGTTGATGTTGATGAAATTATCGCTGATGGTCCCGCAATGGAAAATGGTGAACTTGCTCTTGGTCAAAATCCAACAGTTGCCTTTATGACATGGCAGGGATATAACTTCGAAGATGCCATCGCTATTAGCGAACGTTTAGTAAAAGAAGATGCATATACATCTATTCATATTGAAGAATACGAATCAGAAACTCGTGATACTAAACTTGGACCTGAGGAAATGACTAGAGAAATTCCTAATGTTGGTGAAGATGCTTTGAAAGATCTTGACGAAGAAGGAATTGTACGAGTTGGTGCTGAAGTTCATGATGGTGATATCTTAGTTGGTAAAGTTACTCCAAAAGGTGTGACTGAATTATCTTCTGAAGAACGTTTGCTTCATGCCATTTTTGGAGAAAAATCACGTGAAGTTCGTGATACTTCATTACGTGTTCCTCATGGTGCTGATGGTGTTGTTCAAGATGTTAAAGTTTTCTCAAGAGAAAACGGGGACGAACTTCAACCTGGCGTTAATAAAATGGTACGAGTATATATTGCCCAAAAACGTAAATTACAAGTCGGAGACAAAATGGCTGGTAAACATGGTAATAAGGGTACGGTTTCAATCGTAATTCCTGAAGAAGATATGCCATACATGCCTGATGGAACTCCAGTTGATATTTTGTTGAGTCCCATGGGTGTTCCATCACGTATGAACATTGGACAGGTTTTGGAAATGCATCTGGGAATGGCTGCAAAGAAACTTGGAATTCATGTGGCTACTCCTGTCTTTGATGGTGCTACTTCTGATGATGTTTGGTCTGCGGTTAGAGAAGCCGGAATGTCTCATGATGGTAAAACTATTCTTTACGATGGAAGAACGGGTGAACCATTTGATAAACCAATTGCTGTTGGTGTTATGGGTTATCTGAAGTTAAACCATATGTCAGAAGACAAGATTCATGCTCGTTCAATTGGACCTTACTCACTAGTTACCCAACAACCACTTGGTGGTAAAGCTCAATTTGGGGGACAGCGTTTTGGTGAAATGGAAGTTTGGGCCTTGGAAGCTTATGGTGCTGCTCATACATTGCAAGAAATTTTGACTTATAAGTCAGATGATGTTGTAGGTCGAGTAAAGACTTACGAAGCAATTGTTAAAGGTGAACCAATTCCAAAGCCAGGAGTTCCAGAATCATTCCGAGTACTTGTAAAAGAATTACAAGCTCTTGGGCTTGATATGAAAGTCCTTGGTTCCAATCATCAACCAATTGATCTTCGTGATATGGACAATGATGACGATGTTGTAAACGTGAATGCGCTTAACAAGATTGCCCACGAACAGGATGAAAAAAAGGAAGAGAAAAAGAAAGAAGAAGCTGCTAAAGCAGCCAATTCAGATGCTTCCGATGAAAACGATAACAATAAAGACGAAAACAATAATTAAAAAAGGAGGTAATGCCAATGGTTGATGTTAATAAATTTAAAAGTATGCAGGTTGGCTTAGCTTCACCTGAAACCATTCGTAGTTGGTCTTTTGGAGAAGTTAAAAAACCTGAAACGATTAACTATCGAACTTTAAAACCAGAAAAAGATGGGTTGTTTGACGAAAGAATTTTTGGTCCTACTAAGGATTGGAAATGTGCCTGTGGCAAATACAAAGGTATTCGTTACAAAGGCATTGTGTGTGATCGTTGTGGAGTTGAAGTTACCCGCTCAAAAGTTCGTCGTGAACGAATGGGACACATCGAGTTAGCTGCTCCAGTTACTCATATTTGGTACTACAAAGGAATTCCAAGTCGAATGGGACTTGTCTTGGACATGAGTCCGCGAGCTTTGGAAGAGATTATTTACTTTGCAGCATACGTTGTAACTGATCCAGGGAACACCCCTATGGAAAAGAAACAATTGTTAACAGAACAAGAATACCGTGATAAAAAACGGGAATATGGCAATCGTTTTCACGCTGAAATCGGTGCTGAAGCAATTCGAACTCTGTTAGACGATGTTGACTTAGATAAAGAAGTTAAAGAATTAAAAGAAGAATTAAAAAAAGCTACTGGTCAAAAGAGAACCAGAGCAATCCGTCGTTTGGATATTTTGGAAGCCTTTTTAACTTCTGAAAATAAACTTTCATGGATGGTAATGGACGCAATTCCAGTTATGCCACCTGATCTTCGACCAATGGTACAACTTGAAGGTGGACGTTTTGCTACTTCTGATTTAAATGATTTATATCGTCGAGTAATTAATCGTAATAATCGTTTGAAACGTTTATTAGATTTACATGCTCCCGGTATTATTGTTCAAAATGAAAAACGGATGTTACAAGAAGCAGTTGATGCATTGATTGATAATGGTCGTCGAGGCCGTCCAGTTGCTGGACCAGGTAACCGACCATTGAAATCTCTTTCTCACTTGCTAAAAGGGAAGCAAGGTCGTTTCAGACAAAACTTGCTTGGTAAACGAGTTGATTATTCAGGTCGGTCAGTTATTGATGTTGGTCCATGGTTAAAATTAAGCCAAATGGGGTTACCAGTTTCAATGGCACTAGAATTATTCAAACCTTTTATCATGCACGAATTAGTTAAACGTGGATTAGCATCCAATGTTAAAAATGCTAAGCGAGAAATCGAACGTAAAGATGATGTTGTCTTTGATGTTCTTCCTGATGTTATCAAAGAACACCCTGTTCTTTTAAACCGGGCACCTACCTTGCATAGATTGGGAATTCAAGCTTTTGAACCTGTTTTAGTTAGTGGTAAATCAATGCGTTTGCATCCATTAGTTTGTGCTGCATACAATGCTGATTTTGATGGAGATCAGATGGCTATTCACGTGCCACTTTCTGACAAAGCTCAAGCAGAATCGCGTCTATTGATGGCCGCTGCCGGACATATTTTGGCACCCAAAGATGGGAAGCCGGTTGTGGCTCCTTCGCAGGATATGGTTATTGGTAACTATTACTTAACGATGGAAGAACCCGGTCGTGAAGGTGAAGGGATGATTTTCAATAATCCTGCTGAAGTTGAATTAGCTTACCGTGATGGTTTAGTTCATTGGCACAGTCGAATTGGAATTCCTGCCTCAGCCTTTCCAGACAAAACATTTACTGATGATCAAAAAGACAAAATTATGGTTACCTCAGTTGGTAAAGTGATTTTTAATGGGATCTTGCCAAAGGAATTTACTTACCTAAATGAACCAACTGCTACTAACTTGCATGGTTATGTACCTGACAAGTACTTCTTAAAACCTGGTGAGGATATTCATGAGCACATTAAGAATGCTGAATTAGTTAAACCATTTAAGAAGAGCTTTTTATCAGATATTATTGCCGAAGTTTACAATCAATATAAAGTTACTGAAACATCAGAATTATTGGATCGAATTAAAGATCTTGGTAATGATGAATCAACTAAATCTGGTTTGACAGTTGGAATGTCTGATATTACCGACTTACACGAAAAACCAGAAATTGTAGCTGCTGCTCATAAGAAAGTTGAAACAGTTACTAAACAATTCCGTCGTGGATTAATCACTGATCAAGAACGTTACGAACGAGTTGTAAATGTTTGGAACGATGCCAGAGATGAAATTCAAGATAAACTAATGAAGACTTTTGATCCTGAAAACCCAATTTTCATGATGAGTAATTCTGGAGCTCGTGGTAATATTTCTAACTTTACCCAGCTTGCTGGAATGCGTGGATTGATGGCTTCTCCTGATGGTAAGATTATGGAACTTCCAATTACTTCTAATTTCCGTGAAGGAATGTCAGTTTTGGAAATGTTCATTTCAACCCATGGAGCTCGTAAAGGTATGACTGATACAGCCTTGAAGACTGCCAACTCAGGTTACTTGACTCGTCGTTTAGTTGATGTTTCACAAGATGTTATTGTTCGTGAAAAAGACTGTGAAACTGATCGTGGTTTGACTGTTCGTGCCATTAAAGAGGGTAACGAAATGATTGAACCGCTTTACGATCGAATTCTAGGCAGAAATGCAATGAAGACGGTTAAGAATCCTCAAACTGGTGATGTAATCGTTAAACGTAATCAAATGATTGATGATAAAAAGGCACAACAAATTGTTGATGCTGGGATTGACAGTGTTGAAATTCGTTCTGCCTTCACTTGTAATACTGCTCATGGTGTTTGCGAAATGTGTTATGGTCAAAACTTAGCAACTGGTGATGAAGTTGGTGTTGGTGAAGCAGTTGGAACGGTTGCTGCTCAATCAATTGGTGAACCAGGTACTCAGTTAACATTGCGGACTTTCCATACTGGAGGGGTTGCAAGTAACACCGATATTACTCAGGGACTTCCTCGAGTTCAAGAAATTTTTGAAGCTCGTAATCCTAAAGGTAAATCAACCATTAGTGAAGTTACTGGGGTCGTAGAGTTAATTGAAGAAGATCCTGCTGAAGGGGTTAAAGAAGTTACTATTCAAGGTAAAGCCGATACAAGAAAGTATAAGGTTCCTTTGAATGCTCGGATGAGAGTTGCTGAAGGTGACGAAGTTCGACGTGGTGATGCCTTGAATGAAGGTTCAATTGATCCTAAAGAGTTGCTTAAAATTAGAGATACTCTTTCTACTGAAACTTACTTGTTAACGGCGGTTCAAGAAGTTTACCGTCGTCAGGGTGTGGAAGTTAATGATAAGCATGCTGAAATCATGGTTAGACAAATGCTGCGTAAAGTTCGGGTAATGGATCCCGGCGATACCGATATTTTGCCTGGTACTTTGATTGATATTGATGATTTCAAGGAACGTAATAAAGACGCTGTTATGACGGGTAAAACCCCAGCAACAGCACGTCCAGTGTTACTTGGAATTACCAAAGCTGCTCTTGAAACTAACAGTTTCTTATCAGCAGCATCTTTCCAAGAAACAACTAGAGTTCTTACTGATGCCGCTATTCGTGGTAAAGTAGATCCATTAATTGGTTTGAAGGAAAATGTTATCATTGGTAAATTGTTACCTGCTGGTATTGGGGTTCATGAATATGAAGACATTGAACCAGAAGAAATTGGCAAACCTGCCGGAGAGAGCGTAAAAACTGACTCCGAAGTTGTTGAAGAATCAGATAACGAGAAATCAAGTAAATAAAGTATAATTAAAAAGAACGTTTGCAAATTAATTTGCAAACGTTCTTTTAGTATATAAATTTTTAAAATTAATCATTCATAAAAGTAACTTTGTTATTAGCTAGTGACTTGATTCGAGCAAGAGAATGGACGATAATTCCTTGATCTCGTAAATATTGGGCCCCAGGCTGAAATGATTTTTCAATTACAATTCCTACACCTGTTAAATTAGCATTGGCATTTTTAATAATTTGTAATAAGCCCTTAACTGCTTCACCGTTAGCCAAGAAATCATCAATAATTAGTATATGATCGTCTGAATTAATAAATTTCTTTTCAATGTAAATTTGATTATTAGTTTTCTTGGTATATGAGATAACCTCGGCTGTATAAACATCATCTCGAACCGTTAGTGATTTGCTTTTTCTAGCAAAAACGACTGGGACATTTAATGCTAAGCCCGTCATCATAGCTGGAGCGATTCCAGAAGACTCAACCGTAATAATTTTGGTGATTTTTGCAGTTTGAAATAATTGGGCGAATTCTTTTCCAATTTTATACATTAAATTTGGATCAATTTGATGATTTAAAAATGAATTAACCTTTAAAATATTTCCGGGTAAAACGGTTCCATGTTCCTTAATGGCAGTCTTCAATGCTTCCATGACATCCTCCTAATAATAATTGGCAATATTATTCAATTTTAATTATAATATTACGCTGTTTTAAAGTCCTAGGCAATTAAGCCCCCGCTATTTACTATTAAAGTACCAAAGTATAAAAAAGGAAGAAATGGAATGATTTTTTGTTTTTTAAAGATAGCAAAAAACAGGGCTAGTAATGAAGCAATCAATGTGACATGAATAATAGCGGTAAATCCAAAAACTATGAGTATTAAAATCATTAAATCTATGTCGCCATTACCAAGCATACTGTAGCGACGATTTAAGGCTAACAAAATAAAATATATTATAAAAATAGTTAGTAATTTTAACAAAGATAAATTAGTCACAATAAGTGCAATAATTAATAATGGTAATAACCAATAACTGCTAAACTGAAATGTGAGCAAGTCAAAGGTGCTGATAATTTGTAAAATTATAATAAATATTAATAATAAAATGTTAATGATGTTACAAGGACGAAATTCTAAAAACGCGACTCCCATAGTTAATTCAAAAATAAAAACATAATTAGGGATGTTAGTTAGACAGTTACGGCACTTTCCAAACTGAATTATATAACTAATCATCGGAATGAGTTCGTACCATTTCAAATTTTTTTGACAATTATCGCAATGGGATCGACCACTAATAAAATTAGTTTTATTCAATGATCGACTAACAAATACATTTAAAAACGAACCGATAACGCACCCAAAAACAAACCAATAGAAATTCATTTTGTCACCTCCATCTTAAAATACGTAAAAATGTTATTGACACTTAATTTTAGACGTGTTAGTCTATTCATTGTGCTTATTCAAGTTAAGCGATTTTTTTATCTCTAAAAAAGGTCCGCCTGGATGTGTGGACTTAAAACAATTTTACGAAAGGAGGACTTTTTAGATGCCTACAATTAACCAATTAGTAAGAAAAGGTCGTAAATCTAGAAGTTCTAAATCAAAGTCCCCAGCTCTTGGCTTCGGATATAACAGTTACAAAAAGAAACATACACAAAATGCTTCACCACAAAAACGTGGGGTTGCAACTCGTGTTGGTACTATGACTCCTAAAAAGCCTAACTCAGCATTACGTAAGTATGCTCGTGTTCGTCTTTCAAACTTGTATGAAGTTACTGCATACATTCCAGGAATTGGACATAACTTGCAAGAACATAGTGTTGTTTTAATTCGTGGTGGTCGTGTTAAGGATTTACCTGGAGTTAGATATCATGTTATCCGTGGTGCCTTAGATACTGCCGGTGTTCAAGATCGTCGTCAAGGACGTTCAAAATACGGTACTAAGAGACCAAAAGACAAGAAATAATATAATATTTAATTAGGAGGTCCTTTAAATGCCTAGAAAAGGTAAAGTTCAACAACGTGAAATCCTTCCTGATCCAATCTACAACTCAAAGTTGGTTTCAAAATTAATCAACCACTTGATGTTAGATGGTAAGAGAGGTACTGCATCAGAAATTTTATATGGTGCATTTGATGAAATCAAAGAACAAACTGGTAATGATCCAGTTGAAGTATTTGAAGAAGCTATGAAAAACGTAATGCCTGTACTTGAAGTTAAGGCCCGTCGTGTTGGTGGTTCTAACTACCAAGTTCCTATTGAAGTTCGTCCAGCAAGAAGAACTACATTAGGTTTGCGATGGATGGTTAACTATGCTCGTCTTCGTGGTGAACATACAATGACTGAACGTCTTGCAAAAGAAATCATTGATGCTTCAAACAATACTGGTGCCGCAGTTAAGAAACGCGAAGACACTCATAAAATGGCTGAAGCCAACCGTGCCTTTGCACATTATCGTTGGTAATCAGTTATTCGTTTAAATGTAAATCAAGGGTGGCTAAATTTTTAGCCACTTTTTTAGAATTATTGAATCATAAAAGGAGTTAAAAATGGCTAACAAACGTGCATTTCCGTTAGAAAAAACACGTAATATTGGGATCGTAGCTCATATTGATGCTGGTAAAACTACTACTACTGAACGTGTCCTTTACTATACTGGACGAATTCACAAAATTGGTGAAACCCATGATGGTGCTTCGCAAATGGATTTCATGGATGAAGAAAAAGAACGTGGAATTACTATTCAATCAGCTGCTACTACTGCTGAATGGAAGGGATACCGAGTTAACATTATCGATACTCCAGGACACGTTGATTTTACTGCCGAAGTAGAACGTTCTCTTCGTGTGCTTGATGGTGGTATTGTGGTAATGGATGGTGAAGCAGGGGTTGAACCTCAGACTGAAACAGTTTGGCGTCAATGTTCTGACTTTAACGTTCCTCGAATTGTTTTCATTAATAAGATGGATAAAATGGGAGCAAACTTTGATTGGTCAGTTCAAACCATCAAAGATCGTTTACATGCGAATGCTGTTCCTGTTCAAGTTCCAGTGGGTGCCGAATCTGATTTTGAAGGTGTAATTGACTTAGTTACTATGAAAGCCTACCTTTACGATGAAGATAAAGAAGGGGAAAACTGGGATGTTGTAGATATTCCAGCTGACTATCAAGAAAAAGCTCAACAAGCTCATGATGATATGGTTGAAGCAGTAGCTGATGTTGATGACGAAGTGATGGCTAAATTCCTTGAAGGTGAAGAAATCAGCGAAGAGGATATTAAAGCCGGAATTCGTCGTGCTACTTTAAACTTGCAAATGTTCCCAGTTTACGCTGGTTCAGCTTACAAGAACAAAGGGGTACAAATGATGATGGATGGTGTGATTGATTACTTACCATCACCATTGGAAGTTCGTCCATACATGGCTACGGATCCTGAAGATGAAGATAAGCAAGTAGAAATTCGTGCTGATGATAAGGGTCCTTTTGCTGCTTTAGCCTTTAAGATTATGACTGACCCTTATGTTGGTCGTTTAACCTTTATCCGAGTTTATCGTGGTACTTTAGGTGCTGGTTCATATATTTTGAATGCAACTAAAGACAAACGTGAACGAGTTGGACGTTTAGTTCAAATGCATTCTGATCAACGTCAAGAAATCCCAGAAGTATTTTCTGGTGATATTGCCGCTACAATTGGGTTGAAAAATACTACTACTGGTGATTCTTTAACTGACCCAGACCATCCACTTATCTTAGAATCAATGGAATTCCCTGAACCAGTTATTCAGGTTTCAATTGAACCTAAGACTAAAGCTGATCAAAACAAAATGAATACTGCTTTACAAAAACTTTCTGAAGAAGATCCTACTTTCCAAGCAAATACAGACCCTGAAACTGGTCAAACTATTATTGCCGGAATGGGTGAATTACAATTGAACATCATTATTGAACGAATGAGACGTGAATTTAATGTTGATGCTACGATTGGTGCTCCACAAGTTGCTTATCGTGAAGCCTTCTCAAAACCTGTTAAAGCAGAAGGTAAGTTTGTTCGTCAATCTGGTGGTAAAGGTCAATATGGTGATGTTTATATTGAATTTACGCCAAGTGCAGAAGGCGATGGATTTACTTTTGAAGATGCCATTGTTGGTGGGGTTGTTCCTCGTGAATTTATTCCTTCCGTTGAACAAGGTTTGAAAGAAGCTATGGAAAACGGTGTAATTGCTGGATATCCATTGATTGATATTAAAGCCAAGTTATATGATGGTAGTTATCATGATGTCGATTCTAGTGAAGCAGCCTTTAAAATTGCTGCCTCATTAGCATTGCGTGAAGCTGCTAAAAAAGCGGATCCTAAGATTTTGGAACCAATTATGAAAGTTGATATTCGAGTTCCAGAAGAATACATGGGTGATGTTATGGGACAAGTTACTGCTCGTCGTGGTAATATTGAAGGTATGGAAGCACGTGATGGTGCTGAAGATATTCATGCGATGGTTCCATTGGCAGAAATGTTTGGATATGTTACTGATTTGCGTTCTGCAACTCAAGGACGTGGAACATTCGTAATGTCATTTGATCATTACACTGCTGTTCCTAAGAGTATTCAAGAAGATATTATTAAGAAAAATGGTGGAAACGCTGAATAATTAAAAATTATAAAAAGTCTGTTAATTTCTATTTCAGAAATTGGCAGACTTTTTTATTTATTTAGACTAAAACCCTTGAAACAATGGTAAATATTCGGTATTATATAATAGTGTCTTACTTTGAGGGACTAGTGTGCTCAAAAAAGGCATTAAAATTAGCAATGATGTAGAAGGTTGCGGCACACCCGGCCGCTTTGCCATGGCAAGGTACGTCGGTAATTTCTACGGAGTTAGTCTTATTTTGGAAAATAGACGAAGGAGGGATAACTATGGCAAAAGAAAAAATTCGTATCCGTTTAAAGGCTTACGAACATCGTAGTTTGGATCAAGCTGCTGACAAAATTGTAGCAACTGCACAAAGAACTGGAGCTAACATTTCTGGCCCAATTCCATTGCCAACTGAAAGAACTTTATACACAGTTTTGGCATCACCATTCAAATACAGTAAAGCTCAAGAACAATTCGAAATGCTAACACACAAGCGTTTGATTGACATTTTGAACCCAACCCCTAAAACGGTTGATTCATTAATGAAATTAGACTTACCAAGTAGTGTAGACATCGAGATTAAATTATAATCATTACAAAATATTGGAGGTGTACTCATGACCAAAAAAGGAATCTTAGGTAAAAAGGTCGGAATGACACAAGTTTTTACTGAAAACGGTGAATTAGTTCCAGTTACTGTTGTCGATGTAACCCCAAATGTTGTTTTACAAGTTAAAAACAACGAAACTGACGGTTACGAAGCAATTCAACTTGGATTTGATGACAAACGCTCAGTATTAAGTAACAAACCTGAAGAGGGTCATGTTAAAAAGGCAAATACTACTCCTAAGCGCTTCATTCGTGAAATCAACGATGTTGACTTAGGTGAATACAAAGTTGGAGACGAAGTTAAAGCTGACACATTTGCAGCAGGCGATTTCGTTGATGTAACGGGTACTACTAAAGGTCATGGCTACCAAGGTAACATTAAAAAAGATGGTCAACATAGAGGACCTACTACTCATGGTTCAAGATATCACCGTCGTCCCGGTTCTCTTGGTGTTATTATTAACCGTGTTGTTAAAGGTATGAAATTACCTGGAAGAATGGGTAACAATACTGTTACTATTCAAAACCTTGAAGTTGTTAAGGCTGACACAGAAAACAACGTATTATTAATTAAAGGTAACGTTCCAGGAGCCAACAAAACACTAGTTACAGTTCGTACTGCAGTTAGTGAATCAAGAAAATAGAAAGGAGGAACCGTAAATGACAAGCGTATCATTATACAAACAAGATGGAAGTAAGAACGGTACAGTTGATCTTAATGAAACTATTTTCAACATTGAACCAAATGAAGATGTAGTATTTGACACTGTAGTGATGCAAAGAGCTTCACAACGCCAAGGTACTAATGGAAGCAAGTCCAGAGGACAAGTTAGTGGTGGTGGTAAAAAGCCATGGAGACAAAAAGGTACTGGTCGTGCCCGTCAAGGTTCTATTCGTTCACCTCAATGGGTTGGTGGTGGAGTAGTATTCGGACCAACTTCTCGTTCATACAGCTACCATCTTCCTAAAAAGGTTACTAGATTAGCTGTTAAATCAGTTCTTTCAGAAAAAGTTGCAAATGGTGACTTGATTGTTGTTGATTCAATTGAATTTGACAAACCAAAAACTAAAGAATTTGCTGAATTATTGAAAAATATTGACGCAGCTACTAAGACATTAGTAGTTTTGGAAGATGACAATGAAAATGCTATTCGTTCTGCAAGAAACATTGATAATGTTCAAGTTATCAATGGTAAGAGCGTTAATACACTTGATGTATTAAATAGCAAAAAAGTTGTCATCACCAAGGCTGCTCTTTCTCAAGTAGAGGAGGTGCTCGCATAATGGAAGCACGAGACATTATTTTACGTCCAGTTATCACAGAAGCTTCAACTGATCGTATGGACGACAAAAAGTATACATTTGATGTTGATTTACGAGCAAACAAAAACCAAGTTAAAGATGCTGTTGAAGAAATTTTTGGCGTTAAGGTTGTTAAAGTAAACATCATGAATGTTAGAGGAAAAGAAAAAAGACAAGGTAGATATGTTGGAATGACTAAAAAACGTCGTAAAGCTATCGTTACTTTGTCAGATGATTCAGATGAAATTAAGTTATTCTCTGAAGAATAATATTTGAATAGGAGGGAAATAACGTGGCTTTAAAGAAATATAAACCAACGACTAATGGTCGTCGTAATATGACTAGTATTGATTACAGTGAAATCACTACTAACAAGCCTGAAAAGAGTTTGCTTGCAGTTAACGCTCACACAGCCGGACGTAATAATTCTGGTCGCATGACTGTTCGTCACCGTGGCGGTGGAAACAAACATAAATATCGTATTATCGATTTCAAGCGTAATCATGATGGTGTTCCAGCAACTGTAAAGACACTTGAATATGATCCAAACAGAAGTGCTAACATTGCATTGATTGTATATGCTGATGGATTAAAATCATACATTATTGCTCCTAAAGGATTAAAAGTTGGCGATGTTGTTGAATCAGGAAAAGATGCTGATATCAAACCTGGTAATGCACTTCAGCTTAAAGATATTCCAGTTGGATCAATTATTCATAACATTGAATTGAAACCAGGCAAGGGTGGCCAATTAGCTCGTTCTGCTGGAAACTCAGCTCAATTAATTAGTAATGAAGGAAATGACAAGTATTCACTTGTTAAATTACCTTCCGGTGAAGTTAGAATGGTTCTCTCAGTTTGTCGTGCTACTATCGGTGCTGTAGGTAATGGTGAACATTCACTTATTAACTGGGGTAAAGCAGGTAGAACTCGTTATCGTGGTCAAAGACCTCATGTTCGTGGTTCTGTAATGAATCCTAACGATCACCCACATGGTGGTGGTGAAGGAAAAGCTCCAGTTGGTTACCCATCTCCATTGTCTCCATGGCATAAGAAGACGGTTGGTAAGAAAACTCGTTCTAAGAAAGCACGTTCAAGTAAGTTTATTGTTCGTCGTCGTAAAGGTTCAAAGATGTAATATAACTTACATTTAGATTAACAATTACTTTGAAGAGGAGGTTTTATTAATGAGCCGTAGTTTAAAAAAGGGACCATTTGCTGATAAATCTTTATTAAAGAAAATTGATGCTCAGAAAGATCAAGAAAAAAAGACTGTAATTAAAACATGGTCACGTCGTTCAACTATTTTCCCAAGTTTCATTGGTTATACCATTTCTGTATATAACGGAAGAACTCATGTCCCAGTTTATATTCAAGAAGACATGGTAGGTCACAAACTTGGAGAATTTGCACCAACTCGTACATTCCATGGTCATGGTAATGTAGGTGGCAAAGGTGCCGACAAGCAAACTGTTTAAACAAGGAGGATATCTAATGGCTGAACAAGTTACATCAGCAAAAGCTATTGCCAAAACTGTTCGTATTGCCCCTCGTAAGGTCCGCCTTGTTTTAGATCTTATTAGAGGAAAGAACGTAGCAGAAGCTACTTCTATTTTAGAGTTCACCCCTCGAGGTGCTTCTCCAGTAGTAGAAAAAGTTTTGAAATCAGCTGTAGCAAATGCAGAAAATAATTTTGACCTTGATGGTCAAGACTTAGTTATTAGTGAAGCATACGCAGACGAAGGTCCAACCTTAAAGCGTTTCCGTCCCCGTGCCAAGGGTTCAGCTTCACCAATCAATAAAAGAACAAGTCACATTACAATCGTAGTATCAGAAAAGAAGGAGGGATAGAACATGGGTCAAAAAATTAATCCTAATGGTTTGCGAATTGGCGTTAATCGTGGTTGGCAAGCACAATGGTATGCCAACGATGATAAATTCGCTTCATACTTAAATGAAGATTTGAAGATTCGTGACTACCTCGAAAAACGTTTAGCTGATGCCTCAGTATCAGAAATTGACATTGAACGAGCTGCAAAACGTATTAACATTTCTATTCACACTGCCAAACCTGGAATGGTAATTGGTAAAGGTGGTTCAGAAGTTGAAAGTCTTCGTCAAGAACTAAACAAATTAACTGGACGTCGTGTTCACATTAATATTGTTGAAGTTAAAAAACCAGATCTTGAAGCTGACCTTGTTGGTGATAACATTGCTAAACAACTTGAAGGTCGTGTTGCATTCCGTCGTGCTATGCGTCAAAGCATGAAAGGCGTTATGCGTTCAGGAGCAAAAGGTGTTAAAACTCAATCTTCAGGTCGTTTAAATGGTGCTGATATGGCTCGTGTTGAAAGTTACTCAGAAGGAAGAGTTCCTCTTCATACTTTGAGAGCTGACATTAACTATTCATGGAATGAAGCACATACCACTTATGGTTCAATCGGTGTAAAAACTTGGATTAACCGTGGTGAAGTTTTACCTGACAAACCTGAGGAAAAACGTAAGGGAGGTAAATAAATATGCTTGTACCAAAACGTGTTAAGCATCGTCGTGAACATCGAGGCAAGCTACGTGGACATTCAAAAGGTGGAAACAGTGTAGCCTTTGGTGAATACGGTTTACAAGCCGTTGATTCACATTGGATCTCTAACAGACAAATTGAAGCTTGTCGTATTGCTATTACTCGTTGTATGAAACGTGGTGGTAAAGTTTGGATTAAAATTTTCCCACACAAATCATACACTGAAAAGGGTATTGGTGTTCGTATGGGTAAAGGTAAAGGTAGTCCAGCTGGATGGGTTTCTCCTGTTAAGCGTGGTAAAGTCCTTTTTGAAGTTGGTGGTGTTGATAAAGCAACAGCCATTAAAGCTTTAACTTTGGCTTCAAGCAAGTTGCCTGTTCGTACTAAGATTATTAAACGTGAGGAAGTAGGTGGCGATTCAGATGAAGGCTAAAGAAATTAGTAAGTTGACTACTGACGAGATGCGTGCTAAAGAACAAGATTACAAAAAAGAATTGTTCAATCTTCGTTTTCAATTAGCCACTGGACAATTAGAGAATACTGCTCGTCTAAGAACTGTTCGCAAAACAATTGCTCGTCTAAAAACTGCATTAAGACAAAAAGAATTAAATAAATAAAATACGATAAAAGGGAGGGGTTATTATATGAGCGAAAAACGTAATGAACGTAAGACATATAGAGGCCGTGTTGTTTCTGACAAAATGGATAAAACTATTACTGTTGTAGTAGAAACTACTAAAACGCATCCAACTTACGGGAAACGCATTAAGTATACTAAAAAGTACATGACTCGCGATGAAAACAACGAAGCAAAAGTGAACGATATTGTTGAAATTATGGAAACTAGACCATTATCAAAAAATGTTCATTTTCGTTTAGTTAACATTGTTGAAAAGGCCGTAATTATTTAGTCTTGTTTCATTTTTATCGTATATTTATTTAGTTTAAGAAGGGAGGACACTTACTTATGATCCAACAAGAAAGTCGTTTAAAGGTTGCTGACAACTCTGGTGCTCGTGAACTTTTAACAATTAAAGTTTTAGGTGGTTCAAGAGTTAGATATGCAGGTATTGGTGATACAATTGTTGCTACTGTTAAACAAGCAACACCAGGTGGCGTTGTCAAAAAAGGTGACGTTGTTAAAGCTGTTATTGTAAGAACTAAATCAGCTGCACATAGAACTGATGGTTCATACATTCGTTTCGACGAAAATGCTGCAGTTTTAGTTAATGATGATAAGAGTCCTAAGGGAACCCGTATTTTCGGACCGGTTGCTCGTGAATTACGTAATAATAATTTCATGAAGATCGTTTCATTAGCGCCTGAAGTACTTTAATACTATTGCAAATCAAGGAGGTGCCAGATTAATGTTCTTGAAAACTGGTGACAAAGTTCGTGTTATTGCTGGTAAAGACAAAGGTAAGGATGGAAAAATCATCAAAGCCATTGCTGCTGACAATCGCGTAGTTGTTGAGGGAATCAACAAAGTTAAAAAACATCAAAAAGCTTCACAAGCAAATCCACAAGGTAACGTGTCTGATGTTGAAGCACCAATTAACGCATCAAACGTTATGTTGATTGATCCATCGACTAATGAGCCTACTAGAATTAGTATGGAAGTTAAAGATGGCAAAAAAATTCGTATTTCAAAAAAATCACATAAAGCAATCGATTAAGATTGTTAGTGAAAGGAGGAAACTATTTTCATGTCTACTCGTTTAGAAGAAAGATATAAGAAAGAAATTCTCCCAGCACTAGTAGAGAAATTTGACTATTCATCAATTATGCAAGGACCAAAACTTGATAAAATTGTTTTGAATATGGGTGTTGGTGATGCAGTAACAAACTCTAAAAACTTAGACGAAGCTGTTAATGAATTGACTTTAATTGCTGGTCAAAAACCTCTTGTAACTAAGGCTAAGAAATCTATTGCTACTTTCCGTTTACGTGAAGGTATGCCAATTGGTGCTAAAGTTACTCTTAGAGGTGACAAAATGTATGACTTTTTGGACAAATTAATTAATGTTTCATTGCCACGAGTTCGAGATTTCCATGGTGTTCCAAATCGTTCATTTGACGGTCGTGGAAACTACACTCTTGGTATTAAAGAACAATTGATTTTCCCAGAAATTAGTTACGATGATGTGAACCGTGTTAGAGGGTTGGATATCGTATTGGTAACAACTGCTAAAACGGATGAAGAAGGACACGAATTATTAAAACAATTCGGTATGCCATTCGCTAAATAGGAGGTTTTATATTGGCTAAGAAATCAATGATTGAAAAAAGCAAACGTCCAGCTAAGTTTTCTACACAAGCATATACTCGCTGCGAACGTTGTGGTCGACCTCGTGCGGTTTACCAAAAGTTCCACTTATGCCGAATTTGCTTGAGACAACTTGCTCATAAAGGTCAAATTCCAGGCATGAAAAAAGCTAGTTGGTAGAATAAATAAACTTAAAGGGAGGTTTCACGTTTATGGCAATGACAGATCCGATTGCAGACTTTTTAACTAGAATTCGTAACGCCAACATGGCTCGTCACAATTCAGTTGATGTTCCTGCATCAAAAATGAAACGCAATATTGCTGAAATTTTAAAACGCGAAGGTTTTGTAAGTCGTGTTGAATACATTGAAGATGACAAACAAGGCGTTATTCGTGTTTATCTTAAATATGGTAAAAATGATCAACGTGTAATTTCAGGATTGAAACGAATTTCAAAACCTGGATTACGTTCATACGTTAAATCAGATGATGTTCCTAAGGTACTTAATGGATTAGGAATTGCAATCATCTCAACATCAAATGGTGTTATTACTGATAAAGAAGCTCGTGACAAACAAGTCGGCGGAGAAGTATTAGCATACGTTTGGTAAAATTTATAATGAAATGGAGGTGTCTATTAAATGAGTAGAATTGGTTATAAAACGGTAGTTATTCCTGAAGGCGTAACAATTGAACGTAAAGATGATCAAGTTACAGTTAAGGGTCCTAAGGGTGAATTAACTGAAGCTTTTGCTCCAACTGTAGAAATGAAAGTTGATGGCAACGAAGTTAACTTTGAACCAACAGGTAAGTACGATAACAAAATGCGTGCCATGCATGGTACTCAACGTGCTAACTTTGCTAACATGGTTGAAGGTGTTACCGATGGTTTTGCCAAAACTTTAAAATTAGTTGGTGTTGGATACCGTACCCAATTAAAGGGAAAGACATTAACTTTAAATGTTGGTTACTCTAACCCAGTTGAAGTTCCAGTTCCTGAAGATATTGAAGTTAAAGTTCCAGATAACACTACAACTGAAATTAGTGGAATCAACAAGCAACATGTTGGTGATTTTGCTGCTAAAGTTCGTGCAATTCGTTCACCAGAACCTTACAAAGGTAAAGGTATTCGTTATGCTGAAGAACATATTACTCTTAAAGAAGGTAAAACTGGTAAGTAGTAATAATTAAAGAATAATATAGAGGTGACTATTTTGATTACAAAACCAAGCAAAAACAAAACACGTCAAGTAAGACATACACGTGTTCGTACTAAAATTGCTGGTACTGCTGAGTGCCCACGTTTAGACGTATTTCGTTCTAACAAAAACATCTACGCTCAAGTTATTGATGACGTAGCGGGTGTAACGCTAGCTAGTGCCTCAACTCTTGATAAAGAAGTAACTGGTGATAACAAATCTGAAAAAGCTGCTAGTGTTGGTAAACTAGTCGCAAAACGTGCTAATGACAACAAAATTAAAAAAGTTGTTTTTGATCGTGGAGGATACTTATACCATGGACGTGTTAAAGCACTTGCAGACGCTGCACGTGAAAATGGATTAGAATTTTAATAAAAGGAGGAATTTACTTACATGGCTAAATATATTGATCCTGACAAATTGGATTTAGATGATAACGTTGTTGCCATTAACCGAATTACTAAAGTTGTTAAAGGTGGACGTAGATTACGTTTTGCCGCTTTAGCAGTTGTTGGTGATAAAAACGGTCACGTTGGCTTTGGTACTGGTAAAGCTCAAGAAGTTCCAGAAGCAATTCGTAAAGCAGTTGAAGCTGCTAAAAAGAACTTGATTGAGGTTCCAATCGTTGGAACAACTATTCCTCACGAAATAGTTGGTGTTTACGGCGGTGGTAAGATTATGTTGAAACCTGCTGAAGAAGGTTCTGGAGTTGCAGCCGGTGGTGCTGTTCGTTCTGTCATGGAATTAGCTGGTATCAGTGATGTTACTAGTAAACGTCTTGGTTCAGACACAGCAATCAACGTAATTCGTGCAACTTTCGAAGGTCTTAAAGGCCTCAAAAATGCTAATGAAGTTTCAGAACTTCGTGGTGTTTCTGTTGATCATTTAGCTGAATAAGGAGGATTATCAGATGGCTCAATTAAAGATTACTTTAGTTCATAGCGCTGCTCATCGTCTTCCTAAACAACGTAAGATTGTGGAAGCTTTAGGTTTAGGTCGTATTAATAGTAGTGTTATTCGACCTGACAATGCAGCAACTCGTGGTGCAATCTTCAAAGTTGCTCATTTAGTTGATGTTGAACAAATTAAAGATTAATTATTTTAAAGTAAGAGGAGGTGCAATTTTTATGAAGTTACACGAATTAAAGTTTGCTGAAGGTTCACGTGGTGAAAGAACTAGAAAAGGTCGTGGACGTTCAAGTAAAGGTAAGACTTCTGGCCGTGGTCAAAAAGGTCAAAAGGCTCGTGGTAAAACACGTTTAGGTTTTGAAGGTGGACAAATGCCTTTGTACCGTCGAATTCCAAAACGTGGATTTACTAACATTCATCGTAAAGATATTGTGATTGTTAATGTTAACGAACTTAATAGTTTTGATAACGGTGCTGAAGTTACACCAGAAGTATTAATTGAAACTGGAATTATTAAGAATGCCAAAGATGGTGTTAAAATCCTAGGTGAAGGTAAACTTGAAAAGAAATTAAATGTAAAAGCAAACAAGTTTTCTGAAAGTGCAAAAAAAGCTATTGAAGATGCCGGCGGTAAAGCTGAGGTGATTTAATGTTATCAACCTTAAAAAGTGCCTTCGAAGACAAAAATATTCGCAAAAAGATTTTGTTTACTCTTTTTGTATTAGCAATATTTCGATTAGGAGCTTATATCACAGTTCCTGGAGTAAATGCTAAGGCTCTTCAAGAAGTAGCTTCTTCTGGGTTAGTTAATGTTTTAAATATGTTTAGTGGTGGAGGATTAACTAATTACTCCATTTTTGCCATGGGGGTTTCTCCTTATATTACTGCTCAAATTGTAGTTCAACTTTTACAAATGGATATTGTTCCAAAGTTTGTTGAGTGGGGTAAGCAAGGTGAAGTCGGGCGATTAAAGTTAGATAAAGTTACTCGAAGACTTACAATTGTTTTAGCTTTTTGTCAGTCAATTGGGATTACAGCAGGATTTAATGCCTTAAGTAGTTTGCATTTGGTTGAAAATCCAAGTATTGGAACGTATATAAGCATTGGTTTGATTTTAACTGCTGGAACTATGTTAACAACTTGGATGGGTGACATGATTACTGATAAAGGAATTGGTCAAGGAATTTCAATGATCATTTTTGCTGGGATTGTAGCTAATATTCCAACCGGGTTTGAAAGTGTTTACCGTGAATATGTTCAAGGTACACCAATGAGTGATATGTGGCGACCTGCTTTATTTATTGCAATTTTGATTATTGCTATTTTAGTAGTTGTTACTTTTGTTACTTGGGTTCAACAAGCTGAGAGAAGAATTCCAATTCAGTATACTAGAAGAGCTGCTGGATCTGCCAAATCAAGTTATCTTCCTTTGAAAGTTAACGTTGCTGGTGTTATTCCAGTTATTTTCGCTAGTGCTTTTATTTCTACTCCACAGACGATTTTAATGTTTTTTACTAGAAATTATGGTGGAGCTGGTTGGTTTAAGTTTTTAACACAATTATTTAATATGCAAACTCCAATGGGAGCTACATTTTATACTGTTTTAATTGTTGTCTTTACATTCTTTTATGCTTTTGTTCAAGTTAATCCTGAAAAGTTAGCTGAAAATTTGCAAAAGCAAGGTAGTTATATTCCTGGTGTATGGCCTGGGCATGAAACCCAACTTTATATTTCTCGTCTTTTGATGAGATTAAGTACAGTTGGTGCATTGTTTTTAGGAATCGTTTCTTTGATTCCATTAGTTGCACAAAATGTTTGGAATTTAAATAGTTCTATTGGACTAGGCGGAACTAACTTATTGATTATAGTTGGAGTTGCTATTGAAACCATGCAACAAATTAAGGGATTAACTATGAGACAAGAATATACTGGTTTTATTCAAAACGATCCTAAAGGCAATTAGTAATGGAGGACAAATAAATGTCAATGAATTTATTGTTAATGGGTCTTCCAGGTGCCGGTAAAGGAACTCAAGCTGAATTTATAGTTGAAAAATATCAAATTCCACATATTTCTACCGGTGATATTTTTAGAGCAGCTATAAAAGGAAAGACGCCATTAGGTATTGAAGCACAAAAGTATATTGATAAAGGTGAATTAGTTCCAGACGAAGTCACCTGTAAAATTGTTGCAGAACGGCTAAAACAAAATGACACTAAAAATGGTTATCTGTTGGATGGATTTCCACGAGATTTAGATCAAGCAAAAAGTCTTGAAGAAATTACTGATAAACTTGATAAAAAGTTAGATGCTGTAATTAACATTGATGTTGATCCCGACACCTTAGTTCAACGTTTATCTGGTCGTTTTATTTGTAAGAACTGTGGTGCTACTTATCATAAATTGTACAAAAAACCTAAAGTCGAAGGTACGTGTGATGTTTGTGGTGGACACGTATTTTATCAACGAAGCGATGACAAACCTGAAACTGTAGAAAATCGATTGAAAGTAAATATTAAAATGAATACTCCATTAATTGATTTTTATAAAAAACTCAATTTATTGCATACAGTAAATGGTAATCAAGACATTGCAAATGTTACTGAAGATATTAATAAAATTCTTACTAATTTAAACTAATTTTTAGTTAGTTGATTGTGGAATTGAAAAGTATGTGCTATATTTAAGTTTGCTATAATATTTAATAAATATTGAATTAATCATTAATTTTGGAGGACTATTTTGTCTAAAGATAATGTAATTGAAATCGAAGGAAAGATTACTGAAACCTTACCTAATGCAATGTTCAAAGTTGAATTAGAAAATGGTCACGTTATTTTGGCTCATGTTTCTGGTAAAATTAGAATGCATTACATTAAGATACTTCCAGGAGATCGTGTAACTGTTGAAATGTCACCATATGATTTAACTAAAGGCAGAATTACTTATAGATTTAAGTGATGTCTTTTATTTAGGAGGTTTATAATATGAAAGTGAGACCATCAGTAAAAAAGATGTGTGAACATTGTAAAATCATCAAAAGAAAAGGTCGTGTGATGGTAATTTGTTCCGCAAATCCAAAACACAAACAAAGACAAGGAAAATAATTAATATAACAGGAGGTGGACATTAATGGCTCGTATCGCCGGAGTAGATTTACCACGTAACAAACGAATTGTAATTGCATTAACATATATCTATGGTGTTGGTGAAACAACTGCCCAAGAAGTATTAAAAGAAGCTGGTGTTTCTGAAGACGTTCGTACTCAAAACTTAACTCCTGATCAAGAAGATAAGATTAGAGCTGCTCTTGACTCATTCACTATTGAAGGTGACTTGCGTCGTGAAGTTAGTATGAATATTAAGAGACTTTCAGAAATTGGTTCTTACCGTGGCATGCGTCATCGTCGTGGCTTACCTTCTAGAGGTCAACACACTAAAAACAACGCTCGTACCAGAAAAGGTAAGAGAACCAAGAAATAATAATTAAAAAAGGAGGTTATCAATTCATATGGTAAAGACTAAAAATACTCGTAAACGTAAAGCAAGAAAACATGTTGAATCCGGTGTTGCTCACATCCATTCAACTTTTAACAATACATTGGTTATGATTACTGATATTCAAGGGAATGCAATTGCATGGTCATCTGCTGGTGCTTTAGGTTTCCGTGGAAGTCGTAAGTCAACGCCATTTGCTGCACAAATGGCCGCTGAAGCAGCTGCTAAGTCAGCAATGGAACATGGTATGAAATCAGTTGAAGTTGCTGTTAAGGGACCAGGTTCTGGACGTGAATCTGCAATCCGTGCTTTACAAACTACTGGTTTGGAAGTTGCAGCAATTCGCGATGTTACCCCAGTTCCTCATAATGGTTGTCGTCCTCCAAAACGTCGTAGAGTTTAATTTTTAATGAAAGTTAATTTTGTAAAAGACTCAACGCGGTTTGAAAGGGGTAGAAATTAGAATGATTGAATTTGAAAAGCCTAACATTCATAAAATTGAAGAAACAAATAACTATGGTGAAGTAGTTGTAGAACCATTAGAACGTGGATATGGGACAACCCTTGGTAATTCTTTAAGACGTATTTTGCTGGCTTCATTACCTGGTGCTGCCATAACCAGTGTTCAAATTGATGGTGTTTTGCATGAATTTTCAACTGTTAAAGGTGTTACAGAAGATGTTACTAAGATTATTTTAAACTTGAAGAAAATCAAGTTAAAGATTGAATCTGATGATAATGATCTCCATACTATGAGTATTAATGTAACCGGGCCTGCAGACGTGACAGCTGGTGACATCGTTACTGATAGCGATACAACCATTTTGAATCCTGATTTGCATATTGCAACTGTTGCTGAAGGTGCCACTTTACACATGACTATGACTGCTAACAAAGGTCGTGGATATGTATCAGCTGAAGAAAACAAAGCTAGAAACGATGATATGCCAATTGGTGTATTACCAGTCGATTCTATTTATACCCCAATCGAACGTGTTAACTACCAAGTGGAAGATACACGTGTTGGACAACGTGATGATTTTGATAAATTGACTTTGGATGTTTGGACTGATGGTTCAATTACTCCTTCTGATTCTATTAGTTTAGCTGCTAAGATTTTAAGTCAACATCTTGATATGTTTGTTGGCTTAACTGATCGAGCTCAAAAAGCTAACGTAATGGTTGAAAAAGAAGAAAGCCATAAAGAAAAAATGCTTGAAATGTCAATTGAAGAATTAGATCTTTCAGTTCGTTCATATAATTGTTTGAAACGTGCTGGAATTAACACTGTTCAAGAATTAACAGATAAATCCATGGCTGATATGATGAAGGTTAGAAATCTTGGTCGTAAGTCCCTTGAAGAAATTGAACAAAAAATTGAAGCTCTTGGATTATCTTTTCGTAAAGAAGATTAAATAAAAAGGAGGATACCAACTTATGAGTTATCGTAAATTTGGTCGTGAAAAAGGACCACGTCGTGCCATGCTTCGTAATTTAACTACTGACTTAATTGTTAATGGAAGAATTAAAACTACAGAAGCAAAAGCTAAAGATGTAAGATCTTCTGCTGAAAAAATGGTTACTTTAGGTAAACGTGGGGACTTAAATGCTCGTCGTCAAGCAGCTGCATATTTACAAAATATGATTGCAGATGTTAAAGAAGATGGTGATGACATTAAAGTAACATCTGCTTTGCAAAAATTATTTGATGAAATTGCTCCTAAATATAAGGATCGTAATGGTGGGTACACTCGGATTCTTAAAACCATTCCTCGTCGTGGAGACGGTGCACAAATGGTAATTTTAGAATTTGTTTAATTAATAAATTCTAAGATAATTTAATATTTCACTGAATCACTAAGATTAAGGTATAAAGCGTTACGATGATGGATTTCCAAGTCTAGCTTGAATGTGGGTTAAACCATGCGCCTTAATCTTTTAGTGATTTTTTTATACATAATATTCAGAAGTAGGTGAATTTAGTGCCGTCAAAAATTAAATTTAAAAATGTTTCGTTTAAATATGAGAATCAAATTAGTGTACTGAAAGATATTTCGTTTAAAATTAAGGCGGGAACTACTAATGCTTTAGTTGGTAAAAATGGAAGCGGAAAAAGTACAATTGCTAAATTAATGGACGGATTACTTGCACCTGATTCTGGAACAATTGAAATTGATGGAGAAAAGATCAATACAAAAAATATAGCTCAGATGCGAACTAAAATTGGTCTTGTTTTTCAAAATCCTAATGATCAAATTATTGGTGCTACAGTTGCTGAAGATGTTGCTTTTGGATTAGAAAATCGAAATATTGATTATAAAATCATGCATGAAATGGTTGAGAAAGCATTAATTAAAGTTGGAATGAATGAATTTGAAAATCAGGATCCTAATTTGCTTTCTGGCGGACAAAAACAAAAAGTTGCCATAGCAGCTGCCTTAGCAATTAATCCATCAATTTTAATATTGGATGAAGCAACGAGCATGCTTGATCCAGTTTCAAAACAAGAAATAAAAAATATCATAAAAAAGTTACAAACAACGACTGATTTAACGATTATAATCATTACACATGACATAGAAATGTTGGATCAGGTTGATAACGTGATTGCAATTCAAGAACAACAGATTATTTTTTCAGGTGAGCCACAACAGTTATTCTTATGTACTAACTTGATGAAAAGAATGGACATGGAACCTCCGTTTAGTGAACAAGTTAAAAAAGAACTCACTAGTCAAGGAATTAAGTTACCAAACCAATATCTAAATGATGAGGAATTAGCACAATGGATTACCAAATTAATTTAAATAATGTTGATTATTTGTATGCTCCTAACACACCATTTGTACACTTAGCATTACATGGGATTAATTTAAAAGTTAAAAAAGGAGAGTTTCTAACAATTATCGGTTCAACTGGTAGTGGGAAATCAACTTTAATTAAATTATTAAATGGATTGCAAACTGCTACGAGAGGAATAGTTGAGATAAATGGAATCGAGCTTAATTCCAAGACAAAAAAGAAAAATTTACAAGAAATTAGATCTCAAGTTGGAATGATTTTTCAATCGCCAGAAAAACAGTTATTTGCGGATACAGTCTTAGATGATGTAAGTTTTGGACCACTTAATTTTGGTTATTCAAAAAAAGAATCAGAAACTTTAGCAAAAAAGACTTTGCTTTCAGTAGGTATCAAATCTGAGTTATTTAATCGGTCGCCTTTTGAGTTGTCTGGGGGACAAATGCGGCGGGTAGCAATTGCAGGAGTATTAGCAATGCAGCCTCAAGTTTTGGTTTTAGACGAGCCTACCGTTGGACTAGATGCTAATGGTAAAAAAAATATTTTAGAATTAATTAAAAAATTAAATGTTAAAAATAAGACAACCATCATTATGGTTACACATGATATGAATGTTGTTAGTGAATATTCTAATCGAGTTGTTTATTTGAATAAGGGACAAGTTCAAGCGGACATTATCCCTAAACAATTTTTTGCAGATTATCAAGATACGGTTATTCTTCCAGATGCTGTTAAAATGTATAAACTTTTAAAACAACATGGAATCGTATTAGATGAACTGCCAATGACTAAAAATGAACTGATAAAATTAATTATGCAGAAATCAAAAATGGTGAGGTGAAGTTGAATGAATCATGTTGTATTTGGAAGTTATCTTCCGGGGAATTCATTTATTCATCGACTCAATCCTGCTCTAAAAATTTTAGCAGTTTTATTGTTGATTACTTGGACATTGTTTGCTAATAATTGGTTAAATTACGGTTTATTAGCAATATTTATTTTACTTCAACTTATTTTGTCAGCTACGTCGGTCAAAACAGTTTTTAGAGCTATCCGACCATTTCTTTGGTTAATTATGTTTACTGTTTTGATTCAAATTTTATTTGGTAATCAAGGAACGATTTACTGGCAATGGGGACCAATTAAGATTACTTCAGTGGGCTTAGAAATGGCTGTGTTGATTTTTATTCGTTTTACTTTGATTATTATTGAAGCTACAATTTTAACGCTGACGACTTCTCCAAATGCGATTGCTACTGGAGTAGAGTATTTAATTAGTCCTTTAAAATATCTTGGAGTTCCAGTTGCAACCATTAGTATTATGATATCGATTGCATTAAGATTTATTCCAACTTTGGTTGATGAATTACATACTATTATGAATGCACAAAAATCACGAGGAGTTTCTTTCGGTAGTGGTGGAATTATTAAACGGGTTAAAAGCATTTGTTCGCTGATTATTCCTATTTTGGTATCGTCCTTTCGGCATGCTGATAATTTAGCGGATGCTCTAAGTGCTAGTGGATATGAGGCAAATGCAACTCGTAGTAGTTACCAGCAGTTTCATTGGACCATATTTGATACTCTTTGTTTAGTAGTAGTTTTAATACTAGGGATTTTAGTAATATTAATGAGGAAGATTTAATTGACAAACAGATATAAAATTACATTTGCATATGATGGTACAAAGTTTGCTGGTTTTCAAAAACAACCTCAGCAAAGAACGATTGAGGGTGTTTTAACTAGAGTTGTAAATAAGATGGCTAAGCGAGCAGATGGAGAGATTTCCGTATATGGTTCGGGTAGAACTGATGCAGGAGTACATGCATTAGCTCAGGTCGCTCATTTTGATTTTCCGTTTGATATTCCAGCTGACAGTATGCTAAAAGGTTTAAATAGTATGTGTCCCTTGGATATTGAAGTTAAAGATGTTGAAATAGTATCCAATGATTTTCATGCTCGTTATGATGTAACCGGGAAAAAGTATTTATATCGAATATCTCAAGGCAGATTTACTGATCCTTTCAAACGAAATTATACGGCGCATTGGCGGTTGCCAATTGATTTTTCGCTTATTGATACAGCAATTCAGGATTTTGTGGGAAAACATGATTTTTCTTCATTTGTTGCTTCTGGGGCTAAACCTGGAAGTCGAATTCGGACGATTTTTGCGGTTAATGCAATCGACGATGAGGTTAATGATGAGATTCAACTCGAGTTTTATGGAGATGGATTCATGTATAATCAAATCAGAATTATGGTTGCCGTTTTGGTTGAAATTGGGATGGGTAAACGGCCAGTTCATGATATTCAGCGTTTATTGAAAGTCAAAGATCGACAGCAAGCTCGTTTAACGATGCCAGCTAATGGCTTGTATCTAAAAAAAGTTTATTATCCGGGTGATGATCCTAAACATTCGATGAAAAAACATCAACAACGGGATTAATCTTGAAAGAATATTGACTTTTTAGTTGATAATTTGTATCATGGTAGTTGGTATTGTTTGCCCCACATAAGCCCCGGAAACTTATAAGGTGTCGAACAAACACAGAAACATGGAGGAAGAAATATTGCGTACAACATACATGGCTAAACCCGATGAAATTGAACATAAATGGTACATTATTGACGCAGCAGGCGTTCCACTAGGTCGTCTTGCAAGTGTTACTGCTTCAATTTTACGTGGTAAAAATAAACCAACATTTACACCCAACGTTGATACAGGTGACAACGTGATTGTTATCAATGCTTCAGAAGTTGCCTTAACTGGTCGTAAAGCAAAAGATAAAATGCACTATCACCACACTCAATTCATTGGTGGGATTAAACAAGAATCATTTGGCAAGTTACGCGACGAAAAGCCAGATAAGTTAATTGAGCAAACTGTAAAAGGTATGCTTCCTCATGGTACATTAGGACGTAAGATTGCTAAGAAACTTCACGTTTATGCAGGTGAAGATCACAAACATGATGCACAAAAACCCGAAGTTTTAGATATTAACAACCTAATTTAAGGAGGAAACACAATTGGCTAAAGTACAATATACTGGCACAGGTCGCCGTAAAGATTCAGTTGCTCGTGTACGTTTAGTACCCGGCACAGGAAAAGTTATTATCAACGGTAAAGACGTTGAAGAATACATTCCTTTCCCAAACTTAAGAGAAGTTATTTTACAACCATACAATGTTACTGAAACTCTTGGTAACTATGACACATTAGCTAACGTTAATGGTGGTGGATTCTCTGGTCAAGCTGGTGCAGTTCGTTTAGGAATTGCTCGTGCTTTACTTGATGTAGATCCAGATTTCAGAGAAGCACTTAAACGAGCTGGTTTATTAACTCGTGATGCTCGTATGAAAGAACGTAAGAAACCAGGTCTTAAGAAAGCTCGTAAGGCTGGTCAATTCTCAAAACGTTAAAATATTTTTCAAATATGCTTATTTTGGACACTCACGCTTTGGCGTGGGTGTTTTTTATAATTTATTTTAAATAATATAATGATGAGGTAATTAATGTCGAAAAAAGAAAAAATTAATATTTCACTTGATATTGGAATTTTGAAAACTGCTAAAATGTTAGCCAACGCCAAAGGTATCACTGTGGCTGCCGAAATTGAGTCAATCATCACCCAACATTTTGCTAATCCAGAACTAATTGGGATGCCTGATTTAGTCGGCACCGAAATTAGCGGTAAGCAACTGCAAGCGGATGGAATTGTAAAACTTAACGGTGTGTTATACTTTTACCAACTCGTCGGCAGTACATTAAAGCCAAAAGCGACTTATGTAGTGGCTGATGTGACCGACCAAAAAGTTTATTTAGTCGATAAAGGAGAGTACCATGCTCGGAATTAAGATTGTGCAACAAAACAACGTCGGATTAGTGACTTTTTTAGGAAAGTATTCTCACCAACTTGAAAGTGGACTTCACTTTTATATTCCAATTGTAGGAAGAGTTAGAACTGTTAGCTTACAATCACAACCACTGGCTTTGCCAGTTCAAACTGGGATTACCAAAGATAATGCCAGCATCAGTATCCAAGTTACGTTAAACTACCGAATTACTAATGCAGAGCGTTATACGTTTGGCAACAGTAATTCGATTCAATCAATGGCCTACCAAGTTAGCGGAACACTTCGTGATATTATTGGTAGTTTGGATTTAGATGAAGTTTTAAATTCAACTGACAAAATTAATACGAAACTAATGCAGAATATCGGTGACCTTACCAACACATATGGTGTGATGATTGAAAGAGTTCAAATTGGTGACTTAACACCTTCTAAAGGTGTTAGTGAGGCGATGGAAAATCAAATTACAGCTTCAAAAAATAAACAAGCAACAATTTCAGAAGCACAAGGGAATGCTGAACAGATTCGCCTAAACACCGAAGCAAAAAATGCTGCAAAGATTGCCACTTCTAAAGCTGACAAACAACAGACCGAGATTGAAGCGGATGCAGCTGCTTATGCCACTAAGATTGGGGCAGATGCTGAAAAATATCGAATTAACGAATTACAACAGGCTTATGCCGCATCCGATTCTAAGTTTTTCAATGCGCAATCAATTGATGCAATACGAAAAGCAGGTGAGGATGGAAACTTAATTATTGTGCCAAATGAAAGCAATAGTTTATACGGCCAGTTAGCTGCTTTTAGTAAAATGCAAAGAACAAACGAAACTAAATAAACATGAAAAAATTAAATTTTAAGCAAATTCATCACATTGCCATCATTGGATCAGATTACGATAAGTCTCTCCATTTTTATCGTGATATTTTAGGCTTTTCTGTAATTCAAGAACATCACCGTCCAGATAAAGCGGACGTTAAAATTGATTTAAAAATCAATGATATTACAGAATTAGAATTATTTATTAAAGCGAGTGCGCCACAACGAGTTAATTATCCAGAAGCTCAAGGGTTACGACATCTGGCATTTGCCACTACTCAGATTGAAACTGATATTAAGATGCTTAAAGCTCAAGGAGTAAAGGTCGAAACGTTGCGAAAAGATGATTATACCGGTGAAAAGATGGTCTTTTTTTATGATCCTGATGGGTTGCCCATTGAATTACATGAAT
Organism: Fructilactobacillus lindneri DSM 20690 = JCM 11027; assembly: GCF_002907375.1. Classification (GTDB taxonomy): domain Bacteria; phylum Bacillota; class Bacilli; order Lactobacillales; family Lactobacillaceae; genus Fructilactobacillus; species Fructilactobacillus lindneri. The sequence continues at coordinate 345,973 of NZ_MIYK01000010.1, forward strand.
AATTAGTTGATAAAGTTTTTACATCTGATATCATATCCAGGTCATTCTTTAATGAAATATGATAAGAGTTTGAGTGAAAATTTTTAAGTTTGATAGATAAAAAAAGCTGACCGGAATTTAGTTCCGGTCAGCTTTTACTTAAAAATTATTTTTTATTTTCATCAGAATCTTCTTTGTCTTCTTCAGGTTCTTTTTCAACTCGTGGAGCCTGTTTAATCATGGTTAAGTCTTTCCAGTTAACTACCGTTTTACTATGATAACTATCAATAATCTCTGGATCATCACTTTCAAATGTTACTAAAAAGGCATTTTTGTAGGCCTTATCAATAAAACCAGTGAATTTTTGTTTTTTAATCTCAAAACTAACCTCATCACCAATGTCAAACGGTGATAGTTCTGTTTCAGTTGCTTCGTCATTCTTTTTTGGCAAACGAATCACCTCCTAATGTACTTAACTTATGAAATATAAACGAATATTCAACTTTTGTCAATTTTAAACTATTTTGTAGTACAATTTAAGTACATAGTTTTATATAGAGGTTAGTTTTGGCAAAAAAAAGAAAACGTAAGCGTCCGCAACGACGTACCAAAAAAGCAAAACAGAGTAAAATCACAGGATATGGATTGATTATTTTGATTGTAGTATTAATGGCAGGAGCCATTGGTGCTATCAAATTTGTCAATTCACCATCTTTTACGCGATATACTCAAAATGGAGTTAGCAAGCAGCATCAAGAATTTATTAACAAGGTTCTCCCTTCTGCAATTGACGTGCAGAAAAAATATAAGATTTTAGCTAGTATTACACTTGGACAAGCTATCTTAGAATCAAATTGGGGACAAAGTCAGTTAGCTTCAAAATACAATAATTTATTTGGCGTAAAAGCAGATCCTAATCAAAAAAGCGTGGAACTAAGTACGACTGAGTATACCAACGGTAAACCGCAAACAGTTACTGGGCGTTTTCGGGTTTATGATAATTGGAACCAGTCAATTGAGGCTCATGCTCAATTATTGGCACATGGAACTGACTGGAATAATATGCAGTATAAAGAAGTTGTACAAGCTAATAATTATAAACAGTCGGCCGCTGGTCTCAGTTCTGACGGTTACGCAACAGATCCTGCTTATGCTCAAAAAATTATTCAAATTATTGAAAAGTATCATCTAAACAAATATGATAAAAATCAAAAATAAGGAGAATTTAAGATGAATTCAACTTTATTACAACCAGGTAATACAATCGGAATCATTGGGAATTATTTTAGCAGCACGCAGTTAATTAATGCGGCTCGTGATGCAGGGCTTAGAATTGCTACGTACAGTACTCACGATAATAGTCAGATACAGCGACAGGCCGACATTGCGTTTGTAGGCAAATTAGATGATAAGGAACAACTCCAGCGTTTTGCCGAACAATGTGATGTTGTTACATATGTTTCTGATCTTATGGATCCTGAAATCCTAGCTTTTATTCAAAAATTCGCTCAAGTTCCCCAAGGGATGAGTCTGTTAGAAATGGTTCAAGATCGTGCTATTGAACATGCATTTTTTGAACAGTTAAACGTTAATAGTGCCCCATATGCAACGGTAGTTAATTTAGGTGATGTTTATCAAGCAATTGAAGCAATTGGATATCCAGCTACTTTAAAACCTATTTTAAAGAATTCAAAAAACTGTCAACAATTTGAAATCAAGACTAAGGCAGATATTCAGTTAATAGGAAGTTTATTTGATCATGGAGCTTATATCCTTGAGTCTGGTGTCCCATATCAACAACGTTTTTCAGTAATTGCAGCTAAAGACGTTAATAATCAAATTAAACAATTTCCCCCAGTAATAACTGAATTCGTTAATCATCAACCGCAAACAATAAATACGGTCTTAGATAAAGTTGATGATGAAGTTGTTGACGAAATGATTCGGATTACTGATGTAATTGGGAATAACATTAAATATGTAGGTACGTATGAAGTTTCGTTTGGAATTACCAAAGATGGTGCCTTATACGTTTGCGGAATCACTCCAACGGTTAGCAAGACAGGTTATTTATTTAATTTAGCAATAAATATCAATGAATACCGTCAACATTTACGTGCTATTTCTGGAATACCATTAGCAGATGTGACTAAATATAGTGATGTAATTATGCAAACATTTACTAAACGACAAGTTCCAGCTATCATTCAGGAACGATTAAAGCAACCTGATTGGCATTTTATATTTGATTATCAGTCCGATGCAATCGATGATGATTATTCTGGCTGTCTATTGATACCTACTAAATCAGTTACAAAATCTTTAGAGAAACTTGCTGCGACTAAAATTTGGGAGAATAATTAAAGAAATTGAGAGTTAGCAATTATGCCAGCTCTCTTTTTTGATATAATTAAACTAACAATGAATTTTGAGAGGACGAATAATAATGGCTAAAGCAAACCTGTTAAAAAATATGAATAATAAACAAAAAGAAGCCGTTGAATGTGTCGATGGACCTCTTTTGATTATGGCAGGTGCTGGTAGTGGGAAAACTCGTGTGTTAACTCATCGCATTGCTTATTTAATTGAAGAACGAGATGTTAAGCCCTGGAATATTTTGGCAATTACTTTTACTAACAAGGCTGCACGTGAAATGAAAGAACGAGTCAGTAATCTATTAGATGTTGGCGGAGACGATGTGTGGGTTTCAACGTTTCATGCTTTAGGAGTTAGAATTTTACGCAGAAATATTGAAAAATTGGGTTATAATCAGGCATTTTCAATTGCTGGAACGAGTGAACAAAAGACTTTGGTTAAAAGAATTTTGAGTGATTTGAATCTTGATCCAAAGAAAAATGATCCACGAGTAATTTTAGGGGCGATTTCGAATGCCAAAAATGATTTGGAAACCCCACTTGATTATCAAAATAATCATAATGATGGCAATCCCTTTCATCAGGTAGTCGCTGATGTTTATGCCGAATATCAAAAACGATTAAGACAAAATGATTCAGTCGATTTTGATGATTTAATTATGCTGACAATTCAATTATTTGAAGAATTTCCAGATGTGCTTAGCTATTATCAAAATAAGTTTCATTATATTCATGTCGATGAATATCAAGATACAAATGAAGCCCAGTATCGCCTCGTTCAATTACTAGCTGGTAAATATCATAATCTTTGTGTAGTGGGTGATGCTGATCAGAGTATTTATGGCTGGCGAGGTGCCAACATGAATAATATTTTGGATTTTCAAAATGATTATCCAACTGCTCACGTTACGATGCTGGAACAAAACTATCGTTCCACTAAAACGATTTTGAGTGCTGCTAATGCAGTTATTAAAAATAATGAAGAGCGTAAAGATAAAAATTTATGGACTGAAAATGGACAAGGAGACAAAATCACGTACTATCGAGCACAAAGCGAACGTGATGAAGCCCAATATGTAGTTTCTAAGATTAAAGAAGAGATGCAGCAAAAGAAGTTTTCTTATAATGATTTTGCAGTTTTGTATCGAACAAACGCACAATCTCGAGTAATTGAAGAAACTTTTTTAAAGGCTAATATTCCATATACCATGGTTGGTGGTCATAAGTTTTATGAACGAAAAGAAATTATGGATTTGCTTTCATATTTGACATTAGTTGCTAATCCCAACGATTCCTTGAGTTTTGAGCGAATTATCAATGTTCCTAAACGTGGGATTGGTGCTAGCAGTTTTGAAAAACTGAGAACCTATGCGAGCGACAATCAGTGGGGCTTATCTGAAGCTGCTAATAATGTGGTAATGGCTAATGACATTCCAGCTCGTTCGCGAAATGCAATTGCTAATTTTGGACAAATTATGACATCGTTGCAAGCTAAAGCCAATGATAAAACGGTAACTGAGATTACAGAAGAAATTCTTGATAAAACTGGTTATATGGCTGCTCTAAAAGCTGCCGATAATTTAGAAGCACAGGCACGAATTGAAAATATCGAAGAATTTATTTCAGTTACACAAAATTTTGATGATAAATATGATGAATCAGATAGTGAAACAGGAAATCGATTGGTTGATTTCTTAGCAGATTTAGCATTAGTATCTGCTCAAGATGATGTTGATGAAAATGCTAAACAAGTCACTTTAATGACACTCCATGCTGCCAAAGGATTGGAATTTCCAGTGGTTTTCATGGTAGGAATGGAAGAAAAGATTTTTCCGCTTGCCAGAGCTGCCGAGAAACCGGATGAACTTGAAGAAGAACGACGGTTGGCATATGTGGGAATTACTAGGGCGAAGCAAAAATTATATCTTACCAATGCTTTTTCCCGCATGTTGTATGGACGGATGCAAAACAATCCAGCTTCAAGATTTATGACAGAAATCAAACCAGAACTGCTTGATAACGAAAACGCCATGAAATCCCAAGGTCCTAAAACGCCGTTTGATAATACTTATCAGCGTAATAGCGATCGTGCTTTTAGTACGCCTTATCAACAATCACAACATCGAGTTGCTAAGCCAGCAGGAACTGGAGCTGAGCAAAAAGCTTGGAAAATTAACGATAAAGTTAGTCATAAAACGTGGGGTGAAGGAACCGTTGTTAAAATAAATGGTACAGGCGAAGACATGGAATTGGATATAGCCTTTAAAGATAAAGGTGTGAAGCGATTGCTAGCTGCATTTGCTCCAATCAAAAAGATTGAAAAATAAAGGCGGTGAGTGATTTGCACAAACTTTCATCGGAAAATTTAACTGAACAAGAAGCTCGTCAGGCTGCTGATGAACTGCGACCTCAATTAATTAGATGGGGAAAAGAATACTATGAAAATGATCAGCCGTCTGTTCCAGACGCTGAATATGACCAAGTCTATAACCAATTAGTGAAATTAGAGGAGCAGTTTCCAAATATTGTAACTTCTGATTCTCCAACTCAACAAGTCGGAGGAAATGTTGATTCTGATTTCACTAAAGTAAAACATCCGATTCCGATGCTATCTTTAGGAGATGTTTTTTCAAAAGAAGAACTAAACAATTTTATTGAGCGTTTGCAAAAGGAATACCCAGAAGATCAGGAATTTAATTGTGAATTAAAGATTGATGGTTTATCAATTTCTCTGCGTTATGAAAATGGGATTTTAGTTCAGGGATCTACCCGTGGAAATGGGAAAATTGGGGAAGATATTACTAAAAATATTAAAATGATTCCGTCAATCCCACAAAAGTTAACACGTCCAATTAACATTGAAGTCCGCGGAGAATGTTATATGAGCAAAACGGAATTTCTTAAGTTAAATGAACGTCGCCAAATTGATGGTAAGACTACCTTTGCCAATCCTCGCAATGCTGCAGCTGGAAGTTTGCGCCAATTAGATCCTAAAGTTACTGCTGAGCGTCATCTAAGTACCTTTATGTACAATGTGGCAGATTATAGCGACTTACAAGCTACAACGCAAAGCGGAATGTTAAAGGAATTAAAAGAACTTGGTTTTACAGTTGATGAGGATTTTCAAGTTGCTTATACCATTGACGAAATCAATCAATATGTCGATAAGTATCAGCAACAACGTAATGATTTAAGTTATGGAATTGATGGAATTGTGATTAAAACTAATTCACTTCCGTTACAAATGAAGATTGGTCATACGGTTAAAGTACCTAAGTGGGCAATTGCCTATAAATTTTCTCCCGAAGAAGTCAAAGTTAAAATTAATGATATTGAATGGACCGTAGGAAGAACCGGGGTAGTGACACCTACTGCCATTATGGATAAGGTCAAATTAGCTGGGACGACTGTTTCGCGTGCTTCGCTTCACAACGCTGATTATATTGAAAAGAAGGACATTCGGATTGGTGATACAGTTGTTCTTTATAAGGCAGGGGATATTATTCCTGAAGTTGAAAGATATTTGCCAGAACTTCGACCTGCTGATTCAAAGCCGTATGTCATTCCAGATACTTGTCCATCATGTGGAGCAAAATTAGTTCATTTAGATGATGAAGTTGCCTTACGCTGTATTAATCCAAAATGCCCAGCCCAATTAGCAGAGCAAGTTACTCATTTTGCTTCTAGGAATGCAATGGATATTGATGGGCTAGGTCCTAAAATTGTAAAACAACTATTTCAAAGGAATTTAATTTCAGATGTAGCGAGTTTATACAAATTAAAACAAACAGATTTAATTGATTTAGATAAATTTGGGGAAAAATCATCCCAAAATTTGTTGACAGCACTGAATCAAAGTCGTAATAATTCGATGGAAAGATTGTTGTTCGGTTTGGGGATTCGTCACGTTGGTAATAAAGCTGCTAGACTGATTTCACAACATTTTGGGTCAATCGATGCTTTAATGAAAGCTACTCGTGATCAAATTGCCGCCATTGATTCAATTGGTGATATTATCGCTGATAGTGTGGTAACTTACTTTTCTGATCCAAATAGTCAGGATTTGATTGCAGAACTCCAAACAGTTGGAGTTAATATGAAATACACTGGTCCTAACCCAACTGTTCAACCAGATACATTTTTTACCAATAAAAGAGTAGTATTAACAGGTAAGTTAACTAGTATGACTAGAGAAGCAGCTTCCGAGTGGCTTCAAAATCAAGGAGCTGAAGTAACCAGTGGTGTTTCTAAGAAAACTGATTTATTAGTAGCAGGAGAAGCTGCTGGCAGCAAGTTAACAAAAGCTCAGAAGTTGAAGATTCCGGTCTGGGATGAATCAAGGTTTAAAAAAGAAATGGCGGAAAAACAATAAGTTGTGGAAGGTGAAACAGTGAAACGATTAAGTATGATTTTGATGGTAGCAGCTAGCTCATTGGTCTTAGTTGCCTGTGGAAGCAATAATAAATTGGGAACTAATAGCGGTTCTAATAAAACACAGTTAACAGGTAGTGATTCTAGCAGTAATTACCAAAGTTTAATTAAAGATGGTCATTATCAAGTCAGCAAATCATCCGGTGTAGATGATCAACAAACTAGTAACCAATTTAATCTTCAAGGTTTTCAACATGGATTATTGGATATTTCTAAAAAAGAATTTTCTCCTGATAAATATGTTTTCCAAGAAGGGCAAGAAATTTCAACTGAAACCACACAAAATTGGTTAGGAAGAAAGAGTAAAGATAATCCTGATGGTTTAAATCCAGAACAACCCAAGAAAAAAGTAGTTCCAGAATATCTACAACAGATTGATGAACAAGATTACCTTCAACCTGAAGGCGGTAAGATGAAACTAAAAGGTATGACCGTTGGATTGGGACTTAATTCGATTTATTACTATACTAAAGAAAAATATGGTGCTCAGTATTCAAAGAAACTTGATAGTGCAGAGATTGAAAAGCAAGGTAAGGAATTAGCAAACATTGTATTAGCAAGATTACGAAAACAAAAAGATCTGAAAAATATTCCAATTGTAATTGCCTTATATAAGGCCGCTCCAGATGATAGTTTAGTTGGGGGTAATTTCTTTGCTTACTCTGTTAATAATCCTGGTTCGGATTCAGTTAGTTCATGGAATAAGATTGATCAAAAGAACTATGTTTTCCCAACTACTAATGGAGAAAAGGCACCAAATGCAAATGATGAAACGGCCTTTAATCAATTTAAAGAAAAAGCCCAAAGCTATTTCCCTAATTTAAGTGGAATTACTGCACAAGCTCAATATACAAACGGCTCTTTAACCGGAATGCATATCGATGTTACTACACAATTTTATAGTTATACTGAAATCAATAGTTTTACTCAGTATTTGCAAACCTCGGCAGAAAAATACTTGCCTCAAAATACTCCAATTGAAATTAACGTTGGCTCAACAAATGGAGTACAAAGTTATCTAAGTCGAAGTAAAAATGCTAAGAAATTTAGTGCACACGTTTTTAATAATTACTAATCACAAAAATTGGATTGGAGGAACAAAATGACTGAAAAAGTAAATGAAGAAAAAACGCAACATATTGCTGGTCTAGCCAAGCTAAGTATTGATAAAGAAGATTTGCCTAAGTTCACAGAACAACTCAACGACATGCTTGAAATGTTAGATGAAATCGATACTGTTGATACTGATGGGGTTGAACCAACTTATACCGTAACTGATCGAATCAATGTAATGCGTGAAGATGTTGCAGATAATTGGGGACAAAGAGATGCGTTATTGCATAACGCTCCTGAAGCAGTCGATGGTTTGATTCGAGTACCAACTATCATTGATGAAAGTGAGGACAAATAATGAATTATTTTGATAATGATTTAGAATCAGTTCACCAACAATTAGTTAATGGTGATATTACTTCCGAAGAATTAACGAAGCAAACAATTGATAAAATTAATTCCGAAGCTGATGACATTCAAGCCTATTTATCAATGAATGATCAAGCAATTGAAAAAGCTAAAGCAATTGATGCTGCTGGAATTGATCCAGATAACATTTTTTCTGGAATGCCAATTGCTATTAAAGACAACATTGTTACAAAAAACATGAAGACGACGGCTGCTTCTAAAATGTTAGAAAACTTTACCTCAGTTTATGATGCAACAGTTGTGGAAAAGTTAGAAAAAGCTGGAGCTGTAATTGTTGGTAAAACTAATCTTGATGAATTTGCGATGGGTAGTTCTACAGAAAAATCAGCTTTTAAGACTACACGTAATCCATGGAATCTTGATACAGTTCCTGGCGGTTCTTCTGGTGGATCTGCTGCGACTGTTTCAGCAGGTGAAGTCCCAGTTAGTTTGGGTTCTGATACTGGTGGATCAATTCGTCAACCCGCTTCGTTTACCGGAGTAGTTGGGTTAAAACCAACTTATGGACGAGTTTCTCGTTGGGGATTAATTGCGTTTGGCTCAAGTTTTGACCAAATTGGTCCTTTGACTAATAATGTTAAAGATAATGCTCATATGTTAAATGCGATTGCTGGACATGATGAACATGATGCGACATCCTCTAAAAAAGAAGTTCCTGATTTTACTGAACATATTGATGCTGGTGTAAAAGGATTACGAATTGCTTTACCTAAAGAATATTTAGGTGAAGGAGTTGATCCAGAGATTAAAACTGCTATTAAACAGGCCGCTGAAACCTATCAAAAATTAGGTGCAACCGTAGATGAAGTTTCGTTACCTAATTCTAAGTATGGTGTAATGGCATATTACGTTTTAGCTTCTTCTGAAGCTTCATCTAACTTGGAACGTTTTGATGGGGTTCGTTATGGTTATCGAGCTGATGGCGTTAAAAATCTTGAAGATTTGTACGTTAAAACTCGTTCAACTGGTTTTGGTAACGAAGTTAAACGTCGGATAATGTTGGGAACATTTTCCCTTTCAGCTGGCTCATTTGATAGATACTTTAAACAGGCAGCAAAAATTAGAACGATTATTTTAAATGATTTTCAAAAGGTCTTTAAAGATCATGATTTAATCATGGGACCAACGACACCAACAACTGCTTTTAAAGTTGGTACTGAATCAACTGATCCAACTGAAATGTATACAAATGATACCTTGACAATTCCAGTTAACTTGGCTGGATTGCCAGGAATGTCATTACCAGCTGGATTTAGCAAAGGATTACCAATTGGAATGCAGTTAATCGGACGTCCATTTGATGAAAGTACAATTTACCAAGCTGGATATGCATTTGAACAAAATACTGATTTTCATAAAGAAAAACCACAGTTGGGAGGTAAATAATTATGAATTTTGAAACTACTATTGGTCTAGAAGTCCACGTTGAATTAAAAACTAATTCGAAAATTTTCAGTCCTTCCCCAGTAAAATATGGTGCTGAAGCCAATGCAAATACGAACGTGATTGATTGGGGTTATCCAGGAACCCTTCCAACTGTTAATAAACAGGTAATTGCAAATGGAATTACTGCTGCACTTGCTCTTCATGCCGACATTCAAAAGCATCCTCATTTTGACCGAAAAAATTATTTTTATCCTGATAACCCTAAAGGCTATCAAGTAACTGAAAATGATACTCCAGCTGCTATTAATGGTTGGATTGAAGTTAAAAGCGGAGATGGCAAGAAAAAAATTGGAATTGAAGAAATGCACGTAGAAGAAGATGCCGGTAAAAACACGCACGGTAAAAACTATTCATACGTTGATTTAAACCGTCAAGGAACTCCTTTGATTGAAATTGTTTCTAAACCAGAAATGTCATCGCCACAAGAGGCTTATGATTATTTGGAAGGTTTGCGTGAACGAATTCAATTTACTGGTGTTTCCGATGTGAAAATGGAAGAAGGTTCAATGCGAGTTGATTGTAATATCTCGTTGCGACCAATTGGAAGCGATCAACTAGGTCAAAAAATTGAATTAAAAAATTTGAACTCTTTTAATTACGTTCGTAAAGCGCTTGCCTATGAAGAAGAACGTCAAGCACAAGTTTTAATGTCTGGTGGAACCATCGGAGCTGAAACACGACGTTTTGATGAATTAACTGGCAAGACTTATTTAATGCGGGTCAAAGAAGGAAAAGATGATTATCGTTACTTCCCAGAACCTGACCTTCCTAGTCTTGATATTTCTGATGACTGGATTAACGAATTGCGAGAAGCATTACCAGAAATGCCTGCTAGTCGGCGCAAACGTTATGTAAATGATTTAGGTTTAACTGAATATGATGCCATGGTTTTGACCCAAACTAAAGAAATGTCTGATTTCTTCAATAAATTAGTAGAACTTGGTAGTGATCCTAAGATGGCTTCTAATTACCTTCAAGGTGACGTGAATGCCTATTTGAATGACAATCAAGTGGTCTTAGAAGATACTAAAATCACTCCAGAAGCGTTGGCTACCATGATTAAAATGATTATGGACAAGACAATTTCAACCAAGATGGCTAAAAAGGTCTTTAAAGCCATTACTGAAGGTAAAGATCCTAAGAAATTTGTTAAAGAAAAGGGACTGGTACAATTATCTGATCCAGCTAAGTTACAACCAATTATTGATGAAGTATTAGAAAATAACCAACAATCCATTGAAGATTTTCATAATGGAAAAGATCGGGCAGTTGGCTTTTTAATTGGACAAATCATGAAACAAACTCATGGAAAAGCAAATCCTCAAATTGTTAATCAACTTTTGATGAAATCATTAAATAACTAGAAAGTGGTGTAAGAATGCAAAAGCGAGCACGGATAATTTATAATCCAACCTCTGGAAGAGAAACGTTAAAGACCAAGTTGGTTGATATTTTAGATGTTCTTGAGCAGGGAGGATATGAAACTAGTACGTTTGCGACTACTGCCAAGCCTAATTCTGCTCAAGATGAAGCGGCTCGCGTTGCAAAAGATGGATTTGATCTAGTCGTAGCTGCTGGCGGAGACGGAACGATTAATGAAGTTATTAATGGGATTGCACCGTTGGAAAATCGTCCTAAATTAGGGATTATTCCAGCTGGCACAACTAATGATTTTGCGAGAGCGCTAGGAATTCCCCGTGATGACTTTGTAGAAGCAGCCAAAGTAATCACTAATGGTAAATTAACTTCCATGGACGTTGGCAAAGCCTATAATGATAAAACTACCAAGTATTTCATTAATATTGCTGCTGGAGGACGTTTTACTGAACTAACTTATGATGTTCCGTCTGATCTGAAGACTATTTTAGGTTATATGGCTTATTTGTTAAAAGCGGTAGAATTAATTCCGCAAGCAAAACCGATGAATATAAAAGCCACCTATGATGATGGTGAGTATGAAGGAATGGCGTCGATGTTTTTTCTGGCCATGACTAATTCAGTTGGTGGGTTGGAACAAGCAGTTCCTAATGCAGCTTTAAATGATGGTAATTTCACTATGATTATTGTTAAAACTGGCAATATGGTTGAAATTCTTCAGTTAATTACTAAAGCTTTAAACGGGGGACGACACGTTAATGACTCGCGGATTATATATAAGAAGACGCGTAATTTTTCTGTGGTTCCTAAAGATGGTCGGATGCCAATTAATCTTGATGGTGAGTTTGGTGGCAATGCACCGATGAAGTTTGTGAATTTAAAGGAAAGAATCTCAATTTTTGCTAATTTAAAAAAAGATAAAGTTGCTAAAATTGATGATTAAGTAAGTTTTGTCGATATTTTCGACAAAACTTTTTATTAGGGAGAAAAAATGAGTAAAAAAATTATAGCACCAGTGACTAAAAATGAAGAACTAACCGTTTCAATTTCTGATTTAACTTATCAGGGATTGGGAGTTGCTAAAGTTGATAATTTTCCAATCTTTATCGAAGATGCATTACCAACTGAAGAAGTAAAAATCAAGATTATTAAAGTTAAAAAGAATTTTGCATTTGGTAAGTTGATTAAAGTTTTGAAAAAAAGTGCTGATCGAGTAGAAATTCAAGATAAACGTTATACTCAATCAGGAATTGCACCGTTACAACATTTAAGTTATCCCAAACAATTAGAATTCAAACAACATCAAATTGCAGAGCTATTTAAAAAAGCTCATCTTGATGTGCAAGTTGATCCTACAATTGGGATGGAAAATCCTTCAGAATATCGGAATAAAGCACAAATTCCAGTTCGAGAAATTAAGGGACAATTAGAAACCGGTTTTTATCGTCGTCATAGTCATGATTTGATTCCAATTGAAGATTTTTATATTCAAGATCCACAAATTGATAAAGCAATTTTGGTTGTTAGAGATATTTTACGAAAATATCAAATTCCTGCTTATAATGAATTAACTCATCAAGGTTTAATTCGAAACGTTATGGTTCGTTATGGTAAGTTTAGTCATGAAATGATGATTGTTTTAGTCATGAATGGGAAACAATTACCTCATGCAGCAGAGATTGTGGCTGATATTGAAAAAGCATTGCCAAACCTTGATAGTTTAGTGCTTAACATCAATACGAGTAAGGGGAACCGTTTATTAGGCGAAAAAAATGTCATGTTAGCTGGTAAAGAATACATTATGGATGAATTATTAAACACTAAATTTATGATTTCTCCATTGTCGTTTTATCAAGTTAATCCCGAACAGACTGAAAAATTGTATTCACTTGCCATTGAAAAAGCTAGTTTAACTAAAAATGATATTGTGATTGATGCATATTGCGGAATTGGAACTATTTCGCTCGCAATGGCGCCCGAGGTTAAACATGTGTATGGTGTTGATGTGGTTAAAGAAGCAATTGAGGATGCTCGTACAAACGCTAAGTTAAACCACATTGAAAATGCTACCTTTGTCGTTGGTAAAGCTGAAGGTCAAATGAAAAAATGGGAAACAGACGGAATTAAAGCTAATGTAATCGTAGTTGATCCGCCTCGTAAAGGATTGGATGCTAGTTTTATTGAAAGTGCAATTCAAATGAGTCCGGAAAGATTAGTTTATGTATCATGCAATCCAGCTACTCTGGTCCGTGATGCCGAACTATTGATTGCTGGGGGATATAAAATCAAGCAGCCAATTCAACCTGTTGATCAGTTCCCTCAAACGCCGCACGTTGAAAGTGTCACGGTATTTTCTCGGGATTAAAAAATCAAATAAACATAATAAAAGCGACCAAATCTTGATTGATTTGGTCGCTTTTTTATTATTTTCAAGTTAAATTATTTTTCCAAATGACTTCTTAAAACTTAGTAAATAACAATTCTGAATGGGTCAAACAATGATAATTTAAATTGCTAATTCCACAATCAATTATTTGAGCTAAATAATTTCAAAATTTTTTAAGATAACTGTAGATTAATGATTTTAAATTACGATAATCATTCCAATAACTATTAATGTATAAATCATTAATGCAAGCTAAATCGAACGTTCTTCGTAAATTTTAATTTTTAAATTCATATAAAGTTCAGCAACATAATTTAAATGGTGTGGTTTTTAATTATGATATTTTCATTAATCAATGAAATTTATATAAAAAAATTAATTTTAACAAAATCCGAATATTATCTTTCAAAAGACACTTTCAATCTTCGTAAAACGATTGACATTGCTTGTTTTTTAGTTATATATTAATAAAAACGAACTTTAGTCGTATTACTGAAAGGTCATAAATTTAAAATGGATACCGAAATTAAAAAGATTACTGATACACCCGAAAATGTTCAAAAATTGCATAAAATGATTGTTGATACTTTTTGGGATACCTATCGTGGCTCCAGTGCTGATCAAAATATTGCTGATTATCTTCAAGATTCATATTCATCAGAACAAATTGCGACTCAATTACAGCAGTCAAACTGTGCGTTTTACTTTATAATGAAAGATGGGAAGGTAGTTGGCTATATGAAACTCAATTTTGCTGATGCCCAAACGGAAGCTTACAATGGTGATTCAGTTGAAATTGAAAAATTATACGTTTTACCATCCTTTAAACGGCAAGGACTTGGTCGTAAATTATTAGAATTTGCAGAAACAACTGCTAATCAAGATCATGCTGAGTATCTTTGGCTTGGGGTGTGGTGTGACAACGATAAAGCTTTAGCCTTTTACCATGAGATTGGATTTAAACAGACAACCACTCATACCTTTGATTTAGGAAATGACCCCCAAACCGATTTAGTCATGGTCAAAAAATTACAAAAATAATCATTAGTTAGGTGAGATGAATGAATAAAGAAGAAAAATTAGCGGTTTTAGAAAAATTAGTTAGTTTTAACACTTCAGAAGGTAATGAATTAGCCGAGGCTCAATATTTGCAAGATTTATTGTTAGGACACGGGATTGAAAGTGAAATTGAAAATTTAGGGAATCATGAAGCTAATTTAATTGCTGAAATTGGAAACGGACAAAAGCCAGTTTTTACCATTAGTGGGCATTTGGATACCGTCGCAGTCGATGTGAAAAAATGGGATACTAATCCATTTACGTTAGTACGTAAAGACGGACAAATGTATGGAAGTGGGTAACCGATATGAAGGGTGGCGTTGCTGCTTTAGTGATTGCTATGATTAATCTAAAGGATGCCGAAGTTCCTCTGAATGGAACGTTACGTTTAGTTTTGACATCTGGGGAAGAATCAAATATGCACGGCTCGCGTCAATTACACGCTGATGGTGCAATGCATGATTCAGATACGCTTTTAATTGCGGAACCAACTGGTTATCGGACGGTCTATGCTAATAAGGGTGAAGTCGACTTTAAGATTACTGCTCAAGGGAAAGCTGCTCATAGTTCACGTCCCAACTTTGGGATTAATGCCATTCAAAACTTAATGGATGTCTTGGAATTAATTAAAACTAAGGTCGAAGCTCGTGCCAACCAAAACCAAAATGATATTTTAGGCAAAACGACCTTTACGATTGATATTTTCAAAGGTGGAATTCAAATTAATGCGATTCCAGCAAACGCAGAAGCTCAAATTAACACTCGAATTGTACCTGAATATTCAAATGATGATGTGATAGATGATGTTAAAACGATTATTGATGATTTTAATCAAACTCATGAAGGTGAAATTAAAATTGAAATTTTAATGAACATTCCACCAGTGGTTGGAGATCCAGAATCAAAATTAATTAAAGATATTATCAAATTTGCGACTCCCTACATGAAAAACATGCAATATACTCCTTTAGAAAAACAACAAGGAAAAGAAATTCAGGCTAAGCAGGGTTTTAATCCCTTTTCAAACGATAAGATTGATGTTTTGAGTGGTGCAGGTGGAACGGATGCTTCAGAGCTCCTTAAAGATAAATTAAGTGGAGCTAACTACGCTGTCTTTGGCCCAGGTAATCCATTGAAAATGCATCAAACTAATGAATATGCTTCAGAACAAATGTGGTTTGATTTTATTGAAATTTATCAAAAACTATTTAAGGATTATTTAAATAAGTAAAATAATTTAAATTCAGATTTAATAGATTTATTTTATTGGTCTTAAATAAAAAAGACACTCATTTGAGTGTCTTTTTAAATAACTAATATTTCTAATTTTCTTCTTCGTTCCATTCAGAAGCATGTTCTCGTTGATAAGTAGCGATACTTTTGTACTCTGGTTTCAAGTCTCGACTTAAATTAATATAAATTGGAACTAATTCACGGTAAGCTTCGTAATTAACAGGGTTAGGTTTGTGGGTATTAGTAACTCCCACAAAGTTTTTAACATCGTAAAGACTGTCAATCATACCAAGGCTATACATCCCTAAGACAGCAGCACCCAATGCGGTTCCTTCAAAACTTTCGGGAATATTTACATCTTGTTCAAAAACATCAGCTAGCATTTGACGCCATAATTCTGAACGAGCAAAACCACCAGTAGCTTGAATACTCTTTGGATCGCCAACAACTTCTTCAAGTGCTAGCATGACGGTATATAAGTTATATACGATTCCTTCTAGAGCAGCTCGAATCATATGACCTCTAGTGTGTTTTCTTGTAAGACCAAAGTAGGTTCCACGAGCATCAGCATCCCAAATAGGGGCACGTTCGCCACCTAAGAATGGTAAGAAGATTAAGCCATCTGATCCTGCGGGAATCTTAGCAGCAATTTCAGTTAACAAATCATAAGCGTCAATGTGCATTTGTTCTGCGGTTACTTTTTCTGGAAGACAGAGTTGATCACGAACCCAGCGGAAGACAATTCCACCATTATTAACTGGTCCGCCAACAACCCACATATCTTTGGCTAAGTAGTAACAAAATACTCGTCCCTTAGGATCAATAGTTGGTTTGTCAGTTACTACTCGAACAGCCCCAGAAGTTCCAATTGTAACTGCCACTACACCAGGTTGAATGGCATCTACTCCAAGATTAGCTAAAGGTCCGTCAGAAGCACCAATGACGAAAGGAGTATCTGGATTAATTCCAATCATTTGTGCATAATGTTTCTTCATTCCTTTAAATTGATAAGTAGTATCAACTAAATCAGGTAATTGATCTTGTTTAATCCCAGCAACTTCAAGTGCTTGGGGATCCCAATCCATTGTGAAAATATTAAATAAACCAGTAGCATTTGCAATCGAATAATCTTCTTTTAAAACACCAAATAATTTATAGTTAATATATTCTTTAATACCAACAAACCATCTAGTTTTTTTGAAAATTTCTGGTTTTTCATTTCTTAGCCACATGATTTTTGTTAATGGTGACATTGGGTGAGTTGGAACTCCAGTTTTTTTGTAAAGTTCCATTCCAACGCCGTTTTCTTTTAACTCATCAGCATACTTTACAGCTCGATTATCAGCCCAGGTAATAGCACGTGTTAGTGGTTTATAATTTTCGTCTAGACAAATTACACTGTGCATTGCACAAGAGTATGAGATTCCTTTTAAAGTTCCATTTTTTAAATCAGCTTTTTCAAGAACGTGATTTAAACCTTCTAGCATGGCACTAAAAATTTCTTCTGGATCTTCTTCAGCCATATCAGCCGTATCTTGATAAAGTGTATAAAGGTCGTTTGAATATCCTTTAACTTGTCCCTTATCATCGTACAAAACTGTTTTGACACTGGTAGTACCAATATCAACACCAATTACGTATTCCATAATAATATTTCCCCTAACTACATATTTAAAACAGTTAAATTCAGTCATTAAAAATTTTTGTAACGCTTTCATTATATTGAAATAAGGAATGAACTTCAAGCAAGACACTGTCAATAATGATAATATTAGACTAACTTATTTACGCTACGTGAGGATTAAAATGCATAAATTGACTCGACAGTTATATCAACAACAGCAGCGAAAAAATCGTTTGCGAAAATGGTTCATACTTATTATGATAGTAATTTTTATTTTTGCGATTGGATTTGGAATTTTTAGTTTTTTTGAAAAACAAGAGCAACAGCGTCAACACCTAATTACCCAATATCCGGTTCGTGGATTGATAATTGATCAAGATGATTCATATGTAGATTTTACAGAAGCTAATCAGCGAGGGATAAAATATGCTTATATCCGTGCAACCCAGGGGGCTAATTTTACTGATGATGATTTTAGCGATAATTATTCTCGTAGTATTGGTTCTGGTTTAAAAATTGGAGTTTATCATCAGTTTGGTTTTGGGAGTTCAGTTAAAGATCAAGAACAAAATTTCGTGAGATCAGTTGGTAACAATATTGGCGATTTACCAATTGGTATAGATATTAGTTACTATGGAGATTATAATTCTGAAAATGTTAATCCTAAAAAATTACGTACCAAGATTATTGAAATTACTTCGTTTTTATATCATAAATATCATCGTCCAATTTTGCTTAAAACTAGTTCTGATAATTATCAGATTTTAAAAAATATTAATCACGTTCAGTTTTCTTTAGATGGTAATCATAATGCTAAAAAAGTGGAATTCATTAATTTAAACAAATCCGATCAAATTTACGATAATGGTAAATCTAGTGATTATCAAATGTCTGCTTTTGATGGAAATAAGGTAAAATGGGAACAGTATTTAAAACAACTTAAAAACGACGATTTAGAAAAGAGTGGATTACATGATTAGATTAGGAACGATTGGAACCAACTGGATTACACAACGAATGGTTGATGCAGCAGTTACTACCAAACAATATAAATTAGCTGCTGTTTACTCACGTCATTTAGAAACTGGAAAACAGTTTGCAACCAAAAATCATCGTCAAAGAACATATACAGATTTAGATGATTTTTTTGCTTCCGATATTTTTGATACCGTCTATATTGCTTCACCAAATGTTTTTCATTATGGACAGATTATGCAAGCCTTACAGCATGAAAAAAATGTAATTGTTGAAAAACCAATGGTGTTAAGTACCTATCAATATCAGAGTGTAATGGATGAATTAGACCGTCATCCACAACTACATTTGTTTGAAGCGGCACGTAATATTCACATGCCTGCTTTTAAGGCTGTTTTACAAGCGATTGATAATTTGAATCATATTGATGGGGGTGATTTCACCTTTAGTCAGTATTCATCACGATATGATAAAGTATTAGCTGGAATGAAACCAAACGTGTTTAATCCACAATTTGGCGGTGGTGCTTTGGCTGACTTGGGAGTTTATCCAGTGTATGCAGCTGTGGCATTATTTGGATTGCCAAAACGGCAACAATATTTTCCAACTTTTATTCAAACTGGAGTTGATGGTAAGGGAACTGCCGTTCTAAATTATGAACAGTTTGATGTTATTTTAAACTTTAGTAAAATTTCATCATCTAATCATGATTCAGAAATATATAGTGGAAAAAAGACGATTACGATTGATAATGCTGGAGAATTTACTTCAGCTTCAGTAGTTTCTAATGATTCAGATGAGAAATTAAGTCCATTTTATCAGGGTAATCCCATGGTTCCTGAATTAACTGATTTTGCAGAAGTACTTAATCATCCTTCTGATGAACCAAGTAGAAAAATGTATTTTCAGTGGATGCAGCAAATGCAACAAGTTAACTTATTGATGTCGCGCTTAGCTGCCTCAGCAGGAATTGAATATCCTAATAAAACGAAGGAGTAAAGATTGTGTTAGAAGAATTTGAAAAAAGATTTGAAAAACTAGGATATGAAGAACAAACAGAGATTCAAAAGGCCGTTTATGATCCAATGATTGATGGCGGCGAAGATATAGTCGGTTTATCACCAACTGGATCAGGAAAAACGGTTGCATTTTTAATGCCGATTCTAGCAAACATTATGCCAGGTGAGGGAGTTCAAGCAATCATAGTTGAACCTTCTCAAGAGTTAGCCATGCAAGTGACAAATGTCATGCGTGATTGGGCTAAACCGTTTAATGTCAAGATTTTACCTTTGATTGGGGGAGCCAACGTTAAACACCAACATGAACAATTAAAAAAACGTCCAGAGATTGTAATTGGAACTCCTGGTCGAATTTTAAGTTTGCTTGCTGAACATAAATTAAAAGTTAATGGTGTAGATGAAGTAGTGATTGATGAAGCTGATGATTTACTACAAGATGATACCTTAGATAAGGTAAAAGAAATTGTGGCTTCCGTACCTCGTGACTCTCAGGTAGCTTATTTTTCAGCAACTGATAGCGAAGTTTTACATCACCTAGATGAATATATGGGCAAACCAGCTCGTATTATTGATGTCCGAAACACCGATAAAAGTCGAGGAGCCGTGAAACATGGTTTATTTGAAGTTTCTCGTGGAAAACGAAATGATGTTTTAAATCGATTAGCTAAATTAACCAACTTTAAAGCTTTAGTATTTTTTAATCAAAGTGAAAATTTAAATCGGGCGTACAATTATTTTAAACACCAAGGTCATGCGCCAGTTGAAAAGTTGAGTGGGGGAGAAAATAAACTCCAACGTGAACGAGCATTGAAAAACTTTAGAAAAGGGCAGACTAAGTTATTATTAACAACAGATGTTGCTGCCCGGGGCTTAGATATTCCCAAATTACCTGCTGTTATTAATTATGATCTGCCGACGGATGCAACTACTTATATTCATCGTGTCGGACGAACAGGAAGAATGGGAGAACCAGGGTTAGTGATTAATTTTGGTGATGATCATGATTTACGTGATTTAAAGAAATTACTTCGAGATGAAGAATATGAACTTAAACCAATTTATTATTATGATGGAAAATTAGTTGATCATATTGATCAGGAACCAGTTAAAAAAATTAAAAAGTTTGAGTCTCAAAATAGTAATGAACGTATTGAACAGGCTCAGCCTGTGATACCCAAAAAGCATAAAAAGAAGAATCGAAAACGGAATCAAAAAAATAAAGGGAAACATAAGAAGTAAGTTATATTCCAACAATTTCTTTACGAATGGAAGAATTCATGAGAAAATTAAACAGTTGGAATATGGCCCCATAGCACAACTGGATAGGGCAGCCGCCTCCTAAGCGGTCGATCTCAGTTCGAGTCTGAGTGGGGTCATCAATAAAGAAGTCAATCACCAAACCGATTGGCTTCTTTTTAATAAAATAAATTAATGTTTTGTTATTAAAAATTTATATTCATGTATTGTAATAATTAATGAAAACGCATACAATTAAGAATGTCGTTAAAACTTATATGTGGAAAAGAGGAATCACAAATGATGCCGTTTGTTGTATTATTTTTAGGAATTGCTTTATTGCTATTTCTAATTATCAAATTGAAATTAAATACATTCGTTTCTTTGATTGTTGTTGCCATTTTAGTTGCATTGGGATTGGGAATGAATCCAGCTTCAATTGCTACTTCGATTAAAATGGGAATTGGAAGTACACTAGGAGAACTAGCCATCGTCTTTGGTTTTGGTGCTATGATTGGACGTTTGGTTTCAGATTCTGGTGGTTCTTATCGAATTGCTAAGACTTTAATTGATAAATTTGGTAAAAAGCGTTTGCAGTTAGCAATCGTGATTGCTTCATTTATTATTGGAATGTCATTGTTTTTCGAAGTTGGGTTAGTCTTATTAACTCCAATTGTGTTTGCAGTTGCATTAGAAGCAGATGTTCCTTTTCTTTACTTAGGAATTCCAATGGCTGCCGCTCTATCGGCAACCCAAGGATTCTTACCTCCTCAACCTGCACCTACAGCTGTTGCTACTGCACTTGGTGCTAATATTGGTGAAGTATTACTGTTTGGTATTATTGTAGCAATTCCTGCAGTAATTATTGCAGGTCCACTTTGGACAAAAGTAATTCAAAGATTTTTCCCAAGTGCTTTTGTGGTAAAGAAAAGTTTACCAGCATTTGGAGAAGTTAAACAATATGATTTAAAAGATACTCCAGGCTTTGGGTTGTCAGCTCTAACTTCATTATTACCAGCTATTTTTATGGCTGTTAATACCATTTACCAAATGATAGCTCACGGTGGAAAAGCTGTTGCTAAACCTACTGGATTTGATGCTGTGATTTCAATGTTAGGGAACCCAATGATTGCCATGGTAATTGCACTTCTATTTGCAATTTGGTCCATGGGATTCCATCGGGGTAAAGATATGAAACAAATCTCAACTAGTATTGCTGACGCGATTAAATCAATTGCTATGTTATTGATGGTAATTGCTGGTGGTGGTGCTTTCAAACAAGTTTTGATTGATGGTGGAGTTGGAAATGCTGTTAAGGGCATGATGATGCATTCGTCATTATCACCAATTATTTTAGGCTGGTTAGTTGCAGTGATTCTTCGTGTTTCACTTGGATCAGCAACAGTTGCTGGAATGACAGCTGCTGGATTGGTAATGCCATTAATGGCTTCCTTAAATGTCAATCCAGTTATGATGGCACTTGCAATTGGTGCTGGATCATTAGCTGCTTCGCATGTTAATGATGCAGGATTTTGGATGTTTAAAGAATACTTTGATTTAGATGTTAAACAAACTCTTGGTATTTGGACTACTCTTGAGACTGTGATTTCAGTTGTGGGGTTGATAATGGTTCTAATTCTGAATATGTTTGTCGGTTAATAAATAAAAGACTCTGAAAAAAATCAGAGTCTTTTATTTTGTCTTTATTTAGCTTTATCTTTAAATGAAATTAAAATTGCCCAGAAATAATTTAAAATAATTACGACAATATTTTGTAAAATATTGATAACATTTTGTTCTAAATTAGAGTTGAATTTTAACAAACTAATCCCCAAAAACATGATTCCAGCACCGATAATACAAGTAACAAATCTGCCGGCAAAGAATGTAGCCATTTGATACCAAAATTTTTTGTTAGTATGATGTTCAGCATGGAAAACAAAATATTTATTAGTGAAAAATGCAAATAAAACTGTAAAGAACCAATCAATTAAGTAATTTAATAAATAGCCAAGCGGGGTGAATTTTTGTAATAAGAAAAAGACAATGATGTTAAAAGCAGTAGCAGCAACTCCCCAAAATAAATAGGGAATGACATCTTTATGCTTTTGATATAGTTTCAGGATTGCTTGCATTATTCCTGCTCCTCAATAATATATTGTGGTCGATGTTTAGTTTCTAAGTAAATCTTACCAATGTACTTACCAACAATTCCTAAGCAGAATAATTGAATTCCGCCAATTAGCAGAATGATTGAAACTAAAGATGGCCAACCTGCTACCGATCCACCGAAGAAAATGGCTCTGACAATGACAACTAAAATTCCAATTATTGCTAGAAAACATGAACATCCACCAATGAAGGTTGCAATTCTTAAAGGAGCATCTGAAAAATCGATAATTCCTTCGATTGAATATTCAAATAACTGAAAAATTGACCAATGTGAGTTTCCAGCAGCACGAGGTTGTCCTGGATATTTAATGTATTTAGTTTTAAAACCAACCCAGCTAAAAATCCCTTTTGAAAAACGATTATATTCGGTTAATTCGTTAACAGCATCAACGTAACGACGTGACATTAAACGATAGTCTCGTACATTGGGTTGAATTTTTACGTCAGATAATGCATCAATAATTTTATAAAAGGATGATGATAAGAAAGCTCGAATCGGATTTTGTTTTCGACTGGTTTGAATGCAGCCAACACAGTAATAATCTTCTGTATTAATAATTTTGAGCATTTTTGGTAATAATTCCGGTGGATCTTGCAAATCGACATCCATAAGTGCAACATAATCTCCATGAGCGTTACGTAATCCTGCTGTCATTGCTGATTCTTTACCAAAGTTTCTGGAAAAAGAAATAAAGTGGACAGTTTCTGGATGCTGATTATGGAGTTCTTTTAATATTTTTCCAGTATTGTCTGAAGAACCATCATTGATGAATAAATAGTCGGGAATAAATTTTTTACCATCTTTGTTCATTTCTTTAAAGACTTTTTCTACGGTATCATAAAATAAATTAATTGATTCCTGTTCGTTATAACATGGAACAATTAAACTGATTGTTTCCAAATCATTTCCTCCTCATAAAAGCAAACAAAGTAATTTGTTTGCTAAAGCTAATCTTAATTTTATCATTAATTAAACTTAAATTGTAACGGATTTAGATTAAGATTCTGATATAATTCAAATTAGCGTGTAATTTAATAATTAAATTTTTCAGGAGATTAAGTTGTGAAAAAGATTAAATTAATTTTAAAGAACAAGATCAGTCCTATTTTTAAAATATTCTTGCACCATTTTAAAATGGGTAATGTTTCTGATTCTGCTATTGTGTTTGCTTACTATGCTTTATTATCTTTGTTTCCAGTATTGATTATTATTGGCGGGGTTATTAAGATTTTAAATGCAAATCCTGATACTGTGTTTGGTTACGTTAGACCATTAATGCCAAATTCAATTTATTTATCATTAAAACCGATTTTTGAATCAGCATTTGCTGGTGGTCATGGTGGGAGTAATTTATCAGTGGGTCTTATTTTGGTGATTTGGTCCGCCAGTAGTGCAATGGCAGCGTTTCAAAGAGCTGTCAATCGGACCTATGGTGTTGATAACCAAAGTGCTTTGATGAATCGGATTATTTCATTTTTATGGATGTTGTTATTAGTATCGTTTCTTTTCATCTTAATGTTGTTATTAGGTTTTGGACAAGCATTGTTAAGTTTTATTCAACATACTTTTAATGTTTCTAGTGTAATCATTACAACACTAGAAAATGCTAGATTACCATTAATTTTGAGTTTATCATTTTTAGTTTTATTGATGTTATATTATTTTGTTCCAAGCTTAAAAACTAGATTTAAATATACTTTATTTGGTTCCATTTTTTCATTAGTTGGGTTAGCAATTTTGGCTCAGGTTTTTTCTTTAATTATTGCTAATTTTTTCAGAAATATTTCAGCTTATAAAACATTGGGAACCTTTATTGTTGTAATGCTGTGGTTATATTTTATGGGAATGGTACTTTTATTTGGTGCTGTTATTAATGCTAGTGTGCATGACTACTGTTTAGACGGGATTGATGAATCACATAGTAAATTAAAATCCCTAGAAAAAAAAGCCCTTAAAAAAAGGCTTTAATAATAACTATTTTGTAGCGCTTTGAACAAGTTGCTTGGAAAAAGTATCCAGTATTTTGATATCATTTTCATCTGGGTCTAGATTGATTTTAACATTGGGAGCTCCGGCAACTGCTCCAGCTTCTTGGAGAGCTTTTGCAAATGCATCAACTGCTACGTTGTAAAATTCCTCGTAAAAAACATCACCAGATCCTGCAACACCAAATATTTTTCCAGTTAAATCAAGATTAGCTAAATCATCATAGAAATCCATTCCTTCTTCAGGAAGATTTCCTTCATCGTACGTATATGGACATATAACAATGATATCTGTGTCTAATAATTCCTCAGCATCTGTTTGAGAAATTTCAGTTTCAGTTACATTGATTCCTAAATCTTCCAATCCCTCGGTTACAATATCTGCTACATCTTCGTTATTTCCGGTAATAGTTGCATAAACTACATGTGCTTTTGTCATCACGAAACTTCCTTTACTATTTATCTGGTTAGTATAGCAGAAGAGAATTCAATTGTGAATTTAGAAAGGATAATTAGTTATGAAAAATAATTCGCAAAAATTAAAAATTAGTCGAATTGAAGCACAAAAACGTCCTGGTCGTTATAATGTTTACATTAATAATGAATATGCATTTCCAATCAGCGAAGAAGTTTTAATAAAATATATGATATTTAAGGGAAGTGAATTTACATCCGCCGAAATTGAACAGATTAAAGCAGCGGATAATCTTTCAAAACTCTATGGAAAAGCGGTTGATTTTATATCTTATCGTCAACGAACCCAGTTTGAAGTGGAAAAGAAACTGAAAGATTTGACCGATGATGAAATTATGATTGCTAATGTAATTGAACGACTAATTAAAATTGATCTAATTAATGATAAAAACTATGCTAAAAATTATATTAGACAGGTAGCAGATGGAAAAAATAAAGGACCTGGAGCAGCGACCCGTTATTTGCAACAAAAAGGAGTTGCTGAGGCGGTCATTAATGATGCGTTAAAACAATATTATTCAAAAACAAAAGTAGTTCAAAACGCCCAGCAGATTGCCCAAAAGTTATTTGACCATTATAATCGTTACCCATATAATAAAAGAATTGAAAAAGTTAAATTAACAATGATGAGGAAAGGATTTAGTTTTGATGATATTGATCAAGTGTTAGATTTAATTGATAAAACAATTGATGAAAATCAACAAAATTTAATTTTAAAAAAGACCTGTGCTAAAGTATGGAAAAAATATCATGCAATTGATTCCTATCAGCGACGACAAAAAGTTAAACAAGCTTTGTACCGGAAGGGCTTTGATTTAGATGATATTGATCAATTTTTAGATGATTTGGAAGGTTAATGAATGAAAAATATTAAAGATTCAAGACTACTTTTTTGGACAGTTGAAGTATTATTAGTGATTGGAATTATTTTTTTAAGTACTAAAATTAATTTTGTTTTTTATCCCATCGGCGTTTTTATTTCAACTATTTTTGCACCATTATTAATCGCAGGTTTTCTTTATTACATGTTGAATCCGGTTTTAAACCTGTTAATGAAGATTAAAATCACGAAGACTAAAACAATTAATCGCACCTGGGGAACAACGATTATTTTCTTAGCTGTTATCGGGATAATCGGATTTATCTTAGTTTCATTTATTCCCCGCTTAATTTCTCAGATTACTAATTTAGCAAGTACCATGCCGCAGTTCACAGCTCATCAAGAACGCTCTTTAGCTAAAATGACTAAATATGGTTTTTTAAAAAACGTTGATTGGGATCCGATTGTGTCTAAAATTCAATCATCTTATTCGGCATATCTAAAATCGATGTTAAATCATTTATCTAATAGTGCTGGTGACATTATTTCAACTGCTGCAGGAGTTGTAGTTACGATCATTACAGCTCCAATTATTCTTTTTTATATGTTAAAAGATGGTGATCGTTTATTACCTAGTATTGAACGTTTGCTTACAACTTTATCAGATAAGCATCGTCATCAATCTGAAGTATTGTTAAAAAAAATGAACAAAACGCTTTCTCATTATATTGGAGGTCAAGTGATTGAATGTTTATTTGTTGGTACCTTTACTTCAATCGGATATTTAATGATCGGGCAAAAATATGCGTTGTTATTAGGTGTTTTTGCTGGGTTTTGTAACTTGATTCCTTATGTTGGTCCTTATATTGGAATTATTCCAGCGTTATTTGCAGCGATTGTGGTTAGTCCAATGCAGGTAGTATGGACAATTGTAGTAGTATTAATAGTTCAACAGGTAGATGGAAATTTTGTTTATCCAAATGTGATTGGTAAAAGTTTAAACATTCATCCATTAACAATTATTTTAATTTTATTGGCTGCCGGTAATATTGCAGGATTATTAGGAATGATTTTAGCAATTCCAATTTATGCGATTGTAAAAGTAGTTGTTGAGTATTTTTATAGTATTTGGCAGGTTCAACACGACCAAAAATCTGATATTGATTCAGATAATTAAATATTAAATTAAAATCCGGGTTCTCCGGATTTTTTTATCATTATTAGATGTTATATAATTTTGTTAGGAGGATTCTAATGAATGAAAAAGAATTAACAAAAGAAGTTGATAAACGAAGAACATTTGCGATTATTTCTCATCCTGATGCTGGTAAAACAACAATTACCGAGCAATTACTTTTGTTTGGTGGGATTGTTCGAGAAGCAGGGACTGTTAAAGCTCGTAAAAGCGGTAATTTTGCAAAATCAGATTGGATGGAAATTGAACAAAAACGTGGAATTTCTGTTACTAGTTCCGTAATGCAATTTGATTATCAGGGTAAACGAATCAATATCTTGGATACTCCTGGACATGAAGATTTTTCTGAAGATACTTATCGAACTTTAATGGCAGTTGATTCAGCTGTGATGGTAATTGATGCTGCCAAAGGGATTGAACCACAGACTAAAAAACTTTTTCAAATTTGTAAAATGCGGGGAATTCCAATTTTCACTTTCATGAACAAACTTGATCGTGATAGCCGTCCTCCAATGGAATTGGTTGATCAGTTAGAAAATGTATTGGGAATTGAAGCCTATCCGATGAACTGGCCAATTGGTTCTGGAAGGATTTTTAAAGGAATTTATGATCGATATAATCATCGAGTTGAATTATTTCAACCTGAAAGTAATGAACGAAATTTTTTAAAGTTGGATAAAGATGGTAATATTGAAGGCGATAATCAGCTAGAAGATGATGATATCTATGGAGATGCAAAAGACGAAATGGATTTAATCTCTGAAGCCGGCAACGAATTTAGTGCAGAAAAAATCAAAAATGGAGATCAGACTCCTGTCTTTTTTGGTTCGGCATTAGCTAATTTTGGAGTTCAAACCTTTTTAGATGCATATTTAAAGATGGCTCCTGCTCCAGGTCCACATAAAACTTTGGCTGGAACTGAAGTTGAACCAAATGATGAAAACTTTACTGGTTTTGTGTTCAAAATCCAAGCTAACATGAATCCACATCATCGCGATCGAATTGCGTTTGTGAGAATTTGTTCTGGAGAATTTAAAAAGGGAATGGATGTTACCCTTGATCGAACCCAAAAATCAATTCGTTTGTCAAACGTTACTGAGTTTATGGCAAATACACGTGAAAACGTTAAAACCGCAGTTGCTGGAGATATTATCGGGCTTTATGATACTGGTAATTTTCAAATTGGTGATACAATTTACACGGGTAAACACCAAGTTGAATTTGAAAAGCTTCCGCAATTTACCCCAGAATTATTTATGCGGGTTTCTGCTAAAAATGTTATGAAGCAAAAGTCATTTCATAAGGGAATCAAACAACTTGTTCAAGAAGGTGCTATCCAACTTTATACTACGTATTCAACTGGTCAATATATTCTAGGGGCAGTGGGTCAGTTACAATTTGAAGTATTTAAGTTTAGAATGAAGAATGAGTATAATTCAGATGTTTTGATGGAACCGATGGGGAATAAAATTGCTCGTTGGATTGATCCAGAACAATTGGATGAAAAGATGTCGTCTTCACGGAATATTTTGGTAAAGGATATTAATGAAGAGCCACTCTTCTTATTTGAAAATCAATTCGCAGAACGTTGGTTTAAAGATAAATATCCGAATGTTAAATTAACAGCCAAGTTATAAAAAGGAGAAAAATATGAAACATTTATCAGCTTGTACAAGTGTTTTGGTAGGTAAAGACGCTAGTATTGATGGTTCAACTATGATTGCCAGAAATGACGATACTTTTTTGCCACTAACACCACAACGTTTTTATGTTGAACCAGCATATCAAAATGAAAATAAGGTTTGGAAATCCAATCAAAATGGATTTACCATGACAATGCCAACTTCTGGATATCGCTATTTATTAACACCTAATGCAGACATTGCTAAAGAAGGGGTTTATGCAGAAAGTGGTTTTAATCAAAAAAACGTTGCGATGAGTGCAACTGAGAGTGTTTACGGAAACTTACACACTTTGGCGTATGATCCATGGGTTACAAACGGATTAGCTGAAGATTCCCTGCAATCAATGGTGCTTCCTTATATTAATTCAGCTCGTGAAGGAGTTTCATATTTAGGTAGTTTAATTAAAAAGTATGGTTCTCCAGAAGGGAATGGCGTCCTTTTTAGTGATAATAATGAAGTTTGGTATATGGAAATTGTTACTGGACATCATTGGGTTGCTCAAAGAATTCCTGATGATAGCTATGCCGTTGTTGCTAATCAAGTTGCAATTCAACAAGTTGATTTTGATGATCCTGATAATTTTATGTTTTCAGACGGGATTCAAGAATTTGTTGCCAAACATCGATTGAATCCTGATGCTGAGGGGTTTAATTTTAGACATATTTTTGGAACTAGTAATGAAAAGGATCGTCATTATAATACGCCCAGAGTATGGTACGGTCAGCGTTATTTGAATCCAGAGATTGAACAATCACCAACTTCATCTAATTTGCCTTTTATTAGGAAAGCTAATCGAAAAATTGCGGTAACAGATGTCGAGTTTATTTTGAGTTCTCATTATAATGAAACCGAGTATGACCCATTAGGTAATGGGCCTGAGGATTTAAAAACTAAGTTTAGACCCATTTCAATGAACAGAACACAAAATTCTCATGTTTTGCAGATTAGAAATGATGTTGATTCGGCTTGGTCTGCGATTATGTGGTTAAATTTTGGAATTCCAGCATTTAGTCCTTATGTTCCATTTTTTGCAAATGTAAATGCTACTGATCCAACGTATGAAAATACACCTTTGCAAATGGATGATACTAGTGCATATTGGATGTATCGTAAGTTATCAATGTTAACTGAATCGCATTACAGTCATTTTATTCAAATGGATCGTGATTTTAAAACTGATGTTAACCAAATGTTTTTAACTCATATTGATAATACAATTGATCAAGTTAAGCATCGTAATCCTAAAAACATTTCTGCATTTTTACAAAAACAAAATCAAAGCTTGGTAGCTGAGATGAGAACACGAGTTGACAATTTGATGCATGAATTAATGTCAAAAGGTTTAACTTTATCTAAACTTACTTATGATATGGATAAAAACTTATAGGATAAACAAAAACTACTTGAGATTTTAAATCTCAAGTAGTTTTTTAATTAGTTAATTTAGGATGATTTTTGGTAATTAGCTTAACATCATCAGCTTTAATCCATTCAGCACCACCTAATGATAACCAAAGTGTTTGATTTGTTTTTACTTCTTTAAAAACTTTCCAAATTGATCCAATAGGTAGTTGAATATCATAGGGTATTTTTTCATTTGGATCTTGATATACTTTGGTTTTTATTGCAATTTTAACTTGATAATTAACCGGTTGAACAATTTTCCAATTAGCATGACGATAATAACAAATTATATTTTGTGATTTATTGGTAAATTGACCCTTTAGGTCACCCACTAAAAGATTAAGTTTGTAATCTTTTAACTGTGGTAACTTAAGATTGAAAGGATCTTCTAATTTACCTGTTATAAATTCAGGAGTTTTTAGTAATTTACCAGTGTCAAAATCAAAGCAATATATCATAACCGGTTTTCCCATATCTTTTACGTAGTGCAATGTTATAACCTGATTTGGAATGATAACAGTTGAACTAATGCCAGAAACATTTTTAAAAGTATAATTATGAATAGAAGGAATATCAATGTGTATGGAATTACCTAAATAGGTTTTAATGATTAAAGGGGATTTAAGCAGCTTTTTATTTTCATCAACAATGTTTACGAAAATGGTAGTTGAAATCTCACCATTTGAAATTGGTAATTTTGATTTACTAAAATTCGAAGTTAGTGATGTTTGAGAAGAGGATTGTTTGCTGACGTGACTGTTACTTAACTCTGATTCTTTTTTATCATAGTGGGATTTTTTAACAACTGAATTATTTTTATTATTATGGTTTAACAATTTTTTGATAAAGTTTAACAAGATACATTCCTCCGTTAGATAATAGATTAATTCTAACATTTTCGTAAACAAAAGCCCGAATTAAACTAATTCGGGCTTTTGTTTATTTTGCAGTAACTTGAATGTTACCATTTTTATCAGTTCTTGCAAGCAATTCTTTAGCTTCTGGATGTTCAAGTAAATAACTTGCAGTTTGGTCTTCAACTTGTTCTTGAATTACGCGACGGAGAGGACGAGCTCCCATTGCTGGATTAAATCCTAATTCAACTAATTTATGTTTAGCATCATCGGAAACATTAACTTTAATTCCATTTTCAGTTAATGTGTTATTCATCTCATCCAACATAATTTCAACAATCTTAGTTAAATTATCTTTATCAAGAGAGTTAAATTCAACAATTCCATCAAATCTATTTAAAAATTCTGGTTTGAAATAAAATCCAAGTTTATCAAGAACAGAATGAGTATTTCCACTTGATTCAGCTCCAAACCCAACATTAGCACCAGTATTAGCACCGGCGTTACTAGTCATGATGACGACAGTATCTTTAAATGAAACGGTTCTTCCTTTCGAATCGGTTAGGCGACCATCATCTAATACTTGTAAAAAGGTATGCAAAACATCTGCATGTGCCTTTTCTACTTCATCTAATAAAATCAGACTATAAGGATTTCTGCGAACCTTTTCAGTTAATTGACCAGCTTCATCATAACCAACGTATCCAGGAGCAGCACCAATTAATTTGGCAACTGATTGTGGTTCTCGATATTCTGACATGTCGAATCTAATCAAAGAATCTTTAGACCCGAAAAGCTGTTTTGTTAATTGTTTTGCTAATTCAGTTTTACCAACTCCTGTAGGTCCAACAAATAAAAATGATCCAATAGGACGGCCGGTTTTGTTGAATCCCATACGATTTCTTTGAATTGCTTTAGCAACTTTTTGCACCGCTTCATCTTGGCCAATTACATGAGCTTCAAGATTTTTATCAAGATCTTTAAGTTGTTGCTTTTCTTGATCTTCTAGATTTCCAACTGGAATATTAGTAATCTCTTCTACAACTTGTTGCATATTTTTTTCAGTAACCGTGTTGTTTTTGTTTGTAGCTTGAGCACTATGATCTCTTTGTTGCTCTAATTGTTTTTCACGATCTCTAAAGTATGCTGCAGTTTCGTAATCTTCTTTGTTAAGTGCGCTTTCTTTTTCTTTTTCAGCGTTAGCAATCTCCTTGTCAATTGTTTTAGGATCGATAATATTAAGAGTTAAATTTTTTCTTGAACCAGTTTCATCCATTAAATCAATGGCTTTATCAGGTAAAAAGCGGTCATTAATATATCTTTGTGATAATTTAACGGCTGCCTTGATTGCGTCATCAGTATAATGCACTAAGTGATAATCCTCATAACGTTTTTGCAAACCCTTTAAAATCTTGATAGCTTGCTCTTCATTTGGTTCATCAACTTTAATTGGTTGAAAACGACGAGCTAAAGCTGAATCTTTTTCAATATCACGATATTCTTTCATGGTAGTTGACCCAATTAGTTGAAAATCACCACGGGCAAGAGAAGGTTTTAAAACATTTCCTGCATCTAATCCGCCTTCAGAATTCCCGGCACCCATGATTTCATGAATCTCATCAATAAATAAAATAATATTTTTATCTGCTTTAACTTCTTTAATTAACTGTTGCATCTTTTTTTCAAATTGCCCACGAATACCAGTACCTTGAATAATCGAAACCATATCGATTTGAATGATTTTTTTATTTTGTAATTTTTGTGGTACAGTTCCATCAGCAATTTTTTGGGCTAAACCTTCAACGATGGCAGTTTTTCCAACACCGGCTTCACCAATTAAGACTGGATTATTTTTAGAACGACGATTTAAAACCTCAATTGCACGAGCAGTTTGTTTATCTCTTCCTACCACTGGATCTAGTTTTCCAGTTCGTGCTAACTTGGTTAAATCAGTTCCGTAAGTTTTTAAAATACTACTAGGTCCTTGTGGCGGCATTTGAAAATTACCGGATCCGGAATCTCCGCCTTGCATTGATTTTAATAAGTCATCTAGACTACCAAAACCGTATGCTCCTTGTTGTCCTTCCATAATTAAACCTCCTTATAGATTATAAATGATTGCTTGACCTTATTTGACTATTACAAATATTATACTCTCCAACTAATGTGTTTCAAGTAATTGGACTGTTGTTACGTTTTTTAATTCGAGTTACTATATTATGATAAAATTAAATAGATGACAGGGGGAAATACGTTGGTTAAAACAAAAGAAGAATATACTGCTTTATTAGATAAACTCCGCGATGGTGAAATTGAAACTTTAACCATCACGCCTAGTGAATTTTTCGTATTTCAACAAGCATTTATGGATTATAAGACTAGAAAAAGAATTGTAGGAAGAGCTGGTAATAAAGGTATCGTAGTTTATCATTATGCTCAAAACAGTTAATGATTCAAGTAATTTAACTCGGGGTTTTAAAAACTTGTATTTTCGGTTAGATATTGGTACGCTTAAAGTATAAATAAGGTCAATAAAGGGGTGCGTTTATTATGGAAAAACGTCAATTTAAAATTACAGCAGAAACCGGTATTCACGCTCGTCCTGCTACATTCTTAGTTCAAACAGCTAGTAAGTTTGATTCAAATATTAGCTTAGAATATGATGATAAAACGGTTAACTTGAAATCAATCATGGGTGTAATGTCACTTGGTGTTGGTCAAAATGCGGTTGTAACTATTTCAGCCGAAGGCGACGATGCTAAAGAAGCACTTGATGCAATCGCTAAGACTATGAAAGAAGAAGGTTTAATCGAGTAATCTTCATTGTTTAAAAAGAGTTGCTTATGCAGCTCTTTTTCTTTATGAAGATGTTTGCAAACTGATTATTAAAAACATATAATTACATTTGTTTAGCTCAAATTGGAAGGGTGAAGATTTGCTTGAATATTGGATTATTTACAGATACATATTTTCCACAAGTTAGTGGAGTTGCGACATCTATCAAGACCTTAAAAGATGAGCTAGAACGTCGTGGAAATAATGTTTATATTTTTACTACCACGGATCCAAATGCTAAAGATGATGAACAGGGAATATATCGTTTTTCTAGTATTCCTTTTGTTTCTTTTACTGAAAGACGAATTGCAGTTCGTGGTTTATTTCAGGCAACCCAGATTGCCAAAAGCCTCAAACTTGATATTGTTCATACTCAAACAGAATTCTCAATGGGTATGATTGGTAAATTTGTAGCTAAGAATATGAGTATTCCTTGTATTCATACTTACCATACAATGTATGAAGATTATCTTCATTATGTTGCTAATGGGAAACTATTAAAGCCAATTCACGTAAAAGAAGGAACCCTAGCCTTTTGTCATCATTTAGACGGAATAATTGCACCTAGTAAACGTGTATTGGATAAATTGACCAATTATGGAGTAAAAAGTCCAATTCGTATTATTCCAACTGGTGTCGATATTAATCATTATGAAAAACAAAACAATGAAAATATTAGAGAAAAATGGGGAATTCCGACTGATGCTCCTGTGATGTTGTCACTTAGTCGTTTGTCTTATGAAAAAAATTTAACAGGATTAATTAACGCTTTTCCTGCAATCCTAAAAAAAGTACCTAAAGCAAAATTAGTAATTGTTGGAGCAGGTCCTGCAGGAGAAAATTTACAAAAGCAAGTTAAGAAGCAAGGACTTGTTGATAATGTTATTTTCACTGGTGAAGTTAAGAATCAAGACGTTAGTTCATACTATAAAATGGCCGACGTTTTTGTATCAACTTCAAATTCAGAGTCACAAGGACTAACTTATATTGAAGCAATGGCAGCTGATACCAAAGTAGTGGTTTCAGCAAGTCCTTATACTGATGATTTAATTAATGATAATTCATTAGGGAGAACATTTGAGACTGATACTGACTTTGTTAATGATGTTGTATCGTATCTAGAACATCCTAATGATTATCCAGATAATCCGTCTTTGCGGAAGCAAAAACTGCATGATATTTCTGCTAGTTATTTTGTAGATCAAGTTTTTGACTTTTATGTTGATACGATTAATAGTTATCAAGTTGACGATAAGGAGTAACTAATGCTCAAAATTGATATGTTTTCTACGGCTACTAAGGTAAAAGGTCAGGGAGTTGGTAGTGCATATATAGAATTAATTGGGATGTTAAAGAAATATCTTCCTAATGATTTTGACATCGAAATAAACAAATATAATCAAGCTGATATTAGTCAT
Organism: Fructilactobacillus lindneri DSM 20690 = JCM 11027; assembly: GCF_002907375.1. Taxonomy (GTDB): domain Bacteria; phylum Bacillota; class Bacilli; order Lactobacillales; family Lactobacillaceae; genus Fructilactobacillus; species Fructilactobacillus lindneri. The sequence continues at coordinate 381,438 of NZ_MIYK01000010.1, forward strand.
TATCACACTATCAATCCCAGCTTTTATTTGTCTACTTTTTCGAAAAAAAGAGGGCGTAAAATTGGTTATGTTCATTTTTTGCCTGAGACTTTAGAAGGAAGTTTAAAAATTCCAACACCGTTTCGGCAATTATTCTATAAATATATAATTGCTTTTTACAAACGGATGGATCATATTGTTGTGGTTAATCCAACTTTTATTCCTAAATTAGTAGCATACGGAATTCCTGAAAGTAAGATTACCTACATTCCTAACTTTGTCAGTAAAAAAGAATTTTATCCGGTTTCAAGAACTACTAAAGAAGCTTTAAAGCATAAATATGGATATGAACCTAATAAATTCACGATTTTATGTACTGGACAGGTACAGACACGTAAAGGTGTGCTTGATTTTGCAAAATTGGCACGTGAAAATCCTGAATATCAATTTGTATGGGTTGGTGGTTTTTCATTTGGAAGTATGACAGCTGGTTATACGGAACTAAAAAAGTTGGTTGAAAACCCACCTGCAAATCTTAGCTTTCCTGGAATTGTTAATCGAGATAAATTAGTAGATTATTATAATTTAGCCGACCTTTTTCTTTTGCCATCTTATAATGAATTGTTTCCTATGTCTGTTTTAGAAGCATTTTCTTGCGGTATACCAGTAGTTTTAAGGAATTTAGAGTTATATCGAAAAATCATTGATGGATATTACTTAGCTGCAGATGATGAAGCACAGATGAATCGAATAATAAATAACATTTCAGCTGACAATCAATTGTGGAGTGATTATCATCATAAAGCATTGAAGGCGTCTAATTTTTATTCAGAAGATCATTTAGCCGAAATTTGGCATAATTTTTATTTCGAACAGGCAAAACTGAGTAAATCGAAAGGGGATTTGAATGTCAAAAAGAAATAAAATCTCGTTTGTTGTGATGATAGCTTTGGGATTTTTAATTTCGTGGTATGCAATTCGTGATATTAAATTTAGTGTATTGATTAACGATATTACGGAGATTAATCCCTGGTGGATGATTGTAGCACTTGGTTGTATCCTCTTGTATTTCCTTTTAGAAGCAGTCGTAACTTATATATTGGTTAAAAGTAGTACGCCAAATTTTAGTTTTCGGGATGCAATCAGAGTTCCGCTTGTCGAACAGCTGTTCAACGGGATTACTCCGTTTTCTTCTGGGGGACAGCCAGCCCAATTAGTCGTTTTGGTGCAATCAGGAGTTGATGCTGGAAAAGCAACTTCTGCTTTATTGATGAAGTTCATAGTTTATCAAGCCATGATAGTAATTAACTTTATTTTTAGTTTGATTATTGGTTTTGATTATTTGATTGATAAAGTCCATGCTTTGGCTATTTTTGTTTTATTTGGTTTTTTAATTCATTTATTTGTAATTGTAGCTTTACTGATGATTATGTATTGGTATTCTTTTACAAAAAAACTGGTTAATTTTTGTCTTAAACCGGTTCGTTGGTTTGTTAGCGAAGAAAAATATCTACGATGGCAACATAACTTAAATAATAAAATTGATACCTTTTATACTGAGAGTGTTAGAATTGGTCATCAATGGAAATTGATATTAAAAATTTTTGTTTTAACCTTTTTTCAGTTATTATTTTATTATTTGATTCCTTATTTCATCATGCTGGCATTAGGTTACTATAATGCAAATGTATTGATGATTACTAGTTTGAATGTGTTGATATTTTTAGTTATTTCAATCTTTCCAATTCCTGGTGGAGCTGGTGGGGCTGAATATAGCTTTGAAATGTTATTTAAGAGTTACGTTTCTAATGGTAGTAAACTAGTGTTAGCAATGATATTGTGGAGAATTCTCACTTATTATTTAGGATTAATATTGGGATCATTCGCATTGGTTGCTAAACCAAGCAAAATGCTGAATAAAAATAAAAGTTAATTAACATTAATAATTTGGGGGAAGTTAGAATGTCAGGTTTTTTTAAACGCATTCGTAATTTATTAAATACAACGATTGGTTTTTATGTTTTGGTTGTATTTCTTTTTTGGTTAAAAACATATATTTGTTACAAAACTGATTTCACTTTAGGTGTTTCAGGTGGGATGCAGCAGTTTCTTTTAGCTGTCAATCCAATTCCATCAGCAATGCTATTATTTGGAATTGCCTTATACTTTAGAGGTAAGCTAGCTTATTGGTTAATGTTGATTATAGATTTTTTACAATCAACTTGGATTTTCGCTAACATTCTTTATTATCGTGAATTTTCAGATTTTCTTTCATTGGGAATTATTAAAGGGACAGGTAATGTTCAAAATAATTTAGGGAAAAGTTTTTTAGAGATTCTTCGACCAGGTGATTTCATTGTCTACGTTGACATTGTAATATTGATTATTTTATTACTTTTTAAAGTAATAAAAATTGATCATCATCCACTTAAGTTTCGATATGCATTTAGTATTACGATTCTTTCTCTTGTATTAATGTTTGGAGAATATAGTGCTGCCAATGCCAATCGATCAGGATTATTAACTAGAACTTTTGATAATAATTACATAGTCAAATATTTAGGATTGAATGAGTACGCAGCCTTTAATATTTATCAAACTCAAAAAGAGAGCTCAACACGTGCCAATGCTAAAGCTAAAGATTTAAAGGGCGTTGAGAAATTTATAAATAAAAATCAAGTTTCTCCAAATGTTAGCTATTATGGCAAGGAAAAAGGTAAAAATGTCTTTATTATTCATTTAGAGAGTTTCCAACAATTTTTGATTAACTATAAAGTTGATGGAAAAGAAGTTACACCAAATCTTAATAAATTCTACAGAAATCAACATACAATTGCTTTTGATAATTTTTATCATCAGGTAGCACAAGGGAAAACTTCTGATGCTGAAATGATGTTGGAAAATTCACTCTATGGTTTGCCTCAAGGATCAGCAATGGTTAGTTATGGAGCCCAAAATACTTATCAAGCAGCTCCATCAATTCTTGATCAAAAAGGCTATACTACTGCTGCTTTTCATGGTGACGTACCTACTTTTTGGAATAGAAACAATACTTATAAATCATGGGGTTATGACTATTTCTTCAGTGATTCTTACTATAAAAACAAATCCAATTATAATGTCGGTTATGGGATGAAAGATAAGATATTCTTTAAACAAACGATTCCATATTTGCAACAGTTACCACAGCCGTTTTATGCAAAAATGATTACTTTAACAAATCATTATCCTTATGAACTAGATAAAGCTAATACTTCATTTCCTGCGACGACTACGGGTGATAGTACCGTTGATCCATATGTTCAAACAGCTCATTATCTTGATCAGGCCTTCGGTGAATTTGAAAGCTATCTCCACAAAACCGGACTTGATAAGAATAGTGTGGTGGTGCTTTATGGTGATCACTACGGTATCTCTAATAATCACAGACCAGCTATTGCTAAATTATTACACAAAAAGAGTGTTAATAATTATGATCTAGCTCAATTCCAGAAAGTTCCATTTATGATTAATGGAAGTAATCTTGATGGACATGTTGACCATACTTATGGTGGGGAGATTGATGTTTTACCAACGCTTGAGCATTTATTGGGCATTAAGAATAACAATATGATTCAATTTGGCCATGATTTACTTAGTCCAGAAAATCAACAAATTGTTCCATTTAGAAATGGCGATTTTGTAAGTAAAAAATATACAAAAATTGGTGGAACTGTATTTGATACTAAGACTGGCAAAGAATTGAAATTGACTAAGACGCAAAAGAAACAGTTTAACGATATTCAAAAATATGTAAATGATTCATTATCAAATTCTGATAAAGTTGTTTATGGTGATTTACTGCGTTTCCATCATATAAAAGGCTATAAAGATGTTGATAAGAAAACTTTTGATTACAATAAGAAAACTGCCCTTAAGAGACTGAAGCAAGAAGATAAAAAGAAAAAGACTGATTTAATTGATGAAAATGGAGGTAAGTCGACTGTTTCTGACTTTAAGACAGATGCCCCTGAATTGAAATAATTTAGTTTAGAAAAATAAAATCCTAGCATACCGTTAGTTTTAGATAATGGTATGCTAGGATTTTTTTATTACTACCAATTTATTTTCACAATTTTATTAACTTTTTCAAAAAAACTATTGATTAATTTATTTAAACTTGATATTATAGTTTATGTCGCTGATATCTATATAAATTAAGTTAAATTTTTAATTGAAATAATATCTTGACAAAAAAATAAAAACATTATATACTAACGAAGTTGTCAAAAAGAGAAAAGTTGTTGATGACTTTTAGTAAATCTTTGAAAACTGAACAAGATTTTGATTACAAAAAGTGTAAGGTAATCTTTAAACTTAGTTTAAAGATTAAAACATTATGCAAAGTCAATTTGCTTTAAGAAATAAAATAAATAAGAGCTAGTAAAGTTCTCATTTTTAAAATGAGAGTTTGATCCTGGCTCAGGACGAACGTTGGCGGCGTGCCTAATACATG
>NZ_MIYK01000011.1 GCF_002907375.1 Fructilactobacillus lindneri DSM 20690 = JCM 11027
ATTTAAGTCCTCGTTTTATTGCTTTGAGAAAAATTACCCAATTGTTGGGCAATTTAACGCAACTGATATTGTCGGATACCACCATGTCCCCACAGTGTTCGAGCGTAATGCATATCATTTCTAAAACAATCTGTGATTGCATAGCCATGATCTAACTTTCGGGCAGCCCGACCAATCTCTTGAACATATTCTGGCAAACCGCCCGTGGGTGCTAAGTGATACACAGCTTGAATGTCATCGATATCGATACCCATTCCAAATGCCGTTGTCGCAATCATAACCGTTACTTTACCACTCTTAAAATTGGCATAACTCTTATTTTTCTCATCAGGTGACATACTTCCATAATAGCAAGCCACCTTATTATTAACCGTTTCATCAAAATCGTGTAAACCCGTCATTAAAATATCGCATTGACTCCGATAAGGACAATACATAATTTTCTTAATACCCTCATGAACAAATTGATTTATCCGGTTAAGAACTTTAGCTATTTTCTCATCCTTACTATTGTTAACTGACTTTTTCATTCGATGAATCTGAAATTCGATTTGATCTCTGCGAACCTTGCCAATATACATATGATTATTTTCATCAACTCGCAGATGCAAATCATCGATCAAAGTCCCAATCTCATCATTGTGACCACCCAAAACAGCAGTTGCCGTCAATGCAAGTACCGGAAAATCACGACGCTTTGCCTTACTATAATAGCCACCGTTTCGAAGCCGACTAATAAAATCGCCAAGAAACCAATAGTCGACACGAAAATCTCTTCCCCATGAGGTAACCAAATGAGCTTCATCCACAACAAACAGGCCAATTCGTCGATCACCAATTAAATTTTCAATTTTTGAATTCAATAACAACTCTGGAGCTAGATAAAGAATTGAATACTTACCATTTTTGATTTCTTGTAACCGCCGATTCCGTTCTTCTAATGAAATTTGTGAATTAATATATGTCGCAAATTCAACTCCTCGCTTTGTTAGGCCATCAGCCTGATCTTTCATTAATGCCTGAATTGGTGTGACAACAATCGTAATTTCTTGATATTCTTTATGTAAAACAAATCCAGGCACTTGAAAGAATAACGATTTCCCAGACCCTGTAGGAGCAGTCACAACAAGATCATAATAAGGTGTCCCTTCGCTTCGAGCTGATTTCACCTGTGTCAAAACATCATCAATAATGACACTTTGAGATATTTCTCGAGTTACCATCGAAGCATACGGATCATCATAAAATTTGCCAGATCGGTATGCTGCATCCTTACCACCGGATTCTTTTAAATATTTTAAATGATCAGAAACTGGAAGCGCCGATTTTTCAAAGCTTCTTCCCGAATTAGCCATTGTAAAATGAAGGCTTTGTTTATTAAAGAAACTGTTCAGTAATGAAAGGTAATTATCATCTATGGTCTGTCGTGAACCTGGACTAATAACATACTTTGTGTTCTTTATCTTTCCAAGATAGCATTCAGCTACAATATCATTTAATGAATACAATGAAATATTTTTAACCGTGCCCGCTGATTCATCATCGAAACTTGCCCTTATTGGTGCGTCATAAAAATCAAGATCTGGGATTTCCATCCCTAATGCACCATCTTTGTGTTTCAATACATATTGAACGAGAGTTGTCTCTGCATTTTGTCGAAAGTCCGAATACAGTATCTTTTTATCCGAATCGCCAACCTTGT
>NZ_MIYK01000012.1 GCF_002907375.1 Fructilactobacillus lindneri DSM 20690 = JCM 11027
TAACTGAAACTTGAAAGCTAATAATCACGCCAAAGGCGTGTGGTTATTGGCTTTTTTGGCAAAAAAATAAACGCAAGCTCTCCTGCGTTGTATACTTTAGTCGACCAAAACCAAGATACAAAGGAGACTTACGTCATGAATATTATAAGACAAAAAAATACAGAAAACGAGCTTCACAATATTGTTCATCAATTTACTTCCCTCATTGGTCTATCTAAACTCACCAAGTTGGTGAATTATCGCCGGCATTCAGAAATCAGCTTGATGAAGGTCATTGAATGGCTGCTCACGACAAAGTTCCTGGGACGCTCGCTTTATCGAGCCCATGAAACACCTAACTTTACCAGTCGCACCGTCAGAAATAATTTGAACGATGGCCGGATCAATTGGCAACGCTTGATTTGTCAAGTTGGGAGTCATTTAATCAAGCATTTACGACCGTTTATTGACCGCCGGCGGCGGTTAGCATTGATCATTGACGATACACTCTTTTCCCGTGAGTACGCCACCCAAACCGAATTACTAGCGCGAGTCTTTGACCATGACAAACAGTTATATATTAAGGGATACCGGGCTTTAACTTTGGGTTGGAGTGACGCCAATACATTCTTACCGATCAACTTTGCATTAATGTCTTCCAAGAAGCCACAAAACGTCCTTGGAAAATCAGCTAAAACAACCGATCAACGAACAATTGCTGGCCGGAGACGTCGCCAAGCACAGCAAAAAATGAACCTCGTTTCATTGCAACTTGTCAAGCAAGCCCTCGCAAATGGCGTTCTAGCTGACTATGTGTTATTTGATAGCTGGTATAGCTCACCAAAAATGTTCTATGAATTAACCAAGTTGGGATTAAACGGCGTGGGCATGCTTAAACGGTCCAGCAAAATTTACTATCAATATCGCGGACGGCAATATTCAGTTAGAGCATTATACAAGCGACTGCAGGCCTCAAAATATCAACCCAAGCAAGCTTATCAATACAGCTGCTTTGTCGAAGCGCACGTCGGGAACCAAAAATTCAAGCTTCGCTTGGTATTTGTGACTAATCGGGCCCGTCAAGATGACTACCTAGTACTGGCAACGACTCAGTTAGGCCTTCAGCCACAAGAGATCATTCAACTATACGCCCGAAGATGGCAAATTGAGAATTACTTTAAAGTTGCCAAGCAATACTTGCGGCTCGACAAATCACAAGTTCAAAATTATGACGGGCTTTGTGGCCATTTAGCAATTGTCATGATGACTTATGACCTATTAGCTTGGCAGGAACGGCAAAATCAGGATGATCGCACCATTGGGGATTTATTCTTTATAATGAACGAAGCCATGCCAGATATTGAGTTGTCTCAAGCACTGGTATGGCTTCTAAATTCGTTAAAAACGATTATTAATCATGAAGTTTATGCAAGAAGAGCCCAAATTATTCAGATGATGAATCAGTTCTTCACATTTTTGCCGAAACGGTTAGTTTCGCTGTTAACAGCAAGCTAAATGGTTAAATTAATTAAAATATGCCCTGTGATACCAAGGGATCAGTCTGTCTTCATACTTTCAAGTTTCAGT
>NZ_MIYK01000013.1 GCF_002907375.1 Fructilactobacillus lindneri DSM 20690 = JCM 11027
CAACTGGTTACAACCAAAATTGAACCTATGACAGTAACTAGGATTCAAATAAATATAAGAATGCTCTGTTGTCACAGATTGATAACCTGAAGCTTCAAGTTAAGCAAAAGGATTTTCAATTAGAAAATATGCAAAAGCTGCTAGATCAATCTCAACAATTACAGTTTATGGCCGAGAATAAGATCAAACAGTTAGAGAATAAGTCGGATGATATTCAAAAACAAAATGGTGAGCCAGAGGGTACTGGACAGCCTAGTAGTAACGATAACGTAGATGAATCAACGGATAAGACTGAACGTGGCTTCTGGTCACGTCTATTTAAGCAGTAAGGAGTTTAATGATGAAACAAAAGCTAGTTTTTGGTATTCAATTTGTCATTAACTTGTGGTTTATGTTGAATGTGATTGGTTACTTCTTGAATTTGTCGTAGACAGACGAGCCTTGGCATATTTTGCTGGATATATTTGGTGTCTTAATAGCTATTGTCATGGCTTATATGATTACGGTTAGATTTGAAAACTGATGGATTTTACGTTGTATTGTGTTCTCGAATACGCTATCATGAAGCTAAGTTGAATATGAGCGCATAAAAAAAGCCTTCAGGATTAGGCGTCCTAAGGCTTAGATGACTTAGTAGACGGTCTACTAAGGTTTTCTGATAGGACTGTCGAGCAGTTCCTATCTCAATAACGTATTTTATCATGAATGCCGGTTAAATCAAACCACTTTGATAAGATCTCGTTAGTAAACCCTAGTAGGTTGGCTAATGAGATCTTTTTTGTGGACGTGGAATGGCTGGTCTGACCCCCAGTTAAAAGACACGTGGGTAATGCCCTGATGTTGGTCACTCAAATCATTCGTTAACGTGGTTCGTGCCCCCGTTTGTAGTTAAAGCTAGGGGTATGCTAAACCCAGTCGAGATCAACGCGACTAAAGACGTGGTAGGAAACATAGGAAATGGAAACGACCGCCCTATGGTCAAATTGAGTTGAAACACGCTCTCAGGTTAAATAAAAGCGCGACTGGCAACGACCAGGCTAAAAGACGATGATTTATAGGGGCAAGGGCTATGTGCGCTTAAACGGTTGTTAAACGGCTAAATTGAGCCACGGAGAAAATCCGAGGTTGAACTTAGCTGTTTAGGGCTCCAAAGAAGCCATCTTTCCCGTTTTCAGGGAAAGACTCATGAGAGAGCCGAGACGGCTCAACCTTGTGGTTTAAGCCTAGTTCTGAGTGTTGGGTTTTGGAAAAGTATATACCAATGACTACCTAGAGGTAGTCTAGGATACCTTCCTTTACCTTTAAATGTCTAATAGGTATGTGTAAAAGTAGGCCATAAATTTTAGGATTGCGTAATTATTCTTTTATACGTTGACGCTGGTTGATAAAACCAGGGCGCTCATGGATCGAGATATAGTCGGTCTGTACTTCTCGATGTCGTCTAGTATTCTTTGAATGCCGAGTCCGATGTTTATGTCTGAGATGGCGCTGAATACCGGTATCACCACGTGAGGAGTACTTCTCACCTAAATCGTGTTGATAGA
>NZ_MIYK01000014.1 GCF_002907375.1 Fructilactobacillus lindneri DSM 20690 = JCM 11027
ACTGTGAATGAAAGATCATTTTGATCACGGTCATGCCTTTTTGTTGTCCATTTTGTTATTGATAATGACCAGCAATGTCGTCTGGACTAAAATCCTGAGTGAATTGACGATCATAGGCCTTTTCATAGGCAGCAACTTTTTGTTGGTAATCAATTTGGCGCATCTTTTCGGTAGCTTCCCGCTGTGATGTGGCCGACTTTTCGACCGCATCCGGATAAATTGGCGGTAACACATGGACCGTATAATTGATGCCATGCGGATCCGATTTGGTCGGGGCGTCAACCATCGAAACAAAGCAGGACACGATTGGAACATTCAATCTCTCGGCGTAGTAGTACGCTCCCCGTTCAAGCGGCCGCGGTTTGCGATAGTTGAACCACATTTCCCGTTCCGGATAAATTAGAATTGACTGTTTGCGTGCCAAGCTACTTTGCAAAAGGGCAATAAACCCCTTGCCCATGTAATTGACGCTGTCGCTGACAGGTATCGTATCAGCGTATGTCATAAAAAATCCCAGCATCCCGGGCATTTTAAGGTTGGTGAGCTCAACGACAACCGACAAATCAGGTTGATTCAGGGCTGATCGAACCAGCAGGTTGTCAATCGGGCTAAAAAAGTGGTTACAGGTAATGATTGCCGGCCATTCCAATGCCTTTAAATTGTCAGTCCCCTCAACTTTTAAATTGGGATTCATCATCCTCGCAGCCATATTCATGACCGACCGGACTGCGGCTGCCCGCCAATGATAACGTTTAGTTTGGTGAAGCTTCAAGAAGTGGTCCAACACCTCATGCTGCTCGGTAAGTGTCAGTACTGGATCATGTAGTTCGACTTTTTGATTAAATTTTCCCTGACGGACGTTTTCAGCAATGTTTTGAATCACTTTGTCACGCTCGCCAAGCTTTACCGGTGTAAAAGTCATAGGGCAATTTTTACTCCTTGCTTGGCCATGGCGTAAAATGTCGTTGGGGTCTTAATAATATCAACGGCTAATGGAATCAAATCGGACTGATTCTTCTGTTCACGGGCAACTTCTTTAGGATTCATATCTGCGAGCTGCTGTTTTAACATGGTCTCGTAATCGGTTTGTTTGGCATAGGTCCAAAAATAGCTTTGTCGAGGGGCATTATCATAGCGCCACGGCTTGGCAAATAAGTTATAGTGAATCAGCCAGGGGTCAACATCCTGTGGCGTGGTGATTTGGATGTCCCATGACGGGTTCAAATAATAAATTCGATTTCTCGCGATGGCATTCATGTAGTCCTGATCCGGGCACAAACACTTGAAATGGTACTTGTTCAAGAGCTGCAAAAAGTGTTCAGCGAATTTTGAACGGCGCATTTCAGCCAGGTTCATCAACAACACGCCGGAACAAACGTATTTCTGTGAATCAATCCCAACGGCTTGTTCAGCATAGTCAATCATTTCCGGAGTGTGGCCGATGAAGTGATCCGGCACTGCGCCAACCAGGTTATC
>NZ_MIYK01000015.1 GCF_002907375.1 Fructilactobacillus lindneri DSM 20690 = JCM 11027
TGAGAAAATAGCCATTATTGATTCTAAAGCAACCCCCAAAGTACTTGTTGACCCTGCCGAAATCATGAATATTGGTTATGTCGAAAAAGTTCTCAACAATGCTAAAGAAGATTTATTAAATAATGATTTAGACATCGTAGTAACTAAATCTAGAACAATAATTGAAACAGTATTCATAGTAATATTACGTAAGCATCAGATCGATTTTAAAGAAAATGGAGATATTAGTCATTATAGATCTCTAGTTAATAAAACATTGGGCATGAAACCTGACAATAGGTGGGATGAAAATGTTTCTTCTCTAATTAATGGTCTTAATAAAATCGTTGATTCTATAACTACCATGCGAAATATTAATAGTGATTCCCATGGTAGCTCTAATAGGGTGAAAATCAATGAAGCTGAAGCTGAACTAATTTTAAATTCTGCCGTTAATATTTCTGTATACTATCTAAGAGTGGATGGAAGAAAAGAAAAAAATAGCCCCAATTTAAAATTGAAGTGCAACACTTACCTTACTAGACCAGTTCATTATTCAGACTAGTCAAAAAGGCCATGAAGACCTATTCTTGTTAGTGCTAGCCAAACAAGAAAGCAGGAATCTTCATGACCCACTCTCAGACTAATACCCACAAGCATTACCAACAACTCAGTTTTAGCGACCGTGCTACAATTCAGGCCCTTCAGGCTGCTGGTGACACCGCGACCGTGATTGCACAGAAGCTTCATCGCAGTAAAGCGACAATCTCACGAGAAATCACGCGTGGATCTGTAACTCAGCTCGACTCGAAGCGTCACTCGCATCAAGTCTATCTTGCGGATACTGCCCAAGCCATGCACGACCGGAAACGCGATAGAACCGGTCACTACGCCTTTCTTAAGACCGTCCGTGCGTTCTTCAAGCCTCTCGCCAGGGAGCTTACTCGTAAGACGCGCGTACACAACGTTGATAGCTTCGTACACTTCTATCGCGACCAGGGCAAGGCGTGCCCTTCTACGAC
>NZ_MIYK01000016.1 GCF_002907375.1 Fructilactobacillus lindneri DSM 20690 = JCM 11027
CATGTATTAGGCACGCCGCCAACGTTCGTCCTGAGCCAGGATCAAACTCTCATTTTAAAAATGAGAACTTTACTAGCTCTTATTTATTTTATTTCTTAAAGCAAATTGACTTTGCATAATGTTTTAACCTTTAAACTAAGTTTAAAGATTACCTTACACTTTTGTAATCAAAATCTTGTTCAGTTTTCAAAGATCTACTCTTGCACTGCTTCTGCAGTGCAATTACTATAATAACTCGTTTAGAAATAATTGTCAACGATTTAGCTTAATTAATTTTAAAAAACTCAATTACTTAAAGATTAATTTGTCAAAGCATTCGTAGTCATTCCCTAACGAACAATTATTAGTATATCTCATTGATCAAAGAATGTCAAACATTTTTAACAATTAATTTCAAAAAATTTATTTTCAACATTTAATTATAAAAAACATGCCATTCCTCAAGCGACAATTAATAATATACACCCGGTTAATTCCTATGTCAACAGTTTGGTCAAAAAAAGTCAAAATTATTTTTTTGCTGTTGTCACTGTATAAATTAATTCCCAAATCTGGATGTTGCTTTAAATATAATTTTGTAAACTCATCAACAGCTTTTTTATCATGAGTATTAATTCCTTCTCTACGCATAGCAGCGGCTAAGTCACGATAAAAAGCATCAAATTTAGGATCATACAATGATGTTAATCCCTTAGAATTAATATTAACCCAATCAATTAAATGAGAAGCATTTTGCAATAATCCCTGCTTACCTAAATAACCAAATAATTTTTTTAATGCAAACGGAATTAATTCATACAAGCTAGCAGTTTTCTCATTTTCCTCTAATAATAGTAGGAAGCGGGAAAACATTACTTCACCAACAACTTCATCATTCCATTGATTAGGTTGCTTATTCAACCCAACAATGGCAATTTCAACAAAACTATCTATTATCGCATCAATATCACGAATTTGATCCGAATCTAATCTTTTCACATCATTTTCAGAATCAATATCATCCAGCCATTTATCAATCATTGCTCCAACTTGTTGTACTTGTTTTTCTTTATCCATTTCTATCATCCTTTCGTTCCCATTATTATACTATCAAAAACATTACAGGTATAATGTAAACATAAATCAACACAAGGAGTGTAATAATCATTGGAAAAAATTGCAATCATAAGTGCCAAACGTACTCCCATTGGAAAAATTAACGGTAATTTAAAAGGTTTATCATCTGTAGAATTAGGAACCATCGCAGTTAAAGCAACTCTAGCGGCAGCTAATCTTGATCCATCTGCAATTGATCAAGTGATTTTTGGCAATGTCATTCAAGCCGGCGGCGGTCAAAATATAGCACGCCAAATTGAACTAAATGCTGGAATTCCAGCTACAAGTACTGCGTGTACCATTAACCAAGTATGTGGATCTGGTATGAAAGCCGTTCGCATGGGTCAAACTGCAATCTTGAATGGTGACGCTGAGGTAGTAATTGTGGGAGGAACCGAAAGCATGTCAAATGCTCCCTACCTAAATCCTAAAACTAGAGCAGGTCATAAATTTGGTGCATTTACTATGGAAGATAGTATCGAAACTGATGGCCTCAATGATGCCAAAACCAATGAACCAATGGGCATTACAGCCGAAAATGTTGCAGAAAAATTCAATATTTCTCGAGCAGACCAAGATAACTTTTCATTAGCATCACATCAAAAAGCCGCCGAAGCTATCAAAAATGATTACTTAAATGACGAAATGATTCCCATCACAATTAATGGTAAAAAAGAAACAATTACTTATACTCAAGATGAAACAGTCCGTCCTGATACAAATCTAGAGCAGCTTAGCAAATTAAATCCTGCCTTTAAAAAAGCAGGAACTGTTACAGCTGGAAATGCTGCTAGCTTAAATGACGGTGCATCTGCTCTTATTTTAATGAAAGAAAGTAAAGCAGAGAAGCTGGGAATTAAACCTTTAGCAATTATTGATGAATATGCTGAAGCCGGATGCGATCCAAAAATTATGGGATATGCACCCTACTACGCTGTAAACAAATTATTGCAAAAACAAAATAAAACTATTTCAGATTTTGATTTGTTCGAACTAAATGAGGCTTTTGCTTCTCAAAGTATTGCTGTATCACGTGATTTAAACATTCCTGATGATAAATTAAATATTACTGGCGGAGCAATTGCAATGGGACATCCGCTTGGAGATTCAGGATCTCGAATTTTAATCACCCTCATTAATAATTTAAGACGGACCAAACAAAAAAGTGGTTTAGCCACATTATGTATTGGTGGAGGAATGGCAATGGCAATGAGCATCCATTTGAAATAACTATTGTTAGTTGTAAATTTTACCGTAGTTCTTTATAATTGAAATTCGTTAAACCAAACAGTGAGGATGTGTTTTATTATGACTTGTACTTATGTTCGAAAATCAACTGAAAAAGATTTACCAGCAATCTCAAAAATTATCAATGCAGGAAGAGGTTTCCTAAAGGAACAGGGAATTAATCAATGGCAAGGAACATATCCTTCCCAAGCCGATATAAAAAGAGATATTGATAATGGCATCAGTTATGTTCTTGATATCGATGGAAAAGTAGCTGGGTCAGCTACCCTTCATCTTGGTATCGATCCTGATTATCTTGAAATGGAAGAAGGAGAATGGAAAAACGGCTCTGAAGCTCATTATTCTGCCATTCATCGTGTTTCTGTATCACATGAATATCGTGGTCAAGGACTTGCATATAAATTAATTAGCGGTTTATTAACCATTTCAGACTTATTAGGATTTAAAGATGTCAGAATTGATACCCATCCTAAAAACGAAGGAATGCAACATATCATCTTAGCTAGTGGATTTACTAGACGAGGAATCATTCGTACCAAAGCTGAAGATGATGATCGTTACGCATATCAAATTGAACTTCAATAATAGAGGAGATTTAAAATGGGTAATCAGGCAGTCTTAACAAAATTACTAATTATGTCAGTAGCAGCGTTAGTGATAACTTTGGCATGTATGTTTTGGACTTATCACGAGCAACATACCATTTTATCAAAACGTTTTATCGCACTGACTATTATGTTCTGCTTAATCCTTATTTTAATTTACTTCTTATAAAAAAGACCGAAGCCACTCGCTTCGGTCTTTTTTTAAATTAATATTCTGATTAAGGCTAAGGAAACAATTCCAACTGCCACAATTACCAATAAATTTTTACTAATAACAGCTGCAATAGCGGTCGGAATTGAGGCTAACAAATTAGGAAAGTTAATAGTTGGCAAATGACCTAGATGCTGCACAAATAATCCATTAAACCATAACGCTGCCATAATAACGATTGGCACAAAACTAAGAAATTGCACAAATGAACGCGGCAACTCAAACTTCTTTAATAACACAAACGGAATTACCCTTAATATCCATGTTACTAACCCGCATCCAATAATAACAAGTAATATAAATTTAAAAGAAGGCATCTTTTATAAACACTCCAAATCCGCCTCCAGCTAAAGTTACAACGATCAACAATAAATTGCTTGGGATAAAAATCAATCCCACATAAGTCAACCCCAAAGTAATCACAATCACCGCTAGCTGCAATTTAAATTTCATAGTTTTGTCAGCAATCACTTGTAAATACAGCAATCCAATAAACATCGCCAAAAAAGCAAAATCCAATCCAAACAGATTGGGATTAGGAATCAGTCCACCTAAAGCACCACCAATTCCCGATGAAATCACCCAAGTTAAATAGGCAATCAAATTTGCTGAGTTTAACCATTTAAATGACAAAACTCGTCCAGTGGCATTTAACTTATTCATACTTAGTGCAAAAGTTTCATCCGTCAGTAACGAACCAATAATTATATTTTTTAGCATTGATTCTTTTTTCATATAGGGAGCTACAGTCATCCCCATTAACAGCATGCGAGCTGACAATAAAAACACCGATAAAATAATCGCAAAAAAGGAACTACCTGCTACCAGCATGCTAACAATCACAAACTGGGCTGCTCCTGAATAGGTAATTGCCGACATCAAAATAATCATAACCACATTTAAGCCGGCAGCTTTGGCTACAATCCCAAAAGCCAACCCAACTCCAATATAACCAGATAAAGTCGGAATCGTATCTTTAATTCCTGTTTTTGCAGTTAATTCCCCATTCAACCCAATCACCTTTTCTACTTTATTGTTTTAGTTGCAATACTAGAATGTTTCATCCCATAAAATACATAAATAAGCACTCCGATTAAGGCCCAAATCAAAGTCAAAAATTTTGCGTCATTGCTCAACTCTAAGAAGATCACAAAAGAAAACAAGGCAGAAATAGCTGGTAAAATTGGATAGAATGGCATTCTAAATTTAGGTACTGGAATGTCTTTCCCTTCCCTAGGACGCAAAGCGTAAATTCCTAATGAAACAAACATAAAGAAAATTAAAGTTCCTGCTGAAACTAGGTTTGCTAAGAAAGTAAATGGCAGCATTGATCCAACTAACACGGCAGCCACTGTTACTAATAACAAAGCATTTCCTGGAATATGACGATGGTTAACCTTGCCCAACTTTTTAGGCAATAATCCATCTCTACCAAAGGCATAAATCAAACGAGAGCTGGCCATTTGAGTTCCAATTAGCGAAGCAAACATTCCCACAATCGCCACTACTGCTAACATATTAGCAGTAATAAAATGGCCTGCTTTTCGCAATGCCCAAGCTGAAGGTTCAGCATTGCCAGCGTAATCAGAATATTTGAACATTCCAACCAACACTAACGAAACTCCAACAAATAAAAAACTTCCAATAACCAGTGTTCCGATAATTCCCCGCGGCATGTTTTTCCCTGGATCTTTGGTTTCAGCTGTATTAGATGCGATTACATCAAACCCGCCATAAGCTACAAAAACCTGCGCCGTTCCAGCTAAAATACCAGTTAATCCACCAAAGGAAGTTCCAGTTTTATGAGCTGGAATAAACGGATGATAATTAGAATATTTAATCGAAGTAAAGCCAACAATAATAAATAACAACACTACAGCTACTTTTAAAATTACCAAAATATTTTCCAGGCGATTAACGCCCTTTAACTTACGACTCAATAATAATCCGACTAAAATAATGGAAAGAGCTGCAAAAATATCAAAAAAACCACCAGTTTTGGGGTTATATCCTGAAGTAAGCATTGGTGGTAAGTGAAACCCAAATTCTCCTAAGAATCCTTGTACATAAGCTGACCATCCAGATGCCACAAAATTGATTGCTAAAAAATATTCTGCAAGCATTAGCCAACCCGCAATCCAACCAAATCCTTCGCCAAATAATACGCTAATCCAGGAGAATGCGGAACCAGCAACCGGCAAAGCCGAAGCAGCTTCAGCATACGCTAATGCTGCTAAACCTGCTCCAATTGCCCCAATTATAAATGATAGTGCGACTGCTGGACCAGCATGTTCTGCTGCTACAATCCCTGGCAAAGTAAAAATCGCCGTTCCAACTACCATCCCTAATCCCAATCCCAACAAATCTTTAGCAGTCATATGCGGGGTTAAGCTGGCATCCTTAGCTTCCAGACTTTGCGGACTTTCTTTTCTGGTAATTCGCTCCCAGATTTTTCCCATCTTTTCGTAAACCTCCAACTAAAACTATTTTCATTAAATCATTTTTTAAAATTATACTATTAAAAATTTCATAAAGATACATTAACTTTTAAATACGTTATAATTAGGATGAAAGGTGGTAATATGATGACTGAAACGGTATTTTTTAACCCAGGTAATTCATTAGGAAACTTTCAAGATTATAACGAGGCAGTTCGAAGTGCCAAGATTTATCGTCAAAAGCACAACGAACTTGAAGATGCAAATGTAATTGTCGTAAACGGTAAGCATAATGATTCATACGACATTTTTTTGAAGGATCATGCTGAAAAAAATAATGATGACAACGAACCATATACAATTAAAAAACAAATTTAATTTATTTTACTTGGTTTTACGTAAATAATAAGGTAAAATGAATAATATTGGTTACCCGAACAAATGTTCATGTTTGATAATAGAAAGGTGTTTTTATGGCCTCAAGTTCTAAAAAAAGTGCTAAAGAAGCTCGTCAAGTCGAGCTTGATAAAGCATTAAAACAAATTAAAAAAGAATTTGGTACCGGAGCAATTATGCGAATGGGTGAATCTCCTACCACTAACGTCGAAGCAATCTCAACTGGGATTTTATCGTTAGATATCGCGTTAGGGATTGGCGGATTTCCTCGTGGTCGAGTAGTTGAAATTTTTGGTGCTGAATCATCTGGTAAAACAACGATTGCGTTACAAACCGTTGCTGAAATTCAAAAAAATGGCGGGACTGCAGCCTACATTGATGCTGAAAACGCGATGGATCCTGAATACGCCAAAGAATTAGGTGTTGATATCGACGACTTATTACTTTCACAACCAGGAACTGGTGAAGAAGGTCTTCAAATTGCAGATGCTTTAATCGGTTCTGGTGCAATTGATTTAATTGTTGTCGATTCGGTTGCTGCTTTAGTTCCAAAATCAGAAATTGAAGGAGATATTGGTGACTCTCACGTTGGTTTACAAGCCCGTCTGATGTCTCAAGCATTGCGAAAATTAACTTCCAACATTAACCGTACCAATACAGTGGTTATTTTCATTAATCAACTACGTGAAAAAGTCGGTGTAATGTTTGGTAGTCCCGAAACTACCCCTGGTGGTCGGGCTTTGAAGTTCTATTCAAGTGTTCGTCTACGAGTTAGTGGTGGAAAACAGTCTAAAGAAGGTCAAGAAGTTGTTGGTAAAGAAACCAAGATCAAAGTGGCCAAAAATAAGGTCGCTCCTCCATTTAAAGTAGTCCAAACTTTAATGAGTTTTGGTCATGGGATTGAGCCGGTTGCTGATATGGTCAACTTAGCCGTTGAAAAAGATATCGTGAATAAATCAGGATCATGGTATTCATATGGCGAAGAACGTCTTGGTCAAGGACTTAACAAAACAGTTGCCAACTTAAAAGAAAAACCTGAAATGGTTGAAGAAATCACTCATAAAGTTCGAGTTGCTTACGGTATTGAAACCGAAGAACCAGAAAAAGCAACTAAGGATGAACCTAAGAAAAAAGATACTAAAGAAGAAACTACCCCAACAACTGATGATAAGGCTGAAGATCCAAAATTAGATATCTAATTTAAAATAACCCCTAACTATTAAAATTATAGTTAAGGGTTATTTTTTTACAATTTTATAAAATGATGCTGCTTCACTCGCCAAGCAACTATGGCTACAATCACAGCCTTTACAATATCACCTGGGAAAAAAATCAAACAAGACCACAATGCTTTTCCAAGCGAAATGTGAGTAACTAGCGTTAATCCAATTCCACCCATCAAGTTCATTAATAGCATACCACCAATTAAGTTGGCAATTATATAACCCATTAATTGATGTTTAGTATGATTTAATTGGACTAACGAACCAATTAAATATGTACAAAATGGCCAACTAACTAAAAATCCAACCGTCGGACCAGCAAAAACAGCCATTCCACCACGAAATCCTGCTAAAATCGGCATCCCAACTGCTACCAATAACAAAAAGATTACTACACTAATAGTGCCTAATTTTTTCCCTAATAAACATCATGACAACATAATTCCCATCGTTTGAAATGAGATTGGCACTGGAATTATTGGGACTGCAATTGGCGGAATTAAACCTAAAACGGCAATAATGGCAACCATCATTCCGCAATAAGCAATTTCTTTTGTTTTCATCTTCTGTCTCCTTTTAAATGTATTCTTTAATTATCCTTGAGAATTAAAGAATTTGACAAATGAATTTTAACTAAATCTGATTAGGACAATGTTTTTAGCTATACAAAATTGCAATCTTGTCACTTTTGCTGCTTAATCGCTATCGTTTTTACCACTAAGCAACATTGTTTGATACAATAAAGATAATTAAATAGCTGGGGTGCCAATAACGGCTGAGATTATACCCGTTGAACCTGATCTAGGTAATGCTAGCGTAGGTAATAAAGTGACATTCAGTTGTCTAATTACAACAAAAAACTTAGCCGTTTCCTTTTTAGGAGACGGCTTTTTATTTGGAGGAAGCTATGATGCCAAACATTGGAGTTAAAAACTTTTATTTTAAGTTTACATCCAATCCGAAACCAATTTTCAAAGATGTTAACGTTACTTTTCCAAGTAACAAGCTGTCGCTTTTAACTGGTCCATCCGGATGTGGAAAATCTACCATATTAACCTTAGCAGCTGGATTATCTGCGACAGAAGACCAAAAGTGCGAAATTAAAGGAAAAATCACAATTGGTGCAACTAATGTCAAAAATATTTCAGACACAGAACGGCCAAAATTAATTAGTATGATGTTTCAAGATCCAAATCAACAATTTGTCATGCAAAAAGTCGAAGAAGAAATTATTTTTGCCCTCGAAAATCTTCAGACGCCCTCGTCTGAAATCCAAAAACGCACTGATGAAGCTCTCGCCTTTTGTGAAATTGAACAATTACGAAATCGTGAAATCATCACACTTTCAGGAGGCGAAAAACAAAAAGTAGTACTTGCCACTCTAATCGCAATGAACTCAGATATCATTTTGTTAGACGAGCCGTTTGCTAGTATTGATTTGACTTCCAAACGCGACATTTTAAACAAATTAGTTCAATTAAAAAACCAGCAACAGAAAACCATCGTAATTTCTGATCATGATTTGTCTGGTTATGAAGGGTTAGTGGATAATCTTTTTCAAGTCCACGAAGAACAAATTACAGCATTACCACTATCACAAATGAACACGCTCTTGAACGATTCGCATTCACCACAAATTTCATTTGCTATTCCCAGGCAAACTGAGCCAAAAATTATTTCTTTAACAAATTATGTCTTAAAGACCCCTGCCACTACATTATTAAAAGCAACAGATTTCGCTTTTCATAATGGTTGCACACTTCTAACAGGAGCAAGTGGGATTGGCAAGTCGTCCCTTTTTTATTCTATTAGCAAACTTAAAAAATATCAGGGAATCATCACATTAGCTGACAAAAACATTCAAAAAATTAAAAATAAAAAATATTATGAACAGGTAGTACTTGTATTTCAAAATGCCGCAGATCAATTTTTAACAGTTACCATGCAAGAAGAATTAATATTGGCCCAAAAAAATTCGTTAAGCGATTTTTGGACGAACGCAAAAATCAAACAAGCACTGGTCGACTTAAATTTAGATCATAAAATGGATCAGGTAGTTTATAGTTTAAGCGGCGGCCAGAAGAAAAAATTACAAATCCTATTAATGTTAATCAGAGATCCACAAATTATGCTGCTTGACGAACCATTTGCCGGTTTAGATGTTGCATCAGTTAAACAAGTTCAAAATCTGATTCAAACTAACTTTCTAAACCGCGGTCGTTCTGCAATCGTAATTAGTCATCAAATTTATCAATTTAATGGTTTTTTTGATTATCACGTTAACTTTGCCAATCAGAAATTGCAGTATAAGGAGGAGCTAAGATGAACCCAGCATTAAAGTTATTATTAGTTTTCATGATAGCATTTGAAATCTCTTTTTTAACCAATATTTGGCTAAATTTATTTTTAATTATGGCAGCATTAATTTACCTTTTCTGGCACCGAGTTCATTTTAAAACGATTGCCATTTTTAGTCTGATTGCTTTTGTCCCAGCCGTGGGGATCTTTCTGTCCCAGCTATACTATGGCAGCCATGGCCTTTATATGGGAGCAGTTCTCTTCACCCGTCTTTATGCATACGTCTACCTAGGACTAAGTTTCTCGCTCACTACCTACATCGTTAACTTAGCCCAGGCCTTAGAACAGGACTTCCATGTGCCCGCTAAATTTGTCTACGGAGTACTTGCGGCCATCAATTTAGTTCCTCGTTTAAAATACGAAATTCAGATTATTCGTGCCAATGGAAATATGCGAGGTGAACAATTAAATCCTTGGAAACCAACTTTATATTTCAAAGCACTCTTAGTTGCCTTACAATGGTCGGGAGACTTATCGCAAGCTATGCAATCTCAAGGTTTTGTTGAAAATCGACCGCGTACTTTCATTACCAAAGTCGTCATTAGTAAAAAGGATTTGATAATCTTTATTGGCATTTTGATAATTGTCCAGATTTTAGCATTCACAATTTAAACGAGGTACATCAATGACTAACTATAAATATCCAGATCAGGCAGCCTATCAATTTGTCTGTAATTCTTTGAAAAATCATGGAATTACCATTAGAACTATCTCGCAACTCGCCTATAATTTACAAAAACAATACAGTAACGTTCCTCCGATAACAGTTGTCGATGAAATTACTAAAACTGTTTTACATAAACGAGAGGTATTAGATCATGCAATGATGGGATTAGAAATCGACTCTTTGGCTAATCAGAATCAACTACGAGAACCATTAGCGAGCATTATTCGTCATGATCTTGGTGTGTTTGGCGTTGATGAAGTCTTAGCTTTGCCGATTGCGACGGTCTATGGAACCATCGGCATGACTAATTTCAATGAAATTGATCTAAATAAACCAGAAATCATCAGAAAATTAGATCACGACTCTCAACATGTCACTACCTTTATTGATGATTTAGTTGGAGCTTTAGTGGCAGCAGTATCTGCTAAACTAGCCCATGCTGATTCATAATTTAATCCAACAAAAAATGACTTCTGAAAAAATCAGAAGTCATTTTTTAAAATTTATTTTTCAATCAAATGAGTTCGTTCTAACAATTTAGCAATTGCCATGGTTAAAACTCCACTAAAGAGAAAAACAGAAATCAAACTAACCACAAACAATGCGGTAATCATACCAAGACTGAAACCAGCATAATCATGTCTGATTAGTTCCCAACCAAACGTTACCACCGTTGTCGTAATAACCGATAAAGTCATACCAAACCAGTTATATTGTTTATAACCAGTGAAGGCAAATCCTAGTTCAGATCCAAATCCTTGAATCAATCCAGAAATTAAAGTGGCAGCTCCCCAAATACCACCAAGAAGCATTTCTACCACCGCACCAAAGAATTCAGCTAATAATCCAGATCCAGGAATACGGATTATCATTAATGCCAATGGCCCGCCCATCGTCCAAAAACCGATCAAAATTGCATTGGTAAATGGCGCTAAGCCTAACGGTGTCAATACAGCTGTTAGTGCAGTATAAATCGGATCCATAACCCAAAATACTAATCCACATGCAACTCCAATCAGCGTTACCATAATAATATTTTTTAAATGCCAACTCTCAAGCCATTTCTTCATGTTTTTCTCCCCTAATAAAATATAATTTCCCAAAATAAAAAGTACCCAACCATGAGCTGAGTACTTTAGAAAATCAATTTTAGAATTGTGAAAAACACAATCGTTAATTATCTAAATTGGATAAGTTTCCTGCGATAGCTTTAACTATATCAGGTTCAATGGGTTTAATCTCAGCTCGTGGCACCCCAACTTAATATTTTTATAACTTTATTATAACATACAAACAGGAGATAACAATCTTACTTATCAGCTTTATCAAATAATTTACTACCAAGATAATAAATAATTGCAACAACTGCCATCGTAATAAAGGTTGCTCCAATTGTATCTTTAATTACATTTAAGTTTTTAATCAAGAGATAGAAAATCACTCCAATGATTAATGATGCTAATGCAACTAAATTAAATCCATCATGATACCAAAGTTTACCGTTGCCATCAGATAAATCAGCTACCGTATAATGATTACGGTTCAAAATAAAGTAATCAACGATCATGATTGCAATGATAGGCCCTAACAACATGCCAGTATAATCTAAAAATGCAATAAAAGAAGCTAAGAAACTCCCACTAATCAAAGGAACTAACGTTAATAGCATTGATAAAATCGTAATAATCATTAATGAATTATTAAAACTCACCTTATGAAAAACATTTTTAAATGCTGAAGCTCCTGCTTGAATGTTAACGGCATTGGCAGTCATACTCGTCAAAACAATAACAATCATAGCAATAAACCCTAATCCTAATTTGTTAGCAATAATACTAGGATCAGAATTATTGGCATCATAAGCACCAGAGGTCATAGCAACACTAATCGTGGTACAAATCCCAATCAGAGTAAAACTCAAGAGACCTAACATTGCACCCCAGTAAGGAGCACTGATGGCGATATGTTTTTTACGGGTAAAACGAGTAAAATCAGCCCCGCCCATGACCCAGCCTAAACTGGCGGCGGCAATCGTATCAACTCCGACCCCAAACGGCATCTTTTCATTAGCTGGTAAACGATAATGTGCTAAGTCAGATAATGACACGTTTTTGAAAACCACAATTGTTTCCAAAACAACAAAGATAATCACTAAAATAACTCCGATTCGTTCTACTAGCTGAACTGATCGTTGCCCCGCAATGATACTAAAAATATGTAACACGCTCATTACTAAAATTCCGACAATAATCCCAAAGTTACCACCAGGATGACCAAACAATGCCCATCCAAAAAAACTATGGAAAATGAATGCCAAGGAAGTAGCAGCAATAAAAGTATTAACTGCCGTCCAACCTAAAAATAACGTGATATTAATCAACGTGGGAATAATACTACCACGAATCCCAAATGATCCACGAGAAAGGACGGTGGTTGATGCACCAGTTTCGTAACCAGCATATCCCATCATGCTTAAGAAAATATAAGCAACCAGTCCCCCAACTAAAGTAGCACCAAGTCCGCCAATCAAACCACAAGCAGCAATCACTCCACCAATAAACCACGTTCCGTTATTAGCATTGGCACCAAACCAAGTAGCAAACATATCCCAATAAGTCATATTTCGTTCGCTATCCGGGATAGGTTTAAAAGCATATTTACTATTATTCAATATAGTTTCCTCCAAAATATTAACATTTTGTTTCCGTTTTATATCAATAATCGTTTTTTTAAGTATAGCAGAATTGTGCACAAGTTAAAAGTTGAAAAATAAAGCTAATTATTAAAGCCAGTTTCAACAATTATTTAGATTAGTAATGTTATAATTAAACTGCTAAATTGTTTAGCATGTTCTTTGAAAACTACATTAGAAGGAGGTAACTCTCATGACGATTGAAGAACCGTTTTATAAGAGTAAGAGTATCGGTATGGTTAAGATTGGCATTCGAAATGATCGCGGTCAGATTATTGCTAACGTTATTGGTAATGATGTAATCGAGATCAATGATAAGGTCAGTCGCGCTATTGTCACTGGTCCTGATCGATTAGGTCGTTATGCAATTGGTTCATATGTTTATTTTATTACCAAACGTAAAAATAAATATATTGCCATTTCTGTCACTGAAGCTAATCAAAATGTGACTGAATAGAAAAGCCCTAGAGTACAAGTTAACGTACTCTAGGGCTTTTTTAATACTTGCGTTTAAATCCTTTTTTCACTTTCCCCCATTCACTATCAGTATTTTTTGCAACTTTAGTCAATAATTTTTGAAGTTGTGCTCGTTCTGTTTTCGATAATCCGGATAGAACTTGCTGAGTTGAATATTCATTTTCACGTGCAATAAAGTTCGCTGCCTGTTCCCCTTTTTTAGTCAAATTAAACTGCTTTTGTCGTTTATTATTCTCAGTAAATTTACCGACGATTAATTGTTCATCAAGCAGCTTTTGCATAGCACGTGATGCAGTAGTTTTGTCAACTTTTAATAATTCCGTCAATTCTGCCTGAGTGATGCCTGGATTTTCTGCAATCCGATTAACATACTGAAATTTACCTTTAGTTAAACCAATCGTTTTAAATTCTTTATTAGCAATTGATGATAAACCATGTTCAATCTCAGTAATTAGTTTTAAAATATCAACTTCTGCCATCTTATTTAATACTCTTTTCCATTAAATAATCAGTTTGCGGATCATCACCGACCACAAATGTATGTTGACCGATACGTTCAAAACCTTGAGCTTGATAAAAAGCAATTGCTTTTGGATTGCCTTCCCAAACTCCCAACCAAAGATTATCTTTATGTTTTTGTTTAGCAATTGATTCCGCAACTTCAATCAATTTTTTACCTAATCCATGTCGTTTAAAAGCGGGCAAAATATAGATTCTTTCTACTTCTAAACTATTATTACTAACTTTATCGCTTTGTGCCTTGCCAACGTTTAGTTTTAAATAGCCAGCTAATTGATGATCAATGTATCCAAAATAGAAAAATGTCTCGGGATTATTTAATTCCTTAGTTAATTTTTGATTACTATATGCTTCATCAAGATATTTTTTCAAATCAGTTTCCGTATTTGCGGCACCAAATGTGTCTGCAAAAGTAAGTCGGCTAATTTTTTGTAATTCAGATAATTGTACTAATGAAATTTGTTTAACTTCAAGTTGTTCCACCTTTTATCACCTCTTCGATTCATTTTAAATTAAATCAGGTTGCAAATGCAACAAAAATCTAAACGTATATAGTTGATAAATTAAATGATAATTTAGTTAAATAACAATACTCAATTATATAAAGGTAAAATAATTAAAAGCGTTCCATAATCATTAGAGATCACGAAACGCTTTTATTATTAATTCACATTAATCTTCCTTTTTCTTTTTGAAACCATTTAATCCCAAGATTCCGAAAACTGAAAGTAAGAATGCACCAATTATACTTAATAAACGATTATCTTTGCTTTGCCCAGTTTGTGGTAAAGTAGTTGCTTTATTAGTTTTATGAGATGCTGTTTCAGTTACAGTCTCTGGTAAATTATTATTACTAGTAGTTACAGTTTTATTATCTTGACCATCATGGACCGATGAAAGAACGTGATGCGTATTTCCATCAGTTTCTGTAGTTTCAGGCGCTACTTCACTAGTTTGATTATGAGTTTTAGTTGAAGTACTAGTTCCTTTACTATCAGTCGAGGTCTTTGGTTCAAAGGGAGTCTGCGAACCATGTTCGTCATTATTGGTTGGATTGGTAGGTTCATAAGGAGTTTGTGAACTATTCCCATTGTTATCAGTTGGAGGTACTACCGGTTTATCCAGTTTATTGTAAACGACTTGGATATTCTGGTTTTCTGCCATAAATTCACCGCTAACCATGGTTTGATTGGTGTTATAACCTGCAATTATCGGGCTAGCAATGTTATATTTACTAGCAACTTTCCCATGAACCTTTTTTTCAGGAGCTAATTGGTCACCATTTTGATCGACATAAGTAATGGTAACAGTTGAAACTACATCTTTTTTGTAAATCAAAGTTATTATTTGATTATTCTTAGTATATTGACCAGTGAGATTTCCATTAGTTTTTTCATAGGTATAACCAGTAATTTCAACTGGATTAATATTGTAATAATTGCCAATTTTACCAGTTAAGGTCTGCATCGTTTTAATCTCATTACCTTGTTCGTCAACATATTTGACGGTGACAGTTCCATTTGTCACTGGAATAGTCTTGGACTGATAAACCAATGTAATATTTTGAGCTGTATCCGTATATTGTCCTGCTAAATCACCTTCTGATTTTACATAAGTATATCCGTCAAGCTGTTTGGGAGTAATTTGATAAGCGGTTCCGAGGATTCCAGTTAGACTTGTGGAGTTGGCAATCATATTTCCATTCTCATCTACATAATTAATGTTAACAATTCCGTTAGTTACAGGAGTATTTTTTTGATAAACAAAAGTTACTGTTTGAGCATCTTGTCCATAAATCCCTGTAGGATTACCTTCTGTTTTTACGTAAGTATAACCCGTAATGTTAATTGGACTTACTTTAAATTTACTGCCAAAAGAACCACTGTTAGTTATAGGTTCAGCAATTTGATTACCATTTTCATCAACGTAGTTTACGTTTACTACGCCATTACCAACAGGTGCATTATTCTTATAAACCAAAGTGACGTTTTGAGCCACTGGGGTAAATTGACCAGTTAAATTACCTTCTGTTTTCTCAAAAGTATATCCAGGGATATCAATAGGGGTAATCTCATAATTAGAGCCAATCTTCCCACTCATAGAAGTATTACTTCGAATAGGATTACCATTTTCATCTACATAATGAACATTGACAACTCCCTTAGTATATGGATTTACATATTGATAGAATAATGTAATCCACTGGGGATTGTATCCATAAGTACCGGTTAGATTATTAGATGATCTAAGATAGTTATAGTTCTTAACTTGTTGTATCAAAATGTCATAATTAGACCCAATATATCCGCTCATGGTAGCTGGAGGTAAGATAAAAATTCCCATCGGATCTCCATTATTGTCTACTTGTTCATACTGTACATTAACCACTCCAGTTGGGGTTTGATAGTAAGGCAAGTTAATAATTCCATTTTTAGTAAAAATTCCAGTAACCGGTGATTCTCCACCATATGTGTACTTATGATCTTCAATTTGATATTCAGGAGTTAAACTATAATTTGAACCATAAACACCAGTAATTGTTTCTGTTTTAAGGATTTGATTATCATTATGTTCATCAACATAATTAATAGTCATAGTAACTTCGTCAGGTGCATATACGTATGTTACATCAGGAGTATCAATAGTATATTTACCACTAGCATTTCCTTCAGTTCTAATTAAATGGTAACCAGTAATACTTTTAGCATTTGTTTGATAAGTATCACCATATTTTCCAGTAATAATTTTATTATTTGCTAATGATTTACCACTTTCGTCAACATAATGAACTGTAACTTGTTCGTCATCTTTAGCATAAACATAAGTTACTGATTGTTTACCATCTGTATAACTTCCATTAGGTTCACCTTCGGTTTTAATCAAATGATAACCAATAATATCTTTAGGAACAGTTTGGTAATGATCGCCATATTTACCAGTTAAATTATCACTAGTGGCTAATTGTTTCCCTTGTTCATCAACATAATTAATTTGTAATGATTCATTATCAGCAAAGTATTTAACCTTAAATTCCTGATTTTTACCAGCAATTATTTTCCCAATAACTGTTTTATGATCAGGAGTGTAGCCAGTTAATTGCGGGCTCTTAATATCAACATCAATATTGTCATTAGTAGTCCAGCTATTCCATTTAACCTGACCTGTTAATGGGTCTCTACCACCAGTTCTAGTAAAATGAGCGGTTACTACTCTGTCAGCTAATCCAGGAATTAAGTTCCCATTATCGTATTCATAATGAACAGTATACGTATTTGTAATTTGATCAGTAACCACTTCATCTTTATAAACAACCACATTAATAGTTTTGTATGAGGTTAAATTTTTAGAATTAGTAGTTTTATACGTAACTGTGTAGGTTCCAGTTTGATGATTAACAAGTGCATTTTTTAATGAACTATCGTTAGAAATTTCAATTTTATCTTTATCATAACCATCTTGAACATCATTAACACTTACTCCGTCCATCAGGAAGTTTGATAAATCATTAATATCAAATTCACTGACATTAATCTTTTTATCAGTAGCATTGATGGTTGGAAAAAAACCATGATGATTATTATTTTCGTAGCTAAACGATTCATCAATAGAATTATTAGAATCTGTCTTTTGATCATCATGATATCCAAAATTAACACTATAAGTTTCGGCAACATTTGGTGCAATAAAGTTTCCAGTAAATTGCATATATTGAATAGCAGGTCCATTTGGAAAAATAATACTTAACTTAGCATCATTGTTATTAATTTGATTTAAATTAACTTTAATTCCTGGTAACAACTGATTTAATTCATCTAATGTAATCCATTTTCCAGAAGCTGAACCTGCCCAGCTCAGAGCGTATGGAGAATCGGATTGGGGAAGACCAAATCGAAGCCCATTCATATCAAAAGAAGCCCCAGAACCTTTAACCTCAACAGTCCATGTTCTCCCAGTTAACGTATTAAAAGAAGATGATGGAAGTCCATTAGTCGGATAAATAACATTACACCAACTGGGTTCGTCACCTTTACTTGGATCAAAAATAGTTAAAGAACCATTTCCACCAATAGGGTTATCTGCAGAAGATCCCATATAAGGACTAACATTTGCATAATCTAATCCTGAAAGCAGTGATGGAGCTTGAGTTCGGTTTGGAGAAACGTCATTAGGTACTGGAATATATCCATAATAAAATTTATTTAATTCGTAAATTTTATTATTTTGTTGAAAACTTTCAGAAAAATTAACCCCACATTGGTTTGAAGCAGATTGAAAGGGTACATTTAAAGTAAATGAAAAACTTCCAGTAGTAAGTGAAATTTGTTTGTCAAAAATGTAATCTGCAGTACCATCATTTTTATTTACTGACCAATGTCCATATTCATTTCCACCGGTAACTAAAACTGCGTTCCAATTTATTGCTTGCTTCATTAAATCATCACTACCGGGATCTTCACTGTTAGCAATGTTAAATTTTATTTAATCACCAGGATTAATATATGCATCTGTATTAGTTACAACAACATTAGTTATAACGCTCAACGTTCCAAACTGATTAAAATTATTATTTTGAGGTTTAGCTAATTCATTACTACTAATATTTATTCCATTAGGTAAATTATCATTTTGAGCTGCCAGAATAACATTTTTGTTCTTTTGATCATCAGTTGTCACATCTGTGTTCGCAACCTTATCATTACTAGAATTAGGATATTTTTCTTTATTATCTGTCGGTAAATCATTCTTAATTAATGCTGCATCATTTTCTAAATTAGTAGTTTTAGAATTGTCTTTACTATTATTTTGTAAGTTACCAGTAACACTACTTTGCTTAACATTATCATCAACAGTATTATTAGATTGATTTATATCATTTTCTGAAGTAGAACTTTTGTCATTTGTTGTGTTTTCTTTTTCTACAGAAAAAGAAGTAGAATTATTACTACTTGTAGCTAAATCAGCATTTGTTGTTTGTTTAGAATCATCAGTTTCACTTTGATTAGGAACTGGTGCAGTATTAGATTCATTTTTGACATCGTTATCAGTTGCTTGCTTATCTGTTGCCGTTGATTTTGTAGCATCAGCATCATTATTTGGGGTAGTAGTGTTATTAATCTTGTTTTGTTGTTCGTTACTATTAATAGAAGCATTTTCTGCTGAAGCATTATTTACATCTAGTTTATTATCAGCAGTTTGACTATTTGCATTTACTTTATCAATATCGTTAGTTTTGATATTGTTTGTATTTTGATTTTCAGATTCTTGTTCAGGATTTTCCCCATTAGTAGTACTAGTATCACTAGCATGAATATTGATGTCGTTTCCGACAAGTAAACCTGTTCCAAGAGAAAAGGTTGCAATAGCGGAAAAAAGCCAAATTTTGCCAGCCTTATACATCTTAAAATGCAATTTCCTTGGTTCATTACCCTTATTACTTAACATACTTATTCCTCCTAAGAATTAAAGCAACATTTATTAACCTTAAAATATCAGTTCAAAATCACAATAGTCAAAGGCTGACTTGGACAAAAGATTTACTTATAGTGATGATATAGGTTTATTTACAATCACATTAACTATCTTTTTTTCAATTGCATTTAATTTATGAATCTTCAGATAGGCTAATGATACATATAAATCCGGCAAATCATTATCTTCTAGTTCCAAAAAAGATGTTTTGGGATTACTTTTATCAAATCCCAAATTCCCAATTGTCAAGGAAAAGCCTTCATCATTTGCAACTAATTGTTTTATCAATGACAAATTGTTAATAGAATATCCAATAGGTGGATAAATATTATAATCTTTTTCTAATTTTTCAAATACTTTCCTTTGAAGCGTATGATTTGGCATACCAATGAATGGAGTATTAGCAAGTTCTTTAAAATTAATCGAACTTTTGGCTGCCAAAGGATTATTGTTACTAATAATAATCTTAAATTTATCTTTTCCTATTACTTCAGAATGAATTTCATTTTCATGTAAAGGGGATATTGATTCTACAAGCGAAAGTGGGATAGATCCATCTTTTAATTGTTTCAATAGTTTATAAGATGGATTCTCTACAGGATTGATTCTTATCGAACTACTATCTAATTCAGAAACTAATTTAGAAAAATAAAACAATTTAATTAAAGGTGGCATGCCAATTTTGACTTTCGGGTTATTTAATTTATTAATTGCTATATCAATCAAATCCATCTGCTCTACTATCACTTTTGCATGTTTATGCAATTCTTCTCCCAAGGAAGTCAACTTAACTCCTGCGGGATTCGTTAAATGAATAAATATCGGTGACCCAATATCTTCTTCTAGACGTTTAATACCTTGTGAAACTGATGGTTGTGAAACTTCATAAAAGGTTGCGACTTTACTATAAGTTTTTAGCTCAATTAATTTTTCAAAATACTTTAAATTTTGTAACTTCATAACATCTTTTTTCAAAATATGATTTATCCTCAAAAATTAAAGTAACAATAATTAAATTTAAATTATCAATACATAGCCAAAATAGTCAAACTCTAACCCAGATAAATGATTTAGTTATAGTGGATTTATTATTTGATATTGAAAAAATATCTAATGTTATACCATCTAAAATATTTTGCAAATCTAAAAATAAATCAAAAACCAGAATTGATATGTCACCCTTAAGTAGTATGATTAGTTGGTTTGTCACTACTATTGTCATTTTGGCTTGGAATGTTTTTTGAAATAATATCATTTTCAGTTGAATCATCTTTTTGTTCATTTGTTATAGGAACTATCAGTTCTTATTTACTCTTTTGTTGGGACAACTGAAGGTGCATGAGTAGTTACGCCATTTGTTAAGGTAACAGTTACCGTTGTTTCTGTTTTTCGAACACTAAGAGAAAAATAACTGTTTTGCAAATTATCATAGTCATTATAAATTTTATGTTGTAAATCAGAACGTTTGAATATGAGTCCAATAATTTCTTTGCTATCAGTATCTAAGAGGTTTGATCTGTTATTTTATTAATATCGGTGTTTTGGTTATCAGCAACACTTTCATGAACATTTATATCATTGCTACCAATTAGTCCAGTTTCAAGCGAAAATTTTGCAATTGCTGAAAAATCCAAATTTTTATTATTATAGCATTGATATATAAATAAATCTTAAATGAAAATAAATCGTTTATCATAATGCTATCATTAGTGATTTAAAATACAATTAAAAAGAATTTAATTATATAACAAAAAGGATCTCAATAAAGTTAGAAAAAAGCTAACTTAATTGAGATCCTTTTTGTTATGAAAAAATATAATTTAAATTGGAAGCAAGGAATGAGTTGATAACAAATACAAATATTTTTCCGTTATCTTATCTTTTCTACCTAAAATATCCTGTAATGCCTTGGCATAAATATTAATTTGTCCTTCATATTGAGTTTTAATTTTTTCAATATCAGTCTCAGGATTTTCAGGGTTTACAAAGCTAGTCTTGTAATCAAAAATAATTGGTCCTTTGTCAGAATCATCCAAATATCCATCAATAATACCATGTACTAACAATTTTTGTTCGGAATCATTTTTAAATTCGGAAAATAATTGATTGGCATTAATAATTAACGAAAATGGTACTTCACGATGTAGTCTCTCTGGATGAGCCAAAATTTGTTGACCGATGTCAGTTTGATAAAATGCCACAATTGCATCAGTATCAATCTTCTTAGCAACTTCTGGAGTTAATAATTTCTCATTAACTAACTTTGCAATTAACTCCTGGACGACATTATTATCAACTGGCTGATAAACATCAATTTTTTGTAAAACTAAATGGGTAGCAGTTCCAATATCACTTGGACTTGGTGCCGCTACCGACTGCATAAATTTAGGCTGTGCAAACGTATCGCTATTGTAACGTGTGTTTTTCAACACTAAATTATGGGCATCCGACACACTTGCTAATTCAATATTGTCAGGATCATCAAATTGTCGCTTAATTTCTGAAACCGACTGATAAGCCGTTGTTCGAGTTGCATCTGGATATTGATATTTAAATTCCATAATCTTTTTAATAGCTTCTGGATTAACCGATTCAGTTTTTAATTCATTTTCTGATTCAGTTTTACCAGCTATAATTGTTTGCTGTAAATCATCTTTACTCAAAAATTCAATCTTAAAATCAGTCTCATCGTTGTTTAATAAATCAGTATCATGGTCCTGATTAAAAAGCGGATGACGAACAAGTGCTGGTCCAATCCAATCCATAAAATTATTAGCCCCGCTCCGTAACGATTCCTGCAAAACTAATGCATCGCTTTGCGTTGCCTTATTCCAGCTTTCAATCATTTGCGTTTCGCTATCTGTCTTACTGGTATGTTTCGCAATCCCAGTAATAATTAACTTTTGTTTAGCTCGAGTTAGGGCTACATATAGCTTCCGCATTTCTTCGGCTAGCATCCGTTTCTCTGCCAAATTAGAAATCGCACGATACTGTAATGTTGGAACTTTTTCATGCCGTTTGGAATTATAGTATTGAATTCCAATCCCTAAATCATCGTCCAAATTAAAACTGTTTCTCATATCCATACGGTTAAAGCCATGAGTCGCGTCTAACAAAAAGATAACTGGGTATTCTAAACCTTTACTTCCGTGAATGGTTTTTACAGACACCGCATCGGAATTAGTTTCCACACTTGCTTCCGCTAAATCCTCATCACGTCCCTGCAGGCGTTTTACAAATTGAACGAAGGCAAATAAACCTTTAAATCCATTTCGTTCATATTCTTCAGCCCGCTGATACAAAGCATGTAAATTAGCCTGACATTTTTTCCCCGCTGGCATTCCCCCAACATAGTCCAAAAATCCAGTTTGATCATAAATATACCAAATTAATTCCGCTAGACTATGCTTAACTGAATAATCCTTAAAATCTTGTAATTGGGTCAAAAATAACTCGACTTTTTGTAACACAATGTTGCCAAACTCAGTTGTTTCATGGTCGCCATAATGCTGTTTAAAATCCAAAACCGATTGAAAATAATTTCCCATTCGTTGAGTAATACGCAAATACGCCATTTGATTTTCATCCATTCCCACAATTGGCGAACGCAACACTGCTGCCAATGGGATATCTTGAAACGGATTATCAATAATTTGCAGTAACGAAATCATAATTTGAACTTCCGTCGTTTTGAAATAACTTTCCGATCCGTCAATTGTAACCGGAATTTGATGATCTGCAAACAAATTTGAAATATCAAAATTATTCCGTTTGGTAGAAGATAAAATGGCAATATCACCATATTGAATATCACGAGTCATTTGCTTTTTACGATCATAAATTTGGAAATGATCTTGAATTAACTTATCAATTTTTTCGGCAACCATTTCAATTTGTTGCTGCTCGTTATCCATTTGGTCACCGTTTTCAGTAACCAAATCCTGCTCATCATCTTTATACAACATGATTTCCGTTGTTGAATCAATGTCATCAGGATAATCAAGTGCGCCAAATTTTAAATTTGCATCACCAGTATAATCAATTTCCCCCAAATTTTGATCCATAATCTGTGAAAAAACCAAGTTAGTAAAGTCATCCACATTTTTAACCGACCGGAAATTATCGGGTAAAGTAATCAAAGTATTATTTTCATCTTGCGGGTATTTCGCAAACTTATCCATAAACATCTGGGGATCCGCTAACCGGAAACGATAGATTGACTGTTTCACATCACCCACCATAAACATATTTTCCTGCTCTGGATTTTTAATGGCCGTCAAAATGGCATCTTGCAAATGATTATTATCCTGGTATTCATCTACCATGATTTCGTTTAAATATTGCTGAAAATCATGCCGAATATTTTGTCCTTCATCGCTATCACTAGTTAGAATGTGTAAGGCAAAATGTTCTATATCAATGAATTCGTAAGCATGTTTTTTCTTTTTAGCGATTGCATACTTTTCGCGAAAAGTTTGGACAACCTCGGTTAATTTTTTGACCAACTTTTGTGCCGCTTCAATTGTATCGATGTTATCTTTTTCATCAGCAAAAAAATAATCATCTGCTACTTTCTTTAAAATCAATTTAGAATTTTTACGTATATCAGTAATTTGCTTTTTAACTTCAAGCTGATCATCGTCTAAATCTTTTTTACTAATTGTTGGCATTCTTTTTTCCCATTGAAAGTCAACTATGC
This sequence comes from Fructilactobacillus lindneri DSM 20690 = JCM 11027, assembly GCF_002907375.1. Classification (GTDB taxonomy): domain Bacteria; phylum Bacillota; class Bacilli; order Lactobacillales; family Lactobacillaceae; genus Fructilactobacillus; species Fructilactobacillus lindneri. The sequence goes on from NZ_MIYK01000016.1 coordinate 24,098, forward strand.
TTTGCCGAATATCATTCCAGGATAAATCATCAGCAACTGTGGTTTTTAAATCCTGTAGACGCTTAATTTCTTTTTCTAAAAGCTCAACAATTTTAGCTATTCCAGCTTCATTGGCTTTATCTAGCATTTGTTCCCAAGTACTGAGCAGCTGTTCAATTTTATTTTGAATCGCTGGTAATAAGTACTGACGATAAAGTTTACTATGGGATAAATTCCCGTCAATTTGATAAAAATCAACTAACTGATTCAACCACTGTTCTGGATTTTCATTTACATTGGCAAAGTCATACAACTGCATTAAAACATCCGTAAGCCCGTCATCATTCCGATCATTAGAAAAATTACGTGTCAATGCTGCAAAACTGCCATCTTGATCATTAGCATATAAATCTTCACGTACATCGCTCCACACATTATCTCGAATCATACCCAGTTCACTACGATCAGTTAGAATCCGAAAATCGGGATCTAGCCCAATTACATAATAATATTTTTTAACCAGCCACTGACAAAAAGCATCCATGGTTTCTATATGGGCTGTGGTTAGTTTCCGAATTTGTTGTAAATAAAATTGTTTTTGTTCAGGATTGTGTGCTTCATTAACTGCATCGTGCAAGGCAGCATTAATTCGATCCCGCATTTCTTTAGCGGCTGCATTGGTAAAGGTTACAATCAGCAACCGATCAACATCGATTCCATCATTCACTTTTCGCATTACCCGCTGGGTTAGCACACTGGTTTTCCCCGAACCGGCTGAAGCTGAAACTAAGGCATTACCTTGAAAATCTTCATTAATTGCCTGAGTTTGTCCCGGTGTCCATTGTCTACTCATTTTTTTCACCTGCCTCCTTTCTCAATAAGTCCCAAATTTGTTGATCTGTTAACTTTTGAATTTCGCGATAGTTATTTTCTCTAAGCATTGGATCAAATTGCATAATTGCTTTATAAGGAGAATATTGAATTAAGGATTGTTTTTCATATTTTGCCGGAGCTAGTTGAATATCGCCTGCAAAAATTCGTCTAGCTGCATTTTGAATCAAACGCTCTGTGTGTTGCAGCATTAGCTGCAAATTATCACGAGTAATTACTTTGCTAGTTACTTTCAAATCACCATTATTTTTAAAATCAAATGGATAAATTGCATTTACATCTCCGTTGCCCATTTTTTTCAACATCGTTTTATCGCTTACTAACAAGCCGTTATATTTGTGCTTTTTTAAAAGTTCTCGCTCAATCTGTTTAGGTTCATTCCAATTTTTAACCTCACCTGGTTTTAAAATGGGATCAAAAATGTGCAAATAAAGCGCTCCTGCTAGCTCGGCCTGTTCGCTATCACTCAAAGAAGTAATGTTCTGCAAAACTGCATCTAAATAAGTCATCATCTGCATTGAAGTCCCATCATAAACCTCAGATAAATTAATATCCCGATTCCCAGATTTATAATCTACAATTCCTAGATAATCGATATCGTCAACTTTCATTTCGTCAATTCGGTCAATTCGTCCCTGGACATTAACTTGTTGGCCTTTATCATTCAAATCAAAATGCAATGGTGCATATTTTTGCCCTGGACCAAAGGCAACTTCCGTTTTTTTTGGTCTCATGTTGACATGTTGTGCTTGGTTTCGCATTGTCAACGCCATTTGATTAACCGTTGCCACTAATTGACTCGTAATGTAACACATTCGTTGCGAACTTTTTAAAATCTCATATTGATAGTTCACATCCGCTTCAATCATCTTAGAAGTAATTTCTGTGACCAGTTCATGGATATCTTGATCAGTTAAATCAGGTAATTGAAGCTGCTGCTTATTAATTTCTTTTACAATACGATCAAGTGCTTCGTGATAAAACTGACCTGTATTGGCCGGACTAATCTCAAATTCATCCCGTTCACGCAATTTCAATCCATATTTTAGAAAATATTCGTATGGATCAGTGTAAAATTCCTCTAGTTTGGAAATTGATGTCACAATGTCATTTCCATATAATCCGGAAATAATCTCTGGTCGAAGTTTTTTCGGGCTATTTTGATAATCAAGACTACCTAAAAGGTTCTTGGTTAAATCTCTGATTTGCCGATCCGAATGTTGTTCTAACTGTTGCTTAACAGTTCCCCAAGCAGAATTTAACGGCTGCTTATTTTTCTTACTAGCCAACGCCGCCTGAATCAAATACTTCAAAGATGTCCGATCAGATCCAACATATTGACTGATATTAACCTCTTCAGCAGTAGGACGACCACTAAATTTTTCTGTTTTAATTCCAAAATAATCCTGAATTCTTTTGACATACGGAGAAATTTGGTGAATTGTATCTGCGCCATCCCCGCCGAGATTATAAGAAAAATAAAGTTCATTGTCTGGATTTAGAAAGGTTAGATAATCTTCGTATGGCTCACCAAGCATCATCGTTTCACTGGTATCAACCAAATATTGATCATCTTCTAAATTGACATCCATCTGGTCCCGATCAGCATCATTAAACAAACTATTATTGTCGACTTTAGCCGGAATATTATTGTCATCAGCACCAATCACAAAAGTAATTTTCTTATCATTTAGATGAATTCGTCCAGTTTCAGAAATCGTCACTTGATCAAGGGTTGAAGGAATTTGAGAATAACTGGCCCCTACAAAACCGGCTTTCAATAAATCCAAAAAATCATCCATCACAAATTCATGATCGCCTAAAACCGTTACATAATCATCTAATAATTGGCAAAACTGATTCCAAACCTGTTCCGCTTGACCGGCTTCTTGTAAATTACCTGCTTCTGTTGCTTGCGATTGCCAGTTTTTCAACTGATCAGGAACTCCATTTTGAACTAAAAACTGGTACAAAATTTTAGCAGCTGCACGACCAGTTTTAGCTTTATTTATTCTGCGATAAAAAGGAGGCAAAGTATCTTTGACAAAATGACGAATCTGATTAATCTCAGCTGAGATTTTTTTATTTTTGTCTACAACGATTCCAGTTTCTGTATCCAATGCTGCCGCATATAACCAGTCTTCTTGCTGCAACCAACGTTTCCCTTGGTATCCATTTTTTAACACTAAATTTTCACACAAGGCTAAATAATGCCGATATTTTTTAATTGACATGAATTTACCCTTAGCATTCCGAGGAATTAGTAATTCCGACTTCAGCAAACCCATGACATCGTCATAACGATAATTTTGAGCACGATTAGGTCGATAAATCGAAAAAAGAGCATCTAATAACTCGACTAGCGGATGATCGTCCATGTGTTTTTGAATATCCGTAAAGTAAGGTAGTTGCTGCATCGAAAAAATCGGATCAATAATATTTTCATATTGGTCTAGATGCCTAGCCACCACTAAAAAATCAGAATAACGATAATTACCGTTCGCTACTAATTGTCTGATTTTAATGGCTACTTGCATTAATTCATCAAAACTTGTATTAGTTTCAGTCACATGAACATTGGCATTTTGACTTTTAACCGCTGGAATTGGGGTTCCAACTTCGTTACTAGCAATCCAATAATCTTCTAACTGTTTTAACCCAGGAGTAAGTTCTCGAGGACCAGCATATTGATCCGTCAAGACCTGTGAATTTTTTCGAGCATATTGGTATAGATAATGATATAACTTCCCTGACTGATAGAAAAAGTCAGTTTCATTAGGCATTTCTTGATCATATTTATGATCCAAATTAAGATCCATCACCACATGAGCACGCTGAATCAAAGTTTGAATAATTTGTAATTCTTGAGCACTAAACTTTTCAAAATTGCTAAAGTAAAAATGCATCTTAGAAATTTCTGCTTCTGGTAATTCTAATAAATATTGATTCAACATTTCAAAAGTCGCAGCATTATAAATATACTGACCATCCGTCTGCTGCAAAAACTCACGATAAATCAAACTAATATCGTGTAACTTGCTTCGAAGTTCTGGATTAATGACATTGGCTTCTAAATTAGCCATGTGATCCAAATCATCAGGACTAACATTTCCTTGTTGTAATTCCGAGATTTGATCGGAAACTTGTTGGATAAAACCCGCTTGTTTTCCTTCACCACGATAAATAGTTAAATTTTCTTCGTTATCTTCAATGATTTGATAAATAATCATGTTGATAGCTGTTTGTGACAACTGGGGTAACTGATAATCCGGATGGCTGTGCATAAAATACCAAATCAAACGAGAAAAAGAAAAAATCTGTACCTGATTTTGGGCATAAGTACTATTATCATCCACGTTTAGTTGTTTCAAGGTATTGAGTTCCGACTCAAACTTTACGTTGTTAGGAACTACGTAAAAATATTGGTCGGCTGGTTCCTGCTTAATCCCAGTTTGTAGATTATCAACTACTTTTTTAAAATGATTATCACTAGCTTTCCCCAAGATAAATTGTAGTGTCATATTTTCTCCTAACTATCTTCTAAAAGCGCGACTGACTGATTGATAAATTTATTTTGTGTAACAGCTTGAACAACAAAAGCAGCTACTGTTTCATATGAAACATTTCCAGCTGGGACTGGTTTTCCTTCATTAATAGTGTAACCAGCTCCCGTTTTCTTAACTAATAGATCAACTAGCCGAAAAACAGTGTAAGGAATTTCAGCTTCGTCAATAATCTTAATAGCATACCGTTGCTCGCGTAAGTATTCAGTTACATCCTTTACCCCCGGATAATTAAGTTTTCCAATCACTTCATTATCAATGCCAGCAGTTGAAAGCATAATAAAATGTTCAATTTTAATCTGTTGTCCTCGAACTGCGTCAAATAATTCTTGGATTGCTAAATCAACATCCTGAGGTCCAATAAAAGAAACAATAATACTAATTTCAGGGTCCAAATTAAAATAAGTCGCATGGTCTGTAAAATCTCCCTGCTTAATCTGAGTTACGTTATATTGCTGCTTTTCATTTAATTGTTTAACTACCATATCAGCGGCTGGATTGTTTCCTAGAATTAAAACCGATTTCTTCATTATAAACACCTCATTTAATAACTTTATTTTAACATTGAATTCTATAAAAAATATAAAGTTCGGGTTTGAAATATTATGTGGCTCGTTGTATTATTAATAAGTAATATATTTACACAATTACGAACAATACATACCTAAGGAGATTCGTATGACTGACAAAATTGCTTCATTTTTCCATTTTAAAGAATTAGGAACTAATTATCGCACTGAAATATTAGCCGGTATTACGACCTTTATCTCAATGGTTTACATTTTGTTTGTAAACCCGAACGTTCTTGGTGCAACCGGAATGGACAAGGGAGCAGTCTTTACTGCCACAGCTTTTACTTCCGCTTTTGGATGTATGCTGATGGGAATTTTAGCTAACTATCCATTCGCTCTATCTGCTGGATTAGGAATCAATGCTTTCTTTGCCTATTCCGTTTGTATTGGAATGAAAATCCCTTGGCAAACTGCCATGGCCGGAGTTTTCATCGCTTCAATTTTATTTATTATTCTAACAGCGATGAAACTACGAGAAAAAATCATTAATTCAATCCCTACTGATTTAAAAGCCGCCATTGGTGGTGGAATTGGTTTATTCATTGCCTTTTTAGGTTTTAACAATGGTGGAATCGTAGTTGCTAACAAATCAACCTTAGTTAGTCTAGGTTCATTAACTACCCCAACTACCATGTTGACAATTTTTGGACTAATCGTCACTTTGTTCTTAATGAGTGCCCGAGTTCCTGGTGCCATCTTTATCGGAATGGTTGCTTCTTCTGCCGTAGGAATGTTTACCGGTTTAATCAAATTACCTACTGCCGTGGTAGCAGGAATTCCTAGTATTAAATCAACTTTCTTAGTTAGTCTTTTCAACGTTGGAAAAATTGATACTCCTCAACTGTTTGTAGTTGTATTAACTTTCTTATTGGTAACTTTCTTTGATACTGCTGGAACTTTAATTGGGCTAGCTGAACAAGCTGGTTACATGAAAGATAACAAAATGCCACGAGTAGGACGGGCTTTAGCTGCTGATTCAACTACCATGTTGCTAGGTTCGTTGCTTGGGACTTCTCCTACCAGCGTATATGTTGAATCATCTGCAGGAATCGCCGTTGGTGGTCGTTCTGGTTTTACTGCAATAGTTACTGGAATTTTGTTCATTTTGGCAACTTTCTTCTCACCATTACTCAGTGTAATTACCAGTCAAATTACTGCTCCAGCTTTGATTATCGTTGGAGTCTTAATGGCTAAGTCCCTTGCCCAGATTAACTGGAACAAGTTTGAACTGGCTGCTCCTGCATTCTTGATTGCAATTGGAATGCCTTTAACTTATAGTATTTCGGATGGGATTGCACTTGGTTTCATCGCCTATCCAATTACAATGATTGCCGCTAAACGTGGTAAGGAAGTTGGCTGGATGATGTATGCTTTAGCCATCATCTTCATTATCTTCTTATGGGTTTTGAAAGATTAATTAACTAGTTTATAAAAAAAGAGTCGTCTAATAAAAAATTAGACGACTCTTTTATTTTGCAATATTATTCTTCTGGATTTAATTCTCCACCAGCAATCGCATCTAGCATTGGGCGAGATGGAATGAAATATAACGTTCCCGTTTTCAAGGTGGAAAAAGTTAGCAAAAAGTCATTCATATCAACCATTTGTTGTAACATACCTTTGGTAACACTCCAATGTCTAGCATACCCCATAAAGTAAGTTCCAGTTTTATCACTTGCTGGATCCGAAAATGGTACATTCATTCGCACAATTTTATTTTCATCACCAGTATTAGAGGCCAAGTTATGTGCATTTTCATATTTATCGTCATCATCTAACTCTAAATCAGAAAACTTCTTTCGACCAACCGCCTTATCTTGATGTTCAACCGACATTTTATTCCAAAAATCCATATTATGAATCCATTTTTGTGCAAATAAGTAGGAACCATTGATAAATTCTGGATCTTCGTCACCAATAATTGCATAGGGAGCTGCATCTTCAACTTGGAGAGCTTCCGTTCCATCAATATAACCAATAATCGCACGACCCTCGAGATAACGGAAGCCTTTGACTTCGTCTAAAACATGCGTGAAATCCTTTAAAAATTCACGATATTGGGAAACAACTTCATACACCACTGCTTGATTTTTAGCACGAATGTGCAAAAAGAGATCACCGTCAGTTGCTGGCATGGAATATTTGGGTCCTTTAACTCCTGCAAAATCTTCAAGTTCTTTTGGTTTCTTTGCTTTAGGAAAAAGATATTCCCAAGCATGATTACTAAAACCAATCGCAACCCGCAAATCAGCTTCTGGTTGTCGAATCCGCATCGAACGAATGATTGCCTGGGAACGATCTGCAAATTCTTGAATGCCAGCTTGAGCTTTGGCTTGATCATCGCGATTTAAAGCTAACGAAACAAAGTCAACATTTTCCCCAACATCTTTCCAAACATCTTGAGCCTTTTCTGGTTCCATTTTTAGTGTCATTGCTATTTCCACCTCATTTTATTAATTATTCAATTATAATTATAACAAACAATTCTAAAGTTATTAAAAATTAATCTAATTAATACAACTAAAATATCATCATATTATTAGATTTATAGATTAATTTTTTATTAACGGCATTTCCCTATATAGTACGGTTGGCTTTATATAATTTCCTTTTATAATAAACAGTTTGGCGACTAATCCCCAATAATTTAGAAATTTCACTATTACCAATTCCTTGTTCAAACATTTCAATCATTTTTTTAGCTAAAATTATTCCTTGAGGATTATTAGAATTTAAAGAATATTTAGCAGTTCCACCTGTATATACTCCATTTTTTTTAGCAATTTCAATTCCTTGTCTTTGACGCTCTTTTATTTTTTGACGTTCAGCTTCTGCTTGGTACTTATAAATTTCAATAATTAAATTATTCAAAAGAGCCTTTAAGTTTGGATCAGCAACCCCATCAAATGACGGTAAAGATAAAACTCTAAAGGTAGCTTGTTTTTCTCTAACTTTATTCATAACACTAGTAATATCATTATTATTACGACCTAATCGGTCTAAATCTAAAACTACAATTTCATCATTAATATGAATGATTTTTAATAATTTTTTTAATTCTGGCCTATCTAAATTTTTCCCTGAAATCTTTTCCTTGTAAATACACTCACAGCCATCTTGTTTTAAGGCCATAATTTGTCGATCTAAATTTTGACTTTCCGAACTTACTCGAGCATAACCAAATTTCATCTGAATAACTCCTAACAAAAAAATTTTTTTTACACCCATTTTTTACGCGCATTTAATTATACATGAAATGTTTATAAATATAGATGACATCTGAATTTAAAACCAAATTAAAAAGTGTACCCCATCTGTTTTATCAGGGTACACCCTTTTTTTACGTCTTTTTAAGTAAATTCTTTAATATTTTTAAAGATAAAGTTTCAATTCATTATTTATACAAATATTTTCAAATAAATTGTTGGTAACTCAAAAAATTAATGGAAGGTAGGTCTTTACATGTTTAATAGTGAAAATAAAACCCACTATAAAATGTATAAAGCGGGCAAACGCTGGTTGTTTGGTGCCATTACGGTAACCACATTTACAGCTGGAATTGTCGGTGGAACACTTCTATCAAACGGGAAGAGTGTACATGCTGATACAGCAATAAGTACTACTCAAAGTCAAAATACCACTAGTACAACTAGTGATAGTGCAACAGATAAAGCCCAAGATAGTAATGTTCAAGCAAATGAAACAAAAACTGCTCCAGTAATTTCACCATCAAGTGAGGATACTAAAGCAGCAACAAGTAATAAAAATGACCAAAAGGCAGCAACTACCCAAGCAGATGCTACTCAAGATCAAAGCAAGAGTGCTGTAAGCACTCCTGAACAAAATAATGACACTAACAATAATCAAGCTAAAGTTAGTGCTGATGATTCATCTAAATCAACAGATCAAAATAAAACTGATGATGCTAAGCAACAGGAAGATACTACTTCAGCCACTCCAAAGGATGATGATAGCAAGGCAGTTGAAGCAGATAGTAGTAAGCAAAATACTGAAACTAAAACTGCTGATCAAAACCAAGCAGCTAATACTGACCAAGCTAAGTCAACAAGCAATCAAAGCCAAGCTGATGATAGTCCTGTAGATCAGAACAAAGCAGTTGATGCTAAAGCAGCTACTGATCAAAATTCTGATGATAAAAACACAGATCAAAATAAATCAGATAATGCAGATCAACAAAATCAAGTAGTTGAACCAGATAAGACTGCTGATGCTGATGTAAATTCTAACAACCAAACTCAAAATGCTGCTGATAACCAAGTAGCACCAGAAAATGATGCACAAAAGGCAGCTGAAGATGCTAATCAAAGTCAGACCCAAGCAGCCGAAACTAATTTAGCAGTAGATGCTACCGATCCATTGAAAGTAACATTTACTGATCCAGATTACGCTTCTGCTGGTGTTCCTTGGACTGATCCAGATGCTCAACATTATACTTTTGGATACTATGATGTAAATCGTGGTAATGGGGAACAATCAAAAGTTAAATCAATCATAGTTTCAACTGATCGTAATGGTGATGGAATTGTTTATTATTACGAATTAGATGCAAATAACAATGTCTTGGATACCATAGTTCTAAATAATCCTGGAAGTAGTTACGATTCTAAAAATATTACTAATTTAGTCTATTCAAAATGGGATAAAGAAAATGTTGGCTTCTACTTCCCCGATGATGTAGAAAATGATTCCAAGACAGGAAATCCTGATGGTTATTACTTCTATAAGGGATGGACTTACGACAGTCCTGAAAAAAACTTTGATACAAAATTTGGGCAAACATCAACTTTTGTTCCTGAAAAAGTTATGCAAAAGATTACCTGGATTAATAAAAACACAAATGAAGTAATGGCTGAACATTCCTATGAAGGAATGGCAGGACAACATTATGACGTGACTGGGATGCCTCCAGAAATCCCTACTACTTATTATATTTCTACTAAACCAGCTAATGCTTCAGGGACTGTTTCTAACTTTGGTGTGCCAGGAACTAAATGGACTAAACACTATAAACAGAGTTACAGCATGACTTATACTGAAACTGATGATCATGGTGGCATGGACGTTCAATTGTTTGATGCTAATGGACAACCAGTTAAAAGTGCTACTTGGGATCCAACTGCCAATAATGGTAAAGGTGGTTTAGTTGCATATAATGGACCTACCACAATTCATATTGATGCTAATTATCAATTTGATCCAACAACTAGTCAATATACTTGGGTAATTACTAATGGACCAGGATTCGGAAACTATACTTTAGGATCCATATATGTTCCACAATCACGTAATATTGTATTTGAGGTTGCTCCATTGGGTAAACTAGTTCCAGTTGATAAAGATGGAAATCCAATTGATAGCGGGTCACATGATGAACCATATCAAATTGATCCTAATGATCCAACTAAAGCACAACAACCAACTATTCCCGACATTCCAGGATATGTTCCAATTGATCCTAATAATCCATCTAAAGTATTAACTCCTGGTGATCCTTCTCCAGTTACTGTTGATGATCCTGGTAAAGATACTACCATTCCATATGTAATTGATAAACAAACAGCAACAATTACTTATGTAGACCAAGATGGAAATAAAGTTCTTCATACAGATGATTTAGACGGTAAAATTGGTGAACATAAAGATTACTCGACTAAAGATGAACTAGCTACTTTGGAAAAAGATGGTTATTCATTAGTAAGTAGTGATGTTCCTAATAATGGAATCACTTTAGACTACAATAGTGGAAAACCATTGACTTATACAGTTGTTGTTAAAAGAGTTTCCGAACCAGTTAGTGAAAAAGGAACCGGTTCTTTAACTATTCATTATCAATATGCTGATGGACAACCAGTGTTAAAAGATGCTAATGGTAATACAGTTACTGATGTAACTAAACAAATTACTTTCCATCGTGATGGAACCAAGAATGATGAAACTGGTGAAACTACTTGGGGAGATTGGATTCCTGACGATGGCCAAGATATTAATGTTAGTTCAAATTCTCCAGTAGTAACTGGATATTATGCAGATCAAAAAACAGCTAGTGGACATGTTATTGAAGGAAGTAATCAAACTAAGTTAGTTATTTATAACAAGCTAGGTAACTTGATTCCAGAAGTTCCAGGTGGAACTCCAGTACCATATCCAAACGATCCAGATGATCCAACAAAGGCTGGAGAACCAATTACGCCTGATTATCCTGGATATACACCATTAGATCCAAACGGTAATCCGATTAAACCAGGTACTCCTTATCCAATTAATCCTAATGATCCAGGAAAAGATACCCCAGTTCCTTACGTTGCTAATGCTGAACAAGCCCACGTTAACTATGTTGATCAAGATAACAACGATAGTGTTATTAAGAGTGATACTTTAGACGGTAAGTTTGGAACTAAGTCTGATTACAGTACTAAAGATGAAATTGCTGCTTTGGAAGCTCAAGGTTATGAATTAGTAACCGACGGTTACCCAGGTGACTACACATTTACTACTGATGATCCAACCTTTACGGTTGTCTTGAAACACAAACACAAGACTGTTAATCCAGATGATCCTGGCAAACCAGGACAACCTGTTGATCCTAATAATCCAGACGGACCTAAATATCCTGATGGAACTGGTGAACAAGACTTAGTTAAGAACATTACTAGAACTATCCACTACCAATATGCAGATGGAACTGAAGCTTCTAAAGATGTTACTGAACAAGTTAAGTACACAAGAGAAATTACTTTTGATGAAGTAACTGGTAAGATCATTGAAACTGGTAAGTGGACTTCAACTAATCCTAACTATGCCGCAGTTGATTCTCCAGCTATCGCTGGCTTTACTCCTGATCAAGCAGTTGTTGGCCAAGCAGCTACCACTGCCGATGATAGTGATAGTAATGTAACTGTTACTTACCACGCCAATGCTGAACAAGCCCACGTTAACTATGTTGATCAAGATAACAACGATAGTATTATTAAGAGTGATACTTTAGACGGTAAGTTTGGAACTAAGTCCGATTACAGTACTAAAGATGAAATCGCTGCTTTGGAAGCTCGAGGTTATGAATTAGTAACCGACGGTTACCCAGGTGACTACACATTTACTACTGATGATCCAACCTTTACAGTTGTCTTGAAACACAAACACAAGACTGTTAACCCAGATGATCCTGGTAAACCAGGACAACCTGTTGATCCTAATAATCCAGACGGACCTAAATATCCTGATGGAACTGGTGAACAAGACTTAGTTAAGAACATTACTAGAACTATCCACTACCAATATGCAGATGGAACCGAAGCTTCTAAAGATGTTACTGAACAAGTTAAGTACACTAGAGAAATTACTTTTGATGAAGTAACTGGTAAGATCATTGAAACTGGTAAGTGGACTTCAACTGATTCTAACTATGCCGCAGTTGATTCTCCAGCTATCGCTGGCTTTACTCCTGATCAAGCAGTTGTTGGCCAAGCAGCTACCACTGCCGATGATAGTGATAGTAATGTAACTGTTACTTACCACGCCAATGCTGAACAAGCCCACGTTAACTATGTTGATCAAGATAACAACGATAGTGTTATTAAGAGTGATACTTTAGACGGTAAGTTTGGAACTAAGTCTGATTACAGTACTAAAGATGAAATTGCTGCTTTGGAAGCTCAAGGTTATGAATTAGTAACCGACGGTTACCCAGGTGATTACACATTTACTACTGATGATCCAACCTTTACGGTTGTCTTGAAACACAAGACCAGTTCAGTAACTCCTGACAATCCAGGTACACCAGGACAACCTGTTGATCCAGATAATCCAACTGGACCTAAATATCCAGATGGAACTGGTGAAAAAGACCTAGTTAAAGATATTACTAGAACTATTCATTACAAAGATTATCAAGGTAATACCGTTGCTAAAGATGTAGTTGAATCAACTAAATTTGGTCGTGATGCTACCTTTGATGAAGTAACTGGTAAGATCATTTCATATGGTAACTGGACTCCAGTTAACGATACCTTCAGTGCCGTTAACTCTCCAGTAATTAATGGTTACTATACTGACACTCCTAAAGTTGGTGCTGAAACAGTCAATGCTGATGCATCTAACTCTGAAGTAACAGTTCTCTACCATGCATTAGGTTATTTGGTGCCAGATGTTCCAGGATCAACTCCAATCATCTATCCAAATAACCCAGATAACCCTAGTGAAGCTGGTAATCCACTTATTCCTGATATCCCTGGTTACACACCAGTTGATAAGAATGGTAATAAGTTGACTCCAGGAACTCCTTACCCAATTGATCATGATCATTTAGGTGAAGATACTCCAATTCACTACGTTAAAAATGAAGAACCAGCAACACCTGTAACTCCAAGCACACCTGAAACTCCTGCACAGCCTGCAGAACAACCAAGTGCACCAGTTGCACCGGTTCAACCAGAAACTCCAGAAGAACCAGCTGCACCTGCTCCAGAAGCACCTAAGGCTGAAGCACCACAAGCACCAGCTCAAGCAGAAACTCCAGCCCCAGCTGCTAAGACAGCTGAAGAACCTAAGAAGGCTGCTTTACCACAAACTGGACAAGATGCTACTGGTAGTTTGATGAGTATCATTGGTGCAATCTTACTTTCAATTCTTGGATTCTTCGGCTTAGATGGATTCAGAAAGAAAAAGGAAGATAAATAATAAATTGTAGTAATATAATTTATGAATAGAAAAGAGGACTTACAATATGTAAGTCCTCTTTTCGTATTAGAATTAATCTTTTTGTTATTTTAAAAGCTAATAAGTATTATTTGACAAAATGACAAATTCAATATTATTATGTAATTGATCTAGTTTATATATGTAAAATTCATGTTTACCTAGTCTACACATTTATGATAAAAATCATCATAAATATAATTATTAAAAATCAGTATTTTGGCGTTAATCCAATCATTTTAAGTGATAAGCTACCTTGATCATCAATAAATTACTTTCCAAGACCCATTATATATGTTGATAGTATTATATGCAAAATTAATATATTTATTTTTAATTAATAAATTGATTATTTAGTTAAATTTAACCACTTTTAAACATTAATTGTGATAAAAACATACTCTAAAAATGGTTTTTATGAGAAAATATTTATGAATTCAACAATTTAAAAATTAAATAGAAAAATACAAGCAAATTTTACATATTTATAAATTACTTTTTTAAAGTTCTTGACTTACTTTATTATTAAATTCAGTCAATTGATTAATAAGCACTTTGGCATGCTTATGCAAAATCATTCCAGCAGGAGTTAGGATAACTATATTATGTTTAGAATTATGAATGATTAATTCATGCCCTGTATCTTCCTCTAGTCTCCTAATTCCCATCGAAATTGCTGGCTGACCAACGTTAAAATAATCAGCAACACTACTAAAATTTTTTAATTCAATTAATTTCTCAAAGTATTCTAAATTTCTTACTTTCATTAATATCACCCCCTTTCTTTTATCATTTTACTTTTTATTTTAAAATATTAAACATTTAACTATACTTTATCAAGATATAGTAATATGCATTTAAATTAATTGATAGCATTAAAATAAAACAATATAAAAATGAAGCGTTCCGCAAAATCAGAGATTTATTTTCTAATTTTACGGAACGCTTCATTTTTATATTTAGAATTTTCCAAAATACAAATATTTATTATATTTTTCTCATGTGTTCTTGTAATTGTTTAATGGTAATAATTGGAAGATTGTATTTAACCGCCATTAATTCCAAGTAGTCTTTACGAGCCATGCTACCATCTGGCATAATAATTTCACAAATTGCACCAACTTCTGGTTCGTCAGCCAATTTAGCTAAGTCGATTGCAGCTTCAGTATGTCCATTACGAGCTAAAACACCACCATCATCTGCTACTAATGGAAACATGTGACCTGGATGCACAAAATCACTGGGTTTGGCATCCTTATCTGCTAATTTATTAATGGTTGCAGTTCTATCATAAGCAGAAACCCCAGTAGTCACACCAGTAGATTCATAATTTCCATCTAAAGGAGTATAAAAAGAAGTTTTATTAATTTCGGTGTTATTCTCAACCATTGGTTTTAAATCCAGTTGATCAGCAATTGCTTTAGAAATTGGGGCACAAAGGAGTCCGCGAGCATGTGTAATAATAAAATTAACACTTTCAGGTGTAATTGTGGCACCTAAACCGACTAAATCACCTTCATTTTCCCGATCTTCATCATCGGAGACAATTACTAATCCCCCATTTTTTAATCTTGTTATTACATCTTCCATCTTTGAATATTCCATAGTAGACTACTCCTTCGTATATAAATACAAATAATATTATTACCAATTAGATTACTTTTACATTCTACATGTAAAACGAACTATAATCAATGGTTAATATTAAAATATACGTCTTTAAATATAATAATCCAGATTATATATTATAAGAAGCCAAAAAAACGTTCAAAAAGCGAATGTACATTTTAATAAAAAAGAAGGCATCATGACAAACTTATCATCCTGCCTTCTTTATTAAAAATCATTTAATCTTCTATTATATTTTCTTGTACCTGTCGAACTTGTCTGCGTGAATAAGCAAAAACCGGAATCCCAATTAAATAACTAGCTAATACAAAAATCAAGTATTGAATCCCAGCACAATAAGCAATCACTAACACGCCTATGATTGTAAGCGTCGCAATCAATAATGATTTCAAATTATTTTTCACACTAACCTTAAACAAATATAAGGCTGAAAATAAATATGGCACAATAATTAATCCCCCAACCATTGAGAGACAAAATTCAAATGGATTTTTGAAAAAATGCATTGCTAACATAATAAATTCAACTAAAACTACGGTTGCTAACAACGAATTAGTTGGCACCTTAGCATGATTTCGTCTTTTGAAAAGTTGTGGGAATGTTCCACTTTCAGCTCCAATCGTCGGCATTTCAATTAAAACTACCATCCAACTAACCCAACTCGACAAAATAGCAATGATTGCACCAAAAGTCATAATTATCTTTCCGATGGGCCCCATAACGTACTGCATAATTGTCGAAGTAGAAATCCCAGCTAAATTACCTATCTCTCCATAACTCATTAGTCCTAATGGTAAGATTGAAGTCAATGAAAATAAAGCAATCGCAATTATAAATCCATTTTTAGTGGCTTTCCGTACCTCATGTTGGCTTTTAGCTTTCCCTGCTAACACAATCCCGGATTCAATCCCAACAAATTCAAATAAAGTGGTTAACATGGCTCACTTAACTTGTGAAAAGAGCGGGCCACGCGATGAATCATGTAAATGACCAATTGTTTGATCAGCAAATGGATTCGTTGTAAAGGTTTTCCAATTCATCATGACAATCATGGTTACTACAAAAAAGCCAATCACTAAAATTAGAATTACGATTCCTAAAATACTGGCACTACTTGTTGAATTAATCCCTCTTAATAATAAAAGACTAATCAACCATAGCACAATTGATCCAGCTAAAATTGATAACCAGCTATTGCTGCTAGTAAAAGTTTACGGCCAAAAAGAACTTAAAATTGTCATTAATAAAATTGAATAACCTGCTACATCAAAAGCCTGGCAAATCCAATAACTCCAACTAACTAAAAAGGCAGCAAAGTTACCAAATCCAGCTTCTGCATATTGGTATAACCCATTGGTAAATTGGGGTTCTTTTTCAGAAAGAAGCATAAAAGTCGTAACTAAACACCCAATAATTAAAGTAGCAACTGCCCAAGCAATAATTTGTGCAATCAGTCCGCCTTTAATCGCCATATTTTGCGGCAAATCATAAATTCCGCCTCCACACATCGCCGAGACAATCAATGCCATTAAGGTAAACGAACCTACTCCTGGTTTTCCAGTCTTTTTTGGTTGCATGTTTTAATCTCCTCGCATTTTAATTACTCACAAAAAAAGAAATACTCGCTGCTAATTAGAAACAATTTATTTCCTCTAAATGCGGCGTAATCTTCTTTAATCCGTAAGTAGCGGTTAAAAAAGACAAAAAACATCTTACCATAATTTTCAATTATTTACCATTGTGGTTTACAAAAGTTGATTACTTGGATAATGATGTCCCTGATGCTTTAAAACATGAGATCCGTGATTGTAAGCCATCTCCACAATGGTAAGAATGTGTGGATCTCTCAAACTATATAAAATTCTTTTCCCATCGCGTTCTACAGATACTAACTGGTGTTTTTTCAATAATGATAACTGGTGTGAAACTGTCGATTGTTCCAAATCTAATTCTTTAACAATGGTAGACACATCTAAGGCATTATTTTCTAACAGAAATAAGATTTTTAACCGCGTTTCATTACTTAACAATTTGAATATTTTACTAGTTTCTGAAATTTTATCAGCATTAATAAGTTATCACTCCTCTTTATAATACGCTCATGAAAAAGTTAAAGACGTGTTTAATCAAACCGCTATCAAACATTACATAGATTCCAATCACAATGTAGCAAATTTTCATCAAAATTTCGCCGTATTTATCAATAACTAACTGAACTAATTCATTTTTTTCAATTAATTTTAACAATAACACAATTACCACAGTTAAAAATCCAATGTAGAATAATGTTTCTAAGAAAACTGGAAAAGTCTCGCCTAACAAAACTGGCAAAAAGATTGAAAGATTACAGCCAGCACAAACTGATAAATAAGTTACCAAAACTACTATGATCGGCGATTTACTTTTCACATCAGCTTCTTCATCCGCATCACCCTTTAACGCTAGATAGATTGGGATGACTCCTAGTATCCCTAAAATCCATTCTGGTAAAAAGCTTTCTAGTAATTTCCCCGCAAAGAAACTGAGACTTAGTAAAATGATATTTCCTAATAGGTAACCAATAATTACTTTAGATAATGGAAATAATTTTAGCAAAAATAAAAGCATAATAAAAAAATCTAAGTTAACCGCCACAAATGTTAAAGTCAATAATCCAATGTTCATTATATGAACCACCTTTCATATGAAAATAATAACATATGTAGACAAAAAATAAACTGCTATTTATTAGCAGTTTATTTTTTATACTTAAATTAATTTACTATCTTTTAAAAGTTCTTCAATCCAAGTCCCTTTAACTTTTTTCAAAAGTAATTTAGCTCCCAGTTTCTCAGTTATTGGAAGATCCATTTCTTCCAGTGTTTTTTTATCATTTAGATAGTACATTGCACTCATCAATGTTCTAATATCAAAAACAGATGGATAAACTTCTGGAACCGTATGGTCAATCTTTAATAGTTCATAAACAGCCTCGATAGCAGTTCGTACTGAATATTCTGTAGTAAAGACAACGTCTCTTGTACCTGAATCCGCAAAGTTACCAATGAAAGCTAGATTAGTTGAACCTTGGGGAACTACATCTGGACGATCATCCGCGGTCCGCAACTGAAAATAACTAGTGATAAATGGCATGTAATCTGGAATAGCCTGAATATTTTTAATATCCGCCATCTCTGCAATTTTATCCTCAGGAACTCCCAAATGATACAAAAGTTCTTCCGTTAATTCCTTCCCAGAACATTCAGGCATGCGCTTTTGTACATAATTACCTTTCGTATCTGAATATAAACCGTACAACCATAAAATTACTTCATCTTTTGGCTGACCTTTATAAGCAGGCTGGCGATGAATGGTAAAACTCATTCCCCAATTTGAATCGGTAATAGTAATAATTCCACTAGTCTCACATTTATCATAATTAAATAACGGACGTTTAGTTAATTTTTCAATATAAGGTGCAATATCTTTATTTTTCAAAGTTAATGTAGCACTAGTCTTCCATGCTTTTTCCGGAATAGTCTTACAAAATACATCCGGATGACCAAATCGATTATCTTGTGCAGCCAGCTTTTCCCAAAGTTTCCAGCTTCCACCTAATGACTCGTTGGGAATTGGTGCTTCATCATGAGATCCATAAGTCGTTGATTCCGTAATCGAACCATTAGTAACAAATACCAAATCCATTGGGTTTACAGTAATAGATTTGCTCTTGCCATTCTGATTAAGATCGATTTGGTGAGCCGCAATTTGTTCTCCATCATGTTTAACTTCTACATTTTCTACCTGAGTTTGATATTCAAAGTTAACATGATGATCTTTTAAATAAGCCACTAATGGTTCGCTCATTGATTGATAATCATCATAACGGTTAAATTTCAAAGCAGTAAAATCAGTCAAGCCATCTACGTGGTGAATAAAATGCATTAAATAACGACGCATTTCCGCTGCCGACTGCCATCTTTCAAAAGCAAACATCGTCTGCCAATCAGTCCAAAAGTTAGAAGCGAAAAAGTTGTCATCGAAAACATCTTCAATCGTTTTACCATCTAGTTTGCTTTCTGGAACCAACACTAAATCAATCATTTCTTTTAATGCTTTATAATCTAGGGTATATTCATTATCATTTTTAAGTTGGTGTCCACGATCATGAATTAAACGACAGTTAGATTTATTAGGATCTTCTTTGTCTAAATAGTAATACTCGTCTAAACAGCTTTTCCCTGGTTCATCTAAAGAAGGAACTGAACTATATAAATTCCACAAACATTCATAGTGATCTTCCATTTCTCGACCACCAGGTGATATGTACCCTCCGTTAATATCTTTAAAGGCTTCCAAAGATCCACTTGCTTGATCTTTTTCTTCAAAAATTGTGATATTTTCACCAGGCATATATCCATCTCGAATCAAAATTACCGCTGATGCTAAACCAGCTAATCCGGCACCCACAATATAAGCATGACGATTTTCAACTCCATCAGTTTTTTTAGGATGTACCAAATCATAATAATTTCCTGTCGCATATTTAACCATTATTAATTGCCTCTTCTCAAAAGATTGTTCACTATTCCACAAACTAAACTTTAAAACAAAATCGAAAATAAAACAATTAAATGAAATTGAAAAACAAGACATTTAAAGGAAAATTAATATGAATTTTTAATTACTTGCAAAATTAATATTAAAGTGTGATTATTGTTTTATGGATATCAAACAATTAGACGAAAAAAATGAATTAAAACAACGCATCTTTTTTGCTCTTTCTGATCCTGGACGTTATAAAATAATCTCTATGCTTTACCACGTTGGTCATGAAATGGGGTGCAATGAATTAAACCAACATGTAGAGATTGACAAATCTACTATGTCCTATCATCTTAAAACGCTCAGAAAAATTGGGATTACCAATACTCGTACTCAAGGAAGACAAAAGTTTGTGAGTTTGAATCAAGCTACAATTGAAAAAGTTTTGCCCGGATTATTAGAGCAATTATAATAAGCAGTTTCTGCTTATTTTTTTAAATCTAATTGTTTGATATTCATAAAACTATAATTTAGGAGAACAAGATATGAAAAATCGACGTTTATCGTTTTTATTCTTTTTAGTAATGTTTGTGATTGGAACCGATACGTTTTTAGTATCACCTCTTTTACCAACTTTAACTCACTATTACGGAATTTCTACTAGTGTTTCCGGTTTTATCGTTAGTTCATATGCGATTGGGTATATGTTAACTGCCCTAATCGTAGGACCAATTTCTGATAATCATGATCGTAAATTAATTCTTGTCGTTGGATTAATTACCTTTACATTGGCAACCGCTGCTTGCGGTTTAGCCAACACTTTTCCAATTATGCTTTTCACTAGATTTGTTGCCGGGATAGCAGCTGCTTCAGCTGGACCACAAATCTGGGCTGCAATTCCTATCCTTTACCCTAAAGATCAAGTCGTAAAAGTAATGGGATATGCAACTTCAGGATTAGCAATCGCACAAATTATTGGAGTTCCATTAGGAAGTTTTCTCGCAGGTTGGTCTTGGCGGTTCCCCTTCTTCTTCGTAGGTGGAATTGCATTAATTTTAACTATTTTAATTATGTTATATTTACCAGATATTAAAACATCAACAACTGATAAAACTACTTCACTTAATATTTATCGCCACTTTTTCAAAAACAAACCAGCACTAAAACTATTATTTTCGTATTTATTATTTCAAACTGCTAATTTCTGTGCTTTTTCTTTTATCGGAACTTGGTTCTTCAAAAGCTTTTCGTTACCAGTTACAGCCATCGGTGGATTTATCTTAATTATCGGTGTTGGTCAGTTCGTTGGTAGTCTGTTAGGTTCTCGAATAGTAAAATTATTAACCTTGCCAAGAGCATTTTTCTTAGAATTTGTCCTTTTTATTTTTGGATATCTCATTTTGCCATTTTCAACTTCAATCATCATGGCAACCATTATTTTAGCCTTGATTTATTTTATTGGCGGAGCCATTTTCCCATTGTTTATGAGTACACTCCAGGCAACCGCCCCAAAAGAACGAGGTACAATGTCTTCATTAACTAATGCCGCCATGTACTTAGGTGAAGCAGTTGGTGGGGCGTTTGGTGGAATTTTAATCAAAAACTTTCCTGGCTTTTTCGGAATCTCGGTCTTTACCGCAATCGGTGTATTTTTAGCCATGTTATTGTATGCTCAACAAGGTTACTTTAAAGAAAATAAATCACATTCCTAAAAAATGTCGTTAACATTTATTAGAATATAAAATCCCCGCCAGTTTAATTAGCGAGGATTTTATATTTATTAAATTAATCCGTAAAAATTTCTTTTGCCAATTCCATTGCTGACCAAGCCTTAGGCCAACCAGCATAAAAGGCTAGTTGGGTAATTACTTCTACCATCTCGTCCTTAGTAACCCCATTCTTTTTTGCAATTTGCATATGGGCTTTTAATTGTGGAAAGGGTCCCCTTGGGTTTGTAAACTAGCGCAGGTAATTAGACTGCGTTCTTTGGGAGATAACTTATCCTCTCGTGACCAGACCTGTCCAAATAAAACATCGTCGTTCAATTCTGCAAATTTAGGCGCAAAATCACCAAAATTATCATGTCCAGCTGTTTGTTTTTTTGTCATAACTATTATTCTCCTAACTTATCGTATTCTGCATCAGTAACCGGTTCCAAAAATTCTGATTTTCCTTTTGTAATCGCAAGGTGTTCAAACCAGCTGGCTTTGGTAGCACCATGCCAGTGTTTAATATTACTTTTAGTGACAACTACATCTCCAGGAACCAGATGACGAGCTGGCTTACCTTCTTCTTGATACCAGCCTTCACCGCCTGTTACAAGTAAAATTTGATAGCCATAATGAACATGCCAGTTATTTCGACAGCCTGGTTCAAAAGTTACATTTCCAACGGTTGCATCAATGTCTGAATCATTTACCAACATGTCCAAAAAACTTTTTCCACTAAAATACTTCTCGTAGGCAGTATTGGGTTCTCCAACTGGAAAGATAATACCATTTTTTACATTTTCATTTTTCGTCATATTTTATAACTCCTCTATTCAAATCTTTTCAGATAATCAGCAAATTCTTCTGAAATAGAATGATCTAATTTCCCCTCATACCAATCAATCTTATGATTCAAAACTTCTAAGTGCATCTTCATTTCGTTAATTCGTGAAAGACTATTTGTTTGAACCTGCTGCAAAAGCTCTTTTCGTTGTGAAATCGTGTTGTCACCTTGAGCACGTAATTCTACATACTTTTTAATCTCATTCATCGACATTCCGGTCCCTTTGAGATGTAATAAAAATCCAATCCATCCAATGTCCTGTTTGGTATAATAACGCCGATCATTTTTATCTCGTTGCGGAATTATTAAACCTTCTCGTTCGTAATATCGTAAAGTATAAGGAGACAAACCCGTTAATTTACCAAACTTGCTAATTGAATAACATTCTTCCTTTTCAGTAATAAACCTGCACCTCCTTATTAATATCTTCACTTTATTACTTAGAGCGTACTCTAAGTCAAGAAAAAAGAACCTTCGTTATTAGCGAAAGTTATTTTTTAAATTAATTTTTATGTTAAATACCTTGACCTGTAGGACGAACTAAAATTTCATTAATATCAACATTCTCAGGTTGACTCATCATAAACACAGCTAATTCGGCAATGTTTTCTGGAGTCAAAGAACCATTTTTTTCTTTATTTGCAGCTAAATATTTATCTCTAATTTCATTATCATTAACTGTTGAGAATAGGTTAGTTGCTACAGCACCCGGTGAAACAATTCCAGTCTTAATTCCATTTTGATGTTGTTCTTGTCTTAAGCCTTCCATAATAGCACGCACTGCAAATTTAGATCCATTATAAACAGCTGAACCAGGATAAACAACGTGTCCGGCAACTGAATCAGTTGCCATAATCAAACCGTTTCCTTGTTTCTTCATTTGTGGGACTGCTGCGACAATTCCATTTAAAACACCCATAATATTAGTGTTTAAAATTGCTTGCCATTCTGCTAATTTTTTAGGATCATCAACCATTCCTTGTGGCATAATCCCAGCATTGTTATAAAGAACATCTAACTTTCCAAATTTTTCAATTGCTGAATCAACCAAATCCTGTACATCTTCTGATTTAGTTACATCAGTCAATTTGTAAGCAAAGTTTTCTGGATGCGAAACTTCTGTTGCCATCTTTTCTAATTTTGCTTGGTTACGCGAACCAACTACCACCTTAGCCCCTCTTTCGAGCGCTAATTTTGTGGTTGCTTCACCCATTCCTGATGATCCACCTGTGATTACTACTACTTTATTTTTAATTGTCATTATAAATTCCCCTTTCAATTTGACTAATCTAAATATAAACCTTAACGTTAAGGTTAAGTCAAGAAAGGAGCTTATAATTTATGAAAATTAAAGAAGTTAGTGAAATAACGGACTTAACTGCAGTAACTCTTCGTTATTATGAAAAAAGTGGACTGATTCCATCAATTCAAAGAAAAAATGGAATTCGTAATTACACTGAGACAGACATAGAAGCAATCAACTTCATCAAATGCATGCGAGCTGCTGGTCTTTCTGTTAAATCATTAGTTAAATATATGGATTTATTTAATCGCAATGAAGATACAACCAGTCTTCGAAAACAAATTTTAGCCACAGAACAACAAAAACTAAAAAAACAAATCGCAGTCATGCAGAAATCTGTAGAAATTATTGATCATAAGTTAGAATTATATGATCAAGGAGCTTTCAAAAACGTTCATTAAAATTAACTAGTTAAATCATAACTCTCATCAATTAAACCTTTAAGTTCTTTAAAATTTTCATAGATATCCAAATCGACACTTATCCAATGCTCTTTATTCATATGGTAAGCGGGAAAGATACCTTTTTTAGATTGCAATAATCCCACTAATTCCTTTTGAACCTTTAAATCAATCACATAATTTTCAGCTGTCCCATTTATCCCTAATTTTACTTCGGGAACATTCATAATAATTCCATACCATTTTCCGTTCGAGGTATGTTTTAAAACACAATAATCTGGAAACTTTTTGAAAATATAAGCTGGTTTAGTATCATAAGCATCATTAACGTAATCTAAAACTTCTTTTTTAGTAATCATTTATTTACCTTCTAATAATTTAATTGTAAATAAAAAAATAACTGTCTATTAGACAGTTATTTTTTATATAAATGGGCAGCCAAGGAATTGAACCTCAATCTTTCGGACAAAGGATCCGCTGCTCTAGCATTTGAGCTAGCCGCCCAAAACCTTACTTAATTATTCTAACATTTTATTAAAAAATTTCAACCGTTGAGTGGATAAACAACGTGAAAAGTTTCTAAAATCATTTTAGCGGCTTCTGGTTTAAAAAGTTGTCCCATCTCTTGATATTCCTTAACAAAAAAATCTTGATGAGCTTTTCTCCAGTAATTTAAAGTTCGGTCTCCCTCGCCTTCTTGGTAAGCATGCTCTTCACTAACATCTAGATAATTACAAATTTTCACATCGTCATTCATAATGATACAAACTGGATCATCATTTCCATCTAAAATTACATCATATGCATTTTTAATAGGTAATGGTTCATCTGATTCATACAAGTCTAAGGCACTCGTAGTCGCAGTCTTAGTTCCAGTCAAAACCAAATGTGCTAATTTATCAGCTTCAACACCGTATTGATAACTAGCTTGTAGCTGGGCATCACTTGGAATTGCATGGGATGTTTTGGCTTGTTCAAAATACTCTAAAGGCGTCATCAGAAAATCCTTTGCATCGTTCTTAGTGTCCTGCGGTCATCTTTATTCCAATAATACCAATAATTAGCAATGCAATAAATACCCAAGTTATCATTGGAATTTGATCTTTGAAAAAAATTACTCCTACAAAAATAGAGCCAACCGCACCAATTCCCGTCCAAACTGGATAAGCAATACTTAAAGGCAAATGTTTAACTGATAAGGCTAAAAATCCAAAACTTAATATCATTCCTAAAATAGTAGTAATACTAAAAAATAAATTCGTAAAACCATTGCTCAATTTCATCGTAGTCGCCCACACAACCTCAAATATTCCTGCAATTATTAAATAAATCCACGTCATTTTATTTATTCTCCTTAAAAAAATAAAAGCACCTATAAAGTTCTTCATTGACCTAATGAACTTTATAAATGCTTTCTCGCCCGGTGGCGATTAATATTAAATTATTTTAAATTGATATTACTAAATTAAAAGATCAGTGTCAATCAATTTTTGATTTCATCTAAATCCAATCCAAGTGCATCAGCAACCCTAGTCCCATAATCTGGATCAGCTTGATAAAACTGTCTTGTTTCCAAAACTTGAATTTCATGATTATCCACTGAACCAAGACCTTTTTTAATCGTAGCAATTAATCGATCTTGTTCTTCTTTACTATACAAGCGATACAAATCTCCAGCTTGTGTATAGAAGTCCTGATCATAAGGTTTATAAGTTCCTGTTTCTCCATGAAGTTGGGCTGGTTTTACAGCTACATTAGGATCTTCGACTGGACCGCCTTTACTATTAGGTTCGTAATTAACACCATTACCTTGATGATCCGCCATAGCTCCATCTCGTTCATAAGTATGAACTTCGTTTTTAGGGCGATTAACTTCTAATTGTTCAAAATTGGCACCTAAACGATATCGTTGCGCATCTTTATATCCAAATAATCGTCCTTGCAATAGTTTATCTGGAGAAGCTTCAATTCCTGGGACTAAATTGGCAGGTGAAAAAGCGATTTCTTCCACTTCGTCAAAATAATTAGTTGGACTTTCATTTAAAGTAAATTCTCCCACTTCTTGCAGTGGATAATCGTGATGAGAAACAACTTTGGTAACGTCAAAAATATCATCGTGGTAATCAAGTCCGGCTTGATAAGGAATGATTTGCACACAAACTTTCCAAGTTGGATAATTATGGTTTTTGATTGCATCATATAAATCATGTAGCAAGTAATCTGTATCTTCAGAAGCTGCTTTTGCAGCAACTTCATCAGTCATATTTTTGACTCCCTGCTGACTAATAAAGTGATATTTAACCCAAACCGCTTCACCATCTTTGTTAACCCATTTATATGTGTGACTGCCATATCCATTCATGTTTCGATAACTAGCTGGATTACCACGGTCACCCATTAAGTAAGTAACTTGATGTACTGATTCGGGTGAATGTGACCAAAAATCCCATTGCATTTCATCATCACGCATATGTGTTTGTGGATCTCGCTTTTGCGAATGAATGAAATCAGGAAACTTCAACGGATCATTAATAAAGAAGACCGGGGTATTATTTCCAACAATGTCATAATTACCATCACGAGTGTAAAACTTAAGTGCATATCCGCGAACATCGCGAATTGTATCAGGATATCCAGCTTCCCCAGCAACTTGAGAAAAACGTGCTGCCATTGGTGTTTCTTTTCCAACGCCATTAAACAAGTCCGCCTTGGTATACTTGCTCATGTCATGAGTAAGCTTAAAAACTCCTTTAGCACCAGCACCTTTTGCATGAACGACCCGTTCTGGAATTCGTTCACGATTAAAATGTGCTAACTTTTCTAAAAGTTGATAATCCTGCATCAAAACAGGACCTCGAACTCCAGCAGTTTGAGAATGCTCGTTATTTGCCCATGGTTGCCCAGCTTTAGTGGTTAATTTTTTTGTCATTAGTTATCACTCTTTCCAATTGCGATATTAATTGCACACAATTTACAACTTTATTACATAACTATTTGCAAGTAATGTCAATGTAAAGGCTCATTTAAAAAATAAATATTAGATAATAAAAGAAGTTAAATCCATAATGAATTTAACTTTTTTGTTTTTAACCTTTAATTTTTCGATAACTATTCAACAACGCTTCTCTTAAGGCCGGATCATGAGCATAAATATACGTTCCATAAACCCCGCGTTTCATTAATACATTTAATGAATTTAAAATAATTTGTTTTTTGATTCGATCAAACTCTTTCGGATCAGCAATATCTTTACGACGTTTGATAACCTCTGTATTAGTTTGCTTACTTAAATCAACCTTAATTTTATGATCTTCGGGGTCTAAATAAATCGGCGGACCGATAATCAAACCTACATAATTTAAATCAAATCCCTGACAAGTATAAATAGAACCAACTTCATCAATACTCTTAGGAATTTCAGCCCAAGGCGTACTAGTGTAATTGTATTGATCCCACGGCATTTTAAAACCGCCGCTTTCATAAATATAATGCTTCCCGCCATCTAGCGTTGAAGGATATCCAGTAGTTGAAACAATTCGCGATAATCCAACTTCTTGATTTCGTTTTACAATTTCTTTCCGCATTGATTCAGCATCCGCATAAATCCTAAAATCATAACCATCGTCTGCATCCTTCGGGATTGGTAATAAATTACCCTCACTAAATTCATTCATCCAATGAACTAAATCAGGTTTAGCCGTAATCCTAAATTGATGGGTTAAATGATCACTTTCGTGAAAATATGGCTTTAAAATTTTATCAAGACGCTTTTGATCCCAATAATTTTTCGTTTGAATCACTTGATGCATATCAAAAACTAAAATCACAACTTTACTAAGTTTAATAATCTCTTCTAATTGATTTTCACCATAGAAGTTATTGTAATGATCTGGTTCTGACAATAACAAATGAGCTTCATCAACAATCACAACATCAGCTCTCTCATCCTTTTTCTTTAACTGATTAATAAAAGAAGTCGGACGTATAAAGTTTTTCTTTAGAATGTTATTTTCAGTTCCAGCAATATTCTTATAAACTTTCAAAACTTCCGGATGATTAACTAAAAAGTAATTTTTCGTGCCAAAAAGTTTACTCTTTTTGTCGTGAGCAGCTTGCTGTAAATTAAAAAACAACTGACTCAAAATAACACTTTTCCCAGTGCCGCAATCACCATAGATTGTGAAAACAGATGAATTCGGCTGGTCAATTCTTTGATTAATAAATTTTTGAATTCGTTCAATTAACTGCTTTTGCTCGTCAGTTAAGTTATGGAGATTTGGAGCCACTTTCTGTACCGCATCATTCTTGATTTCCACTTAACTCACCCTTTCTAGTTTGAAAATGCCAGTTAATAAAGGCTAAAATCGTAATCCCTACCGCAATGACAAACAGGATTGTATAGTCAACGTGTCCGCCAAGCATCGTTTGATGCACAATTTCACCTGCAGAATGAGCTTGATTTTGATGAATTGCTAAAATTGAAGCTAAGATACTTGTTCCTAAAGAACCAGCATATTGCTGCAACATGTTAAAAATTGAATTAATATCAGCTGACGCTTTAAGTGGTGCATTAGCTTGGGCATTGGAAATTGTATTTGAAAATGCCATGTTGATTCCTAGACGTAGTAATGTAAATAAAATGGTTAATTTAACGGGAGTTGCCCATGAACTAGAAATACTAAATAAAAATGTAGCAAAAGTTAAAACCAACATTCCTGTCAAAATTGGTTTAAAGGCACCCCACCGATCATAAACCATTCCAGAGATTGGTGAAGTTATTCCACCCACAATCGATCCGGGTAATAAAATCAAACCAGCAGTTAAAGGCGTAACATGTAAAACACTTTCTGCATAAATTGGAATCACAAAAGAAATTCCAATATTAATGAACATTAATAACATATAAGTAATTGCATCCATTGATACTGCTGGAATTTTCATCGGACTAAATGAAATCAGTTGCGAAACGCCATGATTATTAACACGTAAAAAAAGGCCCAGTGTAATCAGCCCAATTATAATTGGGGCAATACAACTAATTAAACTAGCACCTTTAGTACCAAATCGATTAGCGGCCCAAACGAATGAGAAAAAGGTAATTGACATTAATGCAAGTGCAAGGAAATCAAAATGTTTTTTAATGCCAAGGGGATTAATATTTATATTTTTAATTCCAATCCAAAATGTAACTAAAGCAATTGGAAGTACTGCGACAAAAATAAAACGCCATGATAAGAGTGAAGACATTGCTCCGCCATATGTAGGACCTAAAGCAGGTGCCAGAGAAATTACCATTGAAGCAATTCCAACGTATGTTCCAGTTTTACGTCTTGGCACTGTAATGAAAATAACTTGATACATCATCGGCATTGACAAACCAGTTGCTCCAGCTTGTATCAAACGTCCAATCAATAAAATTGCAAAATTAGGTGCAATCATACTTAAAAAATCACCAATAATAAATAACAATGCAGCGGACATAAAAACCTTTTTAATTGGAAATTTTTTCAACAAAAAGGCAGTAGTCGACATTGTAATCGTGGTTAATAATAAATAGCCTGTAGTAATCCATTGAATTGTATCAAGCGGAACATTAAAAATTTTCGCTAATTCGGGAAAGGTAACATTCATGGATGTTTCCAGCAAAACCCCCACGAATGATAACAAGGCTGTTGCTAAAATCGCTAGTTTACTTTGGGTAGAAACCTGTTCATTTTCATTCAAACCGAGAAACCTCCTGTAATCTAAAAAAGACGCAACATAGCGTCATCATAATATTTTAAAGATGTTATTTTGCTTAATTATAACATTTTTAATCAATTATTGATTATTAGCTTTGGATGAAATTTACTCAATTTTCTTGAAAAATTTTGGAAATATTGCATCTTTTGATTTAGTGAATTTACATTTAATTTGCGACCGATTTAGAGAATGTTAAATCACGATTCTTTTTTCAAATCTTTTTGATTCTCTTATTATTAGAATCCTTTTTAGCTCTATTTAAAAATTGGTTAAATAAGCAATCATGGGATAATTTCTTAAGCAAAACGTAAAAAGTCTCAACTATCACAAATAGTTGAGACTTTTGTTTTACCCCATAATTCTCTCTTCATGATAAGAGAATTTTCTTTATTAGGAACAATTCAATTATAAGGATTGTTTTTGCAAACTATAGTATATATTCTTAATTAAGATATTTTATAGTAATCACTAATAAAGGAGAAATAAATTGAAAAGTAAGAAAATTCTTATATCAGGTATTGTTGGTATTCTTGTAATTATTTGTGGCATTTTGATTTATGCTCATCATGATAGTACAGATAAAAATAAGGACAACCATGATGTTAAAACTGAGAAAAAAGCTAAAAAAGTTAATAAACAAAAAGATTCTAAAAAATCAGATGATAAAGCTAACAGGAATGATTCAGATTCAAATAGTGATGATAATTCTTCAAGTTCTGATACAAATAATACAGAAAAAGAAAAAACTGAACCAAGTAGTAAGACTAGTTCTAACCAGAAAGAAAATACTTCTACTAAAAGTTCTAGTGTGACTGCAAATAGTAATAGGAATTCTAAAAATTCAACAAATGAAAGTGCAAATACCCCCGTTAATAATAAAGCAAATCCTACCAAACAAACTTCTAATACTAATAAGAATAATGTAAATTCGCAAAGTACTAATTCAAGTTCAGTATCAGGAGCTAGTCAACCTGTTGCTAGTTCTCAGACTACTTCAAATACTCAAAATGGAAACGTGGTTAATAACTCTAGCGAGGCAGTTGGCGTTTTACAAAACGGTCTTGGAAATAATAGTGATTTTACTTATCAAGTTTTATCTACTTCAAATGATGTATACGAGATACAAGTAATTTCAAAATCTATTCAAAGCCAAGGTGGTAGTGGTACGGTTGGTATCTACTTAGTTACTAAAAATGGGACTTTTGAATTAAAGTAATCGAAGAAAATTAAAGAAACAAGAGATTAGTTTTTTCCCAGCCTCATTCTTTTATATAAAAGTAATTGATACTTTTATTGATAAATCATAATATTTATTTAGTGTTTACGTCTCTTAATTATTTTAGCTGGATTGCCAATTACAATTGAATCGGCTGGAACATTTTTTCTTACAACTGCCCCTGCTCCAACAATTGCATTTTCTCCAATGGTTACGCCTGGTAAGATAATTGATCCAGCTCCAATCCAAGCATTTTTATGAACATGAATTGGTTTGGTAATAATTATATCCCGATATTGTGGTCTAAGATCATGGTTAAGCGTAATAAAAGTAGTTCTTGGACCTACTAAAACATTTTCATCTAGATAAATACCACCAAGATCTGCGAAGATGCAATCTGTATTGATAACTACACCAGATTTTAAGAAGATATGTCTGCCAAAATCACTTTTAAGTGGTGAAAAAACTTTAACATTTTCTGGAAGTTTTTGTTCAGTTATTTTTTCTAAAAGTTCTTGTCTAATTTTAGAGCTAGGTTCATTGTTAAACTTCATTAAAAACCCTGCATTTTGTTCTTGAATATCGAATAGTTCTTTAAAAGTAGGATCACGAAAATCAAGAGGTTCACCATTTAAAACTTTTTTTAATATATCATTAGTCATTTTATCCACCTTTAATTTAAGTCTTTATTTAATATAAATAATACCATTTTATAATTTGTAAGTATGATATGTTATTAGCAAAAATTAAAAAGCATGCTATTATTAATTTACACATAAAAAGTCCTCAACTATAATGTTTGGGGACTTTTTATGTTAAATCATACTTAACTTTTGGTTATTATTATAATATTTTCTGTATAAAAATAAATTATTAATTTTAAGCTGGTTATAATAATTACTAAAAAATTTTAATGTCTAAAATGACGTGGCTTTCTAAGTGCATGCCAAGAAAATGCAATTCCTGCAACTACTACTAGGATAATTCCACTTATTACCCAAGGCATGATACTATGATGAGTTTTCTTTTTATCCTTCTTCTTAGTGCTGTCGCTGTTCTTATCATCAGCATTTTTATCTTTGTTTTTGTTATCTTTTTTATTGTTAGTCTTGTTCTTTTTATCTACATTAGAATCTGAATTATTATCTTGTTTGCTATTGTCTTTATTAGTATTACTTGCATTAACTTTATTTTCGTCATTATTCTTAGCTTCGTTTTGAGCATCAGAATTTACAGTTGTTCCATTTGTCTTGGCTGAACTTGAATTTTTGTTAGTTCCGTTAGTAGTGGCATTCTTATTCGTACTAAATTTCGTGCCATTAGAGTTATCATTTTTATTTGTAGAAACAGAAGTAGAATTTTTATTAGAATTATTGCTGCTGCCATTCTTAGCAGGTGTTGTAGTTGTTCCTTTGTTGCCAGTAGTACTTGTCGAACCATTGGAACTATTGCCAGATGATTTATAAACAATTGTCATACTTTCATTATGAGTGGCAGGATCACTACCACCAAATACCATTTGGGGACCGTAACTATCATTTTGACCATTTTCAATTTTAGAATAAGTGTATCCAGAAATGTTAGGAACTGATGCTACATAAGTACTTCCAGATTTACCAGTTGCTGTAGTAGCTTGTCTAATCGTTTTTCCATTTTGATCAACATAATTAACTGTAATTACACCTTGATCATTGTTCTGTGAAGCCTGAGTAGTTTGTGCATTAACATGCATCAGGCTAGGTGCACTAATACCAAATCCTAATAATGCTGAACTAACTAAAAATATTGATGTCGTTTTCTTAATATTCATACCATATACTCCATTTACTTGTTATTCACGAGTTCTATTCTCCAACTAAAGTATAACATTTCACAAGTGAAACAACTGCTAATCATTATTAAACTTAGATATAATTCATTAACTTATGATTATGTTTTTAATAAAAATATCAAACAATTTAAGAGCTTGATCACGCTCATCAATTAGTAAGTTATGGCCTGAGTTCTCAAATATTTTTATATCAATATTTTCATTGTATTTTTTTAATAAGTTATGATCTTTAAATCCAACTACATTATCGACTTTACCTAACAATATCATCATCTCTAAATTTGATTCCTGCTTAACCGGATCCTTTTTAAGAGCATATTTTCGGGATTTTCCAAATGTTGTCAATTTATGATTATCATTTTCTTTAATTGTTTTATCAATTAATTTTTTATACTGATAAAACTTACTTTGGCTAATTATTGAATTCATTGCCTGAAACTCTGTGTCAAATAATTGATGTTGTTTATGAACAAATTGATGCGTTAATTTTTCTAGTCTTCGTTGTTGTCTATCTGGAACTACCATTGGAACAACTAAAAATTCAGAGATAAGTTCCCTTTTAAAGAAAGCTCGCAATCCTAATGCTAAGTAACCACCATATGATTGTCCAATTATCAAAAAATTTGTAAAGTGAAACGAATTTATTAATTCTATAATTTGTGAAAGAACCACATCAGATATTATTAAATTAAAGTTACGTGATTTCCCCATCCCAGGAAGGTCAATATAAATACGTTTAAAACCTTTAACATTTTTAAAGTAAGGTTCAAAAATCGGCATCAAAAAATGACTATCCAATTCATAGCCATGAAGAAAAAATAATGGAAATCCCTCTCCTTTTTCATAGTAATTTAACATCATAATTTCACCTTCAATATAATTTTTACAAGTATAACATTGTGTATGTTGTTTGTTTGCCAAAATTAATTAAATAACCTAGAATACTCAAATTCAAAAAGTTAATTTTTGGGGGGATTATCAATATGACTTTAAATCCAAAAGAACAAGTAGCAAAAGATTTAAAAACTAGTGTTGAACATTTAGAAGATGTTTTAAATCTAGATTCCGAGAGAATTGAAGAACCTTGTATTTAAAAAAATTACCTAAATACTAAAATTACTAAGCAAGGAAAAAATCATTCCCTTATTCAAAATTAATTGGCGATTATCACGATTATTGGTTTTTAAATACTGAATTTATTGATAATGGCAAATTAGTTAATCTTTAAGAGTTTAAATTAATAAAAAATAGCATAAAAAGACCTCCAGTTATTTGTTGACTGGAGGTCTTAGTATTTAAATTATGACACCATTCTTCTATCAAACCATTTTGCTAACAGTGACAAACTATAATTAACCATAAAATATAAGGCTGCAACCAAAATAAACATCGGAATCATGTAGTTTGGATTTTGTCCGTAAATTACTTGGGAACGGAACATCATTTCAGGCAATACAATGGCAGTGGCCAAAGAGGTATCTTTTACTAAAGAAATAAACTGCGAAATCAAAGGTGGAATAGAACGTTTCAATGCTTGAGGTAATTCGATATACCACAAGGTTTGCAAATTTGTCATTCCAGTAGAAAGCGCACCTTCTTTTTGGCCTTGTCCAATCGACAACAAACCACCTCGAATAATTTCAGCGACCATCGTTGCCTCAAAGACCGACATTGCCACCACAGTAGCTGCAAAAGCATTTAACTCGATTCCCAGTTTTGGCAGTGCAAAGTACGTAAAGAAGATCAACAATAACAATGGTAAATTCCTAATGGTATTAACGATAAATCGGACTGTCCGGGAAAAATAAGGAATATCTTCATACAAAACAACCCCTAAAATCAATCCCACGACAAAACTAATAATAATTGAAATCAGCGATACAATAATCGTGATTCCCAGTCCTCCAAATAGATAGTGTAGGTTGATTGAACTAAATGCTCCGCTCATTGTAATCTCCCCTTTCCTAATCTATCTTCGATTTGGCGCATCACTGTCGATAACAGACCCGTAATTATCAGGTAAAAAATTCCCACAATAATATAAGTATTAAACGGATCAAGGTTGGCACCTGAGATTACGTTCGCCTGATACATTAAATCAAATCCAGCCACAAATGATAAGATTGACGAGTTTTTAACTAGATTAATAAACTGATTTCCTAACGAAGGAATTGCCAACTTGAACCCTTGCGGCAACACAATGTGAATCATAGCTTGTGTGTAAGTTAAGCCGTTGGCACGTGCCCCTTCCATTTGTCCTTCATCGACCGAATTAATCCCACCACGAATACATTCAGCAACGAACGCAGACGTGTATAAAATTAATCCGATTGTTCCAGCCCAGAAACCTGAAATTTTAAAGTCTTTGGCAACCACAACATAGAAAAATAGCGTAATTACCAATAAAGGAATGTTTCTAAAAAATTCAACAAAGGCATTACCAATAAATTTTAAAATCTTATTGGGTGCTAATTCCATGAGGGCAAAAATAGTGCCTAACAATAATGAACCTCCTAACCCAATTAAGGACGACAAAATGGTAATCCAAAATCCATTTAAAATTGTTTGCCAGTTTTGCATAAAAATATTGATCATTTTGTCAAATCCCTCCAGTCTAGTCCAGGAATGTTTGAGAACCACTTTTTAATCAAACGGTTATAAGTTCCGTCCTTGATAATTTCTGCCAAAGCCTTATTAACGGCATTATTTAACTGAGTCTGACCTTTATCAACGCCTAATCCATAAGGCTGGTTGGTAAAGGGTTTCCCAACAACTTCAACGTTATTACTTTGCTGAGTAAAGCCATACAAAATTGCATTATCAGTGGTCATCGCCTGTCCTTGGGCGGACTCCAAGGCACTAAACGCCTGTGAATTATCAGGCATCGCAATTAAGTGCGCTTTGGGAGCAAATTTCTTGGTAGTTTCCAAGGCCGTCGTTCCCATTACACCAATAACCGTAGATTTAGAATTATTTAAATCTTTAATATTCTTAATTCCTGAATTCTTTTTAACTAAGATTGATTGCCCAGCTGGAAAATATGGCTTGGAAAAATCAACGATTTTAGCACGCTCTGGTGTAATGGTCATGGAAGCTGCCACAGCATCAACTTGTTTGTTTTTCAATAATTGAATCTTAGAGTTAGTAGTAACTGGAGTAAATTCCGATTTGATGTGAGTATGATTATCTTTTGCAATCTGCTTCGTAATTGCACGAGCAATATCTACGTCAAAACCTTCACTCTGCTCAGTTTTAGGACTGATCAAACCAAATAAGCGAGTATCACATTTAACTCCCCAACGCATCACATGAGTTTGTTTTATTTGTGATAAAGCATCGGTCTCCTTGTTTTGCCGTTCGCGAGCATTAATCCCTAGCATCACTCCACCAATCAAGATAATCACCAGAATTACAGAGGCAAATAAACCCATTCGTTTTAATTTTGCTTTACTCATAATAATTCACCTCATTTCTTAATGATGTTCAACTTGTGATAGGAATTGGCGAGCTCGTTCGGTTTTAGGACGTTTGAAAAATTCATCGGTCGAAGAATCTTCTAAGATTTTCCCATCAGCCATGAAAATTACTCGATCAGCCACTGCTTTAGCAAAATCCATTTCATGAGTAACTACTAAGGTTGTCATATCAGAATTCATCGCAATATCACGCATAACGTTTAAAACACTACCGACCATTTCCGGATCTAAAGCAGAAGTAGGTTCATCAAACAGCAGCACTCGCGGATCCATTGCCAAAGAACGTGCGATGGCAATCCGTTGTTTTTGTCCACCAGATAATTGCGCTGGATATTTGCCTCCTTGGTTTGATAAATCAACTTTAGCTAACAATTCGTCGGCAATTTCCCGATTTTTATCCTTGGGACGTTTCAACACAATCTGTGGTGCCAACATAATATTTTCTAAAATCGTTTTGTTGTTGTATAAATTAAAATGTTGAAATACCATTCCGACATCTGTTCTTAATTTATTGACATTGGTATCTTTACTAGAAATGTCCATGCCATCTACCACTAATTTTCCTTTTTGAATATCTTCCAAACCATTGATGGTTCGAAGTAAAGTTGACTTCCCGGAACCTGAGGGGCCAATTAAAACCACAGTTTCTCCAGCATTAATCTTCAAATTAATGTCATGAAGAGCGTGAAAATCACCGTAATATTTTTCAACATCTTGAAATTTAATAATTGCCGACATAAAATGTACCTCCTGTCTTTCTTAAAAATGCGTATTATAGGTTAACTGCCACACTATATTACAATCAAAGAAAGTACCATACTTCCTGTCACGTTATGTGACATCAAATGTAAATTTTAATTTCAAGCTAGCTAATTGATTGTCTAAGAAAGGAATTTGCAAATGAAAAATCATACTAAAATTCGCTGTACTTGGGCGAATACTAATGACGAGTTAATGCAAAAATATCACGACGAAGTCTGGGGTAAACCAGTCCATAATAATCAACAATTGTTTGAGCTTTTATCACTAGAATTAATGCAGTCGGGACTAAGTTGGAAAACAATTCTGCATAAACAACAAAACTTTGAAAAAGCCTTTTATAATTTTGATTATCATCAGGTGGCTAAGATGGAGCAGCAAATTCCTGATTTACTTCAGAATACTGGTATTATTAGAAATAAACGTAAAATTAATGCTATTATTCAAAACGCTAAAATGATGGAACAACTTGAAAAACAAGGAACTAATTTTTCTGAATTATTGTGGCAGTTTGTAAATCACGAACCCATCATTAACTCGGTTAAAAATCATACAGACATTCCAAATACCACTGATCTTGCAACTAAAATTAGTAAGCATTTAAAGTCAATAGGATTTAGTTTTACTGGACCAGTTGTGATTTATTCATTGATGCAAGCATGCGGAATGGTGAATGATCATGAAAACGATTGTTTTGCAAAGTAAGTTAATATGTCTTTAGTGCTACAATTAATTCATTACATCATCAAACCAAGGAGTGATATTTTTGGAAAATTATAATGAAAATGACCTTGCCAAAATTTTT
The DNA here is from genome assembly GCF_002907375.1 of Fructilactobacillus lindneri DSM 20690 = JCM 11027. Lineage (GTDB taxonomy): Bacteria > Bacillota > Bacilli > Lactobacillales > Lactobacillaceae > Fructilactobacillus > Fructilactobacillus lindneri. The sequence goes on from NZ_MIYK01000016.1 coordinate 62,057, forward strand.
AAAGCTCTGTCTGATCCAAATCGCATTAAAATTTTAAAAATCTTAATTGAAAACCAAACTGAAATGACATGTGGAGAAGTCAGTTCACATCTTAAACTTTCGCTTTCAACAGTTTCTTACCATTTTAAAATCCTACGTCATGCTGGATTAACTAAGATGCGTAAAGAAGGTCACGAAAAGTACTTATCAGTTAACCAACCTTTGCTGAATAAATTAAACTTAATCCCAGTAATTAAAAAAGATTTCACGTTAAAATAATCGTGAAATCTTTTTTTAAACTTGCATCTTTTTAAAAAATAGAATACTCTTGATTTAATTTCGATATATATCGAAATAAGTTTGAAGGGGGTTTTTTATTTTGCAACGGAAAAAGAAATGGACTAAGAAAAAACTTTTAATTATTATTTCAGTTTTGATTGCTACTTTTATGACATCCGTAGAGACCACGATTGTTACTACTGCTTTGCCGTCAATTCTAAGTAGTCTTCATGGTTTAGCACTTCAAAGCTGGGTCTTTGCCACCTACTTACTAACAACGACTTTGAGTACTCCAATTTACGGAAAACTCAGTGATCGAATCGGCAGAAAACCCATTTTTCTCTTTGGACTGGCTGTTTTTACTCTAGGCTCAATGGCTTGTGGGTTGGCAACTAACATTGGATTGTTGATTGCAGCTCGTGCTTTACAAGGATTAGGTGCTGGGGCCATCATGCCAATCACCTTCACACTAATTGCAGATATTTTCCCACTCGAAGAACGTTCCAATATGATGGCTTGGAATAATACTGCTTGGGGAATTTCAGCTTTGATTGGTCCCATCATCGGTGGTTTTATCGTTGATCAATTAAGCTGGCATTGGATATTCTTTATTAATGTTCCTTTAGGAATGATTGTCTTTATCTTGATTTACTTTGGCTATCGCGATCCAGTCCAACAAACAACTACACTTAAAATGGACTACTTTGGCAGTTCCTGGTTAGCTTTATTTTTAATTTCACTCTTAGTAACATTACAGTTATTAAGTGATCCTAAAATTAACTATTCATTGTTAATAATCGGATTAGTAATTATTGTGATATCTTTCGTGTTATTTATTCGTACTGAAAAGAATGCCAGTGATCCTGTCATCCCACTCAAATTATTTAAATCATGGACTTTTTCTGCCCAGATTCTGACTGCTTTACTCCTAAGCGGTATTCAATTTGGATTCCAAATTTACTTCCCAATGTGGCTTCAATCAATCTATAAAGTATCTGCTACCGTTGCTGGTTTAGCAATTACTCCTGGTCCAATTGCTTGGTTAATCACATCATTTTTTGTTGGAGCATTAATTAAACATCTTGCTCCCAAATTTATTACAATTCCAATTGTAATTATTCAATTTGCTTTTTATCTCGTGTTGGTTTGTAGTTCAGTATCTTTACCCATTGTCTGGTTCTACGTTATTGCTGGAGTAACTGGTGCCGGCTTAGGTATTATAATTACCATGAATACTGTAGTAGCTCAAGCGATTGTGCCTAAAGAAAATGTAGGCGTAGCTTCCTCAATGATTACTTTGGGCCGAACTCTTGGACAAACTGTAATGACTGGAATTTTTGGATTTGTTTTTAACCTAACTCTCAATCTTGAACATAATCACTATCCGCAGATTAATCCCAAATTATTAAATAGTGTAATTTCTTCTAAAAATGCTTCAGCAGTTCACTTATCAAGTGAGTTAGTTAGAGAAATTAATCAAATTTTGTTGACAGCCTTTCATAATGTCTTTTATTTAACGCTAATCTTGTTTGTTATTATCATCATTGTAAATATGTGTGATAAATTAAATAAACCAATTGTTATGAAGAATAAATAAACTCTGTAAAATACAAATAGTCCACGTAAAAATTAATTTACGTGGACTATTTATATAATTACGTTAATATTTAACTACATTTTTTACTTTTTAAAACTACAATCCCAGCTACCGTCGCTCCTAAAGCAACTCGTAGCCAGCTAGTTTTACTCGACTTTTGTTTTTCATACATAACTCTTCTTATAGTAATGGCGATAGTAAACGACTAAAATGTTGCTTAAAATTCAACCATGCTGATTGATCAGCAAAAATTTCTTTTGTCTGCAATGTACTGTCTTCAATGTTTTGTTGGAAGATCTCTTCCATCTTATTAGCCAAACCTTTATCGTAAACAAATGCATTACATTCAAAATTAAGCCCAAAACTACGATAATCAAAGTTTGCAGATCCGACTGAAACTAATTTATCATCAACTACAATTGTTTTAGCGTGCATAAATCCATTGTTGTAAGCATAAACTTTTACACCCAACTCAGTTAATTGTTGTGTGTAATACTGAGTTGCTCGGTAAACAAACGGATGATCCGGCATATCTGGAGTAACAATCTCTACATCTACGCCAGAATTAACCGCAACCTTAATTGCATCTAGAACAGATTGATCAGGAATTAAATAGGGAGTAGTGATTTTCAATGATTTAGTCGCCATTTCAATCAACTTGATGTATCCCATTTTGATTTGTTCCATCGGAGAATCTGGACCACTAGAAACAATCTGCATAATAGCATTTCCATCTGTTTTAATTGGAGGATAATATTTAGCGCTTTCTTTGGGATCATTTGGATCAATTCGTGACTTAATGTCTGTGCCGTTCCAATCCAATAAAAATCTAGATTGCAATCCATAAACTCCATCACCATGAATACGAATCATACAATCACGCCAGTTACCAAATTTAGGTACCCATCCCATATATTGGTCACCAATGTTCAATCCGCCAATATAACCATATTTACCATCAATCGTTACTAATTTATGATGATCACGGAAATTCACCCGCATATCAAGCACATTAAATTTGTTGTGCAAAAATGGGAAAGCACGTCCGCCAGCATCAATCAATGGTTTGAAAAATTTTTCATTAGTTCCCATTGAACCCCAAGCATCATAAATAACTCGCACATCAACTCCTTGTTTGGCTTTTTCAACCAAAACATCTAAGGCTTGATGTCCAATTTTATCGGCATAAAAAGTATAAAATTCAATATTAATCGAACTTTTAGCGTTTCTAAAATCTTCAAATAATTGTTTGATAAATGTATCGCCACCAGTATATGTTTCAACTTCATTATGCCCTAAAAGCGGAGCAGTATCTGAATTCATAAACATTTCTACTAATCCAGCAGATTCATTAACTAATTTGTTATTTGGATCAGCTTTTTCGTCAAAATGGCCTAATAATGATTTTTGCCGATTAATTTCAGCGGTTACTTGTTTCTTAGAACTACCTGATAATCGCAATAAACTGCTTTTTGGCAAACGACGTCCAAAAAAAGCATAAAACAAAAAACCAAGAACTGGTATAAAAATCAACACCAATAACCAAGCCCAAGTAGCCGCAATATTTCTCGGCTGTCTAAAGACAGTAATGATTGCTGCAACAGCATTGATAATGATAATCGCTAAAATGATTGTTAAAATGATCTCCATTTTCTTCCTCCTCGGATTGTCTGTATTGTATTAATAATAACTGATTTTAACTGCTTATGGGGAATTATTAGAATGATTTTTTTATTTAATTAGTTAAAAAATAAGGTTGTCAAAAAATATTTTAAGTTTTAACATATGTAAATAGCTTTAAATAAATTCTATATTAATCAAGGTGATAAATTATTGATTAAAACAATTTTAGCAATTTTTATTTTTGTCGTAACATTAATTTTTGTAATTTGGCAGCCCAAAAAATTATCAATTGGCTGGCCCACTTCTATTGGTGCTATCGCAGTTTTAGCATTAGGAGTAGTTAATTTAAACGACGTTAACACCGTAATTGGAATTGTTTGGAATGCTACGTTAGCATTCATTGCCATTATCATCATTTCCCTTACTTTAGATGAAATTGGTTTTTTTAAATGGGCCGCTTTGCATCTTGCCCGATTAGCTAATGGAAATGGAACTTGGCTCTTCACATTAATACTTACTTTTGGGGCGTTAGTAGCTGCTTTCTTTGCTAACGATGGAGCTGCTTTGATTTTAACTCCCATCGTAATTGAAATTATGCGAGCCCTGCAGTTTGATAAAAAAGATACTTTTCCATTTATCATTGCTTGTGGCTTCATAGCGGATGCAACTTCATTACCATTTGTAATAAGTAATTTAATCAATATCATTTCCGCTAACTTCTTTAATATTAGCTTTGGCAGCTATGCCATGGTCATGATAATTCCAGATTTATTTGCGTTAATGAGTAGTCTTGGCATTTTATACTGGTATTTCAGAAAAAGTATTCCTAAACATTACAAAACTGATTTAATTAATAATCCAGCTGATGCCATCGTTAGTAAAAAGTTATTTAAATTGTCATGGCTGGTTTTACTTATTTTATTAATTGGTTATTTCCTGAGTGGACCATTAAACATACCTGTGTCTATCATTGCTCTACCAATTGCATTAATATTTTTATTTATTTGTCATAAAAATCCTAAAATCAATGCTAAAAAAGTAATTAAAGGTGCTCCTTGGAACATTGTTATTTTTTCGATAGGGATGTATGTAGTCGTTTATGGGTTACAAAATATTGGATTAATCAATATTTTAAGCACCATCATTAAATATCTTGCTAGCTTAGGAACAATAACAGCTAATTTAGGAATGGGCTTTTTGGCAGCCTTACTCTCTTCAGTTATGAACAATTTGCCTGCCACGATGATTGACGCACTTTCGATCAAAGCTGCAGGGCAAACTGGAATAATGCATCAAACTTTAGTCTACGCCAATATTATCGGCTCAGATCTTGGACCTAAATTAACTCCTATCGGTTCTTTAGCAACGTTAGTTTGGCTCCAAGTTTTAGGTAAACAAGGTATCAAAATCGGTTGGAAAAAATATTGTCAGATTGGTGTTGTAATTACTTTTCCAGTTCTTTTAATTACATTATTAGGATTGGCACTCTCATTGTTTATTTTTAAATAAGAAAAAAATGATCCGTCAAAATTTAATTTGATGGATCATTTTTTATTCTGTAACTTGTATTAAAGTTAATTTACCATTAAATTGATAGTTTGTAATTGGGGTCGGCATGATAAAAGTGTCGCCTTTTTTAATTTGATATTCCTGCTTATCATCTGATAGCGTACCAGAACCGCTAATAACAACGTTAATCGAATAATGATGACTAGTGATATTAGTTTCTCCATCAACATTAATTCTTTTAAGCGTAAAATACTTTGAACGTAAAATACTGGTGATAGCTTGATTATGCGTATCTTGAATTGGGTTGGTCATATCCTGACTAGGAACAATATTAGGAAAATTTGTAACCGCAATCGCATCCTTAATGTTTAAAGGACGCTGCTCTCCAGTTTCTGGATCAACTCGGTCAAAATCATAAAAGCGCAGCGTATTATCAGAACTTTGTTCAACTTCTAATGCCACAATTCCTGCTCCTAAAGCATGCAAAGTTCCTGCGGGTACATAAATTAAATCACCTGGCTTAACGGAAATAGTCGTCAAAATTTTTTCTAACTGATGTTGTTGAATTGCGGATTTCATCTCGGCTGCAGTTTGCGCATTATGACCATAATAAGCCACCGAATCAGGCTTGGCAGCCAAAATATACCAACACTCAGTTTTACCATTTGGTTCCGAAAAATATTTGTTGGCATTTTCGTCATTCGGATGAACTTGAATGGAAAGATTTTCTTTGGCATCCAGCATTTTGACTAATAAGGGAAATGTTTGATTTGAACGATGATTATCAAACAGCTCTGGTTCATCATGCCAAACTTGTTTTAAGGTTTTACCTTTAAATTTACCATTGCTAATTTTAGATAAATCCTGCCCATATACCGATGCCAGCCATGCTTCACCTACGTGGTCTGTTTTAATTGGCAAATTAGATTCTTTCAGGTTCGTTCCACCCCACATCTTTTGATGCAGAATTGGTTTTAAAAAAAGTGGTTCATTTTTATTTTCGGCACTCATGATTACAGACTCCTTGATTAACTAAATTTTAAATCAAGACAAGTCTAACATGTAATCGCTTACATAGGTTTGTTTTAGCTTATTACAATAATAATTTTGTTTATTGTAATGAATCCCATGGTTCCAATACAATCGGAGCTTGTTTTAGTACTTCCAGTTGTTTTTCCTTTAAATAGTTCTTCTTAACTACAACTTCATAAGTAAAGTCATCCATCCAGCTATCTGACATCACGAAGTAGCCTTTATCACCAATCTTTTCACCCCAACTATTTTCCACTTTCCATTTAATTGGTTGATTGTCAATCAAGTCCACGCCCGTCAAAGTCATGGCATGTGTAACTTCAGCTTCATGATATTCAAGTCGTTCAGTCTTTGTCATCTGGGTATCAACTCCAAACAACTTATCCTGCAAGTATAATTCACTATCCAAATATCCCTTTTGACGATCCATTTGTTGCAGTACATCGTTTCCAAACCACACTGTGTCGCCATCTTTGATTTGTTTAATCGCTGCTTCTTTCAATTCTTTCATCGGTGCATTCAAAAATTCAATCTGCATTCCACCAACCACGTTATTTTGGCTAGGTAATGAATACATTTCATCCATTTTCTTATCAGGGGCATTGGTCAAAACCACAAAATCATTTAAATCAACCCCAATGTATTTATTGTAAAATTCTTTTGGAGTTAGTCCTTGGTCTAAATGATATTGATGTTTATCATCGCGATATTCCAAGTCGAATTTTTCAGGTGGGACACCGACTGATTCAGCGGTAATCCGATAAATTTCCTGCATCATAGCTGCTTTAGTTTCCATAATCTTAGCATCCGATGCATTGTCATTCACTAAATCACGCAGTTTCATCCCGTCATGACGCATCTTACGATTCAAGAACATATCAAAGTCACTTGTATTTTCAGTCACAGCTGTTTCTGGGAATGTTTCACGTGGAACAACGCCATATTTTTGAACTAACGCAGCTGCCATTGCCCACTGTCCGCCATCTTCACCTGGACGACTCAAATAAAAAGCAACATCACGGTCGCTAGTTGGCCGTCCTGCCAAAGCAATCATTCGGTCGTAAAACATATTAGCCCGTTCAATTTTATCCCAAAAGAATAAACAACTTTGAGATAATTCAAAATCTTTTTTATCATATTTAACCGCAAAACGGTGCCGTAAAGTATTTAAAATTGAAAATAACCAGCAGCGTCCACTATGCTTTTGATTAGAAACTTTACCCGTATCAATTTCATTAGAAAAAGTATGATTTAATTTACTGAAAACTTTAGCATTCGTAGCGGTTTTATTAATCCCATTGCTTAAAACCGCGTTGGTCACAATTTCTTGATCGGAACGTTTTTCTAAAGCATTTTTCATTTCTTTGATATCTGCTTGTGTAATTGGTTGATTTAATTCTGTCATATTCTAACTCCTTTTGGTTTACCTGTTATTTTAGGCATTTATGCTCATAAAAACAAATAAAATCCAGCAACCTACATTGCTGGATTTTACTTAATTATTTTTAATAATCACGATCATTAACATTATCACGTTTTTGTTTATCAGTACTCCATGGGAAAGTCTTAACAACCCCAATCACGTGGTCTTTAGGTACAAAGCCCCAATAACGACTATCGTTAGAAACACTTCGGTGATCTCCTAAGACAAAGTATTGACCTTGTTTAACTTTCATAGCTCCTTTGTTCTTAGGCCAGTTATTTGAAAGGGAGTTAATATTCCAATTACCCGGCTGATTATTATACTCGGTTCCCTGCTTTTGTTGGCTACTGCTGATATAGCTTTGATCAACTTTTTTACCATTAACCAACAAATCGCCATTTTTAAACTCTACTGTATCGCCTGGCAAAGCAACTACCCGCTTAACGTAGTCGGTTCCGGCATTTCCTAATAATCGTTTCATTGGACTGTCATTTGACGGTGCATCGGGATCAAGTCCAGTGGCATTAAACACAATCACACTGCCATGCTTAATTTTAGATTGACACCAGACCATAATTCGTTCGTTATTTTCCAAATTAGGTTGCATTGATGGTCCATCAACTCGTGCCATGGTGAAGACAAATTGTTTAATCAGTAAAGCAACTGCTAAGCCGATCACAATTGGAATTACCCAGCCTAAAATTCCTTTTAAGGTTTTCATTTAGTCTCCTCATTTCTGTCTCATTATTCTTTAATTTTACCACTAATAAGCGAGATTACGCTGTAAAAACTTCACTTTTTGTGCATAAACCATTTCATTCATAAACCCACTAGGACCATGCGGAACATCTTTGATAATATGTAATTCAACATTTTCACTGCCAATTTTTTCTGCGACTTTAGCAGCCAAATTAACGGTTTGAATGTAAGGAACTACACGGTCTCCAGTTCCAGCATACATTAAAACTGGAACCATGACCTGATTAAGGTATGTAGCAGGATTAGCCATGGCATTTAAATGAGGGACATCACTAGGACGATGAAACCCGAGCATAGCTCCTTCAAATGAGTCGGCTTCTCCAGTTTCGGTAAATTTTGGTGTTTGTCCTAAAACTTCAAACTCTGGTTTCATCATAGCCAAATTGTAAGGTCCGTATGAAGCAATTACGCCATTTACCTGACTTGAATAATTAAAATTTCCACCAAAATCAGTTTGTAACTCTCCGTCAGCTTCTGAGGCTGCTACTAGCATCGCTAATTGTGCTCCAGATGATTCTCCCATCATAAACACGTTGCGTGGATCAAAATGATATTGATTCGCATTTGCCTTTACCCAACGCACAACTGCTTTTAATTCATAAATTGGCGTTGGAAATGGTGCCATATAACTCAATGAGTAATTTGGGCTTACTACCGCATAGCCATGTTTTAATAAGGCTAATGCACCATTAAGCTTACTAGAACTTTTACTGCCAAAATACATCCCGCCGCCATGCACATCAATAATAACTGGATAGGTTTCCTGATGCTGATTAGGCAAATAAATGTCTAATAATCGCCGTTTCCCATTTGCATATGGAATATCAAAGAATTTGCGTTGGACGAACTTGTTATTAGCAGGCATAAAATGAGTTTCTCGCTCAATGAATTTAACCATGATTATCTCTCCTTTGCAGGTTAAAATTTGCAGGTTAAAATACGAATCTTAAAGCTGAAACTAATTATTTCGTTTTATCTCATGTTTAGCCGTTACATACCCATCAATAAAATCAGAGATTTCTATTAACCGATTTCCAAGTAGTTTATTCAAAAAATCAACAATTCTTTTGGGATACAACTTAAAATGCCGATGATTATTATAGTCATTTAATGCTTGAGTATAGCCACGTTGATAGTCTGATACATTATTTTTTTCTGCCCCATGATAGGTATATTTATAATTCGCTTTATTTTGGCTTCCCTTGGTATAAAATTTTTTGGCACTATCGTACTTTCCGCTTTCATAATCAGACTTGACTTTATCGTGTAATTCTTTAAGCGTTATCATGATTTCATCTCTCCTTTTTATTTCCAATAATTTGGCATTAAATCAGTTAAATTAATTACTTGAAAAGGTGACAAATCCATCAATATTAAGAAATAATCCCATTAACTTCATATTCCATTCTATCTTTAAATTCAGATAATCGATCAGCGTGTTCATCAAATCCCATCATTTCAAACTGATTGATAACACTTGTTACCATCGAATTTCTCGTGATTAAGTGTTTTAAAAGTTCTAGATAATAATTACTCATTAATTTATCATACATTTTTCGCGGTGTATCTTGAGAAACACTATTCAATTGCTGAATATAAAAACGAGCATTTTGAAAATCTTTTCGTTCAAATGATAAAACAATACAGTTATTTAAAAAGATAGCCAGATCACTTTTATAAGTATCAATTTGACTCAAAATTTTAGTCTTTCTAAATAACGTATTGAACGTTGCACGAATATACTCGCTACTAAAAATTTGCAGACAATTCGAAAATAGAAACATTTCAAAGTGTCCCCATTGTTGAATTCCTTCTAAATAATTCTTGATTAAACCAATATCTTCATCAACATCAAAAACAGGTTTTTCATGTGATTTGTTCAAAAATAATTTCAATTCAATTGATAAGCAGCAAAAAAAGAAGTCATTATAATCTTTGTATTTAGCTTGAAAATTTAAAATTCTTTTTTGAATTTCAAAATCTCTTTCTTGATAAATGTTTTCCTGAAAATATTGTAAAGCCTGTTCTTTTTCAGTTTGCGTACTGTTATTGAGATAGAAAGTGTATTCCTGCACAGTAACGTTCATTCTTTTTAAATACTTGAACAAAATATCGCTTGCGACTCTTGATTTATTATTCTCAAATGATGATAAAGTAGTCCGACTAGAAATATCTCTAGATAACTGTAGTTGAGACATTCCTCTTTCTTGACGCAGCTTTTTTATTAGTTCCCCGTTAGTCATTTTAACGCCCTCAATTCATAGTGACGAGATACTTTACATAAGCGTACTACAAATTAAAACAGAATGTACAATACTCTGTAATCAATTATTTTTACAGAAAGCGGGTATCAATATGAATTTTACATTATTACGGCAAAATAAATTTAGAAATTTCTTTTTTGCTGATATTATTTCTGGCTTTGGAGTTGAAATGGCAACAGTCGGAGCTAACTGGTATGTTTTACAACAAACTCATTCTGATAGTATTGTAGGAATGTTTTTAGCCATTAACGTACTCGCAGGCTTTCTAATCTCACCAATTGCTGGTTGGATAACCGATAAATTTATGCGTAGAAACGTGATTATTGCTACATTTGTTTTCCGTGCCATTCCAATTGCATTAATTGCTCTTTGGCTGTATCTATTTAAATTTAACCTTATCGCCATGTACCTGTTAGCGATTGTCACAGGAGCTGGCTGGGTTGCTTATATGTCATCATCACGAAGTTATGTACAGGCAATCGTGCCAGATAATTTACTTGGAATGGCGAACTCTTTTATTGAAATCTCGTTGCAAGTCGGCATGTTTCTCGCTGGAGCTGCTTCTGGAGTCGTAATTAATTATGTGGGTTTTATTCCAATTTTGCTTTTAAATGTTATTTTATTCTCAATTGCCATTATTTTGATGTTTACTAGTCCGATAGATCATCAAACAATTGCAAAAACTGAAAACAATGTCAAAGAAAATTCCGTTTTTAGTTATGTATTGGAACATAAATTAATCTTGATTTTAGGATTAATCTCGATTCTTCCTTTGATTGTGACCCAACTATTTAATGTTTCAATGCCTGGATATGTCAGTAATATTTTAAACGATAACAGTATTGCCTACGGAATTACCGACATGTGTTATGGAATCGGTGGCCTAGCTGCTGGTTTACTATCTGCCTGGCTTTTAAATAAATTCAACAAACAGCATTTGTTGATAGCCTTCTTTACAATCGCAAGTATTGCACTGTTTAGTTTATTTATTTTAAAATCCACTCTGCTTACTTACTCATTTGCATTTTTAATTGGTCTTTCTAATTCATCATTGCGAGTAACTATTAATACTATTTTAATGCGAGTTGTAAAAAAATCTTATATGGGTCGGACTACCTCAATGTGGACTGGTGGTGCACAATTTATCGAAATCTTTTCGTCAACTTTTATTGGTCGCTTAAACGATGTTTGGGGAGCTAACTATGGCTTTCTTTGTATGTTCATCATTATGGTAATCGGATTGGTAAGTAGTTTGTTTGTAAAGGAATGATATTATTATACAAAATAATAATAAATATTGTTAAATTCATTTTATTAATATTCTGATTATGAATCAATTCCAAAAAGGTTATAATAATAGGATTATTTTAGATTATTAGACTACTAACAATCAAAAAAGGTCGCTCATGATTTAATTCATGAGCGACCTTTTTAATTTGCTATTTAATTAATCCTGCTTAGGAAAACCATCAAAATCAACGTTTGCATTATCAAATACATTCGTTTTTGTTCCAAAGTCAGAAGCTTCAGCAGCGCCAAAGCCAGTATATAACAATGGATGAGCCAAATTTTGAATCTTAACTGCTTCTAAAGCCAAGCCTAAGTTATTAAAGTTCTTAGGTTTGAAGCAACGAACTAATACATATACTTGCTGGTTAACTGCCAAAGCAGCAGGTTTACCATCTACTTGTAAAACTTCATTGGCAGGCAATCCTGTCACAGGTGCATCAGAGTTAGCCCCATAAATGGTTGGCGCATATGGAGCCTTTGAAATATAAGTAGCACGCGTATCATCATGAATGGCACTATGATAAAAATGATTCTCAAGATATTTTACTAATGTTTCATCCCCGCTAACCACTTTGGGATCAGATAAAGTAATCGTATAAGCTGGAGTATGATCCATGCCAATTCGACTAACTACTTTTTCTGCCAAAGAGTTAAATTGTACAAATCCAGTTACAACTGCTTCTGAACCTGGCTTTACATTTGCTGCATTTAAAGAGTCTGCCATAATAAAAACTTCCTTCCACATTGCCATATATTATCTATCGCGCTCATTTTAACATTAAATTTATATTTTTTGACACAGTTTAGCTAAAAAGATGGTTAAAATCAATAGATCTGCTGAGCCGCCAAGACTTAAATTTTGTTTACCAAACTCCTGACACATTTTTTGTAGTTCCTGTAAATCCAATTTCCCGGTTGAGTGTTTCACGTGTAACATTTTTTGGACTTGTTGATGAACTTGATCAACAATCGCAACACTTCCAGCCCGTTTAATCAGATTACTATCAATATTGTTAGCTACAATACTCAATAAGGCAGTGAGAATTCGTTCATTTTCCGTTCCTGTACTGTTTAATAATGCTGGCAACCCGGCATCAATTACCGTTTTGAAACCAGTTTCAGCCTCCCCACGAATTCCAGTAGTCCCATATTGCAAAAACTGTTTTTCACCAGCTGTTAACTCGGCTTTATTTTGAATCTGACTCAAATCATGCTTAACCAGTCCAGCTGTCATCTGCTGTTCTATCTGCATAATCTGTCCCAGTGTTACGTGTCGCGTTTGAGACGTTGCATAACCAACTGCCGTTACCATAATACCTAATGCAAAAATTGCCCCTTTATGCGTATTTACATTATTAGTAACCTGATACATTAACTTTTCAGCTTTAATTCCCAAGGGACGAATCCTAGCAAACATTTCTGTTAAATCATTGCCAGCATACTCGTGTCCTACTGCAAAACATTGCTGTAAATATGGCTGCATCGTCGTTGCACTATCAATAAAATTAAAAACATCCATATCGGCATGGCCATCATTATTAACAGGATCCACCAAGCCAGGTTTCGGATTGGTAACTACTTCATAAAGCATCGCTTGAATCGCTGCTAAAACTACTTCATGCTGCCGTCGTACTGCTATTGGTAACTCTAAAACATTATCCTTCATCGCTAAATACCTCATTGTATACTTGATTAACATATGCTTGCAGTTCTGCAACCGAATGGGTTCGGTTTCTACCGCATTCTTTGGCATCGCGATTACAAATAAAACACTTGCGACTCGGCCAATTTAACTGTTTGCGTGAATAATGAGCGTTTTTAGCATCCATCACATCAATATCAAAGAGACGACCTAACAGATTGTGGTCTTCAAACTCAGATGCTAATTGCTTCACCTGCATCCCAGACAATTGAAACACATAAAAATTTTCTGGACCTGTCGGCTGATTTTGCTGAATTTTTTTTAATAACTTTCCGTTAGCTTGTAAAATAGTTTCAATTTGTTTAATCCCAGCTTTGAATAACTTTACAATTTTGTCATTCGTCTTAATTGGTCCTGGAATATTAAGTTTGACAGCAACTATCGTATCATCAGGATACTGCTGTAATAATTGTTGTTGCAGTGCTGCCCGTTGGTCCTTATTTCGCAAAACATCTGCAATCGTTTGTTCGCTGCCGTTTTTAAAAATATCAGCTTTCATCATTTACCTCTCAAAAAAAGCCTCTACCTCATTGCAAGATAGAAGCTTTTTTATTATCTAATTAATCTTTAACTTGTTTGATAGTATCAATCACTGTACCATCACGGTATTCAACGATACCAACTGTGTTATCGTCAAACTTCAATGGTTCTTCTTTACCAACAATTTTTTCAGCTTTTTCAGCTAATTCATCAATTGTGCAAAGATCAATTCCAGGGACATTCTTAAGTTGATCAATCAACTCTGGACGGTTAGGGTTAACTGCGATTCCGCGTTCAGTAACCAAAACATCAATTGAATCACCAGGAGTAACAGCAGTTCCAACACTCTTAACTACTGAAGGAATCCGACCACGAACTAAGGGAGCACAAATGATTGTTAACTTAGCAGTTCCGGCATCTTGATGTCCACCAACAGCACCACGAATCATGCCATCTGCACCAGTTAAGACGTTAACGTTGAAATCAGTATCGATTTCAAGCGCACTAAGGATTGCAACATCTAATTGGTCAACCATGGCACCCTTATTATCAGGATCAGCGTACCATGAAGCACTAATTTCTTGTTGGTTCTTATTATCTTTCATTGATTGAGCAGCGGCTTTATCAAAGTCTTGCACATCCATTAATTTATTAATTAAACCTTCTTCAAGCAAGTCCACCATTGGCTTAGTAATACCGCCAAGACCAAATGAAGCATGAATGTTTTGTTCAATCATAGCTTTTCTTAAGTATCTAGTAACAGCCAAAGCAGCTCCACCAGAACCAGTTTGGAATGAAAATCCTTCTTTGAAATAAGAAGAGTTAGTAATTACATCACTAACCAAGTTAGCAATCTTCAAGTTCTTAGGATCAGTAGTAAATCTAGTAGCACCAGAACCAATCTTGTCAGGATCTCCAACTTTATCCACTTCAACTACGTAATCAACCATTGTTTGGTTAATTGGAGCTGGAGTATTAGGGTAGTCAACCAAATTATCAGTTAATAACACCACTTTGTCGGCATAATTAGCATCCATTAAGGCATAACCTAATGAACCAAAAGCTTCTTCTCCGTACATTCCGTTAGCATTACCACAACGGTCAGCATTTGGAACCCCTAAAAAGGCAACATCAATCTTAATGTCTCCTTCTTCAATGGCACGAGCACGACCACCATGAGAACGGAAAATAACTGAATCTTTTAAGATTCCATGAGAAACTTCTTCTCCCAATGAACCACGCATCCCCGAAGTAGTGATGTTAGTAACTGTACCATTTTTGATAGCTTCAATGGCAACATCGTTCATGGCACCAGTCAAAGATGATGGTGCTAAAGTTAAGTTTTTAATTCCCAAGTCCATAATAATTTTCATAACTTGGTTAAAGACAAAGTCACCATTTCTAAAATGATGATGGAATGAAATTGTCATGCCATCTTTGACATTATCTTGAACGATTTTTTTCAAATCATTGGTAACTTTATCATCACCATTAGAAACTCTAACCTTAGGAGCGGTTCTTTGTACAATTGGATGACCAATCACAGTAGTTTCAAAAGGTTTTAAGTTAAGTTTTTCCATTAGAGTTTCAGGTAATACACGACCTAATTTATTTTCCAATGTAATGACCCTCCTTGTCTACGAG
Organism: Fructilactobacillus lindneri DSM 20690 = JCM 11027; assembly: GCF_002907375.1. GTDB lineage: Bacteria > Bacillota > Bacilli > Lactobacillales > Lactobacillaceae > Fructilactobacillus > Fructilactobacillus lindneri. The sequence continues at coordinate 77,638 of NZ_MIYK01000016.1, forward strand.
TCCTGATGCTTGAGCTAATTTCATAACACGTTCAGCACGCATTACAACTGGACGGTCAACCATTTGACCGTTCATTGCAATTACACCTGAACCAGCTTGATGAGCTCTTTCGATAGCAGCAATTACGTTTTGAGCATTCTTAATTGCTTCTTTTGATGGTTCAAAGACTTTATCAATCACTGGAATCTGACGAGGATTAATAACTGATTTACCATCGTAACCCAATTCATGAATGTATTCAGTTTCATCAATTAAGCCTTGAGTATTGTCAACATCGGTATAAACCGTATCAAAAGCAGCAATATCAGCGGCACGTGCAGCATTAATAATCATGTTACGAGCAAATTCAAGTTCTTTACCATTAGGGTAACGATGAGTTTGCATATCAGTGGTGTAATCTTCGGCTGATAAAGCAACCCCGATCATACGATCAGAAGATTTTGCAATTTCTGGAACGTTTAAGACCCCTTCGGCACTTTCGATGGCAGCCATCAAATGAGTTGTCCCAACGGGAATCCCAAATTCTTTTTCAGCTGCAACAACGAGGTTTTCCATTTCTTTAACCATGTCGGCGTTTTCAGTTTTAGGAATTCGGATAACATCGATTCCAGCCTTAACCATTGCTTTAACATCTGCTTCAAAGAAGTCGGTGTCTAAACCATTAGTTCTAACAACTAATTCGGCATCGCCATAATCAACAGTTGTCAATGCTTCGTAAACTAAGTTTCTTGCAGAATCTTTTTCAGCAAGTGAAACTGAATCTTCCAAATCAAACATGATTGAGTCTGCACCATAAATACCGGCATCTTTAATCATACCAGCGTTATTACCAGGAACAAACATCATGGTTCTACGCAAACGATCTTTTTTAAAAGCCATTAGAGTGCCTCCCATGCTGGTTCTTCGCTATTTCCAAGTGCTCGTTGAATTGCAGTAATGGCACGTGCCTTAATTACACAATCCAAAGCGCCTTGATCGACAGCCTTAATATTTACATTATCTAATTGGAAATCACTAGCTACTTTTTTGATAGTAGCAATAATATCATCACCAAAACGTTCCTTAACGTCAGAAGTTAAATCGATGTTGACACCGTTAGTACCTTTACTAACCGTAATTTGAATATCTGATGATTCAAGAGTGCCATCCATGGCAGTTTTCTTAATTTCCATCAATCTTCATTCCTTTCTTAATCCGATCCTGTAGTTCGCCTAAATGATTTTCAATAAAATCATAGGTAGAAGTTGGAACAATATTCCTTATACTACTAATATTATCATTTTTTATTGCTAATCGAACAGTTCGTGCTGAAATAATGTCGCCGCTTCCGTTTTCTTTTCGCGGAATCACTTCCACTTTGACTTCTGGAGGCAATACGTCTCTCAATACCTCATTATAAACGTCTGTCGTTTTTGATTCAGGTTCGGTACCTAGAAAACGAGTTTTAATATTAAGATTTTTCGCAATCCATTCCTTGAATACCAAAGCATCAATTGTCGTTTGATAAACTACTTTACTCTTATCCGATTTTAAAAAATAAGAAGGAAAAGTTGCATAACTAACTAAATAGTCGCCTCCGGATACTACTTCGACATTTTCCAAATCTTTCGTGCCTTCTTTGACTAATTCCAGTCGCTCTTTGGAATTAAACAAAGACTTATCGGTACTTACCACAAAAACGTAGACATGTTTGCTGCGTTTAGCAGCTGCTTCTACCAAGTAGCGATGACCGAGTGTAAAAGGATTTGCATTCATCACAATGGCAGAAATATCATCACCTGCTAGATGTGGAATCTCAGCCAGGTAATCTTTGATATTATAGTTCCCGGTTTCTAAAAAGGCCGCATTTTCGCTTTGGACGATTTCACTAAATCCAACATGTTGGAAACTTTTGGAATATTGAGGTTTCGTGAACACAAATACATGAAAAACTCCCAATTGGCCCAATCTAGTTAATAGGGAAGATACAACTTTATTGAAATAAACCCCATTACTAGTATCTTTATGACAAACTCCAATATATTTCAAAATGTTTTCCGAATAAGACCCGGTTCCAACTAATTTGTCTCCTTCGAAGAGACCAATTGTACCATCTAGCGGATCAACTTCTGCACCGGAAAAATTAGCGATTCCTAATGATTCTAAAAAGTTTTTCCACTCTTCAAATTCATCTGGATTAGCTAAATTAATGTCTCTAATCTGTGCATCCATGCCTAATCACCTAACAATCTATTTTTTTAAATTGATGATTGAATCTGTAACAGTTTCAACGACACCTTTATCAAAAACTCCGGGAACAATTTCGTCTGGAGTTGGATTAGGAATCATACCAGCAAGAGCGTCAGCAACTACTTCTTCGATATGGAAAGTAACTTTTTTTATCCCACTTTCAAGTAATCCCTTGAACAATCCAGGGAAAACCAAGATGTTATTAACTTGGTTAGGATATTTACTTGACCCAGTAGCAACTACTGCGGCCCCAGCTGCTTTCGCCTTTTCAGGATCAATTTCTGGAACCGGGTTAGCTAAAGCAAAGATGATTGGATCTTTTGCCATCCGTTTTACTTGTGCTTCACTTAAAACATCTGCTACTGAAAGACCAATGAAAACATCTTGTCCGTCAATAACCTCATCTAAGGTATCGCCTTTAGCACCATTAAACTTCATTGCTAAACCAGTTTGATATTCATTGTAGTTAGAATCATAAGGTTTTACGGTTCCATCAATATCAACTAAAGTTACATTTTCAATCCCAGCTGCATACAATAATTTACCAGTTGCAATTCCTGAAGCTCCAGCTCCATTAATCAAAACTTTTAAGTCTTTCAAATCTTTGTGAACTACTTTAGCAGCATTGATTAAGGCAGCTAAAATTACGATAGCAGTTCCTTCTTGATCATCGTGATAGACAGGAATGTCAAGTTGTTCACTCAAAATGTCTTCAATTTTGAAACACTTTGGTGCGGCAATATCTTCCAAGTGAATTCCAGCAAAACTTTTTGAAACTGCTTTAATATTAGCAGCAATTTCTTCAGCACTCCCTTGGTCGACAGCAACTGGAAGCGCATTAACATCTGCTAAATCTTTATATAACAATGCCTTCCCTTCTACAATTGGTAATCCGGCTGCTGGACCAATGTTTCCTAATCCTAAGACAGCAGACCCATCAGTTACTAATCCAACTAACTTTCCACTCATCGTGTAAACATCTTTGAGTTCCGGATTTTTTTCAATTGCTTTAGCTACTTTAGCAACTCCTGGAGTATAAGCTAATCCCAGTTCGGTTTTGTTATCAACTGGAAATTCACTTTCAATTCCAAGGACACCGGTATGTTTCTTATGAATTTCAAAAACATTTTCTTCGGCCATCATAATCCCTCCATTATTTTGTAATCGCTTTATTCAATACTCTGTTATTATACTCACTTTATAGTGCCTTTTTCAAAGACAATCGATTAAAGTTTTCCCAAAAAATTAAGTAATACTCGATTGAATTCTTGCGGCTGCTCCGCCATAACCAAGTGACCAGCATTATCAACGACTTCTACTGATACTTGATTTGACATCTTAGCAGTAGCCTTCCCAAATTCGGGATTAAAATAAGGCGAATTTTTGCCACAAATAATTAATAATGGACAACTTAAATGTAAGATAATATCACGCCAATCCTGGGTAGCATGATCGATTAATAAAGGATAATTCAACTCTGCATCATATGGATATTCCTGTTTTAAAGCTTGTAATTTAGCAAATAATTGATTGTCAAAATTTTTATGCGTTGCTTTTCCAAAAGGAAATTTAAGCACTTCGTGAAAATCATCCCATCCAATATCTTTAAAGCCAAATTTCCAAGTGTCATCATTAATCATCTTTGGACTTTGATCAACATCAATAATGGCTTTAACATGCTGGTCTCCATATAGGGAAACATAAGCAAACATGGTGGCAGCTCCCATGGAATTTCCCATTAAAATAGGGTCTTTTAAAGCTAATTTTTCAATTAATTCTTGTAAATCCTGAGCATGACGAGCCATCCGCAACCCTTTGCCAGTTCGCTCTGATTGCCCCTGATTTCGTGCATCCATGTTAATCACGCGATAGTGATGACTAACCAGCATCTCAATGGTTGCTTCCCAGTATTCTTTATAAGCTCCAATCCCCGATAAAATGACGATTGGCTGATTATCTGGTTCGCCAAAATCATCGTAGACAATCTCAACTCCATCGTTTGTATAAAACTTCATCTGATTCTCCTCCAGCTAAAAGATTTGTTTAATCACATTCATAGTTTTGAAATAAACTTGTTGCGATGCTTTTTCAATGTATTGTGCATCACGCGCCCGAAAATCAAAAGTATAAAATTGTAGTGCATTTACATATCCGTCAATCTGCTTCCCGCCGACTTTAATCGAAGTTATCTTGTTCTTACGCGTATGCGTGATTGGCGAAACAGCAACTAATCCTGTCTTTTTACTGTAATCCTGATTACTTAGTACTAATGCTGGACGGCGCTTTTTGATTTCTATGCCGCTTTGCGGATCAAAATCAAGGTACATCAAATCCTTTTTATCAGGAATATATTCTTTAGTCATCTAATTTTTCACTTCCAATTAGTCCGCCAATATCAACTTCAGTTTGTGCAAAGTCAATATCATCATAAGCTGGATTGGAAAAAATATCTCTATGAATCGGGGTAAAAATAATATCACCCTCATTAGTTTGTGAAACATAAAATTCACCATCTGGATCAATGCGAATCTCGCTAGTAACAGGTAATTCAACCTGATCACCATGTTTAGTTGCTCTTACAATTTTTTTAGCCATAGTTTCCTCCATAACTTCATTATAATATAAAAAAATCGTGTAAGGTTTCTACACGATTTTCTTGAGTATTATTTAGTTTTTGCAATCTTACCTTGTTGAATATAAACTCCTAAAATTGCAATATCAGATGGATTAACTCCGCTAATTCGCGAAGCTTGGGCAATTGTTTGTGGCTGAATTTCCTTTAATTTTTGTTTTCCTTCAGTTGCAATTCCGTCAATAGCATCATAATCAATGTTTTCAGGAATCTTCTTAGATTCCATCCGTTTCATTTTTGCAACTTTAGCTTCTTCCTTTTTAATGTAACCGGCATATTTTACTCGAATTGAAACTTGTTCAATCACACGTGGATCTAACTTATTTTCAGTTGCCGGAATAAATTCCAATAATTTATCATAATCAACATAAGGACGACGTAAAAATTGTGCTGCTAAAATGCCATCTTGTAATGGTTTATCTCCATGTGATTCAACAAACTGATTAATCTTGTCGCTTGGCTTAATGCGCAAGCTTTCCAAACGCTTAATTTCGTCTTCAACTGCCTGGCGCTTCTTTTCAAATTCAGCATATCTTTCATCCGAAATCAAGCCAATCTCATGACCAATTGGGGTCAAACGCATATCAGCATTATCATTTCTTAGTAGCAAACGGTATTCAGCCCGACTGGTTAAGAGACGGTATGGTTCGTTAGTTCCTTTGGTAACCAAGTCATCTAACAAGACGCCGATATAAGCATCCGAACGTTTTAAAATCAATGGGTCTTTATTTTGTACTTTCCGTGCGGCATTAATCCCCGCAATCAAGCCTTGTCCGGCAGCTTCTTCATAACCAGATGTCCCATTGGTTTGACCAGCAGTGAACAGTCCTTCTACTAATTTGCTTTCCATGCTAGGTTTCATTTGTTGCGGTGTAATAATGTCATATTCAATCGCATAACCCGGACGCATCATCTGTGCATTTTCCAGACCTTTAACTGAATGGAGCATTTCCTGTTGAATTTCTTCAGGCATTGAATTAGACATTCCATCAACGTACCATTCGTCATTACCGCGTCCTTCAGGTTCTAAGAACACTTGATGACGATCTTTATCCGCAAAACGAACTACTTTATCTTCTAAAGAAGGACAGTAACGAGGTCCAATTCCGTCAATAATCCCGTTAAACAATGGAGAACGATCTAGATTATCTCGAATTAAACTATGCGTTTTCGGATTAGTATAAGTCAACCAACAAGAAACCTGATCACTTACTGATAAGTAATCACTATATGGGGTAGTGTAACTAAAATGACGCGGCTGTGCATCACCGGGTTGTTCTTCAGTTTCTGCATAATTAATCGTATTCCCATTAATTCGAGGTGGTGTTCCGGTTTTAAATCGTTCTAAATTAAAGCCTTTTTTCTCCAAATTTTTTGATAACTTAATGGAAGGAAGCGAGTTGTTAGGACCAGATGAATAACGCAATTCACCAATATAAATTTGTCCTCGAGCAGAAGTCCCCGTTGCCATTACAACTGTTTTGGAATGGTAGGTTGCCCCAGTATTAGTTACTACTCCTTCTGCCTTGTGATCTTTGACTAACAAATCATCTACGATTGCTTGGCGCAAATCCAGATTAGGTTCTTTTTCAATTGTATTTTTCATTTCTTGATGATAAGCATGCTTATCGGCTTGAGCACGTAATGCTTGAACCGCCGGACCCTTTCCAGTATTTAACATTCTCATTTGAATGTAAGTTTTGTCGATATTTTTACCCATTTCACCGCCCAAAGCATCAATTTCTCTAACTACTGTGCCTTTTGCGGGGCCTCCAACTGATGGATTACATGGCATAAAAGCAACCATTTCCAAACTAATTGTTAATAGCAGGGTTTTTTGTCCCATCCGCGCTGCCGCTAAAGCAGCTTCAGAGCCAGCATGACCGGCACCAACTACGATTACATCGTATTCGCCAGCATCATAGGTATGTTTAACCTCGGTTTCTTTTAATACTTCATTTTTATTTTCAGTCATTTTACCTCCAAATGTTTCATGTGAAACAATTGTTATTTTCCAATACAGAATTTTTCAAACAGCTGATCCATTAATTCATCGTCATAACTATCACCAGTAATTTCGCCAAGGTAATCCCAAGCACTATGAAGATCGATTTGTGCAATATCAACTGGTAGTCCACTTTCGACTCCATCAATCACTGTTTGGACGGAATCCAACGCTTGCTGCAACAAACTAATATGCCGTGCATTCGTAACCATCACGTCATTTTGGGTACTAGCAATACCTTTTGTAAAAAACAGCTTAGAAATCGTATCTTCCAGCGATTTAGTTCCATTTTCAGCAATGGCTGAAGTTTTAATGATCTCACTAGCTCCATAGTTCTGTTTTAATTCAGTAATATCTAAATGTTCATCTAAATCGGTCTTATTTAATAAAATAATTCGTTTGTTATTCTGAGTTAAGTCCAATAACTCGCGATCTTCATCGGTTAACGGCTCGTTAGCATTTAATACTAACAAAACTAAATCGGATTGTTTAATTGCATCACGAGAACGCCCTACTCCGATTTTTTCAACTTTATCTTCGGTATCACGAATTCCAGCAGTATCAACTAAATGAAGTGGAACACCCGCAACATTTACATATTCATCAAGAACATCACGAGTTGTCCCTGGAACATCCGTTACAATTGCTTTTTCTTCATGTAATAAGCGATTTAACAAACTAGATTTCCCAACATTGGGACGACCGACAATTGCCGTATTAAGTCCATCACGCAATACTTTTCCCTGTTGGGCGGTATCTAATAAATGATTAATATCAGTTTTTATTTCCCGTGCTCTTTCCAACATCAATTTCGACGTTACTTCTTCAGCACCATCATATTCTGGATAATCGATATTAACTTCAACATTTGCTAGCAAATCAACAATTTTTTGGCGCAATTTTTTGATGACAGCTGATAAATTACCATCTAATTGATTCAAAGCTGCTTTACGAGCTTCATCAGTTTTTGCATCAATTAAATCCATTACCGCTTCTGATTGTGATAAATCAATTCGACCATTTAAAAAGGCTCTTTTGGTAAATTCACCTGGTTCAGCCATTCTAGCACCGTTCCGCAGCACAATTTGTAATACTTTATTTGTCACTTGAATTCCACCGTGACAATTAATTTCAATAATATCTTCTTTAGTATAAGTTTTAGGAGCTCGCATTACCGATACCATTACTTCGTCAACTTCGCTGTTATCGTTAGCGGGATCAATAATATGCCCATAATTAATGGTATCAGTCGTAACTTGATCAAGTTGTTTCCCGCGATAAATTTTTTGTGCAATCTTTAACGCATCGCTGCCGCTAATTCTCACAATTGAAATTCCCCCAACCCCTGCTGGAGTTGAAACCGCTGCAATTGTATCGTAATCAGTCGTTATTAATGTCATCTTTTTACCCCTTTCTTTCAATTGATTAATCGCATAAAAAAAGTACCTACCCCATGTATCTTTCAATACAGGGACAAAGTACTTTCACTACTTTATCTATTCAGTTACTTTCATTTGTTTTCATAATAAGATGAAAACTTACCTTTGTCAATTGAAACTACCGCGGTGCAATCACAACTTCCCGATTAGATTCAGTTCCGACCAAATAAGTAATTAAATCCTCATAATCTTCCATTGCGGCATGAATCTGCTTGCGTTCAAAAGCTGGCATTGAATCAAGATGAACTGGTTGGTTGGTAACTTCGACATCCCGTGTCGTCTTGCGGGTTAAATCAGCTAAAATTTTTCGCCGTCTTTCCCGATAATTAGCCGTATCCAAAATAACCTCGACGTAGTTAACACCGTGATTATTTAAATAAAATTCGCATAATTGTTGTAAAGAGTTAATAGTTCGCCCGTGTCTACCAATCAACAAGCCTTCCTTATTAGTCTCACAGTTAATATAGACGTGCTTATTATTGGGCATATCAACTTGAAGAGTGGCATCAATTCCCATTTGTTCCAAGACTGCTTGTAAATATTTAGCTAAGTCTTTGACTACCGCAAAATTACGTTCAAAGCGGTCTTCGCTCGACATCTCATTTGACTTTGAGCTATTACTAGCCTTGGGTTTGCTTAAAGTTTCTTTTGCTTTAGTTAAATTGGTTTTAGGAGCTGATTTGGCTTCTTTTGTAGCTACTTTATCTGACTTTGAAGTCGTCTGTTCACTTGGTTTTGCGGTTACTGTCTTTTTACTAATTTCAACGATCGCCGGCTTTTTAAATAGTCCGAAAAATCCTTTACTTGGGTGTTTAATCACGTTAATTTCTGCTTCATTACGGGTAATGTTTAATTGTTTTAGTCCATTTTCAATGGCGGTTTCTAGAGTTGAGCCTTCATATTTTGGCATAATTTAATTCTCCTAGTTAATTACTAACCTAGTTAGCATAGCACAAAATAATACTGACAATAAAGGCTTTTAGGCTACTTGTAACATTAAATTTTCCCAAAGAAAAAAGTCGCTAGCAAAATACTAGCGACTTTTTAAAATGATTTCTAAATTAATGTTTACGATGACTCTTTTTAGCACGACGAATAGCTTTTTCAACTGCTCGTTCATGTTCTTTTTTAGCACGTAATTTTTCTTCCCGTTCGTGTTTCATCTTCCAAGGATTCTGAATAATCAACGTTTGTACTACTTGGAATGCGTTGGTAACAACCCAATATAGCGACAAAGCTGATGGAACATTTAAAGCAGTAAAGAAGATTACGATTGGCATAAAGATTGTCATCATCATTGCCATTCCATTTGTTTCTGGTTGTGATTTCATCGATAACCAGGAACTAAAGAAGGTAAATAATGCTGCTAGGACCGGTAAAATGAAGTAAGGATCACGGCTACCAAGTTCTAACCATAAGAAATGACCAGTCTTCAATGCTGGTGTTCTCCAGATGGCCTGATACAAAGCAAAGATGATCGGTAATTGCACAATCATAGGTAGCAGACTTGAAAATGGATGCACTCCAGCTTCCTTGTACAACTTTTTCTGCTCAGCTTGCAGTTTCATCATCGTATCAGTATCTCGTGATGAATATTTCTTTTGCAGGGCCTTTAATTGCGGCTGAATTTCAGTCGTTTTCTTCATGCTCTTAGTTTGATAAATCATCAAAGGCAAAATAATAATTCTTACAATAATGGTAAAGAGAATAATTCCAATTCCATAATTATTATCAAATGCTTTTGAGAGCCAAATAATTGCACGAGAAAAGTTATAAACGATTAAACCATCCCAAATCCCAGTACTATGACTGGTAATTGGCGCATTACTACAAGCTGTCAGAACAAATACCAAACTAACAGCCATGAGTGCAGTGGCAATTTTTTTAAACTTTTTCACTTTTATTCCTCACTATAATCTGAATCTAACAAATTTGCTAATTTTAAAACATGCACCAAACTAGCTTTTACTTCTTTCATTGATAAACCATCAGCACGAGGTCTAGCAATCACTAAAATATCAACATCTTGTCTCAAATTCGGCTTTAATTCTGTCATAGACTGTCTAACCCGTCGTTTTACCCAATTACGATGAACCGCATTTCCAATCTTTTTTCCAACAGAAATTCCAATCCGAAAATGAGGTTGATTGGGTTTCTCCATTTTATAGACTACAAATTGGCGATTGGCGACCGAATCATGTTTTTCAAAAACTTGTTGAAATTCAGCTTCTTTTTTAACGCGATAAGACTTTCTCATTATTACATCACTCTCCAAATGCTCACATTTGCATAATAAAAAAGGCCACCGAATGGTCAGTGGTCTATGCAGACAATACTTTTCTACCTTTTTGACGGCGACGAGCTAATACTTTACGTCCGCCTTTAGTTTGCATACGCGCACGGAAACCATGGACACGGTTACGGTGACGTTTCTTTGGTTGGTAAGTTCTCTTCATTACGAGCCCTCCTTAATATTTTAGATTAATCTTTTTAATCGATTTTATAATACTTCAATGGTATTTCTTTCTAATAATATCACAAAACAGTCTAAGAGCAAATAGCAAATTTTAATAACTAAAGTAACTATCTGTGGATTTAAAAAAAGTTTCATGAAAATAAGTTGTGAATTGTTGTGGATAACACCAAATTAAAATCACAAGGTTTTAACCAGTTTATACACAAGATAACATGATGTAATTATTTTTATCCACAGCCTGTTAACAAGTAACAATAAGTTAAACAAACAGCGCCATTACGCCAACAAAATATCCACAAATTTTGTTAATATCTATTTAAATAGACCAAACAAAAAAGTTATCAACATAGCTGTTAATAACTTTTTAACTAACTGTGAAACATTTATACACAGGATGCTTTTGCTTGTGGAAAACTTAAATCTTAAATGCTAAAATATTGCTATGTTTTAAGTAGGAGGTTCGTGGCTCATGAATCAAAACGAATTATGGAATAAAATTAAACTTAAATTTAAAGAAAATGCTAATTTTGACAATAATACATACGACACCTGGATTAATTCCGTAAAACCAATTTCTTATGAAGGAAATGTTTTAACTCTAGAACTACCAACCGCATTACATCGTGATTATTGGGATCGACAATTAAAATCAACCTTTATTGAATATGCCTATGCAATCACACAAACTGACATTACGCCAAATCTGGTTTTAAAAGGTGAAGTTGACGACAATAACCAAAATCTGAAAAGATTTAATGAAGCTAACGGAAAATCTGAAATACCACATATTGATCCACACTTAAATCCTAACTACACTTTTGATACTTTCGTCATTGGTCAGGGAAATCAGATGGCTCATGCTGCTGCACTAGCTGTTTCAGAAGATCCCGGTAAAGTTTATAATCCGCTATTTTTCTATGGAGGCGTTGGATTAGGAAAAACTCATTTAATGCAGGCTATTGGTAATAAAGTTCTTTCATCGAATCCAAATGCCATTGTTAAATACGTAACCACTGAAAAATTCACAAATGATTTTATTGATTCGCTGCAAAATAATAAAATGCAGGAATTTAGAAAAGTTTATCGCAATGTTGATTTGTTATTGATTGACGATATTCAGTTTCTTGCTAATAAAGAGGGAACCCAAGATGAATTCTTCAATACTTTTAACGCTTTATATGAAGATAACAAACAAATTGTGATGACTGCCGATCGTCTTCCAAATGAGATTAATTCACTAACGGATCGCTTAGTATCAAGATTTAAGTGGGGACTATCCGTTGATATTACTGCTCCTGATATGGAAACTCGAGCTGCGATTTTGCGCGCTAAAGCTAAATCAGAATCCTTAGCGATTGATGACAACATCATGAGTTACATTGCCAGTCAAATTGATTCTAATGTCCGAGAATTAGAGGGAGCTTTATCCCGAATTAAAGCATTTGCTGATTTAAAACAAGAACCAATCACAATGGACTTAGTTTCAGAGGCACTGCGTCCTTTAAAACTTAATAAAGAAAAAAGTGCTATAACTCCTGAATCTATCATTAAAACTACTGCTTCTTATTTCCGTGTAACAGTAAAAGAAATCAAAGGTAAGAAACGCGTGAAAGCCATCGTGATGCCGCGTCAAATTGCCATGTACCTTTCTAGAGAACTAACAGATAATTCTCTGCCAAAAATTGGCGAAGCCTTTGGTGGTAAAGATCATACTACTGTTATCCATGCTTGTGATAAGATCAGCAAACAATTAGCAACTGATTCTGATTTACAAAATCAAATCAAAGATATCAAAACAGAAATCAAGCATTAGCCAAAAAAATATCATGGTATAATCTAACTGTGGATAAAAACTAAGAAACATAATTTTTAGTAACAGACTTATCCACAGTGGATAACTTATACTCATTCAATACTTTGATTAGTTATCCCCATGATTAACAGCACCTACTACTACTGCTCTTAATTCTTTTATTAATTAAGTAAAATGCATCAAGCAACGGAGGGTCTATAAAAATGAAATTTTCAATTAATCGTGCATCATTCGTTAAAGCCTTAAATATTGTTCAAAGAGCAATTTCTTCAAAAACCACAATTCCAATTTTGACAGGTTTAAAAATTGATGTTTCTCCAAACCACATTCTGTTAACAGGAAGTAACGCTGACATTTCAATTCAAACCACGATTAGTGGTGATAATCCAGATAATGATTTAACAATTAGCGATACTGGAAGTATTGTTTTACCAGCTCGTTTTTTTGGTAAAATTGTGAAAAAACTTCCTGGAAACGAACTTTCGATTGAAGTTGGCGATAATTTCCAAACGAACATTAATTCAGGAAATTCTGATTTTACAATCAATGGGTTAGATGCAAATGGTTATCCCCATCTTCCTGAAGTTAATACTGATAATACAGTTGATTTACCTGCAGAAATTTTTAAAGAAGTGATTGGACAAACTGTAATTGCAGTTTCAAAACAAGAAAGTCGTCCAATCTTAACTGGAGTTCATTTTACTTTGAACCAAAATCAGTTAGTCGCTGTTGCAACAGATAGTCATCGTCTTAGTCAAAGAAAAGTAGATCTTCCAAAAGAAGACGACGGAGAGTATGATGTGGTAATTCCAGGTGATAGTTTGAAAGAACTTTCGCACATGCTGGATGGGGAAAAGGAACAAATTAAGATGAATCTATCTGAAAATCAGGTTATGTTTAATTTTGGTGTAACTCGTTTTTATTCCCGTCTCTTAGAAGGAAACTACCCCGATACTTCTCGTTTAATTCCAAATTCATCCGTTACTAAAGTACAATTTTCAGCAGCTTATTTACTAGCGGCTGTAGAACGTGCTTCACTGTTGTCGCATGAATCGCGTAATAATGTTATTAAATTATCAATTAAACCTAATGATAAAGTCGTAACTATCACGGGTAATTCCCCTGATGTTGGTAAGGTCGAAGAAGATTTAGACCCTAAAAAAGTTGAAGGCGAGGAATTAGAGATTTCCTTTAATCCTGATTATATGAAAGAAGCCTTGCGCGCCTTTGGTCAAATTGATGTGGAAGTTGGATTTACTTCAGCTCTGCGACCTTTTACAATTGTTCCAACGGATGAACAAGAAGAATTCATTCAATTAATTACACCGGTTCGGACGTTTTAAAATTAATTAATAATAAAAAAGCTCATATTTTACGATATGAGCTTTTTTATTATTAATTAATATGTTTTGGCTTAAAATCGCAAATAGCTTTAAAAGGCTCATAATTGCGATATTTATATACTTTTCTTAATTTAAAGGTTATAATAGAAGTATTGAAAGCAGGTGGATTCATGAAAAAAGAAGTTGTTATTACGACACCTTATATAACTTTAGGACAATTATTAAAAATGGAAGACATTATCGCGTCTGGCGGACAGGCGAAATGGTATTTGCGCGAAAAGTCAGTTTTTTTAAACGATGAACCAGAAAATCGTCGTGGTAAAAAATTATATGATGGAGATACAGTCCGAGTTCCAGATGTCGGATTGTTTTTTATTAAGTCAAAGTAGGAATTTGAATGCAGGTAAATGAGTTAAAATTACGAAATTTTCGTAACTATCAAAATGCTGATGTTCATTTTTCAAAGGGCATTAATGTGTTAATGGGACAAAATGCGCAAGGAAAAACAAATTTACTGGAAGCAATCTATGTTTTAGCTCTAACAAAAAGTCATCGAGCTACCAATAATCGTGATTTGATTGAATGGAACGATAAAAAGGCTGCAATTTGGGGTGAGATTCAACATAAAACTGGTAAAACCCAGTTAGAATTAACGCTTAGTTCAAAAGGCAAACGAGCCCGGGTTAATCATATTGAGCAGGCTAAACTTTCGACTTACATTGGACAACTGAATGTGATTCTGTTCGCCCCAGAAGATTTGAAGATTGTAAAAGGATCGCCGCAAGTTCGGCGTCATTTTATGGATATTGAATTTGGACAAATGAGCAGTAAATATTTGTACAATACTTCCCAATATCGCCGTATTTTAAAACAGCGGAACATCTATTTACGTCAACTGCACTTGCATAAAGCCAAGGATTTGATGTATTTAGATGTTCTTTCTGACCAATTATCTGCATATGCAGCAGAAATTATTTATCAGCGTGTTCAACTATTAGGGAAATTACAAAAATGGTCGCAAAGTATTCATAGTGAAATCTCTCAGCAACAGGAAGTTTTAAAGTTTAATTATGTGACTTCCCTACGGAAGAAAGATTTAGGTTCGGTTGAGCAGATTTATCAGACATTGTTGGCTAAATTTAAAGCAAATCATGAAAAAGAAATCCGACAGGGAACAACTATTTTTGGTCCTCATCGTGATGATTTGCGTTTTATGGTAAATGGCAAAGATGTAGCGACATTTGGATCACAAGGGCAACAGCGGACAGCTGCTTTATCGACTAAGTTAGCAGAAATCGATCTTATGAAAGAAGAAACGAATGAATATCCAGTGTTACTGCTAGATGACGTGTTATCAGAGCTTGACGAAGGGCGACAAACCCATTTGTTAACTGCCATTCAAAATAAGGTCCAAACATTTTTAACTACTACTAGTATGAATGGAATTGCTACTAATTTAATTAATAATCCCAAAATGTTTCATATCGAAAACGGAGTTATTTCTTAATAATTTTTAAATAGATTGATTGAGGAGGATATATATGACAGACAAGCCACAAGAGACAAAGGCTGAACGTGCCGCAGATTATGATGCCAGTCAAATCCAGGTTTTAAAAGGACTTGAAGCAGTTCGAAAACGTCCTGGAATGTACATTGGTGCAACTAATTCTCAAGGATTGCACCATTTAGTATGGGAAATCGTTGATAACGGTATCGATGAAGCACTGGCTGGTTTTGCTTCTGAAATCAATGTTGTAATTGAAAAAGATAACAGTATTACTGTTACTGATAATGGTCGTGGAATCCCAGTTGATTTGCAAAAGGAAACCGGGAAGCCAGCGTTAGAAACTGTCTTTACTATTTTGCATGCTGGAGGAAAATTTGGCGGCGGTGGATACAAAGTTTCTGGAGGACTGCATGGAGTCGGGGCTTCAGTGGTAAATGCTTTATCATCTGAACTTTCTGTCGAAGTAGTTCGAGGCGGAAAACGCTATTACATGGACTTTGTACGCGGACATGTTAAAACTCCAATGAAAATCATTGGTGACGCTCCAGAAGGTGAACATGGAACTAAAGTTCATTTTGTTCCCGATCCAGATATTTTTACAGAAACAACGACTTATAGCATGGAAACTCTGAGTTCTAGAGTTCAGGAACTTGCCTTTTTAAATAAAGGATTAAGAATCACGATTACTGATAAGCGACCTGAAAAACCAGTGGAACATGATTATTTCTACGAAGGCGGAATTCGTCACTATGTTGAATTCCTAGATCGCGGTCGCAGTCCTGTTTTTAAAGATCCTATCTACGTTGAAGGCAAAGAAAATGGAATTACTGTTGAAGTTTCTTTGCAATATACCAATGATTATCACAGTACTTTAAAAACTTTTACCAATAACATTAATACATACGAAGGTGGAACCCATGAAGAAGGCTTTAAACAAGCCTTAACCAGGATTATTAATGTTTATGGACGAAACAATAATATTATTAAAGATAATGAAGATAATTTAAGCGGACCCGATGTTCGTGAAGGTTTAACAGCAGTAGTTAGTGTGAAACATCCAGATCCCCAGTTTGAAGGACAAACTAAAACTAAATTGGGAAATTCTGATGCTCGAACTGCTACTAACCATGTGTTTAGTCAACAATTTTCTAAATTTATGGATGAACATCCTCAAATTGCTAAAGAAATTGTACAAAAAGGAATGCTGGCATTTAAAGCACGTTCGGCAGCTAAACGTGCTCGTGAAGTAACTCGTAAAAAGAGTGGACTTGAAATTAATAATTTGCCGGGTAAGCTGGCTAACAATACTAGTAAAGATCCTAAAATTTCAGAATTATTTATTGTCGAAGGTGACTCGGCTGGTGGTTCTGCTAAACAGGGACGTTCACGTTTAACTCAAGCTATTTTGCCAATTCGTGGAAAAATTTTGAATGTTGAAAAAGCTACTATGGATCGAATTTTAGCCAATGAAGAAATTAGATCATTATTTACAGCAATGGGAACTGGATTTGGCGAGGAATTTGATATTGAAAAAGCTAAATATCATAAATTAATTTTAATGACGGATGCCGATGTTGATGGAGCTCATATTCAGACATTATTGTTAACATTGATTTATAACTTTATGCGTCCGATGATTGACCACGGTTTTGTTTATGTGGCACAACCACCGCTATATCGAGTTCGTCAGGGAAATAAATTTCAAAGGTATGTCGATTCTGATGAGGAATTACAGGAATTATTAGAATCGTTACCAGCTTCACCTAAACCTCAGATTCAACGGTACAAAGGTTTAGGAGAAATGGACGCTGAACAATTGTGGGATACGACTATGAATCCTGTCAATCGACGTTTATTGCGAGTTACCTCCGATAATGCCGAAGCAGCTGCTGAGGCTTTCACAATGCTAATGGGTGAAAAAGTAGGACCTCGGCGTCAATTTATTGAAGATAATGCTAAATTTGTTCAAAACTTGGACGTTTAATAAAAATGTTCCATGTGAAACATCTGGATAATGTGAATGAGTAATGAAATGAATGGAGGCAGTCATTTGGCAAACGAAACTGACACGCCAGAAACTAGAATAACGAATGTCGATTTATCGAAAAAAATGAAATCTTCATTTTTGGATTATGCGATGAGTGTAATTGTGGCTCGAGCATTACCTGATGTTCGAGATGGAATGAAGCCGGTCAATCGACGGATTTTGTATGGAATGGATCAATTAGGGGTTACACCTGAAAAGCCATATAAAAAATCTGCTAGAATTGTCGGGGATGTAATGGGTAAGTATCATCCCCATGGCGATAGTTCAATCTATGAAGCCATGGTACGAATGGCACAGGAATTTAGTTATCGTTACATGTTGGTTGATGGACATGGTAACTTTGGGTCTGTAGATGGTGACGGTGCCGCTGCAATGCGATATACCGAAGCTCGTTTAAGCAAGATTTCGATGGAAATGCTGCGTGATCTTAATAAAAATACCGTTAATTTTGTTCCCAATTACGATGGTACTGAACGTGAACCAGTGGTTTTACCAGCTCGAATTCCTAATTTATTGTTGAATGGGGCAACCGGGATTGCAGTGGGAATGGCAACCAATATTCCACCTCATAATTTAAGCGAAGTCATTTCAGCCATCCATATTTTAATGAAAAATCCAGACGCAACAGTGAATGATTTGATGGAAGCATTACCAGGACCTGATTTTCCAACTGGTGGAATTGTAATGGGTAAATCTGGTATTCGTAACGCTTATGAAACTGGACGAGGAAACATTATTGTTCGGGCTAAGGTTGATATTGAAACGGATAAGAACGGCAAGCAGACGATTATTGCAACCGAACTTCCTTATATGGTTAATAAAGCCAAATTAATTGAACGAATTGCTGATTTGGTTCGTGATAAAAGAATTGTTGGAATTACGGCAATCAATGATGAATCTGATCGAGAAGGAATGCGAATTGCTATTGATGTCAGACGTGATGCTAATGCTGAAGTGGTTTTAAATAATTTATATAAAATGACATTGATGCAGACATCTTATAGTTTTAATATGCTGGCAATTATTGACGGTGCACCTAAAGTTCTTGGCTTAAAAGAGATTCTAAATAGTTATTTAAATTATCAAATTGACGTAATTACTCGTCGAACTAAATTTAATCTAAAAAAAGCTGAAGCTCGAGCACACATTTTAGTTGGATTATTAGTAGCGTTAGACAACATCGATGCTGTTATTAAAATTATTCGTGGTTCAAAGACTGGTGAAATTGCTAAAAATGAATTAATCAATAATTTTGAACTTGATGATAAACAAGCTCAGGCGATTTTGGATATGCGTTTGGTTCGTTTGACAGGACTAGAACGCGGTAAGATTACTGATGAACATGAAAAATTAATGGAACAAATCAAAGATTATCGTGATATCTTAAATAGTCATGAACGAGTAACTGAGATTATTTACGATGAATTGATGGATATTCAAAAACGATTTGGCGACGAGCGTCGTACCCAATTAATGATTGGGGAAATTACCAACATTGAAGATGAAGATTTAATCGAAGACGAACATGTCACGATTACTTTAACTCATAATGGGTACATTAAACGTCTTCCAACGGATGAATTTAAGACGCAAAATCGTGGTGGTCGCGGTATTAAAGGTATGGGCGTTAATAAAGATGACTTTATCGAACATTTATTGACAGGATCTACGCATGATTTGCTATTGTTCTTTACAAATTCAGGAAAAGTTTACAGTATGAAAGCTTATGAAGTTCCTGAATACGGACGTTCTGCTAAGGGAATTCCAATTGTAAATCTAATTCATTTAGGCGATAACGAAAAGATACAAACAGTGTTGGACATTTCCGCTGATGGAAATAATGACGATAAGTATCTGTTCTTTACTACCAAGTTGGGAACGGTTAAACGAACCCCATTAAATGAATTTGTAAATATTCGCAATAATGGTTTAAAATCAATTAATTTGCGTGATCAAGATGAGGTTATTAATGTTTCGCTAGTTGATGATAACCAGAATATGATTATCGGAACTCATTTAGGTTATGCTGTTAGTTTTAAAGTAAACGATGTCCGCACAATGGGACGTTCAGCAACTGGTGTACGTGGTGTGAGACTCCGCCCTGATGATTATGTTATTGGAGCAGCTATTTTAGCTCCTGATAGCGATGTTTTTGTAATATCTGAAAAAGGGTATGGCAAACGAACTCCTGCTGACCAATATGCCATTAAAGGACGAGGCGGAAAAGGAATTAAGACATCAAACATTTCTGAGAAAAATGGTCCATTAGTTGGTTTAGGGGTTATTAATCAAGACGAAGATATCATGCTGATCACTGATCAAGGTGTTATGATTCGATTTGCAGCTGGTAATGTTTCAGAAACTGGTCGCGCAACGCTAGGAGTTCATTTAATTCGAGTTGATGATGGTTCTAAAGTTGCTACTATGGCAATTGTGCAGCGTACTGAACCTGAAAAAAATATTGATGATGCGGATGAAAATCCAAATGATGATCCAGAAAATTAATAAAATTTTAAAAAGGATTACGATTTTACATTATCGTAATCCTTTTTTACGTATTTAAGTTTGTATCGTAAAATCACATTTCGTGTATTGAAAAAATTTACAACTATGCTAAAATAAGAGACTGTAGGTCAGATTAATTTTAATTTGATCTCCCTTGCTCTTCAAATTATTGAAGGGCCTATAGTCCATAAGGAGGTGCAATTCATGGAAAACAAATATGAAATTACTTACATCATTCGTCCAGATATCGACGATGCTGCTAAGACTGCTTTAGTAGAACGATTTGACAAAGTTTTGTCAGATAACGGTGCTAATGTAATCGATTCAAAAGACTGGTCTAAACGTCGTTTTGCTTACGAAATCGGTGGTTTTAACGAAGGTACTTACCATGTTGTTAATTTAACTGCTGACGACAGTAAGGCAATTGACGAATTTGATCGTCTTTCTAAATTTAGTGATGATATTTTACGTCAAATGACTGTAAAACGCGATGATAAATAAATAGTAAACGAGAGGAGCTTTTCAGTATGATTAATACCGTTGTCCTAACTGGACGTTTAACACGTGATGTTGATTTGCGATACACCCAAAGCGGCGCAGCAGTGGGAACATTTACCTTAGCTGTCGACCGTCGTTTCACCAATGCGAATGGTGATCGGGAAGCTGACTTCGTCAATTGTGTTATTTGGCGTAAATCAGCTGAAAATCTTGCTAACTTCGTACACAAAGGTTCGCTTTTAGGAGTTGAAGGTCGAATTCAGACTAGAAACTATGAAAATAAGCAGGGCCAACGTGTTTATGTAACCGAAGTAGTTGTTGAAAACTTTACTTTGTTGGAACCACGTCAAAATGGTGGTCAACAAAATAACAACAATGGCAACCAAGCTCCTCAACAAAATCCATTTGGAACTCCTAAGAATAATAACTTTGATAACAACAATAGTAGTAATCAGAGTAATAATAATGGTAATGGCGGAGACAATTCTGCTGATCCATTTGCTAATTCTGGAGACCAAATCGATATTTCCGATGATGATTTACCATTTTAATGGCAAAATCTGATTAACGAACGAGGAGGGAAACAACATGGCTGAACAAAGACATTCAAGAGGTAGAAGAGGCGGTGGACACCGTCGTCGTAAAGTTGATTTTATTGCTGCAAATCATATCGAATACATCGATTACAAAGATGTTGGTTTGATTAAACGTTTCATTTCAGAACGAGGTAAAATTTTACCACGTCGTGTAACTGGAACTAGTGCTAAAAACCAACGTAAGTTAACAATTGCTATCAAGCGTGCTCGTATCATGGGCTTGCTACCATTCGTAGTTGAAGACTAATAAAAATTGATCCAGTATTTGCTGGGTCTTTTTTTATGCTCAATTTTTTATAGGTCTTTTTGTGCTAAAATAATAAACAATAGCTGATAAAAGATAAGTAGGAATTTTATTATGAAAAAATCATTGCGTCATTTGAATTTACCTCCTTTTTTAAAGAATAAACGATTACGTAATATTTCACTTTTTATTGCGATTAGTTTAATTTTAGGATTGGTAATTGCTTTTATTTATAACGTTGTTATTGGTTTGGTTCTGCTGATTTTAGCATCTGCAGGGCTTACTTATACTATTAAAGAATTAAATATTGTTGAAGAAAATACTACTAAATATGTGACAGATTTATCGTATTTGGTTTCTCGAGGAGAACGCGAGTCGTTGTTAGAGATGCCAATTGGGATTTTAATTCTTGACGATGACCATCGAATTAATTGGGTTAATCCATATCTGCAACCATATTTTGGAAACAATAAAATCTTTGGCAAATCACTTGAAGAGATTGCTCCGGAATTGTTTGATTTAATTCAGGAAAATTGGAATGAAGATGAGCCATTTGAGATCACATGGCGTGGGAAACATTTTACAATTCTGATTCAGCGACAATATAATACAATTTACTTAATGGATATTACGCATTATGCTGACGTAGAAGTTAAGTATGAAAATGAAAAAATTGTAATTGGAGAAGTATATCTTGATAATTTTGATGAAGTTAGTCAGTCAATGTCTGACCAAGAAATTTCCAATTTACGTAACTATGTAACTAATAAACTGAGCACTTGGGCGAAAGACTACGGAGTTTATCTCAAACGAATTGATGCTGATCACTATATGATTATGATGTATGTGCAGGCTTTGCGTGAAATTGAAGCTGATAAGTTTAATATCTTAGATATCATCCGAAAGGGAACTTTACAACAAAACTTTCCTATTACCCTTAGTATCGGAATTGCATATGGCGATACCGATTTGAATCAATTAGCTGATTTGGCACAAAATAATCTTGATTTAGCCCTAGGTCGAGGTGGTGATCAAGCAGTTATCAAGCCAAGAGACGGTGAAGCACGTTTTTATGGTGGAAAAACTAATCCGATGGAAAAACGGACTCGGGTTCGTGCTCGAATGATTACAAATGCTTTGCAAGAATTAATGCGAACTTCTGACAAAATTTTTGTTGATGGTCATCAGCAACCGGATATGGATTGTTGGGGAGCTGCGTTAGGGATTCGACGAATTGCACAAATGAATAACAAAGAGTGTTACATTGTTTTTGATGATAAGGATGTACACACTGATATTAAACGTTTATTAGATAAAATTGACGATTATCCTGATATTTTAGATTCGATTGTGACACCCGATAAGGCCGTCAAAATGGCCACTGATGAAAGTTTATTGATTATGGTAGATCATTCTAATCCTAATATCGGAGTTGCTAAGAACCTATATGAACGCTTGATTAATCGAATTGTGATTATTGATCATCATCGGCGTGGAGAAGATTTCCCAGCCAATCCATTGTTAGCTTATGTAGAGCCATATGCTTCTTCTGCTTGTGAATTGATTACAGAAATGTTTGAATATCAATCGCAAAGTGCTGATCCAATTAATGACTTGGAAGCAACTGTTATGTTAACTGGAATAGTGGTTGATACCCAATCCTTTAAAGTACGAACAGGAACTCGAACGTTTGATGCTGCTAGTTATTTGCGGTCTGCTGGAGCAGATGTTGATGAGATTTCATCATTTATGAAAGAAAATCCCAATAATTACATGGCGGAAAATCATTTAATTTCATTGGTTAATTTTGTCGATGA
Organism: Fructilactobacillus lindneri DSM 20690 = JCM 11027; assembly: GCF_002907375.1. Classification (GTDB taxonomy): domain Bacteria; phylum Bacillota; class Bacilli; order Lactobacillales; family Lactobacillaceae; genus Fructilactobacillus; species Fructilactobacillus lindneri. The sequence continues at coordinate 100,789 of NZ_MIYK01000016.1, forward strand.
TAATTTGGCGTTAATTACGGCTGAAGACGATGTTAAATATGATTCGGTAACTGCTGCAAAAGCGGTTGATTCGCTACTTTCAATTGATGGCGTTGAAGCATCATTTGTAGTTTACCGACGGATGGATGGAAATGTTGGAATTTCAGCCCGCAGTACTGGTGCAATAAACGTTCAATTAATTATGGAAGCTCTCGGTGGCGGAGGTCACTTAGTTGCTGGTGCTACTCAAATTAAGGATAAAACCGTTGCTGAAGCCAATGAAATGTTGACAGAAGTAATTGATCAAAAGCTTTTTGATAATTCCAATAATAAGAGTGACGAATAGCACAATCAGAATAAATCTGTTAAATTAATAAAAAAGGAGTGGATGACAATGAAAGTTATCTTTTTAGAAGATGTTAAAGGAAAAGGCAAGCGCGGCGATATTAAGGATGTTCCCGCCGGATATGCACAAAATTATTTAATTAAAAATGGGTTAGCAGAAGCTGCTACCAAAGCAGCAGTTAGCAAAATTAAAGCAGAACAAAAGCATGCTGCTGAAAATGCTAAAGAAGAATTAGCAGAATCTAAAAAATTAAAAGACTTTTTGGAAAAAGACGAAACAGTTGTTGAATTAAAGGCGAAGGCAGGAACAGATGGTCGACTTTTCGGTTCAATCACCAGCAAACAAATTGCGAAAGCATTAGCTGATCAATATGATGTAACGATTGATAAACGTAAAATTGAACTAGCTGAACCAATTAAATCGATGGGATATACTAATGTTCCTGTTAAATTGCATCCTAGTGTCACTGCTGAAATTCGTGTTCACATTTCTGAAAAGTAATGATGTTCATTATGATTAGAAAAGAGTTTTTGGATGAATAACGATGTTTTAACTGATCATACGCCCCCACATAGTATTGAGGCTGAAAAAGCTGTTTTAGGGTCGATTTTTCTTAATCCAGACGCATTACCGGATGCGATGGAATATTTGCATGCTGATGATTTTTATAAGCATTCGCATCAGCTGATTTTCCAAACTATGGTTGATTTATCTGATCAGGATCAGGGAATCGATGCTGTTACGGTAACCGATAAATTAAAGGGACAAAATCAATTAGATGATGTTGGCGGAGTAGCTTATATCGTTGAATTAGCTGAATCGGTGCCAACAGCTGCTAATTTAGTTTACTACGCTAAAATTGTGCGTAAAAAGGCTACTTTACGCAACTTGATTCAAACGGCAACCAAAATTGCATCCGATGGTTATGACGAAGATGAAGATGTCGATACGCTACTAGATAACGCAGAACGCGATATCATGGACGTTTCTGATGATCGGAATCAAAGTGGATTTAAACCGATTCGGGATGTTTTAAGCGAGTCGTTTGCCAAAATTGATGAGTTGTCTAAAAACGGTGGAAATGACATTACCGGCCTGCCGACTGGTTATAAAGCCCTAGATGAAATGACGACGGGATTACATCCAGGTGAATTAATGATTTTAGCAGCACGTCCAGCAGTTGGTAAAACTGCTTTTGCACTTAATATTGCACAAAATGTTGGAATTAAAACTCCAAAAACAGTCGCATTATTTAGTTTAGAAATGAGTGCGGAGTCATTGGTTAATCGAATGTTGTGTGCTGAAGGCAGTATTGATGCCAATCATTTGCGAACTGGGGAATTAAGCAGTGAGGAATGGAATAGTTTGACGGTGGCAATGGGAACTTTGTCAAACGCTAAAATTTACATTGATGATACTCCTGGAGACAGGATGGCATCAATTCGAGCTAATTGTCGACGCTTGAAAAAAGAAGCAGATCGCGATGTTGCTAACGGTGGCGGCTTAGGATTAATTGTGATTGATTACCTTCAGTTGATTGAAGGTAGCAACAGAGAAAGCCGGCAACAAGAAGTTTCTGAAATTTCACGACAGCTAAAAAAATTAGCGAATGAACTGCAAGTACCAATTATTGCGCTTTCACAACTTTCTCGAGGTGTGGAACAACGTCAGGATAAACGACCAGTATTATCAGATATCCGTGAATCCGGTTCGATTGAACAGGATGCTGATATTGTTGCCTTTTTGTATCGTGATGATTACTATGAACGTGATGATGGCGACGATAATGAGCCAGAAAATCAAAAAGAAGATCAGGTTGATGATAACGTTGGTGAAGTCGAAATTATTATTGAAAAGAACCGTTCTGGGCCACGAGGAACGGTCAAATTATTATTTGTGAAATCATTTAATAAATTCTCATCGATTTCATATGCTTATGATGATTAATAACATAAAATCCAGTTGACACAATCAACTGGATTTTTATTTTCAGATTAATTGACTATCGCAAATTAATTAGGTAAGATATTGGTTGGCAAACGAATAAAGATAATTTCAATATATATAATGTTCGTGATTAGGAGTGTTAAAATGGAAGTTTTTGATTATGATGATATTCAATTAATACCTAATAAATGTATCGTAAACTCACGAAGTGAATGTAATACTGAAGTTGAGTTTGGCGGACGTAAGTTCAAATTACCAGTTGTTCCTGCTAATATGCAGACTGTTATCAATGAAGATTTGGCTATTTCATTAGCTAGCAATGGCTATTTTTATGTGATGCACCGTTTTCAACCAGAAAAACGACATGATTTTGTAAAAAGAATGCACGACAAAGATCTTTTTGCTTCAATTAGCGTTGGTGTGAAACCTGGAGAATATGAGTTTATTGACAGTTTGGCTGTAGATGACCTAGTACCAGAATACATTACCATTGATATTGCTGATGGATATGCAGATTCTGTAATTAATATGATTCATTACATTAAAGACAAACTCCCAACTGCCTTTGTAATTGCTGGAAATGTTGGTACTCCAGAAGGGGTACGTGCTTTAGAAAATGCTGGTGCGGATGCAACTAAAGTTGGAATCGGACCTGGGAAAGCATGTATCACTAAAATTAAAACTGGTTTTGGAACTGGAGGATGGCAGTTAGCTGCAATTCGTTATTGTGCTAAAGCAGCCCAAAAACCAATTGTGGCTGATGGTGGAATTCGGAATGATGGCGATATCGCTAAATCAGTTCGTTTTGGAGCTACGATGTGTATGATTGGCTCAATGTTTGCCGGTCATCAAGAATCTCCAGGCGAAGAAGTTGAAAAAGATGGAAAGAAATATAAAGAATATTTTGGATCGGCTTCTCAATTCCAAAAAGGCGCTTATCGTAATGTAGAAGGTAAAAAACTGTTGGTTCCTTTTAAGGGTAGTATTTATGACACTTTAAATGAGATGCAGGAAGATTTACAGTCTTCAATTTCATATGCTGGTGGTCGTGATTTAAATGCCCTTGGAACAGTTGATTATGTAATTGTTAAAAATACCATTTATAATGGTGATTAATTGTTTCATGTGAAACATTTTAGTGCTTGAGTCGCTTTAATTGACCACAACTGAACAGGGTTTGTATAATGTCACTATTAACTAAAAAAGGAGTGATATTATGTCAGATGCAACTAAAGCAGATAAAACATTAGATAAGATTTCGGAAATCGTAACTAAACTTGAAAAAGATTTAGCTAAAGAAAGTACTGAATCGGAAGAAGGTCACAAAGTTCGTGCTTGGTTTGAAGAACACAAAGCCATTCATGAAATCAAACGTACCCTTCATGGAGTTGGCAAATTCGACAAGTATGACGAAGATGCTTACAACAAATTCATGAAAGACTACGAAAACGTAATTAATGATTTTGATAAAAATTAATTAAACTTAAAAAGTCATTCTATTAAATAGAATGGCTTTTTTGCTGGCGTAATTTGCATTTTACTTGATTATTTTGTATTTTGGATAGTAAGAGGAGAATCTACATATGAAAAAATCAATGCTTTATGTTTGTATATCGACCGTTTTATTTAGTTTGATGGAAATTGCGTTAAAAGTTGCCGGAAATCAATTTAACCCAATTCAGTTAAACTTAATCCGATTTGCACTAGGTGGGTTGGTAATCTTACCTTTTGCTTTAGTACATTTGAAAAAACTGCATCACAAACTACATTGGGAAGACTGGAAAACCTTTTTTTTACACCGGTCTTTTATGTGTGGTAGTTTCAATGACTTTGTATCAATTAGCCATTGTTTATGGAGAACCAGCGATTGTCGCAGTTTTATTTAGCTGTAATCCGGTTTTTGCGCTCTTGTTTGCATACCTAATTTTACATGAAAGTATTTCACGTGCTGATATTATCTCGTTGGTATTATCAGTAGTTGGATTATTAGTGATTATTGATCCATTCAAACTAATTGACCCAATTGGAATTTCATTAGCAATTTTTGCTGCAGCGACCTTTGGATTTTATAGTATTATGTCGCAAGCGAGTTCTTTAAAAGTTCATTTGGATGGAGTAGTAATGACTAGTTTTACTTTTATTGCTGGATCAATTGAACTATTAATTATAATTTTAATTACTAAAATCCCCTTTGTTGCTAATGGGATGCGTTCAGTTAGTTGGTTAAAAAACTTTACAGATATCCCAATTTTAAAGAATGTAAATCTACCTAATCTATGGATTTTATTGTTCGTCGGAGTTGCCGTTACTGGCGGAGGGTTTGCATTTTATTTTCTGGCATTACAAGACAGCGGAGTTTCAATTGCTTCGCTGGTGTTCTTTTTCAAGCCAGTCTTATCGCCAATTTTTGCTTATTTCTTAATTGGAGAAAACATTAATATTCCTACAATGATTGGGATTGCAATTATTATCCTTGGCTCAATCGTAACTATTTATGGATATCATGCTGAAGCAAAATCAAGTGAATCATAACAAAAAGGTCTATCCTATGAAAAATCATTGGGATAGACCTTTTTATAAAAATTAATTAGGAAAAATTGCGTAAATAATAGTAGCAAGAACTACAGTTAAAGTGATTGCGATATCATTACGAATCGTAAGTACAAATGTTTTTTGTTTTGACTGAAATTTCCAAAACTTTTTAGTGTTTTTAAGAATTAATGGAATGGTAAGAAATACTAGAATAGTTTCAATTGGTAGCCAATGCATGATAATAGAAACTAATAAACATCCATAACCAAGGAGATAATTAAATAAATAAAGCCTTAAAGTTCCTTCTTTGCCAAGATAACTCACGCTGGTAAAACGATTGAATTTAATATCTTCTTCATAATCACAGAGATTATTTGCTAGGCTGATATTAGTAATAGCAAAAATCGCAATTCCAGCAACAAAAATCATTTGACCAGCGATTGACCAACTAGCTTGATTGGGAGCAATGTTAATTAAAACGCAGGCTAATGAAATGATGTAACCCATAATAATTCCTGAAGCACTGTCTCCTAGAGGACCATTTTGAATAGGATGTGGACCACCGCTGTATAAATAACCAATCGCAGCCCCGGTTAGACCTAGAATTAAAATCAGCGGACTAGTCACGACTACGAGCCATAATGCTAATACCAATCCGATACCAGTCAGCAAGTAAATTAAATACTTGAGTCTTTGATATTCCTGCGGACTGCTAATCTTTTTAAAAATTCCATCTTGTTCCTGAGTTAAGTTATATTTTAACGAATTTTGGTAGTCTTTGACGGTATCAAAAAGATTAACAATAATTTGCATTAAACAACAAATAATAAAAAACAAGACGTTATGAAAAAAGTTGAGCGTATGATACTGGTATAAAGCAAACAAAATTCCTAAACAAAACGGAAGCACCGATGCAATTAAGGAATGCAAGCGGGTTACCCGAGTGATTTTTTGCCATGTATTCATAATAAAATTCTCCTAGTGGTGATTAACAAGATAGTTACTAAATAAATTTACATATAAAAAAAGAACGACTACACTAGTCGTTCCAAGGATGGGCAGTCAGGGGATCGAACCCTGGACCCACGGATTAAGAGTCCGTTGCTCTGCCAGCTGAGCTAACTGCCCATATCAAAAGTACATATATAATACTAGCATACGGCCTACCCTAGTGCAACTATCTTTTGCAAAAAATCCAACTAATTTAAATAATCTTAAATGGTACCGTTAAAGGTCTCACTTTTATATATGTTATAATATGGCATGATTGAGCAGAAAGTAAGCCTTAATCATTACCTGATAGAGACAATTCAAAATTCAAATTAACAAACTTAGGAGTTATTAAATTATGGCAAAAATATTAGTTGTTGATGATGAAAAACCAATTACAGATATTGAAAATTTTAGTTTAGCTAAAGAAGGATACGAGGTCGTAGTTGCTTACGATGGCGAAGAGGCGCTGGAAAAAGTAGAATCAGAAAATCCAGATTTAATTATTCTAGATTTGATGCTTCCCAAAATGGATGGATTAGAAGTGGCTAAAGAAGTTCGAAAAACTCACAATATGCCAATTATCATGGTAACTGCCAAGGATTCAGAGTTAGATAAAGTTTTAGGGCTGGAAATTGGAGCTGATGATTATGTTACCAAGCCATTTTCAAATCGAGAACTAGTTGCTAGAGTTAAAGCCAATTTACGAAGACAGTCAGTAAATAGCGATTCTAACAACTCTGATGATGAAGATAAAAAAGACATTACTCTCGGAAATTTAGTAATTCATCCTGATTCTTATTCAGTTACGAAGAATGGCGGACCGGTTGATTTAACGCATCGAGAATTTGAATTAATTCATTACCTCTCACAACATATTGGACAAGTTATGACGCGGGAACATTTATTGCAAACCGTTTGGGGTTATGATTATTTTGGTGACGTGCGGACAGTTGATGTGACGGTACGACGTTTACGAGAAAAAATCGAAGATGATCCTAGTCATCCCAAGTGGTTGGTTACACGTCGGGGAGTCGGATACTATGTGCATGATGTAGCTGATGATAATAAGTAGTAAGAGGTTAACTAAATGGTAAAGAAGAGATGGAAATTTTTTAAATCCATTCATTTTAAAATTGCATTGGTTTTCGTGTTGATGCTGCTTCTAACGCTGGAAACAGTGGGAGCAGTATTTGTACGTCAGCTTGAATACCAAAATTTGAATACTTTTAAAGAATCAATTCAATTAAAGCCATATGTCAATGCTTCTTTAAAAAAACAATTAGCTAGTCGAAATCAGATTAAAGCTAATAAACAAATTCAGACTATCTTACAAGATGCTGATGTTAGTAACGTTGACGAGATTACAGTGGTAGATTCTCGAGGAAATATCCGAGGGACTAATCAAACGAGTAGCCAATCGCTTGTAGGGCAAAAGAATACTGATAGTGATATAAAAAGTTCCTTATACAGTGGTAAAACCATTGAAAAGAACAATTCAGAAAACAATAATCGATATTACACCTTAATTACTCCATTAATTAATAGTTCTAAAAATCAAAATAATGTTGAAGGTGTTGTTTATATTCGGGCTAATTTAGGTCAGGTTTATCACAATATCAATAACATCACGATTATTTATCTTTTTGCGGCGGTCTTATCCATTATTTTAGGACTAATTCTGACATTGATTATTTCCCGAGCCATTACGAAACCAATTGAAGAGTTAAAGAAACAGACAGAACAAATTGCTCGCGGTGATTATTCCGGCCATGTACAGGTTTATGGTCATGATGAATTAGGACAATTGGCTCAGGCGGTTAATAATCTGTCTGTTCAAGTTGAAGAATCGCAAGAATTGACTGAATCAGAACGACGTCGGTTGGATTCAGTATTAGATAATATGACCGATGGTGTGGTGGCTACTGATCGACGCGGAATTGTTAGTATTGTGAATGATGAAGCTTTAGATTTACTGGGACTTAATAAAGCGCAAGCAGTTGGTAAACCAATCTTAGATATTTTAAAATTGCAAAATAGATATACTTTAAAAGATTTAATCGATGATCCAGGACAAGTATTTTTGGATTTTTCAACTGAGGGTCATAAGTTGATTTTGTCGGCTCATTTTTCGCTGATTCAACGAAAATCAGGTTTCATAAATGGAATTGTTTGTGTCTTTCATGATGTTACGGCTCAACAAAAAATCGATCAAGACCGACGACAATTCGTTTCAAATGTTTCCCATGAGTTGAGAACACCGCTTACCAGTGTACATTCTTACATTGAAGCATTATTAGATGGAGCTTGGAAGGATGAAAAATTAGCCCCAAAGTTCTTGCATGTCACTCAAGATGAAACTGATCGAATGATTCGAATGATTAATGATTTGCTGACTTTATCAAGGATGGATTCTGGAACACAAAAATATAATACTGAATTGGTTAATATTAATAAATTAGTTAATTATATTTTGGATCGCTTTGATATGATTGTTAAAAATGATGATTCAAAAAAACATTATAAAATTAAACGCTTTTTTACTGAGCAAGATTTATGGGCTGAAATTGATACTGACCGTTTTACGCAAGTGATTGATAATATCATGAATAATGCAGTTAAATATTCACCTGATGGTGGTGTAATTACTTGTCGATTGTACGAAAATCATAATGAAATTGTGATTAGTATTGCCGATCAGGGATTGGGAATGCCTAAATCAGCGATTAAGCATATTTTTGATCGTTTTTATCGAATTGATAAAGCACGTTCACGAGCTCAAGGTGGTAGTGGACTGGGATTAGCAATTTCAAAAGAAATCATTGAATCATTTGGCGGTAATATTCGGGTGGAGAGTGTAGAAGGAGAAGGTTCAACTTTCTATGTTTTCCTTCCTTGTGAATCAGTTTAGGAGGATTTGTGGGATGAAGGACAGGCTTAAACGTTTATTTTTACCGATTTCGCTAGCAGTTGCAGTTGGGATTAGTCTCGTGTTGTCAGTTTCTTTGCTAACTAATCCAGCACGATTTAGTAATAATAACCATCCTAAGCAAAAGTCAGCATTACACAATGACATTAACTCGCGTAATTTTTTGGAGGTTTATTCCCCAACTCAAATTATTCAGACGGATAGAGATGGAAAGCAACAAATGCTGACAAGCCCCACGACTAATTTAGTGGGTGAAATTCTGAAAAACATGGATAATTATCATTTTTCTAAAATTAAAAGAATTTCAACAGGAAATCAGCAAAAATATTTGGATAAGATGAATTATCATGATTCGTTAATGTTGAATTATAATAGTTCGATTTCATCTAATATTATTGGCAGAATTTTGCATTATTCCGGATTTAATGGGAAAGAGGATATTAATCGAATTGTCTTGCCTATTGATGATAATAACCGTATGTATCTTTTAAGTGATCAGAATCATACGATTTATCAAGTAAATGTAAAATCACGTAGCTTAGCAAAGATTCATCGAATTATTCGGCATGATGTTACAAAAGACCACGTCGAAATGCGGTTGCGTAATGGCCGTCCTTTTTTGTATTTCCCAGGTCAAGTTAAAATGAAAGATTATGGTTATTTACTGCAGGAACAATCCCAGTCTTTGTACCTAAGTCGGATTATTGGAAATACAACTAATGCTACGATTAAACACCACAAGAATAGTACGACTTATAATTCTTCTGACCAGGGACTAACATTTTCGAATGATGGGAATGTAATTTATAATAATTATCAAACTCATCATAATGTTAATAATCAAGAAGAGGCATTAGAAGCAGCTTATCGGAATGCTATCCAATTAGGAGTACCACTAGATAATACAAAATTTGATAGTTACACGAATAAGGACAAAGCCGTTAATTATCGTTTCTTTATCGAAGGGTTCCCGCTGTATGGTTCTGAACAATTAGGTAGTTATTCGTATCGCTTTATTAACGGTAATACTGAACGTTATAAATTTTCATTACGTGATTTTCAAATCCCAGTTCCTACCAATAGACAGACAACTATCCTTCCTAGTACTAGGAATTTATTGCGTGATTTGAAAAATGATGGTGTTGATATGTCAAAAGTGACTGATGTTAAGTTGGGTTATCAGATTATTCCTGACAAGCAAAATAATTTGTTAGTAACATTGCAATCAACCTGGTTTGTGAAATACCATAATAAATGGGTAAATTACAAAACATTAAGTCCTCACTATCAAGCTGGAAAGGAGAATTTCTAATGAATTTTAAGCGAATTCAAGAAATCTTCTTGTTAGTTTTTATTGTGATTGATATATTTTTGTTTACTATGACAAAAAGCAATAAAATTCAGCCTACTAATACACCAGTCGGAAATGCTGATAATACCATCATTAAAGAAATGAAACATGATTCAATTTCAGTTGGGAAGTTATCTAATCAGCGTTTGGATGGCTATTATCTTTCGGCAACTCAGGATAATAATCTTGAGTCTCAATTTTCGAAACTTAAAAACCAAGATGCTAGAATTGACAGTAATACTGTTGTTAGTACTTTTAGAAACATCATTAAAGTAGATGAAAATGATCCACATAAAACAATTGACCATTTGATGAAAAAGAATGGGTTTGTGCTGGATGGCAAATATTTTCTATATAATAAGCATTTGTCTAATAAAAATAAAGTTGTTTATGATCAAATGGTAGTTAATAGTACGGTGCTTTCATCTAATGCTAGAATTACCTTTAATATTACAAAAGATCATCATTTGAGTGGCTATACACAACGAGAATTAAACAATATTAAAATTCTACATGAAAAATCCGAATTAATTTCTGAAGAACACGCAGTTATTAGACTTTATCAATATAATGAGATTCCTAATAATTCTAAGGTGTTGTGGACTAAATTGGCCTACACTCATTTGTTGCATATTGGCGGAGAAGATGTTTATATTCCAACCTGGATGATTGCAACTGAAAGTAAAACCAGTCATAAAAAACAAATTAAACGAATTAATGCCTTTAATGGGGCATCATTTAAAACTGAAAAGGTTAAGATTAAAAATAATAGTCAAAATGTAGAAAGTGAGAACAATCAATGAGTGATGATTCGTTAAAAGTTAGTGTTCTGTCTAGTGGAAGCGGTGGGAATTGTACCTACATCGAAACGCCCCAGCATAAAATAATTCAGGATGCTGGATTATCAGGAATAAAGATCGAACGGCTCATGAAATCGATTGGCAAAGATTTAAAGGATGTTGATTCGTTATTTGTTACTCATGAACATACTGATCATGCTAAAGCAGTTGGTATTTTAGCACGTAAATATGGCATGAATGTATATGCTAATGATGCGACTTGGAAAGCCATGCAACGTAAAATTGGTAAATTTCCAACCGAACAAAAGTTTGTTTTTGCACCTGATTCAACTGAATTATTTGGTGATTTAGATGTGGAAAGTTTTTCGGTGGAACATGATGCTGCCCATGCCCAATTTTATAATTACCATCATAATGGGAAGAGTTTTGTGATTGTGACTGATACGGGATCAATCAATGATCAAATTGAAGGTATCATTAGAAATGCTGACGGATATTTATTTGAATGCAATTACGATACGGATATGTTGATGAATGGCGATTATTCGTATTCCACTAAGATGCGGATTCAAAGTCCAACGGGACATTTATCTAATGTGGCAGGAACAGAAGCCTTAATGGATATTATGGGACCAGCAACGAAGCAAATTTTCTTAGCTCATCGAAGTCACCACAATAATACGAAATCATTAGCGCGTTTAACCGTTGCCTCTATGATGAAAAATAATGGCTTAGGCGTTGGACGTGATTTTAAATTATTTGATACTGATGTAGAAAAACCGTCTGATTTGCTTACTTTATAAGATTTTTGAAGCATAATTATCGCATAGATAATTATGCTTTTTGTTTATAACCAACTAAATTCGGCAATTGATAGTTAGTTGATGTACAATCTAACAGTATGTTAATTTACATTTTTGTACTTATTAGAGTATTTAATGTTGATTATTCAATGATTAAAGCAAATATTAGTTAATTTATGAAATGACGGAAAGTTACACTAAAAATTAAATTACGAACGAAGTTACATAATTAAATACAATAATTAAGCTAAAAAGTAACAAAATAAACTACGGTTGAAAACTCTGTTGATAACTTTGTGGATAAACATAATTATTAAATATAAACACCATTGTTTAGGGAGTTATAACAAGTTGATAACTATCTAGAACTTATCCACAGTGATTGTGCATAAGTTTATGGAACATTTTTAGTTAAAAATAAAACGCTGTTATATCAACGCTTATGACAGGAAAAAGATGTGTTAACGAACATATGTTGTTATTTATATTGTGGATAACTAAAAAACATGTTGACAACTTTAGTAAAAAAACGGGTAGGTGATTTTGAGAAAAAAGTGGAAAATAATTACATTGCTGTGGATAAATTTGTGGATAAACTGTTAAAAGGAGTAGACTTATGAACATTAAGTTAGTAGTAGTTGGAAAAGTAAAAGAAAAATATTTTCGTAACGGAATTGCTGAATATGAAAAAAGAATGTCACGGTTTGGTAAATTTAAAATTGTGCAGGTACCAGATGAAAAAGCACCGGAATCATTAAGTCAAGCTGAAATGGATGCGGTAATGGAAAAAGAGGGACAACGTATTTTAAGTAAGATTGGCGATCGGGAATATGTAATTGCACTAGCAATTTTGGGAAAAGAATTATCTTCAGAAGAATTTGCTGCCAAAATCAAAGATTTAACTACGTACGGGCACTCTGATATTACTTTTGTGATTGGTGGTTCGTTAGGACTATCTCCTCAAGTTTTACAGCGAGCAGATTTTGAAATGTCATTTGGACGGTTCACGCTGCCTCATCAATTAATACGGTTGGTTTTATGTGAACAGATTTATCGAGCCTTTATGATTAATCAGGGAAGTCCTTATCATAAATAAAAAGATCAGTTAGAATTTAGCTCTAACTGATCTGTTCAAAGGCGTTGCTGCTTTTTATTAATCTTTCATTAGTCGTAAGGATGTTTGTTGTTAGATTTGAGACTAAAAAACGTTTAAAAGTCCACTTCATTTTTCTGGCCTTTCATTTAGTTTATAATGGTATCTAATGCTAGTTTAGTTTCATTTAATTATGTTTGGAGATGGCAACTTGACTCGAATTAATCCTAAGTTTCATATAAAGTGGCTTACAATTTTATTAACTTTATTGATCGGAATTGGAGCAATGGTGTTTACGCATTTTGATGCTCCATTTTATCATCAGACCGTTGCACAAGTACAAAAAGTCCATAATTATGGTCGTACAAAAGTAACCGATGAATTTCATAACCAAGATTTTCAAGAAAATCAAACCGTGACGCTTAAAATTTTAAATGGTAAAGACCGCGGGAAAATTATGAAGTCGAAAAACCAATTTTCCGGTGCTGGCGCGACCGATATGCAATATCATGCTGGACAACAGGTGTTTGTGCATTTAGGAAACAAAAAATCCAACAAGTCTTCAATTTTAATCAATGGATTTAAACGTGATACGGTAGTTGTTTTTTTAGTTTGGCTGACAATTAGTTTATTATTATTGATTTTAAAATTCAGAGGATCGATGGCTTTATTAAGTTTAGTAATTAATGCGCTTCTCTTTTTCGCGGCAGTTGAAATTGATGTAGGAACGAATTTTAATCCGTTTATTTTGTTTTCCATTTTGGCAGTTATTTTTACTTTTGTGACGGCAGCTTTAATCTTTGGCTGGTCCAAAGAAACGCTTGTCGCGATTGCTTCAACTATTTGTGGAACGGCTGCCGCTATTTTGATTGCTTACTTAGTTATGTCGGCTACACATCAACGCGGCATGAATTTTGAAATGATGGATTATGTGACCCAACAGCGACTGCCATTATTTTTTGCAGGTAGTATGATTGGCTCATTAGGAGCAATCATGGATCTTTCAGCCGACATTACTTCTAGTTTATTCGCTGTTTATCGAGAAGAGCCGGAGTTGACCTTTTGGCAATTATTTAAGAATGCGAGAAAGATTGGACGATCAATTATGGGACCATTAATTAATGTTTTATTCTTGATTTTTGTAGCTGGAACTTTTCCCATGATGGTACTTTTCATGCGAAATGGAAATAACTGGGGCTATTCATATTCCATGATTATGACGCTGGGAATCGTTCAAAGTTTGATTAGTGGAATCGGGATTGCACTAACAGTACCTATTACTGGTTTAATTGCTGGAGGTTTATGTGAAACGAAGGTGATCAAATGACAACTATTACAGCGTTAATTTTTGTTTTATTTGGCGCAATGTTGCTAGCAGGTGGTAAACAAGGATTTGTTTCATTTTTAGGCTTGATATTTAATTTTGGTCTAGTCTTTATGTCGGTTGTCTTGATTTCGTTTGGAATTCCTTATTTGCTTGTGACCTTGATTAGTGCCGTCATCATTTTAGTAATTACCATCTACTTTGGTAATCAACAGGGACGAAATGCCGATATTGCGTTTTTAACTTCCTTAATTGTAGTAGGACTAGTGATTTTACTAATTATTCCAGTTGAGCATTGGGCTCAGGTTCAAGGCTTTGGCGTTGAAAATACCGAGGATTTAGAGGGACTGTCATTGCAGCTAGGCGTTCGATTTCTCGATGTTTCATGTGCTATGACGATTTTGAGTTGTTTAGGGGCAGTTGCTGAAGCTGCTGTCGCATTAGCCACAGGGTTAGTTGAACTAGAAGATCATGATAAAACCATCACTGATACTAAGTTACGTAAAGAAGGCACCAAAGTTGGAAAAGAAATTGTCGGTACTGCCTTTAATACTTTATTCTTTGGTTTTTATGGTGAATTAATCGGTTTGTTTATCTGGTTTGCTCGTCTCCATTATGATTTTGGAATGGTATTAAATGATAAAATTTTTGTTTCCGAGTTTATCATGACGCTGATTTCTTCAATTGGAATAGTTTTGACAATTCCAATTACCATTTATATTGTGATTTTTCAAAAACATCGACGAAAAAAAGTAAATAATTAAACAAGATTCGGCTAAATTGGACCCGATGGGACTAATTTAGCTGAATTTTTTAGTTAAACAACTAAAGTTTAATTGCAGAAAATTAGGTAGTCCAAAATATTGCAAGCGTTTTCAAAAGGTACCATACTTATAGTATGAAAGGGAGGTAATATATGATGAAAGATGTAAACAAAGTTCCTGCTGCTGTAGCAATGTTGAAGGTAATTGAAGCTTATGGGGTAAAGGATATTTATGGTTACCCAGGTGGATCAATTAACTCAACGCTTAAAGCACTTGATATTGAAAAAGAAAAAATTAATTACATTCAGATTCGACACGAACAAGTGGGAGCATTAGCTGCCGCAGCTCATACTAAGTTAACAGGCAAAATTGGAGTTGCATTTGGTTCTGCTGGACCAGGAGCAGTTAACTTGTTAAACGGATTATATGATGCTAAAGAAGATCATGTTCCGGTTTTAGCATTAGTGGGACAAGTTGGTCACGATAACATGAATTACAACTATTTCCAAGAAATGCCTGAGGTTCCCATGTTTGAAGATGTGGCTGTTTATGATCGATTAGTCATGACTCCCGAAAGTTTGCCTCATGTCATTGATAGGGCCATCCACGAAGCTTATGCTAAAAAAGGGGTCGCTGTAGTAGTAATTCCAAATGATTTTGGTTTTGATTTGATTCCAGATGTCAGATATGATTCCGCTTCACAAACCTATAACAAGCCAGCTCCTGAACCACAAGCAACTGATGCCGAAGTTGATGAATTTTTGCAGTTAGTTAAAGATGCTAAACGTCCTGTTATTCATGTTGGTCGTGGAATTAAAAATGGTGGCGACAAATTAATTGAATTATCGAAAAAATTACAAATTCCATTAGTTATGGATGGTTTAGCTAAAGGATATGTCAATGAAGATTATGAGGGGAATTTGGGTACTGCTAACCGAGCTGCTTCCAAAGCCGCTGATGAGATTTTGGACGTATCTGATTTAGTCATTGCTATTGGGGGAGATTTTCCATTTGCTAATAGTTTTTATGCTACTCATGATTTCAAGTACATTCAAATTGATAATCAAACAATTGAACTTGGTCGTCATCATGTTCCAGAATTAGCAATTTGGTCTGATGCAACGCAATTTGTTGAAAAAGCACTTGATCGTAGTGAAACTGTTGCTCCTAGTGGATTCTTTAAAGCCGCTGCTGCTGATATGCAAAACTGGAAACAATATATTAAAAAGATGTTGGCCAGTGATGATGAAAGTTTGACACCTGCTCAGGTTTATAATCAAATTAATCGAGTTTCTAATCCAGATACAATTTATTCAGTTGATGTTGGTGATAATATAATTAACACCTTTAGATATTTGAATATCAGACCTACGAATCAATGGGTCATTTCAGCTTTATTTGCAACGATGGGTTCTGGAGTACCAGGTGCAATTGCAGCTAAATTAGATAATCCGAAAAAGCAAGTCTTTAATATTGCTGGAGATGGTGCTTTATCAATGGTAATGCAGGATTTGGTTACTATGACTAAATATCATTTACCAATTATCAACATTGTTACCCAAAATGGTGACTTAAGTTTCATTAAGGGTGAGCAAGAAGATTTACCAATGCAATTTTATGGTCTTGATTTACAACAACAAGATTTTGCGATGATTGCTAAAGGAATGGGATTAGATGCGATTCGAGTAACAGATTATCGTGAACTCCCTGCAGCATTTGATAAAGCCGTTCAGGCTGCCAATGCTGGAACTCCATTTTTGATTGATATTGTTATCAATGACAAACGTGGATTGCCTGTTGAAGATTTGGATGTCAAAATTGTTGATGGAAAATTAGAAGAATCAGTTAGTCATAAATACAAAGATGACAAACCAGCTGGTAAAACTTATAGTTTGCAAGAATTCTTTGATTACTATGGTGGACAAGATCTTTTACCATTAGCTCATTATTTTTATGAATATGATGTAAAATTGTAAAAATATTTTGATTTAAAAACAACCCCCACTTTAATGTGAGGGCTGTTTTTGTATATAATGGAAATAACTATTACAATTCTAAACACTTCGGAAGGAAGTATTTAACGAGTATGATTTTACAATTTGTTTTTTTGATAGCAGCCGGGATTGTGGCGGGATTATTAGCCACGATTGCTGGATTAGCTTCGATTGCCTCTTATCCAGCGTTACTAATGGTAGGAATTCCACCAGTGGTTGCTAATGTTTCTAACACGGTTTCACTAATTTGTACCGGTTTAGGTGCAATTCCTGCTTCTTTAAAAGAATTAAAAGGGCAGTGGAAGCGAGCATTTTATTACACAATTTTAGCTGTAATCGGAAGTTTAATTGGAAGCTCATTACTTTTGATTGCTCCAGCTTCAACTTTTGAAAAGGTAGTTCCATTTTTTATCTTTATTGCTGGTTTTATGTTAATTCTTTCTGGACGTGGGACCGAGATTAAAGCGGAAACACAGCTAAAACGAGATGCTGAACATCCAACTCGTCACCGCTGGATTCAAGTTGCTAGTTTTGCCGGGATTATTTTTGTTGGTGGTTATCTAGGTTATTTTGGCGCTGCTGGTGGAGTAGTTTTATTGGCTATTTTAGCAATTATTACGCGCGAAAGTTTTGCTAAGTACAATGCTGTGAAAAACGTGATGACATTTGCTTGTAATATTGCCGCAACCGCACTTTTTATTTTCAAGGCTACCATTGATTGGGGAGCAGTTTTACCGCTTGGAATCGGGTTATTGATTGGTGGTTATTGTGGTCCTTTAATTGTCCGTCATGTTAACATCCGTATTTTGCGGATGTTAATTGCTATTGCATCATTTATTTTAGCGGGATATTTATTTGTAAAAGCTTATTTCTAACACGAAAAGATGTTAAAATAGAATTAGTATAATTAAAACGTCTTGGATCGAGGTGTTAGTAGATGAAAATATTTTATTGGTGTATGGCAGCCTTTTGGGTATTAACTTTGGTTGTAATGTTATTCCCAATGGGAATGATGCCAGCAATGTATATGATGATAGCTGGAATGCTGGTTCACAGTATTGTATGTGCTGTAAGACAAAAATAAGGTATAAAAAAACTTCGTAAGCATGGATTAATCCGTGTTTACGAAGTTTTTTGTTTGAAAATGTGCTTAAAAGGCACGAACAATCATTTTGATTCCTTCAATTACAAAGTAAATTGCAATTAAAAGAATGACTAAAGCATTTGAAACCATTGGTGAGAAGAATAAGAAAATCCCAATAAATACTCCTAAAATTCCACAAATCAGAGTTAGGTAGTAATAAGGTTTCTTTGAAATCTTATTGGCTTTAACAGTTTTGTAAATATCAATCGCTGAATCAACCATAAACCAGAGCGCAAAGGCAATCGCAATTAGAAAGAAACCAAACGAATTACTAAAAATTAATAATAACCCAACCAGAACGTCGACAATGGCATCAATGATAAATTGATAACCACCCATATTAAGTTCTTTTTCAAGTTGTTTATGAAGGACAATATGGTAAGCTCCCATACAAAGAGCGATAATTCCAATCACCATTATTAATGAACGAAAGGCTGCAAAGGGACGGGCAAAAATAGTAAGTCCCAAACCAATAAAGATAATTCCAGCGATTAATGACCAATAGTCAATTTTCTTTTTTTCATCTGTGTACATTAAAAAAACTCCTTTTAAATTATTTAACACTTTAATTATAAACTAAAAAGCCTAATAATTTTTCACATTTTTATCAATTTTCATTTCATGACTAACAACGTAAGTTATTAAGGCTGATACGAAGAGGATTCCAGCCACAATTGCATATGGAATATGGGGATTAATGTCCATCAATGATCCAGCGAAGATTGGACCAGCGATATTACCAATGCTAGTCAGCGACATGTTTAGTCCATTAATTAACCCTTGGTTACGGTTGCCAAAACGAGTCAGCATTGTAGTAATAGCAGGTCGTAAAACATCAAAGGCACAAAATACCAATAGGGTTGCAATGATAACTTCAATAGCGCTATGGGCAAATAAAAGCCAAACAATTCCAATCGTACTAATTAAAAAACAAATTCGAGTTAGTCTAATTTCACTAAAAAAGTTAACTAATTTATCAAACAGTAGGACTTGCAAGATAAGTGAGAAAATTCCATTTAAGATTAGGGTGATTGAAATTTCATTTAAAGTAAATTTAAAAACTTGGTTAACATACAACGTATAAATACTTTCAAACCCGGCTAGTCCGAATGAAGAAATGAGAATCATCGTAAAAAGAATTATCACCACTTTACTCATGATGGCTTTTAGTCCCTTTTCGGTAATGTTAACTTGACCAACCTGATGACCATTACTTTGATTTTTGATGTGTTTAGGTAAACCAACCACGAAAATGACAGCAGCTACTAATCCTGCGGCTCCAGCAAACCAGAATGGTGTTTTGTAACTGATATTGGCTAATACGCCTCCAATCCCGGGTCCGATAATTAAGCCACCACTTAAAGCAGCTGAAATCCAGCCGATTACTTTGGCACGATCGCGTTCGCTGGATAAATCAGCTGCCATCGCCATCGAAGTAGTTCCAACCATGTCGGCTGAAATCCCACCGATACTTCGTGAGATATCAAATAACAGCAGACTGTTGGAAGCGGCAAACATTAACTCGGAAAACATATATAGGAGTAGTCCAGCGGTTAATATTGGAGCTCGCCCCATTTTATCGGAAATCCGTCCGACAATTGGCGAAAAAATGAACTGTGCTAGCGCGTACAGGGAAGTCATTGCTCCCATTTCGCCCGCAGTTAAATGATATTCAGATTTAATAAAAGGCTCAACCGGAATAACTAGACTCCATCCCAGGCAAATGATGAAGTTGGCCGCAATAATAATGAAAATGGCACGTTTCGTTTCTTTTGACATATTTTTTCTTCCTTAAAATTGAGAATGAGATAGTTTTATTATAATTCAATTGTCGATATCTTAAAAAAGAAATTTCGCTATTCTTTACTATTAATAGTAAGTCGGCTACAATTGCAAAAATGTAAAAATTATTTAGAAAGCCAAAGAGGGATTGAAAATGGCAGAGATAAAACGATTGTATGATGTTTTTCAACCAGATCATTATGATGTTTATTTTGATATAAATCGTCAAAATAAAACAATTCACGGGAAAACGATTATTACTGGTAATGCTGACAAATTGGAGATTGCCGTTAATCAAAAAAATTTAGTGGTTACAGAAGTGATTGCTGATGGAAAACCGGTTGATTTTACGACTGATAACCAAGCAGAAACATTAAACATTCAACTTCCTAAGACTGGGAAAGTTGAATTAACGATTACCTACCATACTAAGCTGACTGATTCGATGATGGGAATCTATCCTTCTTACTACCAAGTAGACGGAGTTCAGAAACAGATTATCGGAACGCAGTTTGAAACTACTTTTGCTCGTGAAGCATTTCCAGGAGTGGACGAGCCAGAAGCAAAAGCGACGTTTAGTCTTGCTATTAAGTTTGATGAACACGATGGCGAAACCATTTTAGCTAATATGCCTGAAGATCATGTGCAAAATGGGGTTCATTATTTTGTTCCAACTGTTAAAATGTCAACTTATCTAGTTGCATTTGCTTTTGGAGAATTACAAAGCAAGATTACTACTACTGATAGTGGAGTTAAAGTGGGAGTATTTGCTACTAAGGCTCATCAAGCAAACGAGTTGGATTTTGCCTTAGATATAGCAAAGCGTGCTATTGAATTTTACGAAGATTTTTACCAAACACCATATCCACTGCCTCATTCTTGGCAGTTAGCGCTACCAGACTTTTCGGCAGGAGCAATGGAAAACTGGGGCTTGATTACTTACCGGGAGTCTTATTTGCTGCTTGATCCAAACAACACTTCTTTAGACGTTAAGCAGTTAGTTGCGACGGTTATTACCCATGAATTAGCTCACCAATGGTTTGGCGATTTAGTTACTATGAAATGGTGGGATGATTTGTGGTTGAATGAAAGTTTTGCCAATATGATGGAATATGTGGCAGTTGATGCCCTTAATCCTGATTGGAATATCTGGGAACTGTTTCAAACTTCTGATGTTCCAGCTGCTTTACAACGTGATGCTACGGATGGAGTTCAGTCGGTTCACGTTGATGTGAATGATCCAGCCGAAATTGATGCACTCTTTGATTCAGCCATTGTGTATGCCAAAGGGGCACGGATGCTAGTGATGGTACGTTCTTTACTTGGCGATGAGGCTTTGAGAAAAGGACTCAAGCAATATTTTGCGGCTCATCAATATGGCAATGCTACTGGAAGCGACTTATGGCAAGCGTTAGAAGATGCTTCCGGATTAAAAATTGGCGCTATCATGGATTCATGGTTAGAACAACCTGGTTATCCAGTGGTAACAGCAAATGTTAACGATCAAGGTAAGCTGATTTTATCACAGCAACAGTTCTTTATTGGTGGTGGCAAGGATGAAGGACGCATATGGAAGATTCCTTTGAACGGTAATTATCCTGAAACACCACAGATTATGGATGACAAAACACTTGAACTAGGTGACTATCAACAATTAAGAGCACAAAACGACCAGCCATTCCGTTTGAATATAGGAAATAACTCTCATTATATTGTTAAATATGATGAAAAATTATTACAGGATATTTTACATCATGCTGATACTTTGACACCGATTGATCAACGTCAGCTATTACAGGATTTACGCTTGCTAGCTTCTGCACAGCAGGTTTCTTATGCGGACTTGATTCCATTGCTGGTCCGATTTTCAACTAGTCATTCGGCAACGGTAAATGCTGAAATTTACCAAATTGCTAATAGTTTACGAATGTTTGTAGAACCAGCTTCTCCTGCTGAACAGCAGTTGCGAGAATTGTTTGATCGATTAAGTCATCAACAAGTACAACGGTTAGGATGGCTTCCTAAAGCTGATGATAGTAATGATGATCAGCTAACTCGTCCATTTGTATTAAATGCCTCACTTTATGCACAAAACGAAGCATCAATTCAACAAGCCCACGAATTATTTGAACGTTATCAAAATGATTTAATTGATTTGTCAGCAGATGTGCGTGGTTTGGTATTAAAAAATGAAGTTCAAAACTTTGGTAGTGAAGCGTTATTTACTAAATTATTGGATGATTATCAAAAAACTGCGGATGCCAGCTTTAAAAGTGATATTCGTTTAGCACTTCCAAATACAACTAACCCTGAGTTGATTCAACAAATAGTTAATAATTTTGAAAATGCTGCTGTGATTAAACCTCAAGATTTGCGAGCTTGGTATCGGGGATTATTAAATAATGAAGCTGGACAACAAGCCGCTTGGGATTGGATTAGAAATGATTGGCAATGGTTAGAAGATACAGTTGGTGGTGATATGGAATTTGCAACCTTTATTACAGTTACTGCCAACATTTTTCATACGCCTGCTCGTTTAGCAGAATTTGAATCATTTTTTACACCTAAGTTGCAAACTCCAGGATTAACTCGTGAAATTAAAATGGATCTTGATTTAATTAAAGGAAAAGTTTCGTTGATTAATAAGGAACGAAATGTAGTTAATGACACCATTAATCAAGTTCTTAATAAATAAATTAAAAAAATACTTTCGTATTATAGGAGACTAACATTTATTTTTATCAAATGTTAGTCTTTTTTATTTACAAATTACGAACGAAATCAATAATACTTTTATTAATTTATGCTTTTAAAAACTTGTGTTTAAAATATTTTGACTTTTTTTGACCAAACTGTTGACATAGGAATTAACCGGGTGTATATTATTAATTGTCGCTTGAGGAATGGCATGTTTTTATGATTAAAAATTGAAAATAAATTTTTTAAAATTAATTGTTAAAAACGTTTGACATTCTTTGACCAATGAGATATACTAATAATTGTTCGTTAGGGAATGATTACGAAATGCTTTGACAAATTAATCTTTAAGTGATTGAGTTTTTTAAAATTAATTAAGTTAAATCATTGACAATTATTTCTAAACGAGTTATTATAGTAAACGCACTGCAGAAGCAGTGCAAGAGTAGATCTTTGAAAACTGAACAAGATTTTGATTACAAAAGTGTAAGGTAATCTTTAAACTTAGTTTAAAGGTTAAAACATTATGCAAAGTCAATTTGCTTTAAGAAATAAAATAAATAAGAGCTAGTAAAGTTCTCATTTTTAAAATGAGAGTTTGATCCTGGCTCAGGACGAACGTTGGCGGCGTGCCTAATACATG
>NZ_MIYK01000017.1 GCF_002907375.1 Fructilactobacillus lindneri DSM 20690 = JCM 11027
CATGTATTAGGCACGCCGCCAACGTTCGTCCTGAGCCAGGATCAAACTCTCATTTTAAAAATGAGAACTTTACTAGCTCTTATTTATTTTATTTCTTAAAGCAAATTGACTTTGCATAATGTTTTAACCTTTAAACTAAGTTTAAAGATTACCTTACACTTTTGTAATCAAAATCCTGTTCAGTTTTCAAAGATCTACTCTTGCACTGCTTCTGCAGTGCACTTACTATAATAACTCGTTTAGAAATAATTGTCAACGATTTAACTTGATTAATTTTAAAAAACTCAATTACTTAAAGATTAATTTGTCAAAGCATTTCGTAGTCATTCCTAACGAACAATTATTAGTATATCCTATTGGTCAAAGAATGTCAAACATTTTTAAACAATTAATTTTAAAAAATTTATTTTCAATTTTTAATCATAAAAACATGCCATTCCTTAAGCGACAATTAATAATATACACCCGGTTAATTCCCATGTCAACAATTTGGTCAAAAAAAGTCAAAATTATTTATAAAGTTACATTAGTTCACTAAGATACCTAATTAAATGCTTTAAGGTATAATTAAATTACTAATTAAAAAGAAGAAATATCAATGTTCTTTAAAAATAAAAAAAAATTAATTACTGCCGCTGCTTGTTGCTTAATGCTAATACCTTTATCAGCTTGTAATAAGAATTCAAATACCAAACCAAATAAAATCAATGTAGTGTCATCAGTCAACTTTTATGGAGACGTAGCTAAACAGGTCGGAGGAAAACATGTTAAAGTTGCTTCTATTATTAATTCCAATGTTGACCCTCATGATTTTGAACCAACAATTAATGATGCCAAAAAAGTCGATAAAGCTGATGTAGTGATAGCAAACGGAATTTGTTATGATGATTGGATGACTAACTTAATTAAAAATTCTAATGATAAAAAACAAACAGACATAGATGTCGGTACATTAATGCATAAAAAAAATGGAGACAATGAACATATTTGGTATGATCCTCAAACAATGGATAAACTAGCAAATAAATTAGCTGCAGTTTATTCTAAAAAAAGGCCTCAAGATAAGAAATTATACTATCACAATGCTAATTTCTATCGACAAAAATGGTCAAAAACAACAGCTTTAATTAAGCAAATTAAAAAATATTCTCATGGTAAATATGTTGCCGTTAGTGAGCCTGTCTTTGACTACTCTTTGATTTCAATGGGATACAAAATAAGTGATAACGGGTTCGCAAATGCAATTGAAAAAGGAGTCGATCCATCTGCAACAGATATTACACATCTACAATCAGATATTACACATCATAAAATTGCATTCTTTGTAAATAACATTCAAGCCTCTGATCCAGTCGTAGCGGGAATGGTTGATTTGGCTAAAAAAAATCATGTACCCATAGTTAATGTTTCAGAAACAAAGCCGCCTCATAAAAATTATATTCAATGGATGACAGGTCAATATAGACAAGTTCTCCATGCTCAAAAACAATAGCTAGCAAAAAAGACCTCATTTTTAATGAGATCTTTTTTATTATTTATTAATTTTAAGTTGTTGCATAACAGTTTGAAGCATTTGTTGCTTAGCTTTATTTTTGGCTTCTTGTTGGAATTCATTAGTGTACTTCTTAGTCAATTTTTCTTTCTGACTAGCAGTCATCTGTGGATTCTTTTGCATTTCAGCCATCATTTTACCTTGAACATATTGTTCGCCTTGTTGTTTCATAGCTGCCATAACTTGTGGATCTTTTTGTTTAGCTTGCATTTGGGCAGCTTGCTGCTTCATTTTTGTACCAATCTCTTTTGCCTGTTGCGGAGTTAGTACTAGATAGTTTTTATCAACATGAAAAGTATTAGTACGTTTTATAAATGTTTCTTTCTGTGCTAGTCCAAACATCATGCGATAAAAATTAT
This sequence comes from Fructilactobacillus lindneri DSM 20690 = JCM 11027, assembly GCF_002907375.1. Classification (GTDB taxonomy): domain Bacteria; phylum Bacillota; class Bacilli; order Lactobacillales; family Lactobacillaceae; genus Fructilactobacillus; species Fructilactobacillus lindneri. The sequence goes on from NZ_MIYK01000017.1 coordinate 1,912, forward strand.
TTTTGTAAACCCAATCTTCTTTAGTGGTAACCAATTTATTATCATTAGCACCTTTTTTAATTACATTTTTAGTATCGATAACTTTTGTAATGGTTGGCTTCTTTTGATCAGCATCTTTTTTATAAATAACAGCTTGATCATTAGATTTTTTACCAATCTTTTGATATAAAATCATATCCATTTGCTTATTAATTGAAGTAAATGAATGTTGTGTTGCTGTCGTTTTCTTCGTCATTCCAAAATGACCATGAAAATTGGCAATAATTCCCACAATTGCTAGTATTGTAATAATTCCAAAAAATATTCCACTTAAATTCGATACTAGTCGATTAGGAATCAAGTTCCAACAGATAAAGAAAGCTAATACGGCAATAATTAAAATAACAAAAATCATTATTCGTTACCTCCTTTAGCCTTTTTAGTATCCAATACTCGACCATTCTTTAACGCAAATGCAATAAGGAAGGCAATTACTGAAATTATAAACGCAATTCCAAACGTTGCTGTATAACCTTTTAAAGTAGCATTAATTGCTAAATCACGATAGTGAAGTGGATTATTAATTCTCATCATGTGAGATGGCATATTGTTTGAAGTTACGTTTGAAAGAATTGAAACCATGATAGAAGTTGCAATCGACCCACAGATTTGTCGAACGGTATTATTAACTGCTGTTCCATGTCCCATCATTTTAACTGACAATGAATTCATTCCAGCGGTGGTAACGGGCATCATAACCATAGCAATCCCAAACATACGAACCGCATACAATACAACGATGTAAGCAGTTGAAGTGTCTTTTGTCAAAAACATGAATGGAAATGTTCCAACTGATAGTAAGAATAATCCACCAATTGCCAAACGTTTAGCACCAAATTTATCAAATAGAATCCCTGTAATTGGACTCATCAATCCCATCATTAAGGCGCCACCTAATAAGGCAAGTCCAGAATGAAAGGCACTTAATCCTTTAACAATTTGTAAATATAAAGGAAGAACCATTTCAACACCAATCATAGCCATAAAAGCAACGGAAGCAATTGCAGTTGAAATACTAAATTTAAATGACTTGAAGACACTTAAATTCAAGAATGGATCCTTCATAGTTAATTGACGCCAAATAAATAATATAATAAAAATTGCACCAATAATCAATGACCATATAACGGTTGCACTTCCCCATCCATCATTACCGACAGATGAAAATCCATAAAGTGCACTACCAAATCCAATAGTAGAAAGAACTAATGATAAATAGTCTAGTTTTGATTTATGAGTTTTAAGAACTGGCTTAATGTAAAAAAGTCCTAAAATCAACACAATAGCAGCAATTGGAATTAAAATTCCAAATAAATCACGCCAATTATAATTATCAATTACCCAACCAGAAAGTGTGGGACCAATAGCAGGTGCTAATCCAATTACGATTCCACCCATTCCCAAAGCAGCTCCACGTTCCTCCGCAGGGAAAATCGATAATAAAATTGTCTGCATTAATGGTATAATTACCCCAACACCAACAGCTTGAACTAGTCGAGCTACAAATAAGACCTGAAAAGTTGGAGCAACATACGCCATAATCGTTCCAATTTCAAAAATTAACATTGCTCCTAAATACAACCATTTAGTATTAACCCGCTCTGCCAACCATGCACTAACCGGAATCAAAATTCCGTTAACCATCATAAATCCAGTAGTTAACCACTGAACCGTAGATGTACTAACGTGAAAGGCATGCATTAAAGTTGGAAAAGCTGTTCCTAAAATAGTTTGATTTAAGACGGCAACGAAAGCTCCTACTAATAACAAAAGAACAAAAATCGTACGATTATACGGTTTCCCCTTTGCATCAACAGTTTGTTTCTCACTCATCTAAAAACCCCCTAAATCTTAATAATAAGAATTACTGCCTACTATACAATTACGTTTTTCGCTTGTCAAGTAACTTTACAATTAAATAAAGCAGCAAAAAAACTTACACTCATGTTTCATGAGTATAAACTTTTTTGCTTTGATACTTATTGTTTATTGTCGCCTAGTTTAACTTTACTCAAAATATTTAAGTCAGAATCAATATCATAAACAATTGGTTGACCAGTAGCAATTTCAACATCCATGATATCTTCATCAGAAATGTTTTCGATATACTTAGTCAAAGCACGAAGTGAGTTACCGTGAGCTGCAACAATCACATTTTTGTTGTCTAATAACTTAGGTGCAATTTCGTCTTGCCAGAAAGGAATAACTCTTTCTAAAGTAGTTTTTAAGTTTTCACCTGCAGGAATTGCACGTGGATCTAAATCAGCATAACGACGGTCTTTAGTAGCAGATCCTTCATCATCAGCACTCAAAAGTGGTGGCAAAACATCGTATGAACGACGCCAAATATGAACTTGATCTACTCCATATTTTTCAGCAGCTCTTTCTTTATTTTTACCTTGTAAAGCACCATAATGACGTTCATTCAAACGCCAAGATTTCATTTCTGGAATCCAAAGTTGGTCACTTTCCTCTAAGGCATAATCTAAAGTTTTAATTGCACGTTTTAAAACTGAAGTATAAGCTTGATCAAATTCAAGACCAGCTTGTGCAATAAGTTCCCCGGCATGCTTGGCTTGTTTGACCCCTTCTTCACTAAGATCAACATCAACCCACCCAGTAAATTTGTTAGCTAAGTTCCATTCACTTTGTCCGTGACGAATTAAACATAATTTTGCCATTATTATACCTCTTTCATTTTTAAAGTCATTTTTTAAACATCTATATCATACATCATTTTAAGAGCTTTTTCAGCCACCCAGTTTTATGCAGTTGTGGTCGCTTTTTCTTATCAACTTTTTGAACTCCTAAAACATCTAGGAAAAATGTGAAAATTGGAACTGACACAATTAATCCCCATGTGCCTAAAAAGTGTTCGCCAAGCAACAATACTACAAACGTATAAAAAATTGGCAACTCTGTTTTAGCCGACATAAACTTAGGATTTAACACATATGCTTCTAGCAAATGAACCACAGAAATAATAATTAAAATATAAATAATATATCGAATTCCACCTACCGCATAACCTGCAATCGATAACGGTACCAATGAAATAATCACTCCCGCAACTGGGATTAAACTCAATAGAAAAATCATCACTGCAAAAATCAATAATTGAGGCATATGCATAAACGCTAAACAAATGGTTGTAATCGTAGTATTACAAATTGCAATAAAGAACTGTGCCTCTAAAACAACTCCAAATGTTTTAACAAAGATATTTCCAAAATAATAAATATCTTTGAAAAACCAACCAAACGTACTGGTAAGAAACTTTTGCGAAAACTCTTTCATTTGTTTTAACTCTAATGTAAAGAAAAAACTTAGAAGCAATGACATAAACATTGCAACTCCAATTGTTCCAGCGCTAGTAACATAATCCCAAATCAATCCCATACTGCCTTTAATTTGTTGCGGAATGTTCACCGTTTTCATGAAACTAACTACCATATTGCGTATTTGGGCATTTTTTATCATGTGTGGCCGTTCGTAAAACTTAAATAACATCCTCGTATATTCAATTCCCTGATCTGCAATTGCGGGTAAATAAACAATCGCAGCTACTACTACCAACCCAACAATTACTGCATACATTACAATCACTAAAATCGGTGTAGGAATTTTAATTCGCTTTCGAATCCAAATAACAGATTTAGTAACTAATAACGTAAAAATAAATGTTAATAACAAAGTTGTCATCATGTCGCGACAGATATATATAACTAATATCAAAAACATCAACACGCAAAAACGGCGCAATTTCACATTATTTAAAAAAACTTGCCAATAATTTTGCATTAGTTACAATCTCCATTTTTTAAAATTAAATATTAGCTTGCAAATAGGTTCGCATAAGTATCTGGGTTAGTATAAACATCATAAGGATCAGTACTTGGTGTGTAAGTGTTTGGATTGTTAGCAGGAGTAGCAGCTCCACTATTATTATTTGAACTACTGGTTGGCTCAGTGAAACGGTTGGCATATGTTTCTGGGTGAGTATAAACATTTAAACTACCCGTATCATTAGCTGAATTAGTAGAGTTGGCAGCTGTAGCAGCTGGTCTTGCTGTATTGCTACCAGTTGTTCTAGTACTAGTTGCTGCTGGTTGTTGCGTACTAGCTGCTTTTTTAGTAACGATAGTTGGTTGTGAGTTAGATTTATTAGTTTTAGTAACTACTGCAGCATTATTACTAGTAGTAACTTGATTATTATTGCTTGAACTATTGTTACTTGAATTAGTATCGCTTGAATTAGTGTTTTCACTCACGCCATCAGATTTATCTTTGCTGGAATCATTCTTCAACGCTTTATCATTTGATTTCTTCAAATCTTTAGCATTACTCAAAATATCTGAATAGTATGATTCAGTAATCACATCATCATTAAAAATTGTATCTAAAGTGTTATTTGAATCAGTGTATTTCTTGGCATTATGCTGTTTAACTGCCTTTGCATAAGTTTTTTTGAATTTTTTATCGTTTTTAATAACATCATTAGCAGTCTTAACTTTATCTTTAGCACGATCAGCTAATACCTTAGAACCATCTTTTTTATCTCTAGCATCTTTGTATGAATCTCGTGCGGTATCGAAATCTTTGTCTTTCATTTCGTTATTACCGTCAATGAATTTTTTAGTCTGATTCAATAAAGCATTAGCTTCTTTTGAATCAGGTTTTTCATCAACTGCTGCTTGTAGTTTATCCTTAGCTTGCGAATAATCCCCATTATTAATTTCAGTTTTTTCGTTTCTAATATTATTGTTATAAGCGGCAGAACTCGTAGAATGGTCAAAATAGAACCACCCACCAATGCAGGCTACGACTACAACTACAATCACGCCCCAAATCCATTTTTTCATTAAAAATACCTCCGTCTAAAAATTAATAAATTATTTGTTTAATTATACCATACTAAAAAATTCAATATCATCCTTAATAGTTACGTAAAAAAGCAAAATAGCATATAATGTACTTTAGATTTTAACAAAGAGAGGTACTTTTTATGCTCGAAAAACCATTTTATAATGAATTCCTTAAACGTAGTTTTAACATGCCAATGGAAGTAACATTTTGGGATGGAAAAACAAAAAAATATGGAAAAGGAACTCCAAAAGCTCATATTACCATCCATAAAGTCATTCCAATTCGCGAAATCAAGCGCAATGCTTCGATTGCCTTAGGAGAAGCGTATATGAATGGTACCATCGAAGTTGATGGAAACTTGGAAGATCTAATAACTTCCGCTTATGAAGCTGCTGATAGTTTCTTCCGTAATCAAAAATTTATTAAATTTTTACCTAAAGCTTCTCATTCAGAAAAAGAAAGTAAAAAAGACGTCCAAGATCATTATGATATTGGAAATCAATTTTACAAACTATGGCTTGATGAAACCATGACCTACTCTTGTGCTTACTTTGAAAAACCAACTGATACACTTTATCAAGCACAAGAAAATAAAATTCATCACATTATTAAAAAGTTAAATCCACAACCCGACCGTACACTATTAGATATTGGTTGTGGCTGGGGAACGTTAATGTTAACTGCTGCTAAGGAATACAACATTCGTGTTACTGGTGTAACTCTTAGTCAAGAACAATACGACTATGTTAACAACAAGATTAAAGAAGAAGGCTTGGAAAACTTAGCCACAGTCAAATTACAAGATTATCGTGAAATTCCTAAAGATGAAAAGTTCGACTATATAACTTCTGTGGGAATGTTTGAACATGTTGGTAAAGAGAATCTTGATGAATACTTCAAAGTTGTTTCTGATCATTTAGCTGATGGCGGGACTGCCTTGATTCATGGAATTACTAGACAACAAGGTGGAGCCGTAAATGGTTGGATTAATAAATGGATTTTCCCAGGCGGATACATTCCAGGATTAACCGAAAACATCCAACATATCATTGATAATGGAATGCAGATTTCTGATTTAGAATCACTACGTCGTCATTACCAAAGAACACTAGAAGAATGGGATAAAAACTTTAGAAAAGTAATTCCAGAAGTTACCGAAATGTTTGATGAAGATTTTGTCCGCATGTGGGACTTATATTTACAAGCTTGTGCTGCTTCATTTAAAGCTGGGAACATTGATGTAATGCAATATTTAATTTCAAAAGGTCCTTCAGGTGAAATACTCCCAATGACAAGAGACTATATGTACAAAAAATAATAATAAAGTAAAACAGCTTCGCTAGTTTTAAACTAACGAAGCTGTTTTGTTTAGTTTTATAAAACAATTGCCAATAAAAAGACAAGTGCCAATCCAACAATTACCGACAAGGCCATGGATCTTGTCCAAAAGGCAACTGCAATCACTACTACACTAGCAATCAATTCTGGAATTGTTCCGGCAATAGAAAAAGCATAGGTTTTAGTAATGAATAAATCTTTTACTACCAAAGATGTAAATAAACAAATTGGTACGAATTCCATCCACTCATTAAACCACTTTGGAATCTTACGTTTCCGAAAGAAAAACAAAGGAACAAATCGAGGTATTAAAGCCACCAGGAAGCATAATAAAACTAACAGAAAATGCTGCATTCCGTTCCATTCCATATTTTATACTCCTAACTTATTCCTTTGGCGTTCCCGCGGGATTTTTAAACATTTTAATTAAACGACTCTTATGGTGGGTTTTAATCCGTCTTCTTCTCAAATAGTTATCAATCAGAAATCCAACAAAAGATGCAATTAAAGTTGCACATACTAATCCCAGTGTTGATTTAGTTAGCACTAAGAAGAAAATAGCAAGAAAGGCAGCGAGAAAGGCAATCATAACTTTTAAAAGACTCTTAACTTGCATTACAATCATAAATAAAAACAATGCCGTTAACGCAAAATGAACAACAGTTAAATCGATCTTAACTGCGCTACCAACCACACTACCGACAAAATTACTTAAAGTCCAAAATAGCAACGTCCAATGTTCAATCTGCAACGCATCTCGAGGCGTAAACTTCTTATCAGTTGAAAATTTTAGATAGTTAACTGCGTAATTTTCATCATTCATGGAACAAGAAAATAAAAACATAAACAAAATGCTCTGCCCATGCAAATACTTTGATAAACTAGATCCCAACAAAGCATAACGAAGTTCAAGGAAAAACAACATCAAAACAATCGTTAATAAAGGTGAATTAATCGTTAACATCGATGCAATCAGAAATTGCACACCGCCAGAAAATACTAAAAGTGAAACTAAAATTGTATTAAAAGTATTAAAACCAGCAGCATGTAATAAAATCCCACAAGCTATTCCAATTGAAATATAACTTATATCTAGTGGAAATGAAATCCCAAAGTTTCTGCGCCAAGCAGATTCATTGGGATTCGGTACCAATTTAGTCAATTGAAATCCTCCAAAGTAGTGACTTCGTTTTTTTATTTTACAAATTTAATTTACAGTTCTAATTATATTGTATCTAAGCAAAATAAAAAACCATTTCTACTAACTTTTTCTAAAATTAAATTGTTTTAAAGGATATCCCGAAACAAATTTGTAAAAAAACCTGCTTTTTCATCAGACTTTTTAGTATAAACCGGAACAGCTGTATCTTTTCCAACATAAGCAACCTTTTGCTTATACATTCCTAACTTTAAACCACCAATTTTTTGATTCTTTTTAACTGGTGCCATGACACTTCCATCAGTATTTTGCAATTTTTTATCAATCGTAACTTGTTTAGTGACGGGAACATGTCTATTATTATTGTTCAACCAAAAATAAACAGACTTTTTTATTTTAACAGGTATGACCACATCCACCCCGTTTGCAACGCTAACATCTTTTTTAAAATTTTTTTTATCATATTTAACTGTGTGATGATTGTTATAAACCTCTTCCATCAAACGAGTTGTTTGTGAAAAACGTTGACCGCGAGGCGTGCAAAGTACCACTGTAATAATTCGTTTTCCATCTTTATTAGTCGTCGCAACTAAATTTTCTTCTTGTTTCTCGGTGGTTCCTGTTTTCAATCCATCAACTGGAAAAACAGGATTTACTTGGCTAGCACCCGCTACCATCTCATTAGTATTTTTAATCACTTTTTGTGGTTGGTTCTTAGCATCAACAAATGTAAATTACGGTTGTTTGGTAATATCCAATATTTTAGGATCTGTATGTAACAATTGCTTAGATAATATTGCTACCGATTTTGCCGACATAGTATTTACAGCCATCTCCGGTACGTTTTTTAATTTCAAACCATGCGTACCACAGTTAGTTAATCCGCTGGCATTATAAAAAGTAGCATCTTTAATCCCTATTTTTTTTGCAGTTTGATTCATCAAATCAGCAAATGCCTGACTATTTCCACTTATCTTTTGACCTAGGGCCATCGCTGCACCACTTGCTGATCCTATCAAAGCTGCATCACATAATTCACGTACTGTATATTCACGTCCAGATACTAGACCTGCACTTGTAGTCCCAGGAATAGCACTAATCTCGGCTACTTGTGGAGAAATTTTTACTTTATCGTTCCAACTAAGTTCATGCGCTTGAATCCTTTGAATCACGATATAAACTGTCATTAATTTACTCAGCGAGGCAATTGGCAGTTTTTTCTGTGCATTTTTTTGATAAATAATTTGACCAGTACGTGCATCAATTGCAATTTCACCCTTAGCTGTATCAGTCTGAGCCGGAGTTTTTACTGAATTATGTGTCTGAACTAAGCCCGTAGTTGTTTGAGCGTGTACTGAAATGTTACTTAACATTAAAATCAATCCTGTCATTACGACAGTTAAAATTAAAGTCTTTGGAAAAATCAACTGTTTTTTTCCAACTTTCATAAGAAATCACCTGCTAAAACACTTTTATTTTTTAATCGGTAAAGTAAATGTAAATGTCGTAAGTTTATTATTTGAGCCTACATTAATACTTCCACCTTGATTATTGATGATTTCTTTAACAATTGCAAGACCCAAACCGCTCCCACCAGTGTCAGTGTTACGAGATGATTCTTCGCGATAAAAACGATCAAAAACTTTTGACAATACTTTTTGCGGAATCCTTTTTCCATCATTAGCGACAATAAAAGTAACCACATTTTTACCAGTTAGTTTTGCGCTTAAATAAATATATTTACCATCTTTTCCATATTTAAGCGCATTAGTAATCAGATTATTAAATATTCGACCCAGCATTTCCGCATTAGCTTCGATTACTAAATCTTTCTTAAGCGGTTTCACTTTGATTTTCATACCTTTTCTATGTGCTTCCAATGCAAAAGAGGTTTCTAGTTGCGTCAACAACTGATTGACATCAATCTTATTAATTTCTACATTTCGATCAGCTAAATTATTAGCCTTAGTATATTCAAACAGCCGATCAACCAGCTTTTTCATTTGTTGTGACTTGTCGTAAGCAATCCCACAGTATTTTAAAATATCTTTTTCATCTTTATATTGATGATCTTCAATTAAACCAAGATACCCAATAATTGAAGTTAAAGGTGTCCGCAGATCATGACTAACGCTAGTTACCAAATCGTCTTTGGATTTTTCAATTCGTCGTTCTTCATCAAGCGACTTAATAACATTTTCCACTAACGAATTAACACTATTTACAACTCGTTCATTATCACCACTCAAATGAAACGGAATTTTATGGTCAAAATGACCATCTGAAATATAGTGTAACTCATCAATAATTCGACTAATTTGAATCCGTTTATAAATCCTTACCAACCGCCACCAGACAATGATGGCATCAACCACTAACATTAGTAACCAAAAAAGCCCTTCCCAACTTAGTAGTCGCTCTTGAAAGGGTCCAAAGGTCATTGATTGTTTAATAATAAAAATCCCATCGTTAACGCCCTGATTGGTACGAACAAAATTAATTAAAATATTACCAACCGCAATATTTACTAATAACAAAAGAATCAGTGTTATGATTCCTTCAAACCATAATTCGTTTTTTTCTCGCTTCGTCAGCTTAAAACTTGTTGTTGTCAATTTTTAACCTTCCACTTTGTAACCGACACCCCAAACAGTTTTAATGATGTCTTTTCCATTATTTGCTTCTTCAATCTTGTCCCGCAAATGACTCATATGAACCATTACTGTTTTAGCAGAAATGACACTTTCTTGTTTCCATACTTGTTCAAAAATCTCGTCAGCAGAAAACACACGGTTCGGATGACTGGCTAATAAATATAAAATTCCAAATTCAATCGCCGTTAATTGAATCTTTTTGCCATCGTCAGTTGTTACCTCATGTGAATCACGATTAATGGTTAAAGTGTCGGCATTAATAACATCTGGTTCGTCATTTTTTACATTATTTTTACTCCGACGAAGCAAAGAATGAACACGTGCCATTACTTCTAATGGATTAAAAGGTTTTGTAACATAATCATCGGCTCCTGAAGTTAAGCCTTTGATTTTATCGATGTCTTCTGTTTTAGCAGATAACACAATAATAGGAACTTGTGAGTCTTTTCTGATTTCATCAATCACTTCAATCCCACTCATTCCTGGCATCATAATGTCTAAAATCACTAAGCCAATATCACTTTCAGTGTGTAATTTTGAAAGAGCATCTTCGCCATTATAAGCAGCTACTGGTTCGTAACCTTCGTTTTTAATATAAATTTCTAATAATTGTGCAATTTCTTTATCATCGTCTACAACTAATATTTTCATTATGATTTCCTCTCATTTCATATCGTTTTACCAATTTTAACAAACCAAATCGCAAATAAAAGAAATATGATAAATTATAATAAAATCTTACAAAATAAAAAGCCGTTTTAAAAACGACTTTTTATTTTATTATTTTCGACCTGCAAACAAACCACTGGTAATGGTAAATTTTGATCTCATCAATAAGATTAATCCAACTCCAATAATTCCAATCACAATATTAACAATTGGTGAAACAACTGGATTAATCACTCGTGGCAACATGTTAGAACCATAGAAAATTAACATCCAAATTACAAACATCAAAGCCATCATTCCGGCTCTTACAACCCCATTGTGCTTATGTTTTACTCCAGGAGCAAACAACTGAGTCACCGCTGGCATCCCAATTCCAGCTACAATTGAGGAAATAAAGATACAAGTGATTCCAGCTGATCCGCCTTGATTGGCAGCAGCTGGTGATAAAAAGAACATGGCTCCATAAAGGAAGTTAAACAATACTAAGAACCATAAAACATTATATCCAGCATCAATGGCATAACGTTCGGGTGTCATTGGTCCCATCGGTTTTTTAGGTGGATTAACTACCATAGCAACCGCGTGATCAACACTACCGTATAAATTCTTGGCTGTTGTTCCCTTTTTTTGTGCCGTTTTAATCTCTTCAATCATTTCTTGAATAATATCAGTTTGTTTTTCAGCAACTACCTTGGTTTGTGCTAAAGCTTCTTTAAAACGCACCATATAATCCGCATTGCGCTTCGTTAAACCAATGTTATCAAATTCTTCATAGACTTCTTTTCGGCTATTATGGTGTTTTTGCTGCACATGTGCATTGCGTTTTCTATTTTCTGAATCGCTCATATTTCCTCCTAGACGTTGAAACGGAAGTTAACGATGTCCCCGTCTTGCATCACGTAATCCTTACCTTCAACTCGTAACTTGCCAGCTTCTTTGACTGCAGCTTCACTGCCTAATTTATCTAAATCACTAAATGCCATTACCTCGGCACGAATAAAACCACGTTCAAAATCAGAATGAATAATTCCAGCCGCTTGTGGTGCTTTGGTACCCTTTAAGAAAGTCCAGGCCCTCGTCTCTTTCCCACCAGCAGTGAAAAAAGTTTCCAAGTTTAACAATTTGTAAGCAGCCTGAATTAATTTATCCAAGCCGGGTTCTTCTACTCCAGCTGCTTCCAAAAATTCTTGCTTATCAGCATCATCTAATTCAGCTATTTCTTCTTCACTTTCAGCAGCAATACCGATTGCTTCTGCATTATGGTCGTTAGCATATTTTTGAACTGCTTGGAAATAATGATCAGCTTCGGGGTCACTCATTGAATCTTCGCTGATATTAGCAACATACAAAACTGGTTTTGAGGTTAATAAGAAGAGTCCTTTAACAATTTTTTGTTCTTCTTCATCAAAATCAATTTCACGAACTGCACCACCAGCTTCTAAAACCGGTTTAATCTTATTTAATACATCTAATTCAGCTTGAGCTTCTTCGCTTCCTTTAGTAGCTCGCGTCACTTTACCAATCCGTTTAGTAACGGCATCCAAGTCAGCTAAACTCAATTCCAAATTAATGGTATCAATATCAGCTACTGGATCGACTTTGTTAGTAACATGAGTGATATTATCATCATCAAAAGCCCGAACAACGTGCACAATTGCATCAACTTGGCGAATATTTTCCAAAAACTTGTTTCCAAGTCCTTCACCTTTACTAGCACCCTTAACAATCCCTGCAATGTCAGTAAATTCAAAGGTCGTTGGCACTACTTTTTTAGCAGGAATTAATTCCTGAATTCGATCCAAACGCTTATCTGGAACCTCTACCATTCCAACATTTGGGTTAATCGTAGCAAATGGATAATTAGCCATCTCTGCTCCGGCTTTTGTAATTGCATTGAAAAGGGTTGATTTACCAACGTTTGGCAACCCAACAATTCCAGCTGTTAATGACATCTAAAAGACCTCTTTCTTAATTATTTTCAACATGTTTTTCTAAAATCTTTTTCATTCGTTTTTCAAACTGGCGACGAGTCATCATTACCACATGACCGCAACCCCGACATTCTAATTTAATGTCAGCACCCATCCGAATAATTTCCCAACGATTGGTTCCACACGGATGGGATTTCTTCATTTCAACAATATCATGCATTCCATACATGCAAAACCCTCCTTAGTCGAGATGAACATCCAATAATCCCAAAATTCGATTTAAATCTTCATTTGAGAAGTAATCAATCTCAATTTTACCTTTTCCTGATTTGGGTTTAGTTTCATTAATTGAAGCTTTGGTTCCTAGTTTCTCCTGTAATTGGACTTCACTTTCCCTTAGATATGGAGACTTACTAGTTTTAACACTCTTTTTTTTCTTTTTATCATTCTGACCTAACGCATTAATCAATTTTTCCAATTGACGAACTGTCAGAGTTTCATCGGCTGCTTTTTGAGCTAAACGCAATAAATCAGCTTTATTTTTCACAGCTAGCAGTGTTCGCGCCTGTCCCATTGACAATTGGCCTTTTTGCAACATGGTTTTAACTTGCGGAGGCAGGTTTAATAACCGTAAATAATTAGCAATATAAGGACGACTTTTTCCTAAGCGACGAGAAACTTCAACTTGAGTAATATCTAAATTCGTCATTAACATCTCATATGCTTTGGCTTCTTCTAGCGGATTCAAATCCTCACGCTGCAAGTTTTCCATGACCGCAATTTCCATCATTTGTGCATCGGTAGCATCCCTAACAATCGCAGGGATACTAGTCCGACCAGCTGCTTTAGAAGCCCGAAACCGTCGTTCACCAGCCAAAATTTCGAACGAATCTCGCTTCTTGTCAGGCTGTCTCACAATAATTGGTTGAAAAACTCCTGAGGCCTTCACTGATTCAGTTAGATCATTTAAGGCTTTTTTATCAAATTTCTTTCGCGGTTGATAGGGATTTGGCGTGAGTTTCGTTAAATCTAATTGTTGTACTGCTTCATCACTCAAACTGATGTCATTATCGTCAAAAAGAGCATCCAATCCCCGACCTAACCCTTTACTATTTTTGTTTGTCATTGGCAGCTAGCACTTCCTTTGTCAATTTCATGTACACTTCAGCACCCTTAGATTTTGGATCATAGTCAATAATTGGAAGTCCATGACTAGGAGCTTCTGATAAACGAACATTTCGAGGGATAATTGTTTTATAAACTTTTTCTTTAAAGAACTTACGAACTTCGTTATTTACTTGTGTACCTAAATTTGTTCTAGCATCATACATTGTCAGTAAGACACCTTCTATGTACAAATCCGGATTAAAATGTTTTTGAACTAACTGTACCGTATTTAACAATTGACTCAATCCTTCAAGGGCATAATATTCACTTTGAACAGGAATCAAAATAGAATCACTGGCTGTAAATGCGTTAATGGTGATTAGTCCTAAGGAAGGAGGACAATCAATCAAAATGTAATCGTACTGACTATCAACCTGTGCCAGTGCACTTTTCAAACGCGTTTCCCGTGCCATTTGTGGTGTCAGCTCAATTTCAGCTCCTGATAATTGGATAGTAGCGGGAACAATATCTAGCCCTTCATGAGGTGAATGTAAAATCACGTCTTCCATGGGTTCTTCATTTACCAAGACATCATAAACATCTTTTTTAATGTTTTGCTTGCTAATCCCAACCCCACTAGTTGCATTTCCTTGGGCATCTGAATCAACAATCAGAACCCGTTTGCCTTCACTAGCCAAATCAGCTCCTAAATTAACAGCAGTAGTTGTTTTACCAACTCCACCCTTTTGGTTTGCCAACGAAATCACATGTGCCATTTAATCCCCTCCTTATTACTCAATTGGTTCCTTGTTTGGTGTACCAGCTTTACGCGGATACTTAATTGGTGTTTTGCGTTCTTTTTCAATCACAATAATATGGCGATCTTCATTGTTTTTTGGCAGTTTAAATTCAAAATCATCAACTACTTGACCACCTAAAACATGAATTGCTTTCTCAGCTGCAGCTAGTTCTTCTGGTGCTTTAGCAGCTTTCATGGCAATTAGCTTCCCGCCAATCTTAACTAAAGGCAGACACAACTCGCTCATTACACTTAATCGAGCCAAAGCGCGAGCAGTTGCTAGATCAAAACTAGCCCGATCTTTGGAACGTCGCCCGCCAAACTCTTCGGCACGAGCATGGACCAATGAAACGTGTTCTAAACCTAATAATTCAACTAATTTTTGTAAGAAAATGATTCTTTTATTTAAGGAATCCACGATAGTAACTTCAAGATTCGGATTGATAATCTTTAATGGAATCGAAGGAAAACCTGCACCTGCACCCACATCTACTAAACTTTTCTTTTCTTTTAAATCAGAAACATAAAAAGCAGGGGTAAGCGAATCATAGAAATGCTTCAAATAAACATCATCACGGTTTGTAATGGTGGTTAAATTAACTTTCTCGTTATATTCTACTAATAGTTTAAAATAAGCAGCAAATTGTTGCTCTTGATGCTCTGATAGTTCAATCTGGTGCTGCGCTAAAGCTTGTTTAAATTGTTCTGGCGTCATCTATAACTCCTAACTGCAAAACGCGCCCTGCACGTTATCTTTTAGCCAAAAATTCGTTCTTTTAAGATAGTTCTATTATACATTATAACGAAATTTTAACTTTTTAGTTAGCCAGAAAATAAAAAAGATTGGAATTTGTCCAATCTTTTTGGGTTTGATAATTATTTATTAAACTTTCATCTGTTTAACTTCGGCTTTAAACCAGTCATTAAAGGCTTGAGAATCAATATCAACACAAACTTCAGCATTGGTCTTGCCATTATGATAGGCAACACGAATATCAGCTACCGTTTCACCATTTGCAGGTCCTTCAGTCTGAATATCAATCCAAAGCGGCTTCGTTTGCATAAATTCTGGATGAAGTAGATAGAAAATTGTATTCACATCATGCATTGCTACCCCATTTTCATTTCGATCGCCATCACTGATGATAATATCATGCAGCATTTTACCAGCTGGATTCATGGTTTCAATTTCAGCAAGCGTTTCGTGTGTCAGTAAAGCTTTATTAGTCACATCTAGCCCAACCATTACAATTGGTACTCCTGCTTGATACATAATTTTAGCGGCATGTGGATCAGTAAACACATTGAATTCGGCTGCGCTAGTCATGTTTCCATAACCAAGTGTTCCGCCCATGGCTACAATTCGTTCAATCTTATCTTTTACTTCTGGATATTCGGAAAATAATAAAGCAATATTAGTGTACGATCCAGTTGGAACGAGCGTGACTTTCTCGTCACTTTCCATGATGTATTTGTGCAAAGCTTGCACCGCCGTCATTTTCAATGGTTCAGGAGTTTCGTTTGAAAATTGATAACCGCGCATTCCAGATTCACCGTGAATTCGGGCAGCATCTTCAAAGGGTTTAATCAAAGGCTGAACAGCTCCGGCAGCTACTGGAATTTTATCACCCTGGTTAAAAAAACTGATGATTTTTAATGCATTTTTAGTTGTTTTATCAACCGTTACGTTCCCAGCAACTGTCGTCACCAGCTTTAAATCAAGTTTTGGATCGTTAATAGCCACCGAAAGTGCAGCAGCGTCATCAATTCCTGGATCAGTATCCATAATAATTTTTGTCATTAAAGTTCACCATCAAGGAATTGTTGTTTTCCGTGACCAAAGCTCCAGTCCTCAGCATGATTAGTAGCAAACACAATCATCACATCTTCAGGACGCATATTCATTTCTCGACCGAATGCTTCCACCATGTCTTTACAATAAAATTTCTTTTGACCCATCGTTCGAGGAGTTGAAAGAATTTGAAATAAAATCACATCATCGCTACGATTAATTCCTAATCCAGCATCCATTAATTTCATTTCATAAGACTCGTGTTGCGTAACAACTTGAAACCGGTCGTCTTCTGGAACACCAAGATCTTTTCTCGTTAAATCATAAGCAAGTTGCATCACTTTTTGAATTTCTTCCGGGGTCCGTTGTCCCTTTACCATATCAATACGCATTAGTGGCACTACAATCACATCCATTTCTGATTATTTATTACGCTCATTTTAGCATATTGTGTAACAAAAAAGTGCAGCTAAGCAGCTGCACTTTTATAAATTTATTTAGTTTACCAAACGAAGATTCCAACAATTCCAGCTGACATCAATGAAACCAAGATACCAGATAAGAATAAGTAACCAACGTTTTTAGAAATCATATCGTTCTTTTCTCGATTTACTAAACCTTTCAAACATCCGATAATCATCCCAACTGTACTTACGTTAGCAAATGAAGTTAAAAAGACCGTCAATTCAGCACGATAGTGAGCACTGAAGAGGTGTGGATTATTAATATGTGGAGCAACTTGCCCCATAACCACAAATTCGTTTGTAATCAATTTAGTTCCCATGTATTGTGCAAATTGGAATGCATGGCTGACATCAAGACCCATTAACCAAGCAAATGGGAACATGATAATTCCTAAGATGTGTTCTAGAGATAACCAAGGATTGATTAATCCCAATAATTTACTAATCAAAGCAGCTAAAGCTACAAAAGCAATTACGTTTGCTACGATAATCAAGATTAATTTTCCGGCATTTAAAATTGAATCACCTAAGAACGAGAAAAATGGTTCGCGATGTGGCTTTTCAGGTTTATCAGCAACCGTTTCTTCTGCAACTTGATGATCGGCTTCTTGACTACCACCTAAATCACCAACTTCATAAATCTTATCTTCGGCTTTAGCAACCTTCACAGGATTCAAAATATTAGTAATGATAACGGCATTTAAAATGTTTAACGGAATAGCGGTTAACACGTATTGACCAGGAACCATTTGAGCATATGCTCCAACAATAGCGGCAGTAATACATGACATTGACATCATCGCAATAGTTAAAACTCGTTTACTAGAAATGTGTTTTAATTGGACGCTTGAAACTGCCATGGCCTCGGTATTACCTAAGAACATCATTTCAACTGCGTAAAATGATTCAAACTTAGGCTGACCCGTTACAAATGCCATCCCGCGACCAATCCACTTAATACAAAATGGCAAGATTCCAAAGTAAGTCAAAATATCAAACAATGGAACAATCATTAAGATTGGTAGTAAAGCTGAAGTAAAGAAGTTCATTTGTTTAACGTGCACCCAGTCAGGAAAAGCAAAAGCAATTCCGGTATAAGAAATGTTTACCAGCCATTGAAATCCACTAGCAGCACCTTTAACAATGTCTCGTCCCAAACTAAAATTAGTTAATAGGAATGCAATTACTAAGTTTAAAACTAAAACAATAGCAACTGAACGCCAATTAACATTTTTATGATCTTTGGAAAAAAGAAATGCAATTCCTAAAAAGACCAACACTCCAATAATATTAACAATCAGATATGTGTTCATTGATTAATTCCCCTCTTGTCCTGTAAGTATCAATTAATTTAAATTGTTACTTCATGAAAGGCAACAAGCTGTGTTTCGGCGAAATAACGCTGTCCTGTAATCCTAAAGCAGCTAATACTGTCGATCCGACCTCACAAACGTAAGGTTCTTCCTGAAAATGATGGTTTAGAGCTTGGTTATTATATAACATCGCCGGAAGAATCTTATAGGTTGAAAATCCGTCACGTGATTGAGCATCTCCTACTCGGCTGGAAACCACCATCAGCAAATCATCATCATGTAAATTGTTCATTAATTTACCAAGATAATTATCGACAACCGATAACTCATTCATAAAATTGTTTACCTGGTCCTTTTCATCAAATTCTTGCAAATCGGGAAGTTGTGCATAAATAAAGCCAGTTTCTACTTTTTCTAATTGATGATCTAATTCTGAAAAAGCTGCTTCATCAGTTCCAATTTGGAAAAGATTACAAAACTCTTGAGCAAACAAATAACTCAAAAAGCGGGAAATAATCACTGTTTCACTGCGTTTAGCAACCTCTTCAAAAACACTGGAAACTCGATAACTCAAAGAACAATCAAACATTTCACGTAAACCAGACAATGGTTTATTCACGATTGATCGTGTCAATGCCAATCCATAAGTAGCAATTGGTATATTATCGGTTCCAAAATCAGCATCTGAATAAGCCGCAAATAAACCCAGTTTATGTAATGACGGCAGAGCAAAGTCGGATGAATGCTTTAAAACGTGGGTCAACATAGTGTTCTTATCTGAATTGTGTTGGGCAGATTCCGTATTGGAGCGCAACCCCAATGCAGCTAAATCCACTAAAATTACTCGCTTATAACTCACTTAAAACCCTCCAAAAAGTAATCATCTTATCTTAATAATACCTTAAGAAACTTCTCCTAGCAATAACACATCTGAATTGCGTTAAAATAATCTATAAATAACTACGTAAAGGACTGGTACTGATGACAAAAAAAGAAAATTTAATTCTCCTAGGCGACTCGATTACCAACGGATTTGACGGTAAAAAAGATTTAAAGCACAACGTTTCTTATTATTTGGCAAAACTATTACCTAACTTTGAAATTACCAACGCTGGTGTCAATGCTGGTTCAATCTCTGGAAATACTGAACGGGACTTAACTTATCAAGTTAATACACATAATTTCAAGGATTATCAAGTTGCAACCATTGCATATGGTACCAATGATTTTGCTCACTGTTATGAAACCTTGGAAATAATTAGCCGTATTTTACAAAAAAATATCACTAAGATTAAAGAAGAAAATCCTAGTATCCTGCTCCTTGGGATTTTACCCACTAATCGTTTTGATGGTGGTATCGACAATCTAAATGTAGGCGGATTAGCCCATTATACTTTTGCTGAATTGTTAGAAACGTTGATAAAAGTTTATCAAAAAAATAATTTACCAATTTTAAACTGGAGAAAAACTGCTCCACATCTCATTGATAGTAACAATTATCGAACAACTTTAGGTGATCAGCGGTTACATCCAAATGCAGCTACTTATGAAAAAATGGCCCAAGTTATTGCTGATTTTATTATTGCTAATCTTTAAAAACGACGCGATTTTGGTGAGAATCGCGTCGTTTTTAATTAATTATTAACTTGATCATTACTTTTTAATACATAATCTCCGGATCCTTCACGTTGAATGATGGCCCGATATTGTGTCGTTTCATTGCCAGTTTGGTTATCTTTATCAACATCTACGCTAACTTGATACAAAACTTCTGTTTCCATGTCTCCAGCTGGTTTTACACTGGTAATCTTTAACTTCAGATTGTCATAATGCGTTTTATCATCATGATTATGGTTAATTAAATCTGATAGTGAATGATAGGCATCTCCATTTTTTCCTTTAGTAAACAAATCGTCAATGTTAGCATCATCAAGTGATTTATTATCGTTAGTACCATCGTTTACGGCACCCCAAATATCATTTAATAAATTAGTAGCATCCGCCTTACTAGCGACATTAGCAAATTTATATTTCAATGTTTGATTATTATTTTTCATTCCGATTGATTTAGCATCGCTTTTAATCGTCTTCTTATCAACTGGAACTGCTAAATAACTTGTACTATCGGGTTTAATCGGGACATTTTTAACTGATCCTTTTCCATCAGGTCCAGTCATTCCAACTTGTTTCCCATCGACAAAAATTTGAGAATTAGCTAGTCCTTTGGCATTAAAATTAATAATTTTAAGTGGAACGGAAACCGTTTCGTCTTGACCAGCTACCATACTAAACTGTTTATTCGTTTTAATCGGCTGATTATTAAGATTTAAGTTCACCGATACTGAATGAAAGCCGGGCATCATAGCTGGAGCGCGTAAACTATCATTACTGCCTGTATTTCCAACGATTTTATCATCAATTTTAACTGGAACCCCAGCGTAATTGGATTTAATCAATGGATGAATGACACTTGCTTCGACTTTATAATGTGGGAAAATCAAAAAATAGTTCCCACGATGTACAACTTTAAACCCTTGTGAAGAATCATTATTCAATAGATTTGCTTTTAGCTGCTTTAACGCTGTAGGATTTTGTTGGAAATAATTAACTAACGGTTGAATGGTGGCAGAATTAACTGACACATGCTTATCAGAAACCACCAAGTTACTAAGAATGGTTTTATTTTCATTATTTTCAATTCCTGAAATAAACTGTTTAACTTGGTTTTGTTTTGAATAATATCGTGTTCCATACCACCCAAGCCCGGCTAAAATCAATACTAAAATAATTAAAGTTGCCCAAAGGGTTTTGTGTGATTTTTTAATTCGGTGTTTACGTCGCATCTTTTCATCTCCAATACAAGTTGTTCTATTTTATCAAACATCTAGTAGTTGTTAAACTCTTGTTTTATCGTTATACTAACAAAGTATTTAAAACTAAATAGTTTGGGGTGCTGATTTTTCAGCTGAGATGATACCCGTTGAACCTGCTCTAGTTAATACTAGCGAAGGGAAACGTTACATATGATAGGAATACTCTATTTTGCTATGTAAATAAATCTTAAGTCCTCAAATTATTGGGGGCTTTTTTTATTTCCCCCAAGTAATTTATGGAGGTAATCATGATGCAACAACCATCTTTTTCAGAACAATTGAAGCAGCAGGCTATACCAATTATGACAAACATCAATCATCATCCGTTTGTCACAGGGATTCGAGACGGTTACGTTCCTAAAACAGCCTTGTTAAAATATGTCCAACAAGACGAACAATATTTAAAAGGGTTTATTGCTACCTATCAATCATTAGTAGACAACCTTAATGATGCCCAAGAAACCCAATTAATGAAAAACACGGAAACTGAAATCGGTCATGAACATTCACCTCACGAAATGTTTTGTGAAATTGCTAGAGTCGACTATGAACAACAATCAAATAAGCCAGTGGGCAAGATTACCAAAGGTTATTTAAATCACATGCAGTCATCTGCCGATTCAGGTTCACTCTTAAATACCCTAGCAGCTTTGACTCCTTGTCCCTGGACCTATTCAGTATTAGTCAAACAAATGATTATAGAAGGAAAAACTGGTAAAAATAATCCGTTTACGGAATGGATTGAATTTTATGGAAAAACTAATAGTGAAGATATTGACATGTCAAAACATTTCTTTAACCGAATTGACCAACTAGCTAGCAAGGCAACCACCGATGAATTATGCCAAGCCGAAGCTTACTTTTTAGATAGCTGCCAGTGGGAATTAGAGTTTTGGGAACAGGCATATCCACAAAAATAATAAAGTGCTGATTAGCAGTGAAAACTAGCTAGTCAGCACTTTATTTAATTTCAATGATTAAAAAGATCTGCCAATGTTTTTTGCTTTAGTTCATTTAACATTTGCTTCTCAGTAGTGTTTAAAATAGCTTTAATTTGGTTCAACATATATTTAGCTTCTGACTGATGATTAAACGATTCTGGATTAAAGTCATCATACATTTTAAAAAGTGCCGTCGAACCTTCAATTGCTTCAAAAACATCATAAAAACGAATCTCATCAGCAGCTTTGGCCAAAGCCAAACCACCTTTAGTTCCCTTTTTGGAATCAATTAAATTTGCCTTTTTTAACATTCCTACCAGTCTTTTAACACTGGGAATCGGGATATTTAAAGTTTCCGCAATTTGTTGAATGGTCAAATATGTCTCTGCTCCCATTTTTGTTTTTAATTCAATGTAAAATAAAATCTCCAACGACTGGGAAAAACCTACAGAATACGACATAATCCAACCTCTTTCAACATAAATGTACTTTTAATGATTGTACTACAAAAAAGAAATTTATTTACACTTAATTACTTGATGGTTACAGATGCAAGGTCACTAATAAAAAGTAGGCGATAAAGATTAACTTAATTGCTGGTCTGTTTCGCCCAATTCCACTACCTTACCAGTTTCACAATAAACAAGATATTCAGCCAAATTAACAATATGATCACCAATTCGTTCTAATAATCTAATTACCATTAAATAACTAGATGCCGCTATTGCTGTTTCTGGATTAGCAAGAATCCCAGTAGTAATTACCTTCCGAGTGGTTTGATAATATTCGTCAATTTTGTGATCTTCTTGGACAATTGTCGGAGCAATTAGAGCATCAAAAGTAGTATAAGCTTCCAAAACCTGCTCTAACATTTTACGAATGTGTTTCGTAATTTTAGCAATTACTTCTTCAACATCAGGCATCCGAGGATTTCCTTTAGCTTGAATAGTTTCTTTTGCAATCCCCACCGCATTATCCCCAATTCGTTCCAAATCAGTACTGGATTTTAAATAACTAATAATCACACGAAAATCAGTGGCAACTGGTTGTTGTAAAGCAATTAAATCCATGGCGTGTTTTTCCAGTTTGATTTCGTTGCCGTTTACCTCACCGTCACCATCAATTACTTGTTGTGCCAGTTTCACATCATGATCAATGTAAGACTTAGTCGATTGATATATCTGTTCGCTCACGTCAACGCCCATGTCAGTGAAATTTTGACGTAATTTTTCTAATCGGTCTTCAAATACTGTACTCATAATTTTGCCCCCCTGTTGGCTTAACTAACCAAATTTACCATTTAAATAATCACTAGTCGCTTCCTGTTCCGGATTCAAAAAGATTTTTTTTGTATCGCCGTATTCCACTAAATCACCGTTGAGCATAAATGCCGTTTTATCGGAAATTCGTGATGCCTGCTGCATACTGTGGGTCACAATAATAATCGTATATTGGTCTTTAATCTGCAATAGCATTTCTTCAATTTTAGCACTGGAAATCGGATCTAACGCACTGGTTGGTTCATCTAATAAAATCACATCTGGTTTAACCGCTAAAAGTCTGGCAATACAAATCCGCTGTTGTTGTCCGCCTGAAAACGAAAGGGCATTTTTAGTTAAATCGTCCTTTACTTCATCCCACACTGCCGCTTGTTTTAAACTTTCTTCAACTTTTTGTGAAATTATTTTTTTGTCTTTAATTCCCTGCACGCGCAATCCATATGCTACATTATCATACACTGAAAAAGGAAAGGGATTGGGCTGTTGAAATACCATCCCAACTTTTTTGCGTAATGAAACCACGTCTTGTTGCGGGCGATAAATATCATGACCATCAATTTTAAAACTACCTGTAATTGTCACGTCATGAATTAAGTCGTTCATTCGATTTAAACAACGCAGATAAGTTGATTTCCCACATCCAGATGGTCCAATCAAAGCTGTGATCTGACTTTTTTGAAAATCAAGATTAATGCCGTGTAAAGCCTCGTGTTCGCCATAATACAAGCGTACATCTTTGGTTGTAATTACCGTTTCGTTAGTAGTCATCATATCCTCCTAGTTAACCAAAGTGTCCGGAAATGTAGTCTTCAGTTGCCGGCATTTTGGGAGTCGTAAATAATTTTTTAGTCCGGTTATATTCAATCACATGTCCTAAATGGAAAAAGGCTGTTAAATCACTAGCTCTGGCAGCTTGTTGCATATTATGCGTCACAATAATAATGGTGTAGTTCTTTTTTAACTCTTGCATAGTTGTTTCAATTTTACGACTAGAAATCGGATCTAACGCACTGGTAGGTTCGTCCATCAATAAAATGTCCGGCTGAACGGCAATCGCCCTCGCAATGCACAGTCGCTGCTGTTGCCCACCTGACAAGGAAAGTGCACTAGTCGTTAACTTATCCTTAACCTCATCCCAGAGAGCGGCATCTTTCAAGCTTTTTTCAACACGCTGATCTAGATTATCGGTCATTCCGTTTTGGCGGAGTGCAAACGCAATATTTTCGTAAATTGATTTAGCAAAGGGATTGGGATGTTGAAAAACCATTCCAATCTGACGACGAACTTCGTAAACATTAATATTTTTTCTGTTAATATCAATATCCTGATATTTAATTTCACCTGTAACTGTCGCAATCTCATCATTTAAACGATTTAAACTTCTTAAAAAAGTTGATTTTCCTGAACCTGAAGCTCCAATTAACGCTGTAATTTTATGCTTAGGAAATTTCAAATTGGCATCAAACGTTGCCTGTTTTTTTCCATAAAATACATTAAGATGTTTAGTTTCAATTGCAATTGGATCGGTAATTTCTGTCAGATAATTTTCCGATAAAGTATATTTATTCACTGGAAATTCCTTTCTTTACTTCGTGCCGCTCATTTTCTTGTATAAGTAATTACCTAGAAAACGGGAAAGTAAAATAATTGACAAAATAACGATGATTAAAACTGCGGAAGCTCCACTAGAAATTTGCGTGGCATCTGGCGTGATTCCATCAGTATTTAATTTCCAAATATGAACTGCCAAAGTTTCAGTTGGACGCATCGGATTCAAAAAACTGGTAGAACTGAATGGATTCCAATTAGCGTAACTAATCACAGGAGTACTTTGACCCGCAGTGAAAATCAAAGCAGCTGCTTCGCCAAAAATCCTTCCAGCACTCAAAATAATTCCGGTTACTAAACCTGGAACAGCGGCTGGCAAAATAATTTTTAAAATTGTCCGCCACTTTGATAAGCCAAGTGCCCAACCTGCTTCACGCTGAGAATGCGAGACAGCTTTTAGTGATTCTTCTGTATTTCTAGTTAGCAAGGGAATATTTACAAACATTAAAGCAAATGCCCCCGATATAATGGAAAAATCAAACTGAAACTTAATTACTAAAACTAAATATCCAAACAGACCAATCACAATCGAAGGCAACGAACTTAACACTTCAATCGTTGTTCGCATCGTATTAGTTAAAAATGATGGCTTTGCAAACTCTGCCAGATAAATCCCAGCTCCTAATGCCAACGGACATGAAATTACCAGCGTAATTATCAAAATATAAACCGAGTTAAATAATTCATTGACAATTCCGCCGCCAGCTCC
Organism: Fructilactobacillus lindneri DSM 20690 = JCM 11027; assembly: GCF_002907375.1. Taxonomy (GTDB): domain Bacteria; phylum Bacillota; class Bacilli; order Lactobacillales; family Lactobacillaceae; genus Fructilactobacillus; species Fructilactobacillus lindneri. The sequence goes on from NZ_MIYK01000017.1 coordinate 27,454, forward strand.
AAAATCTTTGGAAGGTGATGTCAAAAAGTGCCATGAAACATTTGGAATTCCAGTTATCAGAATATATCCCAATAAGGCCATTAAGATTAAAACGACCACTCCAACCATCGCTTTGATGATTAATAAAGCAATTTGATTGGCATGCTCTGCCTTCTTATTTACTGAGTTTTTCATTTTTTCATTTCTCCCCGTTTTCCAACCACTTTGATTAACAAGTTAAAAATCACCGACATGATTAAAAGTACTAAGGCCAATGACCACAATGCATTATTTGGCAAAGTCCCCATAATCGTGTCCCCCATTTGTGAAGTCAGCTGACTGGTTAAAGTTGCCGTGGGTGAGGTTAAACTAGTTGGTGTCAAAGCAGCATTTCCAATTACCATTTGTACGGCTAAGGCTTCCCCAAATGCTCGAGCCATTCCAAAGACAATTGCAGTTAAAATTCCTGGTAAGGCGGCTCTCAAGATTACCTTATAAATCGTCTGCCATTTAGTTGCTCCTAAAGCAAGTGATGCCTTGCGATAATGATCTGGCACTTGTTGCAGGCTATCAATGGTCAAAGAAGTGATAGTTGGTAAAATCATGACGAACAGGACAATCGACCCGGCTAAAATTCCAAATCCGGTTCCGCCAAATACAGAACGAATGGCAGGTACAATTACTACCAAGCCGATGAATCCATAAACCACGGAAGGGATTCCCACTAGTAATTCAATGACTGGCTGTAACATTTTTGCACCACGTTTGGGAGCTAATTCAGTCATATACAAAGCAACTGCGATGGCAAAAGGCGTGGCTAAAATTGCTGCAAGCAGAGTAACAGCAAATGAAGCAACAATCATGGCAAAGGCTCCAACTTGCGGTTGACCATTCTTACCTAACTGACCTGGATTCCAGTTACTACTAAAAATAAATTGCATCACAGAAACATGATTTTCAAAAAAGGTCGCTAACCCATGAATGGCAATGAAGCCAATGATGGAGACGGTTAGAATCATGATAAAACCGATACAAATCAAACTAATCGTTTTACCAAACCGGTCTTGACGTGTGGCTTTGCTGGGATGTAAAAGCCTTTGCTGCATTTTATTCATTTCAAGCACCCTCCTATTTAGGTTTATGCGTTACTTTACCCGCAGCATCCATTTGAACTTTCATATCATGAATACTGACGTAACCAGCTGCTTTAACTAATTTTTGCTGAGTTGGTTTGGACATAATGTAAGCAATAAATTTTTTGGTAGTTGGACTAGGTTGTTTGTTGGTATACATATGTTCATATGACCAGATTTTCCAACGGTTGGTTGTAATATTTTGATAATTAGGCTGAATATGATCAACGCTTAAAACCTTAACTTGATTATTTAGATATGGTAATGACAAATAACTGATTGTTCCTGGAGTATTTTCCACAATTTTTTGTACCGTTCCGTTTGAATCCTGTTCCTGACTCTTAACGGCATCTTTGCCTTTTAAAACACTCTTTTCAAATGTGGAACGGGTACCGCTACCTTGTGCTCGATTAATTACAATAATAGGTAAATCTTTTCCGCCGACTTCTTTCCAATTTTTGATCTTTCCAAGAAAGATATTTTCCAATTGTTTTTCCGAAAGATTATTAACCCCATTTTTTGGATTAGTAATTGGCGCAATTCCGACGACTGCTACTTGATGATCAATCAGCTTCTTGGCATGAATTCCATCTTTTTGTTCGGCAAAAATATCAGAATCGCCGATATTAACGGCCCCAGTTTCAACCTGACTTAAGCCAGTTCCAGAACCACCGCCTTGAACTGTGATACTAACTTTGGGATGTTCAGCCTGATAATCGCTACCGGCTTTTTGAACCAGCGGCTGCATTGCTGTTGATCCTACGGCAGTAACCGTATTTTGTTTATTTTTGCTGCCACAGCCGGTTAACATCAAAATTCCAACTGCCGCCAAACATATTGGCAATAATCTTTGGTAATGCATCAGCAACCTCCTAGTAATTGCTTTATTTAATTACAAAACTAAGTATAATTACTTCATGTAAAGTTAATGTTGACTTTATGTAAAGATTACGTAAATTAAAATCCGAGGTGACGACTTGCAGCACGTAACGTTAGTAACAAGCCATTTACGCTTAGCAATTGATTTTAGTCAGACTTTTAATGAACAGGAATATTTCGTCGATACACTTGATTCAATGAAACATTTTAAAACCGTGATGCTGCAAAAGAAAAGCGTCGGGATTTTTTGGGATTTAACAACTTTTCCTTATGCTGATTATCAAGCTGAACTAACTAAAATCAGAAATACATATCAGATTCCAATCCTAATGTTAGATAATGACAAAAACAACGTGTTACAGGTATTACAAGCCGGTTTTGATGATTATTTAATCAAACCCTATTCATACTTAGAATTAATCGCACGCCTAGAGCAAAAACAAAAATTATATCAACAATTAGTTGTTCCTGAAAACGCACCAAAATTACCCACACAGCCCAAAATCATTATTGATGATGTAGTTATCGACCAACAAAAATATAAGGCTTTTAAAAATCACAAAGACTTAGGTTTAACTCCCAAAGAACTAAAATTACTCCTATATTTGATTAAACACGATTCTCAAGTATTAAGTCGGCAACAGTTGCTAGAAGGTGTTTGGGGAGATTATTATGATATTTCTCAAACGACAAGGATGGTCGATATTCATATCAGTCATCTTCGTGATAAAATTGAAAAAGATCCTAAGAAACCAACCATCATTAAAACTGTGCGCGGTTTTGGTTATCAATTTATTGGGGATTACATTACGAAATAAATAATTCATCACATACAAAAAGCGTTCTAGCTTAATTAATAAGCTAGAACGCTTTTTTACTATTTTTCTGAAAGATGACCATCTACCAATTCATAAATATGGTCAGCATATTGATTTACTCGCTCATCATGTGTCACAACCACCACTGTTTTATTTTCTTTTTTAGCTAAATCTGACAATAATTGACAAACTTCAGTCACCCGTTGTTCATCTAATGACGCCGTTGGTTCATCAGCTAAAATAATATTGGGTTTTGTGTAAATTCCACGAATAATTGCGACTCGTTGACTTTGTCCACCAGACAATTCGTTGGGGAAATGATCGACTACTCGGCTAACCCCTAATCGATCAGTCAAGTTCTGCAATTCCGCAGCTGACATATTTCCTTCTGGTCGAACCTTATCAACTAAGACAAACTGATCACGAACCGTCAAATAAGGAACCAGCGTATGTGCCTGTAAAATAAAACCAATTTGATTTAAACGAAACTGATCCCGAGCCTTTGCACTTAGATTAGCAACCTTTTCATTTTCCAATAAAACTGTGCCCTCATCGGGATCACGCAAAGCTCCCATAATGGTAAGTAGTGTACTTTTCCCTGATCCAGACGGACCAGTAATAATGTTTACTTCCCCTCGTTTACTAGTGAAATTAATATTATCAAGCACTTGAAACCGATTATCTGCTTGACCAAAACTTTTACTAACATTTGTTAATTTAATTGCGTCCATTATTAACCTCCAATCGCATCTGCCGGGTCGACTTTTAGAATCATAATCGATGGGATTAAAGCACCTAACATTGAGGTAACTAATAATCCAATCACAGTTGTCGACATAATCAGCGGATCACAAGCAACTGGGACCGAGTTTCCTAATGCCATAGTAGTAAGCAAGGTTAATACGACTCCAATCACAATCCCGCTTATTACTAAAATAAAAGTCTGAAATAAAGTTGCTCGTACTAAAACTCCCGCAGGAATTCCCTGAGCCCTTAACACTGCATAATTTTCTAGTTTCTGCATCGTTAAAATATATAAGAAAACAGCAATCACAATCAGCGAAATAATCATTAAAAAGGCAATCATAAACGTAAAGATCGAGTTTTGCGCTTGATAACCAGGTAATTCATCAATTACCTTTTTAGCCGAATAAGCATGTAAATCACTATTGTGTGCCTTGTAATCAGCATTTTTACTAATCACTGCACTACATAAAAAGTCGCTAGTTAAATTGTGCAGTTGTCGCCAATCATCCATACTTCCATACACGACGGGAGCAATACTTAATTTAGCATTCTTAGTAAACCCAACAATTTCGTAAGAGTGATTATCAGAATTAAGTTTGATTTTGTCGCCTAAATGATATCCATTTTGTTGAAACTGGGTATCAACTACTACTTGATGATTTTTCTGAGCCTTATGTCCAGACGTTAATTTCAAATTCTGATAAATATATTGATGTGGATCAAGTCCAACAAACTGTGCTGAAACCCGAGATCGATCTTTAGCAGATGAAACCACGGGAGCGTTTCCCACATAGGCATCTTGTTTCGGATTAATTTTTAAATTCTTACCCTGTTCCTTAGTAATAACAGAACGACTAATATTAATGTTTGAATCTTTATTCAAAACAATCCGCTGTGGTTTCCAAGAATCAATGGCTTTCGTATTCTGGGTTGAAAGCCCGACTGCTAAACTAGTCAAAATAAAGATTAAATAACTAATTAAAACAATCATTGTTACAATCAAGCCATACCTTAACTTATAGTGTTTAATCTCTTTTAATGCTAAAAACATAACCTACTCCTTATGAAAGTTTTTCTAAATTTTCTTTGAGGCGTCGTAAAAAAAAGGGTTGCTGCTGCGGCTGCAATAAAATATCGCGAATCGTCTGATGAATTAAAATACTGACTCCCCATTTAGAACCAGATAACTCCAGTTCTGCTTGCGAAGGTGACAATAAGTAACGATTCTTTTGATAATATAGGGTCACAAACTCACGAACATGAGCGTTTTCACTTTCATTAATGAAATCGCTAATCATAGTTAAAATTGCATTTGGACTAAGTTTAGTTTGTCCGCCTTTCAATGGCCGATGAATCTCACGCATGACCATTTTAAATTCGTATTGATAAGCATCAGTTAAATCAGCAAAATACTTATAAAAAGCGCCACGAGCAATCTTTGCTTCCTTTACAATCCGTGCTACCTGAGCCTCTGCTAATGAATAATGCGAGAATTCATCTAGCAAGGCTTTTTGAATTCGAATCTGTTTTTCGTGTGATAAATTATCAAATGTTTGACTTGGCATAACTTCGCTTCCTATTCTTTTCAAAAGTGACACCGTGTCACTAGATTACCATTGACCTTTTAATCTGTCAATTAAAGTAACACTATTCATAATAATGCTAGTATACTGAGCAAAAAAATATCATTGTTCATTAATAAGTTTACAATTAAGATTGTAAATATAGTATTAAAATTAGAAGGGTTCGTTGAAAATGAGTCAGAGATTAACAGGAAAAGTTGCAATTATTACTGGTGGTTCCAAAGGAATTGGTTTTGCAACAGCACGTCGATTTGCTCAAGAAGGTGCCGCAGTAGTGATTACTGCAAGAAATGAAACTGAAGGTAACAAGGCTGCAACTGCTATCAATCAAGAATTTCCTGATAGCGTTAAATTTAAAAAACAAGATGTATCAAATTCGGAACGCTGGACAGAAATTTTTGCCGAAACCAAAGATGATTTTGGACCCGTAACTACCTTAGTCAATAACGCCGGAATCGGAATTGGCAAATCAATTGAAGAGACAACTGATGAAGAATGGCAAAAAGTAATTGGCATTGATTTAACAGGAACTTTTTATGGCATCCGCGAAGGAATTCGTCAAATGAAAAATAAAAACAATGGTGCTTCAATCATCAACATTTCATCAATTGAAGGAATCGTCGGCGATCCTATTTTAGGTGCTTATAATGCTTCTAAGGGCGGAGTAAAAATGATGTCGAAATCAGCTGCCCTTGATTGTGCGTTAAAAGACTATGGAGTTCGAGTTAACTGTGTCAATCCCGGTTATATCAAAACTCCCATGATCTCTGACGAACTTGATCAATATATGTCACAAAGAAGTAAAACTCCGATGGGACATCTTGGTAAACCGGACGATATCGCTTATGCCTGTGTTTACTTAGCTTCGGATGAATCAGCATTTACTACTGGCTCTGAAATGGTAGTCGATGGCGGATACACTGCTCAATAAACTAATCATAAACAAAAAGGATGACAGAAATTAGTTAGGTAACTAACCTTTTCTGTCATCCTTTTATTTAATTAACCATGCCGACCTGTAAATAAAGCCAACACAATCAGAATCAAAATAATTGGCAGCCATAACCATACTAGATTAATGAACAAACTAATCAGGAATAAGAAAACAATCAAAAAGATAATCGAACTACAACAATCCGATTTAATAAACCAAGATCCAAATAAAATTAACAATAGCAGAATTGCAAAAAAAGTGACCATAATAACTTGCTCCGTTCTTAATCAGTATTTGCCGCTTTGTTTTTGAAAAACCACATGTAGGCACCATAAAAACCGTTAACTAATTTCATGACTTCTAATGCTAACATCGAAGCTGACGCGGGACTCAAGCTTTGGAATTGTCGAAACCAAATGATTAAAGAAACGATATCCCACGCAATCCAAATCACCCACTGAAATCGATAGCCACCAATCATTAAAATCATGCCGACAATACTAAGTGGTAATATCGTGGCATCTAAATAAATCTGGGTCCCATTCAGCTTTTTGCTAATTATAATGACAACGACATAAATAACCACTAACCCAATTCCTAACAGAAACAATTGTAATTTAGTTAGTTTGCGGGGATTAATTTTTGTTTGCTGATCTTGTTGGCTTAATAAGTTGCCCCAAAAGAAAATCCCCAGAGTTTGCGTGATTAGATAATAAATATTGGTAGCTAAATCACCAATTAATCGATTTTCAACATCAATCAGTAAAAATAACAGAGATTCTAACAAACCCCAACTATAATTAGTAATCTTGCCTTCATCGCACAGCATTAGATTAACTAAACTAAAAATACTAGCAAATAACGAAACCCAGCCAATCCAGCTCGAAAACTCATGACTAACTCCAAATGTTATGAAAGTCACAAGCAGATTAATCATTAAAATAATCTTAGTACTTTTTTGAAACGATTTAATATCATGAAAATTATTTTTGATACTAAAGGTTTTGCGAAAACCTGCGTAAAATTGCTTTAGATATAATTCCAGTTGCATGCTATCTCATCCTTTTAATTTGTTTTTCATACATATCAAATTATTTTAGCATGAGTAAAACGATTGGACACTATTTAAATGCCCAATATTTAGATATAAAGTAATTAAAAATGATGATAACAATTTGAATGAAAATAATCACAAGAAAACTGTTTATTAACTCTGGACTACCAAGATGATTATGAATCAAGGGTATTTGAAAAATTTGAGCATGATAATCAATTCGATTTAATCCAATTAATTTTATGAAAAAATCAGCAAATTTTTGAATCAGTAAGTAAGTCAAAACAAAGTCAATTCCAAATGCAATCCCTCTGCCAATAAAGAAATCAACTATCTGGCTAGTTAGCTCTTTAGACTGTTTTTCAGTATTAAAAACGAAAAACTTATTCACTAAAAAAGCAAAGATGATAGAAACAGTTTCTGAAATCACAACTGGAATTTCAGGATTCGAGAAAAATGACATTGAAATAATTCTGACAACAAAATACACCAGAGTGGTTAAAACACCCCAAAATAAATATTTGATACGCTGGTCAAAAATAATATTTTTAATCCTTCGACGCATAAAAATTAATCCATCAAAGTTTGCTTAATATCATCAATACTCATTTCGCCATTCAGATACTTTTGGAAAGTTTCATTAAAAGCGTCATCAACATCATCACGAAAATCATAGTCATTGATAAAACTAGTGACCATTTTGTTGCTCGATTTAATAATCGCTGGAGAGTTAATGTAAGTTGTTAACCAAGAAGTATATAAGTTACCCAAACTACTTTTAGAACATTTAGTAGAGTCTAAATAGTATGAACTGTTGTTACCTAGAGCTACTGCCACTCTAAAATCAACCGTATCTTTGTTTTCGTCTGGAGTCGTACCAATTACTTGTCTTTCCTTTTCTAGTACTTTGTTAGCAATAAATTGTTTGTCAGCCATTTTTAAAACTCCTTTTGGATTTATCATTATGTGATAAGCTACTTTTATTTATACTAGAATACCATATTTATAAAACACGATTCTTGTTCTTTGCTCAAGGGTGCCTAATTTTTAATCTTCAAATAAAAATACGATACACATCTAGAATAGAATGTGTACCGTAAATGAATAACGCTACTTAAATTGGATTTGCAATAACCCACATAATAATTCCAACAATCCCTACAATCAAGGCGTACCAGCCAGAATATTTAGTTGTTTTTTTCATAACTTTCTTAACTAACCAAACTATAAACGAAATGAAAGCGGTATGATTAAAATACCAGCAATAGTGGTTAAAGTAGACATGTTCAAGCTCCTTAAATTAAATGATGATTTTTTAATCAATGATGTAACATTCAAAGATTAATAATATAATTATAACATTTATAGAAAAAACATTATTGTTAATTTAATGTAAATTCTTAATCTCATTAGAATGACGTAATTCTAAAACTTGCGGTAAGTTGATCTCTTTACTTAATTTGTTCTTAATCTCATTAGAATGACGTACTTCTAAAACTTGCGTATAGCTTCATTAGTTGTTAACGTAGTTCTTAATCTCATTAGAATGACGTACTTCTAAAACCGTCTCCGGACTAAAATTGCTGTCCGCCCAGTTCTTAATCTCATTAGAATGACGTACTTCTAAAACAATGTGTCAAGCTGTTGTAGATCCTGTTAGGTTCTTAATCTCATTAGAATGACGTACTTCTAAAACATTGTTGAATTCAACATATAATTCTTAAGAGTTCTTAATCTCATTAGAATGACGTACTTCTAAAACGACCAGCATTCTTTAAATCAGCGGCTGCGTGTTCTTAATCTCATTAGAATGACGTACTTCTAAAACGCTGTCTTTGAGGTGCGCGTGAAACGTATTGTTCTTAATCTCATTAGAATGACGTACTTCTAAAACTCGTTCGTGTTCTATTAATTTTTTATTAATGTTCTTAATCTCATTAGAATGACGTACTTCTAAAACTTTGCATTCCAGACAAGAACCGCTGAAAAAGTTCTTAATCTCATTAGAATGACGTACTTCTAAAACCAAAAGAACGATACACAGAAATTTGGTACGGTTCTTAATCTCATTAGAATGACGTACTTCTAAAACGATCCGTTAACGCAATCTTTCTAGTTGCCAGTTCTTAATCTCATTAGAATGACGTACTTCTAAAACGCTTTAAAGTTTTAATCTTATCGGCAACAGGTTCTTAATCTCATTAGAATGACGTACTTCTAAAACTGCGCAAAGATGGAACTATTTCATACCTTAGGTTCTTAATCTCATTAGAATGACGTACTTCTAAAACTACGCTTTAAAGTTAACTATATCTAATGGAGTTCTTAATCTCATTAGAATGACGTACTTCTAAAACTCCAGAAGGAGTTGTGATTTCTTCTGGACCGTTCTTAATCTCATTAGAATGACGTACTTCTAAAACCCGAAAATTGGTGGTATGATGGTACAACTGGTTCTTAATCTCATTAGAATGACGTACTTCTAAAACACAAGCTGATGAATTAATGAAACGTTCATTAGTTCTTAATCTCATTAGAATGACGTACTTCTAAAACGCTCCCACCTGAATTATGATTTGGTGGCTGGTTCTTAATCTCATTAGAATGACGTACTTCTAAAACCCTACTGGAACAACAAATGGGTCGAATTCAGTTCTTAATCTCATTAGAATGACGTACTTCTAAAACTAAGGACATTCATCATAGATTATTTAAGGGGTTCTTAATCTCATTAGAATGACGTACTTCTAAAACCCACTTCTTGGTCGAATTGGAAAACAATCAGGTTCTTAATCTCATTAGAATGACGTACTTCTAAAACAAGAAATTAATTCAAACCCTGGATATATTAGTTCTTAATCTCATTAGAATGACGTACTTCTAAAACCATATGCTTACATATGATAATAAGTGTAATGTTCTTAATCTCATTAGAATGACGTACTTCTAAAACCGTCTGTAATATTACCCTATCTAGCGATCAAATCTCACAAAATCACTATCAACACTGTAATAACGGCACTTTTCAAACAACTTGGAATATGGTTGACTAGAAAAGTTTAATATTAATACATACAAATCTAAATCTTTAATCATCTGAATCAAATTACTAATTTGACTGGAATCGAGATAATTAAATAAAACATTAAGAACAATTAGTTTTTTAGGATAAAACTTTTTATATGAATTAAGAACTACTTTAATTATATCATATGGATTATCGATTGCCGATTTCAAAACGTCGATTCCACTGTATTTATACAGCTTTTTTAAACTCCACTCTTCGTCAATCGACATTGGAATATCTTCTAAATATGAAGCACCTAAAAAAATACTTTTAATTTCTCTGTCCAATTGAAAAAGTCTCTGTCTTTCATTTTCATTTAAATCTTCAATAATTAAATTTTCTAATTTTAATTTGAATGGTAAAAACAAATTCGGATTAGAAATAACATTGTCTAAATATACTAAATTTTCTTGTGTATCAATAATTCCGTCATTATCACTAACAATGATATTATTATGACGACTTAATCCTATGATTAAATCACTATAAAATTTTGAATTGTTTGTTTGTAAAACAGTTAATATTCCATTTTCAATGACAAATGGTTTTTGTGGATAAATAGTAAGTTTCAAATTACCACCGTCCGATCCGATGTATTACGAACATCGTCTTTTTTATCACCAATTAAAAAGTGCATACTGTTATATTGTTTTTCTGTCACCATTAAAGTTTGAATTAATCCTTTAGCTGGTAAAAAAGTTCTAATTCGATTTTCAGTAAATTTAGCAGATTGTTTGCTAACACAAACTCGAGCATAAACTGAGTATTGAATCATTAAAAATCCTTCATTTATTAATTCTTTACGAAATTTGCGATAATTTCGTCTTTCTTCACTTGTATCAACAGGCAAATCAAACATTACTATTAATCTCATTACGCGATATCTCATCTCCTAATTCCACCTCAATCTTTACTTCGTCTTTTTCACCATTTAAATATTTTATACAATTAGCAACATGAGTCTTTAAGGCATTCCGTAAAATTGTTCTCTTACCATTGAATTTTATTTCTAGATTAAATAAATCTATTAATCCTATTTTAATGTCAGATGAAAGCTCTTTAATTTCTTGTTCACTAACCCACCAATCGATAATTGGACGAAATGGTTCCATTAAATCAGAACCAAGATTAAACTGATTTTCATCATTTTTATGATGAATTCCTAATTGAGTTAAACATCCATTAGTAACAATATTTCGATTAACAAATGATAATAAAATGGAATATCCATAATTCAAAGCAGCGTTATATGGATTAAATGTTCTTCGCTCAAAGCCTTCTTCAAATAATAATGGAAAATATTTTCTAGCAACGACTGCTTCTCTATTCGTAAGATCATCAATTTCAATTTTTCGAAATTCATAATCTAAATCTTCAGTGTTAATTCTTTTCTTTTGCAAAATTTCAATTTGCATTTTAATTTTTTCAGTAACAATCCAAGTCCATAAAAGTTCTTTCCTACTTTTATCCCATTCAAATTGTTTATGTAATAATGAAACGCTCCGATTATTTGGCATATAATCAACGGTTTCACAAACTGGCTCCCCAGTTGTATCTGAAAAAACTACGCTTACCGACATTTTTGCTAATTCACTAATTGCTCGTGAAGTAATTACTGCTTGAGTTGTACTAATCATTAATATCTCAATATCATCAATCGGTATTTCATTAATCGCAGCATTCGTTTGAACGATAATCCTTCTTCCTGAATATGATATTTTTGCATGCTGAGTAACTACTACTGTTCTCCATCCCATACGATGTTCTCCTTGACTTTTTAACTAATAATAGTTATATTTATTTTGTTGGTTGGAATGCCAACATTTTAATCTCATTAGAATGACGTACTGAGTTAAAATCAAACAAAGCCTTATGCTGAGTTTTATCTTTTGAGCCCTTAAGGGCCATACATATACAAAAGACAGCTATCAATTATCTGATAGCTGTCTTTTTCATTTTACAAATCAGAAATTTTAACTTTTCTTGAAAATAAACCTGTTGGTGATTGATAAATAAATTTTGCATTTTCACTTAATTTAATTCCAGCATTACCGCTAAAAAATCTACCAAAACTTGGAGATAGACCAATAGAAGATAGATTAGACCTAGAAGCATTTGCATGTAAACCTAGTAATAAATCATTTATTATTTTTAACATACGATCTTTATCATTAATTTCTTCAAACTTAGCTTTTGTTTCATCTGAATTCTCAACTTCATACATTTTCATATATTTACAAATATCATCAATAATTTCATTAAAAATAATAATTAAATCATTCTTACTAATTACATTAATGTTTTTAGATAAAATTTTCAGTGATTTATCAGATAAAATTAATTGCTGAGCATTTTGTCTATCTCCACTCCCAGAAATTGTAAACAACTCATCACCATCAATTACTAATTGATTAAGAAATATTTTTTCTGATAAGATATCAAATTTATTTGAATCATCTTTAATTATAAAATTTCTTATAAATTGCTTAGCGTTTGCCTGCCTATTCAATTTATCAATATACAGTAAGGGAATTTTGATAATCTTGTTTTCAATTTTATTCTTTTTAAATACTTTAATTAAAGAAACATAAGCTCCTGTTTCTGAAGAATATCCACCATAAATATCACTTGACCTATTTTCTTTTGGATTAATTAAATTTTTCATCTTACCATGGGAGGGATATAAAGTTTGTTTAAACAAATTGCCATGATTGGTTTCCAATTCTTTAGTAACCAACATTTTCTTAAAGTGATAGACATTTTTCATATAACCTAATAAAGCATCCGTATCTTTAGCAATTTTTCCATCTTCTTCATTTAATTGATGAGCTTGTTCAAACTTATAAATCAGATTAAATGATTTCAAATTATCAATTTCAGTTTTAGCAAAATCACCATACACAAAATATGGTTTTAACTTAGGATATTGTTGTAAGAGCCAATTCCCTACAAAGGCAGCTAAATATGCATCAAACGCATGATGATAATCATTAACATTTCGGTTCTTATAAAAATTAAATTTTTCTCGCATATGGTGAGTTAAGTTAGCTTTAACTGTCACAATGTTAGTTCCATTTTCTTCAGAATAACGGTTATGGAGTATTTCAGCAGCTAATTTAATCACTTGTCTTGTTTCGACTAACTGACGATTAATAAAACGTCCTTGATTATTAAATTTACTAATTGAGTTAGGAGTAAGCGTTAAATTATAGTATTTTTTATTACTAATTAAATGTAATTCTTTCAAATGTTTCCAAAAATTATGCATTTTAGAACCAAAAAATTCACCCGGCAAGTTATCCTTTTTAATTTGATTATTTATCTTAGAAGTAAGAACCCGATTGTCTAAAGAATTATCTAAAATAAATGATTGTGGCAAAATATGATCAATTTGATAATTAGATAGATTATCAATATCTAAAGGTTCACCAGTATATAAATCTTTTCCCCCTTGGGTAAAATAGAGATATAAACGATCAGTAAATTTAGCTTTATCTTTAATCTTATCTTTTAATTCATCTTTAACATTATCGTCATCAAACCAACTATTAGTAATATCTTTATAAACCTTTTCTAATTGACGACTTCGAGAATTGGTTAAGCGATGGTCTTTAGAATCTTCACGAGCGAATTCCATCATAATATTAACTGGTTCATACCCAACAGCCCTAATGATGTCATCAACAACTAAAATGACTTGTCGGATAGCTTTTTTATTTTGTGGAGATGTATACAAATTATTAATAATATCTTTTAAATCTTTTTCTTCTAAATGAGCGCCATTGTGTTCTGCTATGGCTTGCTTAAATGAATTTTGATTTACAATTTGCATAAAGTCTTGCTTTGAATCCCACAAAAGGTCAATAATACGCTGACCATTATCATCAACTAAATCGGCAAGTAATTTTTTAGATAGTTTACCCCAACCTTGGTAACGAAGTTTAACTACTTGTTTACGTTGGTCTTCGGTAAGCCATTTAATCTCTTTAAGTTTTAAAGCAAAGATATGCTGATCTTCAAAAATAGTCGACCATTCAATTATTTTTTCAAAATCTTCTTTTCTATCAATATCATCTAACTCATCGCCAAATATTTTAGCTAAATCAATGTATGTTGATAGACCATTATTCATATTTTTTTGGTCTGTTGTTCCCGTTATTTCTGGTGCATAAGGATAATCACCTTTAATCACTAGAGCATCCGCAATTTTTTTCAATGAGACACGTTTAGTTTGTTTCATAACATGCTCATAAACATATTGCTTTTGTTCGGGTGTAATTGGTTGTTTATTAATTTTTAAATTATTCAATTCATTTAAAACTACAAACTTTTGGTATAACAAACTATTCTTGGGTAAAACTGGCTCACCAATTAAATATGTATCAGTTGTAGTCATTCTAGTAATGAACTTAGTCGCCGTTTCAGTTCGGTCAACCTTTTTATCAAAGTTCCAAGGAGTAATTTCTTCTTTTTTAAGTTTATCTGAAATATTATCATTCTTAATCATCCAGGCAAACTTACCGTTATTACTCTGATTATTTTCAGTGGCTTTCACCATCGGACCCACATAATAAGGAACTCGGAAAGCAACTAATTCATCAAGTTTATATTTAGCTTGTCGACTACGTTTTTCATTAGGATTTAATTCAGCCAGAAAGGGATAATAATGCTTTTGACTTTCAATAATTTTATCCAACTCTTGTTGTTGTAATTGATGTGGAATTGCACCGTTTTCTTTAGAACGTTGCTTTGGTAAAAAATAATCATGTTCCAATAAATCATTTATTTTCTTTGAGGTTTCTGAATTATCTAAATTCTTTTGAATTCGTTTTCTTAAATCTTCAAAAGAAATTTTTTTATTATTTTCACCATCAATATAAGCTGAATAGGCAGCTTTTAATGCTTTAGCATGCTTTTTGTCAGAGTTATCAATAACCTGTTTCAACATGGTTAATTGTTCCTTATGATCATCATAACGATTAATCATCGCTTCAGATAAAGTTTTAGCATTTTTATCAGTAACCGAGTTATTTAAAATATCAGATAAGTTTAAAGCAAAATAAAGTTCTTTTAAAATCAAAAGGATTTCCCCAGCTTCATCGGTCATTTGAGCTGATAATCCTTCAATTTTATCGTCAAAATCATCACTATTAAAAGTTAAGCTCCATTCTTTGGCATTTTCAGCATCAATCCCAAAAATAACATCAAATTTTGCTTTCATACCTAAAATAGCTTTTATTATTTCAGTGGTAACCTTTTTATTGTTTTTATCAGAATTTTTATCAATTGGAATGTACAAAACTTTTGATAATTCTTTCTGCCGGTCATTTCTAGTTTTTGAATTGTCGCTAAGTTCTTTTACATATTTATTAGCATCTTCAGTAACCAATCGTAAGTCACGACCTTGATTTTCAAAAATACTATTTAAATCTTTAAAAGATTCTTCTAAATCAATTTTTCCACCTTTAAAATCTTGAACATTTGCTTGATTCAAAAAATGACCACGATATTTAATAATATGATGCATTGCTAAATAAATTAATCTAATATCAAACTTCTTTTCTGGATGATCAATAATTGACTGTCGCAAGTGATAAATAGTCTTATACTCATCATGAAAAGACTTATCATTTAAATTTCCATTATCAAATAAAATATTTCCAAACATAGTTTTGTTCGGATCTTTTGGTGAAACATTTGATTGTTTCAATCTTGCAAAAAAGCTAGGATCAACTTTTGCAATTTTATCAGCAAAAATTTCGTTTAATAAACGCAACCGCCACTTTCTCCGGGATAATCGTCTTCTTGTAGTTCTAAAACCACATCTTTCAGCCGCTGATTGTCCTTCTTTAAATAATCGAACACCAATTCCATTGTGTCCTTTAATATGTAATAATTTATTTTCATTGTCAGTAACTGCCCAACCTACTGAATTAGTTCCAATATCTAACCCTATGTTATACGGTATTACTTTCTGTGTCATGACGACCTCCCAAAAGATTAATACCGTTATTATAACATTTACAATTTATTACACCAATATTCCAATAAAACGATACATCCATGCAATAATAAAACTATTCCTATAAACGAGAGGTCCACCAATGACATCTACAACTATTTATCAACTAACCTGGCAAACTTTCCAACTTTTCTTATTATTATCAGTCTCTTTGATTGGTTTGCCACTCTTGACCGGATTTTTAACTGCCAAATTAGGTAAATTCACGCAAGGAACCTTAGTTAGAGGATTCACTGACAAAGCACAATACTGGCTCGGCGGCTTAGGTGTCATCATTCATGAACTTGGCCATCTATTTTTTTCATTGTTATTTTTCCATCGAATCAAAAAGCTGACTCTTTTAAATTTTTCCCATCGCGAAGACGGCTCGCTTGGAAGCGTAATAACATCTCATGACAAGGGTAACTGGTATCAAGCAGTCGGAAACTTTTTCATTGGATTAGCTCCAATGTTTAGCGGGATTTTCGTCATTTGGTTACTACTAAAATTCTTATGTCATCCATTTTATTCGGTTATTTCAGTTCCTCCACTTCTGAACCAAAATTTTTCTATTATAAATTATGTAGATTTTGCTTTAAAAACTGCTTATGGATGGCTAACTAATATTTTTACAGCTTTTCTAACTTGTGGCTTGGTAAATCAAATTATACTATTAATCCTGATTGGTTTAATCAGTACCACGACCTTTAGCCTTTCCAATGCCGACCTCAAAAGTTCGCTGCAAGGTGCAAAAGTTTATCTAATATTAGTTCTCGTTTTAGCAATCATTGCCAGCATCATTCTTTATTATCGTCCTGACCTAAACTATTTTTTGAATCACTTTGTGTTGCTAAGCATCGCATTTTGGTTAGTCTTATTTATTTTAATCAGTGTCTGTCTATTAATTAGCTGGTTAGAAATGAAGCTTATTATATGTATTTTTCATCTTTTTTAGCATCATTAATGATTTAATATTTGCTATAAAACAACAAAATTTTGTTATAATGTGCCTAACGATTTAATTCTATTTTAATGAGGTGAAATCATGAAAAAGAAAGTTTTATTAACAATCCTTAGTGCTAGTACCATTGCACTAACGGGGGTTTCAACTGCAACTCTTAGCCAACCTAATGTGCAAGCCTCAACTAAATCATTTTCAAAAGAGGTTCAAGGTAAATGGAATAATCAAGCTGGAGATACTTTTAAAATCAAAGATTCTAAGGCTACTTTGAAGGTCAAACATGGTAACAAAAAAGGGATATATAAATTTAAAGTAAAAGAAAAAACTAAAAACGGTTATCAATTAAAAGCCGATGGCAAAAAATTAGATAAATCCAATGAATATTCATTAACCACGTCACAAAGCGGATTAATGCAATTTAACTATGGCAAACAAACAATCCAATTTGATAATGGTTCAATGCGAGTAAAAGAAACCAGTAAAAGTACTAGTACAAATTAAATAACGTTTCATCCAAAAAGATCTTGATGACGACATCATCAAGATCTTTTTAAATACAAAATATTAATATAAAACCACAAAATCCAATCATTACACCAATTAAAGCTAAGCTATCAAATTTACTCCATTTCAATTGACGTAAATGAGTCCGTTTTTTACCATCCGTATAACCCCGCAAAATCATAGACGATGCCAACTGTTCTGCGCGCCGAAAAACATTCATAAATAATGGCACAAAGATCGCCACACTACTCTTGATTCGACTAAAAATCGACTGTTTCTGAAAGTCGATGCCACGTGCTTTTTGCGCATTTTTAATGTTAGTAACTTCATCAGTTAAAGTTGGTACAAACCGTAAGCCAATTGCCGCTACCAAACCAATATCATCAAGATTTACGCCTACAAATTTTAACGGATAGCAAATTCCCTGAATTGTTTGAGCAATATCCGCTGGATCAGTCGTCATTAAATAGATGGTTAAAACTACAATCGCAATTAAAAATCTGAAAAAGGCCAGCGTTGCAATATGAATCCCAAAACTAGAAATTGTAAAAATGCCCCAATGCCAGTAAACTTGACCACCTTTGCTAAACAATACTTGAATTATTGAGGTTAATAAGATTATATAAATGAAAAATTTAGTTCCTTTAAGAAAAAATTTCCAACCGACTTTAGACATTCGAATCAGCAATCCACAAATTACCAGTAAAATCACAAAACCAATCCAACTATGATTAACAAAACTAGCAATGATTAATAACACAGCCGTAATTAATTTTAGAAGCGGATTTAATCGGTAAATTAAAGTCGTCCCTGGCAGATATTGACCAAAAATAAACTTATTCATACTGGTCTCCTTTCTGCCCGAATTGCTTTACTAAAGTTTTAATTAACTCATTTTTAGTAATTGGCAATTCATTATTAAATTGGCGGCTTTTCATTAATTTTAGATAAAATTGGGATGCTTCGGGTAATTCCACTAATGATTGTGAATCCGAAAATAACTCGCGCGGAGTTTCATCGGCAATCACTTTTCCATTTTTCATTACCAACACTTGATCTGCAAATTCAGCCACATTTTCCATCGAATGCGTCACCATAATAATGGTCATCCCACGTTCTGTTTGTAACTTTTTCAACAGCTGCATCAAGTTTTGATTCCCAGCTGGGTCTAAGCCGGCACTCGGCTCATCTAAAACCAAAACTTCAGGTTCACAAGCCAATACTCCTGCTAGTGCAACCCGCCGCATTTGTCCTCCAGATAGTTCAAAGGGTGATTGTTCAAATAAGGATGCTTGAATTCCAACTTCAGCCAACCATTTTTCTGCTAACTCCTTAGCTTCATTTTCTGATTTACCAAAGTTAAGCGGACCAAACATCACATCTTTTAAAACCGTTTCAGCAAATAATTGATTTTCGGGAAATTGAAATACCATTCCAACGTTTTTACGCACCTGTTTTAATTGTTTAGCTTTAGTCCGATTAGTAATTACCTGATCCCCAACCGTAACTTCCCCAGTAGTTGGCAATTCCAGCCCATTCAACAGTTTAATCAGCGTTGATTTTCCACTACCGGTTTTACCAACTACTGCAGTAAACTTGCCAGTCGGAAAAGCTAAATTAATATCCTGCAACGCGGTAAATTCTAATGGACTATTTAAAGAATAGGTATAACCAACGTGTTTTAATTTAATTTCCATAACTGTTTGATTAACTCCTCTTCATCTAAATATTGCTGTGGTAAAGCGATGTCGCGCTTAGTGAGAGCTTGCTGAACTTGATAAGTTAATGGGGCTGTTAACCCGCAACGATTTAACAATTCAGCTTGTGAATAAAGCTGCCGAGGTTCAGCTTGCGTCAGAATCTCTCCCTTATTTAATAAAATAATCCGGTCAGACCACATTGTTTCATTAATATCGTGAGTAATTGCCAATACCGTAGTGTTTTGGGATTCATGTAACTTACGTACTACTTTTAAAATTTTCCCACGCGTAGTTGTATCAAGCATACTCGTTGCTTCATCTAAAATAATTAACTTTGGTCGTTGTGCCAACACACCAGCTAAAGCAACTCGCTGTTTTTGTCCCCCGGACAACTGACTCGGAGCATGATTAATAAAATTTTCCATTTCAACTGCTCGCAAAGCTTCATGAACGCGGGTGTTCATTTTTTCCCGCGACATTCCCTGGTTTTCTAACCCAAAAGCCACGTCATCTAATACCGTTGAGCTTACAAATTGATTCTCTGGATTTTGAAAGACCATTCCAATCTGCGCACGCAATTCGTTACCGTTTTCCAAATTCATCGTTTTCCCAAATACTTGGATCTGTTTACTTTTGTCTTCTAACAAACCAACTATCAGCTTAGCTAACGTTGATTTTCCGCTTCCATTAGCGCCAATCAAAGACACCCACTCGCCTTGATGAATCGTTAAGTTAATCTTTTTTAAACTATTTTGGTTTTTTTCTGGATAATGATACGTTAAATTTTTAATTTCAATTATTTTTTCAGTCATGATAAAATCCTTTACCAAATAAAATAAAGAGGATTTCTCTTTTTTAGAGGTCCTCTTTATTCTACCATGTTGCTATTTTGTTTTTGCTTGACGATGTTTTAATAACGGTAAACAAATTAACGGAACCACAATGGCAGCTAAAATTGTTTCTGGAATACTGTTGGTTCCAACTGTAGCCATTAAAACTTTAGTAATTAAGCTGGGGTCACTCACTCCGTATGCATGTGCAACGGCTGGTGTTCGATAAAAAATGGCAATCATTCCTAAAACTAAAAGAGCATTAGTCAAACTACCCACTACCGCAGTAATTACTAATGAAAGGACTGGTTTAATTTTAGTCTTCGTTAACGCAATAAAGACATACCCTGCAACCACTCCAATTAAAATCCGCGGTAAAATGGAAATCAATGGATTAGTAAAAATCAACGGTTCAACGGGGCTGGTTGGAGCCGTGAAAGCTCGGATAAATGATAATAAGCCCCAGACTCCGCCGACAATTCCTCCGTCTAGCGGACCTAACATGACAGCCGCAATGATAACGGTAATGTGAATTGTCGTTAAACTAAGTGGTCCCACAGGAATATATCCAAATAGTGGAACGAAATTTTGAACCATAATAATGGCAATAAATAATGCCAGGATTGAAATACGATAAGCTTTTGATTTTCTTAACATCAGCGTTACTCCTTCGATTAATAACCAAATTATACGCTAAAAACAACTCTTTTTTATAATAAATTAATATTGGCGCATTAGCTAGGGATTTAATAACAACAAATCAGAAGATATGTAACACCAAGTTCCTGACAATTTTATTGTGCTAAAATAAACAAAGTAAAATGAATGAAGGAGAATTTAACTTGAAAGATAAAAAATATTATGGTGACACACCACTATTAGTTGGATCATTAATTTTAGGTGCTGCATCAATGATTGGACTTACTATTTGGTCGTATACTTATGGCAATCCGAAGTTTGATAAAAAATAATTATGGAGATTAATGAACATGAATAGAGTACAAAAATACAAAAAACATTGGTATTCAAGAATTTGGGTCTGGTTAATAATTATAATTTTGATTTCAATTGTTGGTCTTGCAATGATTGGCAAAAATTCAAGTCATAAAAATGTTTCTGATACCAAAGATAAAACCAGTAAAACACATAAACATAAGAAACATAAAACTGATGAAAATTCAGCTGATGACCAAGCTGATTCTAATAATGACCAGTCAAATGCTCAATCGAATAGTAACGATAATAATCAAACAAGCACTTCACAACCTGTTAAAACAAGCACTTCTAATCACCAACCAAACAAATCAACGAGTTCAAATACTTCGCAACCAGTAAAAACAGCAAAACCTGCTACTACGAAACCTAATAATCAGCCACAACCTAAAGCACCTGCTACAAACAATTCACAACCAACAGATAATTCACAAAAATCCAGCGATGATAGTAAGCAGCCAGATCAGTCTAAACAGACTCCGCAAGATAATAATCCTCAGCCACAATCTGACGATAATAGTGACGACAATACTGCAAAACCACAAGCTAATGAAGAATTCGTTGTAAAGCCTTCATCTGATACAACAGCTAATCAAGAGAATACCAATGATTCCACTAATAACTAATATCAACAAAATGAGTAATGCACAATGATGCATTACTCCTTTTGTTATTTTATGAATTAAATAATTTTATCGTATAAAACGCATCAGCTGATTCAATACTCGTTTAATCCACCCTGCCTGATGTGCATTTCGATAGGCTTGTTCTCGCTTACTTCCTTTAGTATGCTTAGCAATTTCGTACAGTACAGTCGTAATAATAATAAGCAATAACGCAATCAACACAAATAGACTATTGCGACCATGTAAACCATATTTAGCTAAATAAATGATTTTATTTATCGAAAATAATAATGAGTAAATGATGTTTAATGACATATCCTTACCCCTTTCTACCTACTATATATTATCGGTATCAAGCTCGATGTCAAAAATTATCCTTTTCTACGTTGTTAAGAGGTTCATAATCTTATAATGTTTATTAAACTATGATTGTTGGTAACTCTAACTCAAAGAAATGAAGTTCACTAATGAAAAAGTTAAACAACAAATATCTTAAATCCGTCTATAACCCCATCATTATTATTTTAGCAATCGTCTCAATCACGATGGCAATTTTAGATCTTAATAATATTATCAATCTCACCAAATATCCTTACTATGAAATTGATATTTCAATTTGGATTATTTTTATCTTTGATTATTTTGGCGGACTAATTTTGGCTCAAAATAAAAAGTTGTTTATTAAACATCATATTTTTGATTTGCTTGCGATTATTCCAGTTAATTCTTTTTTCATGATTTTTAAAACCTTCCGCTTTACCAGGGTCTTTAGATTAGCAAAATTAACCAAACTAAGTCGCTTGCTTCGCCTAGTTGGAGTTACTGGTAAATTAAAAGACCGAGTTACTAAATTTTTAAAAACGAACGGTTTCATTTACCTAGCTATCATTTGTGGCATTATTTTAATCATTTCGGCTGGAATTTATTCATTATCGGAAAATATTTCTTTCTCTAAAGCTCTCTGGTGGGCAATGGCAACCACGACTACGGTTGGTTATGGTGATATCAGTCACACAACAACAATTGGAAAACTAGTTGCCGTGGTACTAATGTTAGTCGGAATTGGTTTTGTTGGGATGCTCACCAGTACCATCACTTCATTTTTCGCTCATGAAAATCAAAAAGTCGAATCTGTGCCTGATGAAATCAGAAAGTATAAATCATTGCTGGATGATGGTATCATTACCAAAACAGAATTTGAAGCTAAAAAGAAACAACTACTGAAATTAAAATAAAAGGAGTATTTTATGATAACTGCAACTATCATTATAATTGGAATTATCGTTTACATTCGTTACAAGAAAAAGAAAGCATCTCCGGATGTAAGTAAAGAACTAATCAAATATCAAAAACTACTTAAAAAGGGCATCATTACACAAGAAGAGTTTGATAAAAAGAAAGAAGAATTGTTAAAATTATAGGTAATAAAATAATTTGCTGTTTTTAAATCACTTTCATTCAAAAATATGTTAAAATATACCTAACAAAAAAGGAAGAGATGTGGCAGCATCTCTTCCCGATTGCAAGTCAGTGTGGTTTTGTGGTTAGACTAATCTTTATGATTAGTCTTTTTTATTATCATAAAGGCTTTAGCAAAGTTAATTGCTGCTTTAGATAATATGTATATGCTGATTACAGCAATATACACCACAGATTCCCTCTGTAAAATGATGATTTCACTAAATCACTCCTTTGATTTAAAGTCAGTGATTAGGGTGATTTGTAAAACCACATACCTTGCTAAGCAAAATTTAAAAGGGGATCAATCCTTAAAAATCAAGCCTATTAGTATTATAACTTAATAACTAATAAAAATGTTTCATTAATTAATGAAAAACTCGACTTCCAACGAAAGCGAGTTTTTTGCTATTTAAATGGTTTATAAAATCGATCATCTTTACCAACATATAAAATTAATTTTCTTAAGCATATCAAAAAATATTAAAAAAGTAGTATCATTATTGAAAATAACAATAATGGACTAATGGTATATGAATAATCAGAAATTAATAATCAAAGATATTCCATATAATAATGATGGTTTAAAAAAATTAAAATCACAAAATAATAGTGAAATTAAAGAATACTTATTAGAATATCCAACTGTGTATGTAATTAATGATAAAAAATCAAAAGATTTCAATGTTTACGTTGGCGAAAGTAATAATATTATTCAAAGAACAAAACAACACTTTATTGAAGACAGAGAAGATATGAGTAGATTTAAAAATTCTTCTAACTCTAAAATGTTTGTTATTGGGAATTCCCATTTTAACAAATCCCTAACCTTAGACATTGAAAATCAATTAATGCTTTATTTATCCAGTGTTGACACTGTTAACTCATTAGATAATCGAAGAGATAATCCTCAAAACAAATACTATACCTCTGAGGAAATGACTGATATTTTTAGGGATATTTGGAATGGATTGCATAAACATAACCCAATACTATTTCCGCTCCAATCTGAAGTAGAAAACTCAGCTATTTTCAAGTCTTCTCCTTTCCACAAACTAAATAGACAACAAAATGTCGCAAAAGATAAAATAATTAATAAAGTTGCTACAATTTTAGATAGCAAAAAACAAGAACATCAATTGATCCTTGTTGAAGGTGACGCTGGATCAGGTAAAACTGTTCTTCTAAGTACCATTTTTTACTTATTAAATAACCTAGATAAATATACAGATAAAGAAAACCTTAATAACATTGATACTCACTTACTAGTTAATAACGATGAGCAGGTAAAGGTTTATGAGCAAATCGTAAAAAGACTTAAATTAAATGAGAATAATAAAAACATTGTAGAAAAACCAACTAAGTTTATTAATGGTAATGCTAGATCCGATGTTACTTTAATTGACGAATCTCATCTTTTGTGGACGCAAGGAAAACAAGCTTATCAAGGTAAAAACCAATTAAATGACATTATAGAAAAATCAAAAATAACTATTGCAATTTTTGATAAACACCAAATTTTAAGAACCCAAAGTTATGTTGAGGAAGAACAACTCAATAAATTAGAAGAAATTTCAGAAAAACAAGGCAATCTAATTCATTTAGATACACAAATGAGGATGAATGCATCACCAGAAAAAATGTATTGGCTAAATGAATTAGTATATGGTAGAAAATTATACAATATTCCTTCTAAAAATGATGGATACGAACTTAAAATATTTGATGATGTAAATGAAATGTTCAATCAAATTAAAGCAAAAAATGATAACAAAAATAATGGACTTTCACGTGTTGTTGCAACTTTCGATTGGCCTTATTCACAAAAATCTCAGAAAAACGGACAATTATATGATGTTACAATTGGTAATTTTTCAAAGCCTTGGAATTTACAATTACCTCGTCCCAAAGGTGTAAGTAAAAAATTAGCTTGGGCAGAACAAAAACAAACTATTAATGAGATTGGATCAACTTTCACAGTACAAGGTTTTGATTTAAATTATTGTGGCGTAATTATTGGACCATCTGTAAAATTTAGAAATGGAAAAATAATCTATGATCCATCTGAAAGTAAAGATAAAAATGCTACGCAAAATCGTACTATGTCAGATAAATCTAAGAAAAAGTTAGCTGATGAATTAATTCCTAATGAACTAAATGTTTTACTAACACGTGGTGTTAATGGATTATATATTTATGCTGTTGATGATGCTTTAAGAAAAGAATTATTAAAGGCTCAGAGAAAATAAACACAATATTAATTTAGTCTAAGAAATGATAAAAACTTCCCAAGTTAGTAAATTCCAACTTGAGAAGTTTTTATTTATTATTTAAACATCTATTTAATTCAAATCATCTTGTGAATTACTACTAACATCGCTACTTGAATTATCATCATCATTATTACTACCACTTTGCGAACTACCATCAGAATTATCCTGATTAGCATCCGTACTATTCGTATCGGAATCGTCATTCATATCAGTCTGGTTTGAACTGTCATTCTCACCCGAATTATCATTCTGTTTATCATCGTTATTAGTATTATCGGCAGAATTATCTGTGTCAGACTCAGCTTTCGCCTTTAAAGCATCTAAATCAGGTTTCCCAATTTGATCCATATAATCTTTTCCAGTGTTGGAAATCCATTGACTCGAACTAGTTGGTTGAGACGTATAGATTTCAAAAACACCTTGTCTTTGGTAACAAGCTAATACTCGTTGTTTTTTACCGTCAATCGTCAAATATCCAATCCAATACGAATTTCCATCTCCACCTTCTGCTCCTGCTGCATTGGGATTAGGATTATGATAAATAGAATATGACCCGTTTGGTCCCTGATCGTTACAAAGTTGTAATGGCAAACTATTCTTTGTAATCGCAGTACCAGAAGCAGCCATTATAAACTTATTGGCACTAATTACCGCATACTTTTTACTGCCGTCATACCAAGTTCCCCAAAACTCACTGGGAATCGAAACATTTTGTGAGTTATTCTTACTACTGCTTTTACTCGAAGTTCTTTGAGTTGCCGTAGTCTTAACTGATGGCGTTTTACCAGTATTTGAATTTCTAGCTCTATCAGAACTTGAGGTTGGTTCAGTTTGTGAACGTGTTTGCGGATGGTTTTCATCACCAATCACATACAAACTCCCTAGCCCCAAAATCAATAAAAATACGAATAAAATTATCCACCACAATTTATTTGTTTTTCGTTTATGCATGCTTATCTCCTACAATAATGATTAAGTTATCTACTATTATAATATAAACTCAATCACTAACTTGAGATTAATCTTTCAATTCTTCACGGAGTTGTTCCTCAGCCTTTGAAATTCTCATTCGAATAATACGTTTCAACACCATGATTAACATACTTACCATAATTAAGGTAAATACGATTGTAAATAACGTTGCGCCAGTCTGAATGCCTAGCAACTTAAAGCCGCCGCCTTCAAACAAACCGTTAATTTTAACTGCTGGATTAATCTTTTTAGCTGCAAACAATCCAGTCATGATACTTCCCACAATTCCTGAAACACCATGACAGCCAAAGGCATCTAAGGTATCATCAATTTTAAGAATTGGTTTAACAACATTGATAAAGAAATAACTAACGATAGTGGCAACTAATCCAATGACCATTGCACTTTCCACTGACACAAAACCACAAGCTGGCGTAATCGCAACCAAGCCACAAAGAGCCCCGGTACAGATACCTAGCAAAGTCGCATTTCGTTTTGTAAAAACATCTAAAATAATCCAAGCTAACATAGCAGTTGCCGCTGCAACCGTGGTTGTCAGCATTGCCTGCATCGCAACGGTGTTAATCGCAAAGGCTGAACCAGCGTTAAATCCATACCAACCAATCCATAACAATGCAGTTCCTAACAAGACCCAGCTCAAGTTCAGCGGACTCCCATTTTGTTTCACTAAACGAGGTCCGAGGAAGTAAGCCAAAACTAGGGCTGTTACCCCAGCATCAATATGAACAACCGTTCCACCAGCAAAATCCAATGCTCCCCAATTTTGTAAAAAACCGCCGCCCCACACAATGTGAACTAAAGGATAGTAAACGAAAATCGACCATAAAACTGTGAACGAGATTAAAAATTTAAAGTCCATCCGTCCCACGATTGCTCCGACAAACAACGCTGGCGTAATGATTGCAAACATCATTTGAAAAATAATGTAGGCTACATTGGTGATACTGCCTGAAGTTTGAACTGCTCCGGCAGCTAACTTAACATTATGTAACATGAAATTATGTAAATTACCGATGACGTTAAAGTAGTTTCCCGAAAATGAAAGTGAATATCCGATGGTAATCCACAACAATACCGGAATACTACACATAATAAAAACCGACATTAACGTATTGTTGATGTTTTTCTTGGGTACCATCCCTCCGTAAAAAAATGCTAATCCAGGTGTCATTAGGAAAACCAATACTGAACAAATAAAAATAAACACGACGTTTGTAGCCACCATTTGCAACCTCCTACGAAATTTAATGTCTTCAGTATAATCGGCTCATTTTAAACTAACTAGGTTTGATGTCGCGTTTTGTGACAAATCTATCAATTTTTACAAAAAGACCTCCAACAGTCAGCCTGGTAGCTCACCATTGGAGGTCTTTATTTTTATTCTAAATTAGCATGACGCTGTTTCATGAATTGTTCAGTAATCTTAGCATTCTGCATATAAGCTAACGTTACCGCATCGCCAAACAACCAAACCGACTGTTCAAACAAACTACCCATCGGCTGTTGCGAATCACGTTGATCATTTACCATATTTTTACTTTTGCCTGGCAAAATTGAAATCTGATTTGCAATCTTAGCCAACGGTGAATCATCGTTTGTTGACCACAACCAAATTTTGGCATCAGCTTTTTGTGCTTCCTTAGCAATATTTACTGTTCCCTGTGTGGTTCCAGAAGCGGAAGCAACAATCAACAAATCATCCGCTGTAATCGCTGGCGTGGTAGTCTCACCAACCACGTATGCTGACTTGCCCATTTGCACGAGCCGCATCGCAAAGCCTTTGAGTCCTAATCCGGAACGTCCGCCGCCATATACAAAAATATGGTTAGCATGTTTGATTAACTCAATGTCCTTGTCTGTCACTGGAACTGCTTGTTGGTCTAATTCATGTAAAATTTCATTCCACATCATGATTATTTTAAAGCAGCCTTAAATTCTTCAGCAACTTTAGTAGGATCATCGGTGGTCGAAATTCCACCCCCAACGATTAACAAGTCAGGATCAGCTTGTTTAACTTCTTCCAAGTTATCTAACTTAATACCACCTGCAATCGCAGTCTTAGTGTTCTTAACATTTTCTTTGATTAAAGCAAAGGTTTCAAATGGGGTTTCGCCTTTTGCTTGTAAATCATAACCAGTATGAGTTCCAATGTAGTCAGCACCAAACGCATCAATTTCACGAGCTCGTTTGGCCACATCTTGAACCCCAATCATGTCGACTAAGATTTCTTTTCCATCATCATGAGCTGCCTTTACTGCATCTTTGATGGATTGGTCTTCAGCCACACCTAAAATAGTCGTAATATCAGCACCATATTTAACGGCTTGGTTTACTTCATATGAAGCAACATCCATAATCTTCAAATCAGCCAGTAAAGTAATATCAGGGAATTGCTTTCTGATTTTGGCTAAACCTTCAAGTCCAAAGTTAATTACCAATGGAGTTCCGTATTCAAAAATATCAATACTGTCTTTCGTTTTTTCAATTAATTTAATTGCACCGTCTACGTCTTCTAAATCGATGGCAAGTTGAATTTTCATAATTGTTTTCCTCCTCTAATGTCAATGGAAGTCAAGTATAGCAGAGATTTACAGCGGCTAAAAATGATTGGTTTGTAAATCAATGCACAAAAAAAGCCGACATGATTGTCGACTTTTCTTTTTTATGCAGGTATTTTAGATTCGTCAAAGATTGGATAACTTTTGCTTTCGGCATATCGGGCCGCTACCGGAGTTGCATAGAGATTAATGCCGTCTTTTTTAAACATTTCTAACGCCACGATTCGATTCATCAAGGCTTTAGTTTCTGCTTCCTGCAAATTTTGGTTCGTGTAGTTCAACTTCATGGTACGGATTTTATGTTGTTCTGATTTAAATACTAATTCTAAAATTTTCATCTAATATCTCCTCTTATTCTGCAATGATAGTGGCGTTATTAACAACAACTTTTTCAAAACTATCGCCGGATAGGTCTGCTAATACTGCTCCAAATTTTGTGAGTTGTTCGTCTGAAACATCTTCTACGACGTTTGTAAAATTACGACGTAGTCCTTTTTCATGACCTGCTCCCACCATCGTATAAGTTGCATTAGCTTTAATCCAAGTTTTTTTCATTTTTATCTCCTCTTTGTAGGTCTCAGTTTATTTTGTAATCAGTTGGCCAACCCTTACATATACTAGTAACGTTTTAGCGTACCGATGTGTTACCCCAAATTGGTTTTATTTTTTGTTGTAGTTTCAAACGCCACTGATACAGTGTCTTGCGAGAGACATTTAAATCATTAGCAATTTGTGAGATTGTCTTTCCTTCTATATATAATCCATTTAGAAGGCGCTGCTCATTTTGATTTAACCCTTGTAATAATTTTTGATACAAGAGTTTTATTTCCACATCATCACTTGCACCATCATTAAATGCTAGGTTGCTCAGAAGGTCGTCTACCCCCCCCCACCCGGCATTTTTGGCGCTGATTCGATTGGTCTGGCGCAATCCATCAAGAATTTGCCATCTCACAGACTGATAAATATAATTCAACATTTTCTTCTGATTTTCTCGTTCATGCGGATATTTATCATAAGCAGCCACAAACGCTAATCGTCCGTCTTGGACTAAATCCTGATAATTATCATGAAACGGACGGATATTCAGACTTTTCAAAACTCCATACACCACTACTTCGTGATCACCCTTTAACATAAACTGAAAGGCGTCACTGCTATTTTCGATTTCTTGCAAATAAAAACTCCTGTCTTCGCTAAATTTTAGCTACGACAGGAGATACGTAAAAACGTTTTATTTTATTCTGTAACCGCCCACAAAGGTTTTTCACCATTTAAAACTAGAACAACTTCGCTCGCCGCATCATACGACATCCGGTTCATGCATTCAACTGTGTTGGCAGCCATATGTGGTGTAAGCAGCACATTATCTAGTTTGAAAAGTGGACTAGACAATGGTAATGGCTGTTCGTCAAAGACGTCTAATGCAGCCGCTTTAATTACTTTATTTTTTAAAGCATCGACTAAATCGGCCGTAACGACTAATTCCCCGCGTGCTAAGTTAACTAGTACAGACGAATCTTTCATCAGCGCAAATTCACGTTTGCCAATACTATGTTTTGTTTCCGGGGTAACCCGCATGTGCAATGAAACAATGTCAGAATCCTTTAAAACCGTTTCACGATCGACAACTTTGCCATCAGGTGATTCTTTAGCATGAGGCGAATAAATTAAAACATTCATCCCCAATGCATGGACCATGTGAGCAACTTGGCGTCCAATTCGACCATAGCCTAGAATTCCAACTGTTTTACCTTCTAAATCAAAGCCCATATGCGTGGTTTTATATGCCCAGTCACCTTTACGCATTGCCATCGAATCATTCGTGATGTTTTTAGAAACATCAAAGATTTCACCAACTGTCGTTTCAGCCACAGTTGAAGCATTGGCTTTAGGTGTGATAGTAACGTATACGCCATGAGCAGTGAAATATGAAACATCAAGATTGTCATATCCCACCCCAATCCGTGCCACAATTTTTAGATTAGGCATTTTTGCTAACGTTTCATTGGGAAATGGAGCAAGTCCCCAAATAACTCCATCGGCATCACTAGACAACTCTAATAAAGTTGAAATTTTATCATCCGGTAATTCAATTATTTCAATTTGGTGCTTGCTTAACTCATCTTTTCCCACTTTTGCTAATGATTTGGGAATTGCAACTTTTTTTGTCATCATTAAATCTCCTTATAAAAACAAAAAGACTCAAACCGACGCATTGTCGGCTCGAATCTCTTGATTAAATTAGTATTAAGCTAATTCATTAGCTGGGTTAACAATGTATATTTGACCATTGTTGTATTTGTAGTCAAGACGAACTTTTTTACCATTCTTATCAGCAACATAAACTTTATGTCTGCCACGAATGAAGTCGTTAATAACGATATCGCTTGATTGAAGTTTACCTTCACCATCAGCGTAGTTAACGAAAACTTCGTTAAGTTTGTATTTAATGTAGTTCACAATAATATATTTGATTTGTACTTGATCCATAATAATTGCCTCCATCTTAAATTGATTACCTTAATTCTAACACATATTAAATGTTTAATAACAATATCTTTACTTGGTAGCTAAATCTTCTCGCTTGATGGTTTTAATCTGATCCCCACCAATTATTAATTCATCACAAACATTTAAGAACAATCCGTGTTCAACTACTCCAGTTTGATTCTTTAAATTTTTCGCCAAATCTTTTAAATCGGCATGTTTAGGAATTGTAATGTTGATTAAATAGTTACCCGAATCAGTTTCTAAAATATCACCATTGTCTTCAAAACGGAATGCTGGATGATAACCATTGTCACGCAAGTAACGAAAGACTCCCATTCCACCAAATGGAATTACTTCAACTGGCATCTGTCTACCTTCTAATGTTTTATGATACTTTGTAGAATCCACAATCCAAATGTTCTTTTTCGACATTTTAGCAACTAACTTTTCAAAGAGTAAAGCGGCCCCGCCGCCTTTAATTCCGTTTAGTTTGTCATCAACCGAGTCGGCACCATCAACGGTAATATCGACTTCATCAATTGTATTTACATCCAACATATTCATATGCAGACTTTCGGCTAGTTTTTGCGTTCCAAGTGAAGTTGCAACACATTGAATATCTAATTTTTCGTTTACAATTCGCTTTTGAATTGCTTTTACAAAGTATGCTGAGGTTGTCCCAGAACCTAATCCTAATGTAATATGATTAGGGATTTGTTGGGCCGCAAACTCGGCTGCTTGTTGCTTTTCTTTTTCGATTTCTTCTTTAGAAATGCTATCCTGCTTAATCACATTCCGAATCTCGGCTTCAGTTGGAATCGAGTTTTGCGCACCTGCTACCTGAACTGTTAATGAAGATGCATGATTTGCATATAACATGGCTTCTTTAATATTGGAGTTATCAATCGCCAACTGTGAAGCTAAGGCACCAATAAATGTATCTCCAGCAGCCGTAGTATCAACGGCCTTAACTTTAAACGCTGGAATAAAATCATGTTCAGTTGGAGTAGCATAAAACGATCCCTTGTCACCAACTGTGATAATCACCATTTTAATGCCTTTTTCAAAGAAAATCATGGCATTATCCAACATGGAAACTTCATCTTTAACCTCAATCCCCGTCAAAGTCTGGGACTCGGTTTCATTAGGAGTAATGATATCGGTTAATTGCAGTAATTCTTCTGGCAGTTGCCGTGCTGGAGCTGGATTTAAAATGGTCTGCACCCCGTTTGCCTTAGCAATCTTAAAAGCAGCAATAATTGCTGGAATTGGAATTTCCAATTGGGCAATAATACGGTCGGCATTAGCAATTGCATCCCGATGAGCTTCGACATCTTCTGGAGTCATTGCCATGTTAGCTCCACCGTAAACATAAATCGAGTTTTGACCGGTTTTATCAACGGTAATATAAGCTTTCCCGGTTTCATGGTCTTGCGTCGTAATCAAATGATCAACATTCATTTTGTCCTGCTTAAATCCAGCAATCATCATTTTTGCGTCTTCATCATTACCTAATTTAGTAATAAAAGTTGTTTCAGCACCAGATCGAGCAGCGGCAATCGCCTGATTAGCACCCTTACCACCACCATGTGATTGCTGATAAGTATTAATTGCCAGCGTTTCACCAGGTAAAGCATATTTATCAACGTTTAAAACTTTATCTACATTAGTTGAACCAACTACTACAATTTTCTTTGTCATTGTTACGTCCTCCGTTCTTTAACTATATTTTAGCACCAATTCAAATTTTATGTAACCGCTTACAATGACTATAATCAAATTCTAAGTTAAATAAGTTTGTGAAAGATTTTATTAAGTTTTAACCGCTTTTTAAGGTTGTATGACCGCCAGCATAGGAATATAAAACTGACATAAGCTACCTTGAATTTGTGAAAATATTTCAACTAATAAAAACCCCTAAAAACCCCTTGCAATAATAATGTAAACGGTTTATATTTTTAAGTGTAGAAAAATACATTTGAATTAAATAAAAACAAATGATTTTTATTAATTCTTTTTTTATTTAATTTGTATGCTCAATTCGTAACTTTTAATTTAAAGGAGATTTAATTATGGCTGACAAAATGAAAGCTTTAGTAATGACCGGTAAACAAGAAATGAAGATGGAAGAACGAGACATCCCAACTCCAAAGGATAACGAAGTTTTAATTGAAACTGCTTATGCTGGTATCTGTGGTACTGATAACGCCCTTTTCAATGGACTTCCAGGTTCAGCAGATGCTGTTCCTCCTATTGTTTTAGGACACGAAAACTCAGGTGTTGTTAAAGCAGTTGGTAAAAATGTTAAAAACTTTAAAGAAGGAGACCGTGTTGCCGTTGACCCTAATATCTACTGTGGCAAATGTTTCTACTGTCACATTGGTCTCTTTGAAGAATGTGACAACCTTTCTGCAGTTGGTGTAACTCGTGATGGTGGTTTGGAACAATACTTCACTGCCCCAGATACTGTTGTTTACCATGTTCCAGATGCTGTTTCACTTAAAGCTGCTTGTTCATTAGAACCTATTTCATGTGGTGTTCACACTATGCACATTATGGAAAACATTCAACCACATATGAACGCTTTAATCATTGGTGATGGTTACATGGCTAAATTATTTGCTCAATTATTAAGAGCTTACGGAATCCAAGATATTACCATGACTGGTCGTCACGATGACCTTCTTGCTCAAGAAAAGAAAGAATTAAACTTAAACCATGTTGTTAACACTACTAAAGAAGAAATCCCTGGTGATTACGACGTTGTAATCGAAGCTGTTGGTAAACCAGAAACTCAAGAAGCAGCTGTTAAACACACTAACAAGGGTGCTCAAGTATTCATGTTTGGTGTTGGTGAACCAGGACAAACTTTCTCAATGAACACTTACGAAATCTTCAAGAAACAATTAACAGTTAAAGGTTCAATGATTAACCCTAACTCATTTGAAGACTCACTTGCATTACTTGAATCAGGTGCAGTTAAGGTTGAACCTTACCAAGCTAACACCATCAGCTTAGACCAAGTAGAAGGTGTCTTAAACCACACTACTCCTATGACTGGTAAAACTGTTGTTGCTGTTAACCCTGATCTTAAATAATTAAATAACAAGGAGATCTGCATGGCTTATACAAAACCAAAAAAACGCCACGTACCATTTCCATGAAGACTTCCATCATGTTTTTTGTCCTTTCCTTAGTTATTAATTCGCTGGGTAATGTTTTAACTCTGGTTTCCAGTTCCAAAGTACTCCCCTCTTTTCTAGGGTCTGCTTACTGGACCGCAGCGGAAACCAACTTAGGAATTGCCTTTGGTTGGAATCTCTTTTGGGCCTTTTTAATCCTTGGTGTAGTAATTACTATTTTAAATGCCATTTTGGTTGGTCACTGGGACTGGGGGCGTGCCATTGGAAATGTCATTTTCATGGTGCCATTCTCGTTCTTAATTCAATTCTTTGATAATCTATTCGTTGGTGGCGATATCTTTGGAATCCATATGAATCCAATTATCAACATTCCGGTTGCTGATGCACATCACGGCGGTTGGTTGTTAATTATCTTC
This sequence comes from Fructilactobacillus lindneri DSM 20690 = JCM 11027, assembly GCF_002907375.1. Classification (GTDB taxonomy): domain Bacteria; phylum Bacillota; class Bacilli; order Lactobacillales; family Lactobacillaceae; genus Fructilactobacillus; species Fructilactobacillus lindneri. The sequence goes on from NZ_MIYK01000017.1 coordinate 62,597, forward strand.
TACGTCTTGATTAACTTTGTTGGAGTTGCTTTAATTGCAATTGCTATCTCAATTTATCAACGGGTCAACCTAGTGTTGCATCCTGCCGACGACTTGATGCAAATCCTGCGTTTTAAATATTTCAAAGGAAACGCCGGAAAAGCAATGTGGGCATCCTACATTCCCCCAACGATTATGGGAGTTGTCGCTTTTGCCATTACCCGTCAATTTACTTTCTACGGGATTGGAACAATTTTTGCCTTCTTATTCCAAGGTAATATCACTGGAATAGCTGATAAAGTTGTCTTTCCTCACTTGAAACATCAAGCAGTTGATGTTCCGGTTGATGATCCAACCATTGTTGAAGAAATTGATAATGACATTGAAGAACACGAAAATAAAAAAGATTAATTAAAAAAACTCTAAGTGATGTAAAAATTCATCATTTAGAGTTTTTTATTAACTTATATTGCAAATCATTTCAGCAAAATCAAGAAAAAGACTATACTTAAATAAATAAAAAGACGAGTGAGATGAGAGAATATGGCGATCAAAAAAGTTATTGCAGCCCTATTAGTTTTAATTATGTTAATTTGTTTGGTATTTGAGGCTCTAAATGGTGCTTTTACCAAAAACCCCTCCAAAGCCCAAAGCCGCATCTATCATTTTTGCGATGTCATTTACTCCCTCTGTTTAGTTGGAATTGCACTAGTAGTCGTTGCTAGTTCTATTTTAAGATCAATGTAGATAATTAATAAATTAAAAGAACGCTTGATTTCGTGGTGCTTTTCACGAAGTCAAGCGTTTTTTTATAAGCTTTTTTATCAAAAGAATAACACAAACATTATTCACAAATAATCAGCACAAAACAGCTAATATACCGATAAAATAAATATAAATTAAACAAATGTTAAGAAAATCGTTTACAATTTAAAAAATAAGCCTTATCATAATAAAAACTTAAGTTTTATTTATTTGGAGGTGTCACAATGAAAAGTTTTCACCATCGCAAACTATTTTCTTTAGCAATTCTCGGAGTTGCTGCCTTATCTTTAGCTGGCTGTTCCCAGAAAAAATATAACAGCGCTAGTGCCAAGAAAACAGTTTCTGTAAGTTCCAATGCTAGTATTAGCACTATGGATTCATCGTTAAATACCACTTTAGTGGGTGCTCAGGAACTGAGCAACACTATGGAAGGTTTGTATCGTTATTCGGGCAACAAATTGGAACCTGGCGTTGCTAAATCAATTGCCAAACCAACTGACGGTGGTAAAAAATACACCATTGATCTTAAAAAGACCAAGTGGTCTAATGGCGATCCAGTGACTGCCAATGATTTCGTTTATGCTTGGCAAAGAATGGTTGATCCTAAAACTGCCTCACAATATTCTTACATATACAGCGGAGTTAAAAATGCTGATGATATCGTGGCAGGTAAGAAAAAACCAGATACACTCGGTATCAAAGCCCTTAATAAGTACAAACTGCAAGTTACTTTAGAGCATCCAATTCCATACTTTGACACCTTAGTATCAGGTGCTCAATTCTATCCGCTTAATAAAAAAGCTGTTACGGCTAGTGGATCAAATTATGGAATTACCAGTAAAGGAATGGTATTTAACGGACCTTACAAACTGGAAAACTGGAAGGCCGGAGATACAGAATGGCATGATACTAAAAATAACAGTTATTGGAATGCTAAAAACGTTAAAACTGATCAACTTAAATGGTATGTAATTACTGATCCTAACACCGGATTAAACTTATATGATACCAACATGCTGGATCGTTTAAACAACCTTGGTGGAGATGCTGCTCATCAGTTGTCTAATAACAAAGACTTTTCAACAACCCCACAAAACTCTACTTACTATCTCGAAACAAATGAGAAAAAATTCCCATTCATGAAGAATAAAAAATTACGTCAGGCAATGGCTCTATCAATCAACCGTGACGAACTTTCAAACATTATTCTTGGTAAAACTGGTATTCCAGCTCACAGTGTTGTTCCTCAAGACATGAGTAAGAATCCTAAGACTGGTGTGGACTTTACTGACGAACCATCAGCCAAAGCCGATAGAAAATACACAAATTATGATCCTGCTAAAGCAACTAAACTTTGGCAAGAAGGTTTGAAAGAAACCGGACAAAAAAATGTAGACTTTACCTTTACTGCTGATGATACGGATACCACGAAGAAAATGAGTGAATACATCCAGGACACCATGCAGAAAAATCTTCCTGGTTTGAAGATTACTCTCAGCAATGTTCCGTTCAAAACGAGAGTTCAACGTCAGTCTACCAAGAACTTTGACATGATTGGTGCCGCTTGGATTGCTGATTATCCAGATCCAACTAACTTCTTAGATCTCTTTACCAAAGGCAATCCTAATAATGACGGTAGCTGGGAAAATGCTCAATATGATAAATACGTTAAGAATAGTGAAACCAAAGATGTCAATAATCCCGAAAAACGTTGGAATGATATGCTAGCAGCTCAAAGTATTATCACTAAAGAACAAGGTGCAATCCCTGTTTTCCAAAATACTAATGCCGCTTTAACTAAACAAAATGTTAAGGGCTTCGAACAAACACCAACCGGTTTGTACAATATGGCTGATGTTTACAAAAAATAAAAGGAGGTAAATCATGACAAAATATATTTTAAAACGACTTTTCTACTTGGTTTTAACCCTGTTGATTATTGCGTCCATTACCTTCTTCATGATGAAGGGGTTGCCTGGAACACCCTATACCAACCAAAATAAAATGAGTCCAACTCAGTTAGCTGCCCTTAATCAAAAATATGGCTTTAATAAACCCTTATTTGAACAATATTTAATGTATATGAATAATTTGGTTCACGGAGATTTAGGTACTTCATTCCAATTCAATAATGAACCAGTTACTCAATTAATTGGCGATCATATTGGTCCATCCATGCAATTAGGACTGCAAGCTATGATTCTTGGTAGTTTATTAGGGATTGTGTTTGGAAGTATTGCTGCTATCAAGAAAAATACTTGGATTGATAGTTTAACTACAATTGTTTCCATTCTAGGTCTTTCAATTCCTAGTTTCGTGTTAGCTGTTTTACTACAATATTACCTTGGTTACAAACTTCACTGGTTCCCAGTAGCACTCTGGCACGGGTTCAGCTCTTCAATTCTGCCAACCTTAGCATTGGCAGCCTTCCCGCTGGCTAGTATCGCTCGTTACATGAGAACTGAAATGGTGGATGTGTTAAACAGCGACTACATTGAACTGGCCAAAGCCAAAGGTGACGCAAGCTGGCAGGTAATTGTCAAACACGCTCTTAGAAACTCATTGATTCCAATCATTACAGTGGTTGGTCCAATGGCAGTTACTATCATGACCGGTTCGATGGTTGTTGAATCGATCTTCTCAATCCCTGGCATTGGCGATCAATTTGTTCAATCAATTTTAACTAATGATTACCCTACTATCATGGGACTAACCTTGTTCTACTCGTTCCTAATGGTAGTTGTAATCCTTATTGTTGATATTCTTTACGGCATTATCGATCCACGAATCAGACTTGGAAAAGGAGGGAAAGCATAATGAGCCAATATTTACCACCAGAGGAAACCGAATTTCAATATGTTAGTAATGACTTGTCTAACATTCCCCAAGAAGTGTCTGGAGCATCGCGAACTTACTTTCAAGATGTAAAACGCCGCTTTGTGCATAATAAAGTCGCAATGGTTTCTTTCTTCTTATTGATTTTAATTGTATTAATTGCTTTTGTGGGTCCCTTCTTTGTTCCAACCGACCCCAACACGCAAAATGTGTTGTTTGCCAACTTGCCACCGAAACTAGGTAACTTAAACATTCCTGGTCTAAATGGAATGCAAACGGTTGGTGGAAAAACTATCAATGCTTACCAAGCAGCTCATGTTCCCCATGGGACTTATTATTTATTTGGAACCGATTACCTTGGTCGTGATTTGTTTGCCAGAATCCTATATGGAACTCGTCTATCAATCATTGTTGCCATTGTAGCAACCCTACTTGATTTATTAATCGGGGTTCCTTATGGAATCATCTCTGGTCTAGCTAGTGAACGAGTTGATACTTTCTTACAACGTGTCATTGAAATCATTTCTTCTGTTCCTGATTTGATCGTGGTTATCCTGCTTTTGATTGTTTTGAAACCCGGGTTAACTTCAATCATCATCGCCATTGCCTTTACCGGTTGGATTACCATGGCCCGTTTGATTAGAGCCCAAGTATTTAAATTAAAACAAAACGAATATGTTTTAGCTTCAGAAACGTTAGGTGAATCAAAATGGAAAATCTCAATTCGTCATCTGCTCCCTAACCTAAGTTCAACCATCATTATTCAAACTATGTTCTCTATTCCAACTGCCATCTTCTTTGAAGCCTTTCTAAGTTTCATTGGAATTGGAATCCCTGCTCCATCAGCATCACTAGGAACATTGATGAACGATGGGCAAAAAGCTTTCCATTTCTTGCCATATCAAATGTGGATTCCAGCAATTATCTTGAGTTTGATCATGATTACTACCAACCTGCTTGGTGATGGAATGCGTGATGCATTCGATCCTCAATCTGATTAGAAAGGAGGAACAAGATGTCTGACAAAGTATTAGAAGTTAAAGATTTAGAAGTTGATTTCTCTACCTTAAATGGAACGGTTCATGCCATTCGAGACGTTAGTTTTGACTTAAATAAAGGTGAAACTCTTGCTCTGGTAGGTGAATCAGGTTCCGGTAAATCGGTCACTGTTAGAAGCGTGATTCAGCTTTATGCTAAAAATGCTAAAGTAACCAATGGTGAAATTACCTTCCATGGTAAAAATCTCTTGGAACTAAGTCCAAAAGAAATGGATAAAATTCGGGGAAAAGATATTTCAATGATCTTCCAGGATCCTATGACTTCATTAGACCCCACCATGACAATTGGAAAACAAGTGGCCGAACCATTACTTGTTCATCATGATACTTCGGAAAAAGAAGCAATGAAACGAGCACAAGAAGTGCTTAAATTAGTAGGAATTCCGAATGCAAAAGAACGGATGCATAACTACCCTCACCAATTTTCTGGTGGTCAACGGCAAAGAATCGTAATTGCGATGGCAATTATTGATAATCCCGAAATTTTAATTGCTGATGAACCAACTACTGCCTTAGATGTAACTGTCCAAGCACAGATTATTAGCTTATTAAAAGATTTGCAAAAGAAGATTGGAACTTCAATTATCTTTATTACTCATGATTTAGGAGTAGTAGCAGGGATTGCTGACCGAGTAGCTGTAATGTACGCTGGCAAAATCATTGAATACGGGACAACCGACGAAATCTACTATGATCCAAAACATCCTTACACTTGGGGCTTGTTAGATTCCATGCCTACTCTAGGTCTAGAAGGAAAACGTTTGAAAGCTATTCCGGGAACTCCAGCTAATCTGATTGATCCGCCGAAAGGTGATGCGTTTGCTCCACGTAGCGAGTATGCCATGAAAATTGACGAACGTTTACAACCGCCGTTTTTCAAGGTCACTGATACCCACTATGCCGCTACCTGGCTCTTAGATCCTAAAGCACCAAAAGTAACTCCTCCTGCTTCAATCCAGGAACGTTACAATCAATATCAAAAATTGCGAGGTGAAAACGATGGCTGATGCACAAAATAAAGATCGTAAAGTAGCAGTTAAGGTTAGACATTTAAAAGAATACTTTAATGCTGGTAAAAAAGATGAAGTTAAGGCTGTCGATGACATCTCCTTTGATATCTACGAAGGTGAAACTTTAGGTCTCGTTGGTGAATCTGGTTCTGGAAAGACCACTACTGGGCGTAGTATTATTCGCTTATACGATCCAACCAGCGGTGATATTCATTTTAACGGTAAAAATATTGCCAAATTAAAAAAACGTCAGCTAAAAGATTTCCGGAAAAACATGCAGATGATTTTCCAAGATCCCTACGCATCTCTTGACCCTCGAATGAAAGTTAAAGATATCATTGCTGAAGGAATTGACGTACATCATCTGGCTAAAGACAATGCTGATCGAGATCGTCAAGTAGCTGACTTATTAAAAAAGGTTAACTTAAATCCTGGATTCGCTAATCGTTATCCTAGCGAATTTTCGGGTGGTCAACGCCAGCGAATTGGAATTGCACGTGCTCTTGCAGTACAACCTTCATTTATCATTGCTGACGAACCTATTTCAGCATTGGATGTTTCCATCCAAGCACAAGTGGTAAATTTGTTGCAAGATATTCAGGAAGAACAAAACTTAACTTATTTGTTTATTGCCCATGATTTATCCATGGTGAAACATATTAGTGATCGAATCGCTGTGCTTTATAAAGGTAAAATCGTTGAGTTATCGACGACTGACGAGGTTTATAACCACCCGTTACATCCTTATACACAAAGTTTATTATCAGCCGTTCCAATCCCTGATCCAGAAGCAGAACGTAATCATAAAATTAAAACTTTTGATCATAATCATCCCTTTAAGGAGGGCGAAGAACTTCGCGAAGTTCTTCCCGGACACTATCTTTACTGCGATGAAGCAACAGCTGCTAAGTATGCTTAATAACTAAAAACGATGTATCGAATTAATTTTCGATACATCGTTTTTAATTTATTTAGATTTACCTATAATCATTAATACAAAACTTACTACAGTTAAAATGAAAGCCAAAGATATTGACCATCCAAAAATTCCTTGTGGACTATTATAAGCAATAACAGGAGTTAATGATAATAAATCGTGCTTAGAATAAGCTTGCCAAAAGGTATAAATTGCAGACATCCAACAAATTATTGCTGCCAAAAGCGAAATATATTTACAAGTTTTTAACATAATAAAACCTCTCACAAAATATGATATTATACTTTTGATATCATATCTGGATTTTACTAATTTATTTAATTAATTGATCATATTGATTAAAGAAGCTCTTGTAGCCCATGTAACATCCAATAATTGAACTAATTGAGGTAATTCCTAGCAACATGAAAGTAATCATAATCTGATATTTAATGGCTAACACCGGATCTGCTCCAGCAAAAATCATTCCTGACATCATTCCAGGTAGAGCCACTAACCCAACTGTTTTGGCGGTATCAATCGTAGGTTGTAATCCTGTTTTAATCGAATCACGAATAATATTTTTACTAGCAACTAGCGGACTAGCCCCAAGTGCTAACATTTCCATGACTTGTGAACGACGATCTTTAAACATCGAATTCATCGTTCTAAAACATAGTCCCATTGCGACTATCGAATTACTAACAATCATACCCGTCAACGGAATAATTTGTGATGGAATAAATTTAACGGCTCCATCTAAAACTAAAACCAACAAAATCACGATTGTACTAGTTGAAATGGCTGTTAACGAAATTGAAAAGGAATTCCGCAAACCATCACTACGCCCTTTCGCATTGTAAGCACCATTAAAAATAATAATCAGAATTAAAGCAATTGTAAGCAGCCAGTTGTCAACTTTAAACACATATTTTAAAACATAACCAACGATAAATAGCTGAACAACACAGCGAATCGTTGCAACAATCAAGTCTTTCCCAATTCCTAATTGTTCACGGTATCCAATCCAAAGTGCAAATAAGACAAAAACTCCAGTCAGTGCTAATGCAGAGTTAGAAACAATTAAATTATGCATTCTGATCAGCCTCCTCCATCTTGCCATCCTTGATGATATAAAGATGTTGAGCGTGCTTAATCTCTTCATCATCATGAGTAATCATAATGATCGTTACGGCATACTTAGTGTTAAAGTAATCAATCATTTTGTGGACACTGGCCTTACTGTCTGAGTCAAGCCCAGTAGTTACTTCGTCTAAAATTAAAACCTTCGGTACAAACATTACATTCCGCAACAGCGCAATTCTCTGTTTTTCCCCACCTGAAAGACTCGTAACTTGTCGATCTAAATCATCTTTACCCAGATCAACAGTTTGTAATGCCTTAATTGCATGGTTTTCGTCGAACGGTTTTTTGCGAATTTGATAAGGAAATTCCAAATTTTCCCGCACTGTATCACCAAATAAAGTTGGCTGTTGAACGGCATACGAAACTTCACGGCGATAAACAATTGGATCAATATCTTTAACATTCGTTCCTTCAAAGATGACGGAACCAGAAGTTGGTGTTAACAATGAAGCTAATAATTTTACAAAAGTAGATTTACCGCTTCCTGATGGTCCTGTAATCGTTGCAATCTCTTGTTTATCAATCCACCAGTTAATATCGTTAATAATTTGTTTATTATCAACGGTGTAGTAAAGATTCTTTGTTTCTAATTGATGCATAAAAAATCTCCTATTCGTTTTTAATCTCTTCTAATTATACGCTATTTCTTAATTGTACAAAACCGTTGTTATAGGATTAGTAGTCCAAGACTACCTATCCTGCAAGTTTAGTACGATAAAATGATATAATTAAATGTATACATTTAAAAGGAGTTACAATGAAATATAATCAAGGTAAAACAAAACCAAAAACAAAAGATGTCAAAGTAGAATTACACCAACGAGTAACCGTAACCATTAAACGACTCGGAATCAACGGTGAAGGTGTCGGATATTATCACCGTAAATTAATTTTTGTTCCAGGTGCACTACCAACAGAACTAGTTCAGGCTGATATTACTGAAATTGAACAAAAATATCTCCGTGCTGAATTAAAACAAATTGATAAAAAAAGCAAATTCAGAGTTCAAACCAGAGATCGCTATGCTAACGAAGTCGGTGGTTTGGCATTAGAAGACTTAGAATATAGTCAACAACTAAAATTCAAACGCGACTTAGTAAAACAGGCTTTAAGTCGTTATCATCCCCGCGGCTTCGAAAAATACGATGTCCGTTCCACAATTGGCATGGAAAATCCTTATAAGTATCGTAATAAAGCTCAATTCCAAGTTCGTACCGAAGCTGATGGTAAGGTCATCGCTGGATTGTATAAAGAAGGCACCCATGAAGTTGTTGATATGGAAACATGTGCGGTACAATACCCAGTTACTATGAAAGTAATGCGAGCTGTCGTAGCAATGGTGCAAGAATTACAGATTCCAACTTACGTTGAGTCCAATCATTCCGGGATTTTAAAAACCATTGTTGTCCGAGCTGCTCTCAATACTAATGAAGTCCAAGTGGTCTTTATTACCAACTCGTCTAAATTACTAAAGAAAAAACAATTAATTATGAAAATTGCTGAAGAACTTCCGGAAGTAACCTCAGTAATGCAAAATATTAATCCGAGTGAAACTCCGCTTATCTGGGGTGATGAAACCATTCGTTTAGCTGGAAGTGAAACTATTACCGAAAAGATTGATGGATTGTCATTTGAATTATCCCCTCGAGCCTTTCTCCAATTAAACTCTATTATGACCCCTAAACTCTATCATTTGGCTGGAAAAGCCTTGCAACTTGATCAAGAAGATCGTTTAGTCGATGCATATTCTGGAGTTGGAACGATTGGTCTCTCGCTGGCTCGCCAAGTCGCAGAAGTGCGCGGCATGGATACGATTAAAGAAGCCATTGAAGATGCTAATCACAATGCTGAAATTAATAACATTCATAATGCTAAATACTATTTTGGCAAAGCTGAAGACATCCTGCCACAATGGATGAGCGAAGGATGGCAACCTACTGCTTTAGTCGTTGATCCACCACGAGTTGGACTTGACCAACATTTGATTGATGCCATCTTACAGACTAGACCAGAAAAATTTGTCTACGTCTCTTGTAACCAGTCAACGTTAGCACAAGATTTAGTACAACTAACTAAATCATATAACGTAGATTATCTCCAACCAATTGATATGATGCCACAAACGGCACACGTTGAAATTGTCGTTAAATTTACACTAAAATAGGAGGGCTTAGTTTTATGAACCCATTTAACTTTGGCGGGAATAATAATGACGATGAACAGAATAAAAACAATTTTAATATGCTGCCTATTATTCCACCAAACTATGCAGTAGTAAAAAATGATAAAGATGATATTCGAGTTAATAAAGTCGGATTTTCCTTTACTTGTCTAATATTTGGCGTTTTACCAGCCATTTTCCGTGGTGATTGGTATAACCTATTCTGTATGTTAGGTATTGAAGCCTTTTGTGTTATGCTCTTAACATACGTAACTGGCATGGATTTATATACTTCGATTGGAGAATTAAGACTCCTTTTTGAAATTGTTTGGGGATTTAGCTATAACTTCATGTACTTTAGGCACTTGCAAAATCTCGGTTATAAACCTGTCGATAAAAAATCAGCTGAATTATTAAAATCACATCATTATTATAAATAAACAAAATGCCATCAAAGATAATTTGATGGCATTTTTGAGTTATTATAAAATTTTTAAATTTAGTCATGGATGAAACTAATTAAAATTCCACCAATAATTACTAATGAAAGCCCAATGGCAATATAAACCATTTCACGTTTTGTTTTATGTTCATGAAGAACAACGATTCCACCAATAGTAGAAATTACCACACACAATTGTGATAATGTGAATCCAGTTGCAACCCCATTAAGTCTAGTAGAGACTAGGTAGAATAAAGCACCAAATCCAAAGAGGAATCCAGTAATAATATTTTTATATGAAGTAATCTGTTTAAATGGATTAGTTTTATGTTTAATCAAAATACTAATTCCAAAAATAGTTCCCATTACTAACATTCCAATTGTTTGAGGTAAAAAGGCCTTCCATCCATCGGCATTTGAAACTTTAGGAAAAGCAGAATATCCAATATATCCAAATGTACCCAACAATAGTAGTAACAAGCCAGTTACAGTATTTTTGTGTAATTCAGCTTTTTCAGCAGCTGAAATTTGTGGACCATTTGCTGAATGTCTAGTCGTGAAAATAATTCCAATAATAATCAAAATAATAGCTCCAAAACCAGACAACTTAGGTAATAAACCAGCCCATTCACCAAAGAAAATAATTCCAGTTAGTGAAGTTCCAACTAACTGCATTCCGGTTGAAATTGGCATGGTACGTGAAACACCCATTTTTTCAAATGCAATATATTGCGTAAACTGACCGCAAGTCCAAGCCATTCCTGATAAGAAACACCAGAAAAATGCCGACGCTGTAAGTTCTGGTCTAGTAAAGGCATATAGTCCAAGAGCAACGATAAAGGCTCCATAAGTTGTTCCTAAAAGTTGGTTAATGGGTTTCCCACCGATTAAACTTGTTGCAATCGGTAAAACACCCCAACCAATCGCTGGAAGTAGTGCAATTAAAATATCCACTAAAATCACCTTTCATTTATAAATCCATAATAAGTATATATAATTCCATTTAAGCGTACCATAATCTGAATTAGAATTAAATTTGTTTTGAATCAAATTTAAATATTTATCTTAAAACGTATCATCAATTTAAAAATGCCTACAAATTATTCAATCAAGAATAAACTTGCAGACATTTTTTATTAAATATTATTCTGTTTTTTATAATCCTGTAACTCATGATTTATTTGCTTCGTTTGCTCATAAACTTGATGATAAATTGCGTAAATTTCAGCATATTTTTTAACATTAGCTGAAATTGGTTGGTAAACCTGATCACGATGGACAAACTGTTTTGCACATTCTTGAAAATCTTTAAACCAGCCTAATCCAACGGCTGCAATCATAGCAGCTCCCATACCCGGTCCTTGAGCATTCTTTAGTTTTATTACTGGTCGATTAAAGATATCAGCCTGCATTTGCAACCAAATCTCACTCTTCGATCCTCCGCCAATAGAAACAATTGTGCTAATTTCCGAACCTTGTTCCCGATAAATATTTAACAAGTCTTCAAAACTAAAAACAATTCCTTCCATCACGGCCCGAATAAAATCACCAAGATTTTGTTTACCATCTACTCCAATAAAACTCCCACGGGTATTAGCATCTGCATAAGGAGCTCTTTCACCCACAATGTAAGGCGTAAAGACTAATCCATTAGATCCAATGGTAGATTTTTGTGCTGCTTGATTTAGTTCAGCATACGACATATCATTACAAAAAGTTTTTTTAAACCAACTTAGTGAATAACCAGCTGCCAGAGTAACGCCCATTGAATAATAACCGCCATCTGGATGATCCTCCATCTGTAAAGTCCCATGATAACCTGGATTAGGCTGATCTTCGTACTTAAGTATTACTCCTGACGTTCCAATGCTAGAAAGAGCTTGATTTGAATTTAAAATTCCCGCTCCTAAAGCACCGGCAGCATTATCAGCAGCTCCAGCAAATACTTTAGTTTCGGTACTTAATCCGGAAAATTCAGCATATTGATCTGTGATATTACCTACATACTGAGTTGATTTAAGTAATGGTGGCAAAATCTTTTCTGGAATATCAAACTTCTCACACAATAATTTACTCCATTGATTAGTATTGATATCCAGCAAAGTTGTTCCTGTAGCATCCGTATAGTCAATTCCTAATTTACCTGTCATTCGATATCGAACATAATCTTTAGGCAACAAGAAGGTGGCAGTTTCCTTCCAAATTTGTGGTTCATTTTCCTTAATCCACAATAGATTGGGGAGCGTAAATCCTTCTAAAGGACGATTCCCCGTGATTGCTTCAAACTGATCACCCATTTGCGTTTCAATCTCGTGACGTTGCTTCGTAGTTCGCGTATCATTCCACAAAATTGCAGGACGTAACACCTGATTATCCTTGTTCAACAGTACTAGTCCGTGCATTTGACCAGAATAACTAATTCCTTTGATACTTTGTGGTGCAATATGATCGTCCAAAATTAGACGAACAATTGCCACAGTAGTACTCATTACCCAATCATTAGGATTTTGTTCGCTATAACCAGTTTGAGGCTGATTTAATGGGTAATCAAAAGATTCCTGTGCTTTAATTTCACCATTTCGATCAACTGCGGAAACTTTAACTGCACTAGTTCCTAAGTCAATCCCAAGTACATACTCGTCCATTATTTTTCCTTTCAAAAAAAGCCGCCAATAAGATGGCGACTTCTTTAATCATTTTATAAGAATGCTGTAACAGCTGCAGCTACAATGATTAAGGCTAAACCAATTAAAGTAGCAACCATTTCTTTTGAGGTCTTTCTCTGGTGTAACCAGTAGATACCTGTAAGTGTTGCAATAACAACGTTAACTTGTGAGATAACGAATGCTGTTGACATGCCAAGCATTTGTGGTTGGGCTGCTACCAAGTAAGCCAAGGCAGCAATTCCAAAGAAAAATCCAGCAATAATTTGTTTGTAAGAAACTGCTTCTTTGAAGACATTTTCTTCTTTAATCTTCATTAAACTGTAAACAATCGCAATTAATACCATTCCAATTGCTTGTGGTAAGAAAGCTTGTAATCCACTCATTGGTTCAGTACGAGGTACAAAACCTTTTGCCCAAGTTAAGTTTTCAACTTGTGGAGCTGCTGAGTAAAGCCAGTATCCAATCACACCAATTAACTGATAAATAACTGCTTTTTTCAATGCAGAAACATTAGTGTTTTCTTTGTTTTGAGTCCAAGTGGTTAAAGTGGCACCAATAATAATCACAATCAAAGCTAAAATACCAATGACTTTGTGACCAATACCAGGCCAACTACTTAATGCAAAAGCTCCCCATAAAGCAGTTACAATCAATTGAAATGCCGTAGTGATGGGCATAACTCTTGATGAACCAACTAATGAGTAACCTTTAAAGGCCATAATCTGACCAAAGCCCCATCCACAACCAGATAGAATTCCAAAGACCAAGTTCCATCCCATTGGGAATCCACAGCCAGTAACAATAAATACGACAAATGCAATAATCAAAGCACCGATTGTGGCACCAAAAATCTGGTTAGAAGGTTTACCACCAATTTTAGATGAAATCGTTGGGAAAAATCCCCATCCAATAACTGGGATAATACCAATTAATAGCGCAAATAAATTCATTTTTTGTTCCTCCATAATTTAACAGTGTGAATCTCTTATTTATATATATATTATAACCCTTCTATTAAATTAATGAAAGCGATTTCATTAATTTTATTTTTTTCTTTAATCTTGTTGCGGTTTAAAGTATCTTGCCGCTTGAATCGCATTCTTCCATCCACGATAAAGTTTCTTGCGTTCTGCCTCATCCATTTTCGGTTGGAAAATTTTCCCTGCTTCATAAATCGACTTCACTTCGTCAAGATCTTTCCAAAATCCAGTTGCCAGGCCTGTTAAAATTGCTGCTCCAAAGGCAGTTGTTTCTTCATCGCTAGTCCGTTGTACTGGACGACCAAGAATATCAGCTTGAAATTGCATCAGATAACTGTTTCGGCTGGCACCCCCATCAGCACTCAACAATGGTATCTGCATCTCTGTATCAGCTTCCATAGTATCAATAATGTCTTTGGTACTATAAGCAATAGACTGCAAAGTTGCTTTGACAATATCATCATCCGTGGTTCCGCGAGTGATACCAAAAATTGCTCCACGCGTACTTGCATCCCAATAAGGTGCTCCTAATCCCGTAAAAGCCGGAACCACATAAATATCATTATTATCATGAGACCTTTTGGCAGCTAATCGGGATTCTGGAACACTCTTAATCAGCCCTAATTGATCACGCAGCCAGATGAGAGCACTTCCAGCAATGAAAATTGAACCTTCTAAAGCATAAACTACTTTGCCACCAATTCCATAAGCAATCGTAGTCAGTAATCTTTCACGAGAAATTTCAGGAGTAGTTCCAGTATTCATCATGATAAATGATCCATCACCATAAGTATCTTCCACCATTCCAGGTTCAAATCCCATAGACCCAATCAAAGCGGCCTGCTGATCACCGGCAATTCCAGCAATCGGAACACTGACACCATAAAATTGATAATTCTCGGTGGTACCATAAATCTCATCTGAGGCATGCACTGTTGGTAACATCTGCTTTGGAATGTTTAAAATATCTAAAAGTTCCTGATCCCATTTTAATTCATGAATGTTATACATCATGGTTCGACTAGCATTTGTATAATCAGTAATATGATATTTCCCGTCTGATAATTTCCATACAAGCCAAGTGTCAATCGTTCCAAAAAGCAGTTCGCCTTTTTCGGCTCGTTCCTGTGCTCCTGCAACATGGTCAAGAATCCAACGAACTTTGGTAGCTGAGAAATAAGCATTTAAGACTAAGCCGGTTTTTTTCCGAATCAGTTCGCTATATCCAGCTTCGCGTAATTTTTGCGAAATTTCAGTAGTCTGTTTTGATAACCAGCCAATCGCATTATAAATCGGCTTCCCGGTCTGTTTATCCCACACCACGGTCGTTTCTCTTTGATTAGTAATCCCGATTGAATTAATACTTTCTGGGTGAATACGAGCATCAATCATTGCACTTGCAATTGCTGATAAAACTGAACTCCAAATTGTATCAGGATTTTGCTCCACCCAACCATTTTTGTTACTTATTTGGGGAAGCGGCTTGGTACTTTCAATTACTTTTCGGCCACTATGATCGTAGATAACTGCGCGAGTGCTGGTTGATCCTTGATCAATTGCTAATACGTACTTTGCTTCATTTACCCCCATTCGTCAATCCTCATTTCGCAAAAACATTTCAATCAATCATAACACGCTCTGTTAATTTCTTTACAAATAAAAAAGAAGTAACCACCGTCACTTCTCCAGTTAATCATTTAAATTAACGTTTAATTTGTACTCGGATATCACAATCAATTTCTTGAGGTTCAACTTCTTCTTGATAATCAAAATTAGCTTCCTTAAAATAATGTTTCATTTCATCATTGATTTCATTGATATCACGAATATCGTTATCCTGACGTTTAACTTGTAAAGTGTATTCTTTTGAATCTTCATCAACATTTTCAAATTCAAAAATTACATCTACAGTATTAAAAATTTCTTGAATTAATTGGCGTTCAGTCATTTCCATAATTAATTATCTCCTTAAATATTATCTATTCTTAAGAGTAAGCTAAATCAGCTAATTTGTAAACTAATTTCCATAGTCCTTCTAATATATTGCCTGACAATGCTATAATTAAGTTATGATTACAAAAAAGAGGACGTGAAAAAATTGGAAAACAAACGCGTGATTTCACTTGATTCAACTGATAATTTTCGAGAATTAGGTGGATATAAAACAGCTGATGGACACACCATCAAATGGCATAAGTTACTTCGTTCCGGTAGTTTGGGAAATCTAAATCAAAAAGATTTAAATTTCCTAGAAAACTATGGTGTTCGTTACGATGTTGATTTACGTTCAGACCCAGAAGTTGCCGATGCTCCTGATCAAATTCAAGTTGGCGCTATTGATTATATTTTTGATCCAATTTTTAATGAAGATCGAACTGATAACTCACAAGATCCAGATGATTTTCGTAAAATTTTAGAAACTAACAAAACTTATGGATACGATCATATGATTGATGTTTATCGTCAAATGGTAACACATGAATATTGCCGTAATGCTTTTCATAATCTATTTATGATTTTGTTAGAAAATAAAAAAGACGGTCAGTCTGTTTTATTTCACTGTACTGCTGGAAAAGATCGAACTGGAATGTCGGCTTTGTTGATTCTATCAGCTCTAGGAGTGGATCTTGAAACCATTAAAGAAGACTACATTTTAACCAACAAAGTCGTAAAACATATTATTGATGCTAAAGTAGAAGATGTTAAACATCAAGACTTCTCACCACATGCTATTGAAAGTTTGAAAACGCTTTATAGTGTTAACATGGACTTTTTAAATGCTGCCATTGCGGAAATCAATCATCGTTACAATAATATGGACAACTTCTTACACGAAGGAATTGGTTTAACTGACCAAAACATAACTGATTTAAAAGCAATTTATTTAGAATAAGTAAATTGCCAATTTTTATTTTGTATGCTACGATAACTTTATTAACTAGTTTTAAACTTGGGATGTCAGAGAAATGGCGGTTGCTGCAAGCCATGCAGGGTTTAAAATGAATTACCTAAAAACAAAATTAATTAAAAGTGTAGACTTAAGTGTCTAAACGTGGGTGGTACCGCGCATAATGCGTCCCTATAGCGATTTGCTATAGGGACTTTTTTAATTAATTAATCTTATTGGAGGATATTATGAACATTATTGATGATTTAAAGTGGCGAGGTGCCATTAACCAACAAACTGATGCTGAAGGACTAGCAGACGTAATTAACGACCACAAAATTGCTCTATATTGTGGAATTGATCCAACTGGCGATAGTATGCACATTGGCCATTTAATTCCTTTCATGATTATGGAACGTTTTGCTAGAGCTGGTAACCACCCTTATATTCTAATTGGTGGTGCAACTGGTTCGATTGGCGATCCAAGTGGACGAAAAACAGAACGTCAGCTACAAACAATGGATCAGGTAAACCATAACGTTCAATCGCTTACCAAACAAATGAAACAATTATTTGGCTCTAACTCAAATATTAACATTGTAAATAACTATGACTGGACTAAGGATTTATCATTACTGGACTTTTTGCGAGACTACGGAAAGTTGTTTAACGTTAATACCATGTTAAACAAAGAAGTAGTTGCTAGTCGACTAGATCAAGGAATCTCATTTACCGAATTTACCTACCAAATTCTGCAATCAATTGATTTCCTTTATCTCCACGATCACTACGATGCTCAATTGCAAATTGGTGGCGCAGATCAATGGGGAAATATTACAGCTGGGATTGATTTAATTCATAAAATTGACGGTCCTGACACTAAAGTTTTCGGTCTTACGATTCCTTTAATGGTTAAAGCAGATGGAACGAAGTTTGGAAAAACTGCTGGCGGTGCGATTTGGCTTAATTCAGAAAAAACTTCTCCTTATGAATTTTACCAATTTTGGTACAATCAAGACGACCGTGATGTAATTAAATACTTGAAATACTTTACTTTTTTAGATAAAAATCAAATTAATGAATTAGCTGAAAAAGTAAAAACAGAACCTTGGAAACGTGAAGCACAAAAAGTTTTAGCAGAACAAGTAACTGAATTCGTACATGGTAAAGCAGCAGTTGAAAATGCCGAACGAATTTCCAAGATTCTCTTCCAAGGCGATGTACAAAAATTAACCACGGAAGAAGTTGCTCAAGCATTTAATAATGTTCCTACTTCAGAGATTAGTAATCAACCAGTTAACATTATTGACCTAATCATTGAAATGGGTATCGATAAGTCAAAACGACAAGCACGAGAAGATGTGCAAAATGGTGCCATTACTGTTAATGGTAATAAGATTGAAGATGTAAAAGCTGAAATTAACCCAGCTGATTATTTTGATGGTCACTATGTAATTGTTAGACGTGGCAAGAAAAAACATTTTCTCGCTAAAATAAAATAATAACGAAAAACAAGAGCTTAATTTTTATTAAGCTATTGTTTTTTACAAATAAAAAAAGCATTCCAATTGGAATGCTTTTTGCTTATGAGTTAATTAATTTTTACCAATAATTGTGAGAGTTACGGTAAGCTACGGCATTAGCAACTGATCCATAACGACTTACAGCATATTGACGAGCAACACGTTCTTGGTTAGCTGGTGAGTAATCGCCACCAAGGTATGATGATGATAATTGGTATTTACCAATGTATTGACCATTACGAGCATTGTAGTTGTTACCTGATTCAACAGCAGCGATTGAGTCTAATGAACCATCATTGTTAGTTGAAGCAGCTGAATTGTTAGTAGTTTGTGCTGCTGGTGCAGCAGCTTTTGCAGGTGCAGGAGCAACTTGTTGTTTTTGAACTGGAGCTGCGGTTTGTGCAGGAGCTGCTTTAGCAGCAGGTGCAGCTTGTGTAGTTGCTTGTTGTACTGGAGCAGCAGCTTGAACTGGAGCTGGAGTACTTTGGTTAGATACTTGTACTTCACCATCGTTACCGATTGTAAATACTTCACCAACATAAATTTTGTTAATATCTTGAATTTTGTTTGCTTGAGCAATGTTTTGAGCTGAAACGTTGTATTGACTTGCAAGTTTGTTTACAGTGTCACCTGATTTAACAGTGATTTTAGTTGAGGCGTTAGCGCTTTGTGAACCGGCAAATAATACACCAGCAGATACTGCAGCAACAGCTGCAACAGTTTTAATACCTTTTAACTTCATAAATAAATTCTCTCCTTCAAATATAACGAATAATAGTTTCTATCTCTTGTTTTGTTGGTTGCTTTGTATCAATCAACATATGTAATACTAATGGGAGAATATTACAGAAATATTACGATGAGATTAAGAGAAGCAGGCACATGCGTAACATTGCAATAATATAGAAATATTTTGTTACAAAAATCGGCTTTTTCTCTACTAAATGTCGAAATTATGGGAAGCACATATTTAATTTTGTAACATTTCAATGTTAAATTATTTGACAAAACAAGAAAATTTATTAATATTTTTTTGTTTTTAGCTTTGATAGAGCTATTTTCACTAAAAAAATAGCCGTCAATGATGCGATAAAATCCATCAGTAACGACTATAAATTATTTTTCGTTCGTTTTATTAAGACGTTTTAACCCAATTCCAGTAAACCCACTCAAAATTGAAAATACTGGACAAAGCAAACTAAAGAAAACAAAGGGTAAATAATGAAGCGTAGGAACATTCAATGTATTGGCAACGAATACTCCAGCTACTCCCCAAGGAACTAAATAATTAATGACTGCTCCCCCATCTTCTAAAGCTCGTCCTAAAGCTTCAGGTGCTAGCCCAGCCTTTTTAAAGTCCTTTTTAAAAGCTGTTCCAGGAAGAATAATAGAGAGATATTCTTCACCAATGAAGATGTTAACCCCGATAGCTGCTAATACGGTACTCAAGACCAGCATCCCATCAGATTTGATGTGGCTAGAAAAACGATCCATCACAGTATCAATCACTCCAAGGTTAATCAATAGCCCACCGAGCGCCAAAGCCATAATAATCAGCGTCATGGTACTAGTCATGGAAATAATTCCCCCACGGTTTAAAAATTGATTTACTTCTGGACTAGCTGTTTTGATTGTAAAACCATTTTGCATTACGTCAGCTATTTTAACAAACGAATATGGATTATGAGGTGTAACCAATGTCATCACGATTGTAACTAAGATATTAATAAACAACGTTGGAATAGTTGGAATTTTCGTCCACGCACATATTAATAAAAGAAGAACAGGAAATAACATCCAAAATGAAACTGTAAAATGACTAGTCAAAATGCCAGTAGTAGCAGTTATTTTAGCCAAATTAGCAGAATTATGACCTCCCCCAATCAAAGCAAATAAGATTAATGAAATGATAAAAGCAGGAGCTGTCGACCATAACATGTTTTTAATATGACCATATAAATCATCCCCTGCAATGGCAGAGGCAAGATTAGTCGTCGCTGATAATGGAGACATCTTATCACTAAAAACAGCCCCAGAAACCACAGCTCCAGCAATCATGGCTGGGTTAATTCCCATCGTGATTCCAATCCCCATCGCTGCAATTCCAACAGTTGAAATAATGGTAAAAGCACTTCCGATAAAGAATCCAACAAAAGCACACATCAAAAATACCGAGGGTAAAAACCAGCGGACACTCAAAATATGAAATCCATAGACCATTAAAGTTGGAATGACACCCGACATAATCCAAACTCCAATTAAACAACCAATTAAAAGGAAAATAAAAAGCGGAATAATTCCGTTTTTGACTCCAATCACAAAGCTGTCATTGATATCATCCCAAGTAAAGCCACGCACTCGTCCCCATAGAATTAACAATAAAATAATCGTCAAAATGGGAACTACGGGCGTAAGATGTAATCCAATAATTCCAATTCCCATAATCACTAACATAATTAGCAAAATTAAACACGCCTCCCAAAGACGCGGTTTAATCTTTTTTGGTTGCTCTTGCATTATTTATTCTCCTAAAATTAGATTTATTCAGCGAGTTTTCGTTTCAAATAATGAGCTAGTTTTTCAACTGAATAGACTCCAGTAACCTTTTCAACACCTTTACCATTCTTAAACAGTACATAGCTTGGCAAACCCATTACTGAATACTTTTTAGCAATGTTTTGATGATGATCAACGTTGATTTTGGCAAATTTAACCTTACCTGCAAACTGCTTTTCCAATTTTTGCAAGATGGGTTCCATCATTTTACAAGGGCCGCACCATGGTGCCCAAAAATCAACTAGCGTTATTGGGGCTTGAATTTCATCATCAAAATTAGTTTCATTTAGTTCGACTGACATCTGAATCCCTTTTCTTTCGTATAAAATGAATTACTATCGTCACAATAATTGCCAAAATAACAAAGACTCCAAACCAAGCAGCTGGAATTTCAATATCAATGATTGGAATTGACAATAATAACTTAACTCCAATCATAAATACCAAGATATATGCCATTGTTTTTAATTCTGGAATCTTTTTCATGATTGACATAATAACTTCTGCAATCCCCCGCATAACTATAATCCCTACCATTCCACCGATTAAAACTACTACTGGATTGGAAGAAACAGCTAACGAAGCTAAAACAGAATCAATTGAAAATAAAATATCCATAAATTCAATTTGAATCACGACCCACCAAAAAAATCCCGAGCTATTACGATTACCTTTGATGGTATGAGAAGTAGTCTTTTTTTTGCGTCCTAACTGAGGCACAAAATATTTTACAGCTAAGTAGATCAGATAAATGGCTCCAACTACCTTAATTTCCCAAAAGTGAATTAAATATACTCCGGCTCCAATCACTAGAAAACGAAATATATAAGCACCCCAAAGTCCATAAAATAACGATTCTTCCTGTTTCTTCTTAGTTGGAAGGACTTGCGTCTGGGTTGCTAAAACAATCGCGTTATCTACTGACATCACACATTCTAATATCACTAACGAAAAAATGATTAACCAATCGTTGCCAGAAGTTAATACCGTGCTCCAATTATGCAAATCAAAAAACGGACCATATAATTTTTCAATTATTGCAAACAAATAAAATTCTCCTTTTTAATTATTAATTGCCTGTTTATCATATTTTTGTAAATCATGTGTTTTGATAACCTTAATCAGTTTATCCGCATAGTCGGGATCAGTTGCATAAGTATTTTTTTGCAATAACTCGGCTTCTTCTCGGTAACTGGTAATGTTGTCTTTCTTTAAAAACTTATCGAATAATGCCTGATTATGATCTTCTATTGCTGCTTGCAAGTCTGGATACTTTCTGAATTGACAAACTTGAGTTACATGCTTATGGTTAATGTATTCACCAGTTTCATAAGAAATCGAGGCTCCTTGATACGTTCCTTTAATTCCAAATGGATTTTTAGCTTTTTGATATAATTTGGATTTACCCCAGTTTGATTCCAAAATAGCCTGAGCAATTACAATACTAGGTAAAACTTGATGATTTTTCTTGTATTGTTCAATTGATGGCGTAGCAACTTGTTTGATAAACTTATTATGTTGCTTGATTGTAGGGTTATTTTCTTCATTGAATTTCTTTTCGTTCTTAATTAGTGTTTGTTCATTCATATATTTTCGTACTTTATAGGTTCCAAATAAAAGCAAAATGAATCCAGCTACAATTAAAAACGCAATTATCGGATACCAAATACTTTTTCCGTCGTTTCGCTTATTTTTATTTTTCATATGAGATACACTCCTTTGTATTTTCCATTATAACCTACTCGCTCAAATTTTAATTCAAGTAATTTTAACACTAATAACTATTTAATAAATTTTAATAATTTAACTAACATTTTACGTATTTAAGAATATAATTAAATTTATTGTCAAAAGGGGGCAATCAAATTGATTAAAACAAAAAAAATTAACCAAAATATTAACTGGGTGCAAGTATCTGATTGTCTGCCAGTTGAAAAGAAAATTTTAAAAGAAGATTACCATTTAACTACTGAGATGCTTTATTATGCACTTGATCATCACGAACGTCCACGGATGGAATACTATGATGATGAACAGTTACTATTGATAATTTTTGATGTAGCAGAGCCGACTAGGTTTAATGGTGATATTTCATCTGAACCAATCGGTATCATGATGCGAGGCACAACTTTATTCACATTTACAGCTGATCAAACTAATTTTGTTAATGCGTTGATTCAATCAATAGTTGACAAACTACCAAAAATACAACGGGATAATCTCACTCCTTTAGATGTCGTTTTCAAGACGCTGTATCAACTTGCTATTCAGTTTTTTGATTATATTAATAATATCAACAGTATTAGAACTAAAATCCAAAGAAATCCTGAAGGTAGTACTAACAAAAAATCAATTAATCAATTACTTAATTTGCAAACTAATTTGGTTTACTTTTTAACCTCGCTGTCTGCTAATAACGATATGCTTACTATGTTGAAACGAAAGCTTGGTAAAAGCTTTTCTGATGAAGATAATGACATTTTAGAAGATATCATTGTTGAAATCCAACAGGGACTCTCAATGGCAGAGATGGCAGATCAAGCAGCTCAACAAGTAGCAAGTGCATACTCTAATTTGTTGGACAATAATCTAAATACCACTATGAAATTTTTGACGGTATTTTCCATCGTCTTAACCGTCCCCAATATTGTGTTTGGATTTTATGGCGAAAATGTTAATCTTCCCTACATGAATCATCCATTTGCCTGGCAGATTACACTAGTAATTTCTGTCATTCTCATTGCCATCATCTTATTAATTCTCCGTTTGAGCGATTTTTTCAACCGTTAAAATTAAAAATTTAAATCCTAAAGGAATTACTATTTAATGAAGAAACCCTTCCGCTTTCTGTACGAAAAAAGTGTCATTCCATTCTTCATCTGGACATTAACTACCATTTGTGCGCTATTATTTTTGCCAAATCTTACTCATTTAGTTGAAACTCAAAATATCCCATTTAATTTACCTGCTAAACAAGTAAAAATTAACTGGGGAAATCATTTAGACCACGCAAGGCCATTAACCGTGGTTTATTCAAACCATAATCATCGATTATCGCAACACAATAATAAGCAGATTGATAGCATTGAAAGAAAGATTCAAGAACACAAACAAGAACTTGGAATTTTAAAGTTGGTTTCTACTAAAACTTCACCTTATTCGCATCATGTCTTTTCTTCTTCCGATAAAAAAGTACTCTTACTAGAACTTTGGGTACCAAAAAATAAGTTACAGCATCCTAATTTTATTAACAAAATACAACACCAATGTAATATTAATGGATTAGAAACTCATATAACCAGTCCTGAACTGATTAATCATTCCATCGCTGAAAATACTATTCAAAAATCAAAAGTAGCCGTTTTGACTACTTTTTGTTTTGCCTTAATTTTCTTTTTAATCGTATTTAAATCAATTTTGTTACCTATTTTAAGTATAATTCCGTTAGGAATTTCCTATATAGTCTCATTAAGCATCATCGCTAACCTTAGTCAGCGACAAATCATTCCCTTTTCAGCAAATATTCCTTTATTAGTGGCATTAACCGTCCTGTTGTTAGGAACTGTAACTACTTTTTTAATCTATCATCGTTTAACCGTCTCACTTACAAATAATCTAGGAAGAAAAAAGCGAAGAAAATATGCCCTTGCTGCCTTAATAATACCTTTAATTCTCATAGTTTCAGTGATCAGTTTAGCTTTTCTATCTTTTCATTGGTTTGATTTCTTGCCAATTAAAGCATTAAGCAACTTAATCATTCCAATATTGATAACTACAATTGCTACCATTAGTCTTAATTCTATATTTATCAAAATATTTCAAACCAAGCTATTTTGGCCGGGAAAGCCGCAGAATAAAATTTTCACTGGGCCTATTTGGCAAAGATTAGTCAAATTTTCACTATGGCAACCACTAGCTGGGATAATATTATTAAGTTTAATTTCATTCCCTTTGCTAACTAAATCTCATTTCAAGTTTAATTTTTCTAACTATCAAATAGCAGAAAAGAAATTAATCCAAGGACAAAGAATCATCCAATCTCATTTTAATTTTGGCAAATCCACTCCAGTTACAATTTACTTAAAAAATAATCACAAACTTACTAATGAACATGATTTGGCGGTTATTGATCATTTAACTACTAAATTGCAAACCATGAAAAACGTTGCATCAGTTCAGTCGGTAACTCAACCCGGTGGTACCAAAGTTAAAAAATATTATCTGCAGTCTCAACTTGCTAAATTCAGCCACTCACTAAACCGCTCTAATCAAGAACTTAAGTTAGTGCGACAATCATTACACAAAATAAACCAAGCTGAACTGAATAAAAATACAATTAATTCGCAACAAAATGAACTCACCCAATTAAGTCAATCAATTAATGCCACGTTACAACTCAGTCAGCAAGAATCACTAACTACCGATGATGCAAATCAGATTAATTTTTTAGCAGTTAATTTAGGACGTTTAAATCAATTAAATCAAAATGGGGCAACCGTTAGCGACCAATTCACTCAATATACCCAAACTCTAAAAGCATTAAATGATAATTTACAAACTATCAGTGAAAAACTTTGACTTGAACGTCATCAAAATAAAAAAGACTTAACTGATTTAAACAAACTAAGTCATGCTAAAAGCATCCAGAACCTTATTTTTATTAACCATGATAATTTAGAAGATACTGATTTTGTCCAAAATTGTTACAACTTTAATAGTCAGGATCAAAAAGCAACTAAATTAATCATAAATTTTGATGATTTTTCCGAGAGTAAACGTATTCCAAAAGAAATAAATAAATTACAGCAATTAGTGTCCAATGAATTACAAGGAACATCTTTAAAGCGGTCTGTAGTTAGTTATGCTGGAGTACCAGTCCAAAGCAGTAGGTTACAATTAGATTTTAAGTCCATCATACCTGCCTTAAGCTTATTCTTACTAGTTTTGCTAAGCGGAATAATGCTAATTTCACAATCAATTCTTCAACCAGTGTATTGGATTAGCTGTTTGTTATTATCAAGTTTTATTGGAACAAATTTCACTACTTTAATCACCAAACAATCATTTGAATGGAGTAGCACGTTGATTTTAATATCCATACTTGGTCTATACGGTGGGATAGAACTTTTATTGTTAGCTTTTTCTTTTCGCTCCTGGAATAACGATTCATTAACTTGGTTAAAAACTAGTCTTCAAAGTTTTAGCAAGCTAAATTCCCTAATTCTGTTAGCCTTTATCATAATTATCAGCTCATGCAGTTTATGTGATTTACCATCGTTACCTTTAGTAGCCGTTACAGTCGTTGTCACTTTATTATTCTTTAATTTGTTACTGCCTATTATCTTGGCAACTACCATCAAGTTAACTAACGTTATCAACCATAAACAAAAATCAACTGATAAAAAAGAATTAATCTAAAAAAACATCTCTTTGCTGAGATGTTTTTTTATTAAATTTCAGCAACTTGGTAAACTACCTGTCCAGCATCGTCTAAGTATCCATATAATCGCTTTTTATGCTCTTTATCAAAGTATCCCATATCAATCATATTTTTCCCATTTCGATTAACTAAACCATGATGCATTTTCAAAACAAAAGCATGCGTTGCTTCAACATCATTTAAATGTTGCTGTGCTTTCTCAACTGAAGTACTTAAAGAAAAATTATCGTCTAAATAAAACTTAATCAATTTAACCATCATAAAGTTTTTATGATTAAAAACTCGGGAAGCCATTTTTTCATTTCGTTCGCTGTGAATATATCCCTTTTGTTCCCAATAACGCAGTTGTCTTGGAGATACGCCAGTCATCTTGCTAACTTCTCCAATACGAAAGATGTAATTTTTTTCGTTGCATGATTTGATAAAACGACGATTATCTTTCAACTGACATACCTCCTTATTGGTTATTTATTATATTCAATAACTTTAATTTGCTTATCATCCACACTCATTTTAGTAATGCTACCATTTGCTGGACGTTTGCTTAGGTCGAATTCACCAGGAGCTGAAAAACGTTCGACTAAACTCAACAATGTATTCCCATGACTAACTAACAAAACATTATCGCCGTCTTCAATATTGGGATTATTTGTAATTAAATCAAGACCTTGATCCAATCGTTTCCAATATTCTTCGGCATTTTCTGCCATATGAAAAGGATCTGCTGCCTTCATAAAATCTTTAGCTTTATTCATATCATATTTTTTAATGATGTCTTTGAAAGTTGGAACACCATGAGGAGCTCCAGCTTCATACAAGGCTTCATCCATATTTAAGCCTTCAAAATAACCATAAAATTGTTCGCGGAAAAAAGGCGAAACAATCGGAGTTCTAGAATTAAAAGTTTTATTTTGATCAAAAATAATGGAAATAGTTTTTTGAGCTCGACTCGTATCACTACAATACGAAGCTTTAAAATCAATATCTGCTAACCGTTTACCGGTTTTTCGTGCCCCATCTAGTCCTGCTTGAGTTAAGGGTGAATTACTCCAACCCTGTAACTTATTAAAAATATTAAAATAAGTCTGTCCATGACGAACTACATATAATGTAAATTTTGCCATTCATCTCATCCCGCTTTCTAGTATATAAATTATAACACGTCCCATCATTACAATTCATTCTTATACTTTACTTAGTTTTTTTAATCGTTAAAATCTGCTATGATGTAGATTATGTATTACGTATTTTAATGAGGGGAAACAGGCCTTTGAATTTTATAAAAAAAACGTTAGCCAAAGTCAATACTAGGATTGGTTTTTTCATTTTACTAATCATTTTATTTTGGTTAAAAACCATTTATGCATATTTTACTGATTTTTCATTAGGAGTAGAGGGATTATTACAATTCCTACTCTTAATCGCAAATCCAATTGCAACAACTGTTTTAATGCTAGGACTAGCCTTTTACCTAAAACCAGCTAAATTATTTTATCCAGCAATTATCTTATTGGATATTTTAGATACTGTTTTATTATATCTAAATGTAATATATTTTCGTGAATTTACTGATTTTATGACTGTTTCAACCATGACCGGTTATTCAAAAGTTGATCAGGGGCTCAGTGGAAGTTCAATTGCTTTAACATCGCCCCATGATGTTTTTTATTGTCTTGATATCGTCGTAATAATTTTATTATTACTGTTTAGAGTTATTAAAATCGATAAACATCAATTAGGTGCTAAGGTAGCATTTGCTATTTTTTCAATTGGTTCTTTGTTACTAACTTTAAATGTTGCTATTGCCGACATGGATCGTCCTCAACTAATAACACGAACCTTTGATCGAAGCTACATTGTTAAATATCTTGGACTAGATTTTTTTACAGTTTATGATGGAATTCAAACGCATCAATCAAATGAAATGCGTTCTAATGCAACTAAATCTGAAGTTTATAAAGTTAAAGATTTCACTGATAAACACTATGCCCCAGCTAATCCACAAATGTATGGATCGTTAAAGGGTAAAAATGTCATCATTTTACATTTAGAAAGTTTCCAACAATTCTTAATCAATAAAAAGATAAATGGTAAGGAAGTTACACCATTTATCAATAAAATATACAACAGTAAGCATACTTACTCATTTGATAACTTTTTCCATCAAGTAGGACAAGGAAAAACGTCGGATGCTGAAAATATGCTTGAAACTAGTACCTATGGATTGCCACAAGGTTCATTGTTTGCACAATTAGGTAGCGATAATACCTTCCAAGGTGCTCCAGCTATTATGGATCAAAAGGGTTACAGTACAGCTGTTTTTCATGGAAATGTAGCTAGTTTTTGGAATCGAAATAACACTTATAAAAACCTTGGCTATCAATATTTCTTTGATGCGAGTTATTATGATACATCCGGTGACAAAGCAACCGGATATGGACTAAAAGATAAATTATTATTTGATGATTCAACTAAATATCTGCAACACCTACAACAACCGTTTTATGCTAAGTATATTACCGTTACTAATCATTTCCCTTACGATCTAGATTCAGAAGATAGTAAGGACAATAAGATTAAAGTTCCAGATACGGATGATGATGCCGTTAACAATTACTTCACCACTGCTCATTACTTAGATCAGTCAGTAAAAGAGTTCTATGATTATCTTAACAAAACTGGATTGGCTAAAAACACCGTTGTAATGTTATATGGCGATCATTATGGAATTTCTAATTCGGAAAATTCTAGTTTAGCTCCCCTAATTGGTAAAAATAGTGACGACTGGAACGGATATGATAATGCACAATTGCAAAGGGTTCCTTTGATGTTCAATTCCCCTGCAATTAATAATGGTTATGTTGACCATACTTATGGTGGAGAAATTGATGTTCTTCCAACATTAATGCACTTATTAGGTATGAATTCCAAAAAATATATTCAGTTTGGAACTGACTTATTCTCTTCAAAACATGATCAAGTTGTGGCATTTCGTAATCGTGATTGGGTTTCTCCTAAATATACATCTATTAGTGGAACCATTTACGATACTAAAACTGGCAAAATAATTCATCCGAATGCTAAATTAAGTAAAAAAATCGAAAAGATGCAACGCAAAGTTAATACAGAAATAAGTCTTTCTGATATTTTAAACCAGCAAAACTTACTACGTTTTTATCATCCTAAAGGATTTAAGACCGTCAATCCTTCTGATTATAATTATTCTAATGGCTTAAGTCGTGAAGAAAAAATTGAAAAACAATTAGGCGATAAATCAACCAGTTTATTTGATGAAAATGGACATAAAAACACTGAAAAATTATATAAAACCGATGCTCCAGAAGCTACTAAACCTAAAAGTAAAACTAATCGAATTCAGATTACCAATCCAGATTCTAATAAAGAATAATATTAAGGCTTCTTGATTTATATGATTGTCTTGCTATGCTAAAATAATAATAATTAATTAGATAAATAGGAGGAGATATTTATGAAGAATTTATTATTAGGTCTTAGTCTTGGCGCTAACGTTGTTTTAGGATACTTAGTATTACGCGACTACGTTGAAGTTGATTTTGAAGATCTTGATCAAGAAGCTTCTAACTTAGGTGATCAAGTTGAAGGTAAAGCCAAACAAGTAAAAGGTGCTTTAACTGGAAATACTTCTGACAAATTAAAAGGCGACTTTCAAAGCGGTAAAGGTGAATTAAAAGAAAAAGCCGACAACGTTAAAGACGAAATCAAAAACAAATTAGATGATTAACTAAAAAACGATTATTAGAGATCTACATCTCTGATAATCGTTTTTTTATAAAAGTTTGAAAATTAAACTGATTTTACAATTAAAGACACAAAAATAATCTATATTTTTTGGTACTAATAACATTAAATTAGTTAATGTTATTAGTACCTTTTTTAGTTACAATTAATTAAATATAAAAAGAGTGTATTAGTTCGCACTCTAATATACTCATACCCCAAAGGAGTTGATTGTTATGAACGATATAAAAATGTTGATGTTAGGAATCAAAGACCAAAACATCAATTATGATAATATCATGAAAAAGGTGGAATAAAGTCAAAATAAATGGAACTACTAAAGTATTATTTAATCTTAAATTAACTTATCCTATGAATTGTAAAAACTATGGCTATTTTATGAATAAAAATGGGTTTAAAAATGTTCATCATAAAGTAACCATTACAGAAATGTGGCTAACTACGTTAAATATAAAAAAGCAAAAATATATTTGTAAAAAATGTAAGAAAACTGCAATTGCAGTTTTAAAAGATATTAATAAATCAGACCATATCTTAAGATGTATCAAAGTAAAAGCAGCGTTGAAATATAAAGATAACGTCAGTATAAAATATATTGCTAAAAACTTTGGAATATCTTCTAATACTGTCATGAGACAAGCCAAAAGATTGGTTAACTATCATAAAATTGACTATCATTTTTTACCTAAAAATATTGATTTTGATAAATTTAAATCAGGGAAAATGAAACCTAGTTCATTTTACTAAAACTCATAATTAAAATGAACTAGATTATATTTTAAATCCACAAAAATCTAATAAACAATATCCTAATTTACCAAAAAGAATGAAAAATGCCATAAAAATTTTTTAAAAAAATCAGTGTGAAATCATTAATAGTTTTAAATACCATTTTAGTAATAGTCCTTTAGATAGTATAAACAATAAAATAAAAGTTATTAACCGTACAGCGTACGGTTATCATAATTCTCAAAATTTTAAATTAAGAATTTTATTTTTTTCTAATACTTATTTTTAAATGTCATATAATCAAAAAGCGATTGAATTCTGAATTAATTCAATCGCTTAATGTAAGTGTAAGACCCGTTTATTCAACTATTTTACTCATCAGTATCATTTGAACAAAGACACAAAAAAAGACGTCCACCATTAAGGTGAGCGTCTCTTTCTTTTTGGGTTGCGTGGCAACGTCCTATCCTCGCAGGGGGCGATCCCCCAACTACTTTTGGCGTGCTGAAGCTTAACTTCTGTGTTCGGCATGGGAACAGGTGTATCCTTCAGGCTATCGCCACCACACTATGCTT
>NZ_MIYK01000018.1 GCF_002907375.1 Fructilactobacillus lindneri DSM 20690 = JCM 11027
AAGCATAGTGTGGTGGCGATAGCCTGAAGGATACACCTGTTCCCATGCCGAACACAGAAGTTAAGCTTCAGCACGCCAAAAGTAGTTGGGGGATCGCCCCCTGCGAGGATAGGACGTTGCCACGCAACCCAAAAAGAAAGAGACGCTCACCTTAATGGTGGACGTCTTTTTTTGTGTCTTTAATTATAAAATCAACTTAAGTTTAAATTTTTCACTAAAATAAATAATAATTTGTTAAAATTTTGCTTGACATTCAATTCATTTGTCATTAGTATAATAAACAATTAAATAAACGAAATTGAAGAACTGAGTATTTGTTGGAATTTCTAAGAGAATCTCTGGTTGGTGTGAAGAGATGAAACTAAAACAAAGAAGATGGGTTCTAAATCAATCATTAGTGAGCATTTGTTAGCTAGTGGCGGGGTTGCTACCGATATCTTAGCAAAATTGTTCTAATCGAGACGCGTCAATTGGAGCAGTTTTCTGAGGCAACTATTATTTTTTATCGTAATAGCTGTAAACTAAGGTGGTACCACGAAAGCATTCGTCCTTTTTATAGGATGAGTGCTTTTTTGTTTATTTAAATAAAACTAAAAAATATGAGGGTGAATACTATGAAAAAATCAAAAAAATGGATTATTGGAATTATTGTATTATTAGTAATTGTCGGAATTGGCTGGTTAAGTTTTGGACATAAGTCTGAGAGTCAAAATGAAAAAGTTGTTAAAGTCGGATTGATGAGTGGTTCCAAAGCCGATGATGAAATTTGGAATTCAGTGGCTAAAACTGCTAAAGATAAATATCATATCAAATTACAATTTGTTCACTTTACTGATTATACACAGCCAAATGCAGCCTTGACCCAACATTCTGTTGATATTAACGCCTTTCAACATTATGCATTCTTGAATGATTGGAACAAAAAGCATCATACTGACATCAAATCAATTGGTAACACAGTTATTTCTCCAATTAGATTATATTCAAACAAGTACAAAAATGTAAAACAAATTCCAAATGGTTCTCAGATTGTGATTCCAAATGATGCTACCAACGAAAGTCGTTCTTTAATTGTTCTAAAGGATGCCGGATTGCTTAAATTAAAAGATACTAAAAATGGCTTACTAACTGTTGGAGATATTAAGGATAATCCTAAAAAATTAGATATTAAAGAAGTTGATGCTTCTCAAACTCCTAGATTGCTAAATGATAGTGCTGCTGCAGTCGTAAATACTAACTATGCATTGACAGCTCATCTAAGCAGTAAAAAGAGTATTTTCGTAGAACCTACTAACAAACAATCAAAACCTTGGATTAATTTAATTGCTACGAACAAGGATGATGAAAACAAAAAAGAATACAAAGATGTTGTTAAGGCTTACCAAACTAATAAAACAGCTGATTTGATTAAAAAGAACTATGGTGACTTAGAACTTCCAGCTTGGAATCGGAAATTCAACTAGTAATTAAACTAACGAAAAAGGCAGGCGAAATTAATGGAATTTGAACATTCTGAAGTTCTGCAATCTCTGCCAAAACAATTTTTTGCAACTTTGGTAAAGAAAGTTAATCAAAAAGTTGCTTCAGGAGCAGATGTAATCAATCTTGGACAAGGAAATCCAGATCAGCCAACTCCTGATAATATTGTAAAAGCAATGCAAGCGGCAGTAGCTAAACCAGAAAATCATAAATATTCACCATTTACCGGGCTTTTTTCTCTCAAACAAGCCATCGCAAATTATTATAAAAGGGAATATCAAGTAGATTTGGATCCAAAAACAGAAGTTGCAATTTTAGGTGGATCAAAAACCGGCTTAGTAGAATTGCCATTAGCTCTTTTAAATCCTGGTGATACTTTGTTGCTTCCCAATCCTGGTTATCCAGACTACTTATCTGGGGTTAGTTTGGCTAAAGTAAAATTAGGCTTGGTTTCGCTGAAAGAAGAAAATAACTTTTTGCCAGATTATAAAACGATTGATACAGAAACAAAACAAAAAGCAAAACTGCTTTATCTTAACTATCCCAACAATCCCACTGGTGCTATTGCAACACCTAAGTTTTTCGAAGATACGGTTAAATTTGCTCAAGACAATCAAGTTGGAATTGTGCATGATTTTGCTTACGGAGCACTTGGATATCAGCAAAAACCAGTTAGTTTCTTACAAACTCCTGGAGCTAAAGATGTTGGTATCGAAGTTTATACACTATCGAAAACGTATAATATGGCAGGTTGGAGAATTGTCTTTGCATTAGGTAATCACGATATAATTAAAGCAATTGAATTAATTCAAAATCATTTATTTGTGAGTGTTTTTCCAGCAATTCAAGAAGCAGCGATTACGGCATTAAATGGTTCTCAAGAATCAGTGGCAAAATTAAATGATTTGTATAATAATAGAAGAAAAGCATTTGAGAAGGCTGCTAGTCAAATTGGGTGGAAAGCATATCCAGCGAAGGGATCATTTTATTCTTGGATGCCAGTTCCTAAAGGCTATAATTCAGAGTCATTTGCAGATTTATTACTTGATAAGGCTAGTGTGGCAGTTGCTCCTGGTGCTGGTTTTGGTAAAGCAGGAGACAGATTTGTCAGGATAGGATTACTGACATCGTCTGAACGCTTACAAGAAGCCTGTCAACGCATTGGTAAATTACATTTATTTGATTGAGGATAAACTAGAGGAGGAACGTATGGCAAACGATATTGTTCAGTTCAAAGATGTTTCAGTTGATTTTAAGCAGGACAAAAAAGTAGTTCAAGCCGTCTCGGATGTTTCATTTGGAATCCCGGAAGGACAGATTTTTGGAATTGCTGGATATTCTGGAGCTGGGAAATCAACGTTAGTAAGAACAATTAACTTGTTACAAAAACCAACATCTGGTGAGGTTGACGTCTTTGGTGAAATCTTTTACAAAAAGGTTGGAAAAGAAGTTACTTTAATTAGTGAAAGTAAATTACGTAAAGAACGACGTAAAATTGGAATGATTTTTCAGCATTACAATTTATTAGATGAAAAAACAGTGCAACAAAATGTTGAATTTGCTTTGAAACATAGTGGTTTAAAAAGTAAACAAATTAGTGAAAAAGCAGTTCGTCTTTTAACGGATGTAGGATTAGAAAAATTAGCTAAATATTATCCATCACAACTCTCTGGTGGACAACAACAGCGAGTGGCAATTGCTAGGGCACTTGCTAATGATCCTAAGATTTTAATCTCTGATGAGGCAACTTCAGCATTGGATCCAGAAAATACCATTCAAATTTTAGATTTATTAAAAGATTTAAATCGCAAATATCAATTAACTGTGATTTTAATTACGCATGAAATGGATGCTATTAAACGAATTTGTGATGAAGTTGCCATTATGGATAGTGGAAAAGTGGTTGAAATTGGCTCATTAATTGATATTTTTGTTAAATCAACCAATCCAGTGGTTAGACAAATTGTTGGTAATGATTTTGATGCTCTCTCGATTTTAAAATCATTGAATATTGATACTAATAATCGAAACTTAGTCAAATTAGTTTATTATTCACAAGAAATTTCACAACCGATTATCGTGGATCTTTATGCCAAATTCAATGTGTCAGCAAGTATTGTTTATGCTGATATTGAAGAGTTTGGTAGTCAGACAGTTGGAATTATGATTGTTGATTTGAATGGTGATGATGCTCAAATCAAACAAGCACTTGATTATTTAAATGGATTAGATGTGGAAGTGACAGAATTGAGAGGTGAAGCATAATGAAAGAATGGTTTATTACTAATTTTCCCAATGTTGTACAACAAGGCTGGGGTGGAGAAACCGGTTGGTGGACTTCAATCGTACAAACTGTTTATATGACATTTTGGTCAGCTATTTTTGGTGGAATTTTGGGATTAATCTTTGGAATTGCTTTAGTTTTGTTTGATAAAGACGGAATTATGCCTCACAAAGTGGTTTTTAGTGTTATTGACAAAGTTGTTTCGTTATTCCGAGCAGTTCCATTTATTATCTTGTTAGCTTTTATTGCGCCAGTAACGCAAAAAATTGTTGGAACTCAAATTGGAACGACAGCAGCTTTAGTGCCATTAACCGTTGGAGTTTTTCCATTCTATGCTCGACAAGTTCAAGTAGCTTTACAAAGTGTTAATAAGGGAACAATTGAATCTGCACAATCATTAGGATCAACTAATTGGGATATTATTACATATGTTTATCTTGGTGAAGCATTCCCCGAGTTAATCAGAGTTTCAACAGTTACTTTAATTAGTCTAGTTGGATTAACTGCAATGGCTGGTGCCATTGGTGCAGGTGGTTTAGGTAACATGGCTATTTCATATGGTTATAACCGTTTTGCCAATGATACGACGCTAGTAGCAACAATTTTAGTAGTTATTATGGTTTTGATTATTCAAGTTGTTGGTGATGTTTGGGCTCGATTGGTTAATCATACCCAAAGAAATTAAATATTAAAAAAATGGTTCCCATCGAAAAATTCGATGAGAACCATTTTTGTGCTTAAATTAAATTAAAAACTTTCGTCAATTTTTTGATATTCTGCATCAGTCAAATTGATGTCTAAGGCTTTGGCATTACTTTTTACCTGTTCTGGCTTTTTAGCTCCAG
This sequence comes from Fructilactobacillus lindneri DSM 20690 = JCM 11027, assembly GCF_002907375.1. Taxonomy (GTDB): domain Bacteria; phylum Bacillota; class Bacilli; order Lactobacillales; family Lactobacillaceae; genus Fructilactobacillus; species Fructilactobacillus lindneri. The sequence continues at coordinate 4,609 of NZ_MIYK01000018.1, forward strand.
GAATAACGACTGAAATATCAGGATTTTTAATGTACCAAGCAATCACTATTTGAGCAACTGTCGCATGATGTTTTTCGGCAATTGGTCTAATTGCATCAACGCCTTCCATAATCTTTTTAAAGTCTTCGCCTTTAAAGTCGGGATCATCATGTCTAATATCATCAGCTGGGAAAGTAGTTGCTTTTGAGTATTTACCAGTTAACAAACCGGATGCTAGCGGAAAGAATGGTACGAAAGAAATATCATGGTCACGCAAGTAAGGGAAGCGTTCTTTTTCTGCTTCACGATCAACTAAATTGTATTTTTCTTCGTCAATATCAACCAGATTGTCTAAGTTAGCTTCTTTTAGTTGTTCCATTGAGAGATTTGAAACTCCAATAGCTCTGATTTTTCCAGCTTTTTTCAATTCGTTTAAAGCTGCCACAGATTCATTTAAAGGAGTGTGACCGTCTGGGAAATGGATGTAGAAAATATCCAAGTAATCAGTTTGTAGTCTTTTTAGACTATCTTCCACACATTGTTTTAAAAATTCAGGTGAATCATTAATTACGACATTACCGTCTTTTTCAACTTTTTGACAACCTTTAGTGGCAATTTGAATTTTTGAACGATCATATCCTTTAATTGCTTCTCCAATTAGTTTTTCAGATTCACCCATACCGTAAGCAAAGGCTGTATCCAATAAAGTAATTCCGGAATCTAAAGCAGTTTTAACAATTTCAATTCCAACTTCATTACTTAAATTTGGAAATAAATTATGACCACCAACGGCATTTGTTCCTAAACCTAATGGTCCTGTAATGACATCTGATTTTCCAATTTTTACTTTTTGCATAAGTATTCCTCCTAATTATTGGTTAATTCTTGTTGAATCGCTGGCTGTTGTAACAAGTAATTATAAATAATAATAGCTTGATTATGTTTAGTATCTTTGGCACCGTAAAGTAAAATTACATTTTGTGTCTTTAATTTTTCCGCGACCAGTTTTACTAATTCAGTTGAATTCGGATTATTTTGCAATTCAGCCAAATATTTACTTTTGAATTCGGCAAACTTATCCGAATCGTGTCCAAACCATTTTCGCAATTCAGTTGAAGGGGCAATTGCTTTATCCCAATCATCTAGGTCAGCATTTACTTTTGAAATACCGCGTGGCCATAAACGGTCGACCAAGATTCGATAACCATTTGTATCAATGGGTTTTGTATAGATTCTTTCTAGTTTTAATTGCATTTATCGTCCAGCTTTCCACACAAGATACAATAATTATACAACATTCAGCTGGTTGCTTACTAAATATTAGTCTAAAAAAACCACTCTTTATGAGTGGTTTAATTTTATAAGTGGTGTTTTGTTTCAGAAGCAACCGTTGGGAAAAGAGTAATAAAGTCATTCATCTTTTCAGGTGAGATTTGATATTCAATAAATGGAAGGGCACTAGCGATTGAATTATCAGCTTCAGAGCTAATTTCTGTCATTCCAACTAAATAGCCTTTTTTATCAAAAATTGTAATTGTTTTACCTTTATTTTCGCGCATTGCAAATCTAAACCAGTCGCTTGCTAAATTAGCTTCTTTAACATCGTATTTATCAGGATTGGCTTTGGCTTCATCAACTGATACACCAACTTGAGCAATCCGAGGAGAAGTAAATACAGCACTTGGAACAGCAGGATAATCAATTGGTTCAGTAGTTGCACCAGAAAATAATTTTGTTAAATAACTTGATTCAAAGATAGCAGTTGGAGTTAATTTACCAACGCTTTTATCAACGACATCACCTGTAGCATAGATGCTATCAACTGAAGTTTGTAAATGATCATTAACTTTAATTCCGTTTTTATCGTATTCAACACCAACTGTATTTAAACCAATGTTTTCAACGTTTGGGTTTCTACCTGTTGCATCAAGAACCCAGTTAGAAGTAACGTCTCCTTGATTAGTTTTAACGACATAAGCATCGTTGACGTGTTCGATTGATTCTGGAGTAACGTTTTTAATGATTTTAACACCATGTTTTTCAAGATCTGTAAGTAATTCTTCCACAAATGGTTGATAGAATTTTCTTAATGCTTTGTCATGATGTAATAATAATGTGACTTCAGTTCCAGCATAGGCAGCAATAGTAGCAAATTCGATGGCAATGTATCCGCCACCAATAATAGTCATTTTTTGTGGCTGGTCTTCAAGATTTAAGAAGGCAGTTCCATTATGAGCTAGCTCAATTCCAGGAATATCAAGCTGATTATAATGAGCACCAGTTGCAATCACAATCTTATTAGCAGTATATTGGTTGCCATCAACATCGATTGTGTGACCATCAACTAATTTACCATAGCCATGAATCACATCAATTCCGACACTGGTCATTGATTCCTCAATTGCGCCGGGAAGACTGTTAATAACTTCTTTTTCATGTTGTACGTTTTGTTTCCAGTTGATGGTAGTAGTTCCATCTAGACCTCTACCCTGCATTGCATCTACTTCTTGTTTAACTTTAACGGGCATATCCAGTGAGATTTTAGCATTACATCCACGATTGGGACAAGTTCCACCAACTTTTCCTGCTTCAATCACACCTAGTTTTTTACCTTTCATAGCTAGAGGAATTGCACCATTGAAAGCACCGTGGCCACTACCTAAGTATAAAACGTCGAATTGATAATTGTTTTCTGTCATATTATTACTCCTTTAAAAACCATTTTCACAAATTAGATTGTATACAGCTATTATCAATGATTGAAGTAGTAATGTCAATTATTATGCGTGTTCAACTTCTTTAGTTCTTTCCACTAAATCAGTATAAATTCGAATTACATCACGATTCGTTCCTCGTAGTTCATAGTCAGTAATGAATGGAACTTGAAATTGACGAGAATAACGTTTAGCAGTTAGACAATATTGGAGATTGAAATTTTTATTACCACTGCCAATCACACCTAAACAGTAACTTGCATTTTGATGATAAGCAAGATATTCGCCCATTGTATTAGTCATTAGCTCTTTAACCCCGGTGTCAACACCATCTCCACCATCCAAATAAGTAGGGACAAAAACAAAATAATTCGAAGTCTCGTCAGCAAAATCAGTTTGGTCTGAAATTTCGGTAGTACTAATTAGAGGATTAACAGCATTTTCTTGATGTTGTTTTTTAGCATATTCAGTTAAATCTTCAATAAAACTTCTTGTGTTTCCTTCAATTGAAATAAATAAAATGCGAATTGGTTTCATAATTTCCTCCATGAGCTTTTTTGTTTATTTTAACGTTTTACTATTAATATTTCACTGTCCATAAATAAGTTAATGAACATAAAAAGCGGTTCAACTTAACGTTGAACCGCTTTTAAATTATTTTTCAAATTTTTTAAACAAGTATAGTACAATTCCAATTATTAATACCGTTAATAAACTAAGCATACTAATAACTTTTCCTAGCAATAATCCAGGAGTCTGATAAGTTAATTTGATACGGTGCTGACCCTTAGGAATCGTGCCACCGACGAATCCTTGATTGACTACGAAAGTTTTAGCTGGATGATTATCAATTGTTAGTTTCCAACCGCTTGAATAAGGAATAGAAGTGGTTAAAATTGATTTTTTCGGATTCTTGCTTATTCCAGTTACTTTATTATTATCAATCTTGAGATGTTTTAATCCTTGCCTTTGGCTACGCTTAATTTGTTGCTGATATGTTTTATTAAATGGTACTACCAGTAAACGTGCATGTTTGAAATGTAATTTATTAATTTCTTTATAGTTTAATCTAACCTGTTTTCGTTGTTTGGTAGAATAACCTAAATTAATTAACGCTTTTTGTTTAGGAATGTAATTGGACAATTCATCAGTTCCCAACTGAGTCACTGCATTAGTCATTCCTTTAGTTGAAGCTGTTAACACAAAACTACCATTATTATAGCTTGAGATGTTATTTCTAAAAGTAGTTAATTGGTCGAAACGGGAGGAAGTTTTGTTCTTCAATACATTTCGATTGTTCCTCGTCTGCATTAAATCAGCTTTACTAGCTTCATTACTCTTAATTCCATCAAGTTCTAAATATAATTCAGCATGTTTAGTTTTTTCTGGGTTTTTAATGTTTAAATAATAAGTATTTTTGTGACCTAAAGCATCAGTAGTTAATTCATGCAAACCATGTTTATTGGTTTGTTCATTAGCTTGTTTAATTTGCTGATTTTGATCCAAGATTTTTTGCACGCGTTTTTTAGAATAATATTTCACATCTGGAGAAATATTTTTAGTTGATCTTTGGGCAATTTCAGATTGGTCCAACTGTTTTTGATCTGTGATTAAATCTTGTGGATCTAACGTTACATCATATTTTAAATTATGGACTTTAGAATGATATTGAGCGGTTTTGACCCCGGGAACTTTGTGATTCACATTGGCCGCTGCAATCATGGCTTGTTCTTTATCATTAGCAGACAGTTTGTTAAATTTTTTGTTTGGGATGAGTTGATCTTGAGTGTACATCAAGGGAAGAGCGTAACTATTCTTAGCTAAAACAGTTCCGACTGCTGCATCCGGACTCAAAATATTACTATCGTTTTTAAACAGTTTAGGCTGTTTTTTATGGTCTTTAACTAGTTTAAATCCATTTGGTAAAGATTTTGATTGCCGCTGTGATCTTACAAACATATATTTGACACCCATTAGATTTTCTAGAGAAGAGCGATAATCATTTTGCGCCACGGGGTCGTTTTGAGTGAACTGGTTATTTTGTAAAGTTTGTTCCAGTTTTCCAAGATAACCATTTTCAACTGTTAAATACGAAGCAATATCATGAGTTCCTAGAATCATGGGAATATTAGAGCTGGCGTTAAAGTAATCAGTATTAATAAAATTATCACGAGTATCGGGGAGATAATGATATTTAGGCCCTAAAACTGTACGATAATTACCAAGTCGTTTTGTTACATAATGATTAGCACCATCGTAATAATTTTTCACATAGTTTGCGGCAGCATCATGATTTAACATTCCTTTAGAATAGCCACTGCTATTGGGGCTGTAATAACCTATTCCTAACGCAATTAAGTTCAATGTAACAATCGCAAAGACACCACTAATTAAAGTACGTGGCTTCCATTTGAAGAAATGGGCAGCAAATAAAACACCAACCAAACTAAATAATAAGAGATATTCAGTAAAATCATGACGATGAATTTTAAAAATTAATCCGTTACAAATCCACACAACAATTAATAAAACGAAAGGGCTTAAACCAAGAACGATTAAATCTTTACGGTTTAAGCTGGTTAAATGGTCAGAAAAAATAGCTGTTGCCAGCCCAATTGGTAATAAACACAGTGAAACCCAGCGATTAGAAGGAGCAGCTAGGGCATTAAAAGTAGAACTGACAGCCGGTAATCCAATTCCAATCGCCATTAATATTAAGGTAAGATTGAGATAACGATAGGTTTTAAAGTGAGTGAAAACATAAACTAGACTAAGGAAACTTAACCCACTGATTCCAATAATCAGCCAAAAATTGAAGGTGCCCCCCATTCCAATAATTTTTCCAGGTAGATTAAGATAATAACTAGCAGGGTAAAAAAGATAACCATTAGCAAAGTTATTAGTAATTCGAGTTGATTTAACAGCATAAATAATGGTTGGAATAAAGATAATTCCTGCCATTGCAATGCCGCCAAGAATGGCTGCGATGATTTTTAACAGTGATTTACCAACTTTAAACCATGGTTCTTTACGAATACTAAAGTAACGAATGATTACATAAATGCTACAACCTAATCCTAAGATATAAGCAAAATAAAAGTTACTTAAAAAAGTAATTAAAACTGCCAACAGTAGTGGGAAAGCGGAATGATTATGAATAATCCGTTCAATTCCGTAACATAGTAGTGGGAAGAAAATTAATGGCAGAATAAAGAAAGCATGGTGCATTCCAGCATAGAGAGCATAGCTAGCAAAAGTATAGGTTAAAGAACTTAAAACTAGACTATATTTTTTAAAATGAAATGTTTTAGCAAACAGTATAAAGGCTAATCCAGCACAGTATAAACGTAATAAGATGAGTACGCTGTACCCCATTTCAATCGATGATTTTGGGAAAAAGACGATTAGATAGTTAAATAAATCTCCGACTACGTAATATGAAAAACTGGTTAATTGATCTGCACCTAGCCCGATGTTCCAGGACCAATGTGTCAGTCCCTGCGCTGGATGATGGATAAAATTAATCAACATCTCGCGAAAATTTACTAAAATGGGATAGTGCTGTGAAATACCATCAAAACTCCAGATTAAAGAACTATTAGTGAGGTAAAAAGTCCATAGATACGCTAATGTAATTACAACAAAGAAAGCTGTATAAAACATCCACGCTGGAATTTTTTTCAATGCTTTCATTAAACTTTACTCCTTAAGAATAAAAAGACGAGGAAATCCCCGTCTTTTTATTAATTTTAATTATTTTCTTCATCGTCATGATTAGGTTCAATTTCAGTTACTTCAAACCAGTTGATGAACGAGTTTTCGTAATTAATGACCTTAAATTTAAAGTTGCCAATCTTGAAGACATCGCCAACTTTTACGTCTGGGTTATTTTCAATAATAAAGCCAGATAAAGTTACGATATCAGATTCATTAAAGGCTTTGATTTGGGTATCAAAGAACTTTTCAAAATCATGAGTATTTAATTTCCCGCTAATCTTATATGAACCATTAGTTTGTTTAAAGATTGAAACGTGGATTGAAGGATCAATTTCATCCCGAACAGCTCCGAAAAGTTCTTCGTAGATATCTTTATCAGTAATAATACCGGATGTTCCTCCGTACTCGTCAATTACAACCACAATTGGTTGGTGGTACTTAATCATTTGCTGTAAGACCATTGCAATTGGGGTAGTTTCAGATGTTGTACTGATTTTTCTAATCAAACCAGTGATGGGCTTGTTAGGGTTAATCTGTGCTTGTTGAATTAGATCATAGATATAAACATAACCTAAGATGTCATCCTTGTTATTGTCTTTAACTACCGGCAGCCGACTAAACTTAGTTCGTAAGTAAGTTTCAATGGCTTCATTAACGGTTGCATTAACATCGATTGTTTTTAGCTGTGTTCGATCAATCATGATGTCGCGAGCAGTTTTATCGTTCAGTTCAAAAGCCCGACGCATGTATAAGTAATCGTTCTTTTCTAATGCGCCGTTTTTAACAGCAGCTTTAGAAACACTCAAAATTTCAGATTGTGACAAGGCCTCGTCATTTTCGTTTGCGACTGGCATACCAAGTAATTTTACAATTCCGGTAGCAGAAGTATTTAATAACCAAACGAAAGGATAGAAGATGACATGACAATAATGAAGTGGAGTACTGATAACATTTAAAACCTGAATAGGCATATCAATACTTAGGTTTTTAGGTAAAATTTCGGTAAAAACGACTTCAAGATAGGTTAGTAGGACAATTCCTAAGATAACCCCAATTCCGTGTGCAGTTACAGAGTTGTGACCCATGCCGCTAACACCCATTAAATCAACGAAAATCTCAATGGCAAAAGTTTCACCAATCCAACCAAGAATGATTCCGGCCAATGAAACTCCAACTTGAGTAGTTGAAAGATACTCATTCAAGTTTTTTACCATCATAATTTCGCGTTCAATCTTTTTCTTGCGTTTAGGGGTAGTATGATCATCCTCTAATTCTTCTTGCAGGGCAGTCGGTCGTGATTGAACTAAAGCAAATTCACAAGCAACAAAAAATCCAGCAAAGAAGAAAGTGACTAATATAATGACTAAGTCGACAAATATCGATCCAGTAACCAAAAAGCATTCCTCTTTTCATGTTTATTATAAGTTATTTTAAATGATTGCAACGCTAAATAAGCGCCTACAGATATATCCTTAATCATATCATATTATTGTAAAAAACGAGACTAAATCAAAGAAAAAATGAGCTAGTTCTTTGTAACTAATCGGTTACCATTTTATAATTGAATCGTAGTAAGGGTAATAAATATATGAAAGAGGGATTCAGTTATGGCAAAAAAAGAATTAGGAACTAACAATTACGGACCATTAGATGATTTTTTTGGCGATCTTGGTAAAAGTTTTTTAAGTTCAGTTGCCGGCAATAATAAAATGAAGACCGATGTCATTGAACATGACCATGATTACGAAGTGGTTGCAGAATTACCAGGCTTTAAAAAGAAAGACATCGAACTTAGTTATGAAGATGGCATTTTAACGATTCATGCTGTTCACGACTTAGATACTGAAGTTCAAAATGATGACGGTCATGTTTTGAATCATGAAAGAAGATCAATGGATGTAACTCGTTCATTTGAACTTCCAGATGTAAAAGATAATGAGATTTCTGCCAACTATGATGGTGGAATTTTACGAGTTATTTTACCTAAAGCTCCTCGAGAAGAAGGTAACAATAACACCATTCCAATTAACTAAAATTAATTAACTCAAAATTCGTTTTGCAAATTTGCAAAACGAATTTTTTTATTTTATATTAAGAAACCCTGATTTAGTCGCTTTAAAATGTTAAATTAATTGAATTTCGCTATAATTAACATAAATCATCATATGAATATGAAAATGAGGAATTAAATTGAAAAATAAAAAGGTTGTCGGACTATCAAACGTTCAAGTTCAGACACGAATTGCTGATGGACAAAAAAATACTAAGCCAGCCCCGCTGACAAAATCAGTTTATCAGATTATTTTTGATAACGTGTTTACGTTATTTAACTTAATTAATATTATTTTGGCCTGTTTAGTTTTTTATACAGGTAGCTATAAAAATATGTTCTTCATTCTGGTAGCTTTTTGTAATACTTCCATCGGAATTTTTCAAGAAATACGGTCGAAACGTCAAGTTGATAAGATGGCACTGCTTTCTCAAACCAAAACCGACGTAATTCGAAATGGTGAAAAAGTAGCAGTTAAACCTGATCAAATTGTGCTTGGCGACATCATTATGCTGAATCTAGGTGACCAAATCCCGGTTGATGGCGTGATCCTTAAAACTAAAGAATTAGAAGTAGACGAATCTCAAATAACCGGAGAATCGGATGCGATTACAAAACATGATGGGAGTCAGTTGATTTCCGGTAGTTTTGTGGTGAGCGGGAATGCCTTGATGAAAGTTACCAAAGTTGGAAAGGATACTTTCGTTAATTCGCTGACCTCTAAGGTAAAAGTTACTAAACAAAATAATAGTAAATTATTAAATTTAATCAAACGAATTATTAAAGTTTTAACGATTATTATTATCCCATTGGGAATCTGTTTATTTGTATCGCGTTTGTATCATGGAGTAGCACTTAATATTGCTATTTTAGGAACGGTAGCGGCTATGATTGGAATGATACCAGAAGGGCTAGTACTTTTGTCATCGGTCACGCTTGCCATGTCTGCTTATCATTTAGCTAAGCGTCACGTTTTGGTAAGAGATTTAGCTTCTATTGAAACCCTAGCCCGAGTTGATACTTTATGTTTGGATAAAACGGGGACAATTACCAACGGCAAGCTGCAATTTGAAAAATTAATTATGGAAAATGATAACTTTGATGAAGAATCAGTTAAGCAGTTGTTAGGTTCGTTGATTTATGAAATTAACGATAATAACGCTACTGCTGATGCATTGAAACAACATTTTAATAAGCATCCATATCAGGCCACAGAAATCGTACCGTTTTCATCTGCGAGAAAGTGGAGCGGAGTGACTTTGGGTAATCAGGGTAATTTCGTCCTGGGAGCGCCACAGTTTATTTTGAAAATGAATGCAGCACAATCCCAACAAGTTCACGATTATGCTAAACAAGGTTATCGAGTATTGGGATTTGCTCAGGCTGAGCATTTAAGCAACAATCAAATTGAGGGAGCTCATTTAATTGCACTGATTTTAATTTCAGATGTCATTAGACCGGATGCTCCGGAAACTTTGCGTTATTTTTATGATCAAGGTGTTAACTTAAAAGTAATTTCTGGTGATGATCCGACGACAGTTGCTAACATTGCTCAGCGAGTTGGCATTAAAAATTGGGATCAATATGTTGATATGACGACTGTCCCAAATGATGCCGATTATCAGACGTTGGTAAAAAGTAAAGTGATTTTTGGAAGAGTTCGTCCGGAACAAAAGGAACGCTTGATTCAAGCGATGCAGCAAAATGGACATACCGTTGCAATGACGGGTGATGGAGTGAATGATATTCTAGCTTTGAAACAATCTAATTGTGGGATTGCGATGGCTTCAGGAAATGAAAGTACTAAAAGTATTGCTGATTTTGTTTTAATCGATTCAAACTTTTCTGCTTTAATTAACGTTTTAAGGGAAGGCCGAAGGGTGATTAATAATATTGATAATATTGCTTCGCTGTATCTTATTAAAACCATGTTTTCAGTAATGTTAAGTGTGATTTTTTTATTTATGGTCCGAAATTATCCATTTCAACCGATTCAGTTGGCTCCGATTAACAGTCTGATGGTGGGAATTCCTTCCTTTTTCTTAGCTTTATCACCAACTTTTCATCCGATTCGAAATCGTTTTATGGCAGGAATTGAACAAATTGCTTTTCCATCAGCTCTTTGTGTAGTTTTCTATATTTTATTGATTAGTTTGATTAGTAGCTTGATAGGAATCAATAGCGCTGATGTTAGTACCTTAAATGTATTATTGACCGGAGCAATTTGTTGGCAGGCTTTAATTTTGGTAAGTCGTCCGTTAAATCGTTATAAATGGATGATTGTAATTCTTAGTATTACTTCCTTCTTATTTGTCTTTTTGTTTTTAGGCAGGTTATTCTCGCTTACTACTTTGTTTAGCTTGGCAGTAGGAGGAGTTGGCAGTTTGTTATTGCTGACGGTTAATCCAATGTTTGTTTTAGTACAAAGATTAACGGATTTTTTTAAGACTAAAATTAAATTGCTTAGAAGATAAAAAACTTTCCGAATTTATCATTCGGAAAGTTTTTTTTCGGTTTGAATTGAATTAGTTAAGATATTTACTAGTTCCTGTTCTTGAGGTGAAAGAACATGGCTTTTTCGATAAGCAATTGAAACATAAAACGGTTCTAAATCATCGTCATCAATAGGGATAGCGACTACATGATCATTTTTAGTAATCGCAGTGCTAGTTAAAAATGAAATTCCTACGTTTTGAGAAACAAGTCGTTTTACAAGTTCGACATCTTGGGTATGATAGCGAGTGTTGACATGCACACTATGCATTTTGAGAAGTTGCTGTAGTGTTTTTGTATGTACGAAATCTTTGGAAAGTAAAATAAAATTACAGTTATTAAGATCGGCAATTCTGATTTTATCAAGTTTTGCTAAAGGTGAATTGAGAGAAACAATAATTTTAAAGTTATTTTCACATAAAATTTTAGCTTTAATCGCATTGTTTTTAAGCGGATGATTTGATCCTAAAAGTGCGATATCAATCTCGCCATTTTTGAGTTGCTCAAGAAGTTTTTCAGACCCGGCTTCAATATTATCCAAATGGGTTAAGATACCGCTTTTGTTTAACTGGCTTGCTAAACTTGGGAAATAATAGTTTCCAATAATTGGAGGCAAACCAAAGCGAATTGGCTGATCAAAATTATGTTGCATATCACGCTTCATTTCAGCCATTTGTTCTGCAATGATTTCTGTGTGTTTATATAGAATTTTTCCATATTTATTAACTTTGATTTGATGATGGGCTTGATTTCTGTTAATCAATTCAACATTAAATTCTTGTTCTAAACGTTTAACGGACATCGAAATAGTTGGCTGACTGACACCAAAGTATTCTGAAACTGCTGTATAGCTCTTTAGTTCAACTAATTTGTTGAAATAAATCAAGTCGTGCAGTTTGATAAAATCCACCTCATATAAATTTATTTTATGAATATAACTCGTTTGACAATTATTTTGTGCTGTTCTACAATACAGGTAGTGTTTGAATAATATTACATTTTACTACAAAAGGAGTCTTAATTATGACTAAAAGTCAAGAAATTGTAAACAATCCTTTTTTAAACAAAGGAACTGCATTTACTGAAGAAGAACGTAAGACCTTAAACCTCCAAGGAATGTTACCACCACGGGTACAAACCTTAGATGAACAAACTGAACGTGTTTACGCTGAATATCAACAAAAGAGCAGTGATTTAGAAAAACGTGTTTACTTAATGAGTATTTTTAACGAAAACCGAGTACTTTTCTACGCTGTTTTTGCTAAACATGTTAGTGAATTTATGCCAGTTGTTTATGACCCAACAATTGCTGACACAATTGAAAACTACAGCAGAATGTATGTAAATCCACAAAATGCTGCTTTCTTATCAATCAACGATGATAGCAAAGAAGATATCAGACAAAGTTTGATTAACGCTGCTGAAGGTCGAAACATCAAACTTTTAGTTGCTACTGATGGTGAAGGAATTCTTGGAATTGGTGATTGGGGTACTCAAGGTATCGATATTCCAGTTGGTAAGTTGATGGTTTATACAGCAGCTGCTGGAATTGATCCTTCAGAAGTATTACCAGTTGTTCTTGATGTTGGTACTACCAGAGATTCACTTCGTAAAGATCCATTATACTTGGGACTTGATCAAGAACGTGACTACTCAGAAAAATACTACGACTTTGTTGACAAGTTTGTAACTGAAGCAGAAGACTTATTCCCTAACCTTTACTTACATTTTGAAGACTTTGGTCGTGCTAATGCTGCCAACATCTTAGATAAGTACAAGGATAAATACTTGGTATTTAATGATGATATCCAAGGTACTGGAATCATTGTATTAGCTGGTGTGCTTGGTGGACTTAACATTTCTGGCGAAAAAATGGTTGATCAAAAATACCTTTGTTTCGGTGCTGGTACTGCCGGAGTTGGGATTGCTCAACGAGTTGCTGAAGAAATGGTTCAAGACGGTATGAATGAAGAAGAAGCTAAGAAACAATTCTACATGGTTGATAAACAAGGCCTCTTGTTTGATGACATGCCAGACTTAACTCCTGGTCAAAAAGAATTTGCCCGTAGCCGTTCTGAATTTGAAAATTCAGAAGACTTAACTAATTTATACAATGTTGTTAAAGCAGTTCATCCAACTATTATGGTAGGGACTTCAACTGTTCATGGTGCCTTTACTGAAGATGTTATTAAGGAAATGGCTGCTCATACTGAACGTCCTATCATTATGCCTATTTCAAACCCAACTAAGTTAGCTGAAGCTACTGCTGCAGATTTGATTAAATGGACAGATGGTCGTGCTTTAGTTGCTACTGGTGTTCCAAGTGCCCCTGTTGAATACAACGGTGTAACTTATGAAATCGGACAAGCTAACAATGCCTTGGTTTACCCAGGAATTGGTTTAGGTGCAATTGCCGCTACTGCAACTACATTAAATGATGAAATGATTAGTGCTGCCGCTCATTCATTGGGTGGAATCGTTGATCCTAACCAACCAGGGGCTGCAATCTTGCCACCAGTTGATAAATTGACTGAATTCTCACAAACAGTTGCCAACGCTGTAGCTCAAAGTGCGGTTGATCAAGGTGTAACTCGTGAAAAAATTAGTGATGTAAAGGCTGCCGTTGAAGATGAAAAATGGTACCCAGTATACAAAGACATCAAAGCATAATTAAAAATAAATAATTGGAGGCTTGACAGTAATGACAGCATTTTTGACTTCGTTGTCTAGTGTTGGAGAAATCGTCTTAGTCATTGCGCTAGGATATTGGCTTCGTAAATCAGGTCGCTTAGGCGACTTTTTCAAAGGTAATATTTCATTTATTATTATGAATATTGCTTTGCCTGTTTCGATTTTTATGTCAGTAGTATCTAACTTGAATCGTGATAAGTTATTAAGCTTATCGAGTGGTTTGTTCTATGTATTTTTAAGTTTCTTATTGGGATACATTGTAGCAATTGCTGCGGTTCATATTTTCAAGATTAGAAAAGGTCGTCGTGGTACTTTTATTAACATGTTCGTTAATGCTAATACCATCTTCATTGGAATGCCTTTGAACATGGCATTGTTTGGTGCTGCTGGACTTCCTTATTTCTTGCTTTACTACTTGATTAATACTATTTCTACTTGGGCAATTGGGATCTTCTTTATTTCTGCTGATGATCCTACTAAGACCAATGGTGAAAAATCAAATGCTAAGTTTAACTGGAAGAAATTACTTCCTGCTCCATTGATTGGTTTCATTGTAGCCTTGGTTTGGTTAGTGCTTGGTTTGCCAGTAACTTTCATTGTTCAACCAGAATCATTCCCAATGCTTGGTAATACTTTTACTATGGTTGGTGGCTTAGTAACTCCATTGTCATTAATTTACATTGGTATTATTTTAGCCGATGCCGGTTTGAATTCAATTCACTTTGATCGTGATTCAGTACTAGCTTTACTAGGTCGGTTCGTGATTGCTCCAGCAATTATGATTGCAGTTTTGATGACATTCGTACACACTGGTGCCTCAATTCCATCACCTGAATTAAGTACTTTTGTAATTCAATCAGCTGCACCTGGTTTAGCAGTCTTACCTATCTTAGTTGGTCAATCACATGGTGACGTTGATTACGCTACTAACGTGGTTGTTACAAGTACGGTATTATTCGTAGTTGTTGTTCCAATTTTGATGGAAATTGTTAGTTTCTTATAGAAATAAAATAAACATAACAAAAACAGAAATGAATTTTTATATTCATTTCTGCTTTTTTATGCACTTTGATAATCTTGTTAATTGTTAACAACAAGGTTATTTTTTGAGTTGTTTAGTAAATTTATCCAAAGTATCTAAATCTGGGGCTGAAATAGAATCTGGGTTATCTAATTCCGAAATCTTTCCGTCAATTTTAACAAAATCAAATTCATCATCTAGCATTTCACTCAACTTTGTATTTAAGGAAACTAATTTTTCATTAGTTACTTTGTGATCGGCAACTTGTTTTTCAACATCCAACTGAATGGTATTTAAATCATAAATGTTAATCGTATGGGCTAATTCCCAAAACAAGTCAAGCTGTTTTTGGTATTCAAAAATCTTTTTGACACCTACTAAATTATCATTTCCAATATGGCGGTTATACTCAGTAATTTCTTTGATAAGTTCATTTTTCATAGTTCTCTTACTCCTATTATTACATTTATTCGCCTTTTATTTTAGTCTCATTAAGTTACAGATACAATGAGAAAGGATTTGAGCACTAAATTTATTTTCAAAAAGTGATTGACAAATAATTATTGATGTAGTTTAATAAAAACAACAAAAAAAGAGGAGAAATAGCAATGGACAATCACATGATAAATCAAAATAGTTTCTATTTTTACTTTGCTTGGTATGATAGCGTATCTAAGTGAGGTAATTTTGGTTGCCTGGTTAGATACCGTAAGGATGCTAACTAGGTTTATCGCAGATTGTCGTTGTTTAATTCCAATAACGAATGTGTTTTGAATCCCAGTTAGTATTCAGTTACTAACTGGGATTTTTTTATACAAAAAAGGAGAATTTTAAAATGAAAAGTAAACTTAAAAAACACACGTTAATTATTTTAAATGGGATGTCAATTGGAATTATTGTATCTTTAATTCCAGGAGCTATTTTAAATGCAATTATTAAGCCATTTGTCGGACAAGTGCCAGTCTTAGGAATTATTTTAGCTTTAACGGGGATGGCAGCGATGATCTTACCAGCTATGACGGCAGTTTGTACAGGGATGTTGGCAAAGTTTACCCCCATTCAAACGGCTTCGCTAGCACTAGCTGCCACGGTAGGAGCTGGAAATGCTAAATTTGTTAATGGAAATATCACTATTAACGGAAGCGGGAATGTTTTAAATATAGGAATCACAATTGTTGCGGCTTACCTGTTGATTTTGTTTTTAGGGAAACGATTACAAGATTTCACTATTTTATTATTGCCCACGCTAACTTTATTAATTGGCGGCGGGATTGGCCTATTAACTTTGAAGCCGATTAATAATTTGACCGCTGCAATCGGAATGGGAATTGAGCATTTGACCGGTTTACAGCCTTTAATAATGGGAGTATTAATCGGAATGTGTTTTGCGGTGTTAGTGGTTTCACCACTTAGTTCGGTTGGAATTGCGACAGCAATTGGAATTAATGGGATGGCTGCTGGTTCAGCCAACTTGGGGATTGTTGCTTTGGCCTTCACCGTTGCAATTGCTGGAGCAAAATCTAACTCAATGGGAACGACCCTGTTTCATTTTATTGGAACCCCTAAGATTCAAATGGCTAACATTCTTTCTAAACCAAAATTATTATTACCATCATTAATTAATGCTGGAATCTTAGGTGGCTTAGGATCCTTAGTGGGTGTTAAAGGCACTCCAATTAGTGCCGGATTTGGATTATCTGGTTTAGTCGGACCATTAGCAGATCTTGATGCTCATCCGCATGCCACGATTATGCATCTAGTAACGATTGGCTTAATTTTCTTTATCATTCCGCTTGGTTTAGCATTTTTAAGTCGATTTATTTTTACTGACAAATTACATTTTCAGGCTTCAAATGATTTGAAACTAGACTACAAATAATTAATTTTTAAAGGAGATTAATCATGACCAAAAATTTAGTAGACAAAATGAACCGTGAAATGCTGCAACTATCACCATCATCAATTTTAAAATTCAATGATGAAGTTAGCCAAATTCCTGGAATTATTTCATTAACGCTCGGTGAACCTGACTTTGCCACCCCAGAGCATATTAAAAATGCAGCAATTAAGAGTATCAAGGAAGATGAGAGTCACTATGCACCAACTAAAGGAACCAAAAAGTTGCGTGATGCCGCTGCTCATTTCCTCCAAAGCAAATATGGCTTAAATTATAATCCAGATACTGAAATTATTATGACTGCTGGGGCAACCGGTGGAATTTATACTGCGTTGACCTCAATTTTAAATCCTGGCGATGAAGTTTTGATTCCAACTCCAATTTTCCCGCTGTATTTCCCAGTAACCATGTTACGAGGTGCTACACCAATTTTTATGGATACTTCAAAAACAAACTTTGTGTTAACTCCAGAACAGTTAGAACAAAATTTAGAAGCGCATCCTAAAACGAAAGCAATTGTTTTAAATTTTCCTTCTAATCCAACGGGCAAAACCTATCATCAGGACGAATTAAAAAAATTAGCAGATGTGATTAAGCAACACGATATCTTTGTTATTTCTGATGAAATATATAGCGAGCTGACTTACGACGGTAAACATGTTTCAATTGCTCAATATTTACCTGAACAGACCATTTTGTTGAATGGAGTTTCAAAATCACATGCGATGACGGGGTGGAGAATTGGAATTATGGCAGCCCCTCAAGATATTACCAGCCAGTTAGAAAAGATTGATCAGTTTACGATTACTTCAACAACTACCAATGCCCAGGCAGCAGCCGCCGAAGCCTTAGGTAACGGAATGGATGACGCAGCTGCAATGAAAGCAGAATATCAAAAGCGACGTGACTTTGTTTACCGTAAGCTAAAAGAATTAGGTTTTAAAATCGCTAATCCAGATGGAGCTTTTTATATTTTTGCTAAAATTCCCGCAGATTTAATACAAAATAGTATGGACTTTAGCTATGACTTGGCTCGGAAAGCCAAAGTTGCCGTAGTTCCTGGAAGTTCATTCGGACCTGGTGGCGAAGGATACATTCGGATTAGTTATGCAACTTCAATGGATAATTTACAACGCGCTATGGAAAACATCGGTAAGTATGTAGCCATAGAAAGGAAAGAAAATGACTAAAATCCTAATGTACAGTGTGCGTGCTGATGAAAAACCAGCTATTAAACAGTGGAGTCGTGCTCATCAAGTGACGGTCGATACTACTAATCATGAATTTCATGATGAGACAGTAGCGATGGCGGATGGATACGATGGAATTGTAATTCAGCAACGCGGACCAATTAGTGCCGACGATAAAATTTATTCTCAGTTAGCCAAAATGGGAATCAAACAGCTTACGACTAGAACAGCTGGGGTTGATGTAATTAATCTGTCGGCAGCGAAAGCAGCTGGATTAGTCGTAACCAATGTGCCGGCTTATTCGCCTAATTCAGTGGCAGAAATGTCAGTGACCCAAACTATGCGTCTCATTCGTAATTTGGAAATTGTTGAAAAACGAAGTGACAATAATGACTATAAATTACGCGGACCAATTGCTAGAGAATTAAGAACCTTAACAGTTGGAATTATTGGAGCAGGAAGAATCGGTGGCACAGCAGCACGATTATTTAATGCCCTAGGTGCGAATGTGATTGCATATGATCCAGTTCATCATGATGAACTGAAGGATGTTTTAACATATGTCGACACTAAAAATGAATTGCTGAATCAAGCAGATGTCGTTGATTTGCATGTCGATTTAAATGAAACTTCAAGAGGATTAATTGATGCGGATGCTTTACAGCAGATGAAATCAGATGCCTTTTTGGTGAATGCCTCACGCGGACCAGTTGTGGTAACGGATGCTTTGATTAATGCATTGCAAAACAAGGAAATTGCTGGGGCAGCCCTTGATACTATTGAAGGGGAAGCAGATATCTTTGATAAAGATTTGCAAGGCAGTCCGATTCCGGATAAAAATTTTAATGCACTGCATGCGATGCCCAATGTAATAATTACGCCGCATATTGGTTTTTATACTAATATGGCAGTGCAAAACATGGTTGAAATTAGTTTGAATGATGTATTGGCAATTATTAATAATCAGCCAGTCGAAAATGAAGTTAAATAAATTAAAAAAGCATTCTCCAACTGACAATTGGAAAATGCTTTATTTTTTGAAATTTATTTTGCTTTTTTTAAACGACTAAAAATTAAGATGAAAATGGTTCCATCAACTAATCCTTTAATTAAATTAAAAGGAGCAACGCCTAGCGCAACAATTTTTGCTAATGGAATTCCGAGGTTAAACCCAAAAGCCTTCATATAAAGAGGGAGAAAAACAAAGTAATTTAGAATACTCATGACAATTGCTAAGACAATTGCTACCACGATGACAGGCAAAAACCGAATCAAACCATGTTTTACGACATCTTTTCTGAAAAGATAAAAGCCTAAGATAAAAATTAAAGAAACAATCAAGGAAGATGAAAGACCAATTAATTCAGGAATTGAAAATCCCATCGTCATCCAGTATAAAAATAATTTCAGTAATAGGATTTCAACTGCCCCCAAAGGTCCGACCATAAATAAACCGATTAAAATTGGCAAATCAGAAAAATCGAGTTTTAAAAATGGAAAGGCCGGTATGATTGGAAACGATAGAAACATTAATGCATATGCTAAAGCTGCTAAAATTGAAACTAAAACCATAGTTTTGGTTTTTTTGTTATTAATTTGCAAAATAATCACCTCATAAAATAAATAGGAATATGACAAGATAGATTTAGACAGCAGCGTTTGTTACTGTTCAACTGGGGCAAGTTAACAGTACTAGCTGCTTATTTTTAAGTTATTTGAATATCCATTATAATCACCCCAATAAAAAAGCCCCACAAAGTTAATTGCGGGGCATACGTTTATTTTCCAACTGAAAGATAACCTAAATATAGCAACCCTAACAGAGTTGATATTTAAGTAAATTAATTCAATTAAGACTTCTTCTCCCATCCAGACTATACTGTCGGTTCTAGATTCTCACTAGATCAACCGCTTAACGCGGGTCACGGACTTCGATGTTAATCGTTACCGTCGGTTGGGAATTTCACCCTGCCCCGAAGAAGTATTATTTAATTTATCTAAAATATATCCTATCTTAATGAATTTTACAATAGGTAATTTAATGATGTGGAAATTTTTCAGTTTGATAAATGTGATCTAAGTAATCATAATCGCTCTCTAATGAACAATGATGTTTATTTAATTTATTCCAGCCAAGTACAGCTGCAAAGCGACCTAGAGACCAAAGGATGTCATAATTTCCGCCATTCTTTTTTACAAAAGAATTAGCAAAAGTTTTTGGCAAAATACTACTAAATTCATTATCAGTTGATTGGCGAGAGAGAATAGTCTTTAAGATAGCGTCACTCATAAACACATTATAAAGATTACGAAAGGGAGCAATTTTAAATTCGTCAATTTGTAAATCACTGTCGATGATTTGCCGAGTAATGAATTCCTCTAGTAAATCGCATTTATCAATGTAATGCTGGTAAAAAGTATTGCGATGAATCATGGCTTGTTTCACAATTTCTGTAATTGTGATGTCGCCGAAATCCTTTTTTTGTAGCAAATTACTAAAACTTTCCATAATAAATTTATCGGTTCTGGCTTTTCTTAAATCACTCAAATCAACACTTCCTATACAATGCACATTTTATGTGCATTGTATCATATTTAAACATTTAATATTAATTTAAACTGATTAGAATAAGTAACATGAATAAATGATGGGGGTTGAAAAATGAAGAGTTGGTTGAATAAACTTGGAAAGTGGATTTTCCAAAATAAATGGAAAACACTGTTGGGTTGGTTAGTAATTTTAGTCGTGTTTGTGGGAACATTGGCTCATCTAGGAAGTAATTTTGAGCAAAATTTAAAAATTAGCGGAATTCCTTCGACGGATGTTCAAAAGACTATCAAACATGAATTTCATCGTAATTTGTCTTCAGGAACAATGAATGTTGTTTTACAAGGCAAGAAGGGTGATATTACTAAGGCAAAAACAAAACAGGATATTTCCAAACAAATTAATGAGTTAAAAGGTACTGATGATATTAAAACTATCAGCAATCCTTATCAGACACAAGCCATTAGTAAAGATAAATCAACAACCTACGTTCAGATTACTTTTAAAAAGGACGCTAGGTTAGTGCCTGACAAATCGATTAATAATGTTAAGAGTCACTTTAATCAATTAAAGCACCAAAATTTAAAAGTTGCCTTTAATGGGACGGTTAACATCGTTAAAACCGATATTGGCGGTTTGTCAGAAATTGTTGGAATTGCAATTGCCTTTATTCTGTTAATGATTTTATTTAGATCATTTGTGACAGCGGGAATGCCGATCATTAGTGCTTTAGTAGGATTAGGAACTGGTTTGATTTTGATTACAGTTGGGACTAACTTTTTCACGGTGACCGATGTTGCAAAGACTCTGTCTGTGATGCTTAGTTTAGCAGTTGGAATCGACTATGCTCTCTTTATTGTGCATCGTTATCGAACTGAGTTAAACAAACATGATGAGCCTAGTGCTGCAATGGGAGCGGCGTTATCCAGTGCCGGATCATCAGTCTTATTTGCTGGAGTAACCGTTATCATTGCAGTGTCCGGTTTGAGTATTATCGGCATCGACTTCTTAACACAAATGGGATTAGCAGCTGCAGTTAGTGTGATTTTCTCAGTTCTTTCAGCATTAACATTTTTACCAGCCCTAATTTCATTAGGACATAAGTTTATTAAGCCGGAAAAGGATTCTACTGAGTCCAAAGTTAAGCACGCTGGCTGGTTTACGAATATGATTGCCCATCGCCCATTAGTTTCTGCTATTTTAGCAGTGGTAATTTTACTAGGGATGGCAATTCCATCCATGCATATGCGTCTCGGAATGCCTTATGATGGGGCATTACCTACTAATAATACGAAACGCCAAGCATACGACATGATGACCGATAAATTTGGGGCTGGGATCAACTCGCAATTAATTGGAATCATTGAATTTGATAAAGGCACTAGTAATGTCGAAAAAGAAAAATCAATTAAAAAAACGATTCATAAAATTAATAACATGAAAGATGTTTCGATGATTGTGCCGATGGAAAACAAAGCGGCACTCAATAAATTTCAATCAAAAGAGTATCAAGCTCAAGTTAAAGCTGATGGAGAAACCTACGTTAAACAACGGGTGATGACTGCGATGCAGCAAAATCCACAAATGAATTCCTCTCAACAGCAGGCTTTAATGAAACAAGCAACGAGTGAATATCAAAATCAAGTAAAAGCTAAAATGAAAAAGGCAGTCATGAGTCCTGTGCAAATGAGCAGTAATCATAAGTATGCGATGTTTGTGGTAATTCCAAAGACTGGTCCAGCATCAGCTCGGACTGAGAATTTAGCTAAAGAGATTAACAGTTATTCAAAGGATAATCAAAATGACTTGCATTCTAAGATTGTCTTATCTGGTAGTAATGCCGTTAACATTGACATAACGGAAAAACTTAATAAAGCAATTCCAGTATTTGCAACCTTAGTTATGCTATTAGCCTTTGTTCTTTTAATGATTGTGTTTCGATCTTTCGTAATTCCACTAGTTACCATGGTTGGATTCGGGTTATCGCTACTTGCTTCCTTTGGAATGGTAACACTGGTTATTCAAGATGGATTCTTAAAATCACTCTTTGGAATTAGTGTGGGAGCACCAGTCTTGGCATTTCTCCCCGTAATTGCCATTGGAGTTCTGTTTGGATTAGCGATGGATTATGAAGTGTTCATGGTTTCTAGGATTAGGGAAGAATATTTAGCCACTCATGATAATGAATATTCGGTCAAAGTCGGGATTAAAACTAGTGGTCCAGTGATTATTACTGCCGCTTTAATCATGATTGCGGTCTTTGGTAGTTTTATTCTTTCGCCTGATCCAACGATTAAATCAATTGGGATTATGCTATCATTTGGGGTCTTCTTTGACGCTTTCTTAGTTCGAATGATTTTTGTTCCATCAATGATTAGATTGTTCGGAAAATATAATTGGAAATTTCCGAAGTTTAAACAAAAATAATTTAAGTTTTTAGAGTTTTAAAAGACTGCCGTATTTATATACGACGGTCTTTTTTTAGGCTAAAATTGTAATATGTATTAATAAAAGGGGTGACTTAAAATGAATGAAAAATTAACACAAGTTCGGCAATACTCACAAGAAATGATGGCCAACGACCATTCTGGCCATGGGTTTGACCACATTGAACGAGTGATTAATCTTGTTTTAAAGATTTTGACTAACGAACCTGCTAATGGTGAAATTGCTTTGACGGCTGCCTATTTGCATGATGTTTTTGATGATAAGTTGTGTGCTGATCCAGCTAAAAAACGCGCAGAAGTATTGGAAAAATCAGCAGAATTCGGTTATTCACAAGCTGAGATTGAGCAGGTGCTGGATATTATTGATCATATGTCATTTGCAGATAATTTAGAGGAACAATATCCCTTAACTAAAGAAGGTAAAATCGTTCAAGATGCTGATCGATTGGATTCAATTGGGGCGATTGGGATTGCTCGTGCCTTTGCTTATGGAGGAGTTCATGGAGCTCCAATGTATGATCCCAAAATCAGACCTCGTCGCCACATGACAAAAGCAGAGTATCGGGAAAAAGAAACAACTATTAATCATTTTTATGAAAAATTATTTAAAGTTGCTGACGAAATGAACACGCGTACTGCGCAACATATTGCCTATTCACGTAAAGTTTATATGCAAAGGTTTGTTGAGGAATTTAAATCAGAATGGAATGAGTTGTAAAAACTTCTTGCAACTCGGCGTGGTAAGTTCCACAATGTATCATTGGAACGTTATTTTCTAAGTTAATATGAAATTAATGTAAAAACGGAAATTGTTTTTACATTTGGAGGAATCATGAAAAATAATACTAATAAAATCACGTTGGCAGGAATGATTATCGCCATTGGAATTGTATATGGTGATATTGGAACTTCACCACTATACGTTATGAATGCGGTATTAAACGATGATAAATCTCCGGTTAATATTAATCCAGCTTATATTACTGGTTCAATATCGCTGATTTTTTGGACTTTAATGATTATTACTACTTTCAAATATGTTATTTTGGCGATGAATGCTGGTAATCATGGTGAAGGCGGAATTTTTTCGCTGTATGCCTTGGTAAAAAAGAATGCTAAATGGCTGATTATTCCGGCGCTAATTGGGGGAGCTTCCATCTTAGCTGATGGAACACTGACGCCAGCTGTTACGGTTTCATCTGCAGTAGAGGGATTGAAAACTCAGCATTTAGGGATTGATCAGCATGAGGTTTTGATTATTACGACCATTATTTTGCTGGTAATCTTTTTTGTTCAGCGTTTTGGAACAGCCGCGATTGGGAAATTGCTAGGACCGATTATGGTTATTTGGTTTTTGTTCCTCGGAGTAACTGGAGTCATGAATATTATGTCATATCCGCAGATTATTGCTGCTCTATCACCAGTAAAGGCAATTGAAACGCTTTTTAGTCCGTCTAATAAAGCCGGAATTTTTATTTTAGGGAGTGTATTCTTAGCTACGACTGGTGCAGAAGCGCTGTATTCTGACATGGGACACGTTGGGAAAGCTAATATTCGGATGACTTGGCCGTTTGTTTATTTGGCCTTAACTTTGAACTATTTGGGACAAGGAGCTTGGATTGTTAATAATGCTCATAGTAGTAATTTTGTTAGTCATTTTAAAAATATTAATCCGTTTTATGGCATGCTGCCTAGCACTTGGATGATTTTTGGAATGGTGATTGCAACATTAGCTGCGATTATTGCATCACAAGCTTTAATTACCGGATCATACACATTAGTATCTGAAGCAATGGGGCTTAAATTATTACCTCGAATGGTGATTAAGCATCCTGGTAATACAAGAAGTCAGATTTATATTGCTACGGTTAACTGGATTTTGTGTGCGATTACCATTAGTGTCGTTTGGTACTTCGGTAGTTCGGAAAAAATGGAAGCCGCTTATGGGCTAGCCATTACGATTACCATGTTGATGACTACGGTGCTATTGTTTTCGTATCTACAAAAGAAATTTGGGCTCAAATGGGCTTTGCCAATTGGCTTATTCTTCGGCTTGATTGAAATGGTCTTTTTCGTTGCTAGTTGTGTCAAGTTTGTCCATGGTGGATACATTACCTTGATTATCATGTTAGCTATTTTGTACGTAATGTGGATTTGGTACTTTGGAAACAAAGCACGGGAACGTTACGATCAAGAAAGCGAATTTGTGGATGTTACCGAATATCGTAATCAGCTAAAAGATTTGAGTAATGATGTTAGTATTCCGATGTATGCGACTAACTTGGTCTACATGACGAAGATGCATGATGGATATAAGATTAAACGAAACGTTATGTATTCGATTTTGGATGAAGATCCAAAACGGGCTCAGGTTTATTGGTTTGTTTCGGTGAATGAAACGGATGTTCCATACGAAAGCAACTATACGATTGATATGATGGGCACTGATAACATGGTGAATGTACAATTGTATCTTGGATTTAAAAAGAATCAAAATATCAGTTCATATCTGCATCAAATTGTCGATAATTTAGTTAGTCAAGGATTGATTCAGAATCAGGTGCCGAAATTTACAACTGAAAAGAATCGGAAGATTGGGAACTTTAAGTTTGTCATTATTAAAGAAATGCCAAATGATTTGGTATATAACGATGAAATTAAACCAATTGATCGTCACATGATTCGTGAACGTATTTTCTTGCAAAATATTACCGCTTCGCCAATTAAATGGTTTGGTTTGGAATTTAGTGATGTGGTACAAGAGATTTCCCCATTGTTCATTTATAAACAGATTGATAATTACTTGGTACAACGGAAGATTGTTAATCGTCCTAGTCAGGATGTTTATAAAATTAAACCGCTCAACCCGGATGATAAAGATAGTCCTGAAGACTAACAATAACAAAAGGAGTCGCTAGATTGAATTTTCAATCTGACGACTCCTTTTTTCGCCATTCTAGCTATTAAGCTGCTAAAATATTATACTAATCTAATTAGATTAAAAATAATTCGTTTATCCTTTGCAGTTAAGTAGGAGTAGTAATGTCACAAGAATCAATCTCTTTATTTAATAAAAATAAAATCCATCAACCACTTGCTGATGCCATGCGGCCCAAAACTATTGACCAGATTGTTGGACAGCAGCAATTGTTAGAGCCCGGGAAACCCTTACGCCAAATAATCGACAAGAAAATCCCAATTTCGCTGATTCTTTGGGGTCCACCTGGCACTGGTAAATCGACGTTGGCGTATGTCATGGCTAATATGCTGGAGTTACCATTAGAAAGTTATAACGCCAGTATTAATAATAAGGCAGACTTACAAAAAATAGTTAATCGGCATGAAAAAGAATCGTTTATCCTGCAACTTGATGAAATTCATCGTCTGACGAAACCAGTTCAGGACTTTTTGTTGCCATTTTTAGAATCTGGTCAAATTATGTTAGTAGGAACGACGACTGAAAATCCGATCATTACTATTAATCCAGCCGTTAGATCACGCTGTGAAATCTTTGAAATGAAGCCGGTCCAAACTAAAGATATCATGATTGTTTTAAAAAGAACGGCCAAAGATATTTTTAAGTTTGAACTAGATGATGAATCTGCCAAAATGATTGGGAATTCGGCTAATGGTGATGTGAGAGTCTCGTTAAATATTTTGGAAACACTTTTTGCAATGTACGGAAAAAACTTAACGCATGAGCAGATTATTGAATTTGCTAAAAATCAACATTTTGCTTTTGATAAAGATACAACTTATCATTACGATTATTTGAGTGCCTTTAATTATGCAATTATTGGATCAGATACCGATGCGGCTTTATATTACTTGAGTGTGATTTTAAATTCTGGCGATCTTGAATCAGCCATCAGAAGAATTCGCGATGCAGCTTATATGTGTATTGGCTTAGCTTCGCCCAGCGCAGTTGATACAGCAGTCCTTGCTTGTCAGACAGCGCAAGAAATCGGACTTCCTCGGGCATCAACTAATTTAGCTTATGCAACCATTACGTTGTGTTTAGCACCGAAATCAGATTCAGCTTGGAAATCATATGAGCGGGCTGCGGTTGATGGCGAAAAGCCTAACCAAATGTATCCAATGCCAAGTTATTTGCGAGATTCCCATTATAAACATTCGGTAGAATTAACTGGCGGTGGTGATATGATTAATCCATTTAATGAACCGCATCAAGTTGCGCACCAAAAGTATTTACCAGAAAAATTGAAAAATAGGGAATATTACAAACCACGAGATAATAAGCGTGAACAAGAATATTATAAGCGGTATCAGGCGTTGAAGAAGTATTTGTATGGTGATGAAGATTAATATAGTAAATTTTATATAATTATTCTTACTTGAAGAAATAATATTTTTTATTATTATAATTTTTAAATTCATAAAAAATAAGACAACCAAGTATCTGTTTAATACAGCTAATTGGTTACCTTATTAATATTTTTTAACTTATCTAATTAAGCATCTTCCTTAGCGCTTTTGAAGAAACAAACGTATTCAAAAGCAATCAAAAGAAGCAATGATAATGCTGCACTGGGAATTCCAGCAACAGAGTAAAGGCCTAATACAGCAGTTAAACCAATGGCGGATACGGTGGTAATTAGTGACCATTTTTGAATGGTTGAAAGTTGGTTGATTTGACCGGAAAAGCTAGTTCCTAAAGCACTGGCTCCGATAAAAGCGATCATTCCAACTAAAGCATGTAAAAAGATAATCATAAGTATTTCTCCTATTCGTATTTGCTATCATACATAACTATTTTACAATAATATCATAGGAACTAATGGGATAGAAATAGTAATTGGTTAATATGAATTTATTTATCTCGGAATAAGCAACAAATTAAAAATGATGACACTTCCAATAATGTTTCAGATCAATCTAGCAATCAAAATGAGACGAATGATGATATTAAAAGAAACTGGGTGAATGATCCAAGCGCTCAAACTTATACTAAAGAACAAGCCCCAAAAATAGTCTCTGAAAATAATGGTAGTAGAGAATACAATATCACCCCAGATAATAGTAATCCAGAATATATGGGAAATATGAATGGAACGCAAACTTTTTGGAACATGGTAACGTATCATTTATATGAAACTAGATTAATGGTTCTACATATATAATTCAAAAGGGTCTGACTATCAAATTAATAGTCAGACCTTTTGTTTGGTTTCTGTTTTCTTCCTTATAAACATTTATTCCACAATATCATCGAATTTTCCGTGAACTAATTTAGCAATCTCTTCTGCATTAACCAATACAGAACGACCAATCTGTCCAGATGATACTAGGATATCGCCTTGTTCTTTGGCACTATTGTCAAAGTAAATTGGATAACCTTTTTTTTCATAAATTCCAATTGGGGTATTAGCACCATGTTCATAAGTCGTAGTTTTGACTAAGTCTTTAAGTGGAACCATCCCGACTTTTTTATTGCCAGAAACTTTAGCCAGCTTTTTATAGCTGAGGCGACCGTCAAGTGGGACAACACCAATTAGTGGTCCACTGTTTTTGGCAGTTAAAGCTAATGTTTTGAAAATTTTATGTTGTGGGTAGTCGGATTCATTGGCGTTAATTTGTTCGACATCACCATCTGTATAGGTAGGGAAAATAATTTGTTGGTATGGGATTTTATGTTGATCTAAGATTTGTTCAACTAATGTTTTATGGATTTTATTCTTTTTATGTGACATTTTATTCACCTCAACATCATAGTTTATCATATTAAGCTTTCTGAAAAAATTTTTAATGACTTTTAGGGGGGTATAGGTTACAATTATGATGAATAAAAGAAAGGGAGATGTTTGTGCGTATGGCAGAAAAGAAGAAAGCTCATTTAATTGAGTATGCTAACGGTAAATCATTAGACGAAATTAATGGTACCGTGACAGTTCCAAAGAACATCGGGTTTTGGAAGACATTATTTATGTATTCAGGACCTGGAGCATTAGTTGCAGTGGGATATATGGATCCAGGAAATTGGGCAACTTCAATTACCGGGGGACAAAATTTCCAATACATGCTAATGTCTATTATCTTGATTTCAAGTTTGATTGCGATGTTATTGCAATACATGGCAGCTAAACTTGGGATCGTGACGCAAATGGATTTGGCACAAGCAATTCGAGCCCGAACTAGTAAAAAGTTGGGGATTGTGCTTTGGATTTCAACCGAATTGGCTATCATGGCTACTGATATCGCCGAAGTTATCGGTGGAGCAATTGCCTTATATCTGTTATTTGGGATTCCAATTGTAATCGCGGTTTTAATTACCGTTCTGGATGTTTTGGTACTGTTATTATTAACTTCGATTGGATTTAGAAAAATTGAAGCCTTAGTTTGTACTTTGATCTTAGTAATTTTCGTTGTTTTTGCATACGAAGTTGCTTTGTCCAAGCCAGATTGGTTAGGCGTTTTTAAGGGACTTGTTCCTAGTATTGAAACGGTTAAAGAAACTCCTGTAGTTCACGGAATGTCGCCATTAACTGGTAGTCTTGGTATTATTGGTGCTACAGTTATGCCTCATAACTTATACTTACATTCTGCTATTTCTCAAACTCGTAAAGTGAATCATGATGATGAGGATGATGTAGCACGTGGAGTTAAGTTCTCAGCACTTGATTCTAAC
Organism: Fructilactobacillus lindneri DSM 20690 = JCM 11027; assembly: GCF_002907375.1. Classification (GTDB taxonomy): domain Bacteria; phylum Bacillota; class Bacilli; order Lactobacillales; family Lactobacillaceae; genus Fructilactobacillus; species Fructilactobacillus lindneri. Next base: position 34,002 of record NZ_MIYK01000018.1, read on the forward strand.
ATTCAACTAACGATGGCATTCTTTGTTAATGCCTTATTGTTAATCATGGGTGTGGCAGTTTTCAAATCTGGTGTTGTTAAAGATACTTCATTCTTTGGTTTATATGATGCCTTAAAAGACCCTGCTATCATGACTAATGGTTTGTTAGCTGGTGTTGCTAAAACCGGGATCCTTTCAACCTTGTTCGCAGTTGCTTTATTAGCATCCGGGCAAAACTCAACTATCACTGGTACTTTGACTGGGCAGGTAGTTATGGAAGGTTTCATTCACATGAGAATGCCACTTTGGGCTCGTCGTTTAGTAACTCGTTTACTATCGATTGTTCCAGTTTTGATTTGTGTATTAATGACATCTGGCGAATCAGAGTTAGCACAACATGTGGCAATCAATGATTTAATGGAAAATTCTCAAGTTTTCTTAGCGATTGCTTTACCATTTTCGATGTTGCCATTGTTAATGTTTACTAATAGTAAAGTTGAAATGCACGGAAAACGATTTGCTAACTCGCTTTGGGTTAAAGTCGCCGGATGGGTTTCAGTATTTTTGTTAGTATTCCTTGATATTTACAATATGCCTTCTGCAGTTCAAGGATTCTTTGGCGATAACCCTACTGCGCAACAGATTAATACTGCTAATATCATTGCCTGGACTACAAATGTTTTGATATTTGCTTTATTAGCATGGGTTCTTTATGATATTCATAAATCAGATCGTGAATTTGCTAAAAAAGTAGCAGATGAAGAAAATAAATAATTAAATAATTATGATTAGGATTTCCGATTGGTTGGGAATCCTTCTTTGTACTCTGTTATACTTTGCTTATAAAGACAGTTTGAGTTAGGGGTTATTCTGTGGCAGATTTAGTTTATAAAAAAATAATGCAAAATTTAAAAGATAAGATTAAAGCAAATGATTTTGAAGCTAATCGACTTCCAGATGAACGCACATTGAGTGATGAATATCATGTTAGTCGTAGTTCTATAAAAAAAGCGCTTAGTATTTTAGCGCAGCAGGGAGTTATTTTTAAAAAGCGAGGTTCTGGAACATTTGTGAATCCTTTATATTTAAAAAATAAATCAATTTTTCGGTATGAGGGATCAAATCTAGGGATTACGAATAACTTAAAGACAGAAGGGTACCATCCTAGTATTAAAGTGTTGGATTTTAAAGTTATTTCAGCCCCAGCAGAGATTAAAGAAGATCTATTTTTAAATGACGGTGAGTTTGTTTATGAAATTAATCGGTTGCGGTTATTGGATGAAAAGGCCATCATTATTGAAACCAGTTATATTCCAATTAAAATTGCACCATCTTTAACTAAAAAAATTGTACAAGGATCTTTATTTGATTATTTTGCTAAAGAGTTACATAGTACTGGAACTAAAGCATTTATGTCATTAGAAGCACAACCATCAACCGCTGATGATCAAGACTTATTAGATTTGAAAACCACTGAACCGGTGGGAATTATGGAAGGAATTTTTTTCTTGGACAACGGCACTCCGCTTGAAATTTCCGATATGCGTGTTCATTATAAATACTTTAGTTACAATACCTTTGTTAATTTGCCTGATTAAATCCGTGAAAGCGTTGACAACATGAGTGACACAACGGTTAAAATTGGTACGTATCAATTCTAAATTGTTTGACTTTTCGATAAAAATTGTTAAGATAGATGGTGTAGTTGAGTCTTGAATTTTAGGCTTATTCATATTATATTATTTAGCCGTTTGGTTAATGATTATTAAAAAAGGAGTGTTATTGCATGTCAGTAGATTATAATTCTAAAGAATATTTTGACAAAATGACGCAATACTGGAACACTGCCAACTATTTATCAGTTGGTCAATTGTTCTTACGTTCTAATCCTTTATTAAAGGAACCTTTAACTTCTAAAGATGTTAAGGTTAAACCAATTGGACATTGGGGAACTATTGCTTCACAAAACTTTATTTACACCCACTTAAACCGTGTAATTAACAAGTATGACTTAAACATGTTTTACGTTGAAGGTTCAGGTCATGGTGGCCAAGTTATGGTTTCTAATTCATACATGGATGGAAGCTACTCAGACATCTACCCTGAAGTTAGTGCTGATGAAAAAGGAATGGCTAAATTATTTAAACAATTTTCATTCCCAGGCGGAGTTGCATCACATGCTGCTCCTGAAACTCCAGGTTCAATTCACGAAGGTGGAGAATTAGGTTACTCACTTCTTCATGGTGTTGGTGCTATTATGGACAACCCTGACGTGATTGCTGCTGTTGAAATCGGTGATGGTGAATCAGAAACTGGTCCTTTGGCTGGTTCATGGTTCTCAAGTACTTTCATTAACCCTGTTACTGATGGTGCTGCACTTCCAATTATTAACTTAAATGGATTTAAGATTGCTAACCCTACTATCTTTAACCGTACTTCAGACGAAGATTTGAAGAAGTACTTTGAAGGATTAGGTTGGAAACCATACTTCGTTGAAACTAACGAACCTCATGGTACTGACGTTGCTGAAACTAACGTAAACATGGCAAAAGCTATGGATTCAGCAATTGAAGACATCAAAGAAATCCAAAAGAACGCACGTGAAAATCAAACTGCAGAAACTGCAACTAGACCACAATGGCCTATGATTATCTTCCGTTCACCTAAGGGTTGGACTGGTCCAGAATATAATGCTGAAGGACTTCCAATCGAAGGTTCATTCAGAGCTCATCAAGTTCCACTACCTCTTAGTGCAGATGATATGGGTACTGCTAACGAATTTATTAAATGGATGGAAAGCTACAAGCCAGAAGATTCATTTAACGAAGACGGTACTCTTAAAGATTACTTAAAAGAATTAGCACCTAAAGGCGACCAACGTATGTCAGTTAACCCTATTACTAATGGTGGTATTGATGCTAAACCATTGGACTTACCTGACTACCGTGATTACGCACTAGATGTTCAAACTCCAGGTTCAACTAAAGCTCAAGATATGGTTATTTGGTCATCATGGGTTCGTGACACAATGAAAATGAATCCTACCAATTTCCGTGCCTTCGGTCCAGATGAAACTTGGTCTAACAGATTATGGCATGTCTTTGAAACCACTGGTCGTCAATGGGAACGTGAAATCGATCCTCCATATGATGCTTACATGGCTCATTATGGTCGTCTTATTGATTCACAATTATCAGAACATTCTGACGAAGGTTGGCTTGAAGGTTATGTATTGACTGGACGTCATGGATTCTTCGCAACTTACGAAGCATTCGGTCGTGTAGTGGATTCAATGCTTACACAACACTTCAAGTGGTTGAGAAAAGCTTCTGAACTTGAATGGAGAAAACCAGTTCCTGCATTAAACTTTATTGATTCATCAACTGTATTCCAACAAGATCATAATGGTTACACTCACCAAGATCCAGGTATGATTACTCATCTTTCTGAAAAGAAACCTGAATTCATTCGTGAATACTTCCCTGGTGATGCTAACACGTTATTAGCAACTGCTAACGTAGCCTTTGGTAAAGAAAGTTACGAAAAGATTAACTTGATTACTACTTCAAAACAACCACGTCCACAATGGTTTACTATTGATGAAGCTACTGACCTTGTTAAAAATGGTCTTGGCCGTATGGATTGGGCTTCAACTGATCAAGATGGCGAACCAGATGTAGTTATGGCTTCTGCTGGTGTTGAACCAACTGAAGAAACTATGGCTGCTATCGACATCTTGCACGAACACTTCCCAGAATTGAAGATTCGTTACATCAACGTTGTTGACTTGCTTAAATTACGTAATCCTAAATTGGATCCTCGTGGTTTGAGTGATGAAGAATTTAACAGTTACTTTACTGCTGACAAACCTGTTATCTTTGCTTTCCATGGTTTTGAAGATATCATCAGAACTATCTTCTTCGATCGTGAAAACAAGAACGTTAGTGTTCACGGTTACAGAGAAAATGGTGACATTACTACACCATTTGACATGCGTGTACTTAACCAATTAGACAGATTTGACTTGGCTAAACAAGCTGTTGAACAAATTCCTGGTATGGCTGAAAAGAATCCTGAATTCATTCAAGAAATGAACGACTGGATTGACAAGCATAATCACTACATTCGTGAAGAAGGTACTGATTTACCAGAAGTTACTAATTGGGTATTCAAACCAGTTAACAAATAATTTAATCTTTTGATTGAATTAAAAAGAGAACTCATTTGAGTTCTCTTTTTTTGTCTAAATATTTAAGTAGTATAATCAATAACTAAAGGAGTGATGGATATGAAAGCAGTCGCAGTTTATTGCGGAGCATCCGCAGGAAATGATGTTATTTATCAACAAGCTACCAAACAATTAGCCAAATGGCTCGTTGACCATCAGCTAGAATTAGTTTATGGTGGCGGCGGAGTTGGCTTGATGGGTCTTTTAGCTAGTACTGTGTTGGAATTAGGCGGCAAAGTTCATGGGATTATGCCGCGTGAGTTAGTTGAGCGAGGTGCTAGTAAAGCAAATCTAACTTCTTTAGAAGTTGTTGAAAATATGTCAATTAGAAAACGAAAGATGATTGAAGCATCTGATGGTTGTATTGTACTTCCAGGTGGTCCTGGAACATTAGAAGAAATCTCTGAAGCTTATTCTTGGACACGCATTGGCGATAACAATAATCCCTGTGTGTTATTTAATGTAGCAGGATATTATGATTCTTTAGAAAAATTTTTTGATGAAATGACTAAGAAAGAATTCTTAACGGATACTGACCGAGAGAAATTATTATTTTCGGATTCTCTGGATGAAATTTATAATTTTATGGAAAATTATCAGCCACCCAAGATTAGAGCTTATCAAAAATGAAATAATAACGAACAAATAAAATATATTCACTGAATCATTCGACTTAAAAACTAAAAAATGTATTGACATCTTTTTTTATTCGTGTTTTAATTGAAACAATCTAAAAAGTGGGGAAACAAGATAATGATTATTAGCGATTGGTTACATAATACTAAACATAATTTGGCACGATTGAATGCTAATTATTATAGCTTTGCTTGGTTTATGTAACCGTTCGGATGCCTACTTGGGATGCGAACGGTGACGTTCGTATCTAAGCAGAGTTGATTGGTTGTACTCGGCTAGGTACGTTAACATTCAATGTTAATCTAGCTGGGTCAATGATTATTGCTGATGTCACTTTCTCATTAGTTTTTCTTTTACGAAGTTAATAAAGAGAAGCCGGCTAGACTAACAACGACCTTGTTAGGATGGCTGGCTTTTTATTTTGATTTTTAATTATGAGGAGGAATACACGTGGAAAAGGAACTTACTAAACGGCAAAAAAATCATTTATCATTAGGACTTTACTGTAATTATTTTATTCACGGTTTTGCTCTCGTTATTTTAGCGCAAAATATTTTATCATTAGCATCCAGTTGGATGACAACGGTTGCGGTTGTTTCCTATGTGATCTCTGGGATTGGAATTGGACGACTGATTGCTTATCCAATTACAGGCGCCTTAGCTGATCGGTTAAGTCGGAAAATGTTTGTCTACATTGGGATGCTGTGTTACTTGATTTTTGCTATTGGAATGGTAGTTACGCATCAGATTGTGATTGCCTATGGGCTAGCCATTTTAGCTGGGATTGCTAATTCAGCTTTAGATGCCGGTACCTATACTACCTTAGTTGAAATTAATGATGGTGAAGGGCAATCAACGGTATTGTTAAAGGCCTTTATGTCGGTTGGGGAATTCATTTTGCCCTTGATTGTAACGTACTTAGCCGGTCATGGATTCTGGTTTGGCTGGTCATTTGTAATCATGGCAGGATTGATTTTACTGAATTTAGTAAACATGTTATTTTTACAATTTCCGCAACCGAATATGGTCGTTCAGTCTAATCAGTTTAATGCTACTAATTTAACAGGCGGGCGTAAATTACTTGCTACCATTAGTTTGGTGGGTTACGGCTACACTTCCAATGGCCTTAATGATTTTGTTTACGCAATGGATTAGTTTATATGCTCATGCGGTTTTACATTTTCGCTTGGGACAAGCACAATTTTTGATGTCGCTTTACAGTATTGGTTCAATCTGTGGCGTTTTAGTACTTTATCTCTTATTAAAACATCATGTTCATGAAATTTTATTGTTACTAGGCCTAAATCTAACTGCTTTTTTAGCTTTACTATTAATATTTTTAAATCATTCCATTATTGTGATTGGTAGCTGTGCTGTGATTTTTGGTTTTTGCGCTGCAGGCGGGGTAATGCAGACCGGTTTAACGCTTTTTATGCAAATTTATCCCCATCGCCGCGGCTTAATCACTGGGATTTTCTACTTCTTTGGGAGTATCGCTTCCTTTACTATTCCTATTATCACTGGTTGGTTATCAAAACAAAGTATCAGAGCAGCATTTGGTTTTGATTTGGTTATTGGATTGGTTGGAATCGGTTTAGTATTATTGGTGCAATTAGCAATGAAAACACGAAAAGAGGGATAAATTTATGAGTGAATTAAATGCGTGGCGTACGCAAATTGACGAAATTGATGAGCAATTATTAACTTTGTTACACCAAAGATTTAAAATAGCTCAAGAAATTGCTCGCTATAAACAACATCATCAATTACCAATTTTAAATCAGGGACGTGAAATGGAAGTATTGCAACACGTTAATCTAGCAACTACTGATGCTTCCGAGCAGGAACATTTAAGTTCAATTTATCAAAAAATTATGGCAGAAACACGACAATCTGAAACAGACAAAGGAGAATAAGATGGATTACGTTACAGCAGGAGAATCACATGGACCACAATTAACTGGAATTATTACAGGAATCCCCGCTGGGTTAAAGTTAGATATTGATGAAATCAATGCAGCTTTAGCAAGCCGACAGGGTGGATACGGCCGTGGCAATCGCCAAAAAATTGAACATGATCAAGTTCAAATTGTTGGTGGAGTTCGGCATCGTGTGACCCTTGGAAGTCCAATTGCTTTAGTAGTTAAAAATCGCGATCATGCTCATTGGGATAAAATCATGAATCCTACTTCTGAAGCTACTCCAGAAAATACGCTGCGGAAGGTAGAACGTCCTCGTCCCGGACATGCTGATCTGGTTGGTGGAATGAAATATCGTCATCGTGATTTACGCAATGTGTTGGAGCGATCTTCAGCCCGTGAAACTGCTATGCGGGTGGCAATTGGTAATATTTGTAAACAATTATTGCGTCAATTAGGAATTCAAATTGTGGGATTTGTACAACAAATTGGTGCTACTGCTAGCAAATTTAATCCAACTAAAAATGTGACTAAAATTGAAACAGCTATTACCCAAAATGATTTACGGATGGTCGATCAAGATGAGGTAGATGAAATTCATCAAGTAATTGATCAGGCTAAACGCGACGGTGATACTTTGGGTGGCATTATTAAAGTAATCGTAGAGAATGTTCCCGCTGGTTTAGGTAGTTACACGAACTGGGATACTAAGTTAGATGCGAAGCTAGCAGCTGCAGTTATGGGAGTAAATGCTATGAAGGGTGTTAGTATTGGCGAAGGTTTTGCTGCAGCGAAAAAACCAGGCAGTCAGGTTATGGATCCGATTGAATGGGAAAAAGATGACGGCTGGGGTCGCATGAGTGATCATCTTGGCGGCTTTGAAGGCGGAATGACTAACGGTATGCCTGTGATTGTGAATGCTGCTATGAAACCAATTCCTACTTTGTACAAACCCTTGCAAACTGCGGATGTAAATACAAAAGAAGTTAAGAAAGCTAACGTTGAACGTTCCGATACGACTGCAATTGTTCCAGCTTCAATCGTGATTGAGAGTGTGGTAGCAATTGAAATGGTAAAGGCTATTACCGAAACATTTGATGCTAGTAACTTGGGACGTTTGCAAGAACAAGTTCAAGCATATCGTGAAGAAATAGAAAACTACTAATAAAGTAAGGTTAAGACTATGAAATTGCATACGCTAGGGCCGGCAGCCACAGATAGTAATGCCGCTGCTGAATATTATCAAAATATTGAAATCACCCAGTCCATTCAAATTGAACTGCATCAAAGTTACGAGGAGATTCTTCATAATTTGCGGCAGTATCGTGGTGATTATTTATTAATTCCAGCAGCGTTTCAATCTATAACTGGTTTGAGCTGGGGACAAACTCATTATCGTTATTTGGACCAATTGCAATTACGAAAAACTTTTATTCATCAATTGAATCCATTGGTTTTAGTAAAAAAACAGGGTAATAATGCGCAAATTGGCTATACACATGCAGCCACGGCCGATTTATTACGGCAATTATGCCCAGAATTACAAGAAATTCGACTTTGTGATAGTAAATTTCAAGCTTACCAGCGTTATTTAAAAGATGGTGACGTAGTTTTAACTAATCAAAAAAATCTTACAAAAAATGATCATTTAGTGCAGAAATTAGAAGTGCCGATGATTTGGTGTCTTTATTATATTAAAGGAGAAAACGATCATGAAACCGCTCAGTAAGGCTTCTCAACAAGGATTACACGGAACCTTAGCCGTTCCTGGCGATAAAAGTATTTCTCATCGGGCTTTGATGATTGGGTCAATTAGTCAAGGTGCAACTCATATTCATCATTTTTTAGCTGGTCAAGACTGTTTGAGCACTCTCAAGGCGTTTCAGGATTTGGGCGTTGAAATTGAACGTCAGCAAGACGAAGTGATAGTACACGGAAAAGGAATGATGCATTTACGCCCAGCTTCCATTCCACTTGATATGGGTAATTCTGGAACTACGACGCGTTTAATGATGGGATTATTAGCGGGGACTAGTTTTACCTCAACTTTAATTGGGGATCAGTCGCTTAGCAAACGTCCGATGAAAAGAGTCAGCGAACCATTAAGCGAACTAGGCGTTCAAGTAAAATTAACAGAAAAAGGAACTTTGCCGGCTCAAGTAGTTGGTGGAACCGTGCATGGCAAGACAGTCAAGTTACAGGTTGCTAGTGCCCAAGTTAAGAGTGCTTTGATTTTGGCAGCGTTAGCAGCAGACCAACCAACGACCATTATTGAAAAATTGCCTACTCGTAATCATACCGAAATCATGCTGCGTCAGTTTGGTGCAGAGATTGAAACAGCAACCAATCAGCGAACAATCACAGTTCAACCCCATCCAGATTTAGTTGGCCAAGATGTTCAAGTTCCAGGAGATATGTCGTCAGCTGCTTTTTTCATGGTGGCAGCCACAATCATTCCCAATTCTGAGATTACTTTGAAAAACGTTAGTTTGAATCCTACTAGAACCGGGATATTAAGGACGATGCTAAAAATGGGGGCTGATATTCGAGTGGTTGAACACGAAACGACAGGTGAACCATTTGGAGATTTACATGTAAAAACCAGCAAACTACATCCAATTGAAATTGCGGAAACTGAAATTCCCGCTTTGATTGATGAACTACCTTTAGTTGCTTTGTCAGCTGCGACTGCATCTGGAATTAGTAAAATTACTGGAGCTGCTGAATTACGGGTTAAAGAAACTGATCGAATCCAAGCTGTTAGCAATGAATTGCGTAAGTTTGGTGTCCAAGTGGAAGAATTGCCTGATGGGATGATAATTCAAGGGCAGCCAGACTGGAAAGTTCAGGATTCTCATCTTGATAGTTATGGAGATCATCGGATTGGGATGATGGATGTGATTGCAGCATTAAAAGCTGAGCAATCAATGATACTTGAAAATGAAGCTGCCATCAGTGTTTCATATCCGGATTTCTTTACTGATTTACAACACTTGATGTAAGAGGAGAATTTGATGACAACTGTTTTTATTAAAGGACTTGGATTGATTGGCAGCTCGATTGCTAGAGTAATTAAACAAACTAATCCAAATGTTAAAATCATCGGAAGCGACCAAAATACAGCAAGTTTACATTATGCACTAAACCATCAGGTAATTGATGAAACCAGTAATGATTTAGAGTTAGCCGGACAAGCAGATTTTATTTTTTTAGCGACCCCAGTTGATCAAATTATTGCGGACATTGAAACATTAGCACGTCAGCCGCTACGTCCCAATGTTATTGTTACGGATGTTGGGAGTACCAAGCAAACCGTAATGAAAGCAGCAGCTATTCTTGCTGAAAAGAAGGTTACGTTTGTCGGTGGTCATCCCATGGCTGGTTCGCATAAAACAGGAGTGAGAGCTGGAACTCCTAATTTATTTGAAAATGCGTTTTACTTTCAGATTCCAACTGGAACTGATGGAGAAGTCGCTGCCCGAAAAATTCAAAAATTATTGCAGGTTGCTAAAGCAAAGTGGCTAACAGTGACGCCTAAACAACATGATAAAATTGTGGCACAAATTAGCCACATTCCGCATGTGATTGCCGCTGGGTTAGTAAATCAAACCCAAGCTGCTTTCGCAGACGAACCCATGGGAATGCGATTAGCAGCAGGTGGGTTTAAGTCGATTACCAGAATTGCTTCTGCTGATCCGCAAATGTGGAATGATATTTTGCTGAACAATGCAGACTTAATCAGTACGCAGCTGCAACAATATCTAGATGTTTTAACTGATATCAAACATAAGATTGACCAACGGGATTCAACGGCGATTAAAACATATTTCGAAAAAGCCAAAACGAGTCGTGATAAATTAGGATCAAATCACGTCGGTAAAATTGCCGGATTTTATGATTTGTTTTTAGATTTACCAGATGAAGTGGGTGTATTAGCTGATATTACACAACGGTTGCAACAGGCCGACATTAATCTGGTTAATCTGCATATTTTAGAGATTAGAGAGGACGTTAATGGTGTTTTACAGTTAACGTTTCGTAGTGAGAAAGATTTACAGCGAGCACAGGAGTTATTAGCAGCAAAATATTCAGTGACAAGGAGGGAATAATCATGGAAGTTGTTTTGATTGGTTTTATGGGTAGTGGGAAAACCACAGTTAGTCGTTTACTGTCTGCACAAATGCAACTGCCGGTTTCCGATTTAGACGAAGTAATTGTGAAAGCAGCTGGAAAATCAATTTCAGGAATTTTTGCGGATCATGGTGAAACTTATTTTCGCGAACTGGAACAACGTGAATTAAAAGGACAGTTAGAACAAGACGGAATTTTAGCAACCGGTGGTGGAACACCAATTAATGAAGAAAACGCCCAGTTATTAACCGAATATGCTGCACCGGTCATCTTATTAGACGTGGAACCCGAAACGGCATATGCACGAATTAAAAATGATTTAGGCCGTCCACTGGTCAGCCAATTAAATCAAGCCACGATGAGGCAGTTGAAAAATTCCCGAAATGAGCAATATTATGCTTGTGCTGATTTAATAATTCACTGCGATTATTTGAGTCCTGAAGAAATCAGTCAGCAAATTATGAAATATTTAAATAAATCTTAAACAATTGTTGTACTTTCCTTTTAAACGATGTTATAATTTAAAAAATTCAAGGAGGCTAATAAAATGAAAATGTGCTGTTGTTTTATGTCAAAAAAATAAATGAGCGAATGTTGATATGAATTTTCTCATTTATTGGTTATGTTAAATTTTTGAGATAATTCAGATTGACATTCAGCAGTGCTTATAAACTTTTATTAGTCGAAAAAGGCCGATGTCTATGTGAATAGTCATCGGTCTTTTTTACGAAAGGAATTTTAAATGAATAATCGATTAACCAGGTTATTTGGGAAGTTTCGTGGTGGTCAATCATGTTGAAACTTTTTAGTTAAAATAAATATGATTTCTGAGCTGAATTTAAAGGGAGATTAAACACATGAGATTTAACAAAAAATATCTTTATGGCGGATTGGCAGCAGTTTTGGTGTTAGCATTTGTATTTACTTTTATTGTAAAACCACATAAATCTGAAACTAATACGATTCGATTAGCCTCATCACCAGGTCCTTATAGTGATTTATTTCTTAATGGAGTAAAACCGATTTTGGAAAAAGAAGGATATCACGTTCAAAACCAATCTTTTAGTGATTTATCATTGGCCGATGTTGCCATTAATAATGGCGAAGCAGACTTAAATGTTGATCAGCACACAGCTTATATGGATAATTTTAATAAAGAAAAACATGCTCATTTGACAGCTTTAACTAAAATTCCAACTGTTCCAACTGGAATTTATCCTGCTAAAAAGAAATCTTTAAAAGATATTTCTAAAGGCGATAAGATTGCCATTCCAAATGATCCATCCAATATGGCTAGAGCTTACAATGTTTTGGTAAAAGCACATTTAATTACTTTAAAAAAGGGAGTTAATCCCATTAAAGCTACTAGTAAGGACATTGCCTCCAATAAAGATGATTTGAAAATTACCGCCATGCAGGATGTTACCATCCCTCGTTCCCGAAATGATTTTGATTATGTGATTTTGCCAGGATCGACGGCTTACCCAGCTAAGATCCCAACCAAATCGATGTTGTTAGCTGAAGATATTAAACCAGATTATTATTTAGTCGCAGCTATAAACAAAAAGGATAAAGATAAGAAATGGGCGAAGGCCGTTGATAAGGCTTACCATTCCAAGGAATTTAAGAAGTATATGGATACCCATAATAAAAACAGTTTTTGGAAAATCCCCAAGGGCGAATAAGTAATTATAATAATTTAATAAAGTAAAAGCTCGCCATGGCGGGCTTTTATTTTTCTTAGATATCTAAGTCGATATGTTAAACGATGCTCATTAATCATGTTAATATGCAGGCAAGTAATATGAATGGTCATATTACTACAAATATTATTATGGAGGTATGACATTATGGCTTTATTACCAATGAATGGACACACTACTACTTACGATGAATTTACTGAATCAGTAGCAAGTAAGTTGGGTAAATCACCAGCATCTACTAAAGAAATCTTAAGTGACATTACAGATGTTGTTAAAGAATCACTTATGAATAAAGATCAAGTAATGTACCGAGATTTGGCTACTTTCCGTCTTGATGTAGAAGGTGTTCGTCATGTTCGTGTTATTGAAACTGGTGATATCGAAACTATTCCAGCCAAATTCTACCCACATGCTACTTTCTCAGACAAAATTAAAGAAGCTGTTTCAGAACTTAAAGTTACTCCAGCTGATTTAGATTTAGTTAAAAAAGTTCGTGAAGTTGATGCTAAAGATCATCGTAACGAAGACTAATTAATTTTTATTATCAAAATAAACATGTTGAAAAAGCCGCTAAGAAATTAGTGACTTTTTCAATGTGTTTATTTTATTGCTTTCATTTCAGGCGGTAATGGCGCCGTAACTGTTATAGATTCGTAATAAAATGGAGTTGGCATTTTTACTTTCCAGGAGTGTAACAACATTAGTTGATTGAGATTAGCTTGCGGATCATATAAAGGATCATTAACGACTGGATGTCCAAGCGAAGCGAGATGGACACGAATTTGATGGGTTCGCCCGGTTTCTAAATTAACCTTTAATAAGGAATGGTCATTCTTGGACTGTTGAACTTGGTAGTGAGTAACCGCTGGCTGGCTATCTATTCCGTTAATCATTCGTTTTCGCTGGTCATTAGGATCACGTCCGATTGGAATAGTAATCGTTCCCTTTTCATGTAAAAATCTACCTCTTACCCAGACTAAATAGGTTCGTTGAATGATTTTTTCACGCAGCATATATTCTAATGCAGGAACAACAGCGGGACTTTTAGCAAAAAGCAAAGCACCGCTAGTTTGTTGGTCAAGACGATGAATGATAAAGGGGGAATTGGGTTTGAGATATTCAGCCACAAAATTAATCACAGCACCTTGTTCCTGTGGTTGATTGGGATGAGTTTTGTAACCGCGCCGCTTATTAACAAGCAAAAAATCTTGATTTTCAAACAGTACTTGCACAGAACTACTTGCATCGCGGATGACTTTTGGATGAGCATTTTTAAAATCCGAAGTTCTAAATTCTAAATGAAGCTGGTCTCCAGTATGTAATTTAAAATTCATTGGTAAATATTTTTTATTTACCGTGACTCGTTGGGCTCGACGCAGTGAAAAAATTAAATGTTTGGGCAGATAAAGATGTTGACTTAAGTAGTCGCGAACTGTTTTTCCTTCATATGAGTTTGGAATGATTAAATTATAACGCCAGGTTTGCATAAATTACTCCATAAAAAAAGTCTATCAGGTTAATGATAGACCAAAAATTAAATTATTTAACGATTAAAACGTCTTGCTTAGCAGTTCTAATCACATAACTGGTAACTGATCCAACTACTAATTGTTCAACTGCAGATAAACCAGTTGCTCCCATTACAATCAAATCGTCATTATGATCTTTGGGGAATTCTTGTGCGATAATTTTCTTAGGATTACCAAAACGCATATGAATCGAAACATCAGTCAAACCATCTTTAACACAGGTTTGTTTTAAAGTTTCCAAAATTTCTTTAGTTTGATCAGTTAATTTGTAAACAGCATCCGCAGACACGGCATTACCATAGTTTCGGTTAAATTGTGTAACTTGAATAACGTTGAGAATATCTAAGTGACTGTTGTTTTGCTTAGCTACTTCAATTGCTCGTTTCAATACTGGCATAGTATCCTCGCCACCATCGACAGGAGCTAAAATACGTTTATAATTCTCTGTCATTTCGATCACCTCATCAGTTCAATTTCTTTAATTATATCATTTTGAGGGTGGTTTAAGTAGTAATATTGTTTTAAAAAGCAGGCCATTTTAGATTTTTTTAAAATAATTTAAGAAAAGATATTGACATGTTTTTAGACTAATGGTTAAATTATAACAACTTAAAAGAAAGGAATTTTAACAATGACTAATAAAACTACTTTTCAAAATAATAAAATTATTATTTTCTTTGTGTTAATGTAGCCATTCGCATCGTGTGTAGATGCGGATGGGTTATCCGTATCTACGCAGAGAAGATTTATTAGTGCTCGACTAGATACATTGGCAATCAATGTTAGTTTACCGAGCAGGGTTATTAGCCTAACCGAATTCATTTTAAAATCCTTTTAACGAATTTTAAAAAAGCTCGCTGAACAGTATTGATTGCTGAGCGAGCTTTTTTGTTAGATTCATAAGGGGGAAAAGATGATGAAATACGGAGTTATTGGTGCAGGAGCAATGGGATATCGCTATGGTGTTTTGTTGCAGGAAAATGCCGGTGTAGATGTTGATTTTATTGATACTTAGGAACCAAATGTAGAACAAGTTCGTAAACAAGGCGGCGTGGAAGTTTCAAGAGACCATCAGGATAAGCAGTTGGTTCCAATTAACATTTATTATCCAGAGGAATACAAAGGTCATCCAGATGTTTGGATTATTTTCAAAAAGCAAATGCAATTGGAAAAAGAATTAGAACGTGATGCTAAAGCTGGTTTGTTTCATCCTGATCAATACGCTTTTTCTGCTATGAACGGATTAGGTCATTTTGAAAAAATTGAAAAGTATTTTGATGAAGATAAGATGATTGCCGGAACAGCTATGATTGCTACGGTTTTGAACGGACCCGGAGATGTTGATTTCATGGGACCTAAAAACGGTGAAGCAATGCACATGGCACCTTACAATGATAAAAAGCCAGATCAGGTAATGAATCAGTTCTATGATGATTTAAAGGCTGCAACACTTGGACCAGAAATGACTAATAACTGGCTGGGCATGTGTATGACAAAGGTTTCGTTTAATGCTGTTTGTAACACGCTTTGTACTATGTTTGAAATTAACATGGGTCAGTTTGGTGAATATTCAGGTGCCAAAGACATGGCAAAACAATTATTCAATGAAGCCCATGATGCTTGTGAACGAGCTGGAATTAAGATGATTGAAGATCGTCAGCAACAAGTTCAAAGTGTGCTTGATTCATGTGTAAAACTTAAATATCACTATCCATCAATGTATCAAGATTTCTCGAAAGGTCGTCCAACTGAAGTTGATTATATCAATGGTTACATTGCCAAAGTCGGCCGTGATAACGATTATGTTTGTCGCACTCATGAATTTGTAACGCAAGAAGTCCATTTAGCAGAACAAATGCGTCAATACCATCAAAAATAAGCGGGGTTAAAAAATGAAATTTAGATATGCAAATGGTGTTCCAACCAGTACTGAAAACGCTACAGCTAATATTTTAAAAGCAGCTGCTGATCCAAATGTAATTTCATTTGGTGGTGGATTGCCAGCTCCCGAGTTGTTTCCGGTTGCTGAAATGAAAGCAGCTACTGACAAAGTTTTTGATAAATACGGACGCTTAGTTTTACAGTATGCTCAAACTTTGGGATATCCAAAATTAAGAGAACAAATTACAGACTTAATGAAAGATCGTCATGTTGATGCTGAAGTTGAGAATATTGGGGTAGTAACCGGATCGCAACAAGCTATCGACTTAGTGGCTCGAATGATGATTAATCCAGGCGATGTAGTTATTGTTGAAGACCCAAGTTATTTGGCAGCCATTGACGTCTTTAATTCTTATGGAGCAAAATTAGTTGGTGTTCCCATGGATGAAGATGGGATGAAAACAGATGCTTTAGCTGAAACAGTGAAAAAATATACCAAGGCTAAATTTATTTATACCATCCCTAACTTTCAAAATCCAACTGGAAGAACAATGACAGAAGAGCGACGTAAAGAATTGGTACGAGTTGCCAAAGAAGCTGGAATTCCAATCGTGGAGGATGATCCTTATGGAGCAATTCGTTACGCTGGGAAAAAATTGCCACCATTAAAACATTTTGATAAAGATGGTGGTGTCATTTATCTAAGTTCGTTTTCTAAGATTTTAGCACCCGGAATGCGACTCGGCTGGTTAGTAGCGGATAAAAGTTTTATGGATCATTTCAGTTTGATGAAGCAAAATGCTGATTTACATACTGATAATTTAACCCAGTATATTGTATCTCAGTTCTTGTTAGACGTTGATTTAAAAAAACACGTTAAAAAGATTACGGATGCGTATGAACATCGAGCTAATTTGATGCTGGAACTAATTGACAAGTATTTTCCTAAAAATGTTCATCACAGTAATCCAGAAGGCGGAATGTTTATCTGGGTTGAAATTCCAGGTGGAGTTGATACTGACGAGTTATTTAAAACTTGTATTAAAAACAACGTTGCTTTTGTGCCGGGATCAGCTTTCTTTGCGGGTGACATTAAGCCGGGAACTTTCCGTTTGAACTTCTCTAATATGAATGATGAACAAATTAAAGAAGGAATTAAACGGATGGGTAAGGCGATTGCTGAAGTAGTTGATAATTAAATGATTTTAAGGATTTATTTCGATTTTTAGTCGAAGTAAGTTCTTTTTATTCATCAACATTATTTGACCAATATTGACCTTTGCTGCTAAGTAGTGTAGACTAGAAATAGTTAGAAACAAACAGATATTTTTACAGAAAAGAATCCACTAGAAATGTTTCTAATGGATTCTTTTTAGTTATTTAAATTAAGGAATAAATGAAAATGAAAAAATTAAATCAGCAAGAAAAAAGAGCAGTAGAAGAATTAAAAGATTATTTGAGTGCAAGTAAATGTCAATACTTTTTAGCATATGAAACTGGATCACAATTAGTTGGGCTTGCCAATGAACATAGTGATGTCGATTTTTATGTTTTTTATGTGCCAACAAAATTAGAAATATTGACTCAATCCATGTCGCGAGAACAGTTCGTACAATTGGATAATTGTGAAGTTAAGCTAGTGGCGATTCCAGAAATGTTTCATTTAGTGGAACAAGGAGATCCAAACGTGATTGAAACATTTTTTCAAGCACCATTACTACAAAGCCAACATATAGACGGCCATAAAATTGATAATCAGTTAGCTAATTTGGCAGAAGTTTTTTATCAAAATCGCAATCTTTTACCATATCTAAGTAACGGATTGTTTATTAAATCATGTTTGTGGATGATGCGAAAAAACATTCGTAAATTACGTCCTAGCAAGCATTATCTTGGCAATGGAACTTTTGGGAAAACACTTTTTGAATATTTGAAAGAGTATAAGTATGCTAGCAAGTTTTTACACCAGTCTCAGAAACGACAAGTAGCTGAGACTGAAAAGATCTTTTTCCCAAATGAGAAAGAAATTGCACAGTTAAAAAAATATAAAAATATGCATAATTTTGATAAGCATGCTAAACAGCAGGTATTAAATAAGTACGACTATAAAAAGTTACGACAAGATTATCGGATTGCCAAAAATCGTCATGTTTTTTCTCGCAATGATAAGATGATGAGAGAAGTGTTACAACAATTGGTAGCGGAAACTCCAGTTTATTATTAATAACATAAAAGAATATCCCCTAAAAGTTGGATAAAACAACTTTTAGGGGATATTTTAATTAAAAACGAGTTTGTTAAAAATTAGTTCCAACGATTGGCATATTCTGATGGATTAGTGTAAACATTATAGTCAGTACCGTCATTACTGGTACTGTTATTACTATTTGAGTTGGAACTAGTTTGTGTTTGAGCAGCTGGTTGGTTGTTATTACTATTTGTTTGAGAGCTAGTTGCAGCTGGAGTAGTAGTTGATTTTGAACTAGTGTTTTTGTTGGAGGTAGCAGCTGGAGTTTGTGTAGCAGGTTTTGAAGCAGTTGCGTTATTTTTATTTTGACTGGTATTTTTATTGTTTGAATCAGTAGCTTTCTTGTTTGAACTAGAATTTGTTGAGTTATTTGATTTTGAATTGTTTGCACTAGTTGCTGCCTGATTGTTGTTGCTTTGACTACTGTTAGAGTTGTCAGATGATGTATCTGTTGTATTATTATCTGATGTTTTGTTGTTTGAATCTTTCTTCTTATCAGTCTTTTTAGCTTTTTTATGTGTTTTCTTAGTTGTTTTAGTAGTGTGATCTGACTTTTTATCTGGTTCAGATTTATTGTTAGATGAACAAGCTGTCAAACTAAATAAGGTTAAAGCAGTTGTTGATAATAAGAATAATTTTTTCATGATTTATTTTCTCCAATGTAATTTAAAGATTAATTAGTTTCCCTATTAATCATAGCATTACAGCGTAAATGGTCAATAAGATTATGATAATAAGTTTTTCTTTTATATCTCATTCAAAAAGTTTCTCACAATTCCGCGACCAATCTTTGGGTCAGTTAAAATTGATTCAGGATGGAATTGAACGCCGTAGAGCTGATTGGCTTTACTTTCCACTGCCATGATTTCATTTTGTGAATCATAAGCAGTTACAGTTAGTTCGGTTGGCAAATTTTGTCGGTTTCCTACTAGTGAATGATAACGAGCAACTGTAACATTTTTCGGGAGTCCCTGAAATAACGTACTAGTTTGTGTAAATGATAAATTAGATGTTTTTCCATGCATTAAAGTTTGTGCTGGGATAATCTCTCCACCTAAAGCTTGAACAATAACTTGAAGTCCCATGCAAACACCCAAAATAGGTATTTTTCCTTGTAAATTTTCAACCACTTCTAAACTAACCCCAGCATCATTTGGATTGCCAGGTCCTGGAGATAAAATGATTGCTTGTGGATGCAATTCTGTAATTTCATGACAAGTTAATTTATCATTTTTAATGACTTTGATATTAGTTGTGAATTCGCCCAATAGTTGGTAGAGGTTATAAGTAAAACTGTCATAATTATCAATTAATAGAATCATTATTTAAAACCTCCTGGTTAGTTGCGGTTTTCAATGCTTGGATAATAACACGGGATTTATTAAAACATTCTTGATATTCGTTTTTGGCTGTACTATCCGCAACAATTCCAGCGCCTGAATGGACTGTGAGTACATCGCGCTTTTTATGTGCTAAACGAATTCCAATTGCAAAGTCGGAATCTTGATTGAAGTTTAAATAACCAAACATACCACCATAAATTCCGCGTTTTTCTTGTTCTAAATCAGCAATAATTTTCATGGCTGAAACTTTAGGCGCTCCAGCAAGTGTCCCGGCCGGAAAAACAGCGTTTAAAGCATCTAAGGCAGTTTTGTCAGGAGCAATTTTGCTTTCGACAGTTGATGATAAATGCATTACCTTGTTAAAATGTTTCAATTTCATATGCTCAGTTACTTTGACACTGCCAAACTGACTAACTGCTCCCAAATCATTACGACCTAAATCAACTAACATATTGTGTTCAGCAATTTCTTTGGAATCGTGCGCTAATTCTTTTTCTAAAAATTGATCTTCCCGTTGATCTTTTCCACGACGTCTTGTTCCTGCAAGAGGGAAAGTTGCTAAATGTTGTCCTTGCTTTCGTAATAAAGTTTCAGGTGATGCAGAAGTAACTTCAAAATCAGCATCCTTAAAATAAAAATGATATGTCCCAATCAGCTGTTGGTAAGTTGTTAATAAACTTCCAGTTGCTTTACCACGAAGCGGGTTAGATAAAATCATCTGAAACAGATCACCTTGATAAATGTGATTAGTGATTTCTTTTATTTTGTTGTAATATTCAGTTCTGGTAAATTTTGGGTGCAATTTTTCTTCGATGACAAGTGGCTCGGGATTGACCTGTTTATTTTGTAAGTTATTTAATTGTAGCTTGAGTTTTTCTAAATCATTATGGGCATCTTTTGCAACTGATACTGTTTTTATTAAATAAACATCCCGGGCATTTTTGTCATAAGCAACAACTTCGTTAAGAAGCAAAAGGGAAGCGTCAGCTAGATTTAAAGGATTAATGACCTTAGGAAAATTCGGAATTTGATAACGAGCATAGTCATAGGAAAAATAACCTGCTAGCCCACCAAAAAATGGCGGAACATCGTCTGGAATTGTAACACCATATTGATGTAAAAGTTGTTCTAAATAAGTTTTTAAATCAGTTTTGGTTTTAGTAATGGTTAAATCTGATTTTTTAGTGATAACAAAACCATCTTGATAAGTGATCTTAGCCGTTGGATTAAGTCCAAGATAAATAAAATTTTCATTCTTGTTTTGTTTTTGTAAATCTAACAGGAAAACATTTTCGGTTTTTGATTGTAACGCAGCCACAATCGCAGTTGGATTGAAATTTTGATCGTGATATTTCAAAACTTGTACTTTATATTTCTTCATCGTGTGCCTCCAGAAAAGCAAAAAGGTCCGTCCTCAACAAATTATGCTAAGGACGGACCTTTTTCCAGTATCCGCGGTGCCACCTTAATTGGATGGTAGCAAAAAAGCTCCACCCCAACTCAGCTAGGAACTAACATTCCCACGGAAACTGACGTATCCCAACACGTCGCTAAGTACTCGATTAAAATCTTTCATAGCGCCCTCAATGGTCCATTTAATTATTGGTTTCCTGCTGACATCGCACTAGCGTCAACTCTCTGAAAGGTCCTGATAATCTTGATCTCCACTTCAACGGTTTTAGTAACTGGTGTAAAAGTTACTTTGATGTTTATTTTTATATGATTGAAAATTAGAATAATTGATTAAATTCAGTTTGTCAATTAAAAAAATTATAAAAAAAGATTGACAGGCATAATAAAAGCATTTATAGTAATGTAAATTAATTAAACGACCCATTGCAAACCAATGAGATGGAGATTAAAACTATTGTGCACGCCCAGAGAGTTGCCGGTGCTGAGAATGGCAGCCGAACGCAGGTAGTTAAATGGACCATCGAGGGCAGATCTGAAAGAAGGAAACTTCGAGTATGGTCTGACGTTCAGACATACGTCAGTTGTCGGGAGGATGTTGGTCCTCTGCTAAGCGTGGGATAATCGAGTTGTTTTTGTATACCCTGATTATCTCAAATTCAAGGTGGCACCGCGGGAAACCGTCCTTAACAGTATTTGTTAAGGACGGTTTTTTTGTATTTAAGGAGAAAATAAAAATGGAACGAAAACGATGGCAAAACTCATTAATGACCTAAAACAACACTAGCTTATTAATGAGGAGTAAAAAAGATGATGATTAGCGAAGCAATTAAACAATTACAGCAACAACAGGATTTAAGTGAAAAGATGGCAGGTAATGTGATTGACGAAATTATGTTGGGAAAAGCAACTGATGTCCAAAAAGCAGCCTTTTTAATGGGTTTAGCTAGTAAAGGTGCAACTATTGCCGAAATTTCTGGAGCAGCCGCTTCTTTGCGTAGTCACGCTTTACAATTACAACCCCAGCATTCAGTTTTAGAAATTGTTGGAACTGGTGGAGATCAGTTTAATACTTTTAATATTTCTACTACCACAGCTTTAGTAGTAGCAGCTTGTGGGATTCCAGTTGCAAAACATGGTAATCGGGCAGCATCTAGTCAAAGTGGATCAGCCGATGTATTAGAAGTTTTGGGAGTTAATTTACAAGCCAGCCCAGCAGTTTCAGAACAATCTTTACAACAAAACGGGATTTGTTTTATGTTTGCTCAAAAATATCATCAAGCAATGAAATATGTCGCTGGGATACGTAAAGAGTTGCAAATTCCCACATTGTTTAATTATCTTGGTCCTTTAGCTAATCCAGCAGGAGCCAATATGCAGTTGCTCGGCGTAAATGATGAAACATTAGTCGAACCACTGGCACACGTGTTATTACAATTAGGTGTCCAAAGCGGGATGGTTGTTCATGGGACAGATGGCTTGGATGAAGTTACGCTAACTGGACCAACGAAAGTTGCACGTTTGCTAAATGGGAAAATTTTGAATTATGTAATTAATCCAGCAGATGCAGGATTAACAACTTGTCAAATTGAAGATTTAGCAGGTGGAACTCCAGTTGAAAATGCTGAAATTACGAAAGCGGTGTTAGCTGGTAAACAAGGACCACAGCGAGATGTTGTTTTACTAAACGCAGCCTGTGCTTTACAAATCACACAACAAAATTTAACTTTGCAAGCAGCTGTTAAGCGGGCTGCAACAGCGATTGATAGTGGTAAAGCTGTTCAAAAATTAACTGATTTTATAACTGCAACAAATGTTGAAGGAGGAGCAGTATGATTTTAGACGATTTAACCGCAGCTACACGTAAACGAGTAGCAAAAGAAAAAGAACAATACTCGATATTTGATTTACAGGAACGAGTAGCTAAATTACCGATTAAGCGTGATTTTCCTTTTGAAAAAATGCTGCGGGAGCCAGGAATTCATTTTATTTGTGAAATCAAACGTGCTTCACCCTCCAAAGGCGACATTAAAACTAAGATTAATGTTGCTACCTTAGCTAATGATTATGAACAAGCGGGGGCGGATGCTATCTCAGTGTTAACTGAACCCGAATATTTTAAAGGAACGCTAGCTGATTTGAAAACTACAGTTAATCAAGTTGATCTGCCAGTTTTACGGAAAGATTTTACTATTGATCCTTATATGATTTATCAGGCTAAATTGACTGGTGCTATTGTAATTTTACTGATAGTGGCAACGCTAACTGATGAACAGTTGCAAACTTACTTTGATTTAGCAAACCAATTGGGATTATCAGCGATCATTGAAGTTCATAATGCTGATGAAATCAAACGAGCACTAAAGGTTAATGCTCGGATTATTGGGGTTAACAATCGTAATTTAAAAAATTTCACGGTAGCTATGGATACTAGTAGAAATTTACGCAGTTTAGTACCCGATGGCGTGTTATTTATTTCTGAGAGCGGGATTAAAAACCACTCTGATGTCGCTAAATTAGAACGAATTGGTGTGAACGGAGTGCTAGTTGGGGAAACGATGATGTTGGCTAACGATAAACAACGACAGCTAGCTGATTTGAAAAATGGGGCGGCTGATGACTAAGATTAAAATTTGCGGTCTGCAAACACTAGCTGATGTTAAAAAATGCAATGCTATTGAACCAGACTTGGTTGGATTTGTATTTGCTAAAAGTCCGCGTCAGCTTAATTTCCGGATGGCACAAGCACTGCGAAACCAGTTAAAATCTGAAATTATTAGTGTTGGTGTTTTTGTTAATACTCCGATAGGAAAAATACAATCGTTGGTTCAGGCGGATATCATCAGTCAGGTGCAGTACTATGGAAAGCTAACCAATGAAAAAATTAACGATTTACATCAATTCGATGCTCGGGTAATTCAGGTAGTAAGTAATGAAAGCGAGATTAAGCAGGCAGCTGATGCCGTTATGTTTGATAAAAGTCGCGGACGTGGGTTAATTCCTGATCATTTTAATGTTCCTCAAACTACTAAGTCAACTTATTTATCGGGCGGGATTACAACCAAAAATGTAGTTAAGGCAATACAGGAAACACATCCTGATGTAGTAGATGTTTCTAGCGGTAGCGAAACTAATGGAGAAAAAGATTTTACCAAAATGCAGCGACTAACTAATTTAGTTCATAAATTTAAGGAGAAAAATAATGAGTACTAAACACGGACATTATGGTGAGTATGGTGGTCAATTTGTACCAGAAACATTAATGAACGAATTAACTAAGATTGAAACTAGTTATCAAGAAGCAAAAAACGATCCTGAATTTCAACAGGAAGTACACGATTTATTGAATAATTATGCTAACCGACCATCATTACTATCATATGCTAAACGAATGAGTGATGACTTAGGCGGTGCGCAAATTTATTTTAAACGTGAAGATTTAAATCATACTGGAGCGCACAAAATTAACAATGTAATCGGACAAGCATTATTAGCGAAACGAATGGGGAAAACTCGATTGATCGCTGAAACTGGTGCTGGACAGCATGGAGTTGCAACGGCCACGATTGCTGCTTTGCTGGGGATGGAATGTGAAATCTACATGGGAAAAGAAGATACCGAACGTCAAAAACTAAATGTGTATCGAATTGAGTTATTAGGTGCTAAGGTTCATCCCGTAACTACAGGATCAATGGTTTTAAAAGATGCGGTGAATGCTGCCATGCAAGCATGGACTCAGCGAGTTGATGATACTTTTTACGTTTTAGGTTCTGCAGTTGGTCCCCATCCATTTCCAGAAATGGTCCATGACTTTCAAAGTGTGATTAGTAAAGAGGCTAAGCAACAGATTTTAGCTGAAACCGGAAAGTTACCGGATGCAGTAGTAGCTTGTGTTGGTGGCGGTAGTAATGCGATTGGGAGTTTTGCTGCTTTTATTGATGACTCCGAGGTAGCTTTGATTGGTTGTGAAGCAGCCGGCAAGGGAGTTGATACGAAGCAAACCGCTGCAACAATTGAAAGAGGTAGTACCGGTATTTTTCATGGGATGAAATCTAAATTTATGCAGAATGAGGATGGACAAATTGATGAAGTATATTCTATTTCAGCCGGGTTAGATTATCCGGGAGTGGGTCCAGAACACTCTGCCTTAGCAGATATGCACCGTGCTCAATATGTTGGAATTACTGATGATGAAGCAGTTGATGCATTTGAATACATCGCTAAAACAGAAGGAATTGTGGCTGCGATTGAGAGTTCTCATGCGATTGCTTATGTAAAAAAACTGGCCCCAACAATGCGGAAAGACCAAGTGATTATTTGTACTATTTCTGGACGTGGCGATAAAGATGTAGCTTCAATTGCAAAATATCGAGGAGTTGATGTTGATGAGTAGAATTAGTAATGCCTTTAAAAAGGAAAAAGCATTTATTGGATTTGTTGTAGCTGGTGATCCTGATTTAAAAGTGACCGTTGAAAATGTTTTAGCATTGGAAGACGGGGGTGCTGACTTAGTTGAAATTGGGATTCCTTTTTCTGATCCGGTAGCAGACGGTCCCGTTATTCAGGATGCTGATCAGCGGGCCTTGAATCAGAATGTTAATACCGAAGATGTATTTGAACTAGTCCGTTTGATTCGCGAGCAGTCAGATATTCCACTAGTATTTTTAACGTATGCCAATTTGGTGTTCAAATCGGGTTATGAAACTTTTTGTAAAAAATGTGTGGACCTGGAAGTAAGTGGGATGATTATTCCCGACCTTCCATATGAAGAGCAGGATGATTTGTTAGTAGTAATGGAGCAAAATGATTTAGACTTGATTCAGCTGATTACGCCAACTTCTAAAGAGCGAATTCCTAAATTGGCTAAAAGAGCTCGTGGTTTTATTTATGTTGTTTCATCAATGGGGATTACGGGAACTCGAAATGAATTTAAAGAGGATATAAGTCAATTAACGAATGAAATTAAAAAATATACGACTGTTCCAATTGCAATTGGTTTTGGCATTCATACGCCAATTCAAGCTGTTGAAATGAGTCATTTAGCTGATGGGATAATTGTAGGGAGCGAAATCGTGCGAATTGCCCATGAAGATAGTCCGCAAAGATTAATGACATATATTCAAGAAATGAAAGATGCCATTTCTTGAATATAAAAATTGATTGGTATCATAGTTGTAATTTCGCTATACTGAAAGCAAAGGCGGGATTAATTATGAAACAAACAATTAAAATTATTGTCTGGTCGCTAGTATCGTTAATGATTTTTTTAGTGTTAAATTATTTGATGCAACTGCCAGCAATTGGAATGGGTTCGCATGATTTATTGCGGACTAATTTAATGGCCGGTGCGTTGTTCGGTGTGCCGCTGCTACTAATGATTTGTCGGTTACGTATTGGTTTTTATTTATTGGCATTAGTGCAAATTTTGTATTCAGTTGGTTATTTAAATGCAATTTACAAAGTGATTACGGCAAGCAATCCTAGCATTATCAGCAAGAGTTTTGTTATTCTTATTATTGTAATTGGATTGGCAGTAAACATTTACTGGTTTGTTTTGGCTTGGAAGTTTAGAAAAGCAACGACGCAGGAACGGGTCAAACGTTACATGAAATATAGAAAATAGACGGGTGCAAAAATGAAAATTGATGAAGCTAAATTTGTTGAAGAAGCTGAGGCAGAAGAATTTGCGTCAAAGCAGTTCGAATCTACTTTAGCAAAGTTAAAAACTGATCCTACTAAAGTTTTAAAACCACTATGCGAGT
The DNA here is from genome assembly GCF_002907375.1 of Fructilactobacillus lindneri DSM 20690 = JCM 11027. Lineage (GTDB taxonomy): Bacteria > Bacillota > Bacilli > Lactobacillales > Lactobacillaceae > Fructilactobacillus > Fructilactobacillus lindneri. The sequence goes on from NZ_MIYK01000018.1 coordinate 60,771, forward strand.
TTATTGAAGCAGCAATTAATTCTGATAAAATTGCTAGTGCTGATTTAACAGTGAAAGATGCGGAAGTTTGTATCAAATTACAAACATCTATTATTAATCTACCATTAAATTATTCGAAAAATATCAACAAAATTATGGTTGGCGATGGAGATGTGGATGTTAATGTTTATATGATTATTACATCACCAAACATCAATAAATCTAAATTACGGATTGATGAATTAGATGATTCGGTTAGTTTTTTGGAAAAAGCAACTGGCGAAGATTTGGAGCGCTTTGTGGCATGGACCAAAGATCAACTTGAAATTATTTCCGGAAATAAAAAAGCGGAAACTGAAACATCAGCTTCTAAAGATGAAGCTAAGAAAGCTTAACTGGTGTTTTTAATTAGTTTGTGATATAATAAATGCATGCGACAAGCCGTATAAGTAACAACTTATATTTAGGAACCAGTTTTCTCTGCCGTATTGCAGATGGTTTGATTAGCAGGTGATGTGACACCTCAACTAATCCACTTGATTTATCAAGTGCCTGTCAAAAAAGAGTCCCTGACTTAATTGTCAGAGACTCTTTTTTATTTATTATTATTTTTTAAGTAATCGTAATAATTAACTAGTGTTCCATAATAATATGGAATTAACCAAATGAATCCAATTCCGACAGTTAGAATTGAAAGGAAGAACCAGCCTAAAAAGGATAAGTTTAATACAAACAATTCCCATTTGTGACCATTCATCATTTCGCGACTTTTAGTGATACAGTCATTGAATCCTGGTCTTTCAGTCCCATTTAAAGTTTTATCTTTATAAATTAAAAGAGCCTGGGAATAGGCTAAGGCTTTGATGATTCCAGGAATTAAAAATAAAAGTGACCATAATATTGTGTAAATTTCAACTAAGATTCCAACTAAAAAGGGTCCAAATTGATTTGGGGTGTTGAGAATTTCATTTAAAGATTTAAAAAGTGGTTTTTTAGGAATATCTTTGAAACGAAACCATTCCAAATAAGAATATGACATTCCAATGACCGCAAAAATTGAAAGAATTTCATAAGGTAAAAATGGTAATGATCCTATAACTGCTACAATAAAATAAGGTACTGCAATTAAAATGGCTTGTAACCATTTTCCAGAAAATTCGTTGAGTGTTTGTTGCTTTAATTCTGATATTTTCATATTGAACTGCTCCATTTCATTAACTATTTTTATGTTACTATATTATATATCGTATAACATGGTAATGGTTTATGTAAATAGATAATGTTAAATTTTTCTAAAAAAAGACTGAATTACAGAAATTAATCTGGAATCCAGTCCTTTTTATTGATAATTATAAACTTATTATTCTAATTTATTTAAGAAAGCCACATCTGGTTGTCCAAAACGATTATCAGTATTTATTGTTGGCATTGCACATAAAACCAAGAGGGCGATTGATCCAGCAAAAGGAATTAAGTGCAGCCAAAACCACCAGGCTGATTTGTTAGTATCGTGTAATCGACGACAAGTTGCCGTGATGACACCGATTCCTAATATAAAAACAATCAGTGATAAAAACAGTTCTACAAAATATGCCATTCCAGAAGTAACATTTTTCAAATCAGTCAGATTGATAAAGAAATCAATGATAAAGACAATAATGAAAACGTCTAAATATGCCCACCAGAAAGCAGCTCGACTCATCCGTCCAGAGATATGAAATAGATTAGTATAGAAATCTTTAAAAGAGGTTTCCATATTTGGTTTTGAATATTTAACGTTATACGTAAAAATCACTCCTAATTTTTGGTTTAACTTATTATACTTTAAAAGACGTAAATGCAGTACAATAGTTTTTAATTATCAGCTTAAGAAATGAATTGAGGAAAAGTTATGAATGCTTTTAGTGATTATTTAGCAGAGATTAGTAATCTTACTTATCGGGAACGGATGCGTAAGATTTTAGAGTGAACTTTTAAAGTAATAATTGAGTTTAAATTAAAAGAAAAAAAGATACCCAGTCATTTTGGCATTAAAAAATTGAAATTCGAGTTTTTATTTGCGCTTTTTTAAACGTTAGACTAAAATTGTACTTACTAATTATAAGTACGTGGAGGCAAATAAAATGAGCAAAAATCCAATTACAAAGATTTTAGGGATTAAATATCCATTGATTCAAGCACCACTAAATTGGCTGACGGATGCTAAATTTGTAGCAGCTGTTTCTAATGCTGGCGGGTTAGGTACTTTTGGTCCAAATGCTGGTAAAACTAGTCCAGAACAAGATTCTATGAAAACTTTAACTGAAGAAATTAAGCGAGCTCAACAATTAACTGATAAACCATTTGCGGTGAACTTAATGGTTAGTAGTTCAGATGATTTTATTTACCCAAACCAAGTTTTTGAAACAGCTTTGGCAGCCGGAGTTAGAACCTTTGTTTTGTCAGGATTTCTTAATACTGAGCTGATAAAAAAGGTTAAAAAATCTGGCAGTAAATTAATTGTTCGTGAAATGAACTCTACAGTTTCAGGGGCTAAAGAAGCAGAAAAATTAGGTGCAGATGTGATTGTGGCTACTGGATATGATGAAGGCGGCGTGATTCCAACGACTGGTTTTGGAACTTTTACAACTGTTCCACGGATTGTGGATGCAGTCTCGATTCCAGTAATTGCCGCTGGTGGAGTAACCGATGTTCGCGGAGTGCGTGCTGCTTTTGCGTTGGGCGCTCAAGGTGTTTATGTGGGAACTCGATTGATTGTTACTAATGAAAATCGAACTGCACAAATCACCAAAGAAAAAATTGTTGATTCAGGAGTAAATGACATATTATTGGTAGCTCCTAATCAGCGATCCATTAAAAATGCAGCCGCAGACAAATGGGCTGCCGAGTTTGATGACGGAGATCATGAGACCTTTGCAGCTACTCGGAAAGCTGGTGGAGTTCGTCCGGCAATGTTAGATGGAAAAATTAATGATGGAGTTATTTCATTTGATGTCGGAATTGATAATATTCATGAGATTAAAAGTGTTTGGGAAGTTGTCGATGAAATGATGGCTGATTTTAAATAAAGCAAAAAAATTTCTTAACTATTAATAGCTAAGAAATTTTTTTGCTATTTAATATTTTCACGCGTTAAGCCCATATAATAAGCGTCATGATATGAACCACCTGAGTAAAATTGATCTTTAATCGTGCCTTCAGTTTTAAACCCGAGTTTTTGATAGATATGAACAGCAGCAGCATTTTCGACATCGACATATAAAAATAACTTGTGCATGTTGTAGTTTTTAAACATCTGTAAAATCATTTGCTGCATAGCTTTTTGGGCATAACCATATCCGTTAAACTTATCTAATAACGCAATCTCAATTTCGCCAGTTCGAGCAATTTGGTCAATATCAATTACTTCAATTAAACCAACTTTTAGCTTTCTTTCTGCCAATCCGGACTCTAAAACATTGATTGTGGCACTAATAATGTCGTTATTTTTGATGTGTTTATCAATAAATTGATCTAATTGTGCTTGGTTACTAAAAGGTGGCATAAACCAATAACGTAAAGTTGATGGTTGAACAAAAAGATTTTGGACTAACTCCACGTCTTTGAGATCTTTAGTAAGCGGTTGTAGACTGATTTTATTTTGACTCATAAAAACTCCTATTTAACTAAGTAGACTTGATCTTTAATTAAATCAAATTGAGGATAATATTGATTTAACTTATCAATTTTAGCATCTTTGCTAAATTCAGCATTATGCCAAAATTCTTTAGATCCAGTAGCACCATCTTTTTCACCAATTACAAGCAGTTTAACTTGGTTTCCATCTTTTCGAATTTCTTTTAGAAGTTCATTGTCGACTGGAACTCCATCGGGAGACCAGCTCATAATAATGTAATCAACCTGATCCTTGTATTTATGATAAGCATCTAAAGCTGATAATTTTTCAACCTCTGTTACTTGGTGCTTGCCAGTTTCATTTTCAGATTGCCATGCCATACTATCCTGTTGCAATGACATTTGCCTGATTATCCCGCAAGCCCTTGGAAATATATCCATTACCCGCCATAACTTCTAATGTTGGTTTTCCGTCGAGATATTTGGCTAGTTGGTTAGTAAATGAAGATGAAATATATGCCCACATTCCGTATTGATCTTCGAGATAATCCCGAAATGATCGGAGTTGTTGGTCAACCTTGGGTAATTTTGCAGAAATTTTATCCCATTCTTGATCACCGCGTGGGTCACCAAGCGGATATTTAGCATTAATTTGTTGATATATTTTATCTTGAATATCGTCTGGTAATTCAAGGTTAGGAATTTCTTGAGGCAGTTTTCCTAATGACAATAAGTGATCAGCCATTAAAGCATTATTCAATAAAAATTTAATTTCAGGATAATCATTGAAATCGGTTCGATACTGATTTAATTGTTCAATATAAGTAGGAGTTTGTTTTTTTATTTGATTATTCTTTTTGAGTTTTTTGATTAATTTTTTACGATTCATGATTTTCATTCCTAGTAGTTAAGGTCTAATTCTTCTTGATGATCGTAACCATCGTCTTTGCGTTCTTTTTTACCATGGACGTAACCGTCAATTAATTGATAAATCTCATAACGATCGTTGCTAGATAATGGTTGTTCATTGAAGTATAATTCAGTGCCGCCAATGAATAGCTTGGAAAGATCGGTGTTTTCACTATCAATTCGGCCACTTAAATAATCCATTGAAACACTAAAATAAGTCGCTAGTTTACGTACTTCAATAAAGGAAGGATTGCGAATTCCGCGTTCCCAATTTCCAATTTGTGAAGCTGTATTTTCGTGGTTTTTTTCGGTCAGAAACATTTTATTTAGTTCATCAGCTAATTCTGCTAATGTAATATGTCTTCCGGTTCGTAATGCTTTTAATCTTTCAGGGAACATGAGAAAACCTCCTTATTAATATTATACTTCATACCTCTTTAAAAGACAGGGGAGGTTCGTTTAAAAAATCGACGTTAAATGGTATTATTAAACTAACTTTGATTAATTCGACTATTTATCAGGAAAGGGGGTTGCCAAATGTTGATTTTAGTAGCAGGCGTTGCAGCTCTAGTAATTGGGGTCGTTGGTGGCTATCAAATTGAAAATAAAAATTTGAATAAGCGTCTTTCTGTAGCACAAAGAACTGCGGAAGATTTAGAGATTAAAAATCAAGCTAAAATAAAAGATGCAGTTGCAAAAATTAACCAGGATATTGAAGAAGAAGTTCAGGATTTTAAAACTGAAGAAGAACAGGATTTATTGGAGCAACAAACAGAAAATCAAACGCGAAACGAACATTTAGATGTGCGTGAGAAAAGCTTAAATAGTTTTTCAGATCGGTTAGATAAAATTCAGGAGTCGCTTCAAGCAAGACAAAATGATTTACAGGAATTACAATCTCAGATTGATCGCACTAAAAACGAAAGTAAAGAATTGCAACGTAAACGACATGAAATTGTTTATGCTAAGAGTGGTTTAAGTAAAGAACAGGCTGAACAGTTAGTGATACAAAATACTAAAACTTCCTTAAATCGCGACTATGAAATTACGACCCGTGAGAATCATGACTTTATGGTCTTAAATGCGGCTAAAGATGCACGTAACATCATGGTAGAAGCATTGCAGGATGGTCCTGTTGATGTGCCGCGCGATCATATTGAACGTAACATTACAATTCCAGATGAAAAGATTCGGAATAAGGTAACAGGGAAAAATGAACAAAGACTCCGATTAATCGAAACTTTAACGGGGGTTGATTTGATTTTTAATCCTGAAGCTGAAGAAACTTTAATTATTAGTACCAGTGATCCGATTCGAAGAGAAATTGCACGTAATGCCATTAATGAAATTATTGCAGCACGTCAAATTAATACTGGTTTGATTGAAAATATTGTATCTAATGCTCAACAGCATGTGATGGATAATCTTCGTATTTTTGGAGAAACGACTTGCAGTAATTTGCATATTGGTTGGGTAGATCCTGATATGATGAAGTTATTTGGACGTTTACAATATCGTACGAGTTACGGACAAAATGTGTTACAACATTCAGTTGAAGTTGCACAACTTTGTGGAGTGATGGCTGCCGAATTAGGTATGGATGTTCAAATCGCAAAACGAGCTGGTTTATTTCATGATATTGGAAAAGCAGTTGACCGAGAAGTAAATGGAACTCACGTTGAACTAGGAGTTAAAATTGCTGAAACATATGGCGAAAATCCAGTAGTGATTAACTCCATTGCTGCATCTCATGGCGACGTTGATTCTGATAATCCGGTTTCAACTTTAGTCAGAATTGCTGATTCAATGTCTGGAGCACGCCCCGGTGCCCGAAGCGAGTCGGTTGAAGAATATATTAATCGACTTAAAGGACTGGAAAGAATTGCAAATGCGCATGCAGGCGTACGTGATAGTTATGCCATTCAAGCTGGGCGCGAGATTCGAATTATTGTTGATCCTAAGCAGATGAATGATCAACAAAGCGATGAGTTAACGGAACAAGTATGTGAACAAATCGAAGACGAATTAACTTATCCAGGTAAAATTAAAGTTACTACGATTCGGAAACTAGCTGCAGTTCAGTATGTAGGTGGCAAACCGGTGCCACGAAAAAAACATGCAAGTTAATTAAGATGATAAATATGTAAAGGCTAACCTCGACTTAAGGAAAATACTTATTAACGATGGTTAGTCTTTTATATTGGAAATTTATTTTGTACAATTAATAAATATAAAACTAGAAGGATAATAAGGATAAAAATTATGAAGAAAAAAGTTATTGTTGTTGGAGCTGGTGTTGGTGGTATGACGGCTGCTATTCAACTGCAGCAGCAAGGATATCAGGTTGATTTGTATGACAAAAACAAAAAGCCTGGTGGGAAAATGAATCAAATTAAAGAAGACGGTTACACGTTTGACATTGGCCCCACAATTGTGATGATGCCAGAAGTTTATCAAGATGTTTTCCGACAGGCTGGTCGTAATTCGGATGATTACATTCCGATGACACCAATTGAACCAATGCTTAATTTGTATTTTGCTAAAGAAGAACCATTACAGTTTTCATCTGATTTAACAAAGTTAACTAAGACATTAGAGGGCATTTCGGAAGCTGATGCTCAGGGATATTATAAATTTCTGGCCGACATTTATCAGCGTTATTTAATTGCTAAAGATAACTTTTTGTCACGTTCTTATCGCAAGCCATGGGATTTTTATAATCCGAAATCATTGATGCAGGGGTTACGGTTAAAAACTTTTAGCAATGCATATGCGTCTATTTCTAAATATGTCAAAGATGAACGTCTCCGAAAGTCATTAGCATTTCAGACTTTATACATTGGGATATCTCCTTATCAGGGACCTTCGCTTTATAATATTATTCCGATGATTGAGTTATTTTATGGTGTTCAATTTATTAAAGGTGGAATGTATACTTTGGTAAATGGAATGGATCGTTTGTTTAAAGAACTAGGCGGAACAACTCATTATGGCAGTGAAGTTTCAGAAATCACTTTTGCAGATCAGCAAGCGACTGGTATTAAAGTTGATGGTAAACAAGAAACTGCTGATTATGTGATTTGTAATGCCGATTTTCCATATGCAATGAAAAATCTGATTCCAAATGAAAAAGACCGAGGTAAGTATACAGATAAAAAAATTGATAAAATGGAATATTCATGTTCTTGTTTTGTTATGTATTTGGGTTTAGATAAAAAATATCCTGATAGTGCAGTGCATTCGATTTATTTTGCTGATGATTTTAAAAAGAATATTGCTGATATTTTTGAAAATCATATTTTCCCTGCTGACCCATCCTTTTATATTTATCTTCCTACTGTGATGGATCAAAGCTTAGCTCCAGAAGGTCATGAAGGGATGTATATCTTAGTCCCGGTTCCTGATACTGAGAATTTTAATCAATGGGATGCAGAAGATATTGCTAAATATAAAGCGATGATTTTAGATAAAATTAAAACTAAAACTGATTTTAAAGATATCGAAGATCATATTGTTTTTGAAAGAGAAAATACACCGCGTGATTTTGAAACTAAGTATAATGCCTATCGCGGTGCAACTTTTGGATTAAAGCCAACTTTAATGCAAAGTAACTATTATCGTCCTCACAATAAATTTAAATATGCGGAACGTTTATATTTCTGTGGAAGTAGTACCCATCCTGGGGCAGGAGTGCCAATTGTTATGCAAAGTGCAAACTTGGCGGTAAAGGAGTTATTACGTGATGACCAACCCAATGAAACAGTTACCCGCTGATTATCAAGTTCACCGTAAAGATTTTCAACAATGTGAAGCAGTAATTAAAGCCAATTCGCAAAGTTTTTATGCGGCTTTTTCTAAGCTTCCACTGCAAAAAGCTAATAGCATTTATGCAATTTATGCTTTTTGTCGGCGAGCAGATGACTTAGTTGATGAGCATCATGATGAGCAGGGGTTATTACAATTAAGACACGAATTGGATGAATTTCAAGCTGGTCAAACACTTGATGATCCAATGTGGAAGGCATTACGAGTTGTGATGAATCATTATCAGATTAATCTTAAATATTTTTATGAAATGATTGAAGGTCAACAATCAGATGTTGATTTTATGGCAATTCAAACGCAGGACGAGTTAGAAAACTATGCTTATTATGTAGCTAGTACCGTGGGTTTGATGTTGTTACCGATTTTATCTGATAATCATCCCGTTAACCAACAAATTGCGATTGATTTGGGTAAGGCAATGCAGTTAACTAATATTCTGCGGGATATCGGAGAAGATTACCAAAATCATCATCGTGTCTACTTACCACAAATGTTATTAAAACAATATGGAATTACGGATGCTGATTTTCAAGCTGCAAAGCCTACTGCAGCACTGATTAAATTATGGGAATATGAAGCTCAGCTAGCTGATAACTGGTATCAAGAGGGATTGCAATTAGTAAAAGAGATTGACCCGGATTCACAAGCAGCATTATTAGCAGCTTTGTATTACTATCAAGCTATTTTGACTGCTGTTCGGCAGCATCATTATTCCTTTTTAACCGAACGCAATCATGTTAGTGCTAAACAAAAATTAGTTATTTATCGACAAGTAAAACGGGATTTAAAATAAAAAACACTCCGTCTAGCTAGTTTAGCTAGACGGAGTGTTTTTATAAATTTATTTAATAACTTTAAAATTATGAGTTTGATCAGCCTTGATTTCAGGATGATGTTTTAAATACGCAGCAATTAAATTACTCATTGTAATTGTATTGTACTTAATTACTTTGTCTTCATTATACATTGGATAATGACCACCACCTACGGCACGGTAAGCATTCAAAACAATTTTTAGTTTCATTTTATTGGTAACTGGTTTGCCATGATAGGTAGGATTAATAATGCGTTTACCGACTGGATTGGAGACTTTGATTGTATAATCAACTCCGGCATACATATCGTAGTTGTAATCCCGAATTTTAGGATGATGATATTTAGGATCTACAATTATTTTATTATTCTTAATGGTAAAATATTCTGCAGTTTTTTCTAATGCTGCTTTTAAATCGGCACCAGTTATTTCGAGTAATGCCAGGGTGTTTGGATAAACATAATTGGTAATAATATTGCGCATGGTGATTGGATTTTCAAAACCGCGAGATTCATTAGAAAAGAGAGCGGTTGTAGAAAGATCACAGCCCATTGTTTCCATTTGGACTTTTTGAATAAAGTTTACAAAGGCATTACCATGCGTCCGAACTTGGAAAGGATCATCATAGTGCATTGAGCCATCAATATGTGCGAGTGGTTCTGATAACCATTTTTCCACTTTTTTCTCAGTTGGAGCAATTATTTTCTTCGTTTCTGGGTTAGGTCTTTCGTCCCCAGTTTTAATAATTTTTTGATTGCTCTTGACAACTTTATATTTTCCGTTTTCTTTTTCAATGTTTAATTGAATTCGACCGACGTAGTTTCCACGATGACCGGGTTGAACGTAAGGAACGCCAAAGAGTTTTCCTGCCAGCATCCGATGTTGATGGCCAGTTGCCATCACATCAATGCCGGGAACTTCCTTTAAAATTTCATATGCTTCGTTTTCGCCATCGATTTTATCATTTGGATGACCGGTTTTTAGATCGCGTTCAAAACCGCCATGATATAAAATTACTACAATATCTGCTTCTTTGCACATTTTGGGGACGTATCTTTTAGCGGCTTCTAGGGCTGAAATGAAGTTAAGATTTTTAACACTGGCTTTATTTTCCCAGGCATCAACTGACTGGGTGGTTAATCCTAAAACCCCAACTTTTAAATCGCCAAACTGTTTAATCGCATATGGCTTTGCGAGGGCTGGATTACCATCTTGGTCTAAAATATTAGCAGAAACAAATTGACGTTTGCTTTGCTTAATTGCCTGTTTCAAGTAGTCTTGTCCGTAATTAAACTCATGATTGCCAACTGTTCCAAAATCGTAGTCGATGGTACTGAAAGCGTCATTAATAGCTGTAGGAGACTTGGTATTTTCAACTTCTGCTTGGTAGTATGCTAATGGAGAACCTTCTAGAAAATCACCATCATCTAGGATCAAAGTGTTTTCGGCTTTTTCCTGTTCCTTTTTTATAACGGTGGCCGCTTTTTCAAGTCCAAACGGCATGTTGGCATTGGGCTTCACGTAATTGGTTGGAGCTAAATAACCATGGGTATCGCTAGTGGTTAAAATTGTTAGTTTCATGTGTAGCCCCCTGTATGAAATGAGTTTTCATAATATGTATTATAGTGTTTAAATTATAATATTAAATTGCCAATGTGTAAATTATTATTAAGAGTTTATAAACTACATTGACGATGTTTGTAGATATGATAAGATAAAGGTGTCTAATAAATAGTCAATATTTGTCAGACTGTCTTGTTGCATGCTTTGCATGAGGAGGTTTTTATATATGTTGAATTTATATGTTGCTCCAAGTAGTGCATCTAGCCGTAAGGCTCGTACTTGGTTAAAAGATCATGATATTTCGTTTAAGGAACGTAACATTAATTCCAAACCCTTGAATGCTGACGAAGTAAAACGTATTTTGCGTTTAACTGAAAACGGCAGTGAAGATATTATTTCAACTAGATCTAATATTTTTAAAAAGCTACATCTTAACTTGGATGATCTTTCATTAGGTCAATTAGTTGATTTGTTAGTTAAATATCCAGACTTAATCAAACGTCCGATTATTTTTGATGATAAACGGCTTGAAGTTGGATACAATGAAGAAGAAATCAGAAGATTTCTTCCTCGAAGTATTCGTCAAGTTGAGTTAAAACAGTTAGAAGCTAAACTCAGAGCTTAAAGATAAGAGCGTCCTTTGGGGCGTTTTTTTGATTGGAGAATTATAACAATGATTAAAATGATAGCGTTGGACCTTGATAATACTTTATTGAACTCTGATAAAAAGATAAGTGCAGCAAATGAAGCAGAGTTAAAAAAATTACATCAGCAGGGTCTCGAAATAGTTTTATGTACAGGTCGTCCAATCAATGCAATTTGGCATTATATTGAACAACTGGGTTTAGATGGTGATAATGATTATACGATTACTTTTAATGGTGGATTGGTAGTTTGTAATAATGATAAAAAATCCATCTTTAAACGTGGGATGACTCGAACATCTTTTCAGCCGCTATATGATTATGCTAAGCAACATGGTTATCCCTTAGATATTTTAGATTTTAGTCAAGTTTATCCGATTACTGATTTAAAGCCATCTGATTATCGTGAAATGCTAAAAGGTAATATTAAGTTTGTGCCAACAGCATTTAATGATTTACCTGATGAAAGTTATTCAAAGGGGATTATGGTTGCTGATCCTGCAGTATTGGATCATGCGGTTGCTAATATGCCAGCGGAAGTTGTAAATCGTTATCATATGATGCGTTCGCAAGACCGAATTTTAGAATTTTTACCCTTAAATGTTGATAAAGCTTATGGATTAGGAGCATTATTAAGTCATTTTGGTTGGGATTTTTCTAATTTGATGGCTTTTGGCGATGCACAAAATGATGCAGGAATGCTAGAAAAAGCTCAAGTTGGGGTAGCCATGAGTAACGCTACGCCAGAGATCAAAAAAATTGCTAATGATGAGACGGTTTCAAATGATGAAGATGTAGTAGCTGTCTTTTTGCAAAAATATTTTAAATAAAATTTAAAAAATTGTTGACATTCCCTTTTTTTCGGGCATAATTAATAGAAACAAAAAAGGAGCATGTTATGAAAAATTCGAAGATGAATAGAAATAAACAAAATATCTCGGTCTTAATTAGCTTAATTATTATTAGCTAATAAGGTCGAGCAGTTTGTGTCGGCCACATGATTTGGGCCGACTAGTCTATCACTGAATTTTCATTCATGTAGCTCTGGTTAGGATTACTAACCAGGGCTTTTTTTATACCTAAAAGGGGGAAGTATTATGTCGAAGAAGTATTTTGTACCAGAAAAAGAACCGCAAAATTGGAAAGGCTGGGTTTATCAAGTCTCTCAAGGAATTTCTAACACCATTTTGGCGGTTTTGGGGATGGGATTGTTGTTAAGTACTTTAGGAACAATGCTGCATTGGATGCCTTTAAATGAAGCCGGTTTGATTGGTCAGCGTTTGTTGGCTCCTGCACTAGGAATGTCGGTCGCTATGATGCTAAGAACGACAACTTTGGTAGCTGGTGCAACAATGATTGCCTCGACAGTTGGAGCGAATGCCGTGTATTTCACGGCTGCTCCGGTAGCCAAGACCATGACTGCCACAGGTTGGGTAGCTCCACAATTAGCTGGCTCGTCAGTAATGAACATTGGTCAGCCGGTTTCAGCAGTCTTGGCTGCAATAGTAGCAGCTTTACTTGGAAAATGGTTAACGGGTAAAACACCACTTGATTTGGTATTGGTACCATTTGCCACTGCACTAGTAGGTTCGATTGCAGGACTAGGTTTTGCTGCAGTAACAACTCCAGCTTTGAACTGGATTAGCGAAAGAATGGCCGATACTATGAATATCAATCCAGTCTTGGGTTCAGTAGTTGTTGCTGGAGCTTGGTTCCTCTTCTTAATGACCCCAGCTTCATCTGCTGCCTTGGCAATCGCGGTTCAGTTAGATCCGATGTCTGGCGGTGCTGCAATGATTGGGACAACGGTTGGATTTGTAGTATTTACGGCAATGTCGTTTAGACAAAACAACTGGGGAGGAAATATTGCGCAAACTTTGGTTACTCCTAAGGTTCAATTCCCTAACCTTTTGAAGCATCCACTCTATGCAGTTGGTCCCTTTGTAATCGCAATGGTAATGGCACCAATTGCTGTGGTTGGTTTTCATTTCAAAGCACCATTTACAATCGCTGGATTAGGATTGAACTCGTTTATTGCCCCACTTTGGTATTGGGCTAATAATAAACCTGGATTTGTAATTCTGCTTGTATTTGGGGTAGTACTTCCGGCAGTGCTAGGATGGGCTTATTATCGTCTTCTTAAAATGCTTGGTAAGACACATAAAGATGATTTGTATTTGGAAGAAGTTTAAAAGATAAAAAAGCCTTGCTTTGGTATATCACACGAGAGCAAGGCTTTTTTATAAATCTATTTAGTTGCTTGGAATAAATCAAGAAAACGTTTCATGAAGACCTTTAAATATCTTTCTTTATCAACATTAACTGCAACTTTTACATTTGTATGAGGATCATTTAAGCGTTCTTTGTCGCCAATCGTTCGTGCATAGTAAGCATCATGTTCAGTAGTCACCATGATGTTCATATCAATGGTTTGAACAAAACTAGGGTCGATAGCCACCCCAACTGCTAACGGATCATGAAGGGAACAACCGCCAAGTTCTGGATAAATGTCATCGTAAACATCGATATAAAAGTCGACAATATCAGCCATTTTTTCTCCAGCTTCAGTCTTAGTATCGCGCCATTGTTGTGTTTCTTTTTTAGTTAGCAAAGTTCGTAATGTTACATCTAAGCCTACCATAGTAATGTTGATATCGCTGGTAAACATTTCGTTGGCAGCAACAGGATCTTGTTCGATGTTAGCTTCTGCAACTGGAGTTACGTTTCCAGGAACAGTTAGTGCACCACCCATAATGGTAATATTGCCTACCTTTTTCATAGCGTCTTTATCTTTTTGGATTGCAGAAGCAATGTTAGTCATAGGCCCAGTTGCCACAATCGTAAGGTCTTTACCATAACGATCGGCTGCTTCGACCATGAAATCAACTCCGTTTTGCTCAGAAATATCACGTTCAGATGCTTTTAGTTCGACATCGCCAATTCCGTTTTCCCCATGAATCTGGGCATTGATATCAATTCGCTGATATTGATGGTCAAGTGGATTATGATTTCCAATAAAAACTGGAACATCAGTAGCGTTAAACATATCAAGTACGTTTAGAGCATTATGTGAAGCACGATCTGCTTCGATATTACCAAATGATGATAATACACCGATTAATTCAATTTTTGGATCAGCAACTGCATAGGCAATTGCCATAGCATCATCAATGCCGGTATCTACATCTAAAATCATTTTCTGAACACTCATAGGAATCCTCCGCATATTATTAATTATTTAATCTTATAATACTTTAATATAAAGGTAAAAACAATCTATTTAACATTAAAAACGAACAAAGATCCGAGAATTAATCGGATCTTTGTTCGTTTTTAATTATATAAATATTGCGCGATAATTTTATTTACTTCTGGATTTTCGTGCAGCATTGAGTGTTGGGCTTGTTGTGGATCACCGTGATAGATTTGAAATTTATAACTCTTAACGTGTCCCTTAACTAGATTCTTCATTGGTTTTATATCTTTAGTAGGGATTAAGCCATCGCTTCCTGTATGGTCAATATCACCACAGAAGTTTAGAATCTCAAGATTCTTTGGTAAGTTATTAATATATTTAGGATCTTTAAGGGGATAGGTATCGGCCATCGAAACAAAGTGAACAGTTTCAGGAACATCTTTAGTATGATTGTGACGAGTTAAATAATCATAAATGATAGTTCCACCAGATGAATGTCCAATCAAATTAACTTTTTTAATACCATACTTATTATGTAAATATCTCATTAAGTATGGCATTCTAGAACCTTCAAAACCAGGTTTGTTGTTAGTTTGGAAAGTTACTTGAACGACTGGATTATTTTTTCCAATTTTATTGAATTGTTTGGTAGTTGAAACCTTACCATTATCTTTCACATAAACTTGTAATGCTTTTGTTGCAACGCGGTCTTTATCCCAACTTGAAACCATGTAGTTAGAAGTGATATTATTACCACCCATACCTGGGATAAAAATAGTGGCCGTTCGAGTTTGATTTACGTGGTATTTAGCAACTCTATTATTGTTATACCACCAGCCGCCAAAACCTAAAGCTACTACGATTAAAAAAATTAAAAATATAAATGTTTTTTTGTACTTCATAATGTTAAGATTCCTTTATAAAATAAATTTAGATAAGAAGAGATGGTAAAAATGTCCGACAAGTTATATGATATCACAATTATTGGTGGTGGACCCATTGGAATGTTCACTGGTTTTTATGCAGGTCTGCGCGATGCTAAGGTTCAAGTAATTGAAAGTTTGGCAGAAATGGGTGGCCAAGTTAATGCTTTGTATCCAGAAAAAACCATTTTGGATGTGGCTGGATTTGCAGGAGTGACTGGGAAAAAGTTAATTGAAAATTTAAATCAGCAACTTGATACCATGCCTGAAGTTGATAAACGGGTTAATACCAAGGTCACTAATGTACTTCGTGTTGATGACCATTTTGTGATTGAAACCGATCATGGACAGACATACAGTAAATCGGTTATTTTGGCTACGGGAAACGGAGCATTTCAGCCACGAGTACTTCGAGCTGAAAATGCCGAGAAATATACTGGAAAATATTTGTTTTATAGTATTCAAAATTTGCAAAAATTTGCTGGCAAAAATGTAATGGTTGCTGGCGGCGGTGATTCTGCTGTTGATATGGCTTTGATGTTAGAAGGAGTTGCTAATCAAGTTTATTTAGTTCATCGACGAGATGAATTTAGAGGACTTGAACATATGATTGATAAACTAAAGCAGTCTTCAGTTAAGTTGATTACTCCTTATTTAATTAAGAGTTTGAATGAAGTTGATGATTCTTTACAAGTTACTGTTAAAATGGTTGGAAGTTCTTCTAATGAAGAAAAAACATTTATGGTTGATGATTTAGTGGTTAATTATGGTTTTATTTCTAACAATAAAGAATTACAGAGCTGGGAAATTCAACCAGCTTTAAATCATCGAATGGTGGAAGTTAATCAAAAAATGAAAACTTCTGAGCCAATGGTTTTCAGTGTTGGAGATCAAGCTATTTATCCTGGCAAAGATACTTTGATTGCAACTGGTTTTGGCGAAGCCCCGATTGCGGTTAATGAGATTATGGAAAAATTATATCCTGATCGTAGAATGCCAATCCATAGTACTGCTTTGCATAAGTAAATAATTTTATAATTAATGAAAGCTATCTATAATAGGTAGCTTTTTTATAAAATAAAATTTGACTTTTTTTGACCAAACTGTTGACATAGGAATTAACCGGGTGTATATTATTAATTGTCGCTTAAGGAATGGCATGTTTTTATGATTAAAAATTGAAAATAAATTTTCAAAATTAATTGTTAAAAATGTTTGACATTCTTTGACCAATGAGATATACTAATAATTGTTCGTTAGGAAATGACTACGAAATGCTTTGACAAATTAATCTTTAAGTAATTGAATTTTTTAAAATTAATTAAGTTAAATCATTGACAATTATTTCTAAACGAGTTATTATAGTAAATGCACTGCAGAAGCAGTGCAAGAGTAGATCTTTGAAAACTGAACAAGATTTTGATTACAAAAGTGTAAGGTAATCTTTAAACTTAGTTTAAAGGTTAAAACATTATGCAAAGTCAATTTGCTTTAAGAAATAAAATAAATAAGAGCTAGTAAAGTTCTCATTTTTAAAATGAGAGTTTGATCCTGGCTCAGGACGAACGTTGGCGGCGTGCCTAATACATG
>NZ_MIYK01000019.1 GCF_002907375.1 Fructilactobacillus lindneri DSM 20690 = JCM 11027
TACTATTTACCAAAGCCGTACTAATGTAATTACCTTTAGCAGCATTATCAATCCCGAAAAACAGAACGTTTAATTGATGGTCGTCAATATAGGCGTTAATCCATTTGAAAATAGATTCATAATCAATAACTCCTGGTTCCGGTTCAACCTCACAAAATCCTTTTTTGGCCAACTCGCGATATGGCAAACCATCTGCACGCTCTTTGGCTTCAATTGATCCATTATCATGCCAGGGGATCCATGAGTATTGTTCGATATGAAATTTGTATTCTCCATTTTCTTGATAAGGATAAACAAAAGCAATTGCTGAATTATCTCCACCAATCGAGCCATCAAAACCTACATAAACTTCTCTACCAACAATATCAAAATCGTTAATAACCGCAGATTCAATATCATCAAGAGTGACATAGGAATTATCATTAGTCTGTAACCACTGATTCATAGATTTATTTTTAAAACTATTAATTGAAGCAGACACTAAACTAGAACTTCGCTCATTTTCAATGCTTTTTAAGAACTTTTCTCTTTGACCAGGTAAATTAACAAGTGGATTAGATTTAGCCCATGTATTTTCTTTATAAGTTTCGTCATCATTATCTTGAGACCAATTTAAAACTAAGTAATTAAAATAATCTGGGTCACGTTTATAGTCACGTTCAACTGATTCAAGAACAGCTAATTCGGTTTGATGAAATTCAACGTTGGGGTCTTCATAAGCTGTACTAATTCTAATGAACTGTGGGCTTTTAACCCCCATAGTCTGACCAGAAGTAATTGAGTTTAATTTCTTGTGGTCATTTGCCTTAGGACTCCCAAATTCATCTCCAATTGCAGTCGTAAAATGAAAACCATCATAAGTACCAGAATTAAAAGTAATTCTAACAATACGATTTCTTGTATTCTTGGCAATAATCATATCTGAACTAGTATTTAGACCTTTCAAATCAACACCAATGTCTTCATTGTATTGATAAAAAGGATTAGGTCTATTACGTAATTCTTCTGCTGTGAATAGTGTTGATAGTGTTTCTTTAACGTAACTCATTAATTGAGCACTTTGTTTGGCATCAATTGATGACACAAGAAATTGCAAGTTATTTCGTCCGATACTTTCTATTAGAAATGCATAACACAAAACAATAGACATTAAGTAAGTCTTACCGTTATGACGTGCAACTGAAATGATAGATTTTGAAAATCGCTTTTGACCATCATCAGCATTGCGCCAACCTATTAACATACTTAAGATAAACTTTTGCCAATCCATTAAATCAACTGGTTGTTTACTTTCAGCTTCAGGACACATCTCTGCAAATTTCAAAAGTTCAGCAACAGAGCTCACATTATATTCAAACGGAAGTTCTTTGGTTTTTTGCATTTGCAAATCACGTAAATGCCGGAAACAAGCAAGCTGAATATCATATCCAGTCAATATTTTTTGATCAAGTACATCAAACGCATAAACAGTTGCTGGATCAGAATATTTTTTCTTTATTTCACTGAAATCAATTGATTTGTAAGCACTAAAAACATCTTTGGTTTTTGATAAATCAATTTTTTCTATCATGATTTACCACCAAAAAAATCTTTTAAAGCTTCCATCCTATCTTTGTCTTCTTTTGCGTTTCCTTTTAATTTCATAAGTTCATCACGCGATTGAGGGGTTAACCCCAACTCGCTTCCAAGTTGTTTTAATTTAGCCGTAGATGAATCAATAATTTGCGTACTAGGATTTCGTTTGTAACCAACAAAGTCTTCTGAAATAACTTCTCCAGTAACAGGATTAACAACCGTTTTATAGGCAGCAGTGACTGCTCCTCGTTCTTGAACATGTTTATAAGCATTTCTCATCATTTCGTAATTAACACAAAATGCTTCTACCATTGTTCTGTCCATATTATTTACGTTGGGATCTTTTTTTATAAGTGGAACAATTCTTCGCCACATATAGCGAGCTGTGCTTTTTAAATAATCAGGTGGTGAATCAGGCAACGTCATCTTATTTTTTGGCAAATTCTCACTTCCTTTCGTTATGGGGTGGTTTTAAGGGGTAGTTTTCAGCAATTTTCAAAGAGATGGTTGCCTTCCCCTTGGGAATTACCATCTCAGAGACCCCCCTATAAAAAAATTTTAATTTTTGTGCTGGCCTACAAATCAGACTGTGTGCGTGCTCCCCTTGATTGAAAAAGAGGGGCGGGGGTGTTTTTATTTTGCGTTCATCAGTTTTACAATCTGTTCCACGTCTTTTATTTCCGGTTTTTCTTTTAATTGGTTCTTTTGACCTGTTCCATAAAATTTCTTTTCCCAGTCAGTTTTTTTCTTGTGACACTTTCTACATGTGACTGCTAAATTGTTTATATCGTCCTTTAGAGTATCATCGTATTCAATCGGTACAATGTGATCTACTGTTCTACTATTCGGTGTTGTGTGACCAATTGCTTGGCAGTATTGGCAAAGGTAATAGTCACGCTCTAACACTGCAGCTCTTAGCGATGCCCATTGTCTGCTTCGATAGAACTGATAACGTTGTTTAGAATCATTGTCTCGATTGCGTTTGACTTTGTTGTATCGTTGCAAGTATCGCTGTCGTGCTTTGCTTCGTTTAGATTGATACTCTGCTTCATACTGCTTATGTTCATTACAATAATGATTAGGATAAGGAACTAATCTATTACATAATTCATAGCGACATCTTCTAACCTTTGGCAATCAATTTACCTTCTTACTAGCTATGTTGTTAATAGCATTGTCTACGTTCTTAGTATCTCTGGTTAACTGTAAGCTAACTGTATCAGTTTCATCTGGTGTTAATACCATATACTGGTTTACTGTCTTCGTTAGCTTGTCTATCCAATTTGCTGCGACGATTGGCACGTTGCTCGCCTTTCTTCTTACGCTTATTTTCATTATCAATGAGATTAATTAAGTCATACTCTTGACGGCTAGAGTATGGTATTCCATCACGTTTATAAGTCACGTTTACTTTTAATCCTTTCTATACGTTCCTTTGCAATCTTGAAATAGTTCTCGTCCAGTTCCATACCAATGAAGTTGCGGTTAGTATTAACGCAGGCTACTCCTGTTGAGCCAGAACCCATAGTATTATCTAATACTGTTTCATTTTCACGAGTATACGTTCTAATTAAATATTCAAGCAATTCCAGAGGCTTTTGTGTTGGGTGCTCAGGCTTTGAAACACAATCAAACTTTAAAATGTCACTAGGATAGTTTGTGTATTTTTGAACCGTCACTTTCTTATGACTGGGTCGTTTGCCAGCCATTGTGCCAAATTGTGTATCACTATGTTTCTTAATTTTATTAATTTCAATTAATCCTTGAGGATAATAATTCATTTTCAAATCAGTATTTTTTGTATTGGCAGTAATACCTTTACTGAAAACACAGATTTCTTCATACGAAGTCATAGGTCGATTCTTTGCATTAACGAAGTTGCCTCTTCGATTCTTTTCCCATACCCATTTGTAACGGTAAATATCATTTTGCGAATTAATTAACTTATTTGTAAATTGCCCACTAGTAAACAAGACAATAGCACCTTTAGGCTTAATAATTCTTAAATATTGTCCCCATAATATTTCGGCTGGTAATATCTTGTCCCACTTATTGGCAGTGGTTCCGTATGGTAAATCGCATAGAATCATATCAATACTTTTATCTGGAATGCCTTTCATTAATTCAAGGCAATCACCTTGCAATAACTTTACGCTCACGTTCAAGGTCCTTTCTAGTACGTTCAGCAATGTATATCACCACTTAAATATATGTATAAAAAAAGCGCAGTAAGGAATTGAACCTTACCACGCTGTGTAGAAAAAGACTAAATCGATTGCTAGTTGGAGTTTTTTTGTTGTTTATTTAATATTATTTAATCTTTTCTACAATACCTATTATAGTTAAGCTAGCTCCATATTAATATCAAATCACTACCAAATCACTATCATCTAGTTTTTATAAACCAATGGATCTATCCATTTCCCATCTAAATCATGAAATGGTGGCAAAGTCTGGGCAAACACAAGCAATGCGTCATTTTTCATTCTATAGAATTGTGCTGGTGCTAAATTTAGTTCCATCATAATTGAAACGGCAGTTTGGCAATCCACAAGGTACGTATCACGGATAATAATTTGATAGTCTTTATTTTCCATCGCTTCAACTACATTTCTAATCAACTTACAATAGAACGCTGAATAGTTTCTGATTTCTAACTTCTCAACAACTTTGTCTTCTTGTCTATTACCAACTGGAGCTGATTTAGGCACATCAGAAATAATTGGACTTTTAATTGTTAGCTTTAGGCTTTGTTCTAAATTATGATAATCTTCATAATCTTTTAAGATTTCTTTTGCATTTTTAATCGTTGCATTTTGATCTAAAAATGGAAAATGTGACATGTAGAACCTCCAGTAATTGATAGCTACAAATGTTATAATATAGGCACTTGACTGCTTTATCAGACTACCAACTACTGGTGGTCTTTTTTTATGCACTGAATTAATGTATTTATTAGTTACTATCCATATTCAATCGTTGCTGGTGATTTAAAAATATCATTTAGCAAAACATCTAATCCTTCACGAGTTACTTCAATGTAATTTTCGTCACGGTTTTCTTTACAATTAATGAAATGACCTTCGTTGCCTTCTTTAGTATGAACGTAACTATCTTTTGGTAGTTTTAATCTAATCTTACCTGTCATATTAATATATTCCTTTCGCTTTTTACTTAAAATACGCACCGATCAAACCAATAATAATGATTAATAAGATTAACCACCAATGATTAATTAACAACGATAGCAAAAACAAAATCATCATAATTCCTACTACCCACGTTAGGCAGCTAGAGCCACAGCCACTCATAAAGAACCATATAACGCACAATAACAATATGAATAATATGAACATACTAATTCCCCAATCTCATACATGTTTTAGCAGCTAATTCTCTTTCAACAAGTTGCAGTCCGTCATCTGATTTGTGACACCAATCTTTGCCGATAAGGACTAACTTATCGTCTATTTCTAAAATTTTGTCTATTCCATACTTATGCTGTAAAGCAACCATGATTTCTTTACTTGCAATTTGTAAGCATGGAGTTTCTGTATAATTAATCATTCTGTTTCTCCAATTCTCCAACGTTAGTTAGTTTTAACTTCTTCAAACCATTAAAATCAAATTTCAGAAATCTCCATTTCATTTTACGAGAACTTCTAGATATTCCTTTGATGTTATTTCTTATTGCATTATCTGCATGTTTTAAAATGGCAACTTTAGTTTTACCAAATCCAATAACTGGTTTTGACTTGCTCCAGCTAACTCTTTTCTTATAAGTTCCATAATTAACATTGTATTTTGCAGTACACCATTCCAAATTATCAATAGTATTATTCGATTTGTTTTCATCTTTATGGTTAACCGAAGGTAAGTCATTGAGATTTGGTATAAATAGGTTTCAACAATTAGTCATACCTATTATCTGTTAACATTAAATTTCTTTCGATACCTTATAAAGGTCGTCCGTTTAATGCCTGTATTACGGGCAACATCGACATCACTCATGCCTGCCTGGTAAAGCTTAAAAGCATGTTGCAAGCGGGGATCGTCTTGGGTGTATTGGGGTTTGCGACCATGATATTTACCTTGCTGAAGTAGTTTATGTTCTAATTGTATTTGTGTAAGTTTTTGGTTGGCCCTTACTTAAATAAAAATATAAACTCTGTCATAGCTTTTGTCTTCTCGTGTACGGGGGAAGAACGGGTCGCTTTCAAATTGAGCAAAGGCACAATATAAATATCAATTGCCTAACGGCTGTATGATCAATCAAGAGTAACTTTTATTTTTAGTGTGAATTGTTCTAGTAACAGTAATTAAAAAACAAAAAAGTGTGACATAACCTTAAGTTACATCACACTTGGCGATTAGATATGCAGGGACCTTTCCAGTTCAGTTAACTCTTTAGAATTTTGCGAGTTAGGAAAGCAATGTATACAGCTCCTTATCTATTCTGCAGTAGCAGTGCTTAAAACCCAGTTAAGCCAGTTTTTCACAGTGCTACGTCGTCTTTTTGCAGTTGTACTACTGCGCACAGACATAGCATTGTCTAATAAGACATGATCGATATAATCATTATCAAATTCACCACCATTATGAAGAGTATTTACGAATATTAAATTAAAGCATTTGGTTGATAGGATTTGTTTAATAATAATTTTATTTCTATTGTCAGAGTTAGGTAAATCGGCAACGTATTTTCCTAGTTTTGTCAACTCAAATTTTCTTTCAACTTTGCTAGCAAATCCAAGATAACGAAGAGCGTTTCCATAATAATCACCTTGTCGTTCATTAAACTGGTAGTCACTACCTAATTCAAATTTATCTTTAGGAGTCCGTAAATGCTGCAGCATGTCCAAAATACGTGTAAGACTATCTGCTTGTGGAAATGTGATGGTATCTTTCAGATTAGGACTATCCTTACTGATTTGTTTAACATTTTCAAGAGTAATAGCCAAGCTTTGATCCACAATGAAATTTACTTGTTTAACACGTCGAATACTTGAATAGTTGTTCGGATCTGTGAATTCAAATACATGAAAAGCGTAGACATTGTCTGCATGTGTAAGATATACCGGTAGTACTTTTTTGTCTATATTAAGATTGGTATAGCCGCGAAAGGGATAATAAAGCTGTCTGATCATGAAATCTTGTGGAATTCTGTTTTTGGCTTCTATTACAAGTAAATTATTTAAATTTTCAAAGCCCGCATCGATTTCTACCTGGCTATTATGAACGCTAAACGAATAAGGACTTTTAGAATCTTTTAAATCTATTCGGTACTTTAATTCTCCCGATTTGAGACGACCTGTTATAGTGCTTATAGCAGACGGCTCACCGTCATTAGTCCCCATGATCATGTCTATCATACCAGTCATTTGGGCGATGTTTAAAGCAACAGCTTCTGATGTTACTGGGAAATGATCAAATGAATGTATCCATTCAGGCATTTTAACACTAATAGGTTTGACTTCTTCATATTCAAGCTTTTTGTATGCTTTAAATTTTCCGATTACATAGGTTCCACGACTATCAGGCAGTACAGACAAGCCATTCTCTCGAAAAACTTTAGGACGAGCATCTGACCAGTCAAATTTAGTCATCAGTCTTGGTTCACGGAATTCTTTAATTTGCTCTGCCTTTAGCTTACATACACCATTTTGGTCTATTTCATTCAAGATATCATATTTTGCAAATAAGTGATTCCAGGCAATGTCTAGTTTATTACTTTTATCCATTGACGTTCCCCTACCTAATTACCTGTTTTGTAATTCATGATCAATACTTCATCAACTCGGCCACGCCCAGCACTATTCGAATTTATGTTTCTTGTAGCTGTAACGGTCCTAGTTGTTTCTTGATATTCTTTATACAGATCTTCGATCAACTGTACCTTGGAATTAGAAAGCATAGCATTAACACCCCGTTTTGTAAGTTCATTGAACACATCACGCAAACGTTCCTGTTCTTCTCTTCCAAAACCATTCAAAGTGTAACCAACAAAACTTTGTTTATCTTCTGATATGGGAGCATAAGGGGGATCTAAGTATACAAAGTCCCCCTTCTTGGCACTTTTAATAGCATCATAGTAATCACCATTAAATATAGTAGCGCTTGATCTATTTAAATATAGTGAAACTGCATGTAAAACTTCCTCATTAACAATAGCAGGATTCTTGTAGCGACCATAAGGAACGTTAATCTGACCTTGAGAATTTACACGAAATAAGCCATTAAATCCGGTTTTATTAAGATAAATGAATCTTGCAGCACGTTCTGTATTAGAGCGTTTTTGTAGTTCACCAGTACGATCCCAAGCACGCATTTGGTAATAGTAGTCACTACTGTTATTAAGCTCATGCTTTTTGAGTAAATGGATTAAAGAATCGACGTCATCTCTTACTACTAAGTAGGTATTGATTAATTCATCATTAAAGTCGTTAATTATGGGGTGTGGACATTGTATATCTAAAAAAACAGCGCCCCCTCCCACGAATGGTTCGTAATAATTTTTAATTTTTGACGGCAAATAACGTTTTATCTCTGGTAATAATTGTCGCTTTCCCCCAGCCCATTTGACAAAGGGCTTAACTAAAGGATTCTTGTGTATTGTCATTATATAAGTTCTCCTTTAGATTCTAATTTTTAATTTAAATACTAATTAAAGATGCGACCAACTTCCAGTAGCATCATTTTTAAGCATTTGTTATTTTACGCCTGTTTCAGGGCTTCTAATCTATTCTGATTATCTCATGTAAACCGGTTCAATGCACATCGAATTTCTTTCGGTATCTTATAAATGAATTCAAATTGATTCATTCTCAAGCTGGCACCATCTGTAATCTTTTCAGGTTTAACATCTACAACTTTGAGTATTTTGCCGTTCTCGTCTCTTTTAACAAAATCTGGGGAGTAAACTCGATGGCGCTTATTACGTTTGTCTAGCTTAAATTTTGGCGTAATTTCGAAGCTCTCATGTACGCTGAAGTGTTTCCAATTATTTTTGACGTAGATTAAGTAATATTGAGCTTCTGCTTTGCTATCAAATTTAATGCCATCGATAATTTGCTTCTTAGCTCCATATTTATTCCCTTTTGATTTTCTCGATTTCTTTAATCTCAATATGTCCCCATCTCGTTTTACCGTTATATTTTTTCAAGTGATCTCCAATGGAGGAGTTACTCAACCCAATACAATCTTTAAGACGTGAATTCTTTAACTTAGCTTCTAGTTTACGAATGCCTTCTGCCTTACATATGAAGTTGCCATCTTTATCGAAAGCTGAGTATTCGTATTTTTCGTAAGTTTTAGGGATTGCAACCTCACGTTTTACTTCTTTGATTTTGATATATCCCCAATAAAATTTTCCGTGGTCTCTTTTTAATCCGCTGTTAATCATTGATAAACTAAAACGATAATTTTTAAAGTCTTTCACTTTTCTTAATTTAGTCATTAAGTATTGCTTATCAAAGCCTTCAGCAACTAACTTGTTATTCCAGTCGTACGCTTGATACAGATAAGCAGTTTTAAATCCTTTTTCATGTGTAATTAATTTTTCACCATTAAACTTTTGAATAGCTTTAAGAATTGGATTATTTTTAGGAACGTTGTTAATTGAAAAGTGGTTGTTGCCAAATTCGTCTTCAAAGGCATAATCATCTTCTAATTCATGCACAAGTTTCAGCATTTCGTGATTGTCTTTAATTTCAACAGTCATGACTATCACCTCCAACTAAACTTGGAGAACAAAGCTCCTTAAACTCTTCTAAATCTTTGGCCCGTTGAGTACATAATCGGCAAGTTTGCATGCCAATGTAGCCTTCCCCGTATTTAAACGGGATTAATTCTTGTCCTGATCCGTGGCAAACTGGACAGTTCTTATCAAATGTAATTTTCAAAATTGTTCACTCCTATAATCTTTTAGTTTTTTATCAAAAACGATTGACTTGTCTTTAGTTCCTTTACTAATTCGAGATACAATTTTAGGATTGTAAATCTCTTTCATTTCTTTGCCGCTTAAATTACTAGTAATTATTGTTCTGTTGCGACGATTTAAGATGTTAAACAGCAAACGTTGGTTCCAATCTGATGATTCGTTATTGTCGCCTTTGAAGCTGGACTCACTTCCCAAGTCATCTAAAACAACTAGATCAGCATTACCAATTTGCTCAATCATCGTTTCTTCTTTCCAAATTGTGGAAGTAGATTTGAAATTTCCTTTAATTTTGGAAACCAGCTCATTAAAATCGATAAACAAACACGATTGTTTTGGATTAGCATTCTCATTCACATATCTAAGTAATGAATAAGCTAAATGTGTCTTACCTGTTCCGGCTTTACCTGAGAGAACTGTGTTACCTTTGAAGTTCTTATCTAAATAAAGGTTTGCTATCTGTTTCATTCTGTTAAGCTGCTCGTTTTGAGCTGCATTCGTAACTTCAAAATTATCAAACGAGCATTCAAGAACATCTTCATCTGTTAAAACCGAATCAACATATAATCGGTTATAAGTTCTGCGATTTCTAAACTTCTCAATTTCTCTTTCGTTAGTATTCCTTCTGGCTTCTTCAACACAAGCTGGGCAAACTTTATCTTTGTGACCAGGAATGACACCTTTGATTAATCTAGTAGTTTGATGAATAGAGCAGAACTCTTCTAATTTCTTTGGAGTAGGCAAACTAGAAACCAAGTTCTTCATCTATCTCACCCCGCTTACTTTTGCGTTTGTTAGAACTACCGTAATTTCGTTTACCATTCTTGGTACTACTAGCCTTAGCTTGTTCAATCGTTTTAATGTTTGATTGATACCAACGCTTAAGAATTGAATTTACATAACTAAATGTTTGGGCGTTATTATCTGCTGCTATATCAATCGCGTAATTAATAACATCAAGTGGCATGTCTTCAGACCAGACTCGTAAATCATCGATATTTTTAGCATTTAACACTCCGATATTCTTTTGAAAATTGTTAGCAACAGCTTGAAGTGATTTTTCAGCGTCACCACCACCATAATCAGATAGTCTATTAAGTGATTTATTATCCTGCTCATTTTTGGGCATACCTATGCTTTTATTTGGGCATACCCTATGCTCATTTTTGGGTATAGGGGTATTTCCTAAAGTAATAAATCTTTTATCAACTTGTTTTGTACCATCTATATAAGTTAGTTCAACATTAAATAATCCTAACCGTGATAACTTTGTGATTGATCTAGAAACAGACTTAGGTGTCGAACTAATTTCACTAGCAATTCTTGCATTGCTCATAAAACATTTACGAGTAGTGTTTAACATCGTATAGATCACACCATAAATACATTTATCGGTTGAATTTAATTTTTTTGATTTCATAATCGATGAAGGTATTTGTGTGAAAAAATCTGGAAATATTTCATTCATTTTTATATCTCCTAAAAAATCTCAATATCGTCAATAGATTGAATTGAACCTAATGTCTTATGCATTCTGCAATAGTCACAATGACCGCAAGGAATTGGTTTAACCGTGCCTTTGATTACATCTCGAATGTGTTCTTGACATTCTTGTAATTCGTTAAGCTGCTCTTGCATATCTTCATCAGGAATAGAATAAATTGCTTTATCTGGTGTACTTTGTTTTGAAACGGCAATGATAAATGGTCTTGCATTAATTCCAAATGTTTGTTTAATTAACTCTTTATAGATTGCCATTTGAAGAATATAACCACGCTGTTGAGCAAAGTTTACAAACTTATGTTGTCCATCGTCCCAGTGTTTCTTATGAAAATCATCGACTGTTTTCAAATCAACAAAATAAGAATTTTTAGCATCTAAATTCAAACAATCAATTTTACCCATCCATTGAATTCCATTGATTTTGCCTGTTACAATTGCTTCTTTATTGCCTTTGTAAATATATGGAAATGATGGGTCATCTTTTAACGCTTTAATCATTTTGTCAGCATCAGTAAATTGCTTTTTCAAACCTTTTTCAGGTTTGCCATACTTGTATAATTTCTTTTTATTTACGTCTAGGAAGCTCTTGTGTGACTCTTCAGACTCGAAATAAGAATGTAGGTAATTTCCTACTAACAAAGGAGTTTCGTCCTGAAATGCGTTGTATTCTCCCTTTAACTGAGCAAGAGCTGCAGCTTCGCAACCAAGAAAATTCCAATACAGTGACTTACTCATAAAATGCTGATTAGCTTCAGCAGAATAATAATTACTCTGCTTTAGAATGAACTCCTGCTCCTGGTCCTTCTTTAAAGAGTTCTTCTTGTTCTGCTTCGCTGGTTGTTTCTTCACTTGAGTTGTCACTGTCATTAAAATCACCTTCCATTGTTTCTGAGTCTTGTTTATCGAAATATTCATCAGCTTTGTTTTGTGTTTCTTCAGGTACATCGAACGTTTGTTCTACAGATTCTTTTTTATCAATGGTTGTTTCTGTTGCTTGATTGTTAATATTTTTAGGAGCAAGCCCTTGTCCTTGTTCTTCGTCTGTATAAAGATTTCCTAGTTGTTCTGGGAAGGCTTCACGCAAAGCATTAACGATGGCGGTTTTTCTAATCATGTTCATTGGCATTTGCTTCCAAGTTGATTGACCTTTTCCAAATTCATCTAAACTGATTTCAACAGAAATCGGATAGTCACGGTCATCACGTTTTACTTCTGCCCAACCCCCGATTAAAATATCTTTTGGCAATTTAATCGCACCATCTAGTTTCTTTAACTCCTCGCCACGTTGCACAAGAATTCCAGCTTTGAATCCTTTGAAATGTGGGTCTGAATTGGCGCGTTTCATAAATGCTTCTTTAGACGTAATAATAGAAGCTGGTGCGCTTCCGTACTTAACTAGGTAAGCTTCATTCAAGAATGGATTTAATCCTTGGTACTTACAAAGTTGCATAAAACTAACTATTTCTTGATCAGATACATTTCCTTTACCACTCACTAAATAATTTCTAACCATGCTTGGACTTAATTTAACTTCTTGTCCGTTTGATTTATATTCGATTACTGCTGTTTGTTTAGTTGTCATTTTATGTTTACCCCTTTAGTTTCGTTTTCTTTTTTATACTTTGGGTTTTCGTCCCATCTACCAATCCAATCGCCACATTTGGGACAATACTCAATGTCTAATTCAGCTATTGGTTCTTTATCACTCTTGATATAAGAATTAGTTGTATCATCAAATATTTGAAGCCCTGCACCTAATTGAGAATTAGGAACAATGACTGCAGCTACGTTAAAGTCATACAATGGTTTGCCATTTTCACAATACTTGCACGCCATCTAGAACCCCTTTCTCACTCGGATCAGCTAATTCTTTAAACAATTCAGAAACAAGAGAGTTAAAAACCTTTAACCATCTATCATTCATTTTCTTATCATCAACAGTTTCTTTAATTCGTTGATTAACAATGATGATGTTGTGGGATAATGCGTTAATTTTTTTCATACTATCTCGCCTCCGATTGAATTAGTTTGCCTTTGCTGTTAGAATTAAAAGGAATTAAATTTACTAAAGCTAGTAATTCTGGACCTTTCACGCTTCCACGTGATCGGTCTTTTTTTATGATCTTAATTAATCTAATCATTTGGACCTCCAAAAAAATCTTTAAAGTAATATCTTGGGTTACTAATCATTTCTTCAATGTCATCTTTCAAAAATTTGAAGAAACTAACGATTGCATAAATTACATACTTCCCGTAAAACGCTGCAAAAATGAATATTGCAATATACATTACCCATGCTGGGATTTCTGCCATCATTTCAATCCATCCTTTCTCTTAATACTTTTTTTACTGTTGGATAAAACTCTTCCGGCCAATAATAGATTGACCTACCTTGCGCACCAGTTGACGTTTTCTTATGGTGCTCGATTGCTCTCATTGCTGGAGTCTTTGCAATATCTTGCCATTCATTAGCCGATTGTCGTGTTAAAACTCTAGCAAGCTTTGTATCAATTGTTACGTAATCAAGTTTTATATTTTCAGCAATTGGAGCAATCATTTCATAAGCAACTTTTTCAGCTGCTTGTTTATGAATTTCTACAAGTGAAACATCATTCACGAAATCACCTTCTTTCTGTTTGGTATAATCACTTCAAGGGAGGTGATTATATTGGATAATGAAAAATTAGCATTAGAATTAACAAAATCATGGTTTAACTTTATGGGATTAAACAATATTTCAGATTCAAGTATTCGTTTTCAAGTTAAACAAACAGATTTATACGCAACTTATCAACGGATCCTAAAACAAATTGAAGAAGATAAAAACTAATCTTTAATTTTGTTTCCAAAAACATCATATAAATCTTTTTTTGGGACCTTCATGCTACTTGCGATAGCGTGAAGGTCTTTTTCTATTTCCCAAAAACAATTTAGTAGCTCTCTAAAATATGAAATCATCTATCTCACCTCCTTTTTAATTAGCTATTAATTCATTTGATATAATCGTCACTAGAAAGGTGGTGATTAAAATAAAAGATTTAAGTTTATATCTATCGACATTTTCATTATTAATTAGTTGTATAACTCCTTTTTACTTATGGATTAAATCAAGAGTTAACTTGTTAATCAAAAATATAGGAACATATAGAATTACACCTAAAGATTTTTATATTTTAATTTCAATAACTAATAAATCTTCAAAACAAGTTGCAATAACAAATATAAATATTTTTCAAAAAGATAAATTGTTCGAATCTTATAGGAAATCTCATGCATTTGAAGGTCCGCTTTGGGATATTTCTCCTTATAGACCACCATTCAAACAAGTTCCGGAAATTATGACGACTAAGCTCCCATATAACTTACCTCCAAATGAAACAAAAGATTTTTTAATAGAATTTGTTGATCCCAAAGGATTTGATTATTTTGAAAATTTTGAATTAGAAATTAAAACACCTAATAAAATTATTCATAAAAAAATGTCACATAAATACTTAACAGGAAAGCAAATATCGAGATTAATATAGAAAATATCATCCAATATTTTTCAAAATTATTCATAACTTATCCTTTCATAAAAATTTTCCTCACTATTTAGTGGGGATTTTTTGTTCTAAAACTTTTCTATAAACATACTCATTAACTTCATATAAAACTTTGTTAATCTCATTGACGCTTAAAGATGAAACCGACAACAAGCAACGTAAAACCATCACGGTTCATGTAATACATCGGAAGTGTCTTGTTTTGCTTCGATAAATAAGTTCCTAATTTAAACATGTTTTGGAGAGCTGAATTTTCAGCCGTCAAATTTTCAATAGATTGAATTACATTCTTATGTCTTTTTCCAAATGTTTCAGCCACTTTAAGTGAACTTGTCACTGCTTGTTGGTCTTTCATAATTACCAAAGTTTCCATATTAACTCACCTTCTCTTTTTGTGTTGTATTTTTCTTAACACTTACTTCAAAAAAAATATCATCAATCTTTTTTCCAAAAAAATCAGCAATCTTTTCAGCTGTATTGGGCCCTGGGCATAGTTTTCCATTAATGACTGACGAATAATAAGCTGGAGCTATACCAATGCAGTTGGCAACATCTTTATTGTACTTGCCTTTTCGTCTAGCAGCCCTGATTAATTCTTGCGGGTTCTTAACTTTTAATTTTGTAGTTGTCATTTTTTATCTCCTTTCAACATAATTAATTATATATCATCGTTTAGAAATATGCAACACTTTTTAAATAAAAATATACATTTTTCTAAACATTTAATATATACTATATTTAATAAATTTAAAGGAAGTTCTCTAAATGACTGATATAAATAAGACTAACTTAGGAATATATATTAAAAATACGTTAGATGAAAGCGGTTGGTCATTAAGACAGGCAGCTTTGCAAATTGGAGTATCCCCTGCTTACCTTTCTAAATTAACTAACAAAAAGGCAGATTCTAATCCTAAGCCAGAAACTCTAGATAAAATAGCTAAAGGTTTAAGAATAAATAAGTTTATTCTATATAATCTAGCTGGTATTGAAACTCCTAAGCCTTCTAACATCGAGTATATAGGCTCAAGCTTTGTAAACGTTCCAGTGATTGGTGAAATAGCATGCGGTGAACCTATCATCGCTGAAGAAAATATTTCTGACTATGTTCCTATCCCCTCTGATGTGGTTAAGAATGGTACATTCTTTATCCTTAATTGTATTGGAGACAGCATGGAACCAACCATTAGTAATGGTTCTCAAGTGGTTGTTAGAGAGCAACCAGACGCCGAAAATGGTCAAATAGCAGCAGTCTTACTAGAAGATGAAAACACTGCTACTTTAAAACGAATTAAAAAAACAAAAACCAATGTAATTCTTATGCCAGATAACCCATCATATGACCCAATTGTTTTAAACGAAGATAGACCTGGGCGCATTTTAGGTATCGTAAAAATGGAAATGAAAAGATTTTAAAAAGCCGCATAAATTGCGTGGCTATTATTTTACTGTTGTATCTTAATGAATAATCAAATTTATTAAAGGAAAGTTAATTTACGTCCAAAACTGATCGACGTTAAAAGCTGATAGGAGAATTTTTATGAATAAAAATGAGAGTCCTGTATTTACAAAATGGTGGTATTGGGTTTCATTTATAATTTTGGCTATTTTATCTCTTCCAACTGGTATCGGAATTATTATTGTTGCAATAGTATTTATAATTTGGATGATATTAGATTTCAAAAAGAAACTTCCAAATGGAAAGACCAAAGAACAAATATGGAAAGAAAATCATAAAAATCATCAATCTTTAAAAAATGATAACAAGCAACCGACTCAAAAAGAACTTATAAAAAATCAATTAAAAAAAGATAATGCTAGAAAATTTAAAAATGTTTACTTTGATTTTAAAACAAAAAATCTTTTTAGAAATCATTTACTAGGAGAATTTGATAAAGAATATTTCGAAAATTTAATTAGTTACAAAGTTAATACTCAGGGTAAAAGTAAAGAAAAACACCATAGAGTTACAAGAGCAGTAGTTGGAACAGTGTTACTAGGTGGAGTTGGCGGTGCAGTTGGTGCTGTTACTGGTGGAAAAAAATATGACGTAATTACTAATTTGTCAGTAAATATAAATTTTCGTGGCGGTAAAACATGGATTGTTAAATTTATCAATAGTGAGACAAAAACTGACTCTTATTTTTACAAAAAAATGCTACAAGAATGCGATAAATTAGTAGCAGCATTACAAGAAATAGAAAAATTAAATAAATAATAAAGGTCTTAAATGGCTTTTTATTATTGATATTAAAGAACACACGTTTGAAAAAGGAGGTGAAAAACAATGAAATTAAAATACTCAAAAAAGCATCCACGTGTATTCTCATATAAGTTAAAATCAGGTACTTTGTGGGGTTACCGTATAACTTACTACGATTCATTTCATAAACGCAGAGAGTCCCAAAAACGTGGATTTAAAACAGAGATGGACGCTTATCGTGCTTCTTTAACTGAAGAAAGTCAGATAGCTGAAAATGAAACTGATCTAGTTAAAAATAAGAACGTAACGGTTAAACAGTTCGCAACCGCTTATATAAAGAGCCACGAAAATTTGTTGAAATCATCTACCGTAAGAAGTTACCACACAGCTTTTAATCAACACATTTTCAAACTAATTGGAAATGAGAAATTGACATCATTAAATAAAACAACCTACATGTCTAAGTTGATTAATCCGATGGTAGAACAAGGTTATTTGAGAAATACGATTCTCAATGTACATCATCGTATGATGACAATCATGAATGAAGCTGTCGATGATGGTATTTTAAAACGAAACAAATTATCACACGTTAAAATTCCAGATACTGGAAAACAAGAAAAACGAATCATGACAAAAAAAGAGTTAAAACAGTTCAATACTCAATTAGAGAAAGAACCAATTTTAACTCAAGTGATTATGTACACGTTGCAGCAAACTGGAATGCGAGAAGGTGAATTATGCGGGCTACAATGGCAAGATGTGGATTTAGAAAACTTGAAAGTTAATATTAAACGCACCCGAGATGATCTTGGGGCACGTGCACCCAAGACACCACAAAGCATAAGAGAAATAACTATTTCTAGAAGTTTAGCTAATTTATTGAAACAGTATAAAATTGAAATATCAAAAGCTTTTTTACAACATGGGGAACCATTTGAAAAATCAACTTATGTATTACAAAGCAAATACCTTAATCCGCTTGTAAATACTGGAATTTCTTTAAGATTAAGAAATACATTAAAGCGTGCTAAATTAGGATATTTAGTTGGTCATTTTACTGCACATACTTTCAGACATATGTATGCTAGTTATTTATTAAATTCTGGTGTGCCACTTTCAGAAGTTTCTGCTGCACTTGGTCATTCAAATCCACAAATGACACTTTCAATTTATACCGAACGTAATCCTGAGAAAAATGACAACTTAGCCGATAAATTCAACGAATTATGGTAGTTTTTATGGGATATTTAAAAAGTATCGGTGCTAAACACTGCTATATCAGTGACTTTATATAATATAACCAATATGATCGGCATCCTGATGACTCAAACAAATGTTATCAATGTGATTAATACCGATGCTCTTTAAATATCTTATAGATGTTTCGGGTGCTAAGTAAACTGTCTTTTGACCCTCTTTTGCAAAGAAATTAGGTTTGCCACCAGTATCAATCAAAGTTATGGAAGTATTAAATGGCTGTCTTATTAAAGTACTATCACCCTGTCCCACATCGAAAAAAGTTATTTCACCTGTTAGTGGAAAATGAATCATTAAAAAAGTCAATACAAACAAACTTATTAATAGTATTTTATTTTTTAAATTGGGATTTCCTAATATTAACAAACTTAAAATTACCATTCCAATTACGACTAACATGATAGGCTTCCCAAATGTTATTTCTCCCGGAAACTTAGAAACTACTATCATAATTTTATCAAAGATTAATAATCCGTTATTTACCAAATGAACAAATGGAAGATTAAATATCGCTAAAAAATAGCCTATTATTACAATGGGAAAAATAACTAACGAAAAGAACGGAATTATTAAAATATTAGCAAGTAAAGACAAAATATGCCATTCATAAAGATTAAAAAGAATAAAAGGAAGACCAACTACATTCATCATGATGGTTCTTTTAACGTTATTAAGATGATTAGCATAAATTAATGCAAACGATAGTATATAAGATAACTGACATCCAAACTGTAATAACAGCATGGGATTAATTAATAGATTAATCATTAATGCAAATGACCAGATATCTAAGCGCGTAAAGTAAAGGCCAAATTTTTTTACTCCTAATCTTCCTTCAACCATTAAAATAACTCGCAATAATCCAACCGATGCTCCTGCCACAATAAAATAGCCGGGTAAAACAAAAATAAGTAACCAATCAATAGATTCCCGTTTAATGTGTAATAAAGAAAGCATAAACATTACAAAATTAATTAAAAAATAAACATGCATTCCTGAAATACTAAATAAATGAATCAAACCAAGTTGCTGTACACCTAACATATTATCTTTAAAATCACTATTTTTAAATCCAAACAACAAACTTTGAACATACATTTTGAGTGTTTTTGGAAACTTACTTGTCCTTTGTAATCCCATATACCGAATTAAATGCATAATGTCACTAACAGTCCGCTTATAATCATACGAAACTTTATTAATTTGTCTGACTTTTATTTGACCATGAATTCCCTGATTGCCATAAAATAAGTTGGAATCAAACTGATTAAAATTAGGGGCTTTTTCAAGCTCAGATAAATCTCCTGTGACTTCTATTAATGACTTGGTTTTAATTGATTTTAATAACTGTTGCTCCTGCTTATTTTTAGAAAATCCAAAAAGAACAACTTTCTGATTAATTTTAGGTACATAGCCAATTGCATGAAATTTATTTTCGTTAATTTTTAATTCATCTGGCAATATTTCAATTTTAACCTGCTTAGATAACCCACAATTTTGGTTTAAATTAACCAACTTAGTCTTTTCATTATGTTGGTATAGCATAAATATTAGAATTGGAATTAACATTAGCAACAAATTAACTATTATCATTTTTTTAATCTGAAGTCGATAGATTCTAATTAACCAAACTAAGGTTAAGCTTATTCCCCACCAAAAATCAATTAGAATTGTAACGCTAACAAGACTCCAAAGAATAGCTGTGAAAATATAAAAATTTTTTTTAATTATTTATCGATAGATAAGTATTCATCGAATGGTAAATTATCAATTTGTTCTTGATCAATTTTAATTTTTTCAGCCTTAACATGCTGATTAAGTAATAACTTTTTGGCGTATTCGTTGTTATGATACTCACGTAAATATTTAATATTTTTAATTCCAGCTTGTAATAACATTTTAGTACATTGCAAACAAGGAAAATCAGTAACATATAATTCAGCATCATCAGTAGATTCACCAAATTTAGCACATTGTAAGATTGCATTCATTTCAGCATGAATAGTTCTCTCACAATGCCCATTCACTAAATAACAACCAACATCTGTACAATGAACGTCTCCTGAAACAGACCCATTATATCCGCAGGCAATTACTCGTTTATTTCTTACAAGTACGGCCCCAACTGATAAGCGTTCACAAGTACTTCTTGTGGCAGTTAAAATT
This sequence comes from Fructilactobacillus lindneri DSM 20690 = JCM 11027, assembly GCF_002907375.1. Lineage (GTDB taxonomy): Bacteria > Bacillota > Bacilli > Lactobacillales > Lactobacillaceae > Fructilactobacillus > Fructilactobacillus lindneri. The sequence goes on from NZ_MIYK01000019.1 coordinate 20,189, forward strand.
GCTTGTAACATAAAATATTGATCCCATGGAATTCTTTTATTTTTCATAATTATCCCCTTACCTATACTTTTCATAAGTATAGCAATAATTATTTAGATTTACAGTTAAACCGCCAATGATGGTCGTAAATTAGCAACTGTTTTTTCACCAAATCCAGGAACATTTTTCAAATCATCAACACTTTTAAAGGGGCCATTTTGATTTCGGTAATCAATAATTTTATCTGCCTTTTTATCGCCAACTCCATTAATAGTTTGTAACTTAGTTTTGTCGCTGTCATTTAAATTAACTTTATTTCCAACAGCAGACCCTTTGCTATCAGATGCGGGACTTTCAGAGCTAGGTTGTTTATTATCACTAATTGAATCACTTTTAGGAAGACCAACTATTTCACCGTGCAAAGGCACATAAATAATTTCTTGATCTGTGACTTTTTTAGCTAAATTAATATGGTTCATATCTGCCGCTTCTGTAAATCCTCCAGCAAAATTTACAGCATCAGATCCACGCATATTATTACTCATTTGATATACTCCCGGATTTTTCACTGCTCCTTTTACATCCACAAAAATTTGTTCATTACTATGACTCTTTACCTTAGTTCCATTTTTAGATAAAGATGTTGGTTGGGTATCTGTTGCCTTAACTGAATGCGAATTATCCATCTTTTGAATAAAGATTAAATAACCAACTAATAATAAAATACACAATACCAATCCGATAACAATTTTAAATTTATATTCATCAAATATTTCTTGTAATTTTTCCACATACTTATCCATCTTAATCCCCTTTCTAAACTTAAATACGCAAAAAGACATCAAACTTTAATTAGTTTGATGTCTTTTGTTAATTTTTATTTAGATAATTTAAGGCATCATCAAATGATGAAACTGGAATAACTTTTAAATGTGGAGCATATTTTTTAGCAGTTGCTTTTGCTACTTGATAATTAGTCTTATGATCAGGTTCCAACATAAGATTTTCTTTAGTTGGTTTAACATAAGGACAAAAGAAAACTTGAGCTCCACTGTTATTAGCAGCAATAATCTTTTTGTCAACTCCACCAATTTCACCAACAGAACCATTAGTAGCAATGGTCCCCGTTCCTGCAATTTTCTTAAATGAATATTGATGTTCTTGTAATTGACTATAAACTTGCAATGCAAACATTAATCCACCAGATGGTCCCCCAATATCTCCGGGAGTAATAGAAGCTTTAGGATTAGTTTTAATTGTCATGTCGTCAATCATAGTAATCCCAATTCCATTAAATCCAGGAACAATTTCTCTTTTTTGACCTTTAACAAACTTATTTTTACCATTTCGTTTAAAGTGAATTTCAAGTTTAGCATTTTTTGGTAAATGTTTAATGTATTTAACATACTCAGTGCTTTGCTTCATCCGTTTACCATTAATTGACTCGATTAAATCAGCTGGTTGTAATTTATTTTTAAAATCTGAATGTGGCAATACATTCAAAATGTATACTCCATGATAAGTTCGTTTTACTGATTTTTTAGCTTTATGATATCCAACGTAAATTGCATTATTAATTGCACTGTTCATATAAACATTTTGAACATTATTAAACTGTTCGTTATTTTGCCCGCCAGTAACATCATCTGCTTTTTCAATTGATATATGCGGATCAAATTTAGCTTGTAAATACGAAATCGGTCTTGCCTGAGAAAGTGAAACAGCAGTTATCATAAAATGACTCTTTTTAAGTGGTTTTTTACCATCAATTTTAACCATTGGCTGGATATTAATTGCTTCTCCTGGAGATTCAACTAATGATTTTAGCGGCCAAAAAAGAAACCATAATAAAAATAAGATAAATATTATGAATGAAATTAAAAATTTATGTTTTTTAATTTTTTGGATAAATTTATTCACTCTTTTTTTTCTCCTTTAAAGCTTTTTCAACTGGCTCTGGAACGAATTTAGAAACATCTCCACCAAAACGATTAATTTCTTTTACCATTGAAGAAGAAATTAGTTCGTAATCCCGATTAGCGAACAATAATATTGTCTCAATATCCTTATCTATCAAACTATTAAGATTAGCATTTTCTTGTTCATAAATGAAATCCCTAGAATCTCTCGTACCGCGGATAACAATATTGGTATCCTGTTCTTTCACAAAATTAGCTGTTAAACCACTATAAGACTTAACTGTTACATTTTTTAGTTCAGAAATACATTGATTAATTAACTCAACACGTTCTTTTACAGTAAATAAGCTTTTCTTTTCAGGATTAACTCCAATTGCAATCGTAACATTATCAAAAATAACGCTAGCCCGCTTAATAATATTTAAGTGACCATTAGTTAAAGGGTCAAAACTTCCTGGATAAACTGCATTTTTCATTTCATATCTTCCCCTTAAATTTTTTGATATATCGTAATAATCGTTAATCCGTAACTCTTTTTCCGCATTAGACGGTATCCATCCACTTCGCCAATCTCAGTTTGATTATCAGTTTCACAAATCACTAATCCATCAACATTTAATAAGTCATAATTGTTAATTTCACTTAGTTGCTTAATCATTTGCTGCTTAGCATATGGTGGATCTAAAAATATGTAATCAAACTTCTCGTTTTGATCAGTTAATTTTTTAATTGCTCGTTCGGCATCTATTTTCCAAATCATAAAATCAGAATTTTCATTATTGGAAATTTGAACATTTCTTTTGATAGTTTTATAAGCAGCATACTGATGGTCAACCAAAACGGCACGTTTCATCCCACGTGAAACCGCCTCAATTGCAACTGCTCCTGATCCTGCAAATAAGTCAAGAAAATTTCCTCCATCAAAATAAGGTCCAATCATGTTAAATAATGACTCCCTAACTTTGTCAGTAGTTGGACGAGTTCTATTACCGGGAACAGGTTGAATTTTTCTACCGCCATATTTTCCAGAGATTATCCGCATGACTATTTTATCCTTCCTCTTCTACATTTTGATTTAATTCACTAAAATCAACTGCCAAAGTTGGAGTTTGAGAAATTTCGACTTTCTTTACAAAATGCTGCTTTTTTATTTCTTTAATTGTTTCAGTTAGTTTTTTACTGTCAACAAATAAAATCACATAATGCATTTTAGTTGAAATAAAGCGAATATCACCATATTTTTGTAATGTTTTGGCCTGTTTAATAGCAAAATAGAAACTATTAATTCCGTTCGATTTTCAAATTGTGACAAAAAATCACCTCGAGTGTTTTAATTTATGTTGATTTTTAATTTTTTCAATTCGACTAATATTTAGGACCATTCCTAAACAAAGACTTAAAGTTAGCAGACTAGAACCACCATAACTAATAAACGGCAACGCAACTCCAGTTAATGGGACGATACCGACAGCACCACCAGCATTAAATAACGTTTGAATAACAAAGTATGCTGCTGTTCCATAACAAATTGAGCTGTAATAAATATTAGTAGTTTTAAATCCAATATCTATGATTCTGACAATCATCACAAATAACAGTCCTAAAACAACTATTACTCCGATAAGACCTAATTCTTCTGAAATAATTGGAAGAATAAAGTCAGTATTCGGTTCAGCTAAATAACCCATTTTTTGAATGCTATTACCCAATCCGCGGCCAAAAATACCACCATTACTAATGGCATAATAGGAATTTATTAATTGCTGACCTGAGCTTTGCGCATGTAAAAATGGATTGTTGAACGATACAAATCGTTGTAACTGATAACTATGACTATTAGCAGCCCAATTTGCAATTGGATTAATAAATAACCATAGCAATAGGCAAGGTCCAGCAAAACATAGAATTGCCCAAGCAAATACTGATTTTGTACTTTTGCTAGCAGCAGCAAACATAGCAATTATAATAAATAAATTAATGGCAAATCCACCGGTATCTGGTTGTATTAAAATTAATGTCAACATAACAGTAGGAATAAAAAATGGAAGAACATTACTGATTGACGCTTTAAATAATCCGTTACTTACAATTTTTTGCTGTCGTTTCCAAAATAAATAGGCAAAATAAGTAATAAAAAAGAACTTACACAATTCAGCTGGCTGCAAACTAACTCCACCAAATGAAATCCAACCAGCAGCACCATTGATCGTAGCACCTTTGAATTTTAAATAACAAAGCAACGAAACCATAATCAAAGTAAAACAAACAATAAATTTTCGGCTTCTTAATAATTTAAAATTAATTCTAAACATAACCAAAAGAGAAATTACACTAATCACTACAAAGATTAACTGCTTAATCATGTATGATTTAGCCATTCCACCGCGCATTAATCCAATCCCAGCACTAGAAGAATATACCATTACTATTCCAATCCCACACAACAAAATATAAGGAAAGAATAAAAACCAATCAATCTCACTAAAAAACTTTCTCATAACCAATCTCCAATGAAACAATAATTTATCCTAATATAACTATTGTACTAGTATTATAAGCTAAAAAAAAGACTACTCATAATGAGTAGTCTCAATCCAATAATTAATTATTGTGTTTTTGTTTTTTAGCAGACTTTTCACGTTCGTTAGTATTTAAAATACGTTTTCTCAAACGAACATGATCAGGTGTTACTTCACAAAGCTCATCACTATTTAAGAATTCAAGTGACTCTTCAAGAGTAAGATGAACAGGTGCTTTAACTTTAGCAATATCTTCTGATCCAGCAGCACGAACGTTAGTTTGATTACGTCCTCGAGTAATATTAACTGAAATATCGTTATCTCGAGAATTTTCTCCAACAATCATACCTTCGTATACTTCGGTAGCAGGATCAGTAAAAATCTTACCACGATCTTGAACAGCCATAATTGCATAAGTTGTAACTTTACCGGTATTAATAGATACTAATGTACCATTACGACGGCCAGGATCCCAATTTTTAACAACTGGAGCATATTTTTCAAAACTATGGTTCATAATCCCATAACCGTGAGTAAGTGAAAGGAATTGAGTTGAATAACCAATCAATCCTCGTGAAGGAACTAAGAAACTCATCCGAGTTTGCCCATTTCCAACACTTTCCATGTTCTGCATTTCACCTTTACGTTGTGATAAAGTGTCAATAATTGATCCAGAATATTCTTCTGGAGTATCAATTTGAACTGATTCAAAAGGTTCACATTTAACCCCGTCAATAGTTTTATAAATAACTTCAGGACGAGAAACTTGTAATTCAAATCCTTCACGACGAAGGGTTTCAATTAAAATTGACAAATGAAGTTCACCACGTCCAGATACTAACCAGGCACCTGGGTCATCAGTTTCTTCAACTCGAAGGGATACATCTGTATGAAGTTCTTTTTCAAGACGATCAATTAATTGACGAGCAGTAACAAATTTCCCATCTTTACCAACAAATGGAGAAGTATTAGTACCAAAAGTCATTCTCATAGTTGGTTCGTCAATTCTAAGAATTGGTAGTGGCTCTAATTTGTCAGGAGAAACCACTGTTTCACCAACATTAATATCTTCCATACCAGAAACAGCAATTAAATCACCGGCTTTTGCTTCGTTAATCTCAACTTTGTTCAAGCCGACAAATCCCATGATCTTAGTAACACGGAAGTTTTGCTTTGAACCATCAAGCTTCATAACTACAACGCTGTCTCCGACTTTGATTTTGCCACGGAAAACACGACCAATCCCGATTCGACCAACAAAGTCATCATAATCCAACATGGCAACTTGAAATTGAAGTGGCATGTCTGAATTATCAATAGGAGCAGGAATATTCCCTAAGATAGCATCAAAAACTGGTTTCATGGTATGTTCTTGTGCTTCTAATTCTGGTTTATCACTTGAAGTACCATTCATAGCTGAAGCATAAACAACTGGGAATTCAAGTTGACTTTCATCAGCACCTAATTCAATAAATAAATCAAGTACTTCATCAACAACTTCTTCAGGACGAGCACCTGGTTTATCAACTTTGTTAATAACAACAATTGGAGTCAAATGTTGCTCCAAAGCCTTTTTCAAAACAAATCGTGTTTGTGGCATAGTACCTTCAGCAGCATCAACTACTAAAAGTACTCCATCTACCATTCGCATAATTCGTTCAACTTCTCCACCAAAATCAGCATGTCCTGGTGTATCTAAAATATTAATCTGTTTACCATCATATTTAACGGCAGTATTTTTAGAAAGAATAGTAATTCCACGTTCACGTTCAATCGGATTGGAATCAAGTGCACGATCTTGAATTTTATCATGACCATCTAAAGTATCAGATTGTTTTAATAATTCATTAACCAATGTCGTCTTACCATGATCGACATGGGCAATAATTGCAATGTTTCTAATATCATCTCTTGTTTTCAAAAATGTTTCCTCCTCAAAAAGCAGTTAAAAAAGTGAGCAGTTAAAGTTTGATAGCAATGCAATAGATAAAAAGCCGTGATTATCTCACAGCTCCTTAAGTTGCTTATTGTTAATCTAAAAATTAACTTGCATCCTTTTAAATTCGCTATTAACACTATTTACAATAATATCACATTGAAGTAATTTACGTCAATACTACTAATACCAGTCTAATCGTTTTGTTTAATATTTTTAATTTTAGGATTTTCTTTCGCTTTTTTTAACGTATGGTAAATATCAAATCCAGAATTTCTTTCAAATTCACGTCGCAAATTATTTTGTTCCGTTCGGGAAGGATTAATTTCTTGAAAACGTCTAAAACTGTTTAATAACTTCTGACGATTAACTCCATTGGGTAAATCATAAGCTCTTTCGATGTTACGAAAAAATTCTGTTACATCCGTTAATTCTTCTGTCGACCAGTCTTCAACAATTGGATATGAATAAGTCTCATTAGTCTTTCTTACCATGTGCCTTGCCTTCTTTTATATTTTCAATAATATCGGTCGCCCATTTTAAATCATCATCAACTTCTTTAGTCTCATCATCAGAAAGCTGTAAATTAATGGATTGAATAATCCCATTGTGATTAATTAATTTTGGTGAAAGATTTAAACTAAATTTATCATTTTCTTTATTTAAACTTACAACTGAACAGATTAATGATTCACTTTTTGAAAGATAGTTTAATAATTTAATAATTGCTTTTGCCTGAATCATTAAATTTGTAACAATTTGTGGATCAGAAATCATCTCTTGAACATCTGTAATTAATTTCGAATCAAAATTATTATTTTCGCTAGCAATATATGATAATAAAGTGGCTGGTCCGATATAGACTCTACTCCATGCTACTAAATTATTAGTACTTAATCCTAATGTATTTACATTGATATCTTCATCGCTAACTTTAAATTCTGTTACTAATTTTTCTCGTAGTATCATTTCTTGAGGTAATGTACCAAGACCCATAATATTATTAACGTCAAAACCAGAAAAATATGCAGCAAAATAAACAAAAACTTCATCGTGAGGAGCATCAAGAATTATTTTTCCTTTAAAGCCACGCGAAATTACATCATTAATGGTATCTCTAAATTTATCAAGCTCATCAGAAATATCCTCTGCAATTCTAGCAGGATCGGTAACTTTAGGATTGTAAAAATCAGTATTAGGTAGATAAATCATAACATCAAATTCATCTAGCTTAGATTCAGAATTAATTTCTTTAATGTCTAGATTTTGACACATTTCACTCGCCAAAAAGTCACTGGAAAAATTCTCTTCGTCATCAACTAATACTGACAACGATAAATCACTCATTATTAAAGAATGGAGCATGGCAGAAACACGTTTAGTATCTCCTTTAACTAATATCTTAGATTTAAAAATGGTAATCCCCCTTGTCTTTTAGACTGTCTTTATATAATCTAACATTATAAATCATCAAAAGTAAAATTTTCATTAAATTTTCACTAGTCTTACAATAATTACGTAATTGCAATATAATTGATTAGTAATTATTGAAACGAATGGAGGTAATCTTTTGTATCTAATGAAAGATATTACGAGAGATGGAAACCCTGTTTTGAGAAAACAAGCTGAAACAGTGAAGTTTCCACTCAGTAAAGAAGATCGTGAGCTGGGTCAAAATATGATGAAATATCTAGAAGTCAGTCAAGATCCAGAACAATGTAAAAAATATCATTTGCGAGCAGGCGTTGGTTTGGCTGCACCACAAGTTGGTGTTTCTAAATTAATGGCAGCTGTGTTAACTCCACCAGAAGAAGATGGAAAAGAATCACCATTTAAAGCCATTATGGTTAATCCAGTAATTGTTTCTAATTCTGTTCAACCTGCTGCTTTAACTGTTGGTGAAGGGTGTTTGTCTGTCGATAAAGATATCCCAGGATATGTACCACGTTCAGATCGTGTAACCATCAAATATCAAGATTTAGATGGTAACGAACATAAAGTAAGACTGAAACACTACCCTGCCATTATAGTTCAGCATGAAATCGATCATCTACATGGAACTTTATTTTATGATCATATTGATACAGAAAATCCATTTAGCCAAGCTGAAAATGAAATTTTTATAGATTAATTCAAAATAACAGTGCATTAGATTTAATGCACTGTTATTTTTCATCCATTTTTTTTATATCTTTAACGTATTCATATGTAGCACGGTTTCGTTCATCAGCCACATCAAATACTAAAATATGATTATTGAGCCAACAATCAGTTAAAATCAATTTAACATTCCCATTTTCATCAATAAAGTCATCCTGTATGGCTTGTTGCCGTAATTTATTATCAATAGTGGTCCGAGTAAATTTTAAATCATAATCATTTTTTACATGACATCGATATTCAAAGACCATTACCCCTCTTCCCCAAACACTAGTTAAGACAGATGAATTAATAAACCGATCAATTACTAAAACGCTTTTTTCATCTTTTAACTCAGAAATAATTTGAAAGACTTCGTTATCAACCTGCTTTTTTACTGCAATTTGATATTTACGATCAGGAATAGTTACTAAGAAATGATGCAAAACATTGTAAATAATAATTGCCATCACAAATCCAATTGTTAATTCAATAAAAATTTGCATATTTATCTCCAATTTAATATTTTTTAGTCTATATTATCACGTTCCATAAATAGTTGGTAAGTTAACGAAGATATACTTATACATTTTATTATGGTAAAATGTTACACAATAGTTGGTAAATTCCAACAGTTAGTTCGACACTTAAAAGTTTTTAGAAAAAGGAGTAATCATTTTGATTTTTAAAGTTTTGTACCAAGAAAAACCACAAGAAAATCCCAAACGGGAATCAACTAAATCTTTATATTTAGATACTGAAACCGAGGCTAAAGTTAGAGATTTAATTGACGAAAACACCGATTATACAATCGAATACATTCAGCCTCTTGAAGGTAAACATTTAGAGTTTGAAGAAAATGAACCGGATTTTAAAATTACGGAGTTTAATAAATAATGAATAAACTAAACGTCAAAAATAATGAAACTGCAATCTACGGCGTTGGTGGACTAGGCGAAATTGGAAAAAACACATATGGAGTTCAGTTCCAAGATGAAATTGTTTTAATTGATGCTGGGATCAAGTTCCCAGAAGATGGACAACTAGGAATTGATTATGTTATTCCTGATTATCAATATTTAGTTAAAAATCAAGATAAAATCAAAGCTTTAGTTATCACCCATGGTCATGAAGATCATATCGGTGGGATTCCATTTATTTTACAGGCAATTAACGTGCCTGTATATGCTGGACCATTAGCGCTCGCTTTAATTAAAGGAAAACTTGAAGAACACGGTATGTTAAAACAAGCCGAACTTCATGAAATCAATGAAAAATCAGTTTTAAAGTTTAAAAAAACTAGCGTTTCTTTCTTTAGAACTACTCATTCGATTCCTGATGCCCTTGGAGTAGCTGTTCATACCCCAGACGGTGTGATTGTTGAAACTGGAGATTATAAATTTGATTTAACTCCCGTTACAAACACCCCACCAGATTTACAAGCCATGGCAAAACTTGGAGAAGAAGGCGTATTATGCCTAATGGGTGATAGTACGAATGCTGAAAAACCAGTTTGGACCAAATCAGAAAATTATGTTAGAAAATCCGCTAGAAAAATATTCGATAAAGAACATGGGAGAATTATTTTTGCAACATTTGCTTCAAACCTATCACGTGTAATGACAGCAATTGATTCTGCTTATAAACATGGTAGAAAAATAGCTGTATTTGGACGTAGTATGGAAGCAGCTGTAGTTAATGGTAGAGAATTAGGCTATATTAAAGTTCCTGACAGTGCCTTTGTAGATGCCGCTCAGTTAAAATCACTTCCTGCCGATAAAGCTATGATTTTATGTACCGGTTCGCAAGGAGAACAAATGGCAGCTCTTTCTAGAATTGCTAATGGAACTCATCGACAAATTGCAATTGAACCTGGCGATACAGTAGTTCTTTCAAGTAATCCGATTCCTGGGAATGTACTTAGCGTTAACCGAATTATTAATGAACTTGAAGAAGCTGGAGCTACAGTCATCAAAGGGTATGAAAGTCATATTCATACTTCTGGACATGGTGGCCAAGAAGAAGAAAAATTAATGATTCGATTAATGGAGCCTAAGTTTTTTGTTCCTATTCATGGTGAATATCGGATGCAAAAAATTCATATTGGCTTAGCGGAAGAATGTGGCATTCCTGCTGATCACTGTTTTATTCTTGAAAATGGTGAGGTATTAGCTCTTACAAAGGATACTGCTAGAATTGCAGGTAATTTTGCTGCTGGGGATGTTTTCATTGATGGTAATGGAATTGATAGCGTTAATGAAAATGTAATTAAAGATCGTCAAATGCTTTCTGAAGAAGGTCTAGTGGTTGTAGTAGCAACAATCAATCTAAAGGACAAAGAAATCCAATCTGGCCCTGACTTATTGTCTCGCGGTTTTGTTTATATGAGAGAATCAGGAGAATTGCTTGATCAAGGAAGAAAATTAGTTTTCAAAACTATTCGTCGTACTATGAACAATAAAGACGCTTCTGAAAAAACCATCAAAAAGGCAATTGCTGATGAACTTTCAAATTTTCTTTATGAAAAAACTGAACGTAACCCATTGATTTTACCAATGTTAATTATGAATGACACTGAAAAGTAAAATATTAAAACAGGAGAATTAAAAATGATTCTCCTGTTTTTTTAATAAGTTATTAAAAAAATCACTTAAATTAAAAAATTTAAGTGATTTTTTACTATTTTTCTTTAACAATTTTATCGATTTCTTCTAATTCGTCCGGCGTAAATTCTAAATTATCAAGAGCCTTTAAATTATCATCTAAATGAGCTACTTTTGAGGCTCCAGTAACCACACTAACCACAGTTGGATCATGTAATAACCATGCTAACGACATTTGTGCCAAAGTTTGATTACGATTTTTAGCTAGATCATTTAATTTATTTAATTTAGCAATGGCCTTTTCTTCACCATTTTCTAAAATAAAATTATTCGTCCAGTGCAAATGAATGTCGCTTGGAATACCATTTAAATATTTGCTAGTTAATAGACCTTCTGCTAATGGACCATAAGCAATAAAACCATCATCATTTTCAGCCAAAGTTTTTAAAGTCCCATCGTTTTGAGGTTCACGATTCAACATATTATATGAACTTTGATTTACAACGAATGGAGTATGCATTTCTTTAAATAATTCAATCATTCGTGCAGTTTGTTCCCCATTGTAATTGGAAATCCCAATATACAATGCTTTTCCAGCTCGAACGAGTCCATCTAAAGCTTCTGCCGTTTCTTCCAAACGAGTATTAGGATCAAAACGATGAGTATAATAAATATCAACATAATCCAAACCCATTCTTTGTAAACTTTGATCTAAAGCAGCAACTAAAGTTTTCTTAGAAGAAAAGTTACCATATACACCTGGCCACATATGAAATCCAGCTTTAGTCGTAATAATTAATTCATCACGATAAGGTTTTAAATCACGTTGGTAAACTTGACCAAACATTCTTTCAGCAGCACCAGAACCTGGACCATAATTATTAGCTAAATCAAAACTAAAAATTCCACGATCAAAAGCTGCTAACATAATTTTTTCACTATCTTCAAAATTGGCAGTATCACCAAAGCTATGCCATGTTCCAAATGAAAGAGCTGGTAATTGCAAACCAGTATTTCCAGCTCTTCTAACTTTCATATTATCATAACGCTTGTCATTAGCCTTAAAAACCATTATTGTTCCCCCAATTAGAATAAAACATGAGTAGATTTATTTTCCTGTATTAATTTTAACGCTTCTCCAATTAAATTGCCGACTGAAATAACTGAAATCTTTTTCATTTGATACTTTTTTGGAATTACAATTGAATCAGTTACAATCACTTGTTCAATATTATCATCTGATAAGTTATCTTTCACAGCTTCTGAAAAAACTGGATGAGTTGCAGCGACATATATTTTATTAGCACCTGCTTTTTTTAACGCAGCGGCAGAAACTTTCATCTTACGTCCTGTCACAATCATATCATCAACGATGATAGCATTTTTACCTTTTACATCACCAATCACTGAATCTGGAACGTGATCACTATCGTCAGGCTGACGATTATCAACAATTGCAATTGGTAAATCTAATCGATCAGCAACATTTCTTGCTCTTCCAACTCCATTATGATCAGGTGCAACCACTACTGCATCCTGATTCAAATGATGTTCATAAAGATAATCGCTAACTAATTTATCAGACTGAAGATGATCAACTGGAATATCAAAAAAACCTTGAATTTGGGCAGCATGTAAGTCAAAAGCAATCACTCGATCAACCGAACTATTTTGTAAAAAAGAGGCAATTAACTTAGCAGTGATTGGCTCACGTGATTTTGCCTTACGATCAGAACGCGAATATCCATAATAAGGAATAACTACATTAATAGCATGCGAACTCGTTCTTCGAACTGCGTCAATCATAATCAATAGTTCCATTAAATTGTCATTAACCGGATCTGATAATGATTGAATAATATAAACATCATCACCACGGATACTTTCATCAATCGAAATCTTGATTTCCCCATCGCTAAAATGATTAATTGTAGCATTGCCTAATGGCATTCCACTAACTTCTGAAATCTTTTTAGCTAACGGTTTGTTAGAATTTAACGCAAATATTATTGGTTTGTGTGCTGTTTTACTAGGCATTAGTTTCCCCTTATGACTGCTTTATTTATATTACTAATTATAATCAATTTAACTCAATTTTTCATCAACAAAATCTGTAGGTGTAATTCCATCCATTCCAATCATAGGATCTATTGAATGATTAACAATAGCTGTTTCTGTCAAAATATAATCTGTTGACGCAGAATTATTTGATTTTAAACTTTCTTTTTCATCATTAGTACTTCCGTCAATTTTAAAAACCTGTTGTAATCTTTCATTTAAGGTTGTTTTACGATTACTTGATTCGTGGCCAATACATTCCTGAAAAGAATTAACATCTCCCACCATTATTAACTTTTTGGAAGCTCTAGTAACTGCCGTATACAATAAATTTCTTTCTAACATCCGTCGATACTGCGGAACAATGGGTAAAATTACCATTTCAAATTCGCTTCCCTGTGCTTTATGAATTGATGTACAGTAAGCCAGCGTAATTTGATTCCAATCATTTCGACTATAAGTTACCTCAGTTTGATCAAACGCAATAATTAATTTATCCAAATAATGTTTATTATCACGATTAATTTCAATTCCAACAATCTTACCTACGTCACCATTAAATACATTACTATCAGGATCATTAACTAACTGAAGTACTTTATCGCCAATTCGATATTTAGTATCACGAAATTTAACTTCTTTTTGACTAGCATCTTGCCTGGGATTTAAAATATTTTGTACATCAAAATTTAATTTATCAATTCCAGCTTCCCCACGGTACATTGGAGCAAGTACTTGAATATCAGTAGCCGAAAATCCTTTGTCTTTTGCTTTAGAGACAATTTGATCAATTAACCCAACAACTTGTTTAGTATTACATTGAATAAAGCTTCGATCCTGTTCTTTTTGAAGTAAATTTGTTGGCATTATTCCATTTTTAATGTCGTGAGCAAGTTCAATAATAGTTGAACCATTTCCTTGACGATGAATTTGATTTAATTCCATTTTAGGAATAGTTTTTGATCTAATTAAATCAAAAAAAACTTGTCCCGGACCAACCGATGGTAGCTGATCTTTATCTCCAACCAAAATAACTTTCATTCCTCTTGGAATTGCCTTCATCAGCTTTGTGAATAATTCAGTATCTACCATTGACATTTCATCAATAATTAACAAATCACCATCAATTGCATTTCCATCTTCATCATCTGTACCATTTAAACCTAACAACCTGTGAATAGTGCTAGCAGGAATGCCAGTTGATTCACTCATTTTTTTAGCAGCTCGTCCAGTTGGAGCAGCTAGTAATACAGGATAAGTATCTTCTTTATATTTATTAATATCTAAAGAAAGATTATTGGCTTTAGCATAAGTTTGAACTATTCCATTAATAATGGTAGTCTTCCCCGTTCCAGGCCCACCAGTTAAAATGAAAATCTGATTTTTTAATGCACTATTAATCGCATTAAGTTGAGAATCATCGTATTTAATACCAATTTTTTTCTCAACTTTATGGATAATTTTAAAATAATCATCTAGCTGCTTACTACTTTGGGCGGTAAAGATTCTATGCGCATTTTCAGAAATTTTCCATTCATCATCATAGAGACTTCTAAGATAAATTTTACCTTCGTCTACTTCAACTTTTTTATCCTTAACCAATTCTTTGAGTTCTTGAGCTAGTTTTTCATTATCAATTTGTTGCTGATAATCTGTATCTAAAACACTAAAACTATCATTAATTAATTCTTGAGAATTGGAATAGGTATTACCATTTTTAATCGATAAGTTAGTAAGGGTTGTCAATAGCCCAGCTCGAAGCCTTGCTGGGGAATTATACTCAATCCCAATTTTTGCAGCAATTTGATCAGCACGTTTAAAACTAATATTTTTGATGTCTTCAACTAATTGATATGGGTTATTTTGAATTACTTCCAATGATTTTTCCCGATATTTTTTGAAAATCGCTGCTGATAAAGAACTTCCAAAACCATAGCTATTTAAGCCAACAATTACTTGTTCGGCTCCATTATTCTTTTTCAATGAGTCAATAATTGTATCACGTTGTTTGGGTTTTAAACCAACTTTATTAAGAACCATTGGATCAGCAATTATTTTTTCAATCAAATTGGTTCCTAATTCATCAGCTACTTTTTTTGCAGTTTTTTGTCCAATCCCCGGAAAATCAGCCCCAGAAAGATATTTAACCAATCCTTCTTTAGAGCTTTGGTTAGTTCGCTCATAGTTTTCTGCTTGAAACTGTTTCCCGTATTTTGGATGATCAACTAATTTACCTACAAAACGATAACTAGTATCATCCGCAATATCAGCAAAGTTACCAGTTACCACAATTTCTTCTTCATCCCAGTTAAAATTTGTTTTTTCAACTTTTACAAGTAAAACTTTATAAAAACTGTCTGCACCTTCAAAAAAAGTCGTGATTACTTTTCCAGTTAAAGATGGTTTAGTTTGGTTATTATTAACTTGCTCGTCATCAAAAAGACTAATCGAATTAGACAAAATAATCTCCTACTTTTTCTTGTTTCTCAGTTGAATAACTTTTTCAATATCAGCAATTTGTCCTTGTTTTTGATCAAAATTTTTTTTATCATATTTTTCAGCTTTATCAAAATATAATTTAAAATCTTCTCCTAAAACCATTGCAATTAATCCACGATCAAAATTAGCCTTACCATCATTTGGATTTACTGCTAAAACTTTGTCATAAAAATCAGCTGCTTGTTCAAAATTACCCAATGCCATTAAACATTGTCCAATCATAATATTAATTTTTACATCTTGTTTAGCTACTTCTTGAGCCGTCAACAAAAATGCAAGTGCTTTTTTATAATTTTTTTGAGCCATATAACTTTGGGCCATCATAATATAAGCATCTGATTTTAAATTTTCATCAGTTACCTTTTGAAACTCTTGAATAGCTTGTTCATATTTGCCAGCAGAATAATATACGTTTCCTAACCCATAAGTAAGCATATTTTTTGCTTTAACACTTCGATTAGCAAATAATCCCATTGCTTTCATTAACAATTCCTCAGCTTGAGTATAACTATGTAACTCAACTAAAAATACACTTAAATCATAATATGTCCGATAGTCATTAGGATGATCATCAATATCTTTAACAAGTTTGTGAAGGGTTGCTTCAGCTTGTTTTTGTTTTTCCTTTTGATCAATTTCTTTTTTATTTTCTGTCATTTTTCCTCCTAAATTATATCTGATTTTTCAACCTTATGATTTAAATAACTGGTATCATTCCATTTTATTAAGTTAAAAGTCTGTCCATGATTATTTGTTTCTAACACCGTAGTTCCAGTATTTGCAAGTCCGCCCCGTTTTCGCAAATCTTTTAATGGAATACCTAATAACGAATTAATTAGTGCATTTAAAGCAGCTCCATGGCTTACAAATAAAATATTATCATCTTCAGAAAAATTATTGGTTACCTCGTTAATTTTACTGCTCATTCTTTTAATCAAATGTTGAAAGGTTTCACCTTCAATTTCAGTTGGATCATATTGGTCGGGATGGTTTCTAAAATTATCAAATTCTCGAGGATATTTCCTTTTTACGTCATCAAAAAGCATTCCTTCCATCTTGCCAAGATGGAATTCTTCTAATCGATTATCTAACGAAATTGGAACGTTTTGATTTAAATCTTTTTGAATAGTAAAAGCTGTTTCACGTGCCCTTTTAATCGGGCTAGCATACACATGAGAAAAATCAACATTCTGTAAACTTTTAGCCACTAACTTCATTTCAGCGTAACTCTCTGGCAATAATGGGGAGTCACCGCCTGCTCCTTGATAGCGACTTTCAAGGTTCCATTGCGTTTTACCGTGTCTCACAAAGTATAGTCTCATTTTATTCACCTATTTTTTAATCTATTGTTATTATGCCAGTTTCCTAATCTTTAATCAAAAAAGCTCGACTAAAAAGTCGGGCTTTTTCTATACATATTGTAATTTTTTTTCATCTTTGTAAGCTGCATCAATCGTTGCTACACCAAGACATTCTTGGCCATCATAAAAAACAACTGCTTGACCAGGTGTAACAGCTCGTGCCGGTTCATCAAAATCAACTCGTACATGGCTATTATCATCAGAAATATGGATTGTTACACCAACATCTTTTTGCCGATATCTAAATTTAGCAGTGCAATGAAAATCATTTCCACGAGAATTACCGTCAACCCAAGACAAATCAGAAGCCGTTAAATAATCTGCATACAGATAAGGATTTTCATAACCCTTTCCAACATAGAGAATATTTTCAGAAAGATCTTTACCGATTACGAACCAAGGTCGATTATCTTTTCCATCTCCACCGATTCCAAGGCCTCTACGTTGGCCAATTGTATAATACATTAATCCATTATGATTACCTTTAACTTCTCCATCAAGTGTCATCATTTTACCCGGTTTGGCAGGCAAGTATTGACTCAAAAACTTGTCAAAATTGCCAGGACCAATAAAACAAACACCCATTGAATCCTTTTTGTCAGCTACATACAGGTCAGCGTCATGAGCAATTTGTCTAACTTCTGGCTTAGTCATCCCACCAACTGGAAACATAACTCGATCTATTTGTTCTGCTGAAAGTTGACTCAAAAAATATGTTTGATCTTTATTTAAATCAGTTGAACGCAATAAGTGATTTTTACCATTATCATCACGTTTTAATTGTGCATAATGACCCATAGCAATATAATCTGCACCTAAATCCATAGCATAATCTAAAAATGCTTTATATTTAATCTCAGTATTACAAATTACATCAGGATTAGGCGTTCTTCCACGACGATATTCATCTAAAAAGTAAGTAAATACTCTATCCCAGTATTCCTTTTCAAAATTAACCGAATAATAAGGAATACCAATTTGATTAGCGACGTGTGCTACATCTTTATAGTCTTCAGTTGCAGTACAAACGCCATTATCATCAGTATCATCCCAATTTTTCATAAAAACACCAATAACATCATATCCTTGTTTTTTTAAAAGATATGCTGCCACTGACGAATCAACACCACCACTCATGCCAACTACCACACGAGTTTTACTGTTATCTTCCATTTGATCACCATCATTCTTATAGATTCAGAAATCCACGATTTGAAGGTCGTAATTCCAGTATTAATAATAATACGCTATTATGTCAATAGTTGGCAAGCAAAAGAAACACCCGGCATTTTTAATCTCTTAGTAAAACTTTACGCAACATTAAAGTATGCATTAAAAAATCAAATTGTTCTTTTTCATTAGAAAACTTATCACTTGAAAAAATATCAACTATTTTTAATCCACTACCATCAACAATCGCCATTTTAAAATTTTCTAAATCTTGGTTAATAGTTATTTTAATTTTAATTGCATTTTTTAAGTATGGAGAACTTGCATTCAAAGCATGTTGATATTCAAAATTACCGTTTCTTGTTGTTTCAAAATTTAAATCCTTGAGCGTAAATAATTTAATTTCAGGATTTAAACGATATTGATGCACATCGCCCTTTAATTTAATTTTAGTAGCAAAAGCCATTATTTAGCCTTTCTCGCTTTAATTCGATTTACTATTTTAGTAGTTTCATCAACAAAATAATCAATGTCAGCTTTAGTTGTATAACGACCAAAGCTAACTCGAATTGATTCTTCAATTCGTGGATTATCTTTTCCAAACATTGCAATTAAAACATGGGAAGGTTCCAAACTTCCAGCTGTACAGGCAGACCCACCAGAAACTGCAATGCCTGCTAAATCAAGATTATTCTGCATAATGTAAGTTGAAATGCCTTTAATCCAAAGATTTAAAACATGGGGTGAAATATTCTTATCATTTGACCCATTTACTTCAAAATCAATCTGATTAGAATTTAACCCATTAATAATTTGATTCTTAAATCCTTGAAATCTTTTTTTTCTAGCTAACTTTTCTGGTTCAGTTAAACTTGCCACTGCTGTCGCAAAACCGGCAATTCCAGGAATATTTTCTGTTCCAGCACGTCGCTTATCTTCTTGATCACCGCCCATAATATAACTAGGAATTTTAATCTCGTTTGAACGATACAAAAATCCCATCATTTTGGGTCCATTGATTTTATGTGCCGAGGTAGACAATAAATCAATATGATCACGTTTAACATCAATATCTGCTAGCCCATATGCTTGGACTGCATCGGTATGGAACCATGCTTGATGCTTCTTTAAAATAGTGCCAATTTCATGAATTGGCATGACGCTTCCAACCTCGTTATTAACTGTCATGATGGATACTAAAATAGTTTCATCATCCAAAGCAGCTTTAAAATCATTCAAAGAGATATTGCCCTCTTTATCAACTGGCAAATAAGTAACTCTAAAACCTTTTTTTTCTAAATAATGCATAGGTTTTAAAATTGCTTCGTGTTCAATAGCAGTTGTAATAATGTGGTTACCCAAACTTTTTCTGGCTTCGGCAGTTTTGATTACCGCTGTATTATCACTTTCACTTCCGCCACTAGTAAAAACAATTTCATTATCTTCAGCATTGATACTATTGGCAATCGTATGACGACCATCTTCTAAAATCTGCTTTGCTTGTCTGCCTAGTCCATATAAAGTTGAAGCATTACCATAGACATTTTTATATTTATCATTTAATTCAGCAAGAACTTCATCTGAAATAGGAGTAGTTGCTGCATTATCCAAATATATTTCACTCATTGGCTACATCCTTTTTCATTAAATTATTCAGCTAATAAATTTAATAGCATCGTTGCAGATTGTTTGCCAGCTTCTACAATAAATTCACTAAAACTTTGATTAGCATCTTCATCACCTACATCAGACATTGCCCTTACAACTACATAAGGAACCTCGAATTGATGAGCAACTTGTCCGACAGCAGCACCTTCCATTTCACCAGCTAAGGCATCAGGAAAATGCTGTAAAATTTTATTAATCATGTCTTTCCCAGCAATAAATTGATCACCTGTAACAATTAAACCATAATGAACATTCATATCATTCTCTTT
The DNA here is from genome assembly GCF_002907375.1 of Fructilactobacillus lindneri DSM 20690 = JCM 11027. Classification (GTDB taxonomy): domain Bacteria; phylum Bacillota; class Bacilli; order Lactobacillales; family Lactobacillaceae; genus Fructilactobacillus; species Fructilactobacillus lindneri. The sequence continues at coordinate 40,309 of NZ_MIYK01000019.1, forward strand.
TGAAGCTTCGCCAATTTTTTGACCCCACATTTTTGAAGCTTTAAAACGTGCTGGTTGACCAGGAAGTTGTCCATAAACTTCGCCATCGGCTGTACAGTCAACGTCATGATAAGCTGTTTCAGTGGAAATAACAATATCACCCACCTTTAAATCTTTCCCAATCCCAGCAGCTGATCCTGAATGAATTAACACATCAACCTTAAAATTAGTTAATAGTAATGCAGCCGTAATCCCTGCTTCAACTTTACCAATTCCAGATTTAACTAAAATAACAGATTTATGATTAATTTGTCCCTTATAAAAAGTTACTTTTCCAACTGCAATCTGTTCTTCATTCTCAAGAGCATTTTTTAATTCTTTAATTTCTTCGTCCATCGCGCAAATAATTCCATAAGTTTCCATTTTTAATCTCCATTTTTTAATCAATAAATCTCATTATGCAAAGAACCAATACTAATAAAATTGCTAAAACCAAGATAAGTAGATTCAATCTTCTTCCTAATCGCTTCTGTTTATATTCAACTGTGTCACGTTCTGCTCTGTTTTGAACCATTTCAGAGTCAGGAGTCCGCGATGGTTTAACATATTCATCAGTTTCTGAATGAGGTTTTTTCTTTTCCTTATCTAGCAAACCAAATCGACTTTTACGAGCTTGACGTTTAAATTGTCCACGTGTCATTTTATTTTGGCTATTATTATCATAATCCACTTTTATAACCTACTTTGTCATTAATTCCCAATATTGAATTGCCATAATTGTTTTATCATCCTCAATATTTCCATCAGCAATCATTTTTTTAGCTTGTTCAAGTGTATATTCGCCAATTTCTAAATATTCACCCTGATCTCTAGGTAGTTCTTTAGATACTCTTTTTAATCCTGTTACTAAATAAAGATACATATACTCATCTGTAAAACCACAAGATGTGTAAAAAGAATACAATTCTTTAATATTTTCTGCACGATATCTAATTTCTTCATTTAACTCTCGTTGCACCGCATGAACTTTGTTTCCTTGATCACGAGGATCTAATTTTCCAGCTGGAATTTCGATCATAGCCTTCTTGGCTGGTTCACGCCATTGTTTTTCCAAAATCATTTTATGATCTTGAGTGATTGCTAACATAGCAACCGCTTGTGCATGATGGACAACATCACGATTGGCTGTATCACCATTTGGCAATCGCACTGTTTCTTGATCAACTTTAATAATCTCTCCATCATATTTCAATTGATGAGAAATTTCTGTTTCTTTTAAATCCATTAGCCGCATCCCCTTATCCAATAATGAATATACTAAAACTATCGTGCTAATTCAATTTTAGCAGCTTGAAAATTATGGGGACCTTTAGCTTTAACAAACTTAACTTTATCTCCTGGCTTGATTTCTTTAGGAGTTCCAGAAATTATCCCTGTAATATGCATAAAAATATCGTTGCCTTCAGGATCTTTAATATATCCAAATCCATGTTCTGTATCGTAACTTTTAATGGTACCTTCCATAATATCCTCCTAATAAAAAATCGAGATCAAAATCTCGATTTTTTAGTTTATTTTTCTTCAAATCCTTCAGTTGCAGTCTCTGGAAAATCAGTTTGTACAATTTGAGCACAACGAGCACAAAATTCTGGATAATCAGGGTTGCTGCCAACATCGGTTTTAATCATACGACAACGTTCACATGTTTTACCATCAGCATGTTCAACTTCAATTGCTAATTTATCACCAAAAGTTGAAACATTATCATCAGCAGCTTCGATTGGTTTGATTTCTAATTGAGAAACCATCAAAATTTGTGCTACATCAACATCCAATTTATTTAATAAACCTTTCAATTCTTGATCTACGTACAAAATCAATTTGGCTTCAGAAGGTTTTCCAATTACTTTGTCATCTCGAGCGTCTTCCATAGCTTTCAAGATATCTTTTCTAAGTTTCAAGAAGTTATTCCATTCTGATTCGATTTCTGCTTCATTATCAAAATGTTCAGCAGATGGCATTTCTGCTAATTGAACAAACTCTTCTGGTTCTTTTAAAAATTCCCAAATTTCTTCAGTGGTATGAGGAATAATTGGTGTCATTAATTTAGTTAAGTCAACTAAAGCTTGGTATAAAACTGTTTGCATTGAGCGACGACGTTTACTATTTTTAGGATCTATATACAAAATATCCTTAGCAAAATCTAAATAAAAAGCAGAAAGATTTACCGTAATAAACTGCATTAGTTTTTTATTAATTGACATAAAGTCATAATTATCATAATCACTTTTTACGTCTGCAATCAACTTGTTCAATTGAACTAACATAAATTGATCGACAGAATTCATCTCACTATAACTAACTGAATCTTGTTCTGGATTAAAATCACTTGTATTAGCTAACATGTAACGAATTGTATTACGAATCTTTTTGTATGAATCCCCAACGGTCTTAAAGTTCCCCATTAAAACTCGAACATCAGCTGAAGTATCAACACTTGTAACCCACAAACGAATAATATCTGCACCCATTTGTTTAATTACATCCGCTGGAGCAATTGTGTTACCAAGTGATTTACTCATTTTATGTCCCTTACCATCTAAAGTAAAACCTTGTGACAATAATGTTTTGTATGGTGAGATTCCATCATATGCAACACTGGTGATTAAACTAGAGTTAAACCAGCCCCGATATTGATCGGAACCTTCTAAATATAAGTCTGCTGGATATGTTAGTTCAGGACGTTCAGCTAATACACCTTGATGAGATGAACCTGAATCAAACCAAACATCCATGATATCATTTTCTTTAGTAAATTTGCCATTTGGTGAATGTTCACTAGTAAATCCATCTGGTAATAGATCTTTAGCATCTCTTTCGAACCAGATATCTGATCCATATTTACCAAACAAATCAGCAACGTGATTGACAGTCTCTTTAGTGATAATTGGTTCCCCGTCTTCACCATAAAATATTGGAAGTGGAACTCCCCAAACTCGTTGTCGAGAAATAACCCAGTCGCCACGATCTCTAATCATATTATACAACCGTTGTTGACCCCAATCAGGCTTGAAATCAACTGTTTTAATAGCATCTAAAATTTGATCTCTGATTTTATCAACCAAAGCAAACCATTGTGGCGTTGCACGATAAATAACTGGTTTTTTGGTTCTCCAATCAAATGGATAACTATGTTCATATGGCATGTAATATACTAATTGACCTTGTTCTTTTAACTTATCAAGCGCAACTTGATTAGCATCTTCGTAAAAGACTCCTTCAAAATCAGGACCCGCTTCTTTAGTTAAATATCCTTTATTATCAACTGGTGCAAAAATTGGCAATCCATATTGTTTACCAATATTATAATCATCTTCCCCATATCCAGGGGCAGTATGAACTAGTCCAGTACCCGCATCATTAGTAACAAAGTCGCCTTCCATGGTAACTAATTTTTTGTTTTTATCAAAAGGATGTTCTGCTAAAACGTTATCTAAATCTTTACCTTTAATGGTTTTTAAAACGCGAACATCTTTCCAGCTAAACATTTCAGCATCTTTATCTAATAACTCTGTACCAATAACATACTTTTTGGAATCATCATCATGCTGCACAACAGCATAATCAAAATCAGGAGCAACAGTAATTCCTTCTGATGCTGGAATCGTCCATGGCGTAGTGGTCCAAACTAACATGTAAGTATCTTCATCATCAAGAACGCCTTTTCCATCGATAACTTTTTCGGCAAAAAATGCTGATGGTGATTCTACATCATGATATTCAATTTCTGCTTCTGCTAAAGCAGATTCAGATGACCATGACCAAATGATCGGCTTCAAACCTTTATAAATAAGACCCTTTTCGGCCATTCTACCAAAAACTCGTGCTTCGGCAGCTTCATATTCAGGCATTAAAGTAAGATATGGATTATCCCAATCACCTTGCAACCCTAAACGTTTGAATTCTGTTCTTTGCCGATCAACTTGTTTCAAAGCATAATCATGACATAGCTTCCTGAATTCATTAGTTGACATTTTTTTTCGATCATAACCGGCTTTTTTAAGTTGTTGTTCAATTGGAAGACCATGTGTATCCCATCCCGGAACAAATGGTGCTCGAAAACCATTCATTGATTTATAACGAACAATAAAGTCTTTTGTGATTTTATTCATGGCATGACCCATGTGAATATCGCCATTTGCATATGGAGGGCCATCATGAAGCACAAATGATGGTTTACCTTCGTTTAATTTTTGTCGTTGTTGATAAAGTTGATTACCTTCCCAAAGTTTTTCCCGTTCTAATTCTTTAACCGGAAGATTTCCTCTCATCTTAAATTTAGTTTTACCTAAATTTAAAGTGTCTTTAATCCGCATCTTATTTTCCCCCTTTAAAATACAAAAAGACTCCGTCAGCAAGGGACGAAGTCTTCGTGGTACCACCCAAATTCAGAATCAAATTGATTCTCTCATTTAAAATCATTTAAAAAAATGACGAAGTGATCTATCAATCATAAGTGACAACTGAGCTCACACTATCCTCAATTCGCTAAAGTTTTTATAATTGACTTACTGTCTTCATCAAAGTGATCGAATTTCACCATTTGGAAAAATCAATACAGTTGGATGCTCAAACTTTCCATGAGAAGCGTTAGCTGAAATCTCATTATCATCAAAGTCTACACTGTCATTCTCCTGTTTGTCAAGACCAGATACAATTTCTTTGATATCATCAAAGTTTTCGAAATCCGCACCATCTAATAATTGAGCCCACTCGGAATTGTTGGCAAAATCCAATTGACTTTGTAACATTCCAATCATTTTTTCTCTAAACGTTTTAATATTAGCACGAAAATCATTCGTTGATATTGCCAAAGCAGCTGCTTTTTTAGAACCATCAACAATTACTCGATCAGCCTCACGAGTTGCATTATTTACTAATTGATTAGCTTTATTTTGAGCCGCAGCAAATGTTTGTTCGGCATCTTCGTCAGCCTGCTTTTTAACTCGATCAGCAGCTTCTTGTGCAACTAGAATTGATTGATTAAGAGAACCTTTTAAATCATCATAGTAAGATAATTCTTCTTTGGTTTTTTTTAAAGAATTAGTCAATTCCTGATTATTGTCTTTTAGAATTTGGTAGTCTTTAGTAATTTGATCAAGAAAATCATTTACTTCATCAATATTATAGCCTCTCATCTTAGTTGAGAACTTTTTATTATGAATATCTTCTGCAGAAAGCACCATGGTAATCCTCCATCATTTGTTTTTTATAACATCAAACTCTACTTTTAATTTACCCTTTTTTGAAAGACCGTTGTTCTTATTAAACCTAACTCTACCAAATCCACGAATCGAAATTAAATCGTGAACAGCCAAAATATAGTCAGGTTTATCATATGTAAACCAATTAAGACGAACTTTGTCATGTATAATTAATTCTTTAGCAATACTTCGCGAAATATTAAATATACTTGCCACCACAACATCAAGTCTCAAAGAGGGAAGCGTAACATTAACAGTTTTTGCATCATTATTTACCTGCAAAACATTATCAGGCAAATCCTCAGTCAGGTTTACTTTGGTTCTGCCAATATGATTAACATTATTAACTAAAAAATCAACCATATTTGCTTCTACAAAAAACTGCCATTGTTCCTTATCAGTAATAATATCACCAATTACATTTCTTTCAATACCGCTTCCCATTAAAGTTCCAAGAATTTGACTGTGTTTTAAGGTTGCAAACTTAATTGGGTAGCTAATCGAAATGATTGAAACTTCAAAATCTTTTCGCTGGGGTTCAAAATAGAGTGGATAAATAATTGCACGCTGCATTTCTGCATTTTTATAACCACCCCAACTTGAAATCTTTAAATCATCATAACGATTAACTAAAATTTCTAGTAAATATAATTCTTGATTGTTGACAAAACCCGTCAAAATTGGACGGTACTCAGAAAGAGCTTGATTAATCAAATCACTAGATTGATGCATAAAAGGCAATTCATCTTTACGAAAATGTTGTTGAATATTTTTATCTAATGTCATTATTGAACCAAGCTAATTAAAAAATTAGAAATTCCAATTACTCCGTATTGAATAAACCACAATACTAAAATTGCTAACATTGGTCCAAATCCCAGCATGCCAATATGAGCAAAATTAAAATAAGCTAAAAATGGTTCAACAATTCTAGTTAATAATTGTCCTAATTTTGAATTAGCTGCTCCAGGGAGCCAACTTAATAAAGCATAGATGACAATTAAAAACATATAAATTTCAATTGCATAATATAAGATTGTTGAAATTCCACTAATAATTGTGACCATTAATCTTTACTTTCCGGACGATCATAAAGCTGTTGCTTGACATCGCCATCAATCGCATAATTTTTAGGGGTACAGAGATAAACTTTATCATCAATTTGTTGAATGTTTCCGTCAATTGCAAAAACGGTTCCACTAATAAAATCTACAATTCTTCTAATCGTAGTAGCATTAACATTCTCCATTTTCATTAAAACCGCATTTCCGCTCATTAATTTATTACCAATATTTTTTGCATCCGCAAAAATACGAGGTTCAACAATATTAATTTTACTATCTGGAATCCTTTTATCACTCATAGCAAGGACCTTTCGTGGATTAGCATTTTTGACATCATTTTTCTGGTCAAAAACATTATTATCGGCATCTTCATTAAACCCAAAAAGATTATTTAAAATACCTTTAGCCATAATACACCTCTTATCTAATTATCATTACGATATTTGAAGTTGAAAGGAGGAGTATCGTCATCACGTTCGTCGCTGCCATTATCATCATTGACAGAACTGAATGGTTCAAATTCCTTTTTTTCAACATTTTCAAATCTACGATCATCTGTATCAGCATTAAATGCTTGCTTGTTTTCATTAGTTTTTGAATCATTACCAAAATTATTATTAGGATGAGGATTAACAGAATGCGTGGGTTTAACCACTTGATCAGCTGTCTTAGTAGTTGCTGTTCTTAAATTTTTAACATCACTGATTGGGTCAAGATCATCTTCAATCCCGGTTGAAATTACAGATACTCGAATCTCATCACCCATATTTTCATCAATTGAAGTTCCAAAGATAATGTTAGTATCATCAGAAGTTGCGTCTCGAATAATATTAGCAGCATCTTGAGCTTCAAAGATTCCTAAATCCGTTCCTCCAGTGATATTTAATAAGACTTGTTTAGCTCCATCAATTGAAACTTCAAGTAATGGTGAATTAATCGCCTTTTTAGTTGCTTCCGCAGCACGATTTTCACCATTTGCAGATCCAACTCCCATTAAAGCAGTACCTTTATCCTTCATAATGGTAGTAACGTCAGCAAAATCAAGGTTGACGTATCCTGGTCGCGTAATTAGATCTGAGATTCCTTGAACACCTTGGCGTAAAACATTATCAGCATCATGTAAAGCCCCTAAAAAGGTTGTCTTTTTGTCTGCCATTTCTAGCACTTGGTTATTAGAAATAACTACCATTGTGTCCACATTTTGCTTCAAAGCAGAAAGTCCTTCAATAGCATTGTGGGAACGTGCAGGCCCTTCAAAAGTAAAGGGACGTGTTACAACAGCAACTGTTAAAGCTCCAGATTGTTTAGCAATCTTTGCAATAATTGGTGCAGCACCATTCCCAGTTCCACCACCCATTCCTGCAGTTACAAATACCATGTCGGCACCCTTAAGAGCATTGGTAAGGTCTTCTTGACTCTCTTCAGCGGCTTTAGCTCCAACTTCTGGATTTGAACCAGCTCCAAGGCCCTTAGTTAATTTTGGTCCTAAATTAATTTTAGTTTCAGCTTTTGACGCATTTAGGGCTTGAACATCAGTGTTAGCGGCAATAAATTCAACCCCTTCAACTCCATCTTCTATCATCCGGTTAACGGCGTTTCCACCACCACCGCCAACACCTATTACTTTGATATTAGCGCCTTGACTGGCGTTTTGATCAATTGAATAATCCATAATTTTTAGCCTCCGTGTTTATTCAAAGAAATTTTTTAGAGAAAATCCTGAGGACTTTTTCTTATGTTTTTTCTTTTCTTCCTTTGCTTTTCTTCGAGGGAACAAGAAAGCACCATCATCTTCATCACTATCATGTTCGTCAGAGATATTTTCGTTTGTACTTTCATTATAATCATTGTAACTAACTGAGTTATCATCAGGAAATTGGTCTTCGCTAAATGAAGAACGAACCACCCGCTTAATATCACTCAATTCACTTTCATAATTGACTAGCGAAAGTGCCAACGAAAAAGAAGGATGTCTTAATCCCATCTGATCTGGAATGAAAAATCTAACATTAACTCCAAATGTATTGGCAGCAAGTTCCGCAATTCCCTGCATTGAAGCAACTCCACCAGTCAAAACCATTCCGCCCGGCATATCTAAAGCATTAGCCTCTGTGAGCTTATCTTTTAATCTGCCAAATATTTGATCAAGACGAGCTTCAATAATTTCAGACAACAATTTTTCACTAATTTTTACAGGTTGGCTTTGTCCAACCACATTTACGGAAAATTCATTTTCAGCAGAAGCCTGACTTACATCAGCAAATCCATATTCGCGCTTGATGTTCTCAGCTTCTTTAAGCGACGTATTTAAAACTGAAGAAATGTCTTTCGTAATGTATTTTCCACCTTCATGGTCAACATCAACATACTTCAATTCATAGTTATGAATAACTGCAACTGTTGACTGTCCGCCACCCAAGTCTAAAATAATTGTTCCAAAATCTTGTTCTGGATCATTTAATACAGTTTTACCTTCAGCTTCGGCATTTACAACCATCATGTCAATATCAAAACCAGCTTTATTAACTGCTTTTCTTACATTATGAATGATAGTTTTAGGCCCAGTAATAATTCGGCCTTTCATTTCAAGACGCGAGCCTACCATTCCTCTAGGATCAGGAATTCCATCAAATCCATCAATTTTAAACTCTTCTGGAACTAAATCAATTACTTCTCGCTCTTGCGGAATATTACTCGAAATTGCTGAATCAGCAACCGCAACAACATCTTGATCATCAATTTCACGAGAACTATCATCAATGTTAGTCATTCCTGAACACCGATCAATACTAATCATATCTGCTGGCAAGCCAACAACAACACTTGAAATCTTTACACCTGATTTTGTTTCTGCTTGTGAAATTGTTTTTTTAATTGCGTTAGCGGCTTTATCAATATCGACAATAATACCGCGACTGACGCCTTCAGACTTTTCATTACCGACTCCGATAACATTTATTTGCCCATCTATTTTTTGAGCAACAATTACTTTTATTGAAGTAGTCCCAATATCCAAACCAATATAAATATCTGAATCATTCATCGTTTTGGAACCTCCCGATTACCATTTTAAAATGGTTTTTATTATGCTACTTTAATACCTAAAGTCTACCATATATTTTATGCATTTAAAAAGGCCACCATCACTTAATTGGAGTGGAATAAGCCCCAAGTTCCATATTAATTAGACTTTTTCGTTTTAAGGTAGTTTTAATATTAGAATAATATGCCATTTTTCTAGCAATATATTTATCTTTAACTGTTACTTGATTACCATCTCGCAATTTTAACTTAACCCTTTGGGAATCTCCAGCAACAGGAATATTCTCAATGCTGATAATATTCGTTTGAATTGTTTTAGGTAACCTATCATATTGTTGTAATACCGTTTTAATTTGCTGCCTATTATTAAATCCTTTTAAAAAAAATGTCTTATTATTATTTTTTATTTTAACAGCATGATTATCAATTGCTCCCGATCGATAAACCGGATAATCATTTTTGCCCTTATTAATATATGCCTTAGTTTGATAAAAGTTAACTCTTACTAATAAATGATTAATTTGTTTTAAATTAATTTTAACACTTTCAATTTTAGGATCTGAATTTTTAATTAAGTGCTCAACAGTATCTTTATTTTTTCTAACCAATAATAATGAATCCCCAACTCTAAATGGTAATCGTTGTTGGATTTTATTTTGATCTTGACTAGCATCAACTCTAATCGATCGAATTTTACTATATGGAGATATTAAGAAACCAGAAATCCCTGTAATTAATAACATTACCAACAATAAAGGAACAACCATTTTTAAAGTTTTCTTACGTCGATTACGCTGAATGGCCTTATTTTTTCGTCCCACGCGCAATCGACTATACTTTTTCTGCTTTTTATTTTCATAATCATAAATATCTGATCTAGTGTTACTCTGTTTTTTTGATTTCATTTAATCACCTAAACAGTTAGTTTTTATGCTCATTAATCGCAGTTTTACAAACACTTAATAATTTATCAGTTGCGTCAACAACGCCCATTTTTTTAGCATTTTCAGCCATCTCTTGACGCAGTTGCTCATTATGCATTAAGGTATCAACTTTTTTCGTTAATGATTGTTCATTTAAATCAGATTCCGTTTCAATAATTGCCGCATGATTTTTGACTAAGCTCATAGCATTTTTAGTTTGATGATCAGCAGTTACATAAGGACTTGGGATTAAAATCGAAGGAATCCCCAATGCAGTAATTTCAGCCAAACTCGTCGCACCAGCACGTCCAACAATCAATGAAACTCGCGGTAAAACTTCAGGCATATTTGCTATGTATGGCAAAATTTTAACATTGCTGTTAATCTTTACATCTTTTAAATTTTTCATCACATCATCATATCTGCTTTTGCCAGTTACAAATACAACTTGATAATTCTTCTGGTTGAATATTGGAATTGCCTTTGCAGTGACACTATTAATTTTTAAAGCTCCCTGACTTCCACCAAAAATCAACACTGTTGGTTCATCGCTTTTCAAACCAATTTGATTCCAATTAAAATCACTTTTAATCTTAGCCACTTGCTGTGCTCTAGGATTCCCAGTAAATACCACTTTGTTTTCTGGGAATTGAGCTTTAGCATCTTCAAATGCAATTCCAATTTTATCCACGTAACGACTTAAAAATTTATTAGTCCAGCCAACCACGCTATTTTGTTCATGAATTACTGTAGGAATTCCCATCTTAGCAGCGGCATATAAGACAGCTCCTGAAACATAACCACCTGTTCCCACTACTACATCTGGATTAAACTGTTTAATAATCTTTTTGGCATGTTTAACGCTTTTTAGAAACAAATAAACCGTTTCAAAATTGTACAAAGAAAATAATTTTCGTTTAAATCCTTGTATTTTCAATGCTTCAAATTTTATACCTTTTTCCGGAACAATGTTTTTTTCCAAACCACGTTCAGAACCAACATATAGTACCTCTGAGGCAGGATCTTGTGCTTTTAATGCCTCAACTAATGAAAGAGCTGGATAAATATGTCCACCAGTCCCTCCTCCAGAAACAATCATTTTCATCTTACTTTTCCTCCTGTTTCCCAGTTAATTTCTCTACATTTTTGATAAATCGTTCACCACGATCACGGTAACTGGGGAATTGATCCCAGCTTGCATTGGCTGGAGAAAGTAAAATAATATCACCAGGTTTACTCATCTCATAAGCTGCTGGAACAGCTTCATCAATACTTTCTACCACTTCAATTTTTTTAATGCCCGCCTTTTCAGCACTTTTTTTTAAGATTGGAGCAGTTTCTCCAAATAATACAATCCCTGACACATGCTTTTTAAATTCGGGCTCTAATTTTTCAAATGTATAACCGCGATCTAGTCCTCCCGCCAATAAAACTACCGGTTTTTTAAATCCAGCAAGTGCCATTTGGGTAGCTTCTATATCAGTCGCTTTAGAATCATTGTAAAATTCGCGTCCATTAGCAGTTAGTACAAATTGATTTCGGTGGCGAACACCGCCAAAATCTTTTAAAATCGTAACAATTTTTTTATCTGATACGCCAGATAATTTAGCTACTGCAATTGCTGCTAAAGCATTTTCGACATTTTGTTCTCCGGGAATACGTATATCTTTTGCATCCATAATATAATCATCCCGAAAATATAGTTTGCCATCTTTTTGATATGCTCCATCTTCATAATTATCTTGAGCAGAAAATGGAACTACCTGAGCCCGACTTTTTTGGCTTAACGTTCGCCACTCTTTTTTATCAAAATTCATTACTAAAAAGTCATCATTGGTTTGATTTTTAGTGATTTGCATTTTAGCATTTACATAATTTTCTCTCGTTTTGTGGTAATCAAGATGATTAGAATAAATATTAGTAATAACCGCAATGTGTGGGTGTAACTTAGTAGTTCCCAGCAACATAAAGCTTGATAACTCCAGTACAATTTCATCATTTTTGTTAGCTTTTTCAGCAATCTTTGTAGCTGGAATTCCAATATTTCCAGCACGATAGGCTGTTCCATGATTGTTACCAGCTGCAAGCATTTCAGCAATCATAGTCGTAGTCGTAGTCTTACCATTACTTCCCGTTACACCCACGATTGGGGCTTCAGATATTTCAGTTGCAAGTTCAACTTCGCAAATAATTGGTAGCTTCTTCTGTTCGGCTGCTTTTACCAAAGGAACATCATAGGCAATCCCAGGATTTTTAACCATCAAATCAGCATTATCCAATAAAGAAAGGGGTGATCCTCCTGCTATTACCTTAATTCCTTCGTTAATTAATTCATTGTAATCATCAATTTCAGATGCTTTTTTTGCGTCAGTTAAAGTTACATTTGCTCCAAGTTTTACTAACAATCGAGCGGCATTTGTGCCACTCATTCCTGCACCAAAAACTAATACATTTTTATTTTTATAAGTATCAATACTCTTCATGACAGAATCTCCCAAATCATTAAATCATCACCATTACTCCAGTTATTGCAGTGATCAAACCAACTGTCCAAAATACAATATCAATTTTCCACTCACTCCAACCACTCATTTCAAATGAGTGATGAATTGGTGTCATTTTGAAAATTCTTTTACCTGTCAGTTTAAAAGAACCAACTTGTAACATAACACTTAAAGTTTCAATAACAAAAATCAATCCAATCCATAACAATGAAAATTCATGATGAAGTAAAATTGAAACAGCTGCTAGTGAGCCTCCAAGTGCTAGAGACCCCATGTCTCCCATAAAAATCTTTGCAGGCTTATGATTAAAACATAAAAATGCCAACAAGGCTCCTACAACTGCCATACAAAAAATCTGAATCTCATACTGATGTTGATAAAATGCTACTACTGCATAAGCTGCAAATGCAATAATACTTAAACCACTAACCAGTCCATCTAAACCATCAGTTAAGTTAACTGCATTAGAAAAACCAGTTAGCCAAAAAACAATAAAAAGAACATAAAAAATACCGAGATGAACATCTCCAAAATTAAAGAAACAAATTGCCATTGGAAAACCATGTGCCTCATAAACCCAAGCAAAAACCAACGCCCCAAAAACTTGCAAAGCAAATTTTTGCCAAGCCTTGAAGCCTTCATTTTGGCGTTTAAATAATTTAATACTATCGTCCCACATCCCAATCAAACCATAAAACAACAGAACAAATAATAAAATTATAAGGGTTGATTTTAATTGATTAACCAATAACCCATATGCCAAACAAGTCAAAATAATTGCAACGATAAAAGTTAATCCCCCCATTGTTGGGGTTCCACTTTTACTTTCATGCCAACTTGGGCCCTCGTCACGTATCATTTGCCCCTCTTTTTTTGCTCTAAAATACTTAATTAATATCGGGGTGAATAAGAACGTAATCACAAATCCACCAATCAATGGAAACATCCAGTTCATCGTTTTCAATCCTTTCAATCTAAAATTTATTTATTTAGTTCAATATTTAAAGTACTATGTTCATCAAATTCCTGAGCTGGTTTGATACTTTGATCAGTCACTTTACCATTACCATTAAAGTTAACTTTCACATCTAATAAAGAAGTTAAGTCCTGCACATCTTCTTTACTCCAACCGTTCATATCTGGCATAGTCATTTTTCCGTCAGTTACCAAGATAGCCCGACTAGCCAAATCTTTAGGAGCATCTGCGCCAGGAGTTTGCTTTATTACAGTTTGCCCATTTCCAACCGTTACATTTTGAATCTTTTTCTGATTTAACTCATCCTGTGCATCTTTCAAATTTTTACCAACTACATTTGGTATCTTAACTTGATTTACTTTGTTAGTCGTTTTAGACAATGCTTTTTTCATTACTACATTGAAAATTTGAGCCAAAACTTTAGTTGGCGAATCAGAACCTAAATGTGGTTGCTTCATAGTCACGTACATAATATATCTTGGATTCTTTGCGGGAACCATTCCTGCTACAGAATAGAGATAACTGTCAGTTCCATTTTCATATTGACCATTATCACCAGTAACCTGGGCTGTCCCAGTTTTAGCTGCTACTCGATAACCTTTAATCTTAAAATCTTGACCAATTCCATAACTTTTATAAACAAAATCTTCCATATGTTTTCTAACAGCATCAGCGGTAGAAGATTTAATTGGTTGACCAACAATTTTCTTGGGGTAATTTTTAACAACTTTTTTATTTTTTGAATCAGTAACATTAGAAATAAATCTAGGCTGAATCATTTGTCCATGATTAGCAATTGCTGAAAATCCTTGCAACGTTTGTAATCCAGTCACTTGAATTCCTTGTCCAAAAGCTGTATCAGCTTGTTCAATTGGACGTTGGAATTGCATACTTCCCGGAGTTTGTCTGTCGATTATCGAAGTATTATTTTTTAATAATTGAAAACGATTGATATAATCATGCCAGGTTTCAGCTCCCATATTTTGTTCCAAATGAGCCATTGCAACATTACTAGAAAGAGCAAATCCCTTATTAAAAGTAATATCTCCCCAACCATTCCGATCCCAATCAGGAACTGTCTGATTTCCAATTTTATAAATTCCTGAATGATATTTATCTGAACCATTATAATGACCACTGTCAATGGAAGCAGCCATCGTAAATATTTTCATTGTTGAACCAGGTTCATAAGTATCTTGAGTCAAAGTATCACGCCATACTCCACCTAAACCTTCTCCGGTCTCAGGATTAAAGGTAGGACGTTGGGCAGCAGCAACAATTTTCCCAGTTTTAACGTCCATCATCATTGCATTTAAAACTTTGGGATGAACTTTAGCATCAACTTTATTCATTTGATTCTCAAGTAATAGTTCCAATCCCGGATCAATTGTTGTATGCACGTTATTACCATCAATAGCCTTTTTAACTCGATTTTCCTCAGATGGTAATTGATACCCAAAATTATCGTGTTGTGTATCTTTAAATCCATTTTTACCAGTTAAAAACTTATTGAAAGATTTTTCAATTCCCATTTCACCCACTAGATTAGTCTGTTTGGTTTTTTGATTCATTTCCGAAACTGCTAATCCTACAATGTGTGAGGCAAAAACTCCATTGGGATACAAACGGGCTTGTTGTGGAATAAATTTAATTCCGGTCAAATGTTGAGCTTGAATTTTTTGTTTTGTAGAAAGGGAAATATTATTCCCAGCATTCCCAAATTCAACTTGAAAAGTTTTTCGTTTTGGAGTCAGGATTTTTTCTGCTTTGTCTTTAGAGATTGAAAGATTATCAGAAAGTACCTGTGCTGTTTTTTGAGGATTTTGTACGTATTCTGGCTTTCCTTTTTCATTTTTCTGACTTTTATCAAGAACTGCATATATAGAATATGTATTGGTATCTTCAGCTAACGGATGTCCTTTAGAGTCAAAAATGGAGCCTCGATGGGCTTTCAAAATACTATTATGACTATATAATTTTTTGGTCCGTTCTACTAAATTAACATTATTAGCTGTTTTAAAAATTGCTTTAAACGAAAAAGATCCGATAATCGCAAGAAATACAAAGCTAACAAGAATTAATAAAATTCTACCAAAATTCCTCCTAGTTCTTGTAGCTTTTCTTTGATCATCCAGCTGATTTTTTTTATTTTTCATCGTGTAACGTCCCTTACATTAGTATCTGAAAGAGAAAGTTTGTCTTTCTTAACTATCCGATTAATAGCATTGTTTTCAATTCCATCTAGTTCTTGAGTCAAACTCTGATTTTGATTTCTAAATTTACTACTTTGAGTCGATAGAGTTTGAAGAGAACGTTCAGACGCATTCAAAGAATTCTTAATAGTTATAATTGATATCATCGTTGCCACAACTAAAACAACCCCAACTACCATTAAAAGTTTCTCAAAACCAGATAAATGTAATGATTTTTGTGCTTCAATTTGTTCATCATGTCTAATTGAACGTTGATAAGTCTTTCTAGAATATGTATTTGTTGAAGATTGCTTTCTTGCTAACCCGTCTTGTGCCAAAACATCCACCTCTTATTTTATTTTTTCGATAATTCTTAATTTTGCACTATGTGATCGACGATTTTTTGTTTGTTCTTCTTCACTGGGTAAAATGGGCTTCTTTTGAATCATTTTAAAATGAGGTTGCATTTCATCAGGAATTACAGGAATATTAGGTGGTAAATTTTCAATAGTTGTTTTTTCTTTAAACATTCGTTTCACTAAACGATCTTCTAAGGATTGAAAAGTAATTACACTAATACGACCATTCACATTTAATAATTCAAGTGCTTGCTCCAATGACTTTTCTAATGCGCCCAATTCATCATTAACTGCAATTCGAATTGCTTGAAAAACTTTTTTTGCAGGATTGCCACCGTGACGACGAGCTGCTGCCGGAATAGCTTCTTTAACTATGTCGGCTAATTGGGTAGTTGTATTAATCGGCTGTTTAACACGAATTTTCTCAATGCTTCTTGCAATTGGCTTAGCAAATTTTTCTTCACCATAACGAAAGAAAATTCTAATTAACTGTTCGTAGGACCAATTATTTACTATCTCCCAAGCATCTAACGATTGTCTTTGATCCATTCGCATATCAAGACGTGCATCTTTTTGATAACTAAAACCACGATCAGCTACATCAAATTGTGGTGACGAAACTCCTAAATCGTAAACAATCCCATCAACTCCATGAACTCCATAATCATTTAAATCAGTTTTCAAATTACGAAAATTATCATGAATAAAAGTTAATTCATTATTGGCAAGATATTTTTGTAAATGTTGTTGATTATAATCAATAGCCGTTTCATCCTGATCAAAAGCATATAGATGACCTTCGTTTAGTTCAGAAAGAATTAATGTGCTATGTCCTCCACCGCCTAAGGTACAATCAACATAAGTACCATTGGCTTTCACATTCAGACCCGCTACTGCTTCTTTTAATAAAACAGTCTCATGCTTAAATTCAGTCATCTATATTTTTTCCTTTCAATCAAAAGTCTAATAAATTTTCTGCAATATCATTAAAATCATCTTGAGCTTGATCATTGTAATCATCCCATTTTTTTGCATCCCAAATCTCAAATCGCTTCGAAACACCAGTTAACACACAATTTTTAGTTAGTTTGGCATACTTAATTAAAGGATCAGGCAGATTAATTCTCCCTTGTTTATCAATCTCACATTCCGTAGCGGCAGAAAAAAACAAGCGAGCAAAAGTTCGGGCATCACGTTTATTAAAAGGAAGTTTATTCACTTCATCTTGAACTTTTTGCCATTCGGATTCAGTGTAACCAAACAAGCAACCATCAAGACCTCTCGTAACGATAAACCGATTGCCTAGTTGCTCTCGAAATTTTGCAGGAATGATAAGCCTGCCTTTTGAGTCAATATTATGACGGTACTCACCCATAAACATAGCTAATCATCCCTTTCCCTAAACATAGTTTAGTCTACCACAAACTACCACTTTCAACCACTTAAACACTAAAATTCACCACAAAAAAATAAAGCCATTTGAGAAAGTAATCTCAAATGGCTTTATCACAGTTTTATAATAATTTCATAACCAAAACAAATTAAATAAAAAAATAACCAATATAAATCAGCAAAACGCCAAAATGCAATCATAAATTGTTTAATGATAACTTCACCATTATGAATTAATAAATAAATAATCCAAATGATTCCAATCAACATCCAGCCACAAATAAAAATTGGCAAAAAAGTTGTCCCATGGCTATTCATGGTGATTTGATGAATAGCAATAATTGCAAAAATAGGAAAGAAATCAATTATTTTTATTTTTTTAAAAAATTTAAATTTAGTAATTCTATTAAACAAACTAAATAAAAACATTACAATTATTAAAGTAACAAAAGGAATTAACTGAATTTCAAATAACGCCTCAATTGTTTGTGGATATGAAACTACCTGCATATTTTAATTTCTTCCTTCCTTATTTGATGTGATTTGCATTGTTTTCGTCACACAGTTAAACTTATTATTATTATATTGAAAGTGGTGTTTAAATTGACAAAATGGAAAGATAAATCAACTTTTCAAAAAATTTTATACGTTTTTGTATGGATTATGATTATTGTAACAATTGGCGGAGTTGTTTTAGGTTCTGCTGCAGCTTTAATGGAATAATAAAAATAATGACCTGAAGAAAATTTCTTCAGGTCATTATTTTTATGAATCAACCGAAGAATCTTCTTGTTTATAAACAGTTCTAGGAGTGCTCCCACGTTGGGGACCAACATAACCTCTTTGTTCCATATCATCAATGATTCTAGCAGCTCGGTTATACCCAATTCGAAAACGACGTTGTAACATCGAAGTACTTGCCTTATGTTCCTTAACTACAAAATCCAATGCTTCATCAAATAACTCGTCCTTCTCTTCATCTTTTTCATCTTGGGTTATTTCTTCATCACTGATTATCATATTTTCATCATAATCAGGATCGCCTTCTTGCTTAACAAAGTCAACAACACTTTCAACATCCTGATCAGAAATAAATGATCCTTGAATTCGCAACGGTTTATTAAGATCAATTGGTTCATACAACATGTCACCGCGACCAAGTAATTTTTCAGCTCCATTAGCATCCAAAATAGTTCTTGAATCTGTTCCACTCGAAACTGCAAATGCAATTCTGGACGGTACATTGGCTTTAATTAATCCCGTAATAACATCAACAGAAGGTCGTTGGGTAGCTAAAATCATATGAACACCAGCTGCTCTTCCCATTTGCGCTAATCGAATGATGGCACTTTCTACCTCATTTGAAACGGTCATCATCAAATCTGCCAGTTCATCAACAACTACTACAATGTATGGCAAAGTTGGTAGATCAGTCCCCTCTTCTGAATTTTTATGTTTAATAAATTCATTATAAGTACTAATTTTTCTTTGACCGGCTTTTGCAAATAGCTCATATCTTTTTTCCATTTCAGCAACTACTTTCCCCAAAGCTCGAGTTGCTTTTTTTGGTTCTGAGACAACCGGAGACAAAAGATGCGGAATCCCATTATAAACTCCTAATTCAACCTTTTTAGGATCAATCAACATCATTTTAACTTGATCTGGAGTTGCTTTTAACAAAATGCTAGTCAAAATCCCATTAATTGCAACTGATTTTCCGCTCCCTGTCGATCCAGCAATTAGTAAATGAGGCATTTTCGTTAAATCACAAGAAATCACGTTCCCATTTACATCTTTTCCAAGTGGAACACTAAGTACATCATCTCGTGTTTTTTTAGATTGAGTTTCAAAGACATCACGAAAAGATACCATTGATACTTCTTTATTGGGTACTTCAATTCCAATTAAAGATTTACCAGGTATGGGAGCTTCAATTCGAATATCTTTTGCAGCCAATGCCAACGCTAGATCATCACTTAAATTTACAATTTTGCTAACTTTAACCCCGATAGCTGGATGTAGTTCATATTCAGTTACTGAAGGACCAAGACTTACATTTTTAACCTCGGCGTCTACTCCAAAACTCTTTAAAGTTTTTTGTAAAATTTGAGTGTTTTTATCAATCGCATGGTATTCAGTAGTTTGATCAGTTGGTGGAATTTTAGCTAATAAGTTAATAGATGGTAATTGATAGTCACCATTAGAAGTTTTAACCGGTGAAGTGTTAAAAATTTGTTCGTCAGTTGTTTGATTATTAATAGCCATTCTAATGTTTGGTTTTTCATTGACCTTAACATCTTTGGATTGTTCGATAGTTTCAGAAGGCTGCTCTATTTCATCTTGTTGAAGTGATCCTTTATGCTTAACTATTTCAGATTCAATAATAGTTGGCTTTTTTATCGATTTTCGTTGTAAAATACGACGATTATGGGCTGCTTTAACGGTTCCAAACCATTTTTTTATCCAGTTAAAACCATTTCTAGTAATTTTAATCACAGGAACATTAAAGAAAATTAATAAACCACCCAACATTAACAAAATTGCTAAAATATCAGTTCCAATTAAAGAAATCAATTTTGAAAAAATGGTTAGCAAACCAGCTCCAATCATTCCACCACCAACGTTGGCAGTAGTTGATCCTTTCACAAAATCATTCATCAAAGTTTTCCAAGTAGTCCCCCAATATTGAAAATGCTGATCTAAAGCATTAAACATCGAAAGAGAAGCAAAAATCAAATATCCGGTAAAACTTACCCCAGTCCCAACTAAAAAACGATCTTTAACTTTGGGAAGTGGATGTTCTATTAATAAAAAAATGCCCCAAATTCCAAATAAAGCTAATAAAACTTGATATGAATTTCCAACTAAGATTCGGAATAGATTAGCAAAAAATGTGCCAATAATCCCCAAACTAAAAAAACCCAACAGAGAAATTATCATTACTAATAACCCTAAAATATTGATTTTTCTTTCCAAACAAAACTGTAAAAATCGTTTACTAAATGTATTTTTTACATTTTTTTTTCGTTTAGTTGGTCGTTTTTTGGTAATTTTCTTTCTAGTTGTCTTTCTTGTAGTCAAAAAAACACCTCACTCTTATTTTTTAAAATCTTTTAATTTATCATGTTGATAGTTATGAATCTTAGCTAGTCCATTAAATTGTTGCTGTCGTAATGCTTCATATATTACGATGGCACAAGTATTTGATAAATTTAAAGCACGAATATGTGAATCGTCTTGTGGGATTCTAACTGCCTGTTCAGCATATTTTTGTTCAAATTTTTCTGGTAATCCAGTAGTTTCCTTCCCAAAAACAAAGTAATAGTCTTGATTAGGATTACTGTAATCATGATCTGTATAGGTATACTTTCCAAACTTAGAGACTAAAAACATTTGTTGCTGGTTTGGAACCGTTTTTAAAAAAGCAGGCAAATTGTCATGATAATTTATTTGAACTTTATCCCAATAATCCAATCCTGCTCGTTTCAAGTGTTTATCATCAACGGAAAATCCGAGCGGCTTAATTAAATCTAGAACAGTGTCAGTTCCAGCACATGTTCTAGCAATATTACCAGTATTAGCCGGCATTAAAGGTTCAAATAACACAATATGATTAGTCATGAAATCGCTCCAAATCTCTAAATTTTAGTTTCCAATGCTTTATTATACCACGTCATTAAATTTTTCATTTCTTGAATTAATATTTTTTTGCGAAAAAACAAGGTATAATTAGAAATAAGGAGATGAAATAAATGTCGTTTATTGAACCATTAATTGATTGTTTTAGTGCTCTCCCTTCAGCAGCTGGAACAACTAAAATGCGAGTTGCAATTGCAAATAATAAAATGACACCAAGTCGTGGTTTAATTGCTGAAGCAACCAAGTATGTGCATGAAAAACAAAAAAGTTTGGATGTGTGGATCAATGCCAATCAAGACACTAGCGTTTTTAATGATTCTGAAATTAAAATTATGGAAGATGATTTATTTCAATGCCAAGAATTAGGTGTAGACGGGGTCTTAATTGGAGCCACTACAAAGGATCATCAAATTGATAAAGAAGCAATGCAAATCTTAATTGGTGCTTCAGCTGGAATGGAAATTTTTTTCACCAGCTTTTGATGAAATTAACGAAATAAATTGGGATCAAAATATTCAGTGGTTAATTGATAATCATTTTACTGGGATTATAACTTATAAAAACTTTGAAAAGTTACAAAGTAAATTATCTAAAGACCCCACTTTGCAAGTAATTCCGATTACATTTAATCAAGATGAATTAGTTGAAATAGAGGATAAATATCAACCACTAAATATTATCAATAAAAAATAATCTGACAAAATGTCAGATTATTTTTTTTGCAATTCATTAAAATAAATAGGAATGGGTGCCGTAACTTTAATTGTTTTTTCATCAAGTGGATCATAAAACTCTAACTCATAACAATGTAATGCTTGATGATCTAATAGTTTATTAGTCGGATTGTAAAGCCAATCCCCTAGTAAAGGATGTCCAATAGCCGCAAAATGAACTCTAATCTGATGGGTCCGACCAGTATGAAGTTGCACTTTAACAATTGAATAATCATTACCAGCCTGTTGAGTCCAAAACTCAGTTCGAGAATACTTACCATCAGTAGTAACACTTCGCTCAATAAAAGAATCAGGCTTGCGTCCTAAAGGTAAAATAATATTTGCATGGTCAATGTTCAATTTACCTTGAACGCCAGCAATATAATATTTTTTCACTTCATGCTGCTTTAAAGCTTTATCCATCACAGAATGCGCTAAACTGTTTTTGGCAAATACTACAGGCCCACTGGTTCCTCGATCCAAACGATTTACGGCATGAATTGTTTTATTAGAAAAATTATTGCGCAAATAATATCCTAAAACTCGATTTACTAATGTATCATTAGGATAAATTCTAGAAGGAACAGTGGCTACTTTGACAGCTTTATTGATAATCAGATAATTGTCATTTTCAAACAAGATTTCAAATGGTAAATTAGAAACATTTAAAAACTCATTTTGAGTCTCTGGTGGTAACTTTATTTTAACCATGTCTCTGGGATTTAACATGTAGTTAGTATATTGTTCTACATTATTAACTAACGTACTTCCACCATGATATTTAATCCGTTTCAATAAAGAACGAGTCACACATTTATTTAATAAAAAAGTTCTTAATTTAAGAGGCGAATCGTTTTTATTTTCCCAAACAAATTCAGTCATTGATTGAACTGCCGATAAATGAATTACTTACCCGCTTCCAGAAATTAGTATGTCGATACTTAGCAAAATAAATTCGTCGCTTGGAAATTCGATATGTAATTGATTCAATTGGACGATCCATCACTAATAACTGATCACAAGTTAAGACATTGTGTAAAGAAACTTTAGGAACAATCGTAATACTTTCCGTAGGTGGAATAATAATAGGAGATCCAATAGTTCGGAACACACGGTTATTAATCGACGCCATTTCTGCAACTTGAACAGCATTAAATTCAGGTGAAATAATTGCTCCGCCTACTGATTTGTTATAAGCAGTTGATCCAGTAGGAGTTGAAATACACAAACCATCCCCTCTAAAGCTTTCAAATAATTGATCTTTAATATAAACCTTAGCAACCATCGTTCCAAATAATTTTTTTACGGTTGACTCATTTAAAGCCACCATATAATCAGGACGACCACCATCAGAGTATTTAATTTCAATACTTAGCAATGGATAGCTTACACTTTGACCATTATCATGTTCTAAACTAGCAACTAACTGCTTAACTTCGTTATCTCGCCAATCAGTATAAAATCCCAAGTGACCGGTATGAATTCCAACATACCTAACTTTTTCCATTAAATCATCATAGTGATGAAAAGCTGATAGTAACGTTCCATCTCCACCAACTGAAATAACTACTTCTGGATTTAACTCATCAAGTTCCAACACATTGGATTTATTAATCAATTCTGATAGTTTCGATGCTACCTGACTCGACATTTTATTATCATTACCATAAATAGCAATTCGCATTACTTTTCTTCCCCTTTAGATTGATCTTTTTCAGCATCTTTAACTAATTCATTTCTAATTTTTGACATCTCTTCATCAAGTTTAAACGCCGTTTCAGAAGCAGCTTGCAATCTTTGATGAACTTCAGCAGGAAAAGCATTTGGATGCTTATAATTCAATGAATGTTCCAATGTAGCCCAAAAATTCATTGCTAAAGTTCTGATTTGAATTTCTACTAAAATATCGCGTTGTCCGTCTATCAACTGTAAAGGATAACGAAAAATAATATGATAAGAACGATATCCGCTTTCCTTTTCGTTATTTACATAATCTCGTTCAGAAACAATGTCAATATCATTTCGTCTGCGTAAGATATTAACAACTTCATGAATATCGTCTAAAAAGGGACACATGATTCGTAGCCCACAGATGTCTTCCATATCCTCTGTTAAACGATCTGGTGCAATATTTCTACGTTTTATTTTTTCTTTAATACTATCAATTGATTTAATCCGACTGGTTACGAATTCGATTGGAGAATGTTCATCTAATTGTTGAAATTCATCTCGAATTCCACGAAGTTTAACTTTCCATTCTTTTGCGGCTTGATTATAGGGAAACAAAAATAATTCCCAATTTTCAATCATAAAACCACTCCATTCTGATTTATAAGATTGACTTTATCATATCATATTTATTTGTAGATTATTTTACAGGTTTTAAAACAAAATTATTGAAATTTAATGAAAATTTAGGTATTGTAAATAATGCATTATTATTTAATTTACTGAAAGGAGCTAGTTATGATTGAAATGTATTTATTCGTTGAAACCTCGTGTTCAGAATGTCTTCGTGCTGAAAAAGCAGTTACTAAGATAGCTAAAAATATTTCAACTAATATTAGTTTGAAATTTATACCATTCATGAACCTAGGAGTTTTGAACCCTACAGATCAATCAAAACCAAACTCCTATGAACTTATTCTTGATTATAAAGCTGCTTTATTTCAAGGATGTAAAAAGGGACGACAGTTTTTAGCCTCATTGCAACAAAAGATCTTTATTGAGGGAGCTTCATATAACAAGACCTTGGTTTATGACATTGCAAAACAAATCAATTTAGACTTGGAAATGTTTAAAGAAGACCGTCATTCACAGTTAATTATTAATACATTTAAAGCTGATCAGGAATTAATGTCAGAAATGAATATCGTAAATCATGGTAACCTAGTCATTTTTGATTGTACATCCGATAATAATGGTTTATTGATTGAAAAGGTCGATTATTCACAATTACATAATATCTGTCAAAAAATAATTAACAAAGATTCTCTAAAAAATTTAAACCAAACTCATAATTTACGTGTGTTATAAAAAAGCTTAAATGACTAACAAATAGTCGTTTAAGCTTTTTTTCTACAATAAATCTTCTAACTGATCAAGACGATTAGCAAATTTTGCAAATGCATTATCTAAATAACTACTATCCATCATATCAACTCCAGCTAATTGCATGATTTCAATAGGCGTTTTTGAGCTACCTGATTTCAAATAATCCAGATAATTTTGTAAATCTCGCTCATTTCCACTAGTAAGATTAGTAGCTAAATTTGAAGCAGCAGCAAATCCCGTAGCATATTGATAAACATAAAAATCATAGTAAAAATGTGGAATTCTAGACCATTCTAATTTAATTTCAGGATCAGAAATGATTTGATTTCCATAATATTTTTGATTTAATTTTAAATATTTTTCATTCATAAAATCAGCAGTTAAAGCCTTTCCTGCTTGGGATGCTTGATGAATTTCATTTTCAAATTCCGCAAATTGTGTTTGTCTAAAAATAGTCCCCTTAAAGCCTTCGAGATATGAACTTAAAATATATTTTTTAATTTCTGGATCTGCTGTATTTTCCAATAAATAATCAGTTAAAATATTTTCATTCGTAGTCGATGCAATCTCGGCTACAAAAATTGAATAATCACCATATTGATATGGTTGATTATGACTAGAATAATAACTGTGCATACTGTGTCCAGTTTCGTGAATCAAAGTATAAATGTTATCCAAGTTATCTTGCCAATTTAACAATACATACGGATTAGTATCATACATTCCTGAAGAATAAGCGCCGGTTCGTTTTCCCTGATTCTCCACCACATCAATCCACCGATTATCAAATTCTTCTTGAACATGTTTAAGATAATCGTCCCCCATCGTCTCTAAAGCATCTAAAACAATCTGCTTCCCTTTATTAAAGGTAAAATTGGTTTTTGGTACTTGAGCTAGTGGTACGTACATATCATACATATGCATTTCAGATAAATTCAAAATTTTCTTTCGCAAAGCAACGTATCGATGTAATAATGGCAAATGCTGATTAACACTTTTTATTAAAGTATCATAAACAGTAGTTGGAATTTCATTTTCGTGCATTGCCATTTCACGAGCAGAGTCAAAATGATGAACTTCTGCTTGATAATTATTAACTGAAACTTCAGTTGATAAAGTAGCTGCAAGGGTATGCTGAAATTGATCAAAGACTGTATAAAATTTTTGAAAGGCAGTTTTACGAACCTCCCGATCAGAAGATTGTAATAACGAACTATAAATTCCATTGGAAAGCTTAACGATTTTACCGTCTTCATTTGGAACAGTTGGAAAAGAAAAATCAGAACTATCCAAAATTCCAAAAATCTTTTCTGGTGAAGCAAAAATGTTAGCAGCCCCCGATAATAACTTTTCTTCGTCAGGTTTCAACACATGTCCTTCATTTTTTAAAATAACCGCAAAAAGTCGTTCATATTGTTTTAACTGTGGTTGTTCTTCGATGAATTGTGCAATCTTTTGCCTGCCTAATTCAATTATTTCAAAATCAAACCAAGATTGTGCCTTATTAACTTTAGTTCCTAAAGTTTCAACTTTATCCATATCAGTCTGAGTACTTCCATTAGAAGTATCAATATCATTACTTAACTGAGCATACACATACAATTTTTCAAACATTCGATTTAATCTAAGAACCGTTTGCACAACGTATAATAAAGATTTACTGTCCATTTTAAGTTTCCCCGTTAAATTACTAACCTGAGGAAGCATTGCGCTAACTTGTTTAAATTCTTTTTCAAATTCAGCATGGTTCTTAAAAATAGTAGTAAGATCCCAGGTTAAATTTTTTGGAACATCTTTACGATTGGGAATATTTTCAATACTCATTTTTTGACTTCCTTTTTAATCTTTTTAATTGCCTTAATTTTAGCATAAGTATCCCGATACCATACAAACTCACTAATTTTTACCGCTGTTCCAGCTTTAATTTGAATAAACTGTTGCTTACACAACACATTTATAAAATCAAGAAAAGCCCTATGATAAAAAAATTCAATACTTTTAATAAAGGGAAAATTATAGTCAAAAGTCTGCTTTAAAAATATTGCTTTATATAATTCTTCAATGGGAATCTCAGTAACTTCATTTAATTTCAAGATAATTTCAATGCGCCAATTTAACCAATTATTGCCAAAAAGTGGTGGAATAATCCGTGGATAATGACAAACTAAGGGACATCCACTAACAGAAACTCCGTTTGAATAACAATGATTTTGTAATTTTATAAAATTATGATTAGAACTTCTTAAATTCATTTCAATTAAACTTGTAACTCTTAACAAGCTAGGCGTAGTTGTTTTAAATCCAGCTGAATTATGCAAATAATTAAGTAATTCCTGCCAGTTTGAAAACAATTTTTCTGAATAATAAATTTGATTGTCAATTTGATGGATTTGATAACGAAGTAAATATCTTTTTTGAGTAACTTTTAAAAAAACTAAATAAAAACCAACTGATTCTTTATAACGCATAAATCGTAATACAGCCATGCTATTAACACGTTTTTGTAAATAAGCTGATCCTAAAATCCAAAATGAAACCATCCCAATTTGATAATAACCTTCAATTCGCTCACGTAATCGTTGATTTGTAATAGGACTACATTGAAATTCGATTGCCAAGTTTTTAATCAAAATATCAGGTCGCTGCTTAATTGGTTTTAAATACTTTTCAACTTGAACGCCTTTTTCAAACGTAATTAAATCATTAAATAAATATGATTTCCCTTGTAAATGTTGTTCCGTCTCTGGCTCACTATTTACACAATTAGAATGATTCTGATGAGAAAAATGTGCTGTGTTTTTTAATCCGTGTTTAAAAATTAATTTTTCACCACAATCAGGACAAAAATATTTATTTTTATTAGATGCTTCAGAAGCCATTACAAGTTTATGATTATGATATGCCATGAGCATTGTGATTACCCTTAGCATAATACGAAAAAAGATCAACAAAAGTTGATCTTTTAAGCAAAGTAACTAAGCAAAGTAGAAATTGCTGCATCCTTGATTATTAATTTAGCTTCATGTGAAATTTTATTGGCTCTTATCTTACTTAGTTTTCCATATTCATAAATTAAAGCTGACTGGTTATCGATTAAAGATAACACACTAGAAATGTTATTATTACCTGCCAAAATTACATATTTTAAAATTAAGTAATATTCATTCCCTTTTTTATACATATCAGAAACAATATGAATACCTATCAAATTTTGAAAATTTTTTATTTGTTTAACTGCAACAACTAGGTTTTCAAAATTATCAAATTGAATCGGAACAGTCCTAATCATTTTATTTTCATCAAATTCATCAATTGGTTTGTTTTTTTCTTTCAAAGTTTCAAATCGTTTTCGAGTTTTATCGGAAGTAAAATTAACATTTGCTTCAGTTAATCTAGAAACCATATCACTATCTTTACTAATAATCATTTCAAATCCATTTTCAATCGGCATTACCTGAAATGAAACTAAATCATTATTTTGAAATTCATGATTAACATCAACTTCTTCCAATATTTTATAAAAAAAGTTTTCAACTTTATTTTGATCATCAACTAAATCTAAAAGATTAACATCTCGTTCTTTTAAATCACTTTTAGTTACCCAAACCTTAATAGTATTTTCATTAGTTTTTTCAAATTTCAATTGAACTCCCTCTTTACTATTCTATAAATTAATCTTCATTCCAACTTTTGGAAGAACAACATCAACTTTTCCATCTACAGCTTTTTTAGTTTCTGAAAGCAATCGCTGAAAATCATTTACTTGAGGCAAATGACTAATCAACAATTTCTTTACCTTCGCTTTTTTTGCCAGCTCACCTACTTGTGCAGTAGTCATATGCCAAATTTGATCAGTTTTGTTAGCAAAAAAATTGGTGTCTGCAATCATTAAATCTGCATTTTGTGAAAAATCAATAAGTTCTTCAAAATATCTTGAATCAGCAGTATAAACTAATACTTTACCGTTGTCTCGATTTTTGATTCTAATTGCAAATGCGGGAACTGGATGCACTGTTTTTAAAAAACTAATGTCAAATGGTCCAATATTATTAACCTTATTTGGGTCAAAAGCAACCTTTTGAGTGGCATTTGGCCAAGTTAATGCATCAAACTGCACCTTGTCTAAAGTATGCCCGTAAATTGGCAAAATATCAGTCTGATAACGTTTTTCATGAAGTTGCCAGTAATATTGTAAAACTCCCACATCAGCTATATGATCCGCATGATAATGCGATAAAATAACAGCATTTAATTTTAATGGATCTAACACATTTTCTAAGGACATTAATACTCCACTGCCACAATCAATCAACAAATTAAAATCTTTAGTTTTCAATAAATAACCACTAGTACCGATATTATTATATGGATACCCTCCATAAAATCCTAAAACTGTTAATTCCATGATTACACCCTCATTTTATTATAAATAAACCTTTTCCCTTTTAACTTAACGTACTTTATTCTAAACTTAAAGTAAATAATAAGAATGGAGTATTAACTATGATAACAAAAATTTCTGTCACATTTGGTTCTAAAGCCGTACTTGATAAGATTATCAAAAAATATCCAGAACGTCACTTAGCATTATTTTCAGCAAGTAACAACGCTAGTGGATTAGAGTTAGTTGATTATTCAGGTAAAGATCCAATTTTTAGTAATCCAATTGTTTTTAACGTCGTCTCTCACACTGGTGTAGATAATTGGAATCACTATATTGATTATGTAGAAGCAGTCCTAGATGCTCAAAAACGAAAAATTCTTGATGCTAAAGTAAGCAATTTTATGACTGACGTCAATTATCCCACTGGAATGTACAGTGCATATTATATGACTTCGTCAGAAAATCCGGACAAAAGGGTTTTATTAACCTTATGGAAAGAACAATATGACTGCATGCAATGGAAAAAGGATGAAAAAGATAATTTTATAACCTATGACAAATTCAAAGATGATTTTACAGTAAATTATCACAGTGCTGGTTATGTACGGGTAACATCAGATAATTAACTTTTAACATTAAAAAATGAAATTTAAAAGACATAGTTTAGGCTATTTATACAACCTAACTATGTCTTTTATTTTAATACAAAAAAATAATAAAAAATTCACTAAGTTTTTAATTTAGTGAATTAAATCGAATATTTTCATTATATTTACGGTCTGTACGAGACTCGAACTCGTGATCTCCTCCGTGACAGGGAGGCGTCTTAACCGACTGGACCAACAGACCAAAATTGCGGGGGCTGGATTTGAACCAACGACCTCCGGGTTATGAGCCCGACGAGCTGCCAGACTGCTCTACCCCGCGATAATTATAATATTATAGATGACCCGTACGGGATTCGAACCCATGTTACTGCCGTGAAAGGGCAGTGTCTTAAACCACTTGACCAACGGGTCATAAAAAACGGAGAAGGAGAGATTCGAACTCTCGCGCCGCTTACGCGACCTACACCCTTAGCAGGGGCGCCTCTTCAGCCAACTTGAGTACTTCTCCAAAATGGGCCTAAGTGGACTCGAACCACCGACCTCACGCTTATCAGGCGTGCGCTCTAAACCAGCTGAGCTATAGGCCCATATAAAAGCGGGTGACGAGAATCGAACTCGCGACAATAGCTTGGAAGGCTATGGTTTTACCACTAAACTACACCCGCATAACATATTAAATTTGAAACAAGTGGCGCGGGACAGAATCGAACTGCCGACACACGGAGCTTCAATCCGTTGCTCTACCAACTGAGCTACCGAGCCATGTTAAAGCGGTCCGTACGAGACTCGAACTCGTGATCTCCTCCGTGACAGGGAGGCGTCTTAACCGACTGGACCAACGGACCAAAATTGCGGGGGCTGGATTTGAACCAACGACCTCCGGGTTATGGGCCCGACGAGCTACCAGACTGCTCTACCCCGCGATAATAAAGGAGGATGAGAGATTCGAACTCTCGCGCGATTTGACTCGCCTGACGGTTTTCAAGACCGTTCCCTTCAGCCAGACTTGGGTAATCCTCCAATAGACACATAATATTATATCATGTATATAATAAAAATACAATGGCCACCAAATAAAAAATTTGGCATATGGATCTTGTAGGACTCGAACCTACGACCGGACGGTTATGAGCCGTCTGCTCTAAACCAACTGAGCTAAAGATCCAAGACCTAATCGCGGCAGAGGGGATCGAACCCCCGACCTCCCGGGTATGAACCGGACGCTCTAGCCAGCTGAGCTACACCGCGATTTATAGATAAAATATCTAATCGGGAAGACAGGATTCGAACCTGCGACCCCCTGGTCCCAAACCAGGTGCTCTACCAAGCTGAGCTACTTCCCGATGAAAATGCACCTAGTAGGAGTCGAACCTACAACCTTCTGATTCGTAGTCAGACACTCTATCCAATTGCGCTATAGGTGCATAAATGCCGAGGACCGGGATCGAACCGGTACGGTCATTACTGACCGCAGGATTTTAAGTCCTGTGCGTCTGCCAATTCCGCCACCCCGGCATATAAAACTGACGCAAAGCGGAAGACGGGATTCGAACCCGCGACCTCCACCATGGCAAGGTGGCGTTCTACCACTGAACTACTTCCGCATAATGCCGACTAGAGGAGTCGAACCTCCGACCTCCTGTTTACAAGACAGGCGCTCTAGCCAACTGAGCTAAGTCGGCATTGAATATTTATAAAACTAATGAGCCGTGGCAGGTTCGAACTGCCGACCCTCTGATTAAAAGTCAGATGCTCTACCGGCTGAGCTAACGGCTCAATGGAAGATACAGGGATCGAACCTGTGACCTCCTGCTTGTAAGGCAGATGCTCTCCCAGCTGAGCTAATCTTCCATCAATTGCGTGGCAACGTCCTATCCTCGCAGGGGGCGATCCCCCAACTACTTTTGGCGTGCTGAAGCTTAACTTCTGTGTTCGGCATGGGAACAGGTGTATCCTTCAGGCTATCGCCACCACACTATGCTT
>NZ_MIYK01000020.1 GCF_002907375.1 Fructilactobacillus lindneri DSM 20690 = JCM 11027
TCAAAGAATGTCAAACATTTTTAAACAATTAATTTTAAAAAATTTATTTTCAATTTTTAATCATAAAAACATGCCATTCCTTAAGCGACAATTAATAATATACACCCGGTTAATTCCCATGTCAACAGTTTGGTCAAAAAAAGTCAAATAAAAAAGCACTTTCAAAACTAAATTGAAAGTACTTGATTAAAATTAATTATTATCTTCTTCAGGACGCATAGTTGGAAATAAAAGTACATCTCGAATTGAAGGAGCATCAGTTAATAACATTGCTAATCGATCGATTCCAATTCCTAATCCACCAGTAGGAGGCATACCATATTCCAATGCTTTTACATAATCTTCATCAATTCCTTGAGCTTCGTCATTACCTGCTTCACGCTCTTTAACTTGTGCTTCAAATCGCTGTTTTTGATCAATTGGATCATTTAATTCTGAAAATGCATTTGCATATTCATTTCCTAAAATATAAAGTTCAAAACGATCAGTAAAGCGCGGATCTTTAGCATTCTTTTTTGCAAGTGGAGAAATTTCAATTGGATGCCCATACACAAAAGTTGGATTTGTAATTGTAGGTTCCACAAACTTTTCAAAGAAAGCGTTAATAATATGGCCTACTTTCCAATAGCTTTCATATTTAACACCATGCTCATCAGCCAACTTTTTAGCATCTTCATCAGACATTGAAGACCAAAAATCAACACCTGTTGCTTCTTTAATGGCATCTACCATATGAACTCGTTTAAAAGGTTTATCTAGGTCAACTTCTGAACCTTGATAAGTAATTAGACCATCATTACTTACTACTTTAGCAGCAGCTCTGAAGATTCCTTCCGTTTCATCCATCACATCTCGATAGTCATAGTATGCAGCATAACTTTCTAATTCAGTAAATTCAGGATTGTGTTCCTTATCCATTCCTTCATTTCTAAATACTCGGCCAATTTCATAAACTCGGCCCATACCACCAACAATTAAACGTTTCAAATGCAATTCAAGTGCAATTCGAAGATATAGTTGAATATCAAGAGCATTATGATGAGTAACAAATGGACGTGCAGAAGCACCACCAGCAGATGGATGCAATACAGGGGTTTCTACCTCTGTAAAGTCCAGAGTATTATCAAGATAATTTCTCACGGCTTTAATAATTTTAGCTCGTTTTTGGAAACGATCAAAACTTTCACGATTAGAAATTAAATCTAAATAACGCTGACGATATTTTTGTTCTTTATTTTGTAACCCATGATATTTATCTGGTAAGGGACGTAATGACTTTGATAAAAAAGTAACATGAGTTGGTTTAATAGTTAACTGACCCAAATCAGTTTTAATCACTTCACCAGTAAATCCTAGAAAATCACCAATATCCGCACGTTTAAAAATATGGTAGTTTTCATCGCCTACTACATCTTTGCGAACATAAACTTGAATTTTTCCAGAACGATCAAGAATATCTGCAAAGCCAACTTTTCCGCTGCCACGTTTAGCTACCATTCGACCAGCAATTGTAACTGTAACATCTTTTTCTTCTAATTCTTCTTTGGTAAATTTATCATATTTTTCAGTTAATTCTTTTGCCAATGCAGTTGGCTTAAATTCATGACCAAAAGGATCAATTCCTTCTTCACGAAGTTCATTCATTTTTTCACGACGAACCCGCATTTGATCATTCATTTGTCTTTCTTGTTTTCTTTTTTGCTTAGGATCTTGTCCCACACTAATTCCTCCAAACTAAATAACTAATTTAATTTTACCATAGTCCTCATTAACCATGCGCAAATGCTTTACTTTTTTTAATTCTAGCTTCTGTTTTAGCTACAAAATCATCCATAATCTGGTTCATTTCAGCTTCAGAATCAGCACTCGTGAGAGCAACTTTCGTTCTTGCAGAGTGAGGAATCCCTTTTAAATAGTATGCTGCTTGTCCTCTAAATTGATGAGATCCAACATAATCTCCCTTTAATTCAACTAATCCATGTAAATGATCTTTAGCAGTTTGAATTTGATCAGCAACACTTGGTTTTTCTAATAATTCACCAGTTTCTAAATAATGATTGGTTTGCTTTAAAATCCATGGATTTCCTTCGACAGCACGTCCCATCATTACAGCAGAAACTCCTACTTCATCTAACATTTGTTTGGCCATTTGCGGAGTTGTAACATCACCATTTCCCATGAAAGGTATGGTTAAAGCATCCGCAACTTCTTTCAAAATTTCCCAATTAGCATGTCCCATGTACATCTGTTCTCTCGTGCGACCATGCATTGCAACTGCCGCTGCACCTGCTTTTTCAGCAGCAAGGGCATTTTGAACTGCATAAAGATGATCATCATCCCAACCTGTTCTCATTTTAACAGTCACTGGTTTACTAACAGCATCAGTAACATAAGATACCATTTCATAAACTTTATTTGGATCAAGAAGCCATCGAGCACCAGCATCAGTTTTAACGACTTTGTTTACAGGACACCCCATATTGATGTCAATTACGTCTGCTGCTGTCTTTTGATCAATAAACTTAGCTGCCTCTACCAAAGTATCCTTATTTCCACCAAAAATTTGAATACTCATAGGATGTTCAGCTGCCTCTACATTTACCATATCAAGCGTTTTTTTATTATTATACATAATTCCTCGATCAGAAATCATTTCACAGACAACTAACCCTGCACCAAATTTTTTACAAATTAACCGAAATGCAGAATTAGTTACTCCTGCCATCGGCGCTACAACCAATGGATTGTCAATTTTTACATTTCCAATTTTCCAACTTCTATCTTTATTCATTTATTTTTCCTTTTCATCCATAATTTTTACTAAATCATCTTCTGAAAAATTATACTGTTTGCCACAAAAATTGCAAACTACTTCAGCACCATGATCTTCATCAATAATTTGTTGTAAATCTTTTTCCCCAATTGAGGCGATACTTTTGGCAAATTTTTCCTTAGAACAATTACATTCAAATGAAACTGGCAAATGTTCTACAATGTCTAATTTATCTTTGCCAAATAAAACATCCAAAATGTATTCTGGATTAGGATTTTCTCCTAACATCGTAGAAATACTAGGCAATTTTTTTAACTTAATTTCTAATTTTTCAATTGCATCATCAGCTGCACCAGGCATTGTTTGAATTAAGTAACCACCAGCAACCTTAACTTGGTTATCTTTGTTAAAGTCAACTCCAACTCCAATAGCTGATGGAATTTGTTCTGATTTTGCCAAATAATAAGCAAAATCATCACCAATTTTTCCATTTACTAATGGTACATTACTCGTATATGGTTGGGCTCCCCCTTGATTCTTCAAGACTTCTAAAAATCCATCTTTTCCAACGGCACCAGCTACATCAATTTTATCATCAACAGTTTTAGGCAAACTAACATTTGCATGTTGAACATATCCTTTAACATGACCATGGGCATCAGCATCTACAATCATTCCACCTACTGGGCCTTGTCCATTTAATCTAACCGTCATACTTTCTTTCCCTTTTAAAGCAGAATTAGCTAACAGCAAGCTGGCAATCAAAGTTCTTCCAAGTGCAGCGGTTGTTGTACTGGTCATTTGATGATTTTTTTGGGATTGTTTTATTGTTTCAGTAGCATTTAAAGCAAAAACTCGAAAGTTCTGATCTTTAGTTAAAGCTTTTACTAACATATCATTTTCACTCATACTAGTATCTCCTTAAATTATTTTTTCATTAAATTCGAAAAGAGCGCCAGCATAAATGCTCGCGTTCTTTTACTATTTTTAATCTTCATAATCATGATGTTTGATTTCATTTTCTAATTTTTTCTCATGTTCATTTTCTTTAGCATCAATTATTTTTTTAGCTTCAGAAAATGTTTCCTGTTCATTTACTGGTGATTCATCAGTTTTAGCTGGCATTTTACCGGTTTTATAGAGACTCAAGATTTCTTTTTCATCCAAAGTTTCATATTTTAACAATGCATCCGCAATTGCTTTATGCTGCTCACGGTGGGATTCAATAATCTCGCGAGCTTCACGATGACCTTCATTAGTAAATCGTTTAACTTCTTCATCAATTTTAGCTGCAGTATCTTGAGAATACTTAGGTGCAGCGTATGGATCTGCATTAGGATCTTCTAAAGTAACCGTACCTAATTTATCAGTCATTCCATATTGAGTAACCATTGCGCGGGCAATTTGGGTTGCTTGTTGGAAATCATTAGAAGCACCCGATGATTCAGAATGGAAAACGATTTCTTCCGCACTACGTCCACCCATCATTCCAGCAATTTGTTCCATTGCATCTTTCTTAGACATTAACTGCTGATCTTCTTTAGGTAACATGATTGCGTATCCACCAGCACGACCACGAGGAACAATTGTAACTTTATGAACAACCCGAGCATCATTTAAGACTAAACCAACAATTGTATGCCCAGCTTCATGATTAGCAACAACTTCACGTTCATGTTGACTAATAACTCGATTACGTTTGGCAGGACCAGCAATGACACGGTCTTCAGCTTCATCCATATCTGCAGCAGTAATAACCTTACTATTTCTGCGAGCAGCTAATAAAGCTCCTTCGTTTAACAAATTAGCTAAGTCAGCTCCAACGAAACCGGGCGTTTGTTTAGCAATTTCTTTCAAATCAACATCTGGTCCCATTGGTTTGTCTTTAGAATGAACTTTTAAAATAGCTTCTCTACCGCGAACATCTGGCTGACCAACTAAAATCTTACGGTCAAAACGACCAGGACGTGTTAAAGCTGGATCTAATACATCGGCACGGTTGGTAGCAGCAATGACAATAACTCCTTCATTTCCTGAAAAACCATCCATTTCAACTAACAACTGGTTTAAAGTTTGTTCTCGTTCATCGTGTCCGCCACCCATTCCAGCACCACGACGTCTTCCTACCGCATCAATTTCATCAATAAAAATAATGGCAGGAGCATTTTTCTTGGCATTAGCGAAAAGATCTCGCACACGACTAGCTCCAACTCCAACAAACATTTCTACGAAATCAGAACCAGAAAGTGAGTAAAATGGGACATTTGCTTCACCAGCAACTGCTTTTGCTAACAATGTTTTACCAGTACCAGGAGGTCCCTCAAGTAAAACACCTTTAGGAATAACTGCACCTAAACTAGTAAATTTCTTTGGATCTTTTAAAAATTCTACGACTTCAACTAACTCTTGTTTTTCTTCATCTTCACCAGCAACGTCTTTAAAACGTACCTTACTTTTAACCGGTTTAGCCTGACTCTTACCAACTTTCATAACTCCGCCAGGTCCACCAGCTCCGCCACCAGCTTGCTTCATCATCATATAAAATAAATAGATAAAGATTAATAAGGGAAGAACTGAAATAATTAAGTTCAACCAAAATCCATTTGACTGAGTAGGTTTAGCGTTCATTGAAACGTTATTTTTCTTAGCTAAATCACTAATTGATTTTACAGAAGAATCACTTTTCAAGACGTTTGTAGTAAATTGTTTTGTCTTAGTGGTAGATGATCCTGCTTTAGAAATGCCCTTTGGACCAACTTTAAAAGACATTCCATCGCTAGATTGTTTTACCGTTTGAGGAGTACGGTATTCTCCTGTAACTTTATATACACCATCAGAAGACTGAATCCCAAAATTCTTGATTTTGTTACTCTTTAAGTCTTTAGTGAACTGACTAGACTGAATCTTTTGACTCTGTGAATTTCCGCCAGCTCCACCAGTTGCAAAAAGGATGACTCCCATTGCTAACACAAAAACGATGATATAAAACAGACTACTTTTAAAAAGTCTATTTTTATTATTTTTCATTTGTGCCCTCCATCTTTTTCTTAATTAACATACAAATGTTATCACTTTTGTTAATGTGAAACGAATTATTACCTTTGATAAACTTCTGGTTTTAAAATACCAACGTAAGGTAAATTCCGATATTTTCCCTGATAATCCAACCCATAGCCTACCAAAAATTCATTAGGAACATCAAAGCCAACATAATCTGCTTTAATAGCGTCAACTTTTCGTGCTTCTGGCTTATCCATTAAAGTACATATTTTAATTGACTTTGCTCCACGATTTTTTAGAAGGTCTTTTAAATATTCCAAAGTATTACCAGTATCAATAATATCATCAATAAATAATACATCTCTACCACTAACATCAGTATCGATATCTTTTACTAATTC
The DNA here is from genome assembly GCF_002907375.1 of Fructilactobacillus lindneri DSM 20690 = JCM 11027. Taxonomy (GTDB): domain Bacteria; phylum Bacillota; class Bacilli; order Lactobacillales; family Lactobacillaceae; genus Fructilactobacillus; species Fructilactobacillus lindneri. The sequence goes on from NZ_MIYK01000020.1 coordinate 6,175, forward strand.
AACTTCACCAGTTGAGGAAATCCCGCCTTTATAACTGGAAACATCAATAAAATCAACATCCATATAAATATTCATTCTCTTAATGAGGTCTGCCGTAAATGGGACTGCACCTTTTAAGACACAAATTACCAGTGGCTGTTTATCTTGATAATCTGTTGTTAAGGTTTTCCCTAACTCGGCACAGGTATCTTGAATTTTTTGTTCACTGTACAGAACTTTTTGGATATCGTCGTTCATTATTAATCCCTTTCATTTACTACTAAAATATATTTTTCAGAATCTGCTGATAACTTTGATGAACTCTCCTGGAATCCAATAACAGCTAAAACTTTACCATCCGCCGCTACTAATGACATCGCATTTTCTCGTTGTTCATTAGTTAATTTTTTATCAATGAACAAGCGGCGGACACTTTTATTTCCACCATTTTTTAGTTTGATTCTATCATGAAAATCGCTTTTTCTAACTTGTAAAGGAAATTGATTAGAAGTTAAAAAAAAGATACTTTTACGTAAAAAAGTTTGCGCTGGAAGACTTGAGGTTGTAAATACACCAAAGCTTTTTCCATTCGGCAAACTATACCAGTGATTTAATATTACCATAAAGGAAGGAAAATCATGTGAAATTTTGTCCTGATGATTATTATTTTTATAAAATTTAATTAACTGATAATTTTTTTGAAACAAAAAACCTGATTCGAGGTTAATTCTACCTTGCGGTTTTTGAGAATTATTAATTAATTTTTCAACTTCAGATAATTGTTTTTCAGTCAAATGAATTTTAGTCGTTAATTTCGAAAGCAATACTTGTAATATTTCTTTAACACCAGCTTGCTTTTTTAAAAGTCGATATTGAACAAAATCTTTGCCAGTTTGTAACTCGTCATTTTCTAACAAATCATTAGCCATTGCTAAATTATCAACAGTTTGCCGTTGTAATTGATATGCAAAATCCGCTAAGTGTTGAACTGCATTTTTATTTTCCTTGATTAAACCAGGCATGATTTGATTACGAATGCGATTACGCATCGTAATATTTTGCTGATTAGTAGAATCTTCAAACCAGTCAAGCTGATGTTGCTGCGCATATGTTTTAATTTCAGTACGAGTAAAATTCAATAAAGGTCGAAATAATATACCATTATAAAATGGTCTTACTGCTTGAATTCCCTGTACTTCATTTAAATTGCCAGAACGAATCAATTTCATTAGCACGGTTTCTGCCTGATCATTTTGCTGATGAGCGGTCAATAAAATTTTAGCATGATATTGCTGCATCACAATTTTGAAAAAATTATATCGCAAGACGCGTGCCTTATTTTCCATCCCGCTACTAATCTTTTGATGATGCCAATGTGCTACTTCTAATTGAAGATGATGTTTTTTACAATAATTACGAATAAACAGTTCTTCAGCGGTGCTTTGTGCGCGAAGTTGATGATTTACGTGTGCAACAATAATCCGAGGATAACGCTTTTTTAAATTTTGTAATAAGTGAAGCAACACCATAGAGTCAACTCCGGTTGAAACTGCCACCACGATTGGTTCATCTTTTCCCCAACTTTTTTGTTGTTCCACCAATGTATTAAAACGAAAATCTAAATCCACCTGGTTGCCTCCATAATAAAAAACCAAGCTATAAAGCTTAGTTTTTATCTAATTAGCTCCGACGTCCGCCACGTCCGCCGCGTTTGCCTTCGGTGTTCTTTTTTATCACTGACATCCGACTTTCACTTTCTTTAAGGAAGTTAGAAAGTAAATCATCGAATTTTTCTTCTTTATTTTCGCGATGATTATTATGACTTCCAAAATTTTTTTGTGAATGGCGACTGGGATGATCCGAATGATTATCACGAGCTGTATGATGATCCTGCTTTGGTTTACTAGCTTCATGATTATCAGTTGCTTTTCTGATGGATAAACCAATTTTACCATCATCACCTACTTTAGTGACTTTAACTTTAACTTCATCACCCACGGTTAAAATATCATGAACATCTTTTACAAAACCATCAGAAACTTCACTAATATGTACTAGACCGGTTTGATGATTACCAAGATCCACAAAAGCCCCAAATCCAGTAATTCCAGAAACTTTTCCTGTAACAATTTCTCCAACTTCAAGCGCCAAAAATCGTTCCTCCTAAATAATATTGTTGCCATTATATCACATATACTAAATAACAAAAAAGAAGTTCAAAAACGAACTTCTTTAAGAATTAAAATAAGGTTTATTTATTAACAAAATGATAAGTAGTTTCACCTTTTTTTACGTATCCATATTTGGAATGGGCTAAATCTTTTACATAATCATCATTATTGAGCAGTTGTTGTCTCTGTTTTAATTTTTTTTGCTGCTGATTCTGTTTTTTTACTTCTACCTTTTTTTCACTAATATCAGCATTTACACGATGAAGTTGCGACTTGGCACTGAAAAGTTGAAAACCTAAAAATAACAAAATAATTGCAAAAACCAAACAAATCCATAAAGCTCGTTTTTGTCTCCGTTTTGAAATCAATCTATTTTTGCGCGGTTTTTGCGGCCCTTTTGATCCCATGGCGGAATGTAACTGGGCTACATTGCTTCTTCTTTCCAATGCACAACTCTCCCAACAAAATTAAAAAATCATACTAAAGACATGATACAACAACCAATTGTACTTTACAATAACTCTTCATTTTCTTTTTGATAATCTCGTTCGTATTTCTCGGCTAAAACTTCATACATTTGATCTGAATCAGACTTTTTAGTAGTTTGTAATAACTCTCGAACTTGCACTGTTAGTTCTTTATTCCCAAACTTAATTAAAATTTCATCCCCTACCCCAACTTTACTGGATGATTTAGCTTCTTTACCATTTATAAAAACTCGTCCTTGATCAGAAATTTTCTTTGCAACTGGTCGCCGTTTAATAATGCGTGAAATTTTAAGAAATTTATCAATTCGCATCTATTTTCTCCTAACTAACTTTCATTTTTAATATCTTGATTAGTTCTTATTTTGGCAAGTTCCTGCACAAATTTTTTCAATTCGGACAACCATTCCGAATCTTTCATGGTTGGTTGAACAATCAGTTTAATTTGATAACGTCCATCTACTACTTTAACTGAAGAACGAAAACTAGTGACTGAAATTGCCTGTAAAATATCCTTGCTAGAATATCGTTTAGTACCCATCGCACTCATAGTAACTGTAATATCCTGTTTATTCTTACGAATCTTTTCAATTAGATCATAATCAGACAACATCTTAATTAAATCAACATCTAATAAATTAGCAACTGCGACTGGGTATTCTCCGAATCGATCAATCAAATCACTTTGTAAATTAGTAAACTGCTCTTCACTGTCCATTTGACGAATTCGTTTATATAATTCTATTTTTTGTTGCTGATCTTCAATATATTCAGAAGGTAAATATGCTTCAATTCCAAGTTCCACTGTTGCATCAGTTTTTTCAACTTTACGCTGCTTGCCTTGCTTTTGACTAACTGCATCCGAAAGCATTTTGGTGTACATATCATATCCAACTGAATCAATGAAACCGTGCTGCTGTCGGCCTAAAACATTCCCGGCCCCTCGAATAGAAAGATCTCGCATAGCAACTTTAAATCCGGATCCTAATTCTGCAAAATCCTTGATGGCCTCCAAACGACTTTCACCAGCTTCAGTCAAAACTTTATTAGGCTGATACATGAAATATGCTTGTCCAACTCGATTACTTCGTCCAATTCGACCCCTGATTTGATAAAGTTGCGATAACCCCATATGATCAGCATTTTCAACAAACAAGGTATTAACGTTTGGCATATCAACCCCAATTTCAATGATTGTTGTCGTTACCAAAACATCATAATCACCATTCATGAAGTCATATAAAATTTGTTCCATTTGCTTTTCAGTCATTTGTCCGTGAATATAACCAATCCGAGCATCTGGCAATAACTTTTGTAGCTTATCAACAGTTTGTTCAATATCTTTAACCCGATTGTGTAAATAAAACACTTGGCCGCCGCGTTGCATTTCTCTTCGAATCCCATCAACTACTGCCGCGTCATTTTGTTCCATGACATAAGTTTGTACTGGGTAACGATTGGCTGGGGGGGTTTCAATAACTGACAAATCCCTAACACCCATCATTGACATGTTCAAGGTTCTTGGGATTGGGGTTGCTGTGAGAGTTAAAACATCGACATCTTTCTTTAATTCTTTGATTCTTTCTTTATGTTTAACTCCAAATCGTTGTTCTTCATCCACAATCAGAAGCCCTAAATCCTTGTACTTTACGTCTTTAGACAAAAGGCGATGAGTTCCAACAATAATATCAATAGTTCCATCTTTTAAATCAGCTAACGTTTGCTTCGTCTGCTTAGCACTGTTAAATCGGTATAAAACTCCAATTTTAACTGGAAAGTTTTCAAATCGCTTCAGCAAAGTTTCGTAGTGTTGTTGCGCTAACACAGTAGTGGGAACCAAAAAAGCTACTTGTTTACCAGCTTCAACAGCTTTAAAAGCCGCTCGCATCGCTACTTCTGTTTTACCATATCCGACATCTCCTACTAATAAACGATCCATTGGATGGGGCTGTTCCATATCATGTTTAATTTCATCGGAACTACGAACTTGATCGGGAGTGGGCGTGTAAGGAAAAGCATTTTCAAACTCTGTTTGATAATCATCATCCTCTGGAAATGCAAATCCTGATTCTTTTTCTCGTTGGGCATAGAGATCGACTAACTCATCGGCCATATCATCAACTTTTTTTGAAACTTTACTCTTAGTCTTAGCCCATTCGTTTCCGCCAAGTTTATTTAAACGGGGATGTTTGTCTTCTGAAGCTACATATTTTTGAATTAAATTCAATTGAGTTACTGGAATAAAAATATGCGCATCATTTTTAAAAGTAATAGTTAAATAATCCTGATGTTTCCCGTCTACTTCCATGGTTTTCATTCCATCATAACGACCAATCCCATGATTAACATGAACCACATAGTTCCCTGGCTTTAAATCAGTATAGCTTTTGATTCGTTCTGCATTGGTAAAAGTTTGGTGACGGATTTGACGACGTGGCTTTTTCCGTTCATTAACCCGTTTAAAAAGTTCATTTTCAGTAATAACTGCTAAATTGGCAGCTGGTAATTCAAAACCATCATCCAAGTCTCCAATTACAACTTGAGCTCGTTCTGGAACTATTTCATTTACATTAGTTTGTAAAACATCAATATCAAAATCATGTAAAGTTTGAGATACTTTTGCTAGCCGATCCTGGTCAGACACCATGATGACAACGGTTGCCTTTTCTTGTTGGTATCGTTCTATTTCTGTTTTCAAAACCGGCATTTGCCCAAAGAAGCGCTGCATAGGACGAACTTTAATATCCACAACATCGTTTAATTTTAAACGACCCAGTCCTCTTTGAAAAAGTGACAATAAGAGTCGTGAATGGTGGTCCTCTTCTAAAATTGTTTTAAGGTTAAGACTAAATCGCTGATTTAGAAAAATTTCATGATTGGGCATTACGGATTGACGCCAATTGTCTTCATCAGTTTCTAACTGTTTGTCTGCATCCTTTATTCGCAAATAATCATCAAAAACCACCATCCCATTAGATGGTAAATAATCTAAAATTGAAGTTTCCTTGTGAAAAATGAATTCCGCATATTCGCTCCATTTAGGATCAGTTACTTTATCCTTTAAATCACTAATAATTTGTTGAATATTTTGAGTTAATTCCTCATCATCAATTTTTTTTAGCTTTTCTGATAAACGTTTAACCCCATGTTCTCGATCTTTTAATGTGGGCAAAAAATCAGTTGCAGGTAAAACCCTAACTGCTTCAATATTTTTAATACTTCGCTGTGTTGCCGGGTCAAAAGAGCGCATTGAATCAACTTCTGTATCAAAAAAATCGATTCGCACTGGATATTCAGAGTTTAAAGGATAAATATCAACAATCGAACCACGAACTGCAAATTCCCCAGGTGCGGCTACCATACTATCACGAACATAGCCCATACTACTTAACTGCTTTTGCAATTTTTCTAAGTCAAGATCATTACCAAGAGCAATTGACAATTTAGCCGCATTAAAGTCATGTGTTTCCGGTAAATAGCGTTTTAATCCAGAAGTAGAAACTATCACTACCACTGGCTGATTTGATTGTAAGGCATTCATAGCTTTTACTCGGGCTGATCGATAAGTTGGTGAACTAGTCGCTACTTCAGCTGCAATTAATTCTTCGGCTGGGAATTCAAAAACCTGACTGCTATCCATCACAGAATTAAACGCTTTGGTTGCCTGATCGGCATGATCCATCGTATCGGTAACAAATATCATGGATTTCTGTTGATCATTAATTAATTCCTTTAAAAGTAGTTTTTGTGCCGAACCACTAGTACCGGTTATTAATTGTTTAACGCCTGGCTGTAAATTATCAGTAATTGTTTCATACTGAGGTAGTTCCTTTAATGTTTCATTTAGTTTCACAATATACCTTCCCTACTGCAAACTTCAGCTTAATTATATTCATTTTCTAATTTTTGAGAATCAGTTCCTGCCACCCATTCATCTAAGGCATTTACAGTTTTATCCAACGCTTCAGCTAAAGGACCTTGTTGTTCTAAACTAAATTTACTCAAAACATAATTAACAACACTATCATGTTTAGGATGATCGGTTCCAATTTTAATTCGATTAAATTTATCTGTGCCTAAATGAGCAATCAAACTCTTAATTCCATTATGACCGCCAGCAGAACCATGATTTCTAAGTCTGATACGTCCAACATGTAAATCCATATCATCATAAACAACTACTAAATCATCTAAATTTAACTTATAAAATTTCATCAATGGTCCAACTGCTCGACCGGATTCATTCATAAAAGTTGTTGGTTCAACTACCATCACTTTTTCACCATCAACTATCCCAGTTCCATAAATTGCATCCATTTTTTGTTGACTAAGTTTAATGCCGTTTTTTTCACAGAATGCTTCAACAGCCATAAATCCAGTATTATGTCTAGTACCAGCATATTTACTTCCAATATTTCCTAAACCAACAATCATTTTCATTTTAAAATTCTCCTTATTCAGCTTAAAACATCATTTTGATTGTAACACACGTATATCACCTGTTAGCAGAGATAAGTAAATAAAAAAGGAATGAGATATTCTCCTCATTCCCTTCAGTTAATTTATGTAAGAAACTACTTAACACTTTCATTAAGGGCCAGATTAAGTGCCAAACCTTTATCTACTTTATACATTATTTTATCTTTTAAATGGGTTACATGATCTTTGAGCCGTTGTTTATCAATTGTTCGAATCTGTTCTAACAAAATCACTGAATCTTTTTCAATCCCGGATTCGGCAGCAGAAATTGCAACATGCGTTGGAAGTCGCGGTTTAGAAATTTTAGCCGTGATTGCAGCTACAATCACAGTTGGACTATATCGATTACCAATGTTATTTTGAACGATCAATACTGGTCGTAAGCCACCTTGTTCAGATCCAACCACTGGAGATAAATCAGCGTAAAAGATTGCCCCACGTTTAATTTGCGCTTCGCTCATAGGGTCCAGCCTTTCATATCTTCATCATTTAATTTTCCGTCTTCAAAATCTTGAATTAATTTTTCAATCGTATCATATTGACAAGCAGAATACTCATCAACAATTTGTTGGTTAAGATTAGCCATCCAGCTATAACCATAAACCATTTCATTAATTATCGGATTAGTATTAAAAAGCTGACAGTCAATCATGACAACTTTATTTTCAAAACTAATAGAAAGATGTTGCAACTGTTTTTGCTCTAAATTTGATAATAATTCATGATCGTATTGACACGTCATAGTGTTGCCTCCAAAGAAAAATCACTAGTTCTTTTTTGAATAATAAACTCGCGGTAACCGATCAGAAAATCCACAAGCAATCTCGTAATTAATAGTACCACAATATTCAGCCACATCTTGCAGCGTAATTGTTTTACCAGCTTGCGTTCCTACAAAAGTTACCTTGGTTCCTAGTTTCATTTCATATGGTAAACGAACCATTACCTGATCCATACAAACTCGTCCGATGATTGGACAATAATTTCCATCAATTAAAACTTTGAAGCCTTTCATTCTGCGGCAAACACCATCCGCATAACCGACTGGAATGGTTCCAACCCATTGTGGTTTATCAACATTATAAGTTGCCCCATAACCAATTGAACGTCCAGATGCCACCTTTTTTACATAAATCAATTCGGAAGTGAAACTCAAAGCAGGTTGTAATGTAAATGGCGCTTCAATCGCAGTTCCTGAAGGATTAAGTCCATAACCTGCAACTCCATAGCGAATCATATTCGCACCTGTAACATGGTGCCACAAACTCGTCGCAGAGTTTGCAACAGAAACGTACCGAGGTTTATTAGGAATTGCAGCCATTAAATCTTTAAAATTCTGTAATTGGAAATCAAAATATTTATCATCAACTTCATCCGCAGTTGCAAAATGAGTATAAACGCCCTGAAACTCAATTTGATTCTTAACGACATGAAGCGACTGCAAGTAATCTGTCACTTCTGCTGGCGTCTGAAGTCCAATTCGTCCCATCCCTGTATCTAATGCTAAAAAAGTTTTTATTTTATGGGTAAAATGCATTTGTCGGCCCAGTTCAGCTGCTTGTTTAATCCAGTCTGCTGAACTAACTGTGACAGAAACATCATATTTATAAATTAATGGTAAGTCAGAAAGATCAGTTAACCCTAAAACCAAAATCGGTTCGGATACAAATCCTGCTTCGCGTAATTGAATAGCTTCATCCAAAATTGCAACACAAAAACCGGTAGCTCCCGCTTCCTTCGCAATTTGAGCAACTTGAACTGCTCCATGTCCATAAGCATTGGCTTTTACTACCATAAACATCTCAGAATCATCAGCTAACCGTTGTTTTTCTGAATGAATATTAGCATAAATAGCATCCTCATCGATTATCAATTGTGCATCCCGATTTCTTCCAACTACCATAATTTTTTTACCTCGTTTAATCTTTGATGCCTTAATTATAGCATTAATTAAAAAATGTTTAGAAACAAAAAAGACCTTTTCAGGTCTCCATATTTAATGTTTGTTTTTAATCACAAATTTATTATTACGACGTGATTTATCTCCGCCACGACTTCCATTGCGATCATGGTTCCCGCGATATCCACCACTATTTCGGCGATTACCACGATAGCTTCCTTTTCCGCGACCTTTACCACCGCCGCGACTTCCATGACTCTTAAGGGGACGTTCGGGAGTAATACGAACTTTAACTTGATCACGAGACATTTCATTCAATAATGCTGCAACCAAATCAAGACTTTCGTAATTTTCTAACAAGTCTTTAGCTACGTCACTAAATTTCTCCGTTTTAGTCCGTTTAACTAATTTAGCAACATCTTCTTTAGCATACTTCATTTGGCCAGCTAAAGCTTCATCTTCAGTAGGTGGCTTCAATGGTAACATGCGTACCTTAGTTAATTTTTCGATTCCACGAAGATAGCTCATCTCATTTGGAGTAACGAAAGTTACTGAAGTACCATGATGTCCGGCACGACCAGTACGTCCAATTCGGTGAACATAGCTCTCTGGATCTTGAGGAATATCAAAGTTATAAACATGAGTAACACCAGATACATCAATTCCACGAGCAGCAACGTCGGTTGCAACTAGATAATTAATTTGATCTCGCTTAAACTCATTCATAATCTGAGTTCGACGATTTTGCGTCAAATCACCGTGAAGGCCAGCAGCCTTATAGCCACGAGTAATTAACCCTTTGGAAACTTCATCAACCCGACGCTTTGTTCGACAGAAAATAATTGTAACTTTAGGTTGTTCAACATCAAACAAACGTGTCATAGTTTCAAATTTTTCATTGTCTTTAACTTTAACGTAATATTGATCAACTAAATCAGTTGTTAATTCTTTAGACTTAACCGTAATTTGTTTAGGATCTGTCATAAACTGTACCCCAACTCGTTTAATGGGAGCTGGCATCGTAGCAGAAAATAACATTGTTTGCCGATCATCAGGAGTATTTTTAATGATACTCTCAATGTCTTCTAAGAATCCCATATTTAGCATTTCATCAGCTTCATCAAGCACTAAAAACTTCACATGATTAAGTTTTAAAGTATGACGATTGATATGGTCTAACAATCTTCCAGGAGTTCCAACGATAATTTGTGGTTTTTTCTTTAAGTCATAAATTTGTTTGCGAATATCGGATCCACCATACACAACTTGTGCACGAGCTCCTTCACCACGACCTAATTTTTGGATTTCTTTTTGAGTTTGAATAGCTAATTCACGAGTAGGCGAAATAATCAAAGCCTGTACGTTTGGATCATTTACATCAATCCCTTGTAAAATAGGCAATGCAAATGCAGCAGTTTTTCCAGTACCAGTCTGAGCTTGACCAATCACGTCTTCTCCTTTAAGAGTTAGTGGAATGGTTTCTGACTGAATAGAAGTTGGTTCAGTATAACCGTTATCAGCAACGGCTTTTAATAGACTATCTGATAGTCCTAAATCTTGAAAATTCAAATGTGTTCCTCCTATTGAAACATAACAATAAATTCAATTCCCCGCTTGGAAAAAATCCGTTTCCCAGATTGCGCGTGAAATCTGATTTACACTTTATTTATTTATCTTTTTCATTTAACACGACTATATTATTTTACATCAAAAGTCAAAATTAATCAAACAACAAAATTAGTCATTAGGACCGGTTAATTCATCTAAAACATTTTCTAAATGCATCCCATGACTACCCTTTAACAGGACTTCATCATTTGGTTCAATAGCAGCCTTTAAATCCGTAACTAATTCAGGTAATTTTTCAATTGGATAGTAATGAAGATTTTTTTGTGGTTGATATTTATTTTCTAATGCCTCATAAAGAGCTTTCATATCATTTCCAATGAGAAAAACATCAGAAATTTGATCTGGATCAATACTATCGGCCAATGATGCATGCATAGCTTGCGAATCGTCACCTAGTTCTAACATGTCACCTAATACGAGCAACCGTTTGCCAGCTACATGAGTTGATTCAAAGGCCGCCAAAACAGCTTTGACTGCTGTAGGATTTGAATTATAGACGTCGCTTAAAATCATTTCCCCTTGATTACCTTTAATCCACTCAGTTCGATTTTTAGTAAGATTGGCATGTTCCAACCCTTTCCGCATATCACTTGGACTAATTTTTAACAAATCCCCCACTTCTAAAGCGGCCAAAGCGTTGTTGACATTATAGTCACCAATCAAATGAATCATAAATTCATAATCATTCCAAAGATTAGTTTCAAATTTTGTATTTTCATCTCCTGCTTCAATTTCAGTAGGATAGATGTCATTAGTTCCTTCACGTCCAAATGTCTTTCGAAAAGCATTCACCTTTTCAGCTCTTTCATTTAGTAGTGGTTCATCGCCATTATAAACAAAATATCCGTCTTCACGTAAACCATCGGTGATTTCTAATTTAGCATCCGCAATTCGATCGCGAGTCCCAAAAAATTCAATATGAGCTTCACCAATCATCGTAATTACAGCAATATCAGGATTAACTAAATTACTCAAAGTTTTTAACTGACCTGAATGATCCATGCCCATTTCTACCACTAAAACTTCCGTATTAGAACTCATTGATAAAATTGTAATTGGAACACCAATCTGATTATTAAAATTACCTTGGGTTTTAATTACATTAAATTTCATTCCTACAATCGAAGCAATCAAATCCTTAGTAGTTGTTTTTCCGTTGCTCCCAGTAACAGCTACCACTTTAGGATTGATTTTAGCTAAATAATACTTGGCCAAATCCTGTAAAGCCTGTAACGGATCATTAACCAAAATAACTGGAAAATCAGTAGGAGCTTTGTCTTTGTGATCGTTAGCCCAAAATGATCCCACTGCTCCATTATCAATGGCACTTTGAATATAATCATGACCATCATTATCACCTACTAAGGGTACAAACAATGAACCTGGTTCTAACTTTCGGCTATCGAATGCTACGCTTGTCACATATTCATCGGGAACATTTTCAGTACTAAGAGTTCCATCGACTGCCTTAGCAATTTCATCAAGTTTCATTCTCATAAATATGACTCCTACTTTCTATACGATCATTTTACAAAATTTTTATTTTAATTATATCATTAAATTAAATTCCATAAAAATAGCGGGTTAGTATCTTATCCTAATCCGCCCGTAATTATCTTAGATCATTTAAATCTCTTTCATCTTGTTGTTCATTAAATTCGATCGACCATTTGTTACTTAAAGTATTATAAGTTAATGTTCCAACTTGATCAGTAGCGGATCGCAACTGGGTTTCATTCCCCCAGATAACTTTTCCCTGACCTTGAGACTTTTTTACAATTAAAAGCGGAATGTCAAAACGACGATGTTGTTCACGTGCTAATTCAAATGGAATAATCAACCCACGACTACTTAAATGAAACAAGTCATACAAAATCTCGTTATCAAGATCTTTAATTAATAAGGGACGCGGAAAAATCCGTTTACTGTTTCGCTGACTTCGCAAATGACGTTTAATACTTAATTTTACAATATGGTCTAATTCGGCTAAATTTTTAAAATAAATGCGCTTAAAACCGTTATTTCCACCTAAATATACAATTTCATTGCCTAATTTTACCGAAAAAGGATTTCGTTGATAACGTGGCATCCCCATATGGACAAAATAAAGCAAATCAGCAATTTCTCCATCACTAAGCGAGTCTAGTCCTTCCTTAGTTTGATAATCCATCCATTTATCATTAAAGTTTTTATGTTCTCCAATAATATATTCTTTTACCTGACTTCTTCCTGTAATGGTTGAAAATTTAGAGTGTGCATTGTAACTGTTAGCTCGTTCAATGTGACCGTCTAATAAGATAACGTTTTGTGGAATCTGACTAATGCCATTTACAAAATCCCCAGCTGAAATCCCCCAAGTAATACAAAAATCATCAGTTGAACTAATTTGTAAATATATCAAATTGGATAACATAATTTCACCACTTTTTTCGTTTATATTTGCACTCAAGTATACTCTGAAAGAAGCTTTAGGTCACATTAAAAACATTATTTAGCCAATCAATTATCTAAACCAAGTGCAGTTTTAAATACGTGATTATTATACTAGAAAACTGCTATTATAAGGATACTAACTTTAATTTAGAATGGAGTGTATCAGATTGCAAAAAAACAACGTTTTGTTTGTCTGTCTTGGAAATATTTGTCGCTCCCCAATGGCCGAAGCGATGTTTAAAAAATTAGTCCAAGAACGCGGAATTGCAAACAATTACAATATTACATCTGCTGCTACTAGCAGTGAAGAATCAGGAAATCAGCCTCATCCTGGGGCTAGAAAAATTATGGATAAACATCAGTTAAATTATCAAGGACATCGTTCGCATTTAATTACCAAAAAAGACATTGAAACTGCAGACTATATTATTACCATGGATAAATCCAATCTGGCAGATTTAAAACAAATAATTCCAGTGAAAGAACAAAATAAATTACATTTATGTATGGATATTGTCCCTGGACAAGCTGGAAAAAGTATCGTAGATCCTTGGTATACCCATCGTTTTGAAGATACTTATCAAATGCTGCATGAATCTTTGCCACTTTGGCTTGATCAGATGCAGCAGCATAATCAGGAGGTGCGGTAATTGACGGCTAGTGATACTGATGTCAATGAAGGAGAAGTCGTACCACGTAGTATTTGGCACCGAAATTTAATTGCTCTCTGGTTTGGTTTATTTCTAACTTCAATGGGATTTAGCGGAATGATGCCGTTTTTATCTCTTTACATCGATACTCTAGGAAAATATACCCAAAGTCAACTTAATTTATATAGTGGATTAGCCTTTTCTGCCTCTTTCATGGCTGCTGCGGTAGTTTCACCAATTTGGGGAAGCTTAGCTGATCGTTATGGACGTCGCATTATGTTACTACGGGCATCCTTTATCATGGCAATCGTTGTTCTTTTAATGGGATTTGCTACCAACGTTTGGCAGTTAATCTCATTGCGATTTATCCAAGGAATTTTCTCTGGATACTTTCCAAACTCAAATGCCCTTTTAGCAATTCAAGTTCCTAAAAAAGAAAGTGGTAAAGCATTAGGGATACTATCAACTGGTGGAGTTTCAGGATCTTTACTCGGTCCATTTGCTGGTGGGATTTTAGCTTCAATCTTTAGTTATCGAGTTACTTTTTTCATCACCGGAACCTTGATGTTTTTGGTTTTCTTAATCACAATTTTTTTCGTCAAAGAAAAATTCACCCCAGTTACCAAAGAAAAAAATTTACACACTAAGCAAGTGATTAAAGTCCTAAAACGACCTAAATTAATCTTTGGAATGTTTATTACAACCATGATTATTCAAGCTTCCAACTACTCCATCTCACCAATCCTGTCCCTTTATGTGCGGCAAATCATGAACAATAGTCCATCAGTAACATTTTTCAGTGGAATTGTAGCTGCTGTTCCTGGAATTTCCACTCTGATTGCTGCACCTCGTTTTGGTGCCCTAGGTGATAAAATCGGAACTGAAAAAATTATGACCTTCGGCTTTATTTTAGCAATTGTTCTTTATATCCCCATGGCTTTTGTGACAAATGTCTGGGAACTAATGGGACTAAGATTTTTACTAGGAATTTCAAATGCTTGTATGTTACCCGCAGTTCAAGCAATTATTGCTAAAAACACTCCTGCCAAAGTTACTGGAAGAATATTTAGTTGGAATCAGAGTTTCCAGGCCATTGGTAATTTTAGTGGACCAATGATTGGTTCCGTTATTTCATCAATGTTTGGTTATTCTGGTGTTTTCATTTCAACTTCAATCTTAGTTTTCATCAACTTGGTGTTAGTCCTTCGTGAAACCAAAAATATTAATAAAATTAAAGCATAAAAAATTTGTTAATAGTCGTTATCAGTAGTACTTGCTGATAACGACTTTTTATTTTTTATGTTGTAGTACTTAACAAATAATGATAAATTATCATTAATACTAAAAAAGAAAGGATTGATTTAATGTCTAAAAAAGCTTTACTTTTAATGTTAGGGATTTGCGTGGCAACTTGTACACTAACAATCGGGGGGCTAGCTGCTCATGCAAATGCAGATACAACCAGCCAAACTGTCAAAAATACCGATCAGATACATAAACTTACAATTGATGTTCCTTCCAAAGTAATTGTGAAAACTGGATCTGAATTTAAAGTCCAATCTAAGTTTCCAGATAAGCAAAAGACGACTGTTATAAATAAAGATGACCAAATTAAAATCAGTCATCCTCAGAAAAAAAATCATCTTTGGGGCATAAAAATTGATTTTAAACAGCCTAAATCAGTGGTAAATGTTACCGTGCCAAAAAATATGAACCTTACAAACTTAAAAATTAATTCTAAAGCTGCTGATGTTCAACTTGATTCATCTATCGAAAACTTAACCATTGCTAGTCATAGTGGTGACGTACACTTAACCAAAACGAATCCACAAAAATTAACAGTTAAATCAGAAAGTGGCGACATTAACTTAAATCAAATTAAAGTTCAAAATGACAGTCAATTATTTAGTGAATCAGGTGATATTAATCTAAATAATTCTCATTTCAAAAACATGACAGCCGACTCTGAAAGTGGCAATATTAAGGCCCATGATTTATTTGCATCAGTATTTAACTTTAATAGTGAATCTGGAGATGTTAACATTTCTAATCAAAAAACCATTAATTATGACAAAGTTACAATCAATAGTGACAGCGGAGATGTCCTACTTAAAAATGCTAAAGTTAACCAAAGTAATATTGATACAGATGGCGGTGACTTAGATTTACCAAAAACCAAAATTAAAAATGCTAACAATTCAACTGACTAACAGATAGTTTGAATATGTAAAAAAATTTAATTTTGTAAACCGTACTTCTTGTTGAAACGATCAACAGCACCATCTGCTTGAGCAGTCTTTTGCTTCCCAGTGTAAAATGGATGTGAATCTGAAGAAATTTCAACACGAATTAATGGATAAGTGTTACCATCTTCCATTTTAATCGTATCTTCTGAAGTAACAGTTGATCCAGTAATGAACTTAAATCCAGTACTTGAATCTTGAAATACTACTTGATGAAAATCTGGATGAATTCCTTTTTTCATAATATCGCTCCTTTTGCCCTGAATTTATAAAATCCAGAGATTGATTTATCAATAACTCAACTTTTGTAGTTTACCACTAATAAAGATTGTATGCAACAACCCCCCTAATAATCCAGTTATATTACTTAATCAACTCAACTTCTGCATGTAATCCCGTTAATTTTTTCACAATATTATCATAGCCACGCAAAATATTATCCGTATTAGTTACAATCGTTTCTCCTTTAGCGGTTAAACCAGCAATCACTAAAGAAGCCCCGGCGCGAATCTCACCAGCTGAAACAGTGGTTCCTCGCAATTGGTCACTAGGATCAATTACAATTAAATTATCATCTGTTACTCTGATTTTCGCACCCATTTCACTTAGTTGCCCAACATGCATTTTACGTTTTGGATAGATCGTATCTTTAATAATACTCTCACTATCTGCTCCTAAAAGCACTGGGGTAATCGGCTGCTGCCAATCAGTAGCAAATCCCGGAAATGGTGCAGTAGTAATCTTGACCCCATGCAATTTTTGGCTTTTGGGAACATAGATACTATTTTCATTAATCTCTAACTGAACACCCATCTCGGATAGTTTATTTGTAAATGCTTGTAAATGATCTGGAATAACATTTTTTATTAAGATGCCGTCGCCAACTGCTACAGCCAATGAAAGATATGTTCCAGCTTCAATTCGATCAGGAATTACAGTATGAATGTGATTTGCTGCGAGTCGTGAAACTCCTTCAATTCGAATCACATCAGTTCCTGCTCCACTAATATTAGCACCCATATCATTTAAAAAGGAAACAATATCTACTATTTCAGGCTCTTTAGCTACATTATGGATAGTCGTTACTCCATCAGCTTTTGTAGCCGCCAAAATGGCATTAATTGTTGCTCCTACCGAAACCATATCAAAAAAAATCGAGCCACCCTTTAAACCGTTACTAGTTGCATCAATATAAACAGTTCCATTTTTTTCAGTAACCTGGGCGCCTAGTGCCTCAAAAGCACGAATATGCTGGTCGATTGGTCGCGGACCAATATTATCACCACCTGGAAAACTAACGACAGCGCGATGAAATTTCCCTAACAAAGCTCCCATAAAATAATAGGAAGCACGTAAACTTTTAATTGCCTTACTAGGAAGGCGACTTTCTTTTATATTAGTTGGATTAACAGTTAATTTCCCATCAGAAAATTCTGATGAAACATTCATTGACTGGAGAATCAGCATTAAATTATGAACATCTAAAATATCGGGAACCATTTCAAACTTTACTGGCGTATCGGATAGAATTGAAGCTGGTATTAAAGCAACAATATTATTTTTTGCTCCACCGATGGTTACGTCACCATAAAGCCGATGACCTCCCTGAATTTTCATCGTACTCATATTTAACAATCCTCACTATTTCTACTTTATGTCACGTACTCAATCATAAGTAAAAACAGCTCACATTACAATAGGATTAGCAACATTTAAAGAATGAATAAGTAAAAATTAAGAAAATACTATTTTGCAGCTTTCTTATGATATTTATCAGCAGCAGCAATAAATGCTTTAAACAATCCTTCAGGACGATTAGGACGTGATAAAAATTCTGGATGATATTGAGCAGCTACAAAGAAACGTTTGTTGGGTACTTCAACAACTTCTACTAAATGATCATCTGGAGATGTCCCTGAAATTACTAATCCAGCATCTTCTAATTCTTTTCTAAACTTATTGTTAAATTCATAACGATGACGATGACGTTCTGAAATTTCTTTTTGATTATCATAAGCGGCAGCTGTTTGAGTCTTAGGTTTTATTTTGGCTGGATATGCACCTAAACGTTGTGTTCCGCCCATTCCATTAACATCATTTTGATCTGCCATTAAATCAATCACGTTATGTTTAGTATCATGATCAAATTCAGTTGAATTAGCATCTTGATAACCTAACACATCACGTGCATATTCAATTGTGGCAACCTGCATTCCTAAACAAATTCCGAAGAATGGAATATCCTTTTCACGAGCATAACGAATTGCAGTAATCATTCCTTCGATTCCTCGATTTCCAAATCCTCCTGGAACAATCACACCATCAAAGTTTTTTAATTTTTTAGCAACATTTTCGTCATTAATATCTTCAGCATCAATATTTGTAACGTTGACATTGTCATCAGCAGCATATCCAGCATGACGTAAAGCTTCGTCAACTGAAATATAAGCATCTTTTAGCTTGGTATATTTACCAACCAAAGCAATATTAACTTGACCTTTTAGATTACAAATGTGATGCTCCATTTTTTTCCAATTTTTCATATCAGCTTTGGGTGCCTGAATATTAAAATGGTCTAAAATCTGGTCATCCATGTCTTGTTTCTGAAAACTAAGTGGTAATTGATAAAGATTAGGGGCATCAGTTGATTCAATAATACTTTTTTCATCTACATCACAAAACATCGCAATTTTTTTCTTCATTGGTTCTGTCACTGGTTTTTCAGAACGAAGTACAAGCATATCTGGCTGAATACCAACACTACGTAATTCTTTTACACTGTGTTGGGTTGGCTTTGTTTTCATTTCTCCAGCTGCTTTTAAATATGGAACCAAGGTTGTATGGATGTAGTAAGTACTATCAAAACCTTCATCTTTTCTCATTTCACGAATTGCTTCTAAGAATGGCAAAGACTCAATGTCACCAACGGTTCCACCAATTTCAGTGATTACAATATCAGCATTGCTTGTTTTAGCAGCGCGCATGATTTTTTCTTTAATCATCCCGGTAATATGTGGAATAACTTGAACGGTTGCACCTAAATAATCACCATGACGTTCCCGTTCTAATACTTCTTTATAAATTTTCCCCGTTGTGACATTGGAATACTTATTTAAATCATTGTCAATAAATCTTTCATAATGACCCAAATCAAGATCGGTCTCCGTTCCGTCATTCGTTACAAAAACTTCTCCATGTTGGTAAGGATTCATCGTTCCTGGATCCACATTAATATACGGATCAAATTTTTGAATAGTAACGCTTAAACCGCGATTTTTTAATAAACGACCTAATGAAGCAGATACAATCCCTTTTCCAAGTGATGAAACAACTCCACCAGTAACAAAAATATATTTGGTCATTTTAGTACCCCTCTCATCTATTCACAATTTTTAACAATAAAACTAAAAAAGCTCCCCGTTCAATGAATGGGGAGCTTTTTTATTCGAATAACCCTACAACTATGCAGAGTGCCCAAGTAGAATATTAGTAAAAAAAAGCTTATTAGTCAAGCTTAATCTTCTTCAGGATGTTTTTCATCATCATCTGCAATATCAACATCGTCTAAATCGTCATGAAAATCATCATCTTCTGGATCATCATTATCATAATCAATCACATCGTCATCATCTTCTGGATCATCGTTGTTGTAATCAATTACGTCATCTTCATCCGATGCATCTGCTAAGAAAGCATTAATTTTATGACGTTTCTTGGTTTTGGGCTGATCTTCTCCTTCGCTAGCGGTTACTTCATCAACCGAGTCAAAAGGATACCAGGTCCGAAGCCCCCAAACATTATTACCTAATGAAATGAAACTACCATCAACATTTAAATCTGCATAAAACTGATTTAATTTGCTTTTAATTTCATCGTCACTAAATTCAGTATATTTTTGAATTGCATTAACCAGGTCTGGAAATTGCATTGTTTGACCCTTATCTGCAAGAATCGCATGTGCTACTTCAATCATTGATAATTCGCTTTTTTCTTCTTTATCTAATTTTTCAAGTTCCAAATCAAACACGCCTTTCTAGTTTACCATTATACTTAATGATACTAATTTATGCGTTAAAATGCAATTTAATCTGATAGTTTCCTACCGTTTCTCCATCTGTAATTATTTGATATGACACTTCAATTTGTCCAGAAGTATTTTTGACGTCGATCATGGCATCAACCTTACTAGCAAACACTGTAATGTTCATCGTTCCATATGGAGTAACATAATAATTATCAGTCTTTTCGTCTTGTTTAAACAGCAAATTCAACTGGCTTTCAGCCTTCCGAGTTAAACGTACTTCATGAGAATCATCAACACGAAAGGTTACTGGAACCTCACCAGTCTCACTATGTTCGACAAATCTAATATACCAATTTTCTTTGATATTAATCAGTTGACCGGTTTCAGCAAAATGATGTTTTTCACTTTGTTGCTCTTGAGTTATTTGGGTATCAATTACCACCGAAATTTTTTGTCCACGCTTTTTTTTATCCATTTCCTGCCGCCTTAATCCCGTTATTTTATGATTTAATTTTAACGCCAAAGGGGTTTAAATGCACTAAAAATGGTTAAATCTGACGAATATAAAAAATTCAGCTATAATAGTAGGTATCAACTAGTTGGAGGAACGAGCAATGGGATATTATTCTAAACCATTGAAACAAGAAAAAGTGATTCGTGATCCAGTTCATAGTCATATCTATATTCAAGACCAGATTATCATGGATCTCATTAATACCACTGAATTTCAGCGACTGCGTCGGATTCATCAATTAGGCACAACTTCCCAAACTTTTCCTGGAGCCGAGCATACTCGTTTCACTCATTCACTTGGGGTTTACGAAATTGTAAGACGAATTTGTGATCATTTTCAGCGTAATTATCCTTCCAAAGAATTAGGTGATGGTTTATGGGATGACTCTGAACGAATTGTAGCTGAATGTGCTGGACTACTGCACGACATTGGCCATGGTCCTTACTCTCATACTTTTGAACATATTTTCAGAACCAACCATGAACAAATTACTCAAGCGATTATTACCTCACCAGATACTGAAGTAAATCAGGTATTAAGTAAAATGGGTCCCGATTTTCCTAATCGGGTAGCTAGTGTCATCAATAAAACTTATGACAACCAACAAGTTGTCCAAATGATTTCCAGTCAATGCGATGCCGATCGGATGGATTATTTACTACGAGATTCTTACTTTACAGGAGCTCAATACGGAAATTTTGATCTTGATCGCATCTTACAGGTTATGCGGCCTTATGCAGATGGGATTTGCTTTAAAATGAGTGGCCTGCATGCCATTGAGTATTATATTGTTTCTCGTTTTCAAATGTATCTACAAGTCTATTTTCATCCCATTTCTCGTTCCATGGAAGTTATTTTGGCTCATTTATTATTACGTTCAAAAGAACTTGCCGATGACTTTAAATTAAATCAAAATTTTAACCCTACCTTGTTAATGCCATTTTTAAATGGTACTTTTAACCCTGAGACCGACTTACAAGCTTACCTAAAGTTAGATGATGGTGTTTTAAATACTTACTTTTCCGCTTGGAAAGATTATCCTGATTCAATTTTATCTGATTTATCTCATCGCTTTATTGATCGAAAGCCATTTAAGTCAGCTAAGTTTAATAATCAAACTGAGGATTTAATTCCTAAACTACAAAGTTTAATTGAAGCAGCCGGATTTAATCCTGAATATTATACTGCTACCGATAATAGTTACAATCAGCCTTATGATGTTTATAATCCTGCCAGTGGTCATCAAAATGCTCAGATCGAACTTATGGAAAAAGACGGTAGTTTAATTGAATTATCAAAAGCTAGTTTGTTAGTCAGAACTATTACTGGAAAAGACGTTGGGGATAGTCGCTTCTTCTTTCCAAAAGAAATGCTGCAACCAGAAAATAACGTTGAATTGTTTCAACAAATATACGATAATTTTCAAAGATATATTAAAAATGACAGTTTAATTAACCCAGAGGAGAACTAAAAATGGATATTAAAATCATCGCAATTGATGTAGATGGAACTTTATTAAATGAAAAGAATGAACTAGCACAACCCACCATTGATGCAATTAAAAAGGCACGTGATAAAGGCATAAAAATTGTCATCTGTTCCGGTCGACCACTCACTGGTATTCGACCTTATTTAAAACCACTAGGAATTTCTGGGGATGATGAATATGTAATTGCATTTAATGGGGCTGTCGTTGAAACTGTTTCTGGTAAAATAATTGCTAAAATGGATGTCAGTTACGAAGACTTTTTAGAAGTTGAAATGATGTCTCGAGAAATCGGCATTCATTTCCAAATCGAAACGACTGACGGCATTTACGTAACTAATCGAAACATTAGTCCTTACAGTGTATTTGAAAGTCAGCTTGTCAGATTACCAATTAATTATCGAACTCCAGAAGAAATCACTCGTGAATTCGATATTGCCAAATTAATGTACGTTGATGATAACGATAAGATTGTTGCAGCCAATCATGATTTACCAAAATCAATTAAAGAACGATTAAACGTTGTCCAAAGCACCCCTGTTTTTCTAGAATTTATGAATAAAAAAGCTGGAAAAGGAAATGCTTTGAAAAATCTAACAGAAAAACTTGGATATACTACTAAAAATGTCATGGCAATTGGAGATCAAGAAAATGATCTCAGCATGTTAAAATATGCAGGCTTAGGTGTTGGTATGGGAAATGGAATTGATGATGTAAAAGAAGCAGCTCAATTCGTTACAAAAGACAATGCTGAAAATGGTGTTGCATATGCAATTAATAAGTTCGTAAATGATGCGGATTAATTAAAATAAGCAAAAATAAAACGACTCTAGCTGTTTAAATGCAGCCAGAGTCGTTTTTTAATTTTTATCTTTATCAGTCTTCATTTTATCAGTTCCATAGTTGAAACGTGAATTAAATAATGGACTAACCGGACGATTTTGATCAATTCTTAAAATTGCATCACCGATTAATGGTGCTACTGAAATTTGCTTGATTTTAGCAATTTTTTTATCTTCTGGTAATTGGATTGAATCAGTAACAACTACTTGTTTGATTGGAGACTTTTCCAAACGTTCCGTTGCTGGTCCGGAAAGAACAGGATGGGTACAACATACATAGACTTCTGTGGCACCAGCATCAATCAAAGCTTGAGCTCCTTGAGTAATGGTTCCGGCAGTATCAATCATATCATCAATCATGATTGCCCGTTTCCCCTTTACATCACCAATAATGTTCATAATTTTAGCCACATTGGCCTTAGGACGTCGTTTGTCAATAATAGCAATCGGATCGCCTAAAAATTCTGCCATTGCTCTAGCCCTAGAAACTCCACCATGATCAGGTGATACTACCACTGCATCCTTTGCTAAGCCATTTTGTATGAAATAATCGGCTAATAGTGGAGCTCCCATCAAATGGTCAACTGGAACGTCAAAGAATCCTTGAATTTGAGCAGCATGTAAATCAAGTGCCACCACTCGAGTGATTCCATCTGTTTGTAACATATCTGCTACTAACTTAGCCGTAATTGGCTCACGTGATCGTGCTTTACGATCCTGACGTGCATAACCATAATAAGGGATTACAACGTTAATGGTAGCAGCACTTGCCCGTCGCAAGGCATCTACCATAATCAATAATTCCATCAAATTATCATTAACAGGTGCCGAAGTTGATTGGATAATATAAACATTATCTCCACGCACACTTTCATCAATATTAATCTTGATTTCACCATCGCTAAAATGATCGACTGAAGCTTTTCCTAGCGGAATGCCAACATGTTTAGCAACTTTTTCAGCAAGTGGACGATTAGAATCTAATGAAAAAATTTTCATTTTTGAATCTTGAGTTTTTGTAGCCATAATATCCCCCGTTGGTTATTTGTCCTATCTGAATTTAATTATATTATGCCTTTGCTATTTCAGCAAATCGAATTATTCAGCACCATTAAACGGAAGTTTTTGATAATAATCCGTTTTATTAGTTTGACGAGTTCGGGCAATTGCCATGTCGTATTGCTGGACATCATCGGTAATGGTTGAACCTGCTGCAATAAAGGAATGATCGGCAATTTTTACTGGCGCAATTAGATTTGCATTGCTTCCAATAAAGGTATCGTCTCCAACAATGGTTTCGTGTTTATGTTTACCATCATAATTAGCAAAGATCACCCCGCAGCCGATATTAATATTCTTACCTAATTTGGCATTCCCAACGTAGGTTAAATGCCCCATCTTTGTTCCTTTACCAATCTCAGCTTGTTTCACTTCACAAAAGTTACCAATATGAACATTTTTCCCAATTTTAGATCCCGGACGCAAATGACTATTAGGTCCAATATTGGAATTTTCCATCATCTCTGAATTTTCAATATTAGATGAAGTCACAGTTACTCCATCATGAATAATACTCCCTGAAACCTTTGAATTAGCTCCAATTACACAGTCGTTACCAATCTTGGTTCCGTTTTGTAATTGGACTCCTGTTTCAATAATTGTATCTTTTCCAATCTCAATTCCATCGTCAATGTAAGTTGCATCTGGGTTAATAATGGTAACTCCATTATTCATGTGATATTCATTAATTCGACGCTGCATTACTTTAGTAGCCGCAGCTTGTGCAACCCGAGTATTAACTCCCATTGACTCATCAAAATCGTCCATTTTATAAGCTGCAATTGTTCCGCCTTGTTGTTTCAATACTTCAATTGCATCAGTTAAATAATACTCCCCCTGAGCATTTTGATTATTTATTTGATGTAAGGCTTTAAACAACTGCTGATTGTCAAAAACATAAACTCCCGTATTAATCTCGTGAATTGCTTTTTCTTCACTATTAGCATCTTTTTGTTCTACAATTTTTTCCACAATACCCAGATCATTTCTGACAATGCGGCCATAACCAGTTGGATTAGGTGCTTGAGAAGTTAAAATTGTTGCCGTTGCTTTTTTATCTTCGTGATAAGCAAAAAGTTTTTTTAAAGTTTCTGCAGTAAATAACGGTGTATCACCACTAATTACTAATGTAGTTCCATCAGAATCTTTTAATAAATCTTCTGCCCGTAAAACTGCATCACCTGTCCCTAATTGTTGGTCTTGAACTACATATTCAGTTTGATTACCAAGTTCAGCTTCAACATCAGCGGCTCCAAAACCAACTACCGTTACAATTTGGGTCATATTTAACTTAGTAACTTGACTTAAAACATGACTAACCATTGATTTACCACAAATTTGATGTAATACCTTGTATAATTTTGATTTCATTCTGCTTCCTTTACCGGCAGCTAAAATGATTGTATTTTTTTCACCCATTCCAATCTCCTATTTTGCACTTCCAAAGATTTTTTCGTCATAATTACCCTTAGTAATTCTCATGTCGCCATCTGGTTCATTTTCCATTTTAACTAATGAAGTATAATTACCAAATTCTTGACTATTACTGTATGCTCCTTCAGCAAAGAACGTACTACCAACTAAATTACAATTAAATTCTTCAATCAAGGATGTTAAACCGTTAATCGTTCCACCACCATGAATGAAATCATCAACAATTAAAACATTTGAATTTTCAGCAAGACTTCTTTTAGAAATCGTCATGCGTTTGATTTTTTTACTTGATCCAGAAACATAGTTTACACTCACCGTTGATCCTTCAGTGATATTAGAATCATGGCGGGCAATTACTAACGGAACATTTAAGTATGAAGAAGCAGCCTGCGCAATCGGAATTCCTCGGGTAGCCACAGTCAAAACAGCATCTACTCTTTGGTTTAAATATTGAGTTACGATGATTCTACCTAAGAAGCGTAATTTTTCCGGGTCACCCAAAATATCAGACATATAAACATAGCCACCGGGGAGGAGTCTCTGACTATTATTCAAGATTTCAATTACCTCAGACATGAACTCATCTGCAGCTTCTTTTAAAATATAGGGAATATATTTTGCACCTCCAGAAGCACCTGGAACTGTTTCAACTAACCCGATTCCACGTTCTTGAAATGTTTTCTTTACAATCGTTAAATCCTCGCTAATTGAAGATTTAGCAGAATCATAACGTTTTGCAAAAAAAGTCAATGGAATTAAGGTATGTGGACGATTCAATAAATAATCTGTCATATCAACTAATCGTTCACTTCGTTTGATTTTCATACTTTCACCTCGTAATTTATTTGCACTCAACTAAAATTTTAGCATAAATGTTCGGATTTTACGTCAAATTAACGCAAAATTAACAAAAAAGGAGAGATAAATTTTCACTTATCTCTCCTACTGTTTCAGATTAATTTTTTTGTCTGCTTAATTTTGCATAATCCGATTAAAACCTAAGGCAGCAAAATAAATACTACATTCAATCGTAGCAATGAAAAAACTGACTGGCCAATTAGTAATATAACCTAAATATAGTCCAAGCCAAACTCCAATCAGTCCAAAGACGACTGCTAAAGCAATCATTTTACTAACGGAATGGGAAAAATATTTTGCACTGGCTGCTGGCAGTGTTAATAAAATAAAAATCAATAATGCTCCTACAATCTGAGCTGCTACCGAAACACTCAAAGCCAGCAACACCAAGAAGATAATTGAAATCAATCCACTATTTACATGTTGAGCTTTTGCCCCAACTGGATCAAACGAATCAAATTTCAAATTTCGGTAAATTACCAAAAGAACTAATAAAACAATCACAGATAATATTACCATCTGATTAACATCACTCTGACTAATCCCTACAACACTTCCAAATAAAATATTAGTAGCATAACTGGCACTTTTATTTGATAAAGCTAAAAACAAGACCCCTAAACCAATAAATAATCCAGAAATTGCACTAATTGAATTTTCTCGTCTTGAAGACTTCGTTCCCATTTTACCAACTAATATTGAACTAATAACAGTAAAAATAAGCATCCCGTTTAACGGCGTAATCCCAATAAACATCCCAAATGACGCACCCGCAAAACCAATTTCCGATAAAGTATGCGTTAAAAAGGGCATATTTCGAGAAACTACAAATACTCCAACAAATCCACAAACAATTGCAATAATTGTACTAGCAACGTAAGCATTGCGCATAAATTCAAAACTAAACATGTTGTCCTCCTTCATAATCAGCAACTTGTAACTGATCAATCGGACCAACCTCGTACCCATTTGGTTGCAATAATAAATATTCATCAGAAAATTGCTTAGCTAAGGGAATATCATGAGTAACAAATAACACGGTTACTCCCGTATCAACATTCAATTTTTTTACTAACCGTAATAAATTTTCCTTTGATATTGGATCTAAGCTAGCAGTTGATTCATCTAAAATCAGTAAATCAGGACGAACTGCCAATGCTTGTGCTAAATAAGCACGCTGCTTTTCCCCTCCAGATGCACGACCTAAGGGCTCATTAGCGATTTTTTCTAAATCTGTTTCTTGTAAAACCAGTTTTAATTGTTGGCGTTCCTGACGACTCAGCCAGGGTAATTTATAACCACTAAAGCTTAATGCCACAAAATTTTTCACTGACAACGGATATTCATCATCAATGTTGCGAAATTGAGGAACATAACCAATCCGAATCGACTTACGGTTCGGAAAAAATTTAATTGTTCCATGAGTTGGTTTTAATTGACCTAAGATAATTCGAACTAAAGTCGTTTTCCCAACTCCATTTTCCCCAACGACACTCAAAAAACTTCCTCGTTTTAATTTAAAACTAAGATTATTTAAAATCTTTTTTTCAGAAAATTCTTCCCATAAATCATGAGTTTCTAAAATTAAATCACTCATTAAATACTCCTTTAGCTGTCTAATTTAAAATAAAAAAAAGACTTCACGGTCCTTTAAATTTTATGTTTAAATAAATGTTACCTGAATATCTTCAGTTAAAATCTTAGTATACGTAAAAGAAGCATGTGCAGGTTGTTCGCTTGAATCTAGATCAATAATAAATACAGCTGGAAATGCTTCTGAAAGTACTCCACCATATTCATTAGTTCTTTTTCGACCGGCTTGTTCAATGACCTTAATGTCACTGCCCAGGTTCTCTTTAATCCAGCTCTTAATATCTGGCAAATTCATTTGCATTGCAAATCACCTCGCATACAATCATTATACCACGAAACACCTGGAATGTAAAGCGACTTGTAAACGTACTATCCTAATAGGCCTGCCTTGTGAAAGGCATTAGTCATTTCAACAAACTGGTCAACCGTTAAACCTTGTGGACGAACCGTTGGTTTGATTTTTAATTCAGTTAAAACTACAATGATTTTTTCTTTTATTTCAGGCTTTTTGCCAAAGATTCCCTGCAAATTATTCCATAAGGTTTTTCTACGATGCATAAAACATCCGTGCACAAATCCAAAAAAGACTTGTTCATTATAAGCAACTTGCTTTTTAGCTTTTCTCGGAGTCAATTTGACTACTGCAGAATCAACTTTTGGTGCTGGAATAAACGACTTATGTGATACTTCAAGTGCAATTTCAGCATCATCTAAATATTGAGTAATTACACTTAGAGCACCATAATCATGTGAATCTGGTTTAGCACAAATTCGCTGAGCCACTTCTTGTTGCATCATCAAAACCACTGCTTCATATTCAACATTTCCCTTTAGAATGCTCATCAAAATGGGTTTGGTAATGTAATAAGGTAAATTAGCAACTATTTTCAAATGATGTTTTCCATCAAAATTTTCTGCGATTAATTCTGGTAAATTAGCCTGCAAAAAGTCTTGGTTAACCACTTTAACGTTGTGATATTGCTCAAGTGTTTCAGCTAAAATCGGAAGCAGATTTGAATCAATTTCAAATGCTAACACTTGATGAGCACTTTTAGCAATTTGTTCAGTTAACGCCCCAATTCCTGGTCCAATTTCAATCACATCGTCAGCTTCGGTAATATCAGCTGCTGCTACAATCCCATGTAAAACAGATAAATCATCTAAAAAGTTTTGTCCCAAACTTTTTTTAGCACTCAAACGATAACGATTTAAAATCGCCATTGTTCTAGTTTTACTTCCTATTTCTGGAGTTTCATTCATCTTATCTCTCCTCATCAATTTTACTTAATGCATCATTGAATTCAGCTTTTGTAATTCCAAACATCCGTAATCGTCGTTGTAACTGTTTAGCATTCACATAACCTAAATGTAACAATTCACCTAGTTTTAAGCGCCGTTCTTTAGCATCATGACTACCAACTAAGTTTGCATCAATTAGTTCTTGTTTGGTAATTATCTCAGGATTAGTATCGCTTTCTGTGTAAACTTCTTTTAAAGCCTCCCTGATTGCTTGCGGGGAAGCATGTTCAACGCCCAAAGATCCTCGAGGAGTATCAGGAACAGTATCGTGCTTATTTAAAAAAGCATGTTTTGCTTCTGGAATTTCGTCTGCAATAATCCGTCTGATTTTTTCTCCGGAAAAATCAGGATCCGTAAATACAATTACTCCGCGAGTTTGAGCTAACTGGTCAATCAATGCGAGTGTCTCGTCAGAAATAGCAGATCCGCGAGTTTCAATCGTATCAGCATCCACGGCTCGTTGAATTCTTTCTGTATCAGATTTCCCTTCAACTACCAATACTTCTTTAATTCTTTTCATTTATTCATCCAATCCAAAAATTCGATTTGTATTTGTATAAGTCGCCTGAGCAATTTCATCTGGATTTACATCCTTAAAACGAGCCACAGCTTCTAATGTGTATAGCGTATAAGCAGGCTCGTTTTGATGCCCTCTTAATGGTTCCGGAGCTAAATAAGGTGCATCTGTTTCAACCAAAATTCGATCCATTGGAGTTTGTCGAGCAGCTTCATGAACTTCCTTCGTTTTTTTAAAACTAACAACACCGCTATATGATAAATCCATCCCTAAGTCTAAAAACTTCTTCATCCATTCCACATCACCATTGAAACTATGAATAATTCCTCCGACATCCTCAATATGTTCATCTTTCAAAATTCGATAAGTATCTTCAAAAGCGTCCCGATTATGAACTGAGATTGGAAGATGCATGTTTTTAGCAATTTGAATTTGGCGCCTAAAAACGTGCTCCTGAGTTTGCTTAGAAGTATTTTGCTGATGCAAATCCATTCCAATTTCACCTAACGCCACAACTTGTGAATCATCAAGCTGTTTTTGCAAAAGTTCTTCTGCTGCTTTGTCATAATGGTTAGCATCTTCTGGATGCCAGCCAACAATCGCAGACATTTCGGGATACTCATGTGCTAATTTGATAGCTCGTTCATTTAATTGGGTATTAGAGCCAACATTTGCCATTCTTACTACCCCAAGTCTTTTAGCATGTTCTACATAATCTGAAACCTCATTACCAAAAGTTTTATCATTTAAATGAGTATGTGAATCAAAAATTTTCATTTTCAGCTCCTATTAACTAAAAAAGTTCCACCAATCATAGATTAGTGAAACTAGATTGATTATGCTAATGTACTACCATTTTCAAGTGTTGGATCAACAGTCACAACTTGAATGTCTCCATTTTGTTTTTCAACTGACAAAATCATTCCCTGACTGACTTCCCCGCGTAATTTGATTGGTTTTAAATTAGCAACAATGATTACTTTTTTACCGACCAGTTTTTCAAAATCAGGATACCACTTAGCGATTCCGGAAACAATTTGACGTTGTCCATCGTCCCCAGCATCCAATTCAAATTTCAAAAGTTTATCGGCTTTGGCAACTTTAACCACTGATTTAATTTCAGCTACTTTTAATTCAACTTTTTCAAAATCAGCAAAATCGACTTCATTTTTAAGATTCTTAAGTGTAGTTACCCCAACATGCTTAGTTTCTTTTTTAGTTTCAGCACGCTTCATAGCTGCTCGGCCTTTAGTTTTTTCAGGAGCTGTCATTTTACTCTTGATGTAGTCAACTTCTTCATTCCAGTCAACGCGTGGGAAAATTGGTTCACCATTTACAACAACCTTACGACCACCTTTAAATCCATCTAAACTAGCATTTTTGATGTCAAACTCGTTACCATCATTTAATCCTAATTGATTATAAATTCTAAAAGCCGCATTAGGGATAGCTGGACTAACTAAAATAGCAATCAACCGCAAACTAGCAGCTAAATGTGCCATCACATTTGCCAATGCCTTAGCATCTTCAGGATTTTCAGCTTGAGTTTTAGCTAATTTCCAAGGTTCGGTTTGATCAATATACTTATTCGTTTGGCCAATTAATTTCCAAACAGATGACAATGCATCTGACAAATGTACTGTGTCCATTAATTCTTTATATTCTTTAGTCACACTAACTGCCATTTCTTGTAACTCGCGACTAGGTTCGTCATCTGTAGCAGTATAATCTGGGGAAATCCCATTTTCATACTTATTAATCATGGCAATGGTACGATTTAACAGGTTTCCAAGGTCATTGGCTAAATCATAATTAATCCGATCTACAAAGTCTTCTGGAGTAAACACTCCGTCACCTGAAAATGGAACTGCCTTTAGTAGGTAATAACGAGTTGCATCTAAACCATAACGATCAACTAAGTCTTCGGGGTAAACTGCATTTCCTTTAGATTTAGACATCTTACCATCTTTCATAGTAATCCAACCGTGGGCATAAATTTCTTTAGGTAAGGGTAATCCAAGGGCATGTAAAATAATAGGCCAATAAATACAATGGAATCTCACAATTTCTTTTCCAATCATCTGGAGATTAGCAGGCCAAAATTTCTTAAATAGTTTATCGTTATCACTATCGTAGCCTAGATCAGTAATATAGTTGGTCAAGGCATCAATCCAAACGTAGACAACGTGCTTGGGATTAGATTTAACTGGAATCCCCCAGTTAAAAGTCGTTCGTGAAACTGCCAAATCTTCCAATCCTGGTTTTAAGAAGTTATTAATCATTTCATGCATCCGAGAAGTAGGTTGAATAAAATCAGGATGTTCTTTGTAATAATTCATTAACCAATCAGCATATTTACTCATTTTAAAGAAATAGCATTCTTCATTTACCAACTGAACTTCGTTTCCAGTCGGAGCTTTCCCCCCAGTTATATTACCCTGGTCATCTTTATAAACTTCTTCTAGTTGTGATTCAGTGAAGTATTCTTCATCAGAAACTGAATACCAACCTGTGTATTTACCTAAATAAATATCTCCTTGATCCAACAATTGTTGAAAAATCTTTTGAACAGCTTGAACATGACGATGGTCAGTTGTTCGGATAAAATCATCATTTGAAACGTCTAGATTCATCCATAAGTCTTTGATACTTTGTGCCATTTTATCAACATAAGCTTGTGGTTTAATCCCTAATTTTTCAGCCTTTTGTTCAATTTTTAGACCGTGTTCATCGGTTCCCGTTAAATAATAAACATCATCACCTAACTCGCGGTGATAACGTGCCAATGCATCGGCAGCTACAGTCGTATAGGAGTTTCCAATGTGCAATCTACCAGATGGATAATAAATTGGTGTCGTAATATAAAATGTTGACTTTGTATCTGACATGTCACTTCTCCTTTTCGTTTTACCAATGTTGTTATTATACTACACTCATTAACTGAGTGGCAGCATGCAACGGTTTCGCTGTTTTAAAATAAATCTAATTGCATGGATGCCAAATCAGCATCATTTTGATTTAAAATTTGTTTCAAAGTGAGCGCATTTGGTGCGGCATTGTGTCCTGCATTATTATTGAAAATCACTGCCACTTCCTTAGCATCTTTAGCTAAATCAGTTGCAACCTTGGCAATTTCTTCTAATTCAGTTTGATTATAATCATAACGATAACGTCCCATCGTTCCCTTAGCCCAAGCAGCTTCGTTACGACCATGTAATCGAATAAATGCAAACTCTGGAGTTGTAACTACCGGAACTAATGGAACTCCATTGCTGGCAGCATGTGGTTCATCGACAACGACTTGCGTCATTTTTAAACTTCGCAAAAAAGCAGACGTATCCTTTGTGACCTCTTCTCCTGCAAACCAGCTATCATTGCGGAATTCAACTGAGATTGGCAAGTCTTCCATTACTTGTCTAACCTGACGAATATATTGAATACTATCGTTATTACACTTAAATGATGGTGGAAACTGAAACAAAATCGAAGCTAATTTACCAGCAGCTGCCATTGGTTGAATCACTTTAATAAAATCACTAAATCGCTGACTTCTAATTTCATCAGTCATCTTTCCAAATCTAGTCATTGGTGTTTTTGTCATGGCATAGTTAGCTTTGACAATAAATTGAAATTTTTCTGGAACTTCATTAATCCATTTTTCAATCCAAGCGGCTTTGGGGACACTATAAAAAGAACTATCAACCTCAACAATTGGAAAGTGAGTTGCATATTCAGGTAAAGTTAATTTCTTTTTGCCATTAGCCAAAGCCGGATGATCTGTCCACGTTGCTAGTCCAATCTTAATCACGATATCACCTATACTTTCAGTTTATCAAAAAAGTCAACTGCATCCATTTGTTGCATGATAAAATCTCCAGGCAAAGCTAGCTTTTCTTGGTTAATTACAAGTATTTTTGCCTCTGGATTGCGATAATCTAATAATCCAGCAAATGGATAAACTCGCATTGAAGAACCAACCACTACTAATAAATCGGCATTTTGGACTGCCTGTACACTCTTAATAACTGTTTCTTGGTTAATACCTTCACCATATAACACAATATTGGGACGCAAAATCCCACCACAATTTTGATGATACATACTTTGCGCATATGTTTGATAATCAACATGTTTACCACACTTCTGGCAATAAATATCATATAAATTACCGTGAAATTCATTTAAATGCCGAGCATCCGCTTTTTCATATAAATTATCGACATTTTGCGTCACAATGCTAGCCCGGTTTTGCCGAGTTAAAATTGACTGCTTTTTTTGAATAACATTTGGCTGTGCATTAGGATAGTACATGTTATTCATTACATACTGATAAAAAACCTCTGGTTCGTTTACCAAACAATCATGACTTAGGTAATATTCAGCTGGTTTGTCAGTTTTATCAGTGGTATATAAACCACCTTTAGAACGATAATCAGGAATTCCGGACGGAGTTGAAACTCCAGCTCCTGTTAAAAACGTAATCTGCTTAGCATCATCAAACAACTGTTGTAATTCATTAAATTCCATTTTTAGCCCTCGATTATCTAATCAAATAAGGAATCTTCAATTCATCAAACAATTCCTTCACTGTTTTTTCATATACTTTTGCAAAGAATTCTTTACTGCGTTTTTCTCCAGCTGGTCCTTCTATAACAAATGAATTTTGTTGATCAGTCAAAGTGAACCCAACATAAGCACGTTTTTGCGTATTTTTGGCCTTTAATTCTGAATAATAAAGTTTAAATACTTGGTTAACTTGCAAACCTAACTGTCGCTTAGAAAATACCGAAGTTATCATTGCAAAGTCATTTAGATATAATTGTGGGATATCCCATACCTTCATTTGCGCATCAAAAGCACGAAATAACTTTACTACGTTACGGCGCATGGAAAACGGCGATTTAGTAGGTTTTGCTGAAATAAGCTGATATAACTTTGCAGCTGCATCAGTTGCAAGTGGAAAGTTTTGTTCAAAAACAGCCTTGTGCTTAGCAAAATCAGGACCAAAGAAAACCATAGCATCTAATACAACTATCAGTCTTAATAACATTTCACTATCAATTCGATCCGATTCAGGAGTAATGGTATGTTGAACTCCTTTAATAAATTCTGCTTCAACTGATTCAGTTACCAAACCATGTTTGCGCTGTTCGTTGTATACCACAAAATGAGCGACTGCATCGAATAATTCGGTTCCAACATATTGAATTTGTTCATCAAGTGCCTGATCACCAGTTGTTAAAGGAAAGTAGATCTGAGGAAATCCACGTAATGTCATTAATAAATGTAACAACTCATGACTAGCAGTAAAATCCGGTTCAGTATTATCATTAATCTGAATCAATAAATTATCACCATCTTGAACCACTTGAGCTTGGTCATGACGAACATATCCCGCTACTACGTTTCCGATAAACTGAACTTGTACATCGCCAGGAAAATAATGAGCTACTTCGTTTATTAAATCGTGGGTCTTACCACTTAATTTTGGGGTATTATTCATGATGATTCTCGCTTTCCTGCTTAATTTCTTTCACAATCTGTTGAGCTTTTTCTAAATTTTGCTCCTGAAGCGGCAATTGTGCTAGTTTAATAACCACTTCTTTAATTTGATTCGAGGTAGCTCCTGCAGTCATTGCTAATGATTTCAGCTGCAGTTTCATATGGCCACGCTGAATCCCATCTGTGACTAGTGCTTTTAAAGCAGCTAAATTTTGTGCTAACCCAACTCCAGCTAACAAATTCATCATTTCCAACGCTGAATCAAGCTGTAGAATCTGGTAATTAATCTTACTCATAGGAAGCAAATGAGTCGCTCCTCCTACTGTACCTGTCGGAATGGGGAGTTTGATACGTCCTTCTAATCCAGCTTCAGTAACTCGCCATTTCGTTAATCCTTTGTAATTACCTTTACGAGCAGCATAAGAATGGGCAGCACTTTCAACGGCACGCCAATCATTTCCTGTGGCTACTACTACTGCATCAATGCCGTTCATAATACCTTTATTATGCGTAGCAGCTCGTTTGGAATAGATGTTAGCTACATGAGCTGCTTCAGCAATTCGTTGCGCTACTTCTTTGCCAGAAATATTGCCCCGCTGTAATGAAGCAAATGGAACAATGCCAGTGGCTACCACTAAATTATGATCTCCATAATTTGAAAGAATGCTCATTAAGACTTCTTCTCCCAAATCAGTTTCAATAAGTTTAGCAACGGCTTCTAACATTGAATTCATTGTGTTGGCGCCCATTGCATCCCCAACATCGACAAATAATTCTAACGAAATATGTTCCTCATCAATCATATTATATTTAATATCACGAACTCCGCCGTGATTAATAATACTAGGATGGGCATCTAAAGCGCACTGAATAAGTAGCTGTTTATTTTCTGTAAACCAGTCTTCAATTAATAATACATTATCAGTTTTAATGATGATTTCACCAGTTAGGACGCGTCCCTCTGCTTCAGCATGAATTCCACCGCCATCTGCTAACATTTTAGCTCCATTGCTAGCAGCTGCAATTACGGAAGGTTCTTCAACTACCATCGGCACCAGATACTCTTTATTGTTAATCAGAAGGTTAGTTGCAATTCCCTCTGGCAAGCCGTAATCAGTCAAATAGTTTTCAATCAGTTCATCACTCACTGCCTGAAAATTATATTTAATTGTTGCCAGATTTTGTTCATCTAATTTGGCAAAATCTGCTACTAACGCTAAGCGATCCTGATACGATTTTCGAAAAAAACCACTAAAATTTTTCATATCCTAACTTCCTTTCTACAATCTATAAGTATCTTTGCACAAATTCATTGATAATCCCTTCACGAACTCCTCCATCTGAAAATATTACCCGTTTGGAGTCAATAAAATCCATCACAGAGGTTAAATTGATTAGACCGCCAACAATTACGTCAGCACGATCGCTGTCTAATCCATTAATTGACTGTCGCTGAGCCAAATCATCACTCAAAAAAATGCGCATCGTGGCATTAATTTGTTTTCTAGTTAGTTGATAATCCTGAATCTGATCAATCTGCTTAAAATGTTGCTGACGTCGATTAATACGAGCTAATGTCCGGGCTGCCCCACCAATTAAAACGATAGGATAATGAACTGGATGCCTAAGCCAACTAATTTTACTATAAGTTTCAATCATATACTGCTGAGCTGAAAAGAAATCAACCGCTGTGATTTTGTTTTCCAAATGAAATCGCTCAGTCATTTTAACTGCACCAGTAGGAAGACTAACTAAATTAATCGCCTTTTTATTTCTAACATGAATAATTTCAACGCTTGCTCCGCCAATATCCATTAAGACATAATCACGGATCTTTAAACGATTTACAACTCCTTCATAATCAAAATAGGCTTCTTCCTTACCAGTCAAAACTCGAACGTTAATTCCAATTTCAGTTTTAATATTATTTAAAAAATCTTGTTGATTTTGTGCTTGACGTACAGCAGCAGTAGCAATGGCTTGGACCGTTACATTTGGTAGTTTATTGTATTCGGCTTTAAATCGTTTTAATGCAGCAATAGTACGCTTCATTGCTGAAAATTGAAGAATATTTTTTGAACCCATTCCTTCAGAAAGTCTGGTATCATTTTTCATTCGTTTGATTTCACGATAATGACCAGCTGCATCAATTTGATAAATAGCCATGCGAACAGAATTTAAGCCCATATCGATAATGACAAAATTCACCATGTAACTCGCCTCCATTAGCTTTTAATCTAGTTAAAATAATTAATTCCCATTGCGTTCCGAACTTCTTGTAGAGTCTGTTCGGCTACTTGATTAGCTTTTTGACTACCATCCTTTAAAATTTGATAAACCTGGTCTGGATCATTTTCAAATCGTTCCCGACGTGTGCGAATTGGATCTAAAATATTTTGTAAAACATCATTTAAATATAATTTAATTTTAACATCGCCTAGACCGCCACGGGTATATTGATCCTTCAATTCTTGAACTTTATCATGATCTTCTGCAAAAATATCCAAATAAGTAAAAACCGTATTTCCTTCTACTTTTCCAGGATCTTCTACATGAATATGATTAGGATCAGTATACATCGACATAACTTTCTTCTTAATCGTGTCCGCATCATCTGAAATATAAATCGCATTATTTAGGGATTTGCTCATTTTAGCATTACCATCCAAACCAGGAATTCGTCCTTCACCCTTTGGTGGAAAATATCCCTTTGGTTCAACCAACACATCTTTGTGATAAGCATTATTAAAACTTCGGACAATTTCTCGGGTCTGCTCAATCATCGGTTCCTGATCATCACCAACTGGCACTACAGTCGCTTTGAAAGCTGTAATATCAGCTGCCTGACTAACTGGATAAGTTAAAAAACCAGCTGGAACACTTTCGTTGAATTTCTTTTGTTGAATTTCATGTTTGACCGTTGGATTTCGTTCTAATCGAGCAACAGTTACTAAATTTAGATAAATCATGGTTAATTCATTTAAAGCTGGAATTTGTGATTGCACAAAAATGGTTGATTTGTTGGGATCAATTCCAACTGCTAAATAATCTAATGCAACTTGAAATAAACTGTTTCTGATTTTTTCCGGATCACGTGCATTATCAGTCAATGCCTGCATATCAGCAATCATAATAAAGGGATTGTATTTCCCAGTATTTTGTAATTTAACTCGATTTTCTAAAGACCCTACAAAATGTCCAATGTGTAATTTCCCAGTAGGACGGTCCCCGGTTAAAATAATTGGTTTTTTATCCATCATAATTTCTCCTTTGATATTAAAAAAGCGTCCATTGATTAAAAATCAATAGGACGCATGTGCGTGGTACCACCTAATTTGCACTATAAAGTGCCACTAAAATTATAAGGTAATTACCCTTTTTCCAATTCGCTTCGTCCGACCAATCTCAGCTACCATGATCTCTCTGTAAAAATGACTCCACTACTAACTAAACTTTCCTACTATTTTAGGGGTTTTCGCCATAATTGTCAAAGTACAATAAGATTGACAGTTGTGTGATTTCCAACTAGAATGATGACCGACTTAGGAACAAGGAGCTGAATGATGAATAAACACGAAGAGCAGCAGGAACAGGAACGCGTAACTTTTGTTTCACAACTACTGGCAAATAAAATCAAGAAAACAAAACAAGAAGTTGAAAACGCAAAAGCCGAAACTCAACAAGTACAAAAAAATTATGAAACAAACACCTCGGTTAACTATTTAGAAGCAGATGATCGGATTGAAACCAAAGCCGAATTGCAACAACAGCGAAGTTTGGTTAACAAAGTTGTCGAGGATGAAAACATTATGAAACGCCAGCTTGATACTTATCAAGAATTGCATCATTCTCCATATTTTGGACGCATAGATATTCAAGATGAAGGTTTCTCTGATACAGATAAATTGTACATTGGTACTGCTTCTTTAATTGATCAAGACGGAGAATTCCTTATTCATGATTGGCGTGCTCCTATTTCCAGTGTTTACTATAATGGAACATTAGGAAAAGTTAGTTACCAAACGCCTAATGGTCAACAAAATACGAAATTATTAAAAAAACGTCAATTTCAAATCAAAGATGGAAAAATCATTAATTTGTTCGATACAAATGAAACAGTTGGCGATGAACTTTTGCAAAAAGAATTGAGTTCTAAAAGTCCAGAAGCAATGAAAAACATTGTAGCAACCATCCAGCGCGAACAAAATGATATCATCCGTGATACCAAAAGTGATTTGCTAGTGGTACAAGGGGTTGCTGGTTCTGGAAAAACTTCGGCGCTCTTACAACGAATTGCTTTTTTGTTATACCATAGCCGTAATGATCTGAATGCTGAACAAATTTTGCTTTTTTCCCCCAATCTTTTATTTTCAAACTATATTAAAGAAGTTCTTCCTAGTCTAGGCGAGCATAATATGCGTCAAGTAACCCTTGCTAAATTTTTCTCACAACGCATGGAAGGAATGCAAGTTCAAACTTTATTTAATCGTTTTGAAAATCAGGAATTAAATACTGGTATTCATGAATTTAAAGGTAGTCAAAAATTTATTAATAATATTGATGACTATTTACAAAATTTAAAACCACAAGATATTATTTTTACCGATATTCATTTTCAAGGGGAAACTTATTTTTCAAAAGATGAAATTCAAAAAATCTATGGTGGTCTAAATCAAAACCTACCATTGGCTGATAAGCTTCTAAAAACCAAAAATACCTTAATCAAACAACTTAAACAGCGAATTAAAGCTGAAATTAATTCTAAGTGGGTAGCTGATCGTTTAGATTCATTGTCTGATGAACAATATCATGCTTTGCTAGGTGATCAAGATATTGATGATTTTACGGATTTTGATGCTGAACATGATTATATTGCAACTCAATTAGTCAAACAGAATTTAAAAATTGTCTATGATGCTATCTATAATGATAGTTTTTGGGATGTGTATACACAGTATCAAAAATTTTTAGAAAAAGTAAGTTTGTCGGCAGACATTGCACAGTCTGAATGGAAAGCCGATGTTAAACAATTTCAAGATAAGCTTGAATATCATCAAATTCGTTTAGATGATGCCGCCCCAATCTTATACTTACGAGATAAATTTACTGGTGAAAATAAAAATAACGCAATTAAATATCTATTTATTGATGAAGTCCAAGATTATTCGATTGCTGAAATTATGTATTTAAAATTAATTTTTAGAAACGCAAAATTTAACTTAATTGGAGATAGCGAGCAAGCTATTTTTAAGGATGTCGAATCAGCGCCAACACTGTTAAACAAATTAAATAATGCTATTTCGGTCAGACATCCGCGATTAATCTATCTAAATCGTTCTTATCGTTCTACTTATCCAATCACAACGTTTGCTAGTTCAATTCTTCCAGACGGGATAAATATCGAAGCCTTTAACCGTGCTGGAAATAAGCCTATTTTATATCAAGCGAATAGTGAAATGCAGATGAAACAACAACTAAAGGATCTAATCAAACAAGAATTAAAAGACCACCAAACAGTTGCCATTATCACCAAAAATCAAGCTGAAGCTAAAACTGTTTATCGTACTATCCGCAGTGATTTTGAAACATTATTGGTAACTGATAGTGCTCGTTCTATTAACCAAAAAGTCGTTGTGCTTCCTGTGTACTTAGCTAAAGGACTAGAATTTGATTCGGTAATCGGGTGGGATATTTCAAAACAAAACTATCCAGATCAGCATTCGTTAGGAGTGCTTTATACTATTATGACACGAGCAATGCATAATTTATCATTATTAAGCAATGGTCCTGTGACTCCACTG
The DNA here is from genome assembly GCF_002907375.1 of Fructilactobacillus lindneri DSM 20690 = JCM 11027. Classification (GTDB taxonomy): domain Bacteria; phylum Bacillota; class Bacilli; order Lactobacillales; family Lactobacillaceae; genus Fructilactobacillus; species Fructilactobacillus lindneri. The sequence continues at coordinate 47,073 of NZ_MIYK01000020.1, forward strand.
ATTCCTAAAAGTGCATTTAATAATAAACTAGTTGAAGTTAAATAAAAAGAAACCATACAATTATGGTTTCTTTTTATTTAGGACATAGAGTCAATTATTTTCTGATTTCTTTGTTGCTGAATTGTTTGTTTCATCATTTTTTAATAAAGTTACAATTTCTTGCAAATATTGATCAGTTTTACTAGGAGTTTTTTCCTTTTTCTTATTAGTAGTTACCTTAACCTTGTTAAGTACTTTTACTAATAAGAAAACTACGAATGCAATAATCAAAAAATTAATTACTGAATTCAAAAAAACTCCATACTTAAACGTAGCAGAGCCGACTTTTATCATCAAATTAGATAAATCAATATTTCCAATAAACATTCCTACTAATGGATTAATTAGATTTTTAACCAGCGAACTAACAATAGAAGTGAATGCAGCTCCAACAATAACACCAACCGCCATATCAACAACATTACCACGAGAAATAAATTCTTTAAATTCTTTCCACATTTTCAATCTTCCTTTCATGAAAAAAGATATTATATTTTTTCTTATATAAATTGTGCGTAACCAATGATATCAAAAATAAACCTTAGTGACTACCAATTTTATTAATCCATAGCAATTTATTTCATAATTTGAAAAATAAATGTATAATTGATTAGAATACTATTGTAAGCGCATTCACATTATCTAGGAGGATCTTACGATGAATGAAAAATTTTTGATTGGAACTTATACAATTAATGATAGTGAAGGAATTTACCAAATTGAATTGGACACTGAAAAGAAGCAACTACAAAACACGTTATTAGTAGCTAAAATCGGTAGTCCGACTTACCTTGCTGAATCAAAAGCCAAAAAAATATATGCAGTTGATCGTAATATGGAACAACCTGAATTACGAGGCGGAGTAGCTGTGTTTGATGGAAAAAAGATTCCTTCACTAATGCTACAAGAAAATATTGAAACTGGAACTTCAGATGCATTCGTAGCAATTGATGAAGAAAAACAATTAGTTTTCACAGCTAATTATCATATGGGACATGTATCTGTTTATTCAATTAATCCAGATGGAACTCTTGAACTTACCGATCGTGCTTTTGCAAAAGGTGAAGTTGGACCTAAACCTGAACAAGCTGATGGAGCTCACCCACATTATGCTAACTTAACTCCTGATAATCGCTTAATCGTTTGTGATTTGGGAATTGACAAAGTTTCTGTTTATGATGTTTCAGATGAAGGAAAATTATCATTAGTTAGCGAATACGAACCCGCACCAGGATATGGACCTAGAAATATTAGTTTTGCTGGCAATAGTAATAAAGGTTATCTCGTTGGTGAACTTAGTAGTGAAGTTTCCGTTTTAGATTATGATCAAAAAACTGGTTCCCTTACTTTAGAACAGGAAATTTCAACAATACCCGATGACTGGACAGAACACAACGGTGCAGCTGCAATTAAGATTTCACGTGACAACCGCTTTATTTATGTATCTAATCGTGGAAATGATTCCATTGCTGTTTTTAAAATTTTAGCAAATGGTACCCTAGAACGAATCCAAATCATATCAACTGAAGGCGAATTTCCTCGTGACTTTGAATTTAGTTCAGACGAATCATTATTAATAGCATGTAATCAAAATAGTGATAATGCTACTCTTTTTGAACGTAATTCAGAAACTGGTAAGTTAACTATGATTCAAAAAGATTTTGAAGTCCCAGAAGGAACTTGTATTGTAAGACGTGATGTATAAATTAACGTAACCAAAGACTTTAAATCAATGAATAAATCATTGACTTAAAGTCTTTTTTATCTAAATTAATACCAATCAGTTCTCAGTAAATTTACCTCAAATTATTACTAAATTTATAATATACATACAAAAATCATTACCTAGTTAAAGATAATCAGAATTTTCTAATTATAATACATAATCTTATGACATTTAATAATTTATTGATATACTTACTTAAAGTAACCAAATATATTTAAGGAGATTTATAATTAATTTTTATAATTTACAAAAGAAACGCCGTTCTATTTACGCATTAGGAAAAAATATCACAAAAACAGATGAAGAAATCTATGATGTTATCAAAAAATCTGTTAGAGAATCACCTACTTCTTTCAATTCACAATCCGTAAGGGCAGTTGTCTTATTTGGCGATTCTAATAAAAAACTTTGGAATATTACGTTAGATAAGCTTCATGAAGTTTCTAAAAGTGAAGATGCTTTTGAGAAAACTGCTAACAAAGTAAACAACTCTTTCAAATCTGGAATTGGTACGGTATTACTATATACAGATGAAAAAGTAGTTAAAAACTTAGAGAATAAATTTCCAAGCTATGCTGCTAATTTTTATGATTGGTCAGAACAAGCAATTGGTATCGCAGATTACTCAATTTGGGTGGCTTTAGCGGAAATGGGTATTGGTGCCTCTAATCAACATTACAATCCATTAATTGATGAAGAAGTTGCAAAAGAATTTAATATCCCGGACGATTGGATATTAAGAGCAGAAATTCCTTTTGGGTCTATTGAAGCTCCTGCGGGAGAAAAAGATTACATGGAAGATAACAAACGATTCAAAATATTTAAATAAATAAAATACTATTAATATAAAACCCCTTAAGTTATGATTCATAGTCAAACTTAAGGGGTTTTATTTATTATGTCTAAATACGAAAAATTATTTTATATGAAAGATATAAAAAAGCATAATTCGTAATTTTAAGCCGCTTCTGGGATTTGAACCCGGAATCTTTTCCTTACCATGGAAGTGCTCTACCTATTGAGCTAAAGCGGCAAGCATATTTTAACATATCTACTAACTTTTAAAAACCTCTCAAATAATTATGCTAAGATTAAAAAAATAGGAAAGGAGCAAATAACTTGATAAAAAAAATATTCACAAAAAAAGACGTCCACCATTCAGGTGAGCGTCTCTTTCTTTTTGGGTTGCGTGGCAACGTCCTATCCTCGCAGGGGGCGATCCCCCAACTACTTTTGGCGTGCTGAAGCTTAACTTCTGTGTTCGGCATGGGAACAGGTGTATCCTTCAGGCTATCGCCACCACACTATGCTT
>NZ_MIYK01000021.1 GCF_002907375.1 Fructilactobacillus lindneri DSM 20690 = JCM 11027
GCGGTTGATCCAACTGGAGATGTTTTTGCGTCTGCGATTTCTGACCTATCTGCACATAATGCACTTGCTCCTAACCAAGCAACGGTATTACTTCAGCAGTCAGGATTTATTGGAACTGATTTACCAGCACCGTTTATCCCAGCCACGATGATGTATCTCTTTAGCTCACTCATGTTAAATCACGAAATGCTTTTCGTTGATAATTTTCTCTTCGCGTTTATCTAAGAGGTAAGTGTGTACCGCGTCAAACAACTTGCGCTTATCAGGATCTGGATTATGTGCTGATTGCTCCCAAATGTCTTGAATATCGACTGCCCCTGGGTCAGCCAACAATTGCTCTATTTTTTCGACTTCTTTGCTGGGTTTGATCATTTAAAAGGCTCCCGTCACTTTCACTTAGTTCAGTCATCACCTATTCAACCACTTAAGGCGCCTATTTTTGCTTCTAAGCGATTTTAAAGCAGCTTTAATAATTTATGCACTGCAACACTTAAAACGGCTTAAATGAGCTAATATGACGTTTAATTCCAAGAACGCTCATTGTCAGTGTTCTGTTCTTCGGGGTGTTTAGCCGCATATTTCTAACCGCTTTTTTATTCCACCAAATCCCAAATAGGTTTTGCATGGTGCCGTATAAGTAGTTTTCCACGTTCTTGATATGCTTATCATTGCTTCTTAGGGCGTTAAAGTAGCGTCTCAAGGCTTAGTCATCAAAGGTTTTAGTTCTTCGTCGTCAAGCGGGATTAGAACCCCAATATCTTGATGATACTTTTCAACTCGGTATTTAGCATTTAAGATAATGCCAATAAAACGATGCATTTATTTAAGTTAGATACATATTATATGTACGAAGGCATTTCATTTACACAAGATTCTTGACGCTACTTATCTAAGAGATAAAAAATCTAATGGCAATTGGTAGCACTAAATTAAGAGATTTCACCCCGTACTTATATTGGTTCCAAATCTATCTACTTCATCATCAATTCCTTCAACATCTGAAAATACGCTTTGTTCCTCAATATACTGCCTATTCTGTAACTTCAAAAAAGCCTCAAGGTAATTAACCCAAGCTATTGATTCTGCTTCTCTTTTCCGATATAAAGCTCTTAATACCATTTCTAAAGTTGCAATTTGTGACGCTTGATTTCCTTTCCCCTTTTTTACAATTAGCTTATTAGATGAAATGGCTTGTTTCATCACCCTATTCAAGGTTGATGGAGAAATATCAAGAGCATCACGAATAGCCCTGGTTGACATAATAACTTTGTCTGCTCCAGAGCTAACTTTATTAATTAGTTCAATCACATCATTTAGCCATTCTGACACGTGACTATAGACGCGTTCTGTGCGAGGCTTCGCCCACTTGTACCATTGAACGTTACTTTCTTGCACCACAATGCGCTTCTCATCAGGTGTTGCCCAGGTATCTATTAATTCATCAATATAAAGTTTAGATGCACCTTTATAATTGCCAGAATAAGCGTCACGGACGCAACGCTGCATATCTCGTACGTCTAAAGGATCTTCAAGGTATGAATTAAACTCATCTAATAAATTGAAGGCATCGTTTTGGTTTTTTCCAGAAGAGTAGCACGCTAAGGCCAGTGTAAGTATAGTATTGTGACGCCCTAGTCCTTGACCTGGTTTAATGTTGTGCTTTGTCAACATAATTCTAAACCAAGCTTGATCGGTTTGTTTTCTATATTGAGAATGCGGACTATTAATTACTTTTAGATTGCTCTTACGCTTTTCCTTACCTTTTTGTGTGACTGACTTACTCCACATTAAAAAACCAGCAAATGAGTAGGTCAATTCTGGTTCAAAAAAAATAATATTATCTTCCCGCGGGATCCGAAAAATTCCAAAACTATTACATCCTACATCAGTAGCAGGTATTTTTTCCATAATCGTACTTTTTATATTTTCAGAAATCTTTCTAGCCGCGCTTAAAACAGGCATACTACCATTTTTATGTTTTGATAAAAATGCTGGGCGATCCAAGATATAGTAAATTTGATACCCTTTATCAGTTTTTAAGACAAGTGTGGGTAGAATATGGTCATCTAAGACTATGCTGCTATTAACCAGATTCAGGTTTCGATCTCTATCTAGAGCATCTTTAAAATCAATATCAACTACAAACGCATTAATTTGGCTTAGATTACGTTCTGAATGCCCTTTAATATGTTTACGGCTGTTATCATATCCTAACCAATTAAAGGTATTAGGTGTCCAATGTGTTAGTGTCTCAATGTTTTCTATTAATGCTTCTTCAGAAGTCACGACAAAACCCATGTCACGACTCATTGATGATTTATTACGAAAAACAGCAATTGAACCAGTCTTATTATCGTTATGTACTTCTTGATTGAGTTGAACTAGTTTACTATTTTTTGGTTTATATTTTTTTAAACCATTATGTAAAATAAGACTAATTGCAGACCAAGATTTGTAGCTTAATTTTTCCGTTACAGACATAATATTTGCACTCCTTTCAGAACGATATTAACCAAAGGTAGATTTGTTTTGAAACAAATAGTAGTTAATGCCGTTGATTAACTCGAAAGAAAAAGTGAACCAGCATATCACTGATCCACTTAGAGTTAACAGAATCAAGATGTGCCGTTCAAAGCCATATTAATCCGCAAATCATGTCATTATCTATGTTCTATAGCAGTATTGAATTTTAGAGAAAAATAGCATACAATATCCTATGAATAAGTTTTATGAACATTTATTTTCTTTATATTTTTTTGCGGGTCGCTGTGAATGCCAGTTCACAGTGGCTTTTTTTATTTTCTTTTGCACTTACAATAACCTACCCAAAAACCTATGTCAATCGCATTTTTGAAAAAAGATACTTTTACTATTGTATAAAAGTATCTTTTTATCTTTATATCTAAAGATACATTCATCTTTAGATATAAAGATAAATGTATTTCTTGATTTGTAGCTGTTTATTGTCCATATTTTTATATCTTTGTATCTTTAGATAAAAAGATAAACTTATCTAAGGATACTTTTATCTTTTTATCCTTGTAAAATTTTTTTTTTATATTATAATAAAAGTGCAAAAGGATACTTTAACAGAAAATAAAAATCATTTACTTATTTATATTAGGAGGCAAACATGCCACAAGTTGTTATTAACGCACAACAAAAAGGCGGCGTTGGGAAAACAACTGATACTGTTATGGAAGCAATCGTAGCTTCTACAATATTTGATAAAAAAGTATTGGTGATTGATACAGATTTACAAGGTAACGCTACAGATTTTTTAGGCCGAACCTTTAATTTAAAGAAAATAGATTACACACTTATGAGATGCTTAGAAATAGGCGACTTAAGTAAAGGTATTGTAGAATTAAGCGATAATCTCGATTTGATCGGTTGTAAATATGATATGCGTAAATACGGGGATTTTCTTATAGAAAAATTTGATAATATCTATGACCGTACTTTTTATATGTCAAACCTATTAGACGCCATCAAAGATCGTTATGACTATATATTTATAGACGTTCCACCTTCAACAGATTTAAAAGTTGATAATGCAATGGTTTGTGCGGATTATGTTGTGGTGGTCCAAGAAACACAACGATTCTCTTTTGATGGATCTAAACGTTTAGTATTTTCTTACCTACAAAGTTTGGTTGATGATTTTGGATCGAAGGTAAAAGTACAAGTAGCAGGCGTTTTGCCTGTACTCCTTCAGAATCGAAGAGAGTTACACAAAAAAATTGTTAACGACACAGTCTCTTTCTTTGGTCAAGATAATGTGTTCAACACAATCATCTCAAACCATGCAAGGTTAGAATGGTATACAGCACAAGGTATACAATTTAATGATTTTCACGACAAAAAAATGTTTGCACTTTTTGCGGATATTTTTTGTGAATTAGAAGAAAGAATACAAGCCTTTGAAACTCAGGGAGATATATCTGACTACATATATAAACGTCGTTATTTGACAAAAGACAACAAACTTACGAAGCTTGGAAAGGGGTTAGATGTTAATGGGCTTAATTAATCGAGGAAATAAAGAAACCGAATCACCAGAAGCACTCCATTCAGCTGATGTCAGTAGAGATACATCTTCTCTTAATCCAAAAACAACGGAAACAAAGAAATGGACTGGAGCAGAGAGGAAAAATATTAAAGTGGCTCCGCCTGTCTTAGATTTAATAAAAACAATGTGTAATATGACCGACAAAAATAAACCAGAATCGAAAGCATATGGTTTAGTCAGTACGGCTGTAAATGAATATCTAAAAGATCACTTTACTGAAAGAGAACAAGAAATTATTAGGAATAGCATCGAAATTAAATACCGGTAATACAATTTCAAAAAGACGTTATTAGAACTTACTTATTCTAATAACGTCTTTTGTATCTTTATATCTTTAGATACAAAGATACTTTTGAACTAAACTATTTTTTTAAGCTCACTTGAGTATTTCTAATTGGATACCTAATTTAAAAAAGGGTAGATTGTACTATATCCTTGTATCTTAAGATACAAGGATATTCAGATATAAAAATTAAAATGACATATTAATAATGTAACTAGTGTTTAATGTTCAAATTACTAAGCTGCTAAGCTATTGGTCTTGCTATTTATATATACTTTTGATATCTAGTACTTTTCACAATAGATATTGAAAATCTATTATAAGAAATTTTTTAAGAACTATAAACTGCTTTAAGTTAACATTGATAACGATAGTTGCAATATACTCATCTGGATGTAAGCTGATTCCTGAGACAACTTTTAAGAGAGCGTATAATGAATAAATCGTCTCTCAAAAGGAATGTGTTTATCCAGTGCCGGTCTTTGAAGATTATGAAACTGCCGCTGCCGTCCTTTTTGAATATGTGCATGCTTTCTACAATAGGAAGAGAATTCATAGTTCACTGGGCTACCAGACCCCCTTACAAGTTGAAATTGCAACACTTACGAGCCAAATGGCCGCCTGATTTAATGCTTTCCAGGGTTCAAATAAGTTATTAATCACGATTAATGATTTATTTGAGCTGTGGAAGGTAAACGCGGTTCTGAATGTCTCTTAAAATCTGTCTCAAATATTGACTTCAATCCACAACGAACTGAATACACCTTTGAGTCAATTGTTAATGAATCTGGACCAACTAATACTGTTGCTGGCGAGACAGAAGAAATGGACTTATTTGCTGGTAGTGGATTTTTTGAGGAAAAACCAAAGGCTAAATTACATCGTTATAAGGCTTGCAGGTGGACTGATATTTACAAGCAAGAAATTGAATAATAAATAATGTTTTAAGGAAATTGAATTTATCCATAATTGGAGTAATATTATGATTGAAACAGAACACAACAACAAGGCTATCGGTTTTGTAAGTACGTCATTTCAAGTAGTATTAAACCTAGTAAAATGGATAGCAATGTAACAGTTGTGTTTTGTAAGTACGTCATTTCAAGTAGTATTAAACCAAATCTTTTAGGTTAAAAGCATCACCAAAAGTTTTGTAAGTACGTCACTTCAAGTAGTATTAAACCATTACCAAATACGGCAAGCGCAGAAAATGGGTATTAAACCTAGGGTAAAAGAATATTCTTCACTGTACCCGTTTTGTAAGTATGCCATTTTTGTCCGAACAGTGTTCGGATTAATTTTACAATCTACCATAAAATAAAAAAGATATAACTTGTGCCAGGCCGATAAGATACAAAAACACATAGGACATTGAGAAGCTAGCATAGAAAACTATGTGTTGCATTTTAGGGGCTATAACTAACAAATAACCCCTTGAAAAGACCGATAAAACAGCCCTCATTATCTAGTGATTAGATAATGGGGGTTGTTTTTTTGTTAAGTGATATAATAAACCATAAAAGAAGTTTAGAAATACGGTCCTGGTCATCAATAATTAAATAAATAATTATTTAATTATTTAATTTCAGAAAGGTATATATGAATCATGGCGCAACAAATTGTCCTACCCATCAAAGACTCCAATATCTTAAAGATGGTACAAGATACACTTCTCGATAGTTTCCGTGCTGGTCGCCGAAATTACACCGTTTTTCAAGTTGGTAAGGCCACGCTACTACGTGTGAGTGATGTCATGACATTAAAAAAATCAGATGTCTATAATCCAGACGGCTCTGTCAAAAATACAGCCTTTATTCATGATAAAAAGACCGGTAAAGCAAACACGTTATATTTAAAGCCTGTTCAGCAAGACTTGTTGCAATATCATGATTGGCTGGTCCAAGAAAATATCAATTCTGAGTGGTTATTCCCCTCGACAGCCCATCATGATCGCCATATCACCGAGAAACAGTTTTATAAAGTGATGGCGCGTGTTGGTGATCTACTAGGTATCAACTATTTAGGCACGCACACCATGCGTAAAACAGGGGCTTATCGTGTCTATACACAGTCAAATTACAATATTGGTTTAGTCATGCACTTATTGAATCACTCAAGCGAAGCCATGACACTGACTTACCTTGGTTTAGATCAAGCTAGTCGCGAGACGATGTTAGATCAAATTGATTTTGGATGATTACATCAAAAGCATACTGAATAATTGGACCATTTTTATTCAGTTACTTAGTGATAATTGAGATGCAATTGCGATTATAAAAATTGATATATCAACCAATGGCTGCTTGGACTTCAATTAATGTTTGGTATGCATTCAAACCAATATCGGCGCTGATGTCAAGATTATGCACAGGTTTTTTCGGCACCGAGAGGTGCCTGACTAGTCGTGAATCGACGCCGATTTTATCAGCAACTGTTTCGATGGCTGCGTAGGTTGCCTCTTCATTGAGTAGTGTACCGTAGCAGTCAAACGTTAAGTATTTTTCCATGATGAGACTCCTCTCTGACTACCTTTAAGTATACGCACAAACACTAAAAAAGCCGTCGAAATTCGGCGGCTTTTCATCATATTACGTTAAATTATTCAGCGTCGTAGGCAGCTTGGAAAATCTTGATGATATCTTCCTTTGTCCCCTTACGAGGGTTAGAGAAAGCATTCCCATCCTTCAAGGCATTTTCAGCCATCAATTCAAAGTCTTCTGGCTTAGCACCAATTTCTTTGATTGAGTGAGGAATACCAACGTCTTCGGATAATTGCTTCATGGCCTTGATGGCTAATTCGGCAGCATCCCGCGTTGATAGGCCTTCAGTGTTTTCACCCATGATTTCAGCCAATTGGGCGAAACGATCTGGGCAAGCAATGATGTTATATTCTTCAACGTAAGGTAGAAGTAAGGCACAGCAAACACCATGAGGTGCGTCGTATTGACCACCGAGTTGGTGAGCCATGGCATGAACGTAACCCAAGTTGGCGTTGTTGAAGGCCATCCCGGCTAACATTTCAGCTTCAACCATCTTAGTCCGAGCGTCCAAGTTGTGGCCGTTAGCAACGGCTTCACGAAGGGAAGTTTCAATCAACTTGATAGCTTCCACACATTGTGAGTCGGTGATAGGGTTGTGGTCAACGGAAACGTAAGGTTCAACGGCTTGAACGAAGGCATCCATCCCAGTAGCTGCGGTTACGCCCTTAGGCACATCGAGCATCAGAGTTGGGTCGTTGAATGAAACCAACGGAATGTTCCGCCATGAAACAACCACGAACTTCAAGTGAGTTTCTTCATTCGTGATAACCGCGTGACGGGTTAATTCAGAACCAGTACCGGCCGTCGTGTTAACGGCGATTAATGGTGGCAAAGCCTTGTCGAGTGTTTCAATCCCAGCCAACTTGGTAATGTCGTCGCCATTAGTCAAAATAATGCCGGCACCTTTACCAGTATCGTGAGCAGAACCCCCACCAACAGTGATGATGGAGTCCGCACCGGATTCTTCGTAAAGTTTCTTAACTTCTTTGATGTTACGAATCTTAGGGTTGGGTTCAACGTTGTCGTAAACAACGTAGTCCACACCAGCAGCCTTTAAAGAATCCAAAGTCTGTTTCACGGCGCCGTCCTTTAAACCTTCAAGGAGCTTACCCGTGACGATAACGGGCTTTTTCATCCCTAACATCTTTGCTCGATCACCAATCTTACTAATGACACCAGGGCCAAAGAAATTGACGCTGGGCATCAGAAAGTCATAACTACGTTCAGCCATTATACAAATGCCTTCTTTCGGAATTTTTGAAAACAATTAGTACTAATTTCACAAGGCAATTATAACTAATAAATTTACGGTTTGCAATCGTTTTTGGGTAAAAGTCCCTTAATTGTGCAATAAAGTGCTAATTTGTCGGCGGTTTAAACCGTAATGATTAATTTTACTGTCAGTATTTTTGGGTCTAGAATTTTTGGTGTTGGAAAGTATTTCCATTCCAAAAGTACTAGGCCCTTTTTGATGCTCAGAAGTCAATAAATTGGACTATTTTTATTCAGTTACTTAGGCAACATTTGAGATACGATTTCGATTATAAAAATTGATATACCAACCAATGGCTGCTTGATCATCAGTTGGATTCTGAATGGCTCTTTCCTTCCATTCAACACCCAGAACGCCATATCACGGAAAAACAGTTCTACAAAATCATGAGTAAAGTTGGTGATCTGTTAGGAATTAATTATCTAGGTACCCATACAATGCGCAAAACCGGTGCTTATCGCGTCTACACGCAATCAAATTATAATATTGGTTTAGTCATGCATTTATTAAATCATTCAAGTGAGGCAATGACTTTAGCTTATTTAGGCTTAGACCAAGCCAGTACCGAAACCATGTTAGATCAAATTGATTTTGGTTAGTTTTATTTGGATTTTTAGTTGTTGCCGAAGGCAACTTCTGAGAGCCTTCTGCCATAAATCAGTCCAGTCAGCCTGTGATAAATAATTTTCCGACCCCTTAAAATAAGCATTTCTAACAAGTAGCAAAATATGTAAATGCTAATGATATGTTCCATTAGCATTCGCCGTAATTTCCGTTGAACGAACATACCCTAGTAAATTCTTAGCTACTTTACTTAACAAGCAAAAGGGAAGGGATTAAGCCTCCAAATGAAAACTTGCCTGTGCATTCATTAACTCCTCATCGGAAATCCCAATATAGCGCTTAGTTGTACCCTCATCACTATGGTTAAACAGCTGCAATTAACGTCCCTATATCGTGTGTTTGCTTGTAAAACCAGTATCCGTACGTCTTACGACACGTATGCGTCCCGATATCTGATCTACCTAGTTGTTGGGCTACCTTTTGAAAAATCTGATAAACCGCATGTGGAGAAATACGTCCTACGGGGTGCTTTTCAATGGCTTTATTAGTATCTGTATAATTCACCTTATGATTAATTTGGGCTTGTTTTTGTGATGGAAAGAGCCAATCGTTATTTTCTGCTGTAAAACCTTGTGAACGTAAATAGGCGATATAAGCATCCAGTTCTGGTCTGATATTAACCATATTAATTTTTCTTTTTTTCGAGTTTTTAATTCTAAGACAGTTGGATTTTTTCCGTTAGCAACGTCTTTAATTTTAAAACTAGTAATATCTGACATTCGTAAGCCAGTATTAATTCCCATATAAAAAATCATATAATCACGTTGACCATAACGATTTTGTTTTAATAAATTACCAACTTGTTTAATTTCAGCTTTTGTTCGCAAAGGTTGAACATCATACATAATGCTACGTTTAATTCGTGCCAAGATCTCCATTTCCTTTCTTTTCCAAAATAAAGATTAAAATAGGCATTTTAATCTTTATGTACTTAATTTGACGTACCTTGTGAGGAGTTTGTAATCTTTTTCTTTTAGTTTGGTTTTGAACTTGACCCTAGAACAACGCTACACCTTGGAAGCATCATTTATTTAAGTTAGATACATATTATATGTACGAAGGCATTTCATTTACACAAGATTCTTGACGCTACCCACATTTTAACGACCAACTATACGTCAATCATATTTTCATTGTGCCTGAGAGCCATTTTCTATTTGTTTTCTTAATTGCTATTGTTGTTACTTAGAGTCAACTATCCAACTAAAAAACATTAAGGTTGTGCTTTTTCCGACAGAAACGCCGCTAAATCAGCATTCTGCCAATTATTCAGTGTTCAAAAATAAATACTAACCAACAGCCTAGTACTCTAATCTCATGACCACTGTGCTAGGCCGTGTGGTCTTATCTTTTTAACAATATTACCTAAGTAAAAATATTTGATATTTCAGATAAAACCGGATTATGATGAATGTGTTGTAAACGTTATCTGTCGAAAGGAGTAGTTTCTATGTCAGAAGAAAAACGTGTTGCTGTTATCACCGGTAGTTCCCGGGGCATTGGTAAGGGAATTGCCGAACAGCTCGGCAAGGACGGCTATGCCATGGTAATCAACGGCTTCAACAAAGACGACGTCGAAAAGGCCACCAAGGAACTGGCGGACAAGGGTTACCAGGTTGTTGCCGCCGCTGGTGACATTTCTAAGAAGGAAACCCATGAGATGTTGGTCAAGACCGCCGTTGAACACTTCGGTCGCTTGGACACCTACATCAACAACGCCGGGATTGCCCATATTGGCAACCTGGTTGACGAGTCGGCAGAAGACTTCCACAAGATCTTCGCTACCAACGTTGACAGTGTCCTCTTCGGGATCCAGGCCGCAGCGGCCCAGTTCAAGAAGCAGAATGATGGCGATAAGGTTCGTAAGATCATCAACGCCTCCAGCATCGCCGGCCACATCGGCTACGAACTGCTAGGCGCCTACTCCGCCACTAAGTTTGCTATCCGCGGTCTGACTCAAGTTGCCGCCAAGGAGCTTGGTCGCGACCACATCACCGTCAACGCCTACTGCCCAGGAATCGTTGGTACCGACATGTGGGACTACATCGACGAGAAGATGGTCGAAATCAACGGTGGTCAAAAGGGTCAATACCTGAAGGCCGCCATCGATGGCATCACGATGGGTCGGGTTGAACACCCATCTGACGTTGCCAACTACGTCTCCTACCTGGCATCCACGAAGTCTGACTACATGACTGGTCAGGCTGTTCAGATCGACGGTGGGGTTCAGTTCATCTAAATCGATTACATTGATCAAACATTAAGGCTCAGCACAGTAGCATTTCTGCTACGATGCTGAGCCTTTATTTTAATAGGCTCTACAATTTTAAGTACTGATGGATTTAACATCGGTACTTATTTTGGTTTAAATTTAAAATAAAAAACGAAAGATGGCTCGGAACCCCGTCTTCGTAAAGAAAGGACCATCTTTCATGGATTATTCTACCAAAGCTGCTCTTGAAATTAAAAATTTCCACCTTGAATTAGATACGGCGCACTTTAAAGATGCGATTGAAGATCAAGGTAACCAGGTAATTGTTCACCTCGTCCAGTCCTATCCCTTACATTGCCCGCGTTGCGGTCAATTAATGCTCAAGAATAGCTTTAAACTTGTCAAAATACTAGGGCCAAGCTTGCACTATGAACCAACTATCTGGTCAATTCGTAAACAAAAATATCTTTGTAAACCTTCATCTTATTACTGATTCCGCATTATATGCAAGTGACTATTGTCTTATAGTTTTACAAACACAAGAGCGTTATTACAAGGAGCAGAAGCTTTTATTAAATATATTCAAAATGAAGTTATAAATACTTTTAATGCTCCAACGCTTGAAGTATTGGGAATATTACCAGTTTTATTAAAAAATAATGCTCCCGTTGACAATAGCACTTTAGAATCTGCATATGAAATATTTGGAAAAGAAAACATTTTCAAAACAATTATAAAAAACATGGAAAGACTAAAAAGATATGATGTTACTGGAGTTACCTTTAATGACCAATTTGATAAGAAAGTTCAATTAGTATATTCAGAAGTTGTTAATGAAATAAATTGAATTAAAAATACATTCAGTTTAACAACAGCAAAAACTGATTTTATGGTTATCAGCAGACCGAGTAAAACGAGGTCAATGTGCACTTACACGTCATCAAAGATGACGTTGTGCTAAACCCATTAAAACCTGTATTAGAAGTCGCCGATGGCGACAACAAAGTCAAACCCATAGAATCAAAGTGAGAAGGTGACTGATATGGCAATCTTTCATATGAGTTTTAGTAATATTAGTGCCGGTAAAGGACGAAGTGCCATTGCCAGTGCCAGTGCTGCTTATCGAAGCGTTGAAAAATTATTTGATGATAAAGAATGCCGCCACTATTTTTATTCCCGATCGGTTATGCCAGAAAGCTTTATTTTAATACCCAAAAATGCACCAGCATGGGCCAGTAATCGAGAACAATTATGGAATGAAGTTGAAAAGAAAGATCGTAAATCAAACTCACGGTATGCAAAAGAGTTTAACGTGGCTTTACCAATTGAGTTAAGTGTAGATGAACAAAAAACATTATTAACTAAATACGTGCAAGAAAACTTTGTTGATCAAGGAATGGTAGCCGATGTAGCGATTCATCGTGATCACCCAGATAATCCACACGCACACGTGATGTTAACCAATCGCCCGTTTAACCCCGATGGTACTTGGGGACAGAAAACAAAAACCGAATACATTTTAGATAGTCATGGTAATAAAACTAAGACCCCTGCAGGGAATGTGAGAAACCGAAAAATTTGGTTGGTTGATTGGGATAAAAAAGAAAAAATAACTGAATGGCGGCACAATTGGGCGTTGAGTGTTAATCAAATTTTAGCACAAAAAAACATTCCGGATCGGATCAGTGAAAAATCATTTGTGGAACAGGGAATAGCTGATACACCAATGCAACACGAGGGAATCAATAGTAAACGGCATGAAAGAAAGGTATTTAATCAACAAGTTAAGAACTATCGTAAGTCCAAAGCTGGCTATAAAAATATGCAGGAGAAAGTAGTTAATCGAGGCCACTTGGATAGCCTAAGTAAACACTTCTCGTTTAACGAGAAAAAAGTGGTCAAAGGGTTAAGCCACGAACTGAAAACTTATATTAGTTTGGAAAGTTTAGATGATAAGCGGCGCATGCTATTTAATTGGAAAAATAGCACCTTAATTAAACATGCAGTTGGTGAAGATGTGACTAAACAATTATTGACAATTAACCAACAAGAAAGCTCATTAAAAAAGGCAGATGAACTCTTAAACAAAGTGGTCGATCGTACCACGAAAAAACTTTATCCAGAGCTTAATTTTGAACAGACCACGCAAGCTGAAAGACGAGAATTAATTAAGGAAACCGAAAGCGAGCAAACAGTTTTCAAAGGCAGTGAATTAAACGAATGTTTAATGAATATTCGTGATGATTTATTGGCCCAGCAATTATTGACCTTTACCAAGCGGCCATACGTTGGTTTTAAGTTATTAATGCAACAAGAAAAAGAGGCCAAAATTGATCTGAAATATACGCTAATGATCCACTCTGATAGCTTAGAAAGCCTAGAACACGTCGATAAAGGACTACTAGAAAAGTATTCACCAGCAGAACAGCAAACGATTACGAGAGCAGTCAAAGACCTACGGACAATCATAGCAGTTAAGCAAGTCATTCAAACGCAATACCATGAAGTATTGAAAAGAGCCTTTCCTAATGGTGATTTAGATGATCTTTCACTAGTTAGACAAGAACAGGCCTATACAGCCGTGATGTACTATGATCCAACTTTAAAGCCATTAAAAGTCGAAACAATGGCACAATGGCAAGAAAACCCACCGAGGGTTTTCAGTACCCAAGAACATCAATTAGGGTTAGCTTATTTATCGGGACAGCTTAGCTTAGATCAGTTAGAGAATCATCACTTACAACGGGTTTTAAAGCATGACGGCACTAAACAACTCTTTTTGGGTGAATGTAAAGTCGATCCAACGATTAAGAACAGTCAGATTGAGAAAATCCAAAAACAGTTAAAAGAGCAACAAGCTAAGGACGATCAATATCGAAAATCCCAGCTGGCACATTATCAACCGTTAAATTATAAGCCAGTTAGTCCAAACTACTACTTAAAGACGGCCTTTAGTGACGCGATCATGACTGTTCTATATGCTCGTGATGAAGATTACCAACGACAAAGACAGGCGCAAGGTTTAAAAGAGACTGAGTGGGAAATGGCGAAAAAGCAACGGCAACACCAAACTCGAAATCGGCATGAAGATGGGGGCATGCACTTGTAATCGGAATAAAAAATGCACCGTTAAACCTGGTTAAAAGCGGCTGAACAAGGCAAAACAGAATTAGATCAAAAATTGAATCATAAGGAGTGAACGAACATGACCACTGTTATCTTAGCTGAAAAACCCAGTCAAGCCCATTCATACGTCCAAGCCTTTCAAAAGAGCACAAAAAAACAGGGTTACTATACGGTTAGTGACCCTGTTTTGCCCGATAATACGCTTGTCACGTATGGTCTCGGACATTTAGTTGAACTAGCCACACCGGATAAATATGATCAGAAATACCAGCAATGGGCCTTATCTAATTTACCGATTTTCCCAGACAAATACAAGTTTGAAGTGTCAGCTAGTAAAAAAGCCCAATTCAAGGTCGTTAAAGTCCTGTTAACGAAAGCCGATACCATTATTGTGGCCACCGATAGTGGTCGAGAAGGGTCAAATATCGCGTGGTCGATCATGAACCAAGCGCATATTGATGTTAAGTCGAAAACGATTAAGCGCCTTTGGTTGAATAGCCTAGAAAAAGACGCGATTATTACCGGCTTTAAAAATCTTGGTGATTGGCACAAAGACTATTTGGCTTATAAAGAAGCCCAAACCCGTCAAATTAGTGACTGGTTAATTGGTATGAATGGCAGTCCTTTATATACTTTGTTGTTAAGACAAAAAGGGGTGCGCGGGGTGTACTCAATTGGTCGCGTGCAGACGCCAACCTTGTATATGGTTTATCGAAGAGACCAGGCAATCAAAAACTTTAAGCCGGAACCCTATTTTGAACTAAATGCGGAAATTTTAGCCAATCAGCAAAAATTCGCCGCGAAATTAGACCCCTATCAGCGGTTTAAAGACGAAGTAGGGCTAATGACATTCATGCAAGCTAAACACGTTCAGAAAGGCTCACAGGACGGTTTAATCAAGAACGTCCAAAAACAAGGTAAAAAGCGTGCTAGTCCCCAACTATTCTCGCTATCCAGTCTGCAAAGTGCCATGAATAAACGGTATCATGCCAGTGCCAGCCAAACCTTAGCCGCCATTCAGAGTTTATACGAAGCTAAGTTCCTTAGCTATCCCCGCACCGATTGTGCTTATATCACTGATGAAGAATTTGAGTATTTAGTGGCTAATCTGACGAAGTATCTGGGGTTAGTCTCTAAACAAGTCGCTTTAACCAATACCACCCCAAATAAGCGCTATGTTAATGGGAAAAAGGTTGAAGAACATTACGCCATTATCATGACTAAAGTCGTGCCGACTAAAGAGAAACTAGCCAGCTTACCTAAATTACAGCAACAAGTCTATGACTTGGTTTTAAGAACGACGTTAGCGATGTTTGCTGATCCGTACGAGTACGAGGAAACCACCATTATTACCCAAGTTGGTGACGCCAATTTTAAAGCAACCGGTAAGGTCCCAACTAAGCAAGGCTGGCAAGCTTTATTTGATGATCACAAAGCCGACCAGCAAGAAGCAGCAACTTTACCGCTCGTTCACCAAGGCGATCAAGTCCAAGCAAATCTGCAAACACCGCAAAAAGAAACGACACCACCGGTGCCCTTTACCGAAGGTACCTTAATTACGGCCATGAAGACGGCCGGTAAAACACTTGATGATGAAGAAGCCCAGGCGATTCTTAAAGACGTGCAAGGCATTGGGACAAGTGCGACCCGGGCCAATGTGCTAGAAGTGTTAAAGAAACGTGGCTATTTAGTTACTGAAAAGAACAATCTCCACGTCAGTGAAGCCGGAATTACTTTATGTAAAGCGGTTGAACTCGAACCCTTGCTAACTAGCCCAGAAATGACGGCTAAATGGGAGCAAGCATTACAGCAAATCAGTACCGAAGAACGCACCCCAGATAACTTTTTGAGCCAGATCAAGAAGTTTGTGGCGAAGTTAATTGCTGATGTCCCCACACAATTAACCGGCAATGCAGCCATTAAGCAACAAATCAATCACCAACAGCAAGCACAAAAGTCCGCCGAAGTATTCTTAGAAACACCGCAAGCGACCGTTTTAAATAAACAGAAGTTTTACATTGTGAAGCCCAAGCAAGGCGAAAGCTTTACCCTGCCCAAGAAATGGAGCAGTAAGACACTCGGGAAGACAGCAATTAGAGCGTTAGTTACTAAGGGTGAAACCAGCAAACTAAAGGGTTTCAAGAGCAAAAAGGGAAAGTCGTTTGACGCCAAGTTAAAGCTTGACGGCCATAAATTAAGTTTTGATTTTGATTAGACCCTGCCTACCGCCCTGCACTACGTTCCGGTTAGTGAACCCGTCATTTAGGTTCACTTTTACAACCCTAAAAGTAAACCCAAACAACGGGTGAGATTAGCAAAGCAAAGGAGATCATAAAATGAACAACGAATTAGCAGTTTTAGCCAGTGAATTACCCGTTTTGCAAGCTAAAGGAACCTACAAGTATTTAAAAGAAATCACTGGTAACGGCGCTTATTATCAAGTAGCCTGGCAAAAATTGTCTGACGGTTACGTTGCCCTTTATGGCACGACCCCGATTCAAATAAGATCATTGCCAACATTGAATGATATTTTTGAAGATGAGGAGGGGTAACTTATGCCAAATAAAGCAGATGTTAAGGCTTGGAAAGCACAATTAGTCGCCCAGGCTGAACAGCAAATCCTAAAATTAACTGATAGTGACCAATTTAAAAAGTATCTCAATACCCTGGCTAAATTTCATCGTTATAGCGCCAGAAACATTGATTTAATTTATGCGCAAAATCCTCAAGCCACTCAAGTCGCCGGTTTTAAGCAATGGCAGACGGCTTTTAACCGCACCGTCAACCGGGGCGCAAAAGCGATTCGGATTGCGGCTCCGATCATTAAGAAGCTAACACCAGCCGAGCAGAAGCATCTTGATACCACCGATGAGCGCGCCATTGTCGGTTATCGCTATCTACCCGTCTTTGATGTGGCACAAACTAGCGGTGAACCAGTGTTAAGTGCTAAAGACTTTGTCAAAGAAAATTTGGCCGATCATCAGAATGTGACAAGCTTGTATAACGCATTCAAGGACTATCTAAACCAGCAAACCGACCTTAAAGTCAGTGAAGTGCCTTTAGCGACGCTAAATGGGGCTAAGGGGTATTTTCAACCCAGCACTAATGAAATCGTCATTGGTGGCGATGAGCCCGACAATGCTTTGAAACTAAAGACGTTATACCACGAATATGCGCATAGCCAGCTACACGGCTTAAAATCAGCCTTTAAAGATCGGCCACGAGCCTATCAGGAAACCCAGGCTGAAGCGGTCGCATATGTTGCCATGCAAAATATTGGCGTTGATACCAGTAACTATTCACTCGGTTATGTGGCTACCTGGGCTAAAGATACAGCTGTGATCCATAGTGCTTTAAGTGAGATCCAGCAAGTGAGCAACAAAGTGATTGAGCTTAGTGACGGGTTAACCAAACAATTAGGCTTACAAGAAGCCCAAAAAGAGCCCGACCATGACCAAAAAAAGCTATCAGCCCAGGATCTTAATAAGTCCTATCAAGGCTTGCAACAACAAGTTCAGCAAGCAAGGAACCCACAACAAAAATCAGAACTAAAAAATAAACTAAATGATATACACCATGAAATCAGTAATCGAACACAAAAACAGCTACAAGCATTTGCTGAACAGAATCCGGAGATCAAACAACCCGAATCCGAACTTGATCAAAGTCTAAAACGTTAGCCAGTTTTTAAAGGTCATGCTATAATGTAATAGAAAAGGGAAGCCTTGCGCTAACAAGACTTCCCGCGCAAGCCGCTTCAAAGGCGGTGGCATTAGTTAAAAAATGATAGTTGAGTCACCCTGTAACTGGCCAAAGTTACGCAGGGCGGCTTTTTTATTTGTTCCTTTTGTCGATGTACGTTAGCAACGCTAAAATAAACATTGCAAATAGCAACATCAACGAGAGTGTCTGGAAGACGCTCATTGACTGTGAAACCTTCCTGAAGATTCTTCCATGTTCCCATGGGCCTCACCTCACAAGGGAAAAGACAGCCACCGCCCTTAAAACTTCCTGCGTAATCCATTATACAGGTGAATTAAGTGTTGACCAAGCACAATAAAAATTAAGTCATGGGGTTTCATAGGATCCTAAATTTGATCAAATTAAGCTCAGCAAAACATCTTTTGTAGATACCCTTTTTTAAGTTCTTGGAGTTTTTCAAGCTTACGCTGATGAAGGGTGATAGCTTTATTGAGCTTCTCAAAGAAACAAATAATTGATTGTTGTTCCTCATAACTTGGTATTCTGATATCAATATTCAAAAAATCTGACTCATGAATTCTCCATTGACCGTAAACAACACCTTGACGAAATCTTATCATTTTAAAAATAAAATCTTTACGGGCCGACATAATGCCTATAAATTGACTTTCCTGTTCTCGTTTAGATTTAAATATACTATAAACTGGTGATATGACAGCTTTTCCAGTTCGATTAAATCCAATTGAACCTGTTTCAAGATTATTAGAACTGTATATGAAATCTCCCAATTCAGTTTTTTTGTATTTCTTATCTACGTCCTTCACTAGAAAGCTACGATTATAGCGTTTTCCTTTAGGTGTAACACCCTTACCTTGTACAAAAGACATGAGAGGATATTCATTTGTTTCTGTTATTTGATCATTACGTTCAGCTAAAATCCCCCTCAACTTACACTGTTCCCAAGCGTCAGCAAACCCTGAGAACCTTAATTGCGGGAACTTGCTACCATTTTTGGGGAACATTTTTTGCAAATAGCCCTGTTTAAGTTCCTTAAGCTTAGCTAACTTACGCTGATGAAGAGTGATAGTCTTGTCGAGTTGCTTGAAGAAAATTCCTATTTTAGACTGTTCGTTTATTTGCGGAACTAATATACCCCATTTTTTAACTTCTGACATTGGAACTAAATTAGTGATGGCTGATCCGGGATTAGTACTAGTTAATTTTTTTTGCATAAAATCAGCTCTTATAAACTGAAGAAAGTATTCAGAATCTGTTATTCGGTTATCAATTCTAAATCTGATTAACGCTTGATTAAATACACCTTTATCAATACCATGAGGAACTCTAGAAATTCTACCTATTGTTCCAGCACCACTCATAATAAAATCTTCAGGTTTTAACTCAAACTTTTTTAATTCTTCAAATTTATCTTTAGTGATGTTGTATCTAGTTTCATATTTATTGTATATTGCATTTTGTTGCTCATACACAACGTAATCACTTTGAGAGACAAAGCATTCTTTTTTTAACGCACTTCCAAATGGGCCTCTTCGAATACCATCGTTTTCATCTAATAAATATTCAAACTTACGCTGTTCCCAAGGATCAGTGAAACCTTTAAATCTTAATTGCGGATATTTAGCTTGGTTATCTTTCATTGTGAGCCTCCGGTTTTGACTGATCATTAACCTGGGTGGTCACTAACTGGCTAGCTAATTCATTAAAGGCTTGTTCATTCTGACTGATTTCCTCGTCTAGTTGCTTCAGATCAGCTTTAACTTGGTCTAGATCAATCTCGGGTTCCGGTTCAAACGTATCAACGTAGCGCGGAATATTTAAATTATAATCATTCTCTTTGATTTCCGCCGGTAAGGCCACATGAGCATATTTATCGACATCTTGCCGGTTTTGATAAGTGGTCACAATTTTTTGAATATTGGCTGCCGTTAGCTTATTTTGATTTTTGTCCTTTTCAAATTCCCGTGACGCATCAATAAACAAGACGTCATCAGTGGTTTTATGTTTCTTTAAAATCATGATTAACGTTGGAATACCAGTGGAATGAAAAATATTGGCGGGTAGTCCAATAATGGCATCAATCCGGTTATCCAGCAGAAGCTTTTGGCGAATTTTGCCTTCTGTAGCACCCCGAAATAATACGCCATGGGGTAAGACAATGCCCATAGTCCCGTGTTCCTGCAAATGATAAAAGCCGTGTAGCAGAAAGGCAAAGTCGGCTTTAGATTTAGGTGGTAAGACGCCATAGTCGCGGAAACGGGGATCAGACAAGCGTTTATCACTGTTATCCCAGTGCGCCGAGTAGGGCGGGTTCATAACGACCGCATCAAATAAGTAAGGTTCGTCAACCGGCCAATCTTTACTTAACGTGTCACCATTGCGTAAGTGCATATCGTCATACGAGACTCCATGTAACATTAAGTTCATTCGGGCCAGGTTATAGGTTGTGGTGTTCAATTCTTGACCGTGGTAACTCACTAAACCCGGATTTTGCACGTGCTGTCCGACATTTAATAGCAGCGAACCAGAACCAACTGCTGGATCATAGATAGTCCGCACTTGGTTGTCACCTGCATTGCGCTGATAAGTCACAATCTGGGCAATAATGTCGGAAACCTGCCGTGGAGTATAAAATTCACCCGCCTTCTTACCAGAATCACTGGCAAATTGCGCGATTAAGTATTCATAGGCGTCACCTAGGACGTCGCCTTGATGATGGATAAGATCAATCGCATTTAAAGCTAACATGGTATCACTGATAGTTTGATTCCGTTGTTGTAAAGAACTGCCTAATTTATTACTACTTAAATCCACATCGGCAAACAAGCCCGAAAAGTCTTGCGCTGAAGATAGATTTTGTGTCGACTGTTCCAGATCATGAAGTGCTTGAGATAAATCGTCTAACGCAAAAGTATGGGCTTGAATCTTGCCAATCAGGGTGGTGTACAACGCTTGTGGTTGAATTAAATAGCCAAGCGTGTTTTGCAAATACTCCACTAAACTGGGCTGCACTGAGACGCCTTCCAACTCAAACTGCGGATCCATATACTGAGCATATTTCCGGGTGACATTTTCGGTTTCGCCTGCCCAATCACTAAAGGTCGTTAAGGTTTTCTCAGATAGAAACCGATAAAAAATTAACCCCAATAAATAATTTTTATATTCAGAAGCGTCCATTTTCCCGCGTAAGACATCGGCCGCATTCCATAGGGCGCTTTCAAGTTGACTAGCTTGAGTTGTTTTTTCTGACATTGTTTAACCTCACTTATTTTTGTAGATAAATTGCTAAATCGTGTTCAATAAACTGCCGCCAAGCGGCCTGGGACTTAATCCGGTATAGTGGCAAAATAGCTGGAATCTTCGGCCCAGCGGCAGTTTGAGCTTGTAAGGCCGCTGCTAAATTCGCTGACTGCGTTAATTCTTGTTCATGATGCCATTCATCGGTACCCACGGTGTGTTCACGCGCCACCCGCAATAGGGCTGTTTGATCTAAGCCCCACGTGTGGGCGAATACCGACGTTTTTTTGACCAATTGTCTCTGGGCATAATCAGCCACCAACTCCCGAGCATTCAACGCTACTGGCGCTTGATTTTGGTCACTCTGTTGCTGAAACTGTTGCATTTGTTGCTCAATATAAGGCATGGCTTCGCGAATTAATTGAGCCTGTTGCGGTTGCGTTTCCGCTAATTTATTCAAACTAGCCTGTACTTTGGCACTGTTTTGCAGGTAATCTGTCATATGCGCTTGGGCTTGATCAGGCGTCGAGTACCGTTGCTGTTCATCAATCCAATCTTGAATTAATTGCGTCAAATAATCATAATCCACCAAGACTACTGAACCAACGGCTAAGGAAAAGTCTAAAGCGGCCAACTCTTCGGGAGGCTTTTGGTTAATAACCGCCGCTTTAATCCGCAGATATTTACCCGTATAGGATTCTACTTCGGGCTGAGCAATACCAAAGGCCTTTTCACTATTTTTCCAAGTGAAATCGTTGTACATGGATAAGGAATTCAATTGTTGATTCACTTGGCGAAAGGCTTTCACAAACTGTACCTTGGCAGTAGTTCCTTTAAGGTCATCGGCAGCCGTCGGCGTTGGAGCAATGGCTTTTAAATCCACCACAGCCTTTTGAAATTTTAAGACGGCCTGCTGATAAGTGGGACGAATGATGACATTAAAAGAGCCTTCGCCACTATATAACTTGTAAGCTTCACGTTCATTCGCTTCCATGATTGCCGGCACCCGAAAGGTCACAATTTGGCCTTCTTGTTTTAATTCCCGGTTTTGGAGCCGGTTGGTGCGTGAGTAGGCTTGAATGAGTTCTTGATAAGCTAAGGTGCGGTCAACAAAGAGCGTGTTTAGCCGAGGGGCATCAAAGCCTGTTAATAAACGGCGTACGACAATCACTAAATTAATTTCCTGATCGGGTTGCAAATGAGCAAAGACCGCCTCACGCCGGGCAGCCCGTTTCGCGACATCTTCGTTATAGAGATTCAGATCGGCTAAATCAAAATTAGTGTGATACTGCTGATTATAATCTTTTAAAATGGTGGCCATTTGGTCATGTTTTTGCGCACTCTGATCTTCGTTTTCACTTAATGAATAAGTAATCGCAATTCGGGGCCAATCAGGATCTAGCTGATTGTGAGTGGCCCTTTTAGCGGCCATAAAGGCTTGATAATAGCGTTGCGCCATTTCAATGGAACTGGTGGTCAAAATCGCATTATAGTTGCCATGACCCAAACTCGTTTTACGCGGGCCTTTTTGTAAAATATATTGAACAACTTGGTTAATATGTTCATCGGTCTCAAAGTCAGCCGGAGTTAAATACGTTTCTTCCAAGTCCTTTACTGACATCGCTTGAATCTTGGCTTGAATTTTTGCTTCATCAGCTGTACTCAGCAAGCGTCCTTGCTTATCACGACGCGCTTTGACGCGCTGGGCTTCTTTTTCGAGGGCCCGGGTTATTAACGTATCTTTGCCAATCGTTGTTACATGTTCGACGTTAAACGGTAACACGGCTTGGTCCTCTAAGGCGTCTCGCAAGTTATAAACGTGACAGACTTTACCAAATAGCTCCTCAGTGGTAACCGCTAGGTCCCCCTTGAGCTGTTTCTTATTTTCATTAAAGATGGGGGTGCCGGTGTAACCATACCAATTACTATTGACAAACGCTGCGCGAATTTCCTTTTGCATTTTGCCAAATTGCGACCGGTGGGCTTCGTCAACAAAGAAGATCACCCGTTGCTTTAAAGTCTTACTAAAGCGGGATTGCTTACCGGTTGCCAGCTGGGCTTGCGTTTTTTTGACCGCCCGATGGAGTTTTTGAATCGAGGTGACCAAGACCTTACCGTCATTTTGTTGCAACTTACGCATTAAATCACCGGTATTTTGGGCTTCGTTAATGGCAATATCGTCATTGGCAGCATAGGCACTAAAGTTGCTGGTTGTCTGTTCGTCTAAATCCTGCCGGTCAACTAAGAAGATGACCTTATCGACACCGGGATCTTGCGCCGCTAATTTAGCGGTTTTATATGAGGTGAGTGTTTTACCAGAACCCGTGGTATGCCAAACAAAGCCATCTTGATGGTCATGAATCCGGTGCATCACGGCTTCAATCGCATAAATCTGATAAGGCCGTAAGAGAATTAAGCTCTGACGTTCTTGGTCGATGACCGTATATTCACTGACCATTTTGTGGGCCATGGGAATATTAAGGACTTGGCGCGTAAACGCTAAGCCGTTTTCCACGGGGTGATTATCCCGCGTTCGCCAATTGAACAAAAAGGCTTTATTGAAATGATCCGGTTCGGCATTCGCAAAATACGCCGTACTATCCGGTGTCATAATCACAAACATTTGCAACAGCGAGTAAATCCCCGTATATTTACCTTCCTGCGCGTATTTTTCAATTTGATTAAAAGCCTGGTTAAGTTCGACCGTGGCTTTTTTTAGTTCCAATTGAATTAAGGGTAACCCATTAATCAATAGGGTTACGTCAAAACGGCGATCAGGATCGACATCTTGAGTACCAGCTAACCGTGGTCGCACTGCTTGCCGTACCACTTCATAACTAGATTTACCGCCAGCAACGTCCGCTTTCCAAAACAACTCGAGCGTAACCGTGCCCAGCTTAGCATCATCACGTTCAACTTCAACTTTGCCAATGCCATTTTCGGCGGCTAGTAACTTAGCTGCTTCGTAAGGTGTCCGGACCTCAATCGCCCGTTTAACCTGATTAAATTCGGTATCAGTTAAAGGGTGTCCCTGTAATTTAGCATAGTTATTGTTATTTAATTTATCACGAAAATTAGCCCATAATTGATCCGGCGTCGCACCATACAGGTCTTTGCGTTCCACCCATTGATTGCTTCCAGTCGTTAAGGTTTTAACAACTTCTTTTTCAAACGACAGTTCCAACATAAAAACAGTCCTTCCCCCACTTTTAAATTACTCACTAGTTTATTATACGCGAACAGATTAGCATTTAGGCTTCATAATTTAATATAGCTAGGATACAAATAAAGCCAAATAGACAAGCATCAAAAAAACGGAAGGTTAATTATTAAGTAACCGTTCCGTCCTTTTATGTTGAAACATTTCGAACTTCTGGTAGTGGGATAAACCGATCAGCATCAACCACAATATCATTGGCATTGTAACCATGAATCAAGGTGGTGATATCTGGCCAATGACGGTTGTTTTGGTCAACCGTTTTTAGTTGAATGGTCACTGGTTGCTGACGCTGATATGCGTCCGCCAATACCTCGGTAATTACTGCTAAGGATTGTTGAGGTCGTGGAACGTATATTTCATTCAACTGCTGGTTCCGTTGGTTTAAAGCGGCAGTATGATCGGATAAATAGAAGCCCTGCCATTTCATCATGCCCCGGTCATGATAATCATGTTCAAAAAAATGCTTAACCGTGCCTAAATCAAAGTCTTGGTTATTCAAGGGGCACCCGCTTTCGTTGAATCAGCTTTTGACTTGCCGGCCACCGTTCTCCTGTAAAGCCGACAAATTCGATCGTTAGCTTTATATCTTGTCGTAATGCTTTTAACAGCTTTTCTAAATCAGCTAAATCATAGTTAGCTAATTTATGTAAGGGAACGGATTGCAAGCGCTCGTTAGCCCGTTGACTGTTAAAAAACAGATTATAGGTCTGATCGTAGGTGTCATTAGTCAACATTAACCAATAGCGGGTTTTGGGACGCCGCTTAAACAATCGAGTTAACCGCCCCTTAATAATCTTGATATCGCTATTCATAGCTATTACCTCCATTATGTCCGCCCACTAGTGAAGCCCGCTTGATAGCGGTGCCCCCCTTTAATAAACTGGTCGCGTAAACTAGTTTGGTGAACCCAAATTGCCGGTGAATTTCATCAATCACCTGGTTTAACCGGCTACGGCGAATTTGGTTACGCGGTGTTTCAAATAAATTAAGTTGTTGGCCGGAGTTGGCACTTAGTTTACTGCTATAAACGCCAATATTCCGGACAGCTTGACCGTCCCAATTCTGACGGAATAACCACAATAATTGTTGCGTCAAAACTTGATTGTCGTTAGTCGGGTCAATTTTTAAAGCTTGGTGAAAGCCACCGCGACCATCTGCTTCAGCTGTGGCATAGGAAAACCCAATGCTTAGCGATAGACACCCCGCTAGTTTATGGTGGTGCCGAAGCCGCGCCGCCACCTGTTCCCCAATTTCTTTAATGACGGTTTCAATTTCGACTTGGTTAAAATAATCTCGTGGCAATACTTGCGAATTACCCAGGCTAGCTTCTTTAACCTTAGTTGGTTCCGTAACTTGCGCGCGATCAATTCCCCAGGCCGTAGCAAATAACTGGCTACCAATGACGCCAAGCTGCTGTTTGAGTAAATAAGGGTTGGTATGGGCTAGCTCATACATATTGTGAATGTGAAGGCGGTTCAAACGTTTCGCCATACGGGGGCCAATCCCCCAAACGTCCGTTAATTCAGTAATTGACCAAATTTTATCCGGCACAGTTTCGTAATGGATTTCACCGATCAATTCATGATTATGTTTAGCGTAAAGGTCTAAGGCTAATTTAGCTTGCACCGGATTGTCACCAATTCCCACGGTGGTATACAAGCCTAGCTTTTGCCGAACTGTCTTTTGAATCAAGCGCGCCACTTCGCGAACGGAATTGCCAAAAAGCCGCCAAGTATAGGTCATATCAAGAATGCTTTCATCAATCGAATACGGCCAAACCTCTTGTTCAGTGGTAAATTGATGAAAGATCTGATTGATCTGCAAATTACGTTGAATATAAAGGTTCATGCGCGGTGGCACGACCCACAACCTGGAGTCATTGGGTAAGTCACGTTTACGGGAGACGTTGGCTTTAAGATGAAATAAGTGCTTAGCTTCGGGTGACGTGGCTAAAATGAGCCCGCCATTAGTATTTTCAGCTTCGCTAAGGACCACTAACGGGACTTTTAAGGGATTAAGGCCCCGGGCAACGGCTTCGCAACTAGCATAAAAGGACTTGTTATCGATTAAGAAGAACACGCCATGCGGTTCATCATGAGTAAACAATTTCATCACTTCCGTTAGCTTTTACCTGTATTGTAGCACAGAAGGCAAACGTGTGTTCCCTAAAAACTGCTAGAAAGCTGATTAAAAATAGTCGAAAGTCCATCATAGTCATGCTATAATGTAGACAGAAAAAGGGAAGCCCCGAGTGAACAGGGCTTCCCATGTAGAGCCGTTTAAGACGGTGGCAGATTCTAACGATATTTAATAACCGCTAGCTTGCCAGAGCTAAGGCGGTTATTTTTTTGCTGACTTTTGATCAGCTCAACAATCAATGCAATTAAGGCCACGGTAAAGGTACCGAAAGCCAGCATTAATTGTAAAGCGTCCGACACGGACACTTAGGCTACTCCTTTCTTTAGGATTAATGGGCTTTA
Organism: Fructilactobacillus lindneri DSM 20690 = JCM 11027; assembly: GCF_002907375.1. Lineage (GTDB taxonomy): Bacteria > Bacillota > Bacilli > Lactobacillales > Lactobacillaceae > Fructilactobacillus > Fructilactobacillus lindneri. The sequence goes on from NZ_MIYK01000021.1 coordinate 26,788, forward strand.
AAGGTTTAACACCATAAGCACCACCTTCGATAGGAAATAGCCACCGCCTTAACTTCTCTACAAACTTTAATTATACATAGAAAATCAAGATCAACCAAGTCAACAAGTCTGGATTATGAAGTGGGAAAAATTAGGCTTATATTTAATGTTGTTTGATTATAATGACAGTATAAAAAATTTATGCATGAAGGTTTGGCTATGGAATACACGAAAAAACAGATTAAATATAATTGGAAAAAAGATATTGAAGATTTTGCTTACAAGCTTCAATATCCCTTTGATGAAAATTATAAAAATCATCTTGCAAAAAGTTTATCAGCTATTCCTGAGGAATCATCGGATACAAAGAGTTCTCTTACAAGCTATAGTGAGGCTACTAACTACAACGCCCCTATTGGCCAGGAGTATGATGATTATCAATACTCGTATGAAGAGGGATATTTTAAAGCTTTTAAGCTTGTAATTGCTGGATCGAGCAATGATTCAGAATCTTTTTTAATGCCAGCATTATTTCTTGCCAGGCATTATATAGAGCTAAGTTTAAAAGACGAGATAACTAACGTATCAATTGCTACAGGAAGTAAATTTAATATTGGTAATAAAGAGAGCCATTGTTTGACTGAATTGAGCAATTCATTTAAAAAATTATTAGACGAAAATGATCTCAATATTTTACAGGAAAATTTTTTTGATATTATAGAGTCCATTGATAAGCTAAGTCCAAAAAGTGATGAGTTTAGATATACAACTGATGTCAGTGGTAAATATAATTTACCAATTGACTTCACTTACGATAAGGAATCCCCTAGCGTAATTAACCTAATAGTTCTTGGGCAATATTTAAATTATATATATTTACATTTATATAGTTTGTATTTCATATTAGAAGACAACGAAGAATCCATTTTGGCAGATACTGTTTTCGAAAACCCATATGTTAAAGGCCTACTGTATGGAGTAGTTCACTCAAATATTAGTAAAACACTTAACAAATCTTGCGAAGATCAGATTGCCTCAAAAATAAAGAACTGCATTTCAAGTGTAATATCTAATAATGATTTAAAAATTGAAACTAGCGATATTAAAGTTGATAAAGTTGATGATGGTTATCAAGTATTATTGGATAGCTCAAAACTGTTTATGATTTTTAAGAATGATGAATCATGGCTTTTAAAAACAAGACAATTAATTAGATGAAGACAAAGTTTAAACTCAAAAGCGGCCAATAGGGTATACCCTAGTGGCCTTTTTTGCTTCTGTGCTATACTAGGCATTAAAAGTGTTCATTAGGACTGTCCAAAAGGAGGACTGAAAGTGGCTAAAATTGGTTATGCGCGTGTGAGTTCCAAGGAGCAACATTTAGATCGACAATTAGCGGCTTTAAGAGGCGTTGATAAATTATTTACGGATAAATTAAGTGGGGCTAACACTAATCGGCCAGAACTGCAAAAAATGTTGGCCTATATTCGTGAGGGTGATATTGTCCTGGTCACTGAATTAGATCGCTTAGGCAGAAATAACCAGGACTTAACTAAGATTATGAACACCATTCAGAACAAAGGTGCCACCCTAGATGTGTTAAACTTGCCGTCCATGACAGGGATTGCGGATCCTAATTTACGCCAGCTCATGACGAATCTCATTATTGAACTGTATAAATATCAAGCTGAAAGCGAACGTAAGCGGATCATTGAACGGCAGCAACAAGGGATTGCCCTCGCTAAACAGCAGGGTAAATATCATGGGCGCAAACCCCAATATGCCAAAGATGATCCCCGTTTGCAACATGCTTTTAAGCTTTACGAGGCAGGCATGAGTGATGTCGATGTTGCCCGTAATACAGGAATTAAACGGACAACCTTTATAAGGTATCGAAAGAAATTTAATGTTAACAGATAATAGGTATGACTAATTGTTGAAGCCTATTTATACCACCAAATAAATACCTTTATGCGTTTTATGTATTCCATTAGTACTACTTTTATCTTGATTTTGCGTTCTTAAAGTTGTATTGTGTAGGAGAACAAGGTATTTGTTAAGTATTACCTTTATCTTTATATGTTAGGAGGAAAGTGTGTTATGCAAGTAATCAGTTTTATGGCTATCAAAGGTGGCGTTGGTAAAACCACAATGGCATTTCAGTTCGCCAAATTTTTACAAACACAAAATCAAAAAGTTTTGATGATCGATTTGGACGCACAGAAGAGTCTGACGGGCACTTTTGAAAATGAACATTTTAATTTCAGTGGAAAGCCCACTATTGCAGATATCCTAGAAAAACCAAGCTCCGGGTTAATTGAGACACAAGTTCAGGATAATATCGCGATAATTCCATCAACTAGCAACCTGGAAGAAGTAGCAGATCGTTTAGCCTCAAAACCAAATAGAGAATTGCTATTATTTATGTGGTTTGTTAAAAATGCGCAAGAACTGAATCAAAAATATGACTACATAATTATCGACTTGCCACCAGCTTGGAACCTGTTAAGCAAAAATGGTGTAGCTGTAGCCGATAAAATCATTTCTCCAATGGAACCAAGTCGATTTGGGTATGAAAGTCATACAAAAGTATTGCAAAGTGTGGGAACTTTACAAGATGAAGTTGTTGATCCAGTTAGTGGTAAATCATATATTACTGCCAACGTATTCTTTTTAGGCAATCGAATCAAACACAATACTAATTCTTCTCACGAATTTTTATCAGCACTCAAACATATAGATAATGTCATTGGGGTTATCCCAGAAAAGGAATTAGTTAACGCTAGTATGCTTGCAAAGGAGGGCATACTAGAATATGCAACCCAGAATGACAAGTTGCATGAACAAGAGCCATTTCTCAAACTATTAAGTGACGTGTTTTCAGAAATCCAAAAACAGGGGAATGATTAACTTATGGCAAACAAATTTGAAAAGTTTTCAAGTACCAACAACGATTACCAAGTGGCTAGAGACATTCAGCAAAAAGATGCACTTAACGAAAAATTGAATTGGGAACGAAAAGTAAAGACAAGCTTCTCAATTCAACAAAAGAATATTGATCGTTTAGATGAAATGGTTAATCAGTTGAACGCAAAATCAAGATCAACCTTATTAGATACCATAATAGAAAATGCTTATAGAGACTTTCAAGAATAATTGAGTGGGGAAAATGATGAAATCACAAATAGTTGATAGCAACAATTGATACGAAGACCTTGTATCTGATCAACGGACTCAACGGACCGATGGGGGCTGGTAAAGTATACAAGACAGAATAAAGTTGCCGGTAGGTAAGCACTATGCTAGACTATGACTAATTTAACAACCGAATAAAGAGATCAAGCTAAACAGAAAAATCCCCGATTCACGAGGAATCAGGGATTTTGGGTTTAGCAAGTAGCTACACGACAGCTACTTAGATTCAGTCGATTTTAACTTGCCGGTCTAAATCGACTGAACATTGTTCTTAATTTGTAGGTTAATTATACCGCAAACCAGTCCCAAAGGACAAGTTAAGGATAGTTAAAAACAAATTAAAGTCAATGGACTAAGTAGCTAACTGAAGCTATTTAGTCCATTTTTGTTGTTAGAAATTAAAAAAAGTTGCCGACTGGGCAACTCACAAACAGACACATGCTGGTAAATTACAAAGCCTCAAGGCTAAATGAACGCCTTGTAATTCAGTTAGAGCATATCAGATTTGTATTTTAAAGCAAATCAAATGTTTTAGCAACTCTCTTTTGAGACAGCGTGTGTCAGTCGAGAAAGGGAGTTTTTATTATGACAAAATCAACAAATTTCAATTACTATGAAGCCGATAACGTATATGGAGCCCTATTTTTCCAGTTTCCTAAGGTATTAATGTATGGCGAGCAATATAAACATTTAAGCAGTGATGCTAAATTGGCTTATATGGTACTGAAAGACCGGCTCGAGTATTCTTTGCGTAATCATTGGGTTGATGAAGATAATCATGTTTACTTTATTTTTACCGTTCAAGAACTACAAGACTTATTTAACTGCGCTACTGAAAAAGCCGTTAAAATAAAAAAAGAATTACAAACAGCCAATCTATTAAAACAAATTCAAATGGGATTTAATCCTAAAACGAAAAAGAATGAACCGAATCGTTTATACCTTTCCAAGCTCGATGTGAAAGCTACTGATGTCTATTTAAGGGGTGAATATGGACAAGAAACGCCGAAATCCCTTGCTACGAGCGGAATTTCGAAAATCGAAAGTCCGCATGACTTCGTTGACAATAGCTCTCAATCCCTTGCTACGAGCGGAATTTCGAAAATCGAAAGTCCGCATGACTTCGTTGGATCCCTTGCTACGAGCGGAATTTCGAAAATCGAAAGTCCGCATGACTTCGTTGACAATAGCTCTCAATCCCTTGCTACGAGCGGAATTTCGAAAATCGAAAGCAATCTATATAAAGACTCTAAAAACATAGATACTAATAGATACAATATAGATACTCAAAAGTTGGACTTTTCCACAGCCCATTTTTCACCAGCAGAAATTCAAAAGCAAAACCAGGATTTGGTGAACCATGCTAATGACTTCTTAACTGATGAAGACAGTGGCTTACCGGTTTTCTTAGAACCCGAAGCCGTGCAATTACTAAGTTTCTGGTGCCGCACTCCGCAACAAATGCGGCGCTTCATTGGCATTATCTTAAATGCTAAGTACCGAGTTGAAAAAGATCATCAAGATATTGGGGTTCTAATCCCGCTTGACGACGAAGAACTAAAACCTTTGATGACTAAAGCCTTAAGACGCTACTTTAACGCCCTGAGAAGCAATGAGAAGCATATCAAGAACGTGGAAAACTACTTGTACGGCACCATGCAAAACCTATTCGGCGTTTGGTGGAATAAACAAGCGGCTAGAGAATATGCGGCCAAACACCCCGAAGAAGAAAAGTCGGCCGACAACGATAACAGTGGGTTGTACTACTAGTCCTAAAAGACTACAAAATCCTTTCTAAGCGGTTTTAAGACTTACTAGTCTATATTTATACTTAAGTTAGATTTAAATGGCTTAAACAGAAGAATAGGGGGCTTTTAAATGAGTGTCAGAGCTAACCAGGCTAACCAGCTCAAAAGTTCAGCCTTTAGGATTGATAAAGATTTGGCCGATGATACCGAAGCAGTTTTAAGCGAATTGGGCTTAAATCCAACCACGGCCATTAACATGTTTTACAAGCGGATTGTTGCTAATGGTGCTTTACCTTTTAATGCGTCTTTAAGCGAAGAAGAAAGAGCTAATTTACGCTTTTTAAAGGCGACCGAAGGGACACCAGTCACCGAGTTCAAAGACGCTAAAGAGGTCGCTGATTGGCTCAACGATCCAGATGAGGACTAATGACTTAGTCAGCCTATACGTTAGTTTTGTAGAAACTAACGGTGGCAAGTCTCAGCCAGTTTTAATTCGTCGGGTATCAGAACAGACGGTCGAGGCTTTTAAAATTACTAGTCAGTATGAAAAGAAGTCGGCTTATATCAAGCAACAATATTATCCGATTCAAGATTGGCAATCCGCTGGGTTGAAGAAACCTTCCTGGGTTGATCTTGGTAATATTTATCGCTTTCTCAAAGCCGGTTTAAACTTTAAAGAAATCGGTCATTTAAGTAAGCTAGATCAAAATAAAATTTCAGATTTTACGCTTGACCTAAAATCTGAAAGAAGAGGTAAGGGTCAAAAGATAATTCAACAGCGATCAAGTAAAAGGAAGCACAAAGAAAGTAAAGCAGAGCTTACACAAAGAATTCAAAAACAGTTAAAAGACTTTGCTAAACACAATCTAGAAATTAAGCCAAAAAACAATCCTGAAAATAAAAACGATCGGCCTAGTTATTAGGTTGATCGTTTTTTAATTTATCCGGTTTATGGGCGTTAACATAGTCAGCAAATGTTTTTAAAAGTTCTTCGGTTTGTTCGACCGAGAGGTTATTAGCTTGAAAGTATTTTTCGAGTAAGGCTCCTTTTTGAATTAGTCGGCGAGAACGGGCTTTACGTGCTTGGCGGTTTTCATAGTATTTAGATTGCCGTAATTTAAAATCTTCCCGCTCAATTTTTTGTTTTAAACGCGCTTGCTGCTCGACTAGTTTTTCATATTGATTAGACATGGAATTTCCCCATCTCGTATGGCTAATGATCTACGGACTTTACCTTTAAAAATTCAGAAAATTGCTTGGCTAAAAGCTTAATCTGATCGTTAGACAAATTAGCATAATCTAAATTGGCTTGACTGATGATTTGTTTACCTAGCCGTTGTTCAATCTTATTTTTTTCAGCTTTAATCTTTTGATTAAGCTGTTTTAATTTAGCTTCTTGTTTTTCTAAGCTGCTTTGAGACATAACGATCCCTCTAATCATATTAAAAATAATCACCGACACTATATCATACAGAGAATGTTAAGTCAAAGCATAAATTGAATTAAGAATACATTCCATTCAACAACGGCAAAAATTGATTTTATGGTTATCAGAAGACCGAGTGAAACGAGGTCAATGCGCACTTACACATAGAATTTATTCTATGTTGTTCTAGACCCATTAAAAACCTGTATCATAAGTCACCGTTGGCGACAACAAAATCAAACTAATTTACCCAAAATCAATTTGGTTCAACATGTTTTCTGTACTTGCTTGATCCAAGCCTAAATAAGCTAAAGTCATTGATTCACTTGAGTGATTTAGTAAGTGCATGACTAGGCCAATATTGTAATTTGATTGCGTGTAAACACGATAAGCCCCAGTTTTGCGCATCGTATGAGTACCTAGATAATTAATTCCTAATAGATCGCCAACCTTACTCATAATTTTGTAGAACTGTTTTTCAGTAATATGACGTTCTGGGTGTTGAATTGAAGGAAAGAGCCATTCAGAATCCAGCTTATGATCAAGCAGCCATTGACGGTACAATAAGAGCTCTGTTTGAACAGGTTTAAGGTACAAGGTATTAGGTTTACCAGTTTTTCGGTCATGAATAAACGCATTTTGTTTAATAGAACCGTCCGGATTAAAAATATCGGCCTGTTTTAAGCCCATAACGTCACTCACTCGCAGTAGCGTCGCTTTACCAACTTGAAAAATCGTATAGTTACGTCGGCCAGCTTTAAAGTTATTGAGTAACGTATCTTGAACCTCTTTAAGAACGTTTGAATCTTTGATGGGTAAAACAACTTGTTGCATAGTCTTTTCTCCTTTTCTTGAGATATTAAAGCAGTTATGTTATTATTTTTGTAAGGAAAAAATAAGGAGATGATATTGTGAGCGCAGGTAATGTAACTAAGGTTAGCTCGAAGATCACAAGTAAAAATCAGATTACAATTCCTAAAACAGTACGTGAACTGTTAAAAGTTCGGTCTACTGACACAATTGAATGGCAGATTGAACCAAATGGTAAAGTAATGATTGTTCGTAGTAAACCGGATCTATGGCAACTTGTTGATGAACAAGAAAAAAAGTTTGGAAATCTCAGTACAACAGAAGTTGATTGGGGTAAAGACGTAGAAAGCGAAGACTTTGATTAATGAAATTAAAACAAGGTTCTATTTTATGGATTAATTTAGATCCGGCTAAAGGCACTGAAACTAAGAAAAAGCGACCGTGTTTAGTTGTAAGCAACGATCACTATAATCGCTATTTTAATACGGTGCTAGTTGTGCCAATCAGTACCTCTGACAAATATCGTACCCAAGAAAAGTATGCTAAATCGCCGTTATTTATCAGGATAGATAACGGGGAAATTCACGGGACAGCGTTATTGCAACATGTCCGTGCTGTCGACCCAACAAAACGATCAGATGGCGAAGTTGTGGCCACTTTATCTCAGCAAGAAATTAGTTCAATTAGTACAAAGGTCCAACAATTTTTCTGAAAAGCAGATGTTATTTATTGATAAAAGCAAAAAAATAGCCCCCAATATCTACATTATAGATATTGGGGGCTATTTTAGCAATGTTTTTGAGGGGCTATTTATAATTATAGACCCTAAACAAATGCTATTAAAACAGCCCCTACTATCTAACCGCTAGATAATGGGGGTTATTTTTTTATTTAAATGTATCAATACCCCGCCCCTCTTTTTCAATCATGGGGAGCACACACACAGTCTGACTTTCTTAACAGCAAGAAAATTTAAATTTTTTTAATAGGGGGGTCAAAAATCAAAATGCCGTTAAATCAACGTTTACGGGAAAGGAGAAGCTTAAAAGTATATGTCAAAAAAAGCACAAAAAAATAAAATTCTAACGAACCGGCCGCCTTATTATTTAAAATCTTACGCAGCAGCGATGTGGCGAAGGATTGTTCCACTTTTACAAGGACAATACGATTTTAAAAAGATTGATCAAACGCAAATTGAAATGTTTTGCATTCAATACGAGATTTTGAGGAAAGCTTATGATTCTATTGAAGACGATGGTGTTGTTAATCGAATTGAAAAGTCAGTTCAAAACGCAAGTGGTCAAATCGTTGATAAAGACCTGACCGGATTTAAACAGAATGACGCAGTTAAAGTTATTACTAATGCAATTACTCAATTAAATAAACTATCTGACAATCTTGGGCTAACTCCGGCTTCTCGTTCTTCGTTGATGAGTCTTGGCAATGATGAAGAAGATGATGACACATCTCAATCGCTTGCGAAAGTATTTAATTTAACAACTCCTAATGCTAAGGAGAATGTTAAATGAAAATAGATATTTCCAAAACAAAAGATGTGTTTGCAGCTTATTCTCAACTTGATTTTAGTGATATTAAAAAAAGATATCGAGATCCAGCGACTAAATATGCGTTTGATGTTCTTGAGCGAAAAATATTAGCTGGTTATCATATTCAGCTTGCTTGCTTTCGACATGTAAGAGATTTACAAAAACAAAATACAGAAGATTTACCATTTTTTTACGATATAAATTCTGTGGCAAGATTATTAAAGTTTGCTGAAATGTGCCCGGAAGCGGAAAGTAAGCAACCGGTCGATTTAATGGACTGGCAAAAGTTCGTTTTAAGCATGTTGATTGGTTGGCGTGGATCTAATGATAATCAAAAACGATTTTCACGTTCAATTATTTCAATAGCACGTCATAATGGAAAAACTTATTTAATGGCCATTGTACTCTGCTATTCCTTTTTAATTGAAAGCATTGGACGGAACAATTTACAGTTTCTTGTTTCATCTATCGATGCTAAACAAAGTGCTCAATTGATGGGTTATGTTAAAGAAACTTTATCTACTTTATTTTCTGCTAAAACTTTGCGGAATTTAAAAAATCCATTCTATAAACACAATGAAAAAATTGGAATTGATTTAAAAGGGCTATCAAGCCAATCGGATAAAATCATTGCTAAGAAAACACAAAATCGGATTATCCGGATTACTTTTAACTCTGGGAGTTATGATGGGTTTCATTTTACTACTGCCATTGGTGATGAATTTGGAAGTCCAGATGCTAATGATAAAAAGAAACTAAATTCAATTACATCTGGGCAAACTATGGGCGTTAAAAGCCCACAGTTCATTCGAATAAGTACAGCCTACGAAGATCCTAACGTTGAATTTCATCAAACGGAAATGGCAGTTCTTGAGACAATTGAGCGAGATTACCAACGTGATCCAGACTATTATAATTATTTAGTTTTAGATTGGGCACAAGATAACGATGATGAAACTTATAAAGCGGAAACATGGGCAAAATCAAACCCTTTGATTAATTTACCAGGGTTTAAAGAAAGCTTTTTACAGAGTATTGAGAAAGAACGAAGTGCTAGTTTAGTTACTGCTTCAATTAATAGCTTTAAAAACAAGTCTATGAACCTGTGGACTCAAACTAACGATAATTCCTACTTAACTCTTGATGATATTGAGTCAGCAATTATAGATGACTTCGATATTGATGGTAAAGATGTTTATGTTGGTTTTGATGGATCAATTGGTGGAGATAATTCAGCAATCGCATTTGTTTATCCTTATCAAGAAAATGGAGAAGACAAATTCCATATTGAACAATATTCGTGGATTCCTTGGCACGATAATGGGTCAATTGAAGCTAAAGAGAGAGCAGATGGATTAGCTTATCGTGAGTTGGCTAAAAAAGGGGTATGTGAAGTTGAACCAGACCCTGGTGTGATTGATTATGAATCTATTTTCAAATGGATTAACGCCTATATTGACGACCATCAATTAAACGTTCTGTTTTTCGGGATTGATAATGCTGCTAAAGGTAATTACATTAGTACGGCTTTGGTAAATAGTA
>NZ_MIYK01000022.1 GCF_002907375.1 Fructilactobacillus lindneri DSM 20690 = JCM 11027
TCAGTTCTTCACATTTTTGCCGAAACGGTTAGTTTCGCTGTTAACAGCAAGCTAAATGGTTAAATTAATTAAAATATGCCCTGTGATACCAAGGGATCAGTCTGTCTTCATACTTTCAAGTTTCAGTATTTAAAAGAAAATACCAAGATATTACTACTTTTCTAACATACAGTGATATCCTTGCAAGGATAAATCGTATTATTAATAGACAAAGAAAGAGCATTCCTTAATTTTGATAAATGATTTGGTCTGATAAACGGCTCTTCGCAAGCGCTTAAGGATTAATCCTTAATAACTATAATTTATACATTAGAGTTATTTGTTTTCTCCGAATTTAAAATCTAAGTACAGCAAGTCGAATTATACAGGGCTATGAGGCCCAAACCATTGGCCATTAGGGTATACCCTAATGGCTAGATTGGTTTAGTCAAACAAAAATCTTAATTGGTTCCTTATAAGAGCATATAATTCCATAATCACTACCTGTGTTGTGCTATAACTATGGTAAAGGTGGTGATGATTTGCGATTTATATTTAAGGCATTAATAGTAGTTGTTATTATCCTTGCATTTCCTTTATCCATAGTTCTTGTCTTTAAAAATTGGTCAACGGCCATTGGTACTAGTACACCCATGTCATTAAAGCTTGGTTGGTTGGAGCAGTACGAACCGATATACCTCTTTTGGAGTGGAGTAATTCTGGCGGTACTGTTAATTATTTTTTTGCTTATCACACTTTTTTGGCCACGGTCACAATCATTATATCTTCATCAAAAGTCTGATGGTCAAGTGACCGTCAGTAAGAAAGCTATTGAACATTTTGCGCTTTCAGCACTTCAACATGAACCCTTTATTGGCAACCCCAAGGTATCATCTAAGTTATCACGAAAAGGGATCACACTTAAAATATCGGGTGATCTACTAAATTCAGTCAATGCCAAGCAACAGACTGAAAATTTTCTTAATCAATTAAAAAAAGATTTGCGTATTTGTCTTGGAATTTCTGAACAGAAAAAAATTAAAATCAGACTCGTTGATTTTAATGAGTTGGACGCTAATGTGCATAAATCTCGAGTTGTCTAGGAGGTGATAACGTGACCGAACTCATTAAAGCCTATTTTTGGCCACTAATTGGTGGAATTATGGGATTGCTCTTAGCGGTCCTTATCATCACTTTTGGATTTTTCAAGACGCTTTTTGTTTTGATTTTTATGGCAATCGGGATTACCGCGGGTTATTATATTCAAAAAACTGGTATCTTAACAAATGTTTTTAAATAACTGTTTGAATTATAAGGAGGAAAAATTATGCAGAATGGAACGCCAAGTGAGAAAACAACAACTAACGAAAAGTCCGGTGTTAAAGGCAATTTAACATTTGATAATAAGGTTATTCAAAAGATCATTGGTATCGCACTTTCTGAAGTAGATGGCGGCTTTTTCGCAAATGTTGCTGAAAAACTAGTTAATACTTCCGATGTCACATCAGGAATTGATGTAGAGGTTGGAAAAAAGCAGGTTGCAGTGGATCTCGACATTGTTGCTGAATACGGCATTGATATTTCTAAACTGTATGACAAGATCAAAAATGTTATCGTTCGGGAAGTAAAGAATATGACCGAATTAGAAGTAATTGAGGTAAATGTGAATGTTGTTGATGTCAAGACAAAGGAGCAACATGAAAAAGATTCGACTTCTCTGCAAGATCGCGTGAGCGATGCCACAGACAAAACGAAGGAAGCCATCAGTAAGGGCGCAAAGAAATCGAAGGAAACATTAGGTGACAGCGTTGATAAAGTAACGTCTGACAATAAATCTAGTCGTGTTAACTAAGGGAGTGAGTAAATATGGGACTTATATGGTCATTAATCGTCGGGGCAATCATTGGTGCCATTGCTGGCGCAATCACTAACCGTGGTGCTGCTATGGGCTGGATTGCAAACATCGTAGCTGGTTTAATCGGTGCGTGGATTGGCCAAGGGCTCCTTGGCACTTGGGGCCCTTCGTTAGCTGGCATGGCATTGATACCATCGATCATCGGGGCAATTATTTTAGTTCTGATTGTTTCATTAGTTGTTGGTCGAACCAGTAAAAAGTAAGGGAGAATTTTATGGACGTCTTGAAAAGTGTATTTAAGGTTATGATCGCTTCTACGCTCATTGTAGGTGGTGTCCTCATCGGTGGCACCGTCTTGGCTGCTAAGAAAGTAGATGGCATTGGTGATACATTGCAACAAAAATTACATGGATAATTAGCCAAATTTATCTGTATTAGGCTTCTTAGAACGTAAATAATTGAGCAATTGAAGATCAGTTAATCAATATTTAAATTGGTGAGATAACCCTTTATAAATATAGATTGGAATTTTTTTGATAATTAATCAAAGCAGGCACTTTTTTACATAGGTGCTTGCTTTGATTTATCTATACATTATGACCTAGCAGTTAAAAACTGTTTTTACAGATATAAATATAGTATTCTTACTGATTCTTTAATTTTATATTTGGTTAAAGAGCTAGGCTGCCTGTATAATAGATCCAGTAGAGAAGTTAAGGCGGTGGCTATTTCCAATCGGAGGTGGTGCTTATGGTGTTAAACCTTTAAAGCCCATAAGGTAGATTGCAAATTTAATCCGAATTTTTGGACAAATTTGTCAGCATAACCTGATACGGTGTTTGCCGGTTGAGTATTTTAAGCGGTCGCTGGTTAATTTGGAGTAACGTCGTCGTTAAATCTTGAGCACTAATGTGCTCAAAACGAGTCCCTTTAGGATAAAAATAACGTAAATTCCGATTAAAGCGTTCATTACTACCACGTTCAGCTGGCGTATAAGCATGGCAGTAATAGGTCTTAATACCATATTGTGATTCAAGTGATACTAGCCCACTAAACTCAGTGCCACGGTCCACAGTAAAGCTGTGCACCGGACCATTAAAAGTGGTTAGGAACTTAGTTAGTGCTTCATTAACAGTCGCTGTCGTCCGATCTTTTAACCGGTATGCCCAAAGGAACCGTGATTTGCGATCGATTAAAGTTAATAAAACTGCCTTACTATGCCCACGAGGACCAACGACTGTATCTAGTTCAAAATCGCCGATGCGATTACGTCGATTAATCATCATGGGACGCTGTTCAATTGATCGCCCCAAAGATTGATTATATTTGGATCGTTGGTCAACGTTACGCTGTTGGCGTACGTCATGTTCAGGTAGATCATTCAAGGAGAAACCAATTCTCCCCTGATTTAGCCAATTATAAATAGATTTAGTAGCTAGTTTAAATTCGTGAGCAATCATTCCTGGTGACCAGCTTAGACGTAAATGGTTGAGAATTTTTTGCTTTAACTCATCGCTCAGCTTAGTTTTCCGACCACATCGTGATCGCTTGTATTCGGCATCTGTTTGTGCTAATTCAGCCTGATAAGGTTGACATCGAGATAATTCATAAGAAATTGTTGACGGTGATCGGTTCAGCCGAACGCCCATTTGGATATTGGACAGCCCTAGTTCACAAAAGGTTTCGATTTTAATTCGTTCGGAATAGGTTATACTAGACAAAAGATCAGCTCCTAAAAGATGGGTTTGTGGTAAACACCATTTTAAAGGAAGCTGATCTTTTTTGTCCGAACAGCGTTCGGATTAATTTTACAATCTACCATATTAATAATTCTAGTTTTTGCAATTCCATTTAAATTGTCTACAATGAAAGTAAGCTTTCTTAACATCGTTTATGGAAAGGATGACGCAATATGGCTCAAAAAGCTTCTGAACAATTAGTCGACGTCTTAATTGATTGGCATGTAAAACACGTTTATGGACTACCGGGGGATTCCATCGATACAACTGTCGATGCTTTACGCAAACAACAGGATCAGATCGGATTTGTCCAAGTCCGTCACGAAGAAGTTGCTTCCTTGGCAGCAGCGGCCGAGGCTAAGTTAACCGGTAAGCTTGGTGTCTGTCTTTCAATCGGTGGGCCAGGCGCAATTCATATGTTAAATGGCCTTTATGATGCCAAAATGGATCACGTGCCAGTACTGGCTTTACTTGGTCAGGTTGATACCCAGTTTTTAAACGAGGAATACTTCCAAGAAGTGAATACACCACAACTATTTGCGGACGTTGCGGTCTATAATAAACTAATTTCTGCCACTGACAATTTAGCTGAAATCGTTGATGAAGCCATTCGAACGGCTTATGAGAAACATGGAGTCGCAGTTTTAACCATTCCGGATAACCTTCCGGAACAAAGGGTCAGCGACCACTATATCAGTTCCGCTTCTTCTTTCCAATTGACATCACCACAAATAGATGACAATCGCCTTAATACAGCCGCTAAACTGATTCGTGATTCCAAAAAACCGCTTGCATTGGTTGGTTTGGGGGCAAAAAAAGCCGGCAGCCAGGTTGCGGCCTTCTTAGAGCAAAACCATATTCCGTTTATTTCAACGTTGCCCGCAAAGGGGATCATTGGCGACAATCATCCTAATTCGCTGGGAAATGTTGGTAAGTTGGGGACAAAGCCGGCTTATGAAGCCATGCAAAATACCGATCTGCTTCTAATGTTCGGCACAAATTATCCCTATACCGCGTACTTGCCCAAACCAGGGACGGCCAAAAGCATCCAAATCAATACCAGTGCGTCAGCAATCGGAAAACGTTATCCGGCTGATGTTGGATTGGTAGCCGATATCAAAGACGTTATAAAGCAACTTAATTCTTCTGAAACAAAGATCCTCCATCCTGATGATGGTTTTTTAAAGGCCTGTCAGGAAAATGTTGCTAACTGGAATCGTTGGATGACCGGCAAACGTGAACTCGATTCCAAGCCAGTTGCACCCGAAGCATTATTTAACGATATTAATGAAACGGCACCGCATAATACAATTTATTCAATTGATGTTGGAACAGCCACCTCTTGGAGCGCCCGTTTCTTAAACGTATCACCAACACAAAAATTTATCTTGTCCTCTTACTTAGGGACAATGGGATGTGCATTACCGGGAGCGATTGCAGCAAAAATAAATTATCCCGATCGACCGGTTATCTCGGTTAATGGTGATGGTGCGTTTGCAATGGTCATGCAGGATTTCATTACGGCAGTTAAATACAAGTTACCATTAATTAATATCGTACTCAATAATTCAAAGCTGGCCTTTATTGAATACGAACAACAGGCCGCCGGCCAATTAAATTATCAAATCGACTTACAGGATATGGATTACGCCAAATTTGCCGATGCGGCTGGCGGTGTTGGCATTACTGCTAAAACTTCCGAAGAATTTAAGAACGCATTGAACAGAGCCTATCGGGTCCAGAATATGCCGGTACTGATCAATGCTTATGTCAGTGATGATGCACCTTTGCCGGGCAAGATTGTCGGTCAGGAAGCTAAAGGATACATGAAATTTGGCAGCCAATATCTTAAAGAAGAGAAAAAAATACCTGAACTACCACCACTAAAAGATATTTTGCGCCAATTTTTCTAAGCAAAACAAGTAGGCCACCGAATTCAAAGGAAAAAATCCCAATCACTATTTGAAGTGTCTTTTAACAAAAGCCTTTCGGCACTAATAGATATATTGCATAGTGATTTGTTGGTGCTGAAGGGCTTTTTGGTCTAAAACTCAGGATTCACCTAGAATTTATTGATAAATGATACCTGAAAAAGTTAATTTGAAATCTTCGTTTTTGACAGTTTTAAGATAGCCGTGATAATCTGGAAGTTTGTCAAATGGTGTTGAAGGATAGTTTCTATCTTTTGGAGATCTCCTCGTGTGGGAGATCTTTTTTGTTGTTTTATTAGTTGCGGCGTTTAATCTGGTGTGTTGTCTGAATATTGGATGTAAGCTGATTCCTGAGACAACTTTTAAGAGCGCGTATAATGAATAAATCGTCTCTCAAAAGGAAGGAATTTTTACATGCCAACTCGTTACGACAAATAATTCAAACAAAACATCATCAACCTATATAAACAAGGCGAATCAGCCGCCCAACTGGCCAGAGAATATGGCATTGGCTATTCAACCGTTCATAAGTGGATCCAGGGCCAAGCCAAAACTCAATCCGGTAAATCGCCAGACGAAATTAAAGCGATGGAAAAGCGGCTGGCTTCCCTGTCTGAGGAGAACGAAATCCTAAAAAAAGTCCTGGGCTTCCTTGCGCAGAAGTAACCAATATTTTTGATTACATTCACCAAGAAAGCCATCACCACCAGGTAACTAAGATGTGCCGAATCCTCGGTGTTTCCAGAGCTCAGTATTATCGTTATCGATCCCCCAAGCCTTCAAAACGCCGGGCCGAAGATGCGGACTTAAAACAACGGATTCTGCGGATCTTTGCGGAATTCAAGCAGCGATACGGCGTTATGAAGATCCACCATGAATTGAATCTGGAACTTCAACCACTGCAGCGTCGGTGCAGCCCACGACGGATTTCCCGGCTCATGAAGGAACTGGATATCCACTCCGTTACCGTCAATAAATGGAAAGCGGCTTCGGCTTCCAAAACCAAGGTTGAACAGCGTCCCAACTTGCTTAAGCAGGATTTCTCGACCACTGGTTTAAATCAAAAATGGACCGCTGATATGACCTATATTCAAACGAAGCGTAATGGCTGGTGTTACTTATCAACCATCATGGATCTGCACTCAAGACGAATTATCGGCTATTCATTCTCAAAAAAGATGGCTACTGATTTAGTCTTAAAGACCCTTGAAAGCGCGGTTAAAAATCGAACCATTACTGGGGACCTGATTATCCATACGGATTTAGGATCACAGTATACCAGCGATGATTACAATCAACGTTTAACTGAGCTACATATCCGCCACTCATACAGCCGTAAGGGTTGTCCGTATGATAATGCGCCAATGGAATCCTTTCACGCTTCCCTCAAAAAGGAATGTGTTTATCCAGTGCCGGTCTTTGAAGATTATGAAACTGCCGCTGCCGTCCTTTTTGAATAGGTGCATGCTTTCTACAATAGGAAGAGCATTCATAGTTCACTGGGCTACCAGACCCCCTTACAAGTTGAAATTGCAACACTTACGAGCCAAATGGCCGCCTGATTTAATGCTTTCCAGGGTTCAAATAAGTTATTAATCACGATTAATGATTTATTTGAGTTGTGGAAGGTAAACGCGGTTCTGAATGTCTCTTAAAACCTGTCTCAAATATTGACTTCAATCCAAAATCATTAATCGGATAGTTAAAAAACAGCCCAAAACCGCCAGTGTTGATCGCAAGGAAGTCCTGCTTTCAGAAATCAAAGATCTACTCGAAAATCAGCAAAAATGAAAACAGCCGGCTTGCTCAAATTGCTTTCAAACCCCCAATTAATTGCGATTACCGGATATTTGAACTAGAATTAACTTATAGATGATTTTCACAAATGGAAATACTTGAGAAGAGGTTTTGTTATGAGAACGTTTGCGATAAGGGCTCGTGATGGGGTCATGGAAATCAATTATTCAGAGAATTCCAATAAGCCCCCTTTTAGGAAGTTTATGATCACCTACAACCCCAAATTTTCAATTGGCGATAATCTTGAGAACATTAAGGCTGCCCTCACTGGGTTGCCAATTGATGCAGCAATTATTGAGAATTCATTGAACTATGAATTCTCTGACACAATCATCGGTATTAATCATCAAAAGATCGATATTGGCCTAGCAATTGCCAACATGATGAATATTCCGGTCGTTAACCTGCATAAAGTTCAAGATGTTGGTTTGGAAAAAGCAGTGGCAGAAAAACAGGAATATTTGAAGTGGCACCTTGATTATTATGGTGAGTACAGCGGCAAGCGTAACTATGGGCAAGAGGCCATGCTGACAATCGGTAACGGCTACTTTGGCCTGCGGGGTGCGTATGTCGAAGCGAACGCCAACCAGGATAATTACCCTGGGATGTACGTTGCTGGTGTCTACAATCAACTCACAACCAAAATTAACGGTCGGGATGTTGTCAACGAAGATCTAGTAAACCTCCCCAATGCTCAATACATCAGTTTTGGGGTGGATCATCAACAACCGTTTGAAATTAAAAAAGAAGATATTCAAGATATTTATCGAAGCCTAAATTTGCGAACCGGTGTTTTAACAACCACCTTGCATATTCAATTATCAACTGGCCACATTTTGCAAGTTCGGGCTACCAAAGTTGCCAATATGACAAATTGGCATCGTTATTCCATCAAGTATGAATTAAAACCAATCAACTTTTCTGGGAGCATTCAACTCTATTCAAAAATTGACGGGACTGTTATTAATGGCAATGTTGAGCGCTATCAGGATTTCGATCAACACCATATCGACGTCATTGGCATGGATGCCCACGATAACCAGATTTCGTTAACCGGTCAAACCAAGACGTCCCACGTTAACTTTGTGATTAATTCTAAGCTTTCTAGCAAAGATATCGATACCACCAAGTTAATTTCAGCTGAAACTGAAGATAAACAAATCCAGCAAAAATTGGATATCCAAGTAGAACCTGAGAAACCGTATGTATTTGAAAAATGTGTCACAGTATTTACCAGCCAAACTCAGGATGCCAACTTGAAACAACCCGCCCAAAAGGAACTGAACGCTTCTTCGTTCAATGACACCCTCGCCGACAGTCAAAAGTTCTGGAGCAACGTTTGGCAGAATTCAGATATCCAAATTGATAATGATATGACCAGCCAAAAACTGACGCGGGTTAACATCTACCATATGCTTGTGACAAGTGCTACCTTGGCTTCTGGTCAATTAGATTCCTCAGTCGGCGCTCGTGGCTTGCACGGTGAAGCTTATCGAGGCCACATCTTCTGGGATGTCACCTTTGATCTACCGTTTTATTCTATTCATTACCCAGCAATTGCTAAACAGTGCTTGTTATATCGCTATAATCGAATCGGTGAAGCGCGCAAATACGCCGCCTCGGAAGACAAGCAAGGGGCAATGTATCCTTGGCAGTCAGGGATGTATGGGGATGAACAATCTCAATTTGTTCACTTGAACCCGGTTAGTGGTGAATGGGATCCGGATAACAGCCGCTTGCAACGTCACGTTTCACTGTCAGTTGCCTACGATGTCATTAATTATGTTCATCTAACAGGTGATACCGAATTCATGAAGAACTACGGATTAGAAATGTTATTGTCAATTTGCAAGTTCTGGGTCAGCATGGCAAGCTACGATAAAAAAGATGATCGTTACGATATTCATCACGTCATGGGACCAGATGAATTCCACGAAGAATATCCAAACTCTGATGATCACGGACTCACTAATAATGCTTATACCAATATCATGGTTTCTTGGTTATTTGATAAAGTCGCAGAGCTGATGAGTCATGAAGATCCTAAGATAATCAAATCTGCCAATGAAAAAGCCCAAACAGACAATAGTTTACTTGATCAAATGAGTGATATTGCCCACAAACTTCGTCTCGATATCAACGAAGAAGGCATCATTGGTCAATTTTCCGGTTACTTCAATCTTTCCAAGCTCAACTTTGATTCTTACCGGAAGAAATACGGTGATATATCGCGAATTGATCGACTGTTAAAGGGTGAAGGTAAGTCACCTGATTCCTATCAAGTTGCCAAACAAGCCGACACTTTGATGGCTTATTACGAATTACCATTTGATGAAGTTCAAAACGTCATTACCCGGCTTGGTTACAAGTTGCCCGCCAACTACTTTACCACCAATTTAAGATTTTACCTTGATCGAACGACTCACGGATCCACCCTTTCACGAATTGTTTATTCAGTTCTGGATGAAATGGATGGCCATATGGATCAATCCTGGCAATTGTTCTCAACCGCCTTGTTCTCCGATTACTATGATATCCAAGGTGGGACCACTGCTGAAGGTATTCACCTTGGCGTCATGGGTGCTACGCTTGAAATTGAAACCAAGTGTTACGGCGGGGTTCGGTTTGACACCGACGAGGTTTCCATCAACCCGCACCTTCCAACCACTTGGAGTAAGCTATCATTTAAGCAAACGTATCAAGGCATCACGTACAATTTTGAAATCGGTCATCATAAAATCAATGTGACTGCCGATTCGAGCAGTCACATCAAGGTTGGTGACAAGGGTTATTCATTATCCAAGAACAAGCCAACTGTTATTACTTACAAATAAGATTAGGAGTGAAATACAATGGCAAAGTTTTCAGATATTAAAGGTTTTGTCTTCGATCTCGACGTTGTAATTACGGATACTTCGGTTTTCCACAGCCAAGCTTGGCATCAAGTTGCTGACAAGGTGGGTGCCCATGGTCCAAAGAACTTGAAGACGGATTAAAGGGAATCAGCCGGATGGATTCTCTTGAAATGCTTTTAAAAGCAGGTAATCTACAAGACCACTATACTGACGATCAGAAGGTTGATCTTGCAACGGAAAAAAATACAAACTACTTGAAGTTGGTTGACAAAATGACTCCAGCTAATATTCTTCCGGGGATTAAAGAATTCCTGGATGAAATTAAAGATGGTGGTTATCTGTTATCATTAGCTTCTGCATCAAAAAATGCTCCTACTGTTTTGAAGAAGCTACAATTGACTGATTATTTTCCAAAGATTGTGGATCCAAAAACTTTGAGCAAAGGCAAACCAGATCCAGAAATTTACCTCAAAGGTGCCGAACTGATCAATTTGAAACCAGAACAATGCATTGGAGTCGAAGATGCTGCCGCTGGAGTTGAATCAATTAACGCCGCTGGGGAAACCTCCATTGGAATTGGTGACAAGACAATTTTGAAGGATGCAGATGTGAACTTTACTGATACCAGTGAAATGACCTTGGCTAACATTAAAAAACAGATGGACTAATTCAATCCATTTGGAAAACTGGGACAATTGATGCTTTAATCCAATCATTTAAGGGCTTCATCCCAAAATCCAAAACGAGGATTTCAGGGTGAAGCCCTTAAATGATTGCATGTCGTAAGTTATTTGATTAACCCGTAATGCTTCAGCCCATTCACAATTCCGCCATTCACATTTGAAGTAGTGACGAATGATGCTTTGGCTTTCACATCTGGGTGACCATTACCCATTGCGACTGGGTAATCCACTTCAGCAAACATTTGCAAATCATTCAGCTGATCTCCGAAAGCATAGGACGGAATGTCCCCTAATTGCGCTTTCTTCAAGAGTGCTTGAATGCCGGTTTGCTTCGATACCCCCCACTTCATCGTATCTAAACAGCGAGGATTATTTCTAACCAATGACAATTCACCCTTGAATTCATCCTGATACAGTTTATCTTTATCATAATTAAAAACGTTCAAGAAATTGACTTCATGAGTCTTGTAAAAGTCCGGCTCAACGTGCGGCGTCAATCTTAACAGCCGATAGTTAACTTTAGTTAAGTCATTTTCAGCTGTTAAGGCAAATTCTTCATTGTTATAGAATGAAATCACATCGCCCTGCTTTTTGGCAAATGCTAAAATCTCTTCAATCACCTCATCACTAATTTGCTCAGCCTTTAGCTTTTTCCCTTGATATTGAACGTAACTACCGTTCGCACTGACTAATGAATTGATACCGGCAGCGTCAATCACATATTGAATTTCAAAAATATTTCGGCCAGTTGAAATTACAGGGAGAATATTGTTCTCTCGTAACTGATTAATTGCTGCAATGTTGTCATCAGAAACATTCTTTTGATTATCAAATAGTGTGCCATCTAGATCAAAAAAAACAACCGCTTTATACATTGAATTCCCTCCATTTAACTCGATATCTACATTGTACTACTTAATCTACTGCTCCCTGAAAATTTCGCCTGACTTTTGACAAAAATATGTATATTGTGTTTCCATAATTTGTGATACACTATTGCTCCTATCCTAGTATTTGGTACATAAATTTCTGAACAGTTGTGCCATAATTAATAAAACAAGATAGGAGCATTCCAATGAAACGATATCAAGATGATTTTAAAGCCAGCATTGTGAAGATGCATCGTGAAGAGAAAAGATCTATTCGCTCGCTTTCCGAGGAATACGGTGTTTCTCCAGCCGCAATTCATAACGGGGTTAAAGGCGCTAAATCAGTTGAGCTAGAAGACGGTACTGAAGTAACGTCCAAAGAATTCAAACAACTTCAAAAGGAAAATCAGCGATTAAAGGAGGAACTTGAAATTTTAAAAGCTGCGGCGGTGTTACTGGGAAAGCATTAGGACGAATTAATTGCCTTGTCTTCATAGAAGATCAGTTATTGCGACACCGCTTATCAATTATTCTTTCGGCACTGAAATTACCGCGCAGCACCTATTACCATTGGAAAAGATATCAACCTAGTCAACACGAACGTGTTGATAATCAGCTCAAAGAAAAAATTAAATTGATTTGGGAAAATAATTATCGTGCCTATGGTTATCCACGAATAACGATGGTGCTTCGCAAGTCAGGCATCTGTGTTGGGTCAAAACGAATTTTACGATTAATGAGGGAAATGGAGATTCACTCTTTAATGAATCGGCGATTTAAAAAACCTGGCACTCATGTGGATCATTCACAACGCTCCAATTTAAGCAAGCACCAGCCCAATGCAAGGATATGGCGTGCTGACATTACTTATTTGGAATTACGTCCAGGAACCTGGGTTTATCTCAGTTCTATTTACGAACCAAAGGTTCATCAAGTCCTTGCTTTCAAGATTGGTCGTCAGATGGAGGCGACGTTAGTTGTAGAAACGATTAATCAGGCGCTTGAATGTCATCAAAAGCCACAATATTTTCACTCTGACATGGGTTCACAGTACACCAGCAACGAAGTTGAAACTTTACTTGAACGGCATCAGATTAGCCACTCATACTCAAAACAAGGTTATCCTTATGATAATGGGCCAATTGAAGCTTTTCACTCATTGTTGAAGAGAGAGTTTGCCTTTCAAACAACTTTTTCCAATTTTGAGGACTTGGTAATCCGAACCTCAAATTACATCAGTTGGTTTAATTCCGACAGAATTAGAACGAGTGTTTAGAAAAAGATGTGCCATTTATTGACATAGGAGCAATATTTGAGACAGATTTTAAGAGACATTCAGAACCGCGTTTACCTTCCACAGCTCAAATAAATCATTAATCGCGATTAATAACTTATTTGAACCCTGGAAAGCATTAAATCAGGCGGCCATTTGGCTCGTAAGTGTTGCAATTTCAACTTGTAAGGGGGTCTGGTAGCCCAGTGAACTATGAATTCTCTTCCTATTGTAGAAAGCATGCACATATTCAAAAAGGACAGCAGCGGCAGTTTCATAATTCTCAAAGACCGGCACTGGATAAACACATTCCTTTTTGAGGGAAGCATGAAAAGATTCCATTGGTGCATTATCGTATGGACACCCCTTACGGCTGTAAGAGTGGCGGATATGTAGTTCTGTTAACCGTTGGTTGTAATCATCGCTGGTGTACTGTGATCCTAAGTCTGTGTGGATAATCAGGTCCCCAGTAATGGTTCAATTTTTAACCGCGCTTTCCAGGGCCTTTAAGACTAAATCAGTAGCCATCTTTTTTGAGAATGAATAGCCGATAATTCGTCGTGAGTGCAGATCCATGATGGTTGATAAGTAACACCAGCCATTACGCTTCGTTTGAATATAGGTCATATCAGCGGTCCATTTTTGATTTAAACCAGTGGTCGAGAAATCCTGCTTAAGCAAGTTGGGACGCTGTTCAACCTTGGTTTTGGAAGCCGAAGCCGCTTTCCATTTATTGACGGTAACGGAGTGGATATCCAGTTCCTTCATGAGCCGGGAAATCCGTCTTGGGCTGCACCGACGCTGCAGTGGTTGAAGTTCCAGATTCAATTCATGGTGGATCTTCATAACGCCGTATCGCTGCTTGAATTCCGCAAAGATCCGCAGAATCCGTTGTTTTAAGTCCGCATCTTCGGCCCGGCGTTTTGAAGGTTTGGGGGATCGATAACGATAATACTGAGCTCTGGAAACACCGAGGATTCGGCACATCTTAGTTACCTGGTGGTGATGGCTTTCTTGGTGAATGTAATCAAAGATATTGGTTACTTCTGCGCAAGGAAGCCCAGGGCTTTTTTTAGGATTTCGTTCTCCTCAGACAGCGAAGCCAGTCGCTTTTCCATCGCTTTGATTTCGTCTGGCGATTTACCGGATTGAGTTTTGGCCTGGCCCTGGATCCACTTATGAACTGTTGAATAGCCAATGCCATATTCTCTGGCCAGTTGGGCAGCTGATTCGCCTTGCTTATATAGGTTGATAATGTTTTGTTTGAATTCTTTGTCGTAACGAGTTGGCATGTAAAAATTCCTTCTTTTTGAGAGACGATTTATTCATTATACCCTCTCTTAAAAGTTGTCTCAGGAATGAGAGCGTAAAATATCTTGTGTAAATGCATAAAAGATTTCTGAATTGTATAGAAATAGTGAATGCCTTCCCTTATGATATTTAGTAACCACAGAAAACATCACAGGAGGCATTCCCCATGAATGAACTTACCACAGAAATTATCGCTGCACTAGCCCAAAAGCAAGATTTGGACGAAGTTTTTCGTCACCACCTCGAAATTGCGATTAACCAGCTGCTTCAAACCGAATTGGCAGAGTTTTTGGGTTACGAACGCTACTCATACGCTGGGATTAACACTGGTAATAACCGCAACGGCAGTTATGAGCGCTCGTTTGATACGAAGTACGGCCAACTTAACTTAACCATTCCTCGAGATCGCAATGGCCGGTTTGAAAATCATACCTTGCCAGCCTACGGTCGGCACAGTGATAATTTAGAAACAACGGTCATTCAGTTGTATACCAAGGGAATTACCACTGCTGAAATTGCCGAACTCATTGAGAAAATGTACGGTGCTCACTACTCCAAAGCCACGGTTTCCAACATGACTAAAGCCGTCAATGAACAGGTTCAAGCTTTCCAGCAACGCCGATGGGTTAGTTGGTTTGGATGAAGGCTTGAATCGGCATTTCCCTAAAGCCAAACGACAACGTTGCCTGGTTCATGTTGGGCGGAATCTGATGAACAAAGTTCGCGTAAAAGACCGCAAGGCCGTGATCAGTGACTTTAAACAAGTTCATCGGGCCGCCAACCGTGAAGCAGCCGAACTGAAACTGAATGAGTTCGCCAACAACTGGCATCAGACCTATCCCAAATTAATCAAAGATCTGCTTAAAATGCCGAATTTACTCACTTTCATGGACTTTCCACCAGCTATCCGGCAATCACTATACTCCACTAACCTGATTGAGAACTTTAATAAGCATCTCAAGCGCACCACCCACCACAAAGAACAATTTCCAACGGAAGATTCACTGGATCGCTTCCTGGTTTCTCAGTTTAATGTTTATAACGAGAAGTCTCTGAAGCGGATCCACCGAGGGTTCAAAGGACTCCAGGACACCTTGGAAGCATCATTTATTTAAGTTAGATACATATTATATGTACGAAGGCATTTCATTTACACAAGATTCTTGACGCTACCTGTTTTGTATGCTTCCAAAATATTTGGGAATCCCCAACCTTTCACGACTGCAATTGGCTCAGCAGACATCAGCAGTATTCGATTACTAAATGGTGCAAAAGGTGTTGGCATTTCTGTCTCTGAGAATCTATCAATTGTGATCATCGATTGGACAGAATTAACCCAATTAGCACGTCCTATTTTAGCACCTGTGCAGTAAAAATTTACACAGATGGATGAATTAGCTATTACGGCTCTCGTTGATCACATACAACAACGCATACCGTAACTTTTACCGATATCACACTCAAGCAGGGCAATACGGTGGCAAATGTTAATTAAAACAACAAAAGAGTGTCAGTGTTTTTATGTACTGACACTCTTTTTAGTTATCTATTGCATTTTAGCTTCAATATTTGCTAATGTCACTTCTGAAGTAGACTCAAAATTCAGATCCGCTCCTGACAACACATCTGAAATACCAACTGCTAGTGATGTTTCACCTGCGCCATTGATTGAGGAAATTCCAGCAGCTGAATCTTCCAATCCAATGACATTTTCTGGATCTAAATGTAAGACTTCCGCAGCACGAACGAAGATTTCAGGATCAGGTTTCCCCTTTGTCAAAGTGGCGGGATCAACAATGCCAACAAAATATTCGGTCAATCCCAAATGATCTAGAATCATTGGTGCGTTTTTAGAAGCTGATGCCACCGACATTGTATAGCCAGCTGCCTTAGCTGATTGAATGAAATCTTTCATGCCAGGCAAAATATCATCTTCAGTCAATGTTGAAATGAGTTGTTGATAATTATGATTTTTCTTTTCTGCTAATGCTTCTTTATCTGCTTGAGAAAAATCATCGGCATGATCCCCAGCATCCAAAATCATTTGCAAGGAAGCCATGCGACTGATGCCCTTCAAACCTTCAGCCAATTCTGGTGTCCAAGTTGTGCCAACCTCATCAGCTGTTTGATGCCAAGCTTCACCATGAAAGCGCGCCGTGTCAGCAATAACGCCATCTAAATCAAAGGCAAAACCTTTAATATCTGAAAATTTAGCCATTTTTATTTATCCTCGTTTTTTTTAATTTGGTAAGTTACAGTATATGTTTTTGTTTCATTTGCTGGCAAAACAATATCACCAAAGCCTTCATGATTAACCGCATCAGGCAAGGTCTGCATCTCAATAGCAAGCGCTGTTTTAATGTCACTGCTATCGTCAGGATTGGCAGTGAATA
The DNA here is from genome assembly GCF_002907375.1 of Fructilactobacillus lindneri DSM 20690 = JCM 11027. Classification (GTDB taxonomy): domain Bacteria; phylum Bacillota; class Bacilli; order Lactobacillales; family Lactobacillaceae; genus Fructilactobacillus; species Fructilactobacillus lindneri. Next base: position 16,686 of record NZ_MIYK01000022.1, read on the forward strand.
CAACCACACCATTGCGATCTGAATCCACTGTCAAGGTCAAACTTTCATCGGGTGAAGTTAGTCCTACTCCCTCCCCTTGACGGCTGGGATCTAATACCCAAGCATCATCGTAATGCTCTTGTCCCAAGGCATGCAAATGCGCAAAATCAAATTTTGTATTTTGATTATCAATCACGTTACCGGTTGGAATCATGTGATTATCAACTTCAAGATGTTGACGTGATGCAATTTGTAATTTATGCTGACTGATATCTTGATCCTTACCAACTAAATTAAAGTAGACATGCGTCATTGGATTGAACAATGTATTCTCGGTTGAAACGCCACTAAATATAATGTCTAAACGATCTTCATCGTCCAATCGATAGGTCACTTGGGCAGCTAATTGTCCGGCGAATTCATCATCAAAAGTACGTGTGAAATTAATTTCCGCCGCTGTACCCAAATTTCTTGCTTCACCGTGCCAATTAACCGCATCAAAGCCATTAATGCCAGAGTGTAAAACATTGCCATGATCATTTGGCGTTAATGTAAAATGTGCCCCATTAATATCATAATCAGTTTTTGATAGACGACCACCAACACGACCAATTGTATTTCCAAAATGGAATGGATTATCTAAATACGCGGCTAAATCATCAAATTGGACTAACAATTCTTGTTTGACACCATCACGTTCAACGGAAAACGATTGCCAAGTTGCCCCGTATGAAATTGCAGTAATCTGTGTGTGCTTGATATTTTCTAGGGTAAACGCCGTCACGACTTTTCCGTCAGGTAATTGCCCAAAATCCTTCTCTACTACTTTCATGATATCCTTTCCTGCTATACAGCAAATGAGCGATTCCTCGCTCATCATCATGCTTATTACTTACTCAATTCAACAGGCTTACCGGCAACATCAATCGTAATTGGTTCGCCATCAATTAACTTGAAGTGGGAACCATCCTGATCAACGTCGACTTCAATTAAACGATCACGGAAGACTTGTCTAAATGAATAGTGTGACCATTTCTTCGGCAGGAATGGTGCGTAATGCAACTTGCCGTCGCGAACCCGCATCCCAGCGAATCCTTGGACCACCGCAATCCAGCCGCCGGTCATCGCCGTAATGTGCAGGCCATCAACGGTATCGTTATTGTAGTTGTCCAAATCCAGCCGGGCAGTTCGCTCGTAAAGTTCAACCGCTTTGTCTTCATAGTGAAGGTCGGCTGCCAATACAGAATAAATCGCAGGTGACAGACTTGACTCATGGACCGTGTATTGTTCATAGAAGTCAAAGTTGGACTTTTTCTGTTCTGGTGTGAAATCATCAATGAAGTCCCAGATTCCTTGCAGCACATCACCCTGCTTAATGTAAGGTGACCGCAAAATCTTGTCCCATGACCAGTTCTGGTTCAATGGTAATTGATCGGCAGGAATTTCTGATACCGGCTTGAGATCTTTATCGAGGAAGCCATCGTGTTGAACGAAGATGTTGAGATCTTTGTCATATGGCAGATACATGTTGTCGACAATGTCTTGCCAATGCTTCTTTTCATCTTCACTAACATTCAGCTTCTTAGCTTGTTCGGGTGAAACTTCCTTAAGAATCTGAAGCGTGTATTTCAACGTCCACTGGGCCAGAATGTTGGTATACCAGTTATTATCAACGTTGTTTTCATACTCATCAGGGCCAGTCACGCCATGAATCATGTAATTCTTGTTTCGCTGGCTGTAGTGAACCCGGTCTGCCCAGAAACGGGAAATTTCGGTCAAGACTTTTGAACCTTCGTTTAGAACATACGAAGTGTCGCCGGTGTAACGGGTGTAATTGTAAATGGCAAAAGCAATATCGCCATTTCGGTGAATTTCCTCAAAAGTAATTTCCCATTCATTATGACACTCGATTCCGTCAAAAGTGACCATTGGGAACAGGGCACCCTTGAGTCCCTGCTGTTTGGCGTTATGGTACGCACCGTCCAACTGCTTGTAACGATACATCAAGAGGTTGCGGGTTACCTTAGGATCGGTAATTCCCAGGTAGACAGGCACCGCAAAGGCCTCGGTATCCCAGTAGGTAGCACCACCGTACTTCTCACCAGTGAAGCCTTTCGGGCCGATGTTCAAGCGTGAATCCTCACCATAGTAGGTGGAGAAGAGTTCGAACAAGTTGAAACGGATTCCCTGTTGGGCTTCGGTGTCACCATCAATGACGATGTCAGATTTGTTCCAGCGATCGGCCCAGACCTGCTCATGAGCTTCAAGCAGTTCATCGTATGACTGGCCGGCAACCTTGTCGCTTAATTGATGCATGGCGTCAGTTAAAGCAGCTTGAGTATCATAATCTCTGGAAGTCACAATGATCACGCGCTTTTCAAGTTGAGCAGATTCATTGGGTGCCAAGACACCGGTGAATTTGTTGACAACTTCTTTTTCACTGGGTTGAGCCACTTTGTCAGCAGTCAAATCCGTGACGTTACGCATTTCCATTCCGGAAGTGAACCGGGGTGTCCCAAACGGGTTCGGGGTTGTTTCGGCAAGGACATTGCCTGAATCAGTCCCCTGTTCAGTTGAGAGAACCTCCCAGAACCGTTCGTCGTAGTTGGCGTCCTCGTTCTTAACGTCACCGTCGATAGCGGAATCAATCACCAGATCCACTTTATTTGAGCCGACGTTTTGAACGCGCACCCGCTGAACGGACAATTCCGGCTGGGCAACGCTCAAGAAACGAACAAATTCGACTGCCACCTTGGCATCACCTTTGGTAACCGTAAACGAGCGGGTTAACAAGGCTTTTTTCATATCAAGATTGAGTTCGAAATCACTGAACTGGTCTTTGGCCAGGTCGATGGCTTCACCATTAATTTTAATGTGCATCTTGATGAAATTAACCGCGTTAACAACTTTCCCAAAGTAATCGGGATAACCGTTCTTCCACCAGCCAACTCGGGTCTTGTCCGGATACCAGACACCACCAAGATAGATGCCGTTTAAGGTGTCGCCACTGTAATCTTCCTCGAAGAATCCGCGCATCCCCATATAACCATTTCCTAGGCTGGTCATGGATTCTTGAAGCCGTTTGTCTTCTGGCTTGAAGTCATGAGTCACAATGTTCCAAGGCGTCACTTCAAAAGTTCTTTTCATAAATAAACGTCCTTTCTATGCTTTGTAAGTTTCTTTGATAAATCCAACTGAGGCTGCACCAAGGGCCATGATGAAGCCGGCCAACAAGAACATATTTGGCTGAGCGTTACCCAATAATGGGAATAAGCCAAAGCTGGCAAGTGAGGCAACAATTTGTGGCAGGCAAATTGAACCGTTGAACAGTCCAAGATAAGTCCCCATATGTTCACCAGACAGGGCGTTGGTAACCATCGTTAATGGATAAGTGTTCATCGATGCCCAAGCTATTCCAACTAAGATAAATGACAGAATCAAAATGTATTGAGTGTGAATGAAGAATACGGAGATAAATCCAACTGCACCAAGGGCCAAACTAATTGAGTAGCCCAACTTGTGGTAGTTGTTTGGCATTTTAGCCAAGACATATGACCAGATAACCGCAGCGATTGATTGAACGGCAGCTAAGACACCGTACCAGTTACCGGCAGCTTGATAGCCTGCAGAAGCGGCATTGGTAGTGTTCCAAACGTTGCTGGCAATCGCACCGGCTGAGTAGGTCCAGAGATATTGGAAGGCAATCCAGCAGAAGAATTGAACCAATGTCGTCGTCCAAAATACTTTCGGTGCCTTCTTAAGCAATGTCCACCAGTTACCACCGGTTGAGTTAGCCTCTTCAGTAATACCGTGATATTTGGCGTAAGTCTTGGGATCATATTCATGAACTTTGAAGATGGTCAGCAAACTTGTCAGTAACAGAATTGCCGCACCAACATAGAAGGAAATCACAACTGATTGTGGAACGACACCCCTTTTAGCGGTATTGGCGACGCCGAATGCCGTAAAGATAAATGGGAAGATGGCTGCGATGACCGCACCACCATTTGACAGGAAACTTTGAATGCCGTATGCATAACTCTTTTGGTCATCATTGACCATATCGCCGATCATCATCTTGAATGGCTGCATGGCAATGTTAGACGACACATCTAGCAGGGCAACAGTGACTGCCCCGAATACCAATGCCGTAATTGATGCGTACCCGAAGCCAAAACTCCCCGAATTAGGCAACAGACACATCACGATGATGGCAATCAAGGTTCCTAATGCCAAGTATGGCAATCGACGGCCGCCCAACTTGGGTGCCCAAGTTCGATCTGAATAATAACCGATAATTGGTTGAACGATTAAGCCTGCAAGAGGTGGCAAAATAAAGAACCAGCCCAACTTGTTGGGATCTGCCCCAATCGTTTGAAAAATTCGACTCATTTGTGAGCTTTGCAGGGTAAAAGCAATCTGCACACCTAAGATGCCAAAGTTGATCATCCAAATGGTACTGGCGGGAAGTTTGGGCAAACCAGACTTCTTGGTTGCAGCTGCGCTACTTTGTTCATCCATTTCATATTCCTCCAATTCAAAATATCGTATTAATAATAGCGTTTGCATTTTGTATTATGGCACCTTTTGGCAGAAGTTGCAAACGGTTGCATGAAATAAATTGAGCATTTTCAAAATTTAAGGCTTGAATTGTCAAATTAAGTGCAACACTACATTAAAGAATATTTCATAAGGCGTTTTCCATCCGAGACATTTACGGGGACGATTATTCATTTGTTCTGCATATGCTTGTATCCGGCGGTCAGTAATTGAATCAAGGTCAGTTCCTTTTGGCAAATATTCGCGAAGCAAGCCGTTAGTATTTTCGTTAGTTCCTCGTTGCCAAGGAGAGTGAGGATCGGGAAAGTAGAAGGGCGTACCAAACTTATCAGTTAAACATTGAACTTTGGCAAACTCTTTACCCCTATCCGGGGTAATCGTTAACGATCTACCAGGCCATAGCTTCATTAAGTCGCTCAAAGTATCCGTGACTGCTTCTGAAGTTCTTTTAGCAGCTTTACCAATAAGCAGGTAACGAGATTTTCGATCAACCAATGTAACGACACAAGCCTTTCCGCTTTTGCCTAACACGGTATCACCTTCCCAGTGACCAATTTCTACACGGTTGTCAGCTTCTCGCGGACGATCATGAATCTTGTTGGGGATTGGAATCTTGCCTCGCTTTTCTTGATAAGCTTTATTGTGGCGAGACTTGCCGTGATGCCTTAGATGGCGCACGGCACTAGAGCTGCCAGATTTAAACAAATTATCAAATAAGCCATTGAAAATCCCACGGTAAATAGTCGTGGTACTGATCTGCACCGGATACTTTTCGACTGCCAAGCGATTCGATATTTCCTCCGGAGACCAAAGGTCTTCGCAGAAGTGTTCTCTCACCACTTCAAACACCTGAGGATTACTCAAAAGAGAGACTCTGCCACAGTTGCCTTTGCGCTGTTTGTACTTCTCCTGAGCCTTCGAAGGTGAATAGGATTTACCAGTAGAATTACGGCTTAATTCTCGAGAAATGGTTGAGTAACTTTTCTTGATATGGCTGGCAATCTCACGAAGTGAGTTTCCATGATTCCTCATTAAAAAGATAGTTTCCCGTTCATCTATGGTAATATGCTTGTAGTGATCCATGGCTAAATTCCTTTCATGATTGTTTTCGCAAACATCATTTTACAGAAATTTGGCCATGGGCCATTCTTTATTTAATTAGTGTTGCACTTAAAGTGTAAATTCAAGATCATATTAAAAAATGCTCCTATGCTATTAGTTTACAGGGCAGAAGAAAATCTGTCCGTAAATCTAGCATAAGAGCATATACCTGTCTTTGATATAGAACAGACACATGGCGCCCCCGTACCTAATGTTAATGATTTTGTAAAAGAAAACTTATCAGACCATAAAAACGTCAGCAATCTATACAATGAGCTAAAGAATTATTTAAACGAAAATACCGACCTGAAAGTAAGCGAACAGAATTTAGACCCACAAAAAGGTGTAAAAGGATATTTTCGACCTGATACTAAGAAGCTGTCTAAAATCTCTTAAGTAATAGTGCTAAAAACGCTAAAACGACCATTTGCAGACTGGTGGTTAATTGACGCTCACAATTTTTCCAAAGTCGCCGACAATTCTCTAGCCAACTAAAAGATCGTTCGACTACCCAACGTTGGGGCATGACTTCGAATCGATGCAACTCATTGCGCTTCGCAACCTGCACGGTTGCGTTTAAATTACTGGCTACATCGAGCTGAAAATTAACGCCTGAATAACCACCATCAACTAAGACATTTTGAACCTGGCGTAAATGCATGGCATGTAAAGCGATCATGGCACTGGCCCCGTCTCGATCAGAGACGTTCGCTCGCGTCATGTGAATGGCCTGCGGAAAGCCATTGATATCAACTGCCAGATGGCGCTTAATCCCCGAGATTTTCTTACCAGCGTCGTAACCTTTGTTTTCAGCAGTAGCGGTGTTTTTGACGCTCTGAGCGTCAACGATAATAAAGGAACTGAAACTTGAAAGTATGAAGACAGACTGATCCCTTGGTATCACAGGGCATATTTTAATTAATTTAACCATTTAGCTTGCTGTTAACAGCGAAACTAACCGTTTCGGCAAAAATGTGAAGAACTGA